>NZ_JAFMSV010000002.1:747221-1337914 GCF_017916345.1 Rufibacter aurantiacus
AGGTCCCGCTCGGCACGGTGTAGGCGTAGGCCGCCCCCGCCGCCACGCTCTGGTCCGGAACCGGCGCCGACACCACCGGCGGCTGGTTCGTAGCACCGCCTCCACCATTCACGAAAATCCGTGGGGTTCGTTTATCCCAGCCAATAGAGATGATATCCAGGTCACCGTCATTGTCAAGGTCTACCGTTTGAGTACCGTCATGGTGATCTGGTGTTGTAGCGCCGCCTGCATGCAGAATCCGCTTGATCCAGGTTCCGGAATCGCAAATATCATTTTCAAAGGCAATCAGCCGGTGGTCATTTTTCCATTCGCCGGTGATCACATCTAAGTCGCCATCAAAGTCAAAATCCACTACATCCAGACTAAGACCGGCATCTACATCGGTGCCTATCACTTTCCTGGTCCAGGTTTTGGTAGGATCAGTAGGAATTTGCAACCAGCTAATCTCTCTATCAACCCCATCTTCGGTTACAACCGCTTCCAGAACGCCGTCCCGGTCAAGGTCAAAGAATCCATTCCGCTCCATTTTAGAAGGAAGCGTGACCCCTGTCGCAAACTGGGTCCAGGAGCCATTGTCATTCCTCAGCCAATTTTTCCCTTGGAAAAGGTCTAGATCGCCGTCTTTGTCTATGTCAACGGCAGAAATAGACTCTCCTACACCTACAGGCATGATGTCTTTTATGGTCCAGGCAGTAGCGGCGGGGTTGGCTGGAACGGTCAACATCTGCACAGGCAATTTGTTTGCGTCAGCCCCATTCCAGGATAGCGCAATCTGGATATTCTCCACCCCATTGTAGTTACCAATGGCTGCCCCTGCTACAAAGGTTTTGTCCTGGGTTGAACCCGCCGGAAAACCACCAGGAATGTTGGTGTGGATAATGAAGTTTCCTTTCCCATCATTCTGGGCCCACGCCATCTGTGAGCTAAGGTATTTTCCCTGGAAGCCGAAAATATCTAAGTCTCCGTCCTTGTCTAGGTCATGAACAAGCACCATGTTGTTCATGGGGGCACCGATGATGTTTTGGGTCCAAATTCCGTTAGGTATTCCGGGGTTGCGGTACCACCATCCGCCAGTTACAATATCCTTGAACCCATCATTGTTGATATCTACCGGGTAAATGTAGGCAGACCGGTAAGCAACGTCTGGTCCTATGATGTGCTCCGTCCATTTTACCGGGAAGGGATTGTCAACACATAGCAGTTGGGAAGCTACATTGATCTGGATCTCATGGCTGTATTCTGTTAAGCTATGGTCTGCGTTTGCCAACGCAAGTTTTAAAGTGTGAGACCCCAAGGATAGACCATCAACCGTAATAGGGGTTGTGGTAATGACATCGCCTTTATCAACACCGTCTATTATCTTATGAATATGCGACGTCTGGCCACCAATAGGCCAGTAATTTACATTGAAGTTGATTTTGAAAGGCTGAACAACCGTGGCGCCACTTGCAGGGTTCGTGATGGTGATATTGGGTTTCTGCACCGTTTCCTTTCCATAGACCACCTCAATGGCATTTACCTTGGCCCTCCCCAGAACACCGGTGAAAGGTATGGTCAAAGAACCATCATTAACCTGGATACCATTGAACCTTTCTATTTGTGCTGTTCTATACCCAGCTCTACCAAAGATGTCATAGTTGGAAAGCGTGTATTGCCCGTTTTCAATGTCAACATTGAACAGCCTTGACCCGGTTTTGGTGTAATCCAACTCGGCAAAGTGTAGTTTAACATCATAAACCCCTCTTTGAGGCACTGGAATATTGTAGGTAAAGTTGCTGTTGACCTCAGACAAGTAAATTACGTCAGAAGTGGTATTATCTATGGGCACAGTGGCCTTGGTAACACTGGTACCCCCAGTATGGAACTGGCTTTTAGACCATTGCACACCATTCACCTCCACGGCAGGTCCACCAGAGTTAATCCTGATAAATACCTCATCTAAAGTGAAGTTTTTATTCAAGACCGTAGTTGATACTACACCACTTTCATTCTTTCTATATAAAACGGAAAAGACATTTTGTACCTGGGGCACAATGCTGGTGGTATTGAACACTACGGTTTTCCGGTCTCCCTGCAAGACCGCCGATAGAATGCTGATCCCGTTACTGACACTATAATTAGAGATAGACTCAGCAGAGGCTTTGTCTAGAGCCTCGTTAAACCTCACCTGGAATTGGTTTTTAGACATGCCCTTGATTGAGTATATATCAGGTGGCGTCATGTCTACTGAAACACCGGCCCCAATGAACTCAATATAATTCACGTCAAAGAGGTTGATGTCCCCGGCCTGCTTCTTGAATACAAAATAAAGGTCGTGTTTGCCACCAGGGTCTGTGATGGCCCCGGTCACATCTCCCCATCTGTCTAAACTACCAGTAACAGGGATTACTACTGTGCTAAGGATAGGCCCATCTGGGGAGTCACGGTGCACCTCAATGGTACCGCCCAAGGTGGAAGCAATTCTGTACGAGACAGAGTGAATATTTTTCAGGTTTCTACCCGCCAGCATCACATAAGAACCATGCAACAAAGCCCTTACTGAATAAGAGGCCCCTCCCAGTTGGTCTGTATTATCTATCAGGCGAGTGTTTGACTCAGTATCATAATACTCTGCCTCCATAATTTTAGGGTGTACCGTAACCTGATCAAAAGCGGTTAAGCCACCCTTGTCTGTATAACTGGTCTTGAAAATATAAAAGATATCATCGGGTCCCTGAGCATCATGCCCACTGGGGTCCAGGTAAAAAGTACCCTTTGTATTATTGATGGTAATACCGTCATGTGAATGGGTTAAGTGCCCAAAAGCCGGAACTAGATTTAAAGAACTGCTGCTTATGGTACCATTGGAGGTGGAGCCATCCTCAGCGTCATTCACCACAATGTCATAGTTGAGGTTATCCTCCCAACTTATCATGCCGCCATCTACCGGGCTGTTAAACTTAAAAGTGGCCGCGGTATTGCCAGCGTAAATTTTAATTGATTTTGAGGTTGTAGCTCCTTTTGTATCTGTTACGCGTAATTGTACATCATAATTTAACTTTTGAGTAAAGGTGAAAGATGGGTTTGGCTCGTTTGAATCTACCGTCCCATCTGACTGAAAATCCCAGGCATAGGTAAGGGCATCTCCGTCCTGGTCAGAAGTACCCTCACTGGAGAAATTAACCGTTAAGGGCAGAGGTCCAGAGATAGTACTTGCATTAAGGGCCACGACAGGGCTTTTGTTTGTATCAATTCCGGTATAATCTAATCTGACCAGCTTACCGCTACCAACGTTTCCGGGGCAACAGCCAGCGCCGTATTCCAGGATATATAACTGTCCGTCTGGTCCAATTTTCAAATCCATGAAACCCGCCCCGGTGATACTTGGCGCGAATGGTTGGTTTGACAGGATTTTACCGGTGGCGTCTAGTTTCACAACCCAGATTTTACTTTGATTGAAGTCAAAATAGAAGAAGGCTTGGTTGAACTCTGAAGGCAGCTTCTTAGGGTTGTTTAGTGTTGAATTGTAGTAGTATCTGGGGCCTGCCAGGTAACATTGGTGAAAAAAGTCTAACCAGGAAGATTGGGCTGGAGGCAACGTTTTTGCGCCTGTATTCCATTTGGAGAGGTTTACCGGATTGTTTTTATCATAGTAGAAATCTGGCTCTGCGTAGGTATTAAGGTAAGGCCGGTTAGCACCTGAGAGATAGGGCCAACCATAATTGCCCGCACTTTTGGTAAGGTTTATCTCATCAAGACCTTCTGGCCCGGCATCACTGGCAACATCCGCATCTGGCCCCACTTCTCCCCAGAAAAGCCAATCGGTAAGGCCTTTGTCTACAAATATTTTAAATGGGTTTCTGGCCCCCATTACGTAAATCTCGGGTAAACCACCCTCTCCGTTGGGGAACAGGTTTCCTGCCGGAATAGTGTAGGTCCCATTTGCCTCAGGTTTTATCCTTAAGATTTTACCCCTGAAATCATTAGTATTTGAAGAGGTTCTTTCAGCACTTAGGTTTGCATTTGTTTCATTAAGGGGAGCATACTGTGAGTGATTTGAATTATCACCAATAGCAATGTATAAATTCCCTTTTGAATCAAAATCCATGTCTCCGGCGGCATGGAAATACCCGTTTCGGTCACTTGTCCATTCCAGCAGTACTCTTTCTGAGGTGAGATCAAGATTGTCACCGTTCATCAGGAACCTTGAAACCCTATTCTTTGGAAGGGTGGCATGTGAATAATGTATATAGACATACTGATTCACCGTGAAATTAGGGTCAAAGGCAATGGCCAAGAGCCCTTCTTCCATGTCGTGGAAAACGTTTAAAGTACCGGCAGATACTGTTGTTTGAAGGTTGGGCTTATAAATGAACAGCTCCCCATACCTATCCAGAATAAAGATTCTGCCATCTGGCGCGAACTCAAAGTTTATAGAGTTCTTAAGGCCTGTTATTAGTTCTACTTTTTGGAAACTGGTTGGCAACTGCGCCGACCCAACCAAAGGAAAAAGAAATAAAGAAAATGCAAAACCCTGCAAGAGTATACACTTCCATAACTGGAAAGTAAAACTTGTCTTCATAAAGCTACGCTACTGCTTATAATATCTTATACAAAACATTCACAATCAGACTCAACACCAAGAATAAGCGGGGGAGCAACAAACAGAAACTACTTAATTTTTAGATATAATTTCTTTATCAATTAGAACTATATGCTATCTCTATTTCTTAAACCAAATCTTTATTATTCTATAAAACCCCAAAATACAATTACTAACTATGCTTTATTTTACTTTTCCAATAACACCCACAATCCAACTGCCTCGCACTATAAAAGGGGGAGCTTCTAAACAGAAAGCCCCACCCCATCTTTATCTTTAACTGCAGGATAATCAATCTACAGGCGCCAGTTCTTTCTTCTTAGCCACACACATCAGGGAGAGGGCACTGGCATCGGCATTAGGATCCCGGCCAGACAAGATGTTCCCTAACCTGTATTTCAACGACGCCTTGCCTTTCTGGCCCTGTAACACCTCTGCCCCCAACTCATGGTTGTGCGGGAAAACCTTGACCTCAAATTCATTTGGCGTTAGGGTATCTGTAAAGAGCTCTTTGGTGACCCCGTGCCCCGGTTTATGGTGGATTTCGCATTTCAAGCCCCAATACTGCTGGCTATCTGTCTTATGGAAACCATGGCCAGTGATCTTGTAGAAAATAAGCCGACCCTCCCATAGTACTTTGGCCAATCCTTTATAATTCCAGGCGCTATACTGCGGATCATGGTCTGTTACAATCAAGCCTCCGGGTTTCACCAGACGGGCAGCTTCTTTTAAGATGGCGGCCATGTCCTCGCAATGATGAAGGGCGGCGTTCAATGTCACGATATCAGCAAAACCAGAAACAAACGGTAGGTGCGTGGCATCGGCAAGAACTGGAAGGTAACCTAGCTCACCCGCCAGTTCCAAAGATTTGGGAGCCACATCAACCCCAATCAGAAGCTTGGGTTTGCCCTTGAGCGTAGCATAGATGTTTCCGGGTCCGCAACCAATATCTAACACTATTTTGTTTGTCCAATCGCCAACGGCGGCTTGCCATCTGCTTCTGAAGCTGTCGCTCCTATGACAGTAGGTGAGATACTCTTCTGCCCACTCAGGGTGATTAAAGTAATAAGCGTTGGCTTTTAACCCTTCTGTGGGATTTTCAATGGGGCATTCCAGGTATTTATCAAGCTGTTTGATCTCTGCATCTGGAAGCAAATAAGGTTGGATTTCCTTCAACATGGTTTTGGGTTTAGGTATCACATGAATTTAATTTTCTACACCTGTTTCGCTGCCTCTGATTAGAATGAAGTGAGGGCAGGAAACCTTAACCAGTTAATGACAGAGAGAAAAAATAACTTCTGCTATTTCTGTGGTTTACACTTCTGTTAGCTCCTGCTGCCACTCCACTCTATACAAGGCGTTAATCTCCTCATACACTTTCCGGATACCATCCTCCAAGGAGATTTTGGCTTCCCATCCACGGGATTTAAGCCTGGAAACATCTAACAGTTTGCGTGGGGTACCATCGGGTTTGCTCTTGTCCAGCACTATGCGGCCTTCATAGCCCACTACGTTTTGGATCAGTTTTGCCAAATCCAGGATAGAAATGTCTTCTCCTACGCCTATATTAATCAGGCCAGGCTCGTCATAGGTGTTCATCAGGTAAATACAGGCATCAGCCAGATCATCGGCATGCAAGAACTCTCGTTTAGGGTTACCACTTCCCCAAAGCTCCACCATGGGCGATTGTTTCTCCCTAGCGGTAATGAACTTCCGGATCAATGCGGGCAGTACATGGGAGTTCTGCAGGTCATAGTTGTCATTGGGACCATACAGGTTGGTGGGCATCACGGAGATGAAATTGCACCCGTATTGGCTTCTGTAAGCATCACAGAGTTTGATGCCCGCTATTTTCGCGATGGCGTAGGGTTCATTGGTTTCCTCCAGCTCGCCGGTTAACAGATACTCTTCCTTAAGGGGTTGGGGCGCCAGCTTGGGGTAGATACAGGAAGAGCCCAGGAACAGAAGTTTGCGCACCTGGTTCTGGTAGGAGGCATGGATGACATTGCTCTGGATCATGAGGTTATCATACAGGAATTCCCCTCTGCGTATGTTGTTGGCCACAATACCGCCAACTTTGGCGGCAGCCAAGAAAACATACTCGGGCTTTTCAGCGGCGAAAAAGTCATTGACTTCTTGTTGGTGCCGGAGATCAAGCTCTCTGGAGGTACGGTACAGGAGATTCTGGTAGCCTTCCTGCTCCAGTTTTCTCATGATGGCAGAGCCCACCAGGCCTTTGTGGCCTGCCACATATATTTTGGCCTCTGGATGCATCTATTCAAATTGGTTATTTACCCGGTAACCGGCTTCCTGCAGAATCCTTTCCCGCTGGAAATTCTCAATATCAGCTTCCATCATCTCCTTCACCAATGCTGGCAGGTCATATTTAGGTGACCACCCCAACAGCTTTTTGGCCTTGGTTGGGTCCCCAATGAGTAACTCCACTTCTGTGGGGCGGAAATACCGGGGATCAACGGCCACTACTTCTCTGCCTGTTTCCAGCAGGTAGTCTGGGTTTGAGCAGGAAGACACAATTCCTTTTTCCTGCAGGCCCTCCCCTACAAATTCAAGCTCCACTCCTACCTCGGCAAAGGCCATTCTTACAAAATCCCGAATAGTGGTGGTCACCCCGGTGGCAATGACGTAGTCCTGCGGCGTTTCCTGCTGTAATATCAGGTACATGGCTTCTACATAATCCTTGGCATGTCCCCAATCCCGGCGCGCATCCAGGTTTCCTAAAAACAACTTATCCTGGAGGCCTAGTACTATTTTAGCAGTCCCGCGGGTGATTTTGCGGGTCACGAATGTCTCTCCCCTCAGGGGGCTTTCATGGTTGAACAGAATCCCATTGCAGGCAAACATTCCGTAGGCTTCGCGGTAGTTTACCGTAATCCAGTAGGCATAAAGTTTGGCTACCGCATAAGGGGAACGAGGGTAAAACGGAGTAGTTTCTGACTGAGGCACCGCCTGCACCAGGCCGTAAAGCTCTGAGGTAGAGGCCTGGTATATTCTGATCTTTTGGGTTAACCCAAGCAAGCGTACGGCTTCCAAAACCCTTAAAGTACCCATCGCATCTACATCGGCGGTATACTCAGGCGTCTCAAAGCTTACCTGCACATGGCTCATGGCCCCCAGGTTATAGATTTCATCTGGCTGCACCTGTTGGATGATGCGGATGATGTTGGTTGAATCGCTTAAATCACCATAATGCAGCTTGAAATTGACATCCTTCTCATGCGGATCCTGGTACAGATGGTCAATTCTTTCTGTATTGAAAAGGGAGCTTCTCCGCTTTATGCCATGCACCTCATACCCTTTCATAAGGAGCAGCTCAGCTAGATAGGCGCCATCTTGCCCGGTAATACCTGTGATTAATGCCTTTTTCATTCTATTGATATAGTATATAAGTTTTGCTATAGATATATTTTACTGGATAGGGGAAAGAAGTAGGTGGTGGAAGCATAAGGCTTGCGGCATGACAGGATATGGTTGTTTTCCTCCACAAGGAAAACCTTCTTATATATCTGTCTATAAAAGCGCTACCCTGTGAACTGCGGTAAGGAAGAAAGTGGCGGCAGGCTTTCTAATTATTTTGCTTTCCAACACTTGACAATGAAGTGTCTCTGGATTTCTGTTAACAGCAGAATTAAGTATGGAGCTTATCTCTTGAACTAGATAACCATTGCTTCAGACACCATATTTGAGTTATGGTTTACAAACCTGGTCTTTTGAAAGGTGAGCGAATTAACGCGCTGCTCCTACTTTCCAGGTTAAAGGTGGGTTATATTTTCTACTGGCCTTCTAAGCCTATAGCATAATAATGATCGTTTACAAATATAAACTATTAAATCTCAACATTTCTATTTTTTTTTAAATTTATTTTTACTTAATTCACATTTCCTCCCCACCTCCCCTAGAATATCTGATATAGTGTATTAAATAAACACAATAATTATGTTAAATCCATTATGTCATATAAGTACACTACCTTTTTCAAATGGATAAGCATATCTATTGATTACCTATTCCTAAATCTTTCCTTATCCATCGGCCTTTTACTAACCAGCCCCTCCTACTTAGACTCCGGAATTCCAGATCAATACAAACTCAACTTCCTTTTATTTAACCTCATCTGGTTCTACTGTTCCCATTTGGTTGAGCTATACCAGGACGTTTTGAGCAGAGAAGCCATACCAACCATTAAAGCCACCATTTTGGCATTGGCTATGTACTTTTCTGGCCTTTTGGCTTTGAAGTTAACCCTTAGACAGCTAGCCCTTACCTTTGAGTTTGTGTGGCTCAGCTCATTCTTGTTTGGTTTTGTGCTGCTCACCGTGAAGGTGGCATTTCTCTTTATCCGGAAGACCAAGCGCCACCTCCTTATGAACTATAAGAAAGTGGTCATTATTGGAGCGGGCCAGACAGGGGAAAAGATAAGGGACTACATCAATAGAACCCCGCACCTGGGATACAAAATAGAAGGCTTTTTTGATGACAGGCCCAGCAGTGCTCAAAACCTGGATATTCTGGGGTCTATAGACCAATGCTTTCCGCGGGCCAAAGCCATGGGCGTTTCTGAGATATTCTACACCCTGCCTACCCCAGACAAGGAAAGGGTAGACGCCCTGATCCATGAAGCCGATAAAAACATGATCCGCTTTAGGCTGGTACCGGAGATAAACCTGTTTTTGGAGAAGAATGTGTTTATTGATTTTAACGGACCCGCACCTATCCTTAGCCATAGACAGGAACCACTGGAAGACCGGGCCAACCGGTTTGTTAAACGGGTCTTTGACCTGGTGGTCTCTTCATTGGTAATAATTTTTATCCTTAGCTGGCTCATCCCTGTTATGGCACTCATCATAAAGCTTGAGTCAAAGGGACCAGTATTTTTCAGGCAGTTACGCTCTGGGCGGTACAACAAGCCTTTCTATTGCTTCAAATTCAGAAGCATGCATTTGAATGACGAATCAGACAAAAAACAAGCCTCCAAGGGAGATGCCCGAGTTACCAGAGTGGGAGCTTTTATCAGAAAGACCAATATTGATGAATTGCCTCAGTTTCTGAATGTTCTGCTAGGTGATATGTCGGTTATTGGGCCGCGGCCGCACATGCTGAAACATACAGAGGACTATTCTGCCGTGATTGATGAGTACATGGTCCGGCATTATTTGACTCCGGGTATTTCTGGATGGGCCCAGGTGAATGGTTTCCGGGGCGAGACAAAAGACATGCAAAGCATGCAGAAAAGGATTATGGCCGATATCTGGTACCTGGAGAACTGGTCACTTCTCCTGGACCTGAAAATTGTGTTTTTAACAATCTGGCTTACAATAAGAGGTGATAGGGATGCTTATTAAAGGTAATATCTAAACCTTAGCTTCAATAGCGGGCTTTTGCTCGTTTCTAAAAATAGAACTAAAAGCCTCTAACTTAGAATGACTCATATTCATCACCAGAATGACTCCAATAAGCACTAAACAGTAGCTTATACCAACACTAATCATGCTTTTTCCAAAAAAAGCGATAACCATTTTCCTTATCAAAACAGCTACCAGAAGGCCTACAGTAGCACCTATTACCCCATAAATAAATAACACGGCTACTTCGGTCATATGTTGCTTTTAAATAATGGACAACAATTTTCAGTATAAGTACTTACAACACAAATAAATAGTTGCGTTTATTTCACCCTTACTCCTTCAACTAATCACCGCAAATCAAATACATTCATGAAATTCCTTTATTTTCTATCTTACTATGGGCATAAATTTTTCCATCAAAATGCCATTAAATAACCTATAGCATTCTATAATCTTTACCTAACCCGAGATCACTACAAATCACCTCCACAATAATCTTTGCTAATTCCTTTGAATTCAATCAACTCATAACAGAGTTATTTATACCAAATACAAAACAGCAATTCTCTTCTTCTTTAAATCACAATAATAAGAAAGTAAAAGCGAATAAAAACAGAATTAGAATAATACATAGCATTAAACGAAAAATATATAATACAGAACAAAGGCTTACAAGAGCTTAACACAAGAAAAAAAGCCATCATAAGCCTATCTATCATCGGCTCATCACCAGACACAGGAGAGAAAATACAGAAAAGGGCTCCACGCCCATTTTCTAATAATCTGTAACTATTCAAACATCAGCTACTATAACAGGCTAGTGCTTTTATCCTATTTTCATGAAAAGAGGCAGGAAAACCATTATGGTTTCCGGTGCAACTGGGGCCTAAGTCTTTTCATAAACATCCGTGTGGATGCATAGCCCAGACATACGAATTCCTGAGTTATCGTTTTGAGGCAGTTTTCCGGAAATCAGTTCCAAAATGAGGAAACAGCCGGCACTCTGCTTAGAAAACAAAAGGTCCATGCAAAAGGACTACCATAGCTTGCACCCGGCAGTTCCTTTGCATGGACCTTGTAGCTTGTATCTGCTTAAGGGTTATGCTTTCTGGTTAACTCCTACTCAAACGGCTACGGCATTATCTTTTGAGGCTTTTATCTTTTCTTTGGTAGACAGCAACCACCTCTCTGCGGCAAGCTGACTATCAAAGATGCGTACCTTCACATTCTTTACATCTAACCGCACGCCATAATCAGGAGACATATTGCTTTTAGGTGGCTTTACCCACGCGAAGAAAGCGCAGGTGGTTTTGTCCAGCTCCAGGAACCCTACGGTGGCGGCCCAAATGGCGGTGGCTTTCCAGTGGGTGGTTACGTTTGAGTTATTGTTCAGGATTAAGTGACATCTTTCCTGCTCCAGCATGTTCAGGAGGAAACGGCAGCCATCTAACACGTTCTGTTTCGTGATATCACCCCACCAGTCTACGTACAAAATAGAGGTCTCAGAGTCTACCGTGATGGTAATGTAGGGCTCAATTAATAAGATGGTTCTAGCCATAGCAACAATTGACTTACGTGGAGCTTTATTCTACAAAAAGTGTCATTAAATATAAAATAATTTAAGCAATCACCCAAACTTCAACTTCTGTTTCTGATTCTGTTCATTTCCGCAGCAACCAGTTTACCCTCAGAGCTTTATTTCAAAGCTTTTTCAAAGAAATCGGCTTTAAAACGCCTCTTTGGGCTTTCCAGCATTGATTAATCTATCTACGGGCAAACCCGCCTGGAAAGTTCTATTTTAAGCTGCTTCATTTTTATCTCTTTCCAAACCAGAAGACAAACACCTTCCAGGTACCCAGGTATGAGACAAGTCTCTTTATGCTTCTTAACAATTAGGTAACACAGAAGTAATATTCAGGCAATACTGCCCCTCTACTTTTGCA
This sequence comes from Rufibacter aurantiacus, assembly GCF_017916345.1. Classification (NCBI taxonomy): domain Bacteria; kingdom Pseudomonadati; phylum Bacteroidota; class Cytophagia; order Cytophagales; family Hymenobacteraceae; genus Rufibacter; species Rufibacter aurantiacus. The sequence goes on from NZ_JAFMSV010000002.1 coordinate 759,110, forward strand.
CCATCAAAAGACAGCCAATGAAAACCCGAGACTAATTTTTAAAGGTTTGTCTTTTGCAGGGCAGAACAAAAGCTAAAGCATTGCATGCTGCAGCAAATGTTCTTTCCGCCAGAAGCCTCTTTTCATCCTGACTAAATGCAAAGAGGCCACACTTACGGAAATATAAATTTTAACACTTCACTTTTTGCTTATGTTCTCACCCATAAACAAAAGCGTACCCAGATCTTATTTCAAAAAAATAAGTGTGATTGCTGCGTTTTTGCTTTCCGCTGGGGTAGCCCAGGCCCAGGTTCTTGCGAACCCAACCCGGGACTCGGCCACAGTTACTTCTGCCCAAGACTCAGTGGTAGCCAAACCTAAAGCCCCGGAAGCAGCCAAAGCCCACTGGTATGAAAAGATTTCCCTGCGCGGTTACGTGCAGGTCCGCTATAACCGACTGCTGGAAAGCAACCCAGACCTGAGAACAGAATACGACAGATCCGTGGGCAATAACGGCGGGTTCCTCATCAGGAGGGCGCGTCTGGTGTTCAGCGGAAACGTGCACGAACGCGTGTACATCTACATCCAGCCAGATTTAGCCTCCACGCCATCGGGCAGTTCCTCTATTCACTTTGCCCAGATCAGGGATGCTTACGCCGATGTGTCCCTGGACAAGAAAAAAGAATACCGCGTGCGCATTGGCCAGAGCAAAATCCCGTACGGATTTGAGAACATGCAGTCCAGCCAGAACCGCCTCACGCTTGACCGGGGCGATGCCCTTAACACAGCCCTGCCCAACGAGCGGGACTTGGGCGTTATGTTCTACTGGGCCCCGGAGCACATCCGGAAGAGATTCAGTGAGTTGGCCAATTCCCGCTTCAAAGGCTCCGGCGACTACGGAGTATTCGCCCTGGGTGTGTACAACGGTCAGACCGCGAACAAACAGGAAGCCAACAACAACCAGCACTTGGTGGCTCGTCTCTCCTACCCTTTCATGTTCAAGAACGGGCAGATCATAGAACCCGGCATCCAGGCGTACACCGGGGTGTACACTGTTACCTCAGACCAGCTGAGCAACGCCGAGGTCAAGGGCGGAAACTTTGCTGACCGCCGGGTGGCCGCCAGCTTTGTGCTGTACCCGAAGCCCTTCGGGTTCCAGGCTGAGTACAACGTGGGGGAAGGTCCAACTTTTGACCCAGCCACCTACAGCATCAAGACCAAATCCCTGACCGGAGGTTACGCCCAGGCCATGTATGCCTTCAAATTTGGAGAGCAGAACTTCATTCCGTTCCTGAAAGTCCAATACTTTGAGGGAGGCCGGAAAGCGGAGACCGATGCCCGCTTCAGCAAAGTGTACGAGACCGAGATTGGGGTGGAATGGCAGCCCATGCCCGCCTTTGAACTGGCCACCCAATACACCATCACCGACCGCACCAACCGGGACGGCCGCAATCTGGACAACCGCCAGAACGGACAATTATTAAGGGTACAGGCCCAAATCAATTTCTAAGGTCTTTTCCTGAAACAGACGCAAAAACATGAACACTACAATGATAAAATCTATCAAAACGCAGGTGAGCAGTCTATTGGTTGCTACCTTGTTACTGGGCGCCTGCAGCAAAGGCGGCGATGCCAAAAAAGAGAATGTAGAAGGAGACAAAGCTACCTCCGGCGCTACCACCATCACCGTGAAAGGCAGTGACACCGTGCTGCCGCTGGCCCAGCAGGAAGCAGAGAAATTCATGGCCAAAAACCAGGGCGCTGCTATTACCGTGGTGGGCGGCGGAACCGGGGTGGGCCTGTCTGCCATGCAGGAAGGCACCACAGACATCGCTATGGCTTCCCGCGGCCTGAAGACCGAGGAGAAACTGAAACTGAAAGGCGCCAAGAAAGATGTAAAAGAAGCCCTTATCGCATATGATGCCCTTTCTATTATTGTAAACCCCAGCAACAAGGTGAGCCAACTCACCCGCGAGCAACTGGAAGGCATCTTCACCGGTAAAATCACCAACTGGAAAGAAGTAGGCGGTGCCGACGAGAAAATTGTGCCTTACTCCCGCGAGACCAGCTCCGGTACCTATGAATTCTTCAAAGAGCACGTGATGGACAAAAAGAACTACGCCAACGGTATCCTCATGATGCCTGCCACCGGTTCTATTGTACAGTCTGTAAGCCAGACCAAAGGCGCCATAGGGTACATTGGCCTGGCCTATGAAACCAAAGAAGTGAAGGCGCTGGCAGTGTCTTATGACCAAGGCAAAACCTTTGTGGCCCCTAGCATGGAAGCTGCCAAGAACAAAACCTACCCTATCTCTCGTCCGCTGTTCTTCTTCTATGACGCCACTTCAGAGGCCAAAGTGAAGCCGTTTGTAGATTACGTGCTTTCCACCGAAGGCCAGAATACGGTACAGGAGATTGGCTACATTCCTTTGAGCAAATAATTCAACCCGCTTAACCCATTCCCTTGAAAAGGTACTTCCACAATCTGGGCGAAAAGTTAATTGAAGGCCTGATTACCATCAGCGGCACGGTGACTAGTATCACCGTGCTTTTGATTGTCTTCTTCCTGTTCAAAGAAGGTTTGGGCATTTTCAGCCAGTCGCCGGTGGCCGAGGGCTCCGTGATTGCCGTGCACCAGAACAACCCGGTCAAAGAACTGAAGCCGGCTGAGGTGAAGGAGATTTTTGACCAGAACATCACCAACTGGAAAGAAGTGGGTGGCCCCAATGCCCCCATCAAGCTGTTCTCCATTGATGACATCACTGATTACTACACCGAGGAACAGATTGGGGCCAATTTTGAGTACCTGCCCCAGCGCCTGAATGAACTGGTGGCCAAAGAGCCCAACATGCTGGCTTTCTTCCCTGAGGAGTACTTGGCCAAAGATTTCAAAGGCCACCGGATAGAACTGGCCAATGTCTCCCTGGGTGACTTTTTGCTGGGCCGGCAGTGGTACCCTACCATCCAGCCGGCGGTGCAGTTGGGGGTGCTTTCCCTTATTCTGGGCACCCTGTGGGTGAGTTTGGGCGCTATCCTGATTGCCTTACCTCTAGGCTTAGCCTCAGCCATTTACCTCGCGGAGATCGCAAACCCCAAGGTGAGGAATATCCTGAAACCGGTGATTGAGTTGCTGGCGGGTATCCCATCGGTAGTATATGGCTTCTTTGGTTTGGTGGTGATTGTGCCGCTTATCCAGGATCTGTTCGGTTTGCCGGTGGGCGAGACTGCGCTGGCCGGTAGCATTGTCCTGGGTATTATGGCGCTGCCTACCATCATCTCAGTGTCTGAGGATGCCATGCGCACCACGCCCCGGGCCATGAAAGAAGCCAGCCTGGCGCTGGGCGCCAACAAGTGGCAGACCATCTACAAAGTCATCATTCCTTACTCCATTTCCGGTATTTCCACGGCGGCTATCCTGGGCATCGGGCGGGCCATTGGCGAGACCATGGCCGTGCTGATGGTGACGGGCAATGCCTCGGTGATCCCGCACACGTTCCTGGAACCCGTGCGCACCATTCCGGCGACCATTGCCGCAGAACTAGGCGAGGCCCCGCAGGGAGGCATCCATTACCAGGCACTCTTCGCACTGGGCTGTATCCTGTTCCTGATGACGCTGGCCATTAACCTTACCGTGGATTTCGTCTCGGCTAAAAAGAAAGAAAACAGATAAGCCATGGCTTTCGGAACTACTTCATCGTCGCATAAAAGCAAGAACCTGGCGCAGAGCGCGGCCTTCTTCATCTTCCGGCTGCTCAGCTTCACGGTGGTGGCTATCCTTATGGTGATCCTGGGCTTTATCCTGGTGCAGGGTATCTCCGTGATCAGCTGGGAATTCCTCACCGAGATGCCTCGCGAGGGCATGACCGAGGGTGGTATCTTCCCAGCCCTGGTTGGTACGCTGTGCCTGGTGGCGGGCAGCATGCTGTTCGCGTTCCCTATTGGCATTCTCTCAGGTATCTACATCCATGAATACGCCAAAGACAGCTGGTTCAAGCGGTTTGTGAAACTCATGACCAATAACCTGGCCGGGGTTCCGTCCATCGTGTTCGGATTGTTCGGGATGACCTTGTTCGTGAATCAGTTCGGGTTCGGGGACTCTATCCTGGCCGGTTCCCTCACGCTGGGCTTGCTGGCCTTGCCCGTGGTGATCAGGACCACCGAGGAGTCGCTCAAGGCCATTGATGATTCTTTCCGCATCGGGTCACTGGCCTTAGGGGCCACCAAATGGCAGACGGTAAGCCGCGTGGTATTGCCCATGGCGTTTCCCAACATCATTACTGGCCTGATCCTGTCCATTGGAAGGGTTTCCGGGGAGACGGCGCCCATCCTGTTCACGGTGGCGGCGTATTTCCTGCCCAAACTGCCCACCAGCATTTTTGATCAGGTCATGGCCCTGCCTTACCACCTGTACGTCATCTCCACCAGCGGCACCAACATTGAGGCATCCAGGGCCATGGCCTACGGCACTGCCTTCGTGCTTATCCTCATTGTGCTGCTGGCCAACCTATTGGCCAACTGGCTACGCCGATACTTCGGCAAAAAAGTAAAAATGAACTAATTTATGTTTTGGGCCAGGTTTTATTGAAATGGCCTTGAAACAAGAATCAAACTTTTCCGGCTGCTCCTCTTATAAGCAATATGAATAGTGTAGAAACCAAAGACGTTCACCTCTATTACGGCGATTTTCATGCCCTCAAGGGAATTACCATGGCCATGAAAAAAAACCAGGTAACGGCTTTCATTGGACCCTCGGGCTGCGGCAAGTCTACGTACCTGCGCTGCTTCAACCGCATGAACGATCTTATTGACGGCGTAAAGATTGAGGGGGACATTCTCATTGACGGCGTAGACATCTACAAAACCAACATTCAGGTAGACGATCTGCGCAAGCACGTGGGCATGGTGTTCCAGAAACCCAACCCCTTTCCCAAGTCCATCTTTGAGAACGTGGCCTACGGCCTGCGCGTGAACGGCACCAAAGACAGGAGTTTCATTGAGGAGCGCGTGGAGCGTTCCCTCAAACAAGCCGCCCTCTGGGATGAGGTGAAAGACAAACTGAAGAAAAGCGCCTTTGAGCTATCTGGCGGCCAGCAACAGCGCCTTTGCATTGCCCGCGCCCTGGCCATTGAACCCTCGGTGGTATTGATGGACGAACCTACCTCGGCCCTGGACCCGCTCTCTACCGCCAAAACCGAGGAGTTAATCCATCAGCTCAAAGAGAACTACACCATTGTGATTGTAACGCACAACATGCAGCAGGCCGGCCGCGTGAGCGATTACACCGCATTCTTCTACCTGGGCGAGTTGGTGGAGTACGCCAAAACCAAAACGCTGTTCACTAACCCCAAAGACCAGCGCACGCAGAACTACATCACCGGCCGTTTCGGTTGATTTCCGGTCATCGTCTCCGTTTTACCACCGATTTTCTGAAAACGTGCCTTAAACGTAGCGCTGGCGCATGGAGCAAATCAACTCAGGTCATTAGGGTAAGTCCTGCTTTTCAAGTACCTTCTTTTAGCAGAATCAAGGTTAGATATGAATCAATTAGATAAAGAACTTCTTCGGATAAAAACCAAAGTGGAGGAAATGTGGGATCTGGTGGACTTCCAGTTGGCAGCCAGCAGAGAAGCCCTCATGACCTCCAATGCAGAACTGGCGAAACGGGTGGTCAAAAGCGGGAAAAAGGTGAATGCCTATGACATCAAGATTGACCGCATGTGCGAGAACATTTTCGCGCTGTTCAACCCGGTGGCCGTGGATCTGCGCTGGGTTCTGGCCATCCTGAAGATCAACGCCAACCTGGAGCGTATTGGCGATTACGCCGAGAGCATTGCCGCCATGCTCAAGGAAGCCAAGCCGCCCATTGAGCCCACCTTGTTAGAAGAAAGCCGCCTGCTGGAGATGTTTGAGGGCACCGAGACCATGCTGCGCAACGTACGCAAAGCCTTCTTCACGGAAGACACAGAGCTGACCCGCCAGGTGATCAAGCAGGACAAACTGCTGAACAAAATCCACGGCAGAACCGACAAGGTGCTCATGCGGTACTTCCAGACCCACCCTGATAATATCTACCAAAGCCTGAAAGTGGCCGGCATCATCAGGAAACTGGAGCGGATGGGCGACCACACCACCAACATCGCCGAGGAGATTGTCTTCTACGTGGATGCCAAGGTGGTGAAGCACAAACAAAAGAAAAAGAGAAAGGACAAAGACTCTGGGGATGCGGACCAGATGCCTTAAAGAAAATACTTCTCATTACTGAAAAAGAAATGCCTGACCGCAAGGTCAGGCATTTCTTTTGGAATGCTATCTTATCCCTGGCGCAGCTGCCTTTATTTGCTACACAACTACTCGCAGGACTCGTTTCAGAGCCATTTTTCCCGGAGAAGCCCCATAGCAGCCCGGATAGAGAATCAGTTAAGCAACGATGGCATCTACCGAAAGCTCATACCCCAATTGCTGGCGGTACATGGCCTTCAGAAACTCCAGTTTGGTCTGCGCCATTACAATCATCTGTTCCGCAGTCATGAACTCACCTTCTGTCTGGTGGCATAAGTGACTTTGAGGAATTATATTTTCAACGATATCTTTATTTTTCATCGCCAGGTAAATTCAGGATAAAAGTCTACTCTTTAAGTAACAACATGACAAACATAGGGGCTTTTATTTCCAGAATTCTGCCTTTTAGGTCTACGGGCATTTGTTCACGCCCAACCTATGCAATCGGCCGATGAATTTATATAGTACAATTACAATCCGTTCCTGCCTGCGGCCGTTCTGTTTGCAGCCGCCCCTGAAAAGCTTTACTTTTACGGGCTCCGGCAAGAGACTTACCCGGCAGTGACCCTATGCCTTTACTTCCCACTCCAGATATCCGGCGGCCGTTTTTTCTTTTAAACGGACACCTCCAAACCATTCTCCCCAGTACGCTCCGGCGCCTTCCACCCCACAAGTACACCCGGGAAAGGATCCAGACTCCGGATAAGGATTTCCTGGACCTGGACTGGTCTAAGGTAGGTTCTCAGACGCTGGTGGTGATTTCGCACGGGCTGGAGGGTGATACGCACCGGCCTTACATGAAAGGCATGGTGCGGGCCATGAACAAAGTCGGCTGGGATGCCCTGGCCTGGAACTTCAGGAGCTGCAGCGGTGAGCCCAATCACTTGCTGAGGTCTTACCATATGGGCGCCGTGGAGGATCTGGACCTGGTGGTACGCCACGCCCTGCAGACGGGCAAGTACCAGACCATCCACCTGGTGGGCTTCAGCATGGGCGGCAACCTCACGTTGAATTACCTGGCACAATGGTCTGATAAGGTGCCGACGCAGGTGGCCCGGGCCGCGGTTTTCTCGGTGCCCTGCCACATGCAGAGCGCCTGCCTGCAACTGGCCAAACCCGCCAACCGCATTTACATGAGGCGTTTCCTGAAGTCTCTTCACGAAAAACTGAAAGAGAAGTCGCAGCGATTTGAGCTGGACCTTACCGGCTACGAGCAGATCACTACGTTTGAGCAGTTCGATGATCGCTACACCGCGCCTCTGCACGGCTTTGAAAGCGCCGCCGACTATTATGAGCGCTGCAGCTCGGTTTCTCACCTGCACCGCATCAAAGTGCCCACGCTGCTGGTAAATGCCCAGAATGACCCCTTCCTGTCCAAAGAATGCTTCCCGGTGGAGCAGGCCCGGCAGAACCCTAACTTCTACCTGGAGATGCCCAAAGAAGGAGGCCATGTGGGTTTCTCAGAGGGCTTTTTTAAAGGCCGTTACTATTCTGAGCGTCGGGCCGTGGCGTTTCTGCAAGGAATAGTGTAAGCCATTTTAAGGCTGTTTTTGCAAAATCTGCCTTGAAACAAGTGTTTCAACGCACAACGCTGCCTGAAATAAGCCAACAAAAAATATCTAACCAAAACACATTGACGGTCAAACACATAGCTTCAAACCTTGTTTGAGTGGTCAATATTAAAATACTGCCCAAATCATTGCGGCCGTTACCATAGGGGTTCTCGGTCATTCAAGTGTCTTCTGAATACTTTTTTAATGAGTTGCTGGAGCGGAAGGGTAAAGAGGAAACTCATTTTAATAAAAAAGTGGAATGCTTTATCTTTGATTCTTATTGATATGCGCCAACAACAGAAAGCCTTGAACAACGTCTCTAAAAAATCAACTCTGCTTCTTTTGAGCCTGATGATGCTGCTCGGCTCCTGCGGAAAATCTTCTTACTCCACCTTCAGCAAGCCCAATGAAAAGTACCGGTCGGCCAGGGAAATTGCCGAGATGAAGAAGCGGGAAAGAATGGCGCGTAGATCAGGCTCCAAAAAACCACTCAAAGAAATCCATATCTCCTCGGGACGGGGCCGTAATACGCCAGGCTCCATCCACCTGGGCAGCAACCGTGCCATGCGCCGCGACATTGAGACTGTCATCTCCACCGCCCGGTCTTACACCGGCACTCCGTATCAACTTGGAGGCACTTCCCGCATAGGCATGGACTGCTCTGGCCTGCTGTGCACCTCTTTCCAGGCCATTGATGTCATGTTGCCGCGCACGTCTACCGAGCAGAGCCAGTTTGGGCTTCCTATCTCCACCCAGGAATTACAGGCCGGTGACCTGGTGTTCTTCAGTTCCTCTAAAAGTGAGTACAACATTACCCACGTGGGTATGGTCACCGAGGTGAGAAACCAGAACGAGGTATTGTTCATCCATGCTTCCACTTCTCTGGGCGTGAAGGAAGACAACCTCTTCGCTCCTTACTACCAGAAGATATTCGTGAAGGCCGTGCGCCCTGCCATCTAAGTTACCTTTTTATTAAATTTTCCTTTTTTTGAAGAAGCGGCCCTTTAGGAAAATCGCTAGAAGAATTACGTATTTTTACTAATCCCATAATGAAGAATGGGATAGAATAAGTGCTAATTAACAACTTTGAAAAACCGTTAGCAAAACCTTAACCCCAGGCAGCTAACGGTTTTATTTTCTTGCGGCTAAGTTTGAATCTGGTTGCAAAACAAAAGAATTAACTCTCTATCTTTGCGCCGTCAATACACTGACCGCCAATAAAATGTTTTCCTCCCATAGGAATTTTGCATTTTCTTCCCTTCTAAATTCTGTTAACATTCCTAATGTTAACTTAACAGTAGTCTCACCTACTTTTCTTTTTACCTATTTCCTTTTTACCAATTCTTTTTTTGCACAAAAAAAACCCTTTATGAAAAACCTTATTACCCGATTGATGCTCATCGTGGTGATGTGTTTGCCTATGCACCTAAGTTGGGGTCAGGGCGCAACAACCGCCTCAATGAACGGTGTAATCACTGATGCTAGTGGGGCTGGCCTGGCCGGTGCTACGGTAGTGGCGATTCACACTCCTTCTAACACCCAATACGCCGCAAGCGCCGACGTTAACGGCCGTTACAACTTGCAGAACATGCGCGTTGGGGGTCCTTACTCTATTACTTCCACGTACGTAGGTTACCAAGACCAAAAGAGAGAAAACGTATTCTTATCTCTGGGCCAGAACCTTAAACTGGATTTCAACTTAGCTCAAAGCGCAGTAGGTCTGAGCGAAGTACAGGTTGTGGCTGACCGTGGTGCCGTGATCAACGCTGACCGTACCGGTGCTTCTACAAACGTGTCTCGTGAGCAGATTGAGCGTCTTCCTACTTTGAACCGCTCTCTGCAGGACTTCACCCGCTTAACGCCACAGGCCTCCGGTAACTCTATTGGTGGTGCCAACAACCGTTATAACAACATCACCATTGACGGTGCCGTGAACAATGACGTGTTTGGTTTGGCTGGTAGCGGTACTCCTGGTGGACAGGCTGGTACCCAGCCTATCTCTCTGGACGCTATTGACCAGATCCAGGTGGTATTGGCTCCTTACGATGTGAAGTTCGGTAACTTCACCGGTGGTGGAATCAACGCCGTAACCCGTTCAGGAACAAACAACGTGGAAGGTTCTGTGTACGCTTTCGGCCGTAATGAGAAAACCGTAGGCAAAGACCCTATCACTGACCAGAAAGCAGCTGACTTCAAAGACTATCAGGCTGGTTTCCGCGTGGGTGGTCCTATCCTGAAAGACAAACTGTTCTTCTTCCTGAACGGTGAGTTGACCCGCAGATCTGAGCCTCTTTTGAATAACCTGGGAGATGCCAGTTCAATTGTACCAGAAGCTGATGTGAGAACCATTGCACAGACCCTGCGTGATAAATACGGATATGATCCAGGTACTTTTGGTTCTATTGACCGTCGCACTGAAAGCAACAAGCTCTTCGCTCGTTTAGACTGGAACATCAATGACCGTCACCAATTGACCTTGCGCCATAACTTTGTTGACGCTTTTGATGACAACATCACCCGTACTAACAGCACTTTCCGTTTCGGGAACAATGCTTATGAGTTCTCTAACACCACTAACAGTACAGTAGCCGAATTGAAAAGCCGCTTCTCTGAAAGCATCTCTAACAGCTTATTAGTTGGTTACTCTAGAATCAGAGATACCCGCGACACGCCAGGTGCCCTATTCCCGCAAGTAACCATCAGATTTAACGGTAGCGGTAGCAACACCATCACTGCTGGTACTGAGCGTAGCTCGGCTTACAACGAACTGGATCAGGACATCCTTGAGTTCACAGATAACCTGACCGTATTCAAAGGAGCCCACACTTTCACTTTTGGTACGCACAACGAGTTCTTCAGATTCAGAAACCTGTTCATCAACAACGGAAACGGTTATTACCAATTCAACAGCCTTCAGGATTTCCTGGATGAAAGACCTTTCCAGATTGAGCAAACCTACACCAACGCCAACGCAAATCCTGCTGCTAAGTTTGATGCCGCGCAGCTTGGTTTCTACGCACAGGATGAAATCTCCCTTACTGATAACCTGCGTTTAACAGTAGGTCTTCGTTTGGATGTTCCTGTGATGCCAGACACCCCTGCCCGGAATGAAAAAGTAGAGACTGTTTTTGACAAATACCCAGAGTATACTGACCTAAGAACAGATGCAACCCCAAGTGGCCAATTGTTATGGGCTCCTCGCGCTGGTTTCAACTGGGATGTAAAAGGTGATAAAACTGTACAGCTTCGTGGTGGTACTGGTATCTTCACCGGCCGTGTACCATTTGTATGGTTGTCAAACCAATTTACCAACAATGGTATTACGTTCAGCACCTTGAACCTTCAGAACCAAACCAAGGCGGGCAATTTCGAGTCTAACATTGACGAAATCCGCTACTTAGGAACTGCTGGGTCAACTGCTGAGATCAACCTGGTAACATCAGACTTCAAGATCCCACAGACATTCCGTACTAACTTAGCGTTAGACTACACGCTTCCATTAGGTATCATTGCAACAATTGAAGGTATTTACACTAAGACCTTGAATGACGTTGTTTATAAAGATATCAACTTGGAGAACCCTACTTCTAAGTTAACAGGTCCAGATACACGTCCTGTTTACCCAACTTCTACCAACGGCAGAAGAATTGAAGATTCTTTCACTAACGTAATTTTGTTAGATAACACCAACAAAGGTTATAGCTACAACTTAACCGGTCAGTTACAGAAGACCTTCACCAACGGTATCAATACCATGGTAGCTTATACCTACGGTGAGTCTAAAGACGTAAACAGCGGTACTAGCAGCACAGCCCGTTCTAACTGGCAGTTCAACCAGATCGTAACCAACCCTAACGATCCAGAGCTTTCTTACTCTCGTTTTGACATCCGTCACCGCGTGATTGCTTCAGGTGGTTACACCATCAACTGGTTGAACAACTTCAGCACTTCTATCTCTCTGTTCTACGAAGGTCAGTCAGGTACTCCTTTCACTTACCTGTATGCGCAAGACCTGAATGCTGATGGAAACACTGGTAATGACCTGATGTACGTTCCACGTAACAGAGAAGACATTACTTTGGTTGACCTGAAAAATACTGCTGGTGTGGTTACCCGCACTCCAGATCAACAATGGGAAGACCTGAATGCCTTTATTGAAGGTGATGAGTACCTGAGAAGCCGTCGTGGTCAGTACACAGAGCGTAATGGTGCCCGCACTCCTTGGACACACCGTGTAGACCTTCGTGTAGCTCAAGACATCTTTGCTAATCTGGGTGCTAAGAAACATACGCTGCAGTTGACACTTGACGTATTCAACGTTGGAAACGCCATCAATAAAGACTGGGGACGGAACTACTTCGTGAACAACGCAGCAGTAGAATTGGTAAGATTCTCTGCCCGTGATGCAAACAACCGTCCTTCCTTCACCTTCAGCAAACCAGCTGCAGATGTTTGGTCTTCAACATTCTCTTCAAGATGGCAAGGACAAGTTGGTCTGCGTTACATCTTCCAATAATGAGCTAGCTTAATCACTTATCAAAAAGGCGAACCACAAGGTTCGCCTTTTTGATGCGCTTTACTTTTTACGAGCCGGACAGAGCCCTATCTGGCTCGCACTGTTTTTAGCCCGGTTTACAGAAAGTAGCCATAAAACGAAAACACCTTACTCTGCTGGGTTCCACCTGGCCAGGCTGAGAGACAAGGGCTCTACTATTTTAGCGCTTTACCTGAGTGTTAAGGCAGAAATAAGTTTTCTGCAGAAATAAACTTGTCCTGTGCGGCACCGTAAAGAGAACGGCTAACTAGGTGATTTACTAATAGTTAGTATTAAACATATACTATATAGGTCCTGCCCTCCCCGGCCCTGCACGGCTGGTTGCCTCCACATCTTTCCTCTGGAGGAGTTTATCTGACCCTAATGCGCCTCTTCCTTTTGCCCTTTATTACCAACGCCGCTCATTAGTTCACTTAAAAGCTTGGCATAACAGAACCTTTATGAAAAAACTATTTACTCCCCTAATACTTCTCCTGGTCATGTGTTTGTCTGGTCAACTTAGTTGGGGACAGGGCGCTACTACTGCCTCCATGACTGGTGAGATCACAGACGCAAGTGGTGCAGGGCTTCCAGGCGCTACCATTGTGGCCGTTCATACTCCTTCCAATACCCAATATGCCGCCAGTGCCAATGAAAATGGGCGGTACAATCTGCAGAACATGCGGGTGGGTGGCCCTTACACCATCACCGCTACCTATATTGGCTACCAGGACCAGCGCCGGGAAAACGTATTCCTCTCCCTGGGCCAAACCCTTAGGCTGGATATAAACCTGGCAGCCAGCGCCGTGGGCCTGAGTGAGGTGCAGGTAGTCTCTGAACGAGGCGCCGTGATCAACGCTGACCGGACGGGGGCCGCCACCAACGTCTCCCGGGAGCAGATTGAGCGCCTACCCACGCTGAACCGCTCCCTGCAGGACTTCACCCGCCTTACGCCACAAGCCTCCGGTAACTCCATTGGCGGGGCCAACAACCGTTATAACAACATCACCATTGACGGAGCCGTGAATAATGACGTGTTCGGTCTCTCCGGCACCGGTACCCCGGGCGGCCAGGCGGGTACGCAGCCTATTTCCCTGGATGCCATTGACCAGATCCAGGTAGTATTGGCCCCTTACGATGTAAAATTTGGGAACTTCACCGGGGGAGGGATCAACGCCGTTACCCGTTCCGGTACCAACAACTGGGAAGGCTCTGCCTATGCGTTTGGGCGCAATGAAAACATAGTAGGCGATGACCCAGTCACCAGCCAGGAAACGGCTGAGTTTAAAGATTATCAGACGGGTTTCAGGATAGGCGGACCAATTATCAAAGACAAACTGTTCTTCTTCCTGAACGGTGAGATTACCCGCCGCACCGAGCCGCTCTTGTTCAACCTGGGCGATCCGGCTTCCATTGTACCGGCAGAGGATGTAAGAAGAATTGAAGATACGCTGCGCATCAAGTACGGGTATGACCCGGGCACCTCAGGGCCTATCAACCGCCTGACCGAAAGCAACAAAATCTTTGGTCGTTTGGACTGGAACATCACAGACCGGCACCAATTGACCCTACGGCACAACTTTGTAGACGCCTTTGACGAGAACATCACCCGTACCAACACCACTTTCCGCTTTGGGGGTAATGCGTACCAGTTTAACAGTACCACCAACAGCACCGTAGCCGAGCTGCGCAGCCGCTTCTCTGAGAGCTTCTCTAACAGCCTTATTGTAGGTTATTCCAGAATCAGAGATAACAGGGAGACACCCGGCGCACTCTTTCCGCAGGTAACCATCCGATTTGCAGGAAGCGGCAGTAACACCATCACCGCCGGCACCGAGCGGAGTTCGGCCTTTAACGAGCTGGACCAGGACATCTTTGAGTTCACAGACAACCTCACCATTTTCAGGGGGCGCCATACCTTCACGTTGGGAACGCACAACGAGTTCTTCAGTTTCCGGAACCTGTTCATCAACAACTACAACGCTTACTACCAGTTCAACAGCGCCGAGGATTTCTTTGCCGGCAGACCTTTCCAGATAGAGCAGACCTATTCCGCCAGCCAAAGCAATCCTACACCGGCCGCCGAGTTCAACGCCGCGCAGTTAGGGTTCTATGTACAGGATGAGATGGATGTACTGGAGAACCTGAGGGTAACCTTGGGGCTGCGATTGGATGTTCCGGTTATCCCAGATGAACCCGCCCGCAACCAGGCCGTAGAGACCGCTTTTGCCAACACCCCCTATTCAAGCTTGAGGACAGATGTGACACCCAGCGGGCAGCTTCTGTGGGCTCCGCGCCTGGGCTTCAACTGGGACGTGCGCGGAGACAAAACCATACAGGTGCGGGGCGGTACCGGTATCTTCACGGGTAGGGTGCCGTTTGTGTGGCTGTCTAATCAGTTTGTGAACAACGGGATCACTTTCAGCTCGCTTCAGCTACGAAACCAGGCCGCGCCAAACCGGTTTGTAACCGACATCAGCCAGGTCCGGAACCTGGGCCCGGCCGTGAGCACCACGGAGATCAACCTGATTTCCGAAGACTTCAAGATTCCGCAGACCTTCAGAACCAACCTGGCCGTGGACTACACCCTTCCTCTAGGCATCATTGCCACTGTAGAAGGTATCTACTCCAAAACCATGAATGACATTGTGTACCGCGATATCAACCTGCTCTCCCCCGTCGGTACCTTGAGTGGCCCAGACAACCGGGCGCTATATTCATCGGGGCGGGTTTCCTCTTCTTTCACCAACGTGATTCTGCTGGATAACACCAACCGCGGTTACACTTATACCTTAACTGGTCAGTTGCAGAAAAACTTCAACATGGGCCTCAACACCATGGTGGCGTACACCTATGGAAAATCTGAGGACGTGAACTCCGGGGCCAGCAGCACCGCCCGGTCCAACTGGCAGTTCAACCAGGTATACCGGAACCCCAACGACCCTGAGCTTTCCTACTCCCGCTTCGATATCCGGCACCGAGTTATTTCCTCCGGGGGCTACACGTTTAAATGGCTGAACAACTTCTCCACCACCTTATCCTTGTTCTACGAAGGTCAATCAGGCACGCCTTTCACCTACCTCTACGCGGGCGACATTAACAATGACGGCAGCAACGCCAACGACTTGCTGTACGTGCCGCGTACTATTGAAGAAAGTGGGCTCATAGATATCACCAGCAGTTCCGGTGCCGTGACGCGCACCGCAGCCCAGCAGTGGGCAGACCTGAACGCCTTTATTGAGAACGATGATTACCTGAAAACCCGCCGGGGCCAGTATGCTGAGCGAAACGGCGCCCGCACGCCCTGGACCCACCGCGTGGACCTCCGTTTGGCCCAGGATATTTTCGCCAACCTGGGAGGGAAAAACCACACCCTGCAGCTAACCCTGGATATCTTCAACGTGGGTAATTTGTTTAACGAGGATTGGGGACGTAACTACTTCGTGAACAACGCCGCTGTTGAGCTGGTGAGGTTCAGCCGCCGCGATGAGAATAACCGGCCGCTCTTCACCTTCAATAACCCCACTGGCGATGTTTGGACCACTACCTTCTCTTCCAGATGGCAAGGACAGCTTGGGGTACGTTACCTTTTCCAGTAAACGTTTCTAACCTCTTTTTCAGAAAATCGGGCGAAAACACATTTCGCCCGATTTTTTCTGTCTATCTGAGCTAATTTTTATCATTACATAAGTTTAAACAAGTCAGCCATTTACCTCTGGCGTGCCTCAAAATCCGCCGTTACACGGAAAGCAAAATGAAGAAATGCGCCGAAAAGATTTTGTAGTTATCAGAAAGGCTATTACTTTTGTAACATCAAAACGGGGGATTAGCTCAGCTGGCTAGAGCGCTTGCATGGCATGCAAGAGGTCATCGGTTCGACTCCGATATTCTCCACTCTCTGAAGCGGCACTTACAAAAGTAAGTGCCGCTTTTTTTGTGCTCATATACTAAGGTTCCTAAATGACTTTTTCTGGAACCCTGCCGAACAATAATACCGTTTTCTGCTTATTCTAAGTAAATACAGGCCAAACCAAACACTGCATTATGTTACTCACCGGCTATGCGTTGCTGATCACTTTTGCGTGGGTTTGCGCGAGTATCTACTTACTTGTCAATAGCCGCAGGGTAAAGTACCTGAAGAACGTCTCGCCGCAAGCGGGTTCACCGGAGCCGCCGGTGGCTATCATTGTGGCCGTCAAAGATGAGGAGGCAGAGTTGGAACAGGCCTTGGCCAGCATCTGTCAAGTTGATTATCCCCAGGCCAGAATCCTGGTCATCAATGACCGGTCTACGGATCGTACCCCGCAGATCCTGGAGAAAATGGTAAAGGCAAATCCGGCTATATCAGTGAGGACGGTGACGGAGTTGCCTCCGGGCTGGCTAGGAAAAAACCACGCTTTGTACCAGGGGTACCTGCATACTACAGAGGAATGGATGCTGTTCACCGATGCCGACGTGATGTACGGCCGGCAAGCCTTAAGAAAAGCCATGCAATACGTGGAGGACCATCGCCTAGACCACCTGACCGTCATGCCCGAGATCACTTCTCCGTCTGGCTTGTTCAGAAGCGTAATGAGCACGTTTGCCATCATGCTGGAACTTCGACAGAGGCCTTGGGAAGTGCGTAACCCCAAATCTGATGCATCTATTGGAATAGGTGCTTTCAACCTAGTCAAACGGGCCGCCTACGAACAGGCGGGTACCCACAAGGCTTTCTCGCTTCGGCCGGATGATGACCTGAAACTGGGCGAACAGATAAAAGCAGCGGGTTTCAGGCAGGATGTGGTGTATGGTAATAAGGAAATTTCCTTACAGTGGTACACCAGCCTTCAGGAGTTTGTGCGGGGCCTGATGAAGAACACGTTCTCGGTGGCAAATTACCATTTCCCCACTGCACTGGGCATGGCTGTGGCTACGCTTCTGGTCTTCGTGCTTCCCCTTCCTTTGCTTTTGCTGGCGGGAACAACAGGGCAGTTGCTGGCCGTGGTGCTGCTTCTATCCCAGGTGCTGCTCATGCAGTTCAAAAGCGGCATCCATAGCAAAGGATGGCATGCCCTTATGATCCCCTTCGCGGGCGCGGTGATGGTCTACATCCTGATCGCATCGGCGGTGAAGACCATCCGGCAGGGCGGCATCTACTGGCGCGACAGCTTCTACCCCTTAGAGGAGCTCAAAAAGCAACGATAATGGACAAGCTTTTAGCCGGTTTTAATGAGGGACTGACTGAGAGTGCGTTCTAAGGCTGTTTTCAGGAAAAGAACCCAGAACTAGGGGACACGTAGAGAAGGCAGGAAGGAGGTATTGAATGTCCTCTTCCAGAATCCCACTACTTTCAGATTCTTTTCAGAAAAGACCATGGCCAAGAAAAAGAAAAAAGGAACCAAACACCAGACCTTTTACAAAGCGGTAAAGCCGTTTATAAGCGATAACCGGGTTTTACTCGCCCTGGTTGGCGCGGTGGGGGCTGGGGTTGCTCTGGCCAGAGCGATAGGTCCGGACAGGGCGGGGAATCTGGTGGACGGGATCACGGCCGTGGTAAAGCATTTGGCTCATCATCAACCGGAAGAGGTCAAGGAAAAGAAACCTTTAAAAAAGAAAAAGAAACTAAAAGGGAACAACCCTCCTCCCCTCACCATTGCCCCAGACAACGGCTCTTCAGACGACGAAAAGTAATCATAAAAGCCAGGGAAAGAACGTGCTTCTTCGGCAATTCGCTGGCCGGTAAAAACCAAAAGACGTGGGTGGCGTAGGTGCATACTAAGGGTTAACCACATATAATATCGTATTAACCCATTCACTTTGATCCATTAAATTCAAACCTTACCGCCATGTCAAAGAATAAGAACAAGACCAAGAAGAACAAAGTCAAAAAGGATAAGTCTCTTTTAACCGGAGTGCAAAGCCTGGTGAAGAATAAAAAGGTGCTGTATTCCCTGCTGGGAGCCGCAGGCGTGGGCATAGCCCTTTCAGCCATTGGTAAAGGGAAACGGCGTGCCCTTCTGGATACCGTTACCAACTCTGTGCAAGGGTTGACAGGCCAATCAACTGCCGCCTCAGGATCTGATCAGACGTCCTCAGGAACTGACCAGAATTCTTAATGATTGGTAGGCGTTTCAGAACTAACCCTCTGGACCTTCTCAATTCAAGTTCTAAACGAAAGTACCCTTTGAGGCATTTTCCGATTAGGGGCTGTTTTTAAGAAAACAGCCCCTAAACAAAGCCGCTCCTGTCATAACAGGAGCGGCTTTGTTTTATATCGTGGTCAGGATCTCAGATTACAAAGAGTATAGCTTCTGGATAGGTGAATCAGGAAGCAAACACAAACTAACCGTATTTATTACAAATTTTTATAAAATTAATATAATACCTACTTGTAAGTATTGCTATAACGGGCTTTAACGGTCACCTTTGGATAAATTCTATATACAAAATTATATGAAATTATCCTTAACTCTTGTTCTATTACTCACCATATTCCGTTGCTTTGGGCAGACTGACTCCACAAAATACCAACCAGACAGCTTAAAACTTGCTTCCCCGGCACTAGGGAAACAAAATAGCCCGGGCTTGAACAGTAAAGGCAAAGAAGAGGTCTTCAGGAAAAACATAGTCAAAATCAACTTATCCTCTCTGGTCCTGAATAGCTATAACCTGAGCTATGAACGCTCTTTGACCCGCAAGATAACGTTTGTGGGCGGCTACAGTTTTATACCCAAAACAAAGGTCGCCTCTATTTTCGCGGTGGAGAAGGCTCTGGATAAATTCATAGACGAAGAGGATGACATGAGAGACTATCTCACCAACTCCACTGTCGCGGATAAAACCTATACCGGTGAGATCAGATTCTATTCTGGCAAGAAACCCGGGGCAAGGGGTCTATACCTGTCTTTGTATGGGCGCTACATGAACCTTGACGCTACCTATACACATGAATATGAGGCCAATTCCAACACGTACATCATTCCGATAGACGGAAATGTACAAGGCTTTGGGGGCGGACTCATGATTGGCTCCCAGTGGTTGATCGCCAAACGGATAGCTTTTGATTGGTACATTTTGGGGGGGCACTTTGGAAAGATGAAACTTGATTTAGACGGTACGGCTGACCTAAGCGCCATGACACCCCAGGAAAGAAGAGAATTGGCTGAAGATATTGAATCTATCAACGATGATTTGCCCGGGGGTGCCAAGATAGACGCTACCGTAACGGAGAAAGGAGTAACGGTAAAAGGCAATGCTCCCTTTGCTGGGATAAGAGGTCTTGGCTTTAGCTTAGGCATAGCCTTTTAACCACGTTTATGCGGCCCATGACTTCGCCACTCCGCCCAAAATCCTTCAACATTCAAAAGCCCTAATGGTACAAACTCATTTTATGGGAACACAGATCATCCCTCCTTTTCTCTCTTTTTATAACCTGCTTATGAAACAATTTTTACGCCTTTTGCTTTGGTTACCCATATTATTAACTGCCTGTGGAGAAGACCTTGAGCTGCAACCCAATGAAACCATTTGCCAGGAATTAAGGCAATCAACGGGAACAGGCAGCTCCGTGGAACAAGTTTTTGAAAGCGACAGGATCTCAGAGGTGCGTTATCTTCAGGATGGTAATACCCTAGGCTATTACCATTTCACTTACGGCAGTAGCGGCCGCATAGAAGAAAGCCAGTACATGGATGCGAAGACAGGCATCGCACAAGTTTCTGACATGATTACGTACAATGACAAGGGAAAGTGGACAGAACTACGGAGCACCAACACCACCGGAATTATCTACTTTAACGAAGCAGAGTACAACGGCCAAAACCAACTCATCAAGTATACGGCCAAAATGGAAAGATCAGGCACAGTATCCGTTCGGTACACAATTGACTTCGAGTGGGTAGGTGGTAAAACACCGTCAGAACCTACGTCTCACCCACCCAACGTACCGTTACCCGCTATATGTTTGACTTGAATAAGGAAAACAAACGCCGCCAAGACCAGGAAGCCATCAGCTTTATTTCCTCGGTGATCAATTTCAACAAGAACATGCGCACCCGCACGATCTTTTCTTCCACCGATCTCACAAGTGGCCTCACCACAGAGACGGTCACAGAGTACAGTTACCAATACAATGAGGCGGGGTACCCAACTACGGCTTCTATCTCTACCTCTACCGCAGGTGCTGCAACCACTACTTCTACCACCACGCTTGAGTATTCCTGTTATTAAGCACACTGCGTTAGCCCTAGCGTTTCAGGGGCTGTTTTTAAGAAAACAGGCCGAAAACAGAGCCGCTCCTGTAATAGCAGGAGCGGCTCTGTTTTTATAGGCAAAGGTTAGTTACACAAACAATCCTTCCACAGACAGGTAACGCTCGCCGGTGTCATAGCAGAAGGTGAGAATACGGGCACCCGGCTCAATCTCGGCCAGCTTCTGGGCTACCGCCGACAGGGAACCACCCGAAGAAACCCCGATGAAGATGCCTTCTTCTTTGGCCGCCCGGCGGGCATACTCAAACGCATCTTTAGGGTCTACCTGAATCACGCCGTCCAGCACAGACATGTCCATGATCTTGGGAATGAAACCTGCGCCTACGCCTTGGATTGGGTGCGGACCAGGGGCGCCGCCGCTTAATACCGGAGACAAGGTGGGCTCTACGGCAAACACTTTCAGGTTAGGAAATCTCTCTTTCAGAACCCTGCCTACGCCGGTGATGTGGCCGCCGGTTCCTACGCCGGTAATGAGGTAGTCAAAGCCATCTGGGAAATCGCGCAGCACTTCTTGCGCGGTAGTCTCTATGTGGACACGGGTGTTGGCCTCGTTATCGAATTGCATGGGAATCCAGGCGTTCTCGTTCTGGCTTGCCAGTTCATTGGCACGCTCAATGGCGCCTTTCATGCCTTTCTCGCGCGGGGTCAGCTCCAGGTGGGCACCGTAAGCGGCCATCAGGCGGCGGCGCTCAATGGACATAGACTCGGGCATCACCAGGGTGAGTTCGTAGCCTTTCACGGCTGCCACCATGGCCAGTCCCACCCCGGTATTACCTGAGGTCGGCTCTATGATGTGGCTATGGGGCTTGAGTAAACCGCGTTGCTCGGCGTCTTCAATCATAGACAGGGCAATACGGTCTTTGATGCTTCCGCCGGGGTTGGCACGCTCCAGTTTCATCCAAACCTGAGCATCGGGGCCAAATAACTTGTTGATTCGTACGGTGGGGGTATCCCCGATGGTCTGCAATATGTTTTCTGCTTTCATCTCGTAAGGTTTACGTTATAAGTGTACCAATCCCAGGCAAAAGTCCTTAGCCAAGGCTTGGTACAAATGTAAAATTATTTCATTAATCCCATAGGGGATAAAACTAAATTGAGAAATCAAGAATGTCTTCCGGCGCTTCTGACCGGCTTACCTTGATCTGGGCCCGATGATATAACCGTGAATACGCAGGTACGCTCTCGGTGAGCCAAACGTTACCCCCAATGATACTGTGCGCGCCTATCACCGTGTTGCCGCCCAGGATGGTAGCCCCGGCGTAGATAATCACGTTGTCTTCCAGGGTGGGGTGGCGCTTGAGGTCGGTCATGTACTTGGCTACGCTCAAGGCGCCCAGCGTCACGCCCTGGTACAGCTTCACGTTTCTACCTATGGTGGTGGTCTCGCCTATGACAATACCGGTGCCGTGGTCAATGCAGAAAGGGAACCCGATCTGGGCGCCTGGATGGATGTCAATGCCGGTGCGGCTGTGGGCATACTCGGTTAAGATGCGCGGCAGCAGCGGCACTCCCTCCTGGTACAGCAGGTGCGCGATGCGATAAACGGCAATACCGTAGAAACCAGGGTAAGAGCGCATCACCTCCTCAATGTGGCGGGCCGCCGGGTCTTCCTGCAGAATAAACTGGGCATCGGCGATGAGCCGCTCATGCAGATGGGGCAACTGGGTCATGAAACGGCTGACCGTCTCAGGGGCCGGAAACGCGCTGATGTGCTGCACGCCTTCCAGCAGAGACTCCAGTTCCTGCTCCAGAAATGTGGCCTCTTGGGCCAGCGCATCGGCATCCCTGAAGGGCTGCTCTGCCAGGGGCGGGAAAAGCATCTGCAACAGCCGGTTCAGGAACTGGCAAAGCAGACCGGTGGGTATCCGGAGTTGGTTCTGCTGATGGAGACTCCAGAGCCGATTTAAAAATGATTCTTCCATAAAAACTACCTACGAAATTATACCTCCCAGGGAAACAAAAAACTTCTCTCTTTCATTTAGGCGATGCAAAGGTAAAGCCGCTGGCAGGCAGATGCGCAGTGCCTTTGGTTTCTTACAGTATAGCACCCACCTTGTTTTACGCACGTTTTAAGGAAAGCAGGCTTAAAACAGAAATTAAGTCTGTAACATGCTGCCCGCACCTACGCCAGACGGGTATTCTCTTACTTCTGCCCCTACATTTTACTTTAAAGCGCGTAAGTAAAGGGCTTTTCTATAACTTCACCGCCTATGGCATTTTGGGATAATCTTTTCGGGCGAAAGCCACCCAGGCAGGGACAACCGCAGCTTTCAGTCAAGGAGCGGGTGAGCGCCCTGAAACACCTGCCGCCGTTCCTGAAGATGGTTTGGCAGACCAACCCGCGCATGGCCTTCATCAACGTGGTGCTGCGTCTGCTTAGGGCGGCGGTGCCGGTGGCCATGCTCTACGTGGGCCAGTTGATCATTGACGAGGTGGTGCGCCTTTCCCGTACAGACGACAAACTGCTGGGTTACCTGCTCACGTTGGTGGCCATTGAATTCGGGTTGGCGGTGATCTCAGATTTCCTCAACCGCGGCATCGCACTCATAGATGGTCTGCTGGGCGACCTGTTCGCGAACCAATCCTCGGTGCGGCTCATGGAACACGCGGCTGAGTTGGACCTGGACCAATTCGAGGACTCGGCTTTCTACGATAAACTGGAACGAGCCCGCCGCCAAACCCTGAGTCGCACCATTCTCATGAGCCAGGTCCTGGGGCAGATGCAGGACATCCTCTCCATGGTGTTCCTCGCCGCCGGACTCATCGCTTTCTATCCCTGGCTTCTGCTGTTGCTCTTGGTGGCGGTGTTGCCGGCTTTCTTGGGCGAGTCCCACTTCAACGAGCGGAGCTACTCGCTGGTACACGGCTGGACCCCCGAGCGCCGCGAACTGGATTACCTGCGGCAGACCGGCGCCAGCGACGATACGGCCAAAGAAGTGAAGATCTTCGGGCTATCAGGGTTTCTGGTAGATCGCTTCCGCACGCTTTCAGACCAGTTTTACAGAGACAACAAGAAACTGTCTACCCGCCGGGCCGGCTGGGGCAGTGTGTTCGCCGCACTGGGCAGCGCCGGTTACTACGGTGCCTACGTCTACCTGCTCCTGCAAACCGTGCAGGGCCAGGTTTCTTTAGGTCAGTTGACGTTTCTCTCCGGCTCGTTCATGCGCCTGCGCGGACTGCTGGAATCGGTACTGAACCGGTTCACCAGCGTGGCCGAGGGCGCGCTGTACCTCCAGGATTTCTTTGATTTCTTTGAGCTGCAACCGCGCATCCGGCGTCTGCCTTCGGCCCCACCCTTCCCGAGGCCCATCCAACACGGCTTCACGTTTGAGAACGTGGGTTTCCAGTACCGCAATTCAGAGAAATGGGCCCTTCGGCACCTTAACTTCACCTTGCATGCCGGGGAGAAACTGGCCTTGGTAGGCGAAAACGGCGCCGGAAAAACCACCATGGTCAAGCTGCTCTCCCGTCTCTACGATCCCACTGAGGGCCGAATCCTGCTGGATGGCATTGACCTGCGCGAGTACGACCCCGCTGATCTCCGCCGCGAGATTGGCGTCATCTTCCAGGACTTTGTGCGCTTCCAGATGAGCGCGGGCACCAACATCGCCATCGGCCGGATTGAGGAAAAAGAGAACCGTCCCCGCATCCAAACCTCCGCGCAGCAAAGCTTAGCGGACACGGTCATCGCCAAACTGCCCGAGGGATACGACCAGATCATTGGCCGGCGGTTCAACAAAGGTGTGGATTTATCCGGGGGTGAGTGGCAGAAAATAGCCTTGGGAAGAGCCTACATGCGCGATGCCCAGCTCCTGATCCTGGATGAACCTACCGCCGCCCTGGACGCCCGCGCCGAGCACGAAGTTTTCCAGCGCTTCGCGGAACTGACCCAAGGCAAAACCGCCGTCCTTATCTCCCACCGCTTCTCCACCGTTAGGATGGCAGACCGCATCCTGGTCATCGAGAACGGGCAGTTCGTAGAAATGGGCTCCCACGAAGAACTCATCGCCAAAGGCACCCGGTATGCGGAGCTGTTCAGGTTACAGGCGAAAGGGTATTTGTAAGGGAGTTCTGAGTCTTGAGTTTTGAGTTAGGAATTCTTGGTCTGAAGCTCTTGAATACAGACGCCGTTGGTGGTGTTATCACCAACAACCACAATGGCGTTTCTAGTGCTTTTTACTAAAAACAGGCTATAAAAAGTTTATGGATAACCTTTTGTAGGGGCAATCCATTGGGGTTGCCCTTGCACCGGGCTCCGCAATGCGTACGACGTTACAGTGTAACGTCGCTACAGACCAGAAATGTAGCCTCGTTACATTGTAACGAGGTGGTACTCCAAGGAAAACCGGCTCAGGCTCCCGTTAACCGGAAAGTTATGGTGATAACAGCAACGGTACTACTAAGACCTCCCGCTTGCTTTCCCTCAACTCAGGACTCAAGACTCAGCACTCAGGACTTCTCTGCCAGGACTCCTTTTGAAATTCCCCAGTATCACAAACAGGAACGCCAGAAAGCACAGAGCCGCGGCACCCCAGAACACGTAAGGGATGGCACCTATCTCATTTCCGTAGATCCAGCCAGAGGCGAAGGCACCCAGGCCGATGCCGGCTTCCAAGGCGATGTACACGGTAGCCATGGCGCGGCCCCGGCGCTCTGGATGGCTCAAGTCTATGGCCCAGGCGTAGAGGGTGGGCGAGTTCATGCCCGTCCCGAAACCGTACAGGACTGCCGCGCCCAGGAACATGGCTTTGTTTTCGGCTAAGCCTAGCACCACCATGGAGATAGCCATCAGGAAAGTAGAAATCCGAAGAATGGGAACCCGTCCGAAACGATCTGAGGCGCGACCTGCCAGAAAGCGCACGCCAATAGAAGAAACGGTGTAGAAAGTAAAGAACAGCCCCTTGTTCTGTATGCCTAGGTGCTGACTTAAATCCGGAGTGACGGTAAGCACGGCGCCGTAGCAGGATAACGTAAGCAGCATCACAATGAAGGTGGGCATCACGCGCGGCTCAAAAATCTCATCTTTTTTTATGCGCAACAGCCCAGGCCTGAATTTCTGCGGATTAGGCAGGGTCTCTTTTAAATTGACCAGCACCAGAATAGAAAGCAGCGCCATACCGGACGAGGAATAGAAAAGCGCGTTCAAAGAGAAATGCCGGCTGAACTCCCCCCCAATGGCAGGACCAGCCGCCAAGCCCAGGCTTCCGGCCAACCCGAAAATCCCGATGGCGGCGCCTCTCCGCTCCAGCGGCACAATATCAGCGATGTACGCCGATTCGCCGGTAGGCGTGAAACCAGTGGAGAACCCATGGATGAGCCGCAAGAGCAAAAACGCGAAAACGGTGGTGAGCAGCGGGTACAAAAGGCTACAAAGGATGCAGACTGCCACGCCGAAGTACATGACCGGCAAGCGGCCCACGGTATCGGTGAGTTTGCCGCTGAAGGGGCGCGAGAGGCCTGCCGTGAGCGTAAACAGCCCGATGATGTAGCCTTTGTAATCGGCCCCGCCGAGGTGGGTGAGAAAGTTAGGCAACTCCGGGATGATCATGTTGAAACTGGCCGAAAAGAGAAACGAACTCAGGCACAGCATCCAGAAACGAAACGAATAAGTACTAGTAGCGGGGGCAGCGGTAATCATAACGGGCGCAAAGGTCTGCATTTTTAAGACAATCCACGCGGCGTTTCTCCCCCATTTTCCCCAAAACAATACAAAAACGGTATTTCGGTTTCTGCTGCCGGGTGGCGGTGCCGAAGACTCAGGACTCTTTTGTATCTTCCGTGCTCAAGTGCTCTCTATGAAAAAACAACTCAGAAACGCCGCTGCTTTGCTTCTTCTGGCCGTTGCGTGCCGGCAACCCGCCCAGAACAGCGCCGCGGGTGGCGTGAATAAATTCAGCGACGCTACCTTGCGCAAAATCTACACCCTGCAGGACGAACGCAAAACCCAGGCCCTGCTGGAATTTCTGGAACGCCCCGAGACCATGTACCGCCGTGAGGCAGCCCTGGCCTTCGGATCAGTGCAGGACAGCATCGCCGTTCCCGCTTTAGCCTCAACCCTGAAAGACCCGGAGCCCGAGGTCCGGAAAGCAAGTGCCTATGCCTTGGGGCAGATAGGAAGTGCCTCGGCAGAACCGGCGTTGATGGAAGCGTATAACCAAGAGCAGAACATACCGGTGAGGGCCGAGATTCTGGAGGCCTGGGGTAAATGCGCCTCGCAGAACGGATTGGATATGATCTATAGATACACGGCACAACCACAGATGGAGGCGGCGCAGGCCTGGGCCCTTTACCGCGCCGGCCAACGGAAACTCAACTACACCGGGGCGATTACCAAAGCCGCGGCCCTGCTGGCTTCACGCCAGGAAGAAGCCCGTCTGGGTGCCGCCCACTTTCTGGGCCGCACTGCCAAACTAGACCCCAGTCAGGCCAAAGCACAGGTGTTTAAAGTAGTGCAGCAAGACCCCAGCGCCAACGTGCGCATGGCAGCAGCCCTGTCCTTGGGCAAAATGACCGATACCGTGGGCTTGGCTCCGGTGGTAAACGCAGTGCTCCAAAAAGACACCGATTATCGTGTTCGGATCAATGCTGTGCGGCCTTTGTACCAGTTACCGTACGCTGCCGTGCAAACCATCTCCTGGAATGCCCTGTCAGACAAACATCCGCTGGTGGCTCTCTCCGCTGCCGAGTACCTGACCGCCAAAGCGCCCGCCGCAGAATCTGCGCGGCTACTGCAAGCGGCCCAGGCACAAAAAGACTGGCGCGTACGGGCCACCTTATTTGGGGCTGCCCTGGCCTCTGCGGGTCAAAAACAGCCAGTAAGCCAGGAAATTCAAAGGCGGTTTGCCTCAGCGAAAAATCCTTACGAGAAAGCGGCCCTGCTCACGGCCCTCAGCAAAGACGCCACGCAGTATCCATTCATTGAACAACAGACCTTCGGGGCGGCGCACCCGGCCATCAGCACAGCAGGTATTGAAGCGTTGGCAGCCATCAGGGGTCAGAAAAACTTTGATGCTTCAGCGGCTCCTGTTTTCAACTCTATTTTCCAAAAAGCCATCCAATCCGGGGATGTAGCCATGGTAGGCATTGCTGCGGGCGCCATCCGGAATCCGGATTTGAACATGAAAAACGCCTACGCAGACCGCTCCTTTCTGACCCAGGCCCGCAACAAACTTACCCTACCTCGCGACATTGAAACGTACCTGGAACTGCAGAAAACCCTGGATTATCTGGAAGGCAAAACCTCGGCACCCACACCGGCCACTCCGTTCAGCCATCCTATCAACTGGGCCACGGTGAACAAGCTGCAGAAAAACCAGAAAGCTCGCCTGAACACCTCTAAAGGCGAAATCGTTTTTGAATTGCTCGTGGAAGACGCCCCCGGCTCAGTGGCCAATTTTGTGGAGTTGCTGGAACAAAGCTTTTTCAACGGCAAGAACTACCACCGGGTGGTACCCAATTTTGTGGCGCAGGGCGGCTGCCCCCGCGGCGACGGCTGGGGCTCCTCGGACTACGCCATCCGCTCTGAGTTCGCGGATTTGAATTACCTAGAAGGCTACGTGGGCATGGCCTCGGCAGGCAAAGACACCGAGAGCTGCCAATGGTTCATCACCCACTCTCCCACCCCACACCTAGACGGCAAGTACACCATCTTCGCCCGCGTGGTAAAAGGCATGGACGTGGTACACCAGTTGAATATTGGGGATAGAATTGAGAAAGTGGAGTTGGTGAGGTAATACAACTGACCTTGTTGCTTCACACTAACCTAAGCCAAGTAGACAATTATTCTTGATGAAACAGATATTCATTGCTCTTATCCTAATTAGCCTTATTACAACAAGTTGCACTGGCAGCCCTATTGAAAATTTTCCAATTGACAAGTTTCAAGAAGGTCCAAAGCTACAACATGGTACTGCTGCTATGAAGATACAGGAGTTGAAAAAGAAGGGCTTTCTGAACGATATGGCTAAGGACTCCTATCATAGCAAGAAAATGGTGAAGGAAGCCCAACTCATTCTTAGGAATATGGTGGAGGAGATAGAACGCAATTACCCTAACCTTAATCAAGAGCAGGAATTAGCCATCCTCAAAAGAAGCATTGAGAACTTCAACGCACTATCAGAAAAGGATAACAATGACATTGACACTTTAGCGCGAGAGCAAATTA
Source organism: Rufibacter aurantiacus (assembly GCF_017916345.1). Taxonomy (NCBI): domain Bacteria; kingdom Pseudomonadati; phylum Bacteroidota; class Cytophagia; order Cytophagales; family Hymenobacteraceae; genus Rufibacter; species Rufibacter aurantiacus. Next base: position 787,871 of record NZ_JAFMSV010000002.1, read on the forward strand.
TCAATGAAATGGAGCGGATAATCACAACATCCGGGTTTAAAACCAATATTACGATTATTGATAAATGGCGCACTTGGTAATGAATCTATAGAGCCTTTGCTCTAACTTATAAAATGCAGAAGCCGCTCCAAATTTGAAGCGGCTTCTACATTTTATCTGAATCTATTTCAGAGCTGCTTTTCAGAAAACAGCCTAAGCCGTTGGGTGCAGCGGCACAAACACTACTTTCTTCGTCTCAAAGAAATCTTCCTGAAAGTAACTGCTCAAGTCAAACACTTTGTGCACCAGACCAGACTCAGCTAGTTCCTCGGTTAGGTCGCCGCCTTTGAGGTAGTACAGACCTTGACCGGGCACTGAGTCTTTTTTGTAGCTGAACTGAATCCACTGGTAGAAAGTAGCCAGGCGGGCCACAGCCCGGCTGACAATGAAATCATACTTTTCGTGCACCTGCTCGGCACGAGTGTGGGTGGCTTTCACGTTGTGAAGGCGTAGTTCCTGGGCAATTTCCTGCACCACATGGATCTTCTTGCCTATGGAATCAACCAGATGGAACTTCACCTCGGGGAACAGGATAGCCAAAGGCAAACCCGGCAAGCCACCGCCGGTGCCTACGTCCATCACAGAGGTGCCCGCCGGAAACTGCACCACTTTGGCAATGCCCAAGGAATGCAGCAGGTGGTGCACCACAATGTTGTCCATGTCTTTGCGGGAGATCACGTTTATTTTGGAATTCCACTCTACGTACAGCTCCGCCAGGCGCGCAAACTGCTGCTGTTGCTCTGGGGTGAGATCTGGAAAGTAATGGGTAAGGATATCCACAGATTGTGCGTTCATAGGCTCAAAGATAACGAAAGGAGTTCTGAGTCTTGAGTTCTGAGTCCTGAGTTTGTCAGAAGTCAGTACTGGTGGTTTTGTTTTGAGACTGTTTTCAGGAAAAAGGGCTTAAGTCTCCTATACTTCAAGTTTGAGCGGAACGGTAACTTGGAGTGAACTTGACTGCCAGTTTGCAACTGGCGCAATCCAATACCGGATCATGGTCAAAGCCAGTTACAAACTGGCACCATGGTACCCACAAGTTACCGCTGCGCTCAAACTTGCGGGAGGTTGGTGTATCAATCCGTTTACAACCCATTTCTGTAAAACAGGCCCTAAACACAGAAAGCAGCCACATGGGCTGCTTCCTGCTAACATTTCAACTTTAAAATCTTGCTACGTGATACTTGCTAGATCAGGTGCTTCTTGTTCTTTACCATGTCATAGAGCAACTCGCGGGCGCGGTGCAGTTGGGCCTTTACGGTACCAAGCGGGGCACTGAGTTCGGTGGCAATCTCCTCGTAAGACAACTCGTCAAAGTAGCGCAGCGTTACCAGGCGCTGGTACTTGTCTGGCAGCTTGCTCACGATGTACTGCATGATCTCTATCTTCTGGTTCTTGATGGCAGACTCCTGCGGGTTCAGGTTGTTGTCTTTGAAATCAATGGTAATCTCATCGCCGTTATCGATCTTGATGGCTGAGTCAATGCTCATGGTCTTGATCTTGTTCTTCCGGATGAAGTCAATACAGTTGTTCGTGGCGATACGGAAAAGCCAGGTACTGAAGGCGTACTCCGGATTGAATTTATGCAGGTTACGGAAGGCTTTCGCGAAGGCTTCAATGGTGAGGTCCTCGGCATCATCGGCGTTGCGCACCATCTTAAGGACTACGTGGTAAACCGGCTTTTTGTAGATCTGCATCAGCTCGGCGTAGGCCTTCTCATCTCCGTCTTCCACCGCTGACTGGATCAGTTTAAAATCGTGTTTCGCTTTCGCGGAGAATTGTTTGTTTACTTCCATCTTACCTTTTTAGTCGTTAAAACAGAGATCCCGATCCCTATGTAATTGAGGTAATATCCTAGTTCCAATATGGGCAACAGCCACCACTTGAGCGGGTCTTGCAGGCGGCGGGCCACCGGTAGGTACGTCCCGTACAGTCCGGCATACCTCACCCCAATAATGAGGCCAACCCATAGCAGTTGATACTGTAAACCTAAAAGAACAGGTGATATTACATAAAATAGCCCATTTGACAAGACAAAAAGTCCGAGTCTGAACTGCTCCTTCTTCTGGTACTGCCGCCCTGCCGCCAAATGTCTCCGTTTCTGGCGCCACCAGTCGCGCCACCGGCTTTCCGGGGTGCTGCTTGTCTGGGCGTCTTGGTCAATGACAATCTGGACGGCAGAGTGTTTGGCAGCTTCCTGCACAAATAAATCATCGTCCCCTCCCAAGGACCTTATATGGGAGGCAAAGCCTTTGTTACGTAAAAACGTTGATTTGGTATAAGCCAGATTTCTCCCCACTCCCATATACGCCTGGCCCTTCTTGGCAAACGACAGATACTGCATCGCCGTTAAGAAGGTTTCGTAACGGATCAAATGATTTAAGAATCCATATATCTGCATATACGGAGAAACGCCTAAAATGATATCATTTTGGCCTAAAAAACCGCTGGCCATGTATTGCGCCCACTGGGCAGACAGGGGCCTGCAGTCGGCATCGGTGAGCAGTAAGTGCTCATACTGAGCAGCTTTAATACCCAGGAAAAGGGCGTATTTTTTTGGGCTCATGAGCGCCGGGGTTTCCTTCACCCGCAGTAATCTAACGTTGGGGTGCTCCATTTCATATTCTTTCACCAGCACATGGGAGCCGTCCCAGGAACGGTCATCTATGATAATGAACTCCACTGGCTGCGGATATTCCTGCTCCAGCAGCAGCGGCAACAGCTCTTTCAGGTTCTCCACCTCATTATGGGCACAGACCAGGATAGACAAGGGCGGCAAAGCCGATGGTGGGGCTACCTCCTGTCTCTGGTGAAAAGCGAGCGGCAGGAAATAGTAGAATTTATAAAACAACTGCACCAGCACGCAGGCCACCAGCAGATAGAAGAGGGAAACAGAAAGAATGAATGAGTAGTCCAAAGCAATTGAAAACAGAATCCAAAAATAGCACAAATATTCATGCGCAGCCTACCCGCAGGGCGGCAGAACAAAAGGTTGTTTGTATCTTTGCCGTTTGGAAAAGCGTGGGTTGCCTAACCGCCGCCCACACCAGCTATAAACAAGGCTTTTCCAGCACTTTACCCCTTGTACATGACCTTTGATTTAGTAGCGAAAGATCCCGCTTCCAAAGCCCGCGCGGGTGAATTGACCACCGCGCACGGCAAAATACAAACCCCTATTTTCATGCCGGTGGGTACCGCCGGCACCGTGAAAGCCGTGCACCAGCGCGAGCTCAAAGAAGACGTAAAGGCCCAGATCATCCTGGGCAATACCTACCACCTGTACCTGCGCCCGGGCCTGAACGTGCTGGAGAAAGCCGGCGGCCTCCATAAATTCAACGGCTGGGACTTCCCTATTTTAACGGACAGCGGCGGGTACCAGGTGTTCTCCCTCTCGGGCACGCGCAAGATCATTGAAGACGGCGTGAAATTCCGCTCGCACATTGACGGCTCCAGCCACCTGTTCACCCCCGAGAACGTGATGGACACGCAACGCACCATCGGGGCGGATATCATCATGGCCTTTGATGAGTGCACGCCTTACCCCTGCGACTACAACTACGCCCGCAACTCTATGGAGCGTACGCATCGCTGGCTGCAACGCTGCATTGACCGCTTTGACTCTACGGAGGGCAAGTATGGTTACGAGCAGACGCTGTTCCCCATTGTGCAGGGCAGCACCTACAAAGACCTGCGCATCCAGAGTGCGGAGACCATTGCTTCTAAAAACCGGCCCGGAAACGCTATCGGGGGCTTGTCAGTGGGCGAGCCTGCCGAGATGATGTACGAGATGACCGAACTGGTCTGCGACATACTGCCCAGTGACAAACCGCGTTACCTCATGGGCGTGGGCACGCCAGCCAACATCCTGGAGAACATCGCCCTGGGCGTAGACATGTTTGACTGCGTGTTGCCTACCCGCAACGCGCGCAATGGCATGCTGTTCACCACCCAAGGCATCATCAATATCCGGAACGAGCGCTGGAAAGAGGATTTCTCTCCCATTGATGCGGAACTGGGCGGCTACGTGAGCACGTTTTATTCTAAGGCGTATCTGCGTCACCTTATGCATGCCACTGAGATGCTGGGAGCCCAGATTGCCAGTGTGCATAACATCACCTTCTACTTGTGGCTGGTGGGCCAGGCGCGCGAGCAGATCATTGCCGGCACCTTCCGGACCTGGAAAGATGAGATGGTAAAGAAACTAATGACACGTTTGTAATTAAGAATTAGGAATTAACAATTAGGAATTAAGAATTGGAAGCTGATGAATCCCGCTATTTGCATGGAAAATCAATTCCTAATTCTTACTTCTTAATTCATAATTGAATAAGTGTGAAACTGAAGCTATTAGATAATTACATCCTCAAGAAGTTCCTGACCACGTTCGTGTTTGTGGTGATCATCCTGATTGCGGTGATCTGCGTGATTGACTTCGTGGAGAAGAATGATGACTTCATTCAGCATAACCTCTCTGTGAAGATCATTCTGGTAGATTACTACATGAACATGATCCCGCACTACATTAACATGCTGAGCCCCATCACGGTGTTCATTGCCACGGTGTTTGTGACGGCCAAACTGGCTTCCCACACCGAGATTGTGGCCATCCTGAGCAGCGGGGTTTCGTTTAAGCGCATGCTGGTGCCCTACATCATCGGGTCAGTGATCATCGGGATTTTCATCTTCTTCTTTTCTTCCTATGTGATTCCTACGGCCAACAAGACACGGGTGGCCTTTGAAATTAAGTACGTAAAGAACCCCTACACCTTTGAGGGCCGCAACGTGCACTTCCGCATAGGCCCAGATTCTTACGCCTACCTGGAGAGCTATAACAACCACGCCGATGTGGGCTACAAATTCACGCTGGAGACCATCAGAAAGCAGGAACTTATCCGGAAACTCTCCTCAGAGTCTATCCGGTGGGACAGCACCAAACAGAAGTGGCACATGGACTCCTACACCCTGCGCACCTTCAACGGCGACAAGGAAACGGTCTTCAACGGCGGCGCCATTGACACCACGCTTAACCTGTTGCCCAAGGACTTCGCCAGTACCTACCGCCTCAAAGAGACCCTCACCAATGCCGAGCTGAACAAGCTCATTGACGAGAAAATCCTGCGCGGCGCCACCGATGTGGAGATGTACATGACCGAGAAATATGAGCGCATGAGCTATCCGTTCGCCATCACGGTTCTCACCATTATCGGGGTGATTCTGAGTTCCCGCAAGGTGCGCGGCGGCGTGGGTCTGCAGATTGCCTTGGGCTTCGTGCTGGCTTTTATCTTTATCATTTTCGTGATGATGAGCCGAAGTCTGGCCTCGGTGGGCGGGATTCCGCCGCAGCTGGCGGCCTTCGTTCCTTTGTTCGTCTTTAGTATTATCGGGGTTATCTTGTACCGGACGGTTCCCCGGTAGTTGTTGGCACAGACGCTCGCAGGACCTCCGGACCCTGCGAGGTCTTCTGAGCAAGCGCTGTCCTGTAAGCACCCCAAAACTCCCCTCCTAAATTAGGAGGGGTGCCCGCAGGGCGGCGTGGTGAAGCGCCACAAGCAGCTTTGCTGTTTCGGGGCCATTTTTCAGAAAACGGCCTGGGAGCCACCCACTCTACTCATTCTTAATTCCACATTCCTAATTCCTAATTCTCTTGCAAACCCCTCGGCTTAAAGATTTCCTGGAACTTCATTTTATCATTCTGCTGTGGGGCTTTACGGCCATTCTGGGAAAATTCATCTCTATTCCGGCGGTGGAGCTGGTGTTTTACCGGACTATTCTGGCGGCGGTGGCACTGGCGGTGGTGATCAAACTCAGGAAAGGGTCTCTGCGGATTGGCCGGCGGAATATCGCCAAGATCCTGGGCGTGGGTTTTCTGATTGCGGCGCATTGGATTCTGTTCTTCGCCTCGGCGAGGGTGGCCTCGGTGTCTATCTGTCTGGCGGGGATGGCTACGTCCAGCCTCTGGACCTCCATTCTGGAACCCATCTTCACGAACAAGAAAATAAGGCCGCACGAGGTAGCTTTGGCCCTGCTGATCATGGTGGGCCTGTATGTCATCTTCAGGTTTGAATTTGACCATGCGGTGGGCATTTCCATGGCGGTGGGCTCGGCGTTTCTGGCCTCCTGCTTCACCATCATCAACAGCAGACTCACCAAACAGCACTCGGCAGCCACCATCACCTGCTATGAGATGGCCGGGGCCTGGCTGGCTACTTGCCTTTTCTTTCCGTTTTACCGTCAGTTCATGACCGATACCGGCGAACTGCACCTTGCCCTTACCTGGGTTGATGTGCTTTGTATTGCCATGCTGGCTCTGGTCTGCACGGTCTACGCGTACACGGCGGCCGTGCGCCTCATGCACAAGTTCAGCGCCTACACCATGAACCTCACCGTGAACCTGGAGCCGGTGTACGGCATTTTGCTGGCCTTTTTCATTTTCAAAGAAGGCGAGCAGATGTCGGCGGGCTTTTACTATGGGGCCGCTATTATCCTGTTCAGCGTGTTTCTGCACCCCATCTTGGAGAGTGTGATCAACCGGCGCCAGAACCGCTTAAAGGACGCCTTGCCAAACTGAGTAATCCTCCGGGAAAGGTAATGGCCCTTCGGGCGCAGTTTTGAACAAACCGTACATGGTAGACCCCGAGCCGGACATAGACGCGTATACCGCGCCCATGGAGTACAACTGCGCCTTCAGTTCAGATAGGATTGGGTATTTGGGAAACAAGCTCGCCTCGAAGTCATTCACCACTTCGTTTTTCCAAGTAGAGATGTCCTGCGCCAAGAGCGTTTTAAGGCTCTTTTCAGGGAAACGGGGCGAAACCCCGGCGTAGGCCTCGGCGGTGCTGATGGCAAAGTTGGGGTAGACCAGCAGCAGGTGCCAACCTTGAAGATTCACCTCAATAAGTTCAAACACATCGCCTTTCTCCAGTGCCAGCACCGGCTGGTTCCTGATGAAGAACGCGCAGTCGCTGCCCAGTTGCCGGGCGTAGTTTTCAAGGGCCTCATTAGACAATCCCAAAGCAAATTGCTGGCTCAGGAGTTTGAGCGTGAAAGCGGCATCGGCGGAGCCGCCCCCCAGGCCGGCCCCCATGGGAATGACCTTGTGCAGGTGCATCTGGATGATGGGCAGTTCAAAGTCGCGGCGCAGGAGTTCGTAGGCTTTCCAGCAGAGATTAGCGGTGGGAGCGCCCGGCACCGGCAATCCTGAGAGCGTAAAAGAGGCCTCTCCCTGCACGGGCAGAATCTCCAGAGCATCTGTCCACCCTACAGGATAGAAACAGGAGACTAGGTTGTGGAACCCATCGGGGCGCTTCTCCACCAGTTGCAGGCCCAGGTTTATCTTCGCGTTCGGGAATTGAATCATGCCCGCAAGATACTAGTGATTGGTAATTAGTTGTTAGTGTTTAATGCCCATGAACCGGGGAATAGCCATACAAACATTAAATTTGGTATCTTCCGTTTTAAACCTGCTTTTAAGAAATCAGGCTCAAAACGTTTTCTTGAAAAGGCTAACATTTCTTAATCAATTTTTATTGTCTGTTTTGTCAATCCAATAGCAGCATCAGCACCTTAAAAAATTAGCACATTATTCATGTATCTGCCTTACGGAAAACGCTTGCTTGACCTTCTGCTAGCCGGGAGTGCGCTGCTATTGCTGTGGCCCGTAATGGTGCTGGTGGCGGTGGTTCTGTGTGTGGGGTTCAACGGGCAGGTTTTGTTCCGGCAGCAGCGCCCGGGCCTGCATGGCAAGCCGTTTGCGTTCTATAAATTCGTGACCATGACCCAGGCGCGGGACCTGCACGGAAACCTCCTTCCCGATGCCCAACGCCTTACCCCGCTGGGGAAATTCATCCGCAAAACTTCCCTGGACGAACTACCGCAGCTCTTCAACGTGTTACAAGGTGAGATGAGCATTGTAGGGCCGCGCCCGCTGCTTATGGATTACCTGCCGCTGTACTCCCCGGAGCAGGCTCGCCGGCACGATGTGAAGCCCGGTATTACGGGTTGGGCACAGGTCAACGGCCGCAATCTTTTGGGCTGGGAAGAGAAATTCGCTTATGACGTATGGTACGTGGAGCATGTGTCTCTACGGGTTGATCTGCTGGTTTTATGGCGCACCATAAAGCACTTGTTTAAACCCGAAGGCATCTCGGCCCCGGGCACAGCCACCATGGAGCGTTTCACCGGCTCCTCCAACCCCTCTTCCTCATGAATACCGTTAAACAAAGAATTGCTATTGTAGGTGCCGGCGGACTGGGCCGCGAGGTGCTCATGCTTTTGCTGCAGATAAACCAGGCCACGCCCAAATGGGAGATTGTAGGGTTCTATGACGATGCCCCCTCGGCTCACCCCACCATCTGCGGCTACCCGTACCTTGGCACCGTGGATCAGCTCAACGACACCGAAACCCCGCTGTGCGTAGCTATTGCCATTGGCAACTGCGCCGCCAAAACAGACGTGGCTGACCGGTTGCTGAGCCCCTTATTGAAGTTCCCGGTGCTGGTGCACCCCTCGGTGCTGTGCAACCCCGAGCAGAAAAACCACTTTGGTGAAGGCACCATCATCTGCCAGAACTGCATCCTGACGAACAACGTAACCCTGGGGCGGCACGTGCTGCTGAACCTGGCCTGCACCATAGGGCATGACGCGATCATAGGTGATTTTTGCTCTTTGATGCCGCAGGTAGCGGTGAGTGGCTGTGTACGTTTGGGCGCGGGTGTTTACGGCGGCACCAACAGCACTATTTTACAAAACAAAAAAGTGGGCGATTTCACCACCATAGGTGCGGGCGCGGTAGTGAACGAAGACCTGCCCAGTTATTGCACCGCCGTGGGGGTCCCGGCCCGCATCATCAAACAGACGGCATGAGCCAAAAAGGAGAATTCATTTACCTATCGCCTCCGCACATGGGCGGCAGGGAACAGCAATATGTGCAACAGGCTTTTGACCAGAACTGGATTACCACCGCTGGCGCCAATGTAAATGGCTTTGAGCAGGAATTGGCCAGCTACATAGGAGTACCGGCCGCAGCCGCCTTAGCATCGGGCACCGCTGCCTTGCACCTGGCTTTGCTTGCCTTAGGCGTGTGTCCCGGAGACGAGGTCTTCTGCTCTACGTTCACCTTCGTGGCCAGCACCAATCCCATCCGCTACGTGGGTGCCACTCCCGTGCTCATAGACAGCGAGCCCACTACCTGGAATCTCTGCCCTACTGCTTTAGAGCAGGCTTTGGAAAACCGGTACAAGAACGGCAAACTGCCCAAGGCCCTTATGTTGGTGCACCTCTACGGCATGCCTTCCAGAATGCAGGAAATCCAGGAACTGGCCCAACACTATGGAGTGCCCATCATTGAAGACGCTGCCGAAGCCCTCGGCTCCAGATACAAGGGTCGTTTACTGGGTACTTTCGGGAAAATGGGGGTTTTCTCCTTCAACGGAAACAAGATTATCACCACCTCAGGCGGCGGCGCGCTGGTGTCTTCTGAATCCGATTTGGTGGAACAAACCCGTTGGCTGGCGATGCAGGCCAAAGACGATTTACCCTACTATCACCACACCACGATGGGCTACAACTACCGGCTGAGTAATATCTGCGCGGGTATCGGACGGGGACAATTGGAGGTGCTGGAAGAAAGAGTACAACAGCGGAGAAAGATATTCTCCAACTACCAGGAATTGCTGCGGGACGTGGCTGAACTGGAATGGCACCAGGAACCCGAGGGCTTCTACTCTAACCGCTGGCTCAGTTGCTTTACCATCAAACAAGGAAGCCAACTCACCCCAGAGGCCCTGCGTCAAACACTATTAGCCGCAAACATCGAAAGCCGTCCCCTCTGGCAACCCATGCACCGGCAGCCGCTTTACCAATCCTGCGACTACTTCGGCGAGCACGTGAGCGATGATTTGTTCGCTCGCGGCCTGTGCCTCCCCTCCGGCTCCAGCCTCTCGTTCTCAGATCAGGAACGGGTGGCTGATGTCATCAGAAAAGCGTTTAGAGGCTGATTTTGGCAAAATAGGCAGAAACCAGAATTTGAGCAGATGGATGGATTGAGCAGAGAAGAATACCCAACTCCGTACAGTAATACTAATATAATATTCTTTGTGCGTCCTAGATACCTTTCTCTGAGGGAGTAAACCCGCCCCTCCCAAGAGGCAGGGCTGTTCAGTCCCCCACTGAGTCTTGTACTTGTATAGATTCTATTGCCAATCGTGAGATTTGAGGCTCTCGCCTCACTGATTTGCAAACTTCAGCCCATTGTAGGTCCAAGTTGGAAACTTGAACCAGCTAGATTTTTAAAACTTAACGGCCCTGCTCCCAGGAGGGGAATCCTCAACTTAGGTACCGTTTATTCATAAGCGCACGGGGAATTTGGTAGGGTTATGACTGGCTGACAATATTCCTAATCCTGATCAATCAAATAAATCCCGTAAATCCTGCTCTTAAAGAGAAAATCCTGCCCTGCCAGGGGCAGAACAGGATTTCCAAAGACTTCAAGAAGCAACAGACTATTTCTTGCCTTTTTTCTCCTCTGTCTGAGCGCTTTTCAGAGCTCTTGGGATAGTTACCGTAGCCACTGGTGAAAGTGGGTTGGTCAAGATAGTGTAGTTCTCAGGAGTGATTTTGTTCACTTTGATAGACTTACCTAACTCCAGGTCAGAGATGTCCACCGCGATTGAATCTGGCAAGTTAGCAGGAAGTGCTTTCACGCGCAGTTTACGCAGTTTGGTCACCAGTTTACCACCGGCCATAACCCCTGGAGAAGTACCAGTGAAACGTACCGGTACATCAACTTTCACTTCTTTCTCGTCTTGCAGTAACAGGAAGTCCACGTGCAGCAACATTTCGTTTACTGGGTGGAACTGTAAGTCTTGCATGATGGCTTTGTAGTGCGTGCCTTCAATGTTCAGATCTACCTGGTAAACCTCCGGAGAGTACACCAGGTCACGGAACAGGATAGCAGGCGATGAGAAATGAACTTGCTCAGCACCGCCGTACAACACGCATGGAACTTGAGCTTCCTCACGAAGCGCTTTGGCTTCGGATTTACCGAGATTTGCTCTTTTAAACCCTATAATCTCTAAGCTTTGCATAAAAATGGATATAAATAAAAAAATGAAAAAACTCTTTTGAAGAAGACGTTAGTAGCTAGATGTTAGACACTAGACTCCTTTTGTGTGGCAATCAACCATCAGCAATTAGATAAACAGTGAGCTGATGGAATCATGGGTTACCACGTTGCTGATGGCCCGGGCAAACAGGTCTGAGAACGTGAGCACCTTGATTTTAGAGCTCTCCCGCTTCAAAGGAATGGTGTCTGAAATCACCAGTTCCTCCAGTACGGAGTTCTCAATGCGGTCAATGGCCGGACCAGACAATACCCCGTGGGTAGCAATGGCCCGTACGCTTTTTGCGCCTTTGTCACGCAACAACTCGGCGGCTTTGGTAATAGTTCCGGCGGTATCCACCAGGTCATCTACCAGCACTACGTCCATCCCGTCTACATCGCCAATCACCTGCATAGAGGCAATCTCGTTGGCCCGTTTCCGGTGCTTGTCGCAGACTACCATCTCCACCCCGAATACCTTAGCGAAGCTTCTGGTTCTTACCACGCCTCCCACATCCGGAGAAGCGAAGATCAGGTCCTGGCCCAGGTTGAGGCTGCGCAGGTAAGGCACAAAAATGGCCGAGCCGTCTAAGTGGTCCACCGGGATGTCAAAGAAGCCCTGAATCTGACCAGCGTGCAGGTCACAGGTCATAAGGCGGTCAGCACCTACGCACTGGATGGCGTTGGCCATCACCTTGGCCCCGATGGAAACCCGCGGCTTATCTTTTCTATCTTGCCGGGCGTAGCCGTAATAAGGCATTACCACAATCACTTTGTGCGCTGAGGCCCGTTTGGCCGCGTCTACCAGCAGCATGAGCTCCATGAGGTTGTCAGCGGGCGGAAACGTGGACTGGATCAAAAACACCTCGCAGCCGCGTACAGACTCATTGAAGTGAACTGAGATCTCGCCGTCAGAGAAGTGCTGCACCGTTAGGTCACCTAAAGGCAGACCGTAAGCGGCAGCTACCTGTTCAGCGAAATACCGGGAATTTGTTCCGGAGAAAATCTTTACCGTTGGGCTCATGGGAAAAGAGGGTTGCCGAATGAAGTCGCAAAATTACTCCTTATTTTGGTAGACCCAAACCAAGCGCCTAAAAATAAGTGGTACTTTTTCAGAAACTTAACAGTACAACTACTTAGGCTATAATTTCCTTGGCATAATCCAAACGCACTCAGAATCACCAACTTACCATTAGCAGGCCTTTTCCGCTTCTTCTGCCCAGAAACACAAAGCTATAAAAGCAAAAAACCTCTGTCTCTTTGCAGAAACAGAGGTTTTAAGTTGTCCGACCAGGTTTCGAACCTGGACTCTTCTGAACCAAAATCAGACGTGTTGCCAGTTACACCATCGGACAATTTCCGCTGACAACCTGTTGTTGTCGTTTGGTGTTGCAAAGGTAGAAAAGAATTCTTTCAGCGCAATACACCACGCGAAAAATTTTTCAAAAAATTTATTCCATAATCCGCTCCAGGGCGGTGTCATAGCTGTTTTTGATGACCTGGATGGCATGGAAAACCTCCCCGTCCACCTCGCAGTAACGGGCAGTCACCTCACCAATTTTTTTGAAAGTCAGGCCGTTACCGGCTACCAGATTCTCAAACGCCTCCTGCTGGGCCGGGCTTACGCTCACCACCACGCGGCTCTGGCTCTCGCCAAATAAATATGCGTCTTTCCGGAAATTTTCATCGGTGGTCACGGCAAATCCCAGCTCGTTAGGCATGGCGGACTCCAGCAACGTGATGTACAAACCACCATCGGCGCAGTCGTGGGCCGACTGGATGAGCGATTCTTCAATCAGGGATTTTACTGTTTTCTGCAACACCAACTCTTTCTCCATGTCAAAGGCCGGGGCCGGAGACAGTTTCACGTTGTGGTAAGAATACAGGTACTCGCTGGAGGCGATGTCATTGGCGGCATCACCCAAAAGGTAAATAGCGTCTCCCTCGTTCTGGAAGGCCAGGGTCATGGTTTTAGCTTTGTCTTCTACAATCCCCAGCATACCAATGGTTGGCGTTGGGAACACCGGACCTTCGTCCGAGGACTGGTTGTAGAAGCTCACGTTACCACCGGTTACTGGGGTCCCGAAAGCGGTACAGGCTTTGCCCATGCCTTTGATGGCGCCCACAAACTGCCAGTACACCTCCGGCACGTACGGGTTCCCGAAGTTCAGGCAGTTAGTAATGGCCACGGGCTCGCCGCCAGCGCAGACAATGTTACGAGCGGCCTCGGCCACGGCAATGGCAGTACCTTCCTCAGGATCAGCGTTCACGTAGCGGCTGTTGCAGTCTACGGTAATGGCGATGGCCTTGTCAGAACCTTTCACCTTCACAATGCCGGCGTCGGCGGGGCGGTTGGTGGTCAAGGTAGACGTCCCGATCATGGAGTCATATTGCTTATACACCCAGCGCTTAGACGCAATGTTGGGGTGCGTGGCCAGGAACTCGGCTACGGCTTTATAGTCAGTTGGCTCCTGTACAGAGTCAATGGAGAATTTCTTGGCTTCCTGATAATAAGCTGGCTCACGGTACTCGCGGTGATAAACCGGAGCTCCTCCGCCTAATACCAGGTCTTCGGCAGGCACATCGGCCACCAGTTCGCCTTTCACGTAGTAGCGCAGGCGTTTGGTATCGGTTACCTCGCCAATCTGGGCGCAGGACATATCCCACTTATCGCAAATCTGGAAGATGAGGTCCTCGGCGCCTTTCTCCATCACCACCAGCATACGCTCCTGGCTCTCGGAAAGGAGGATCTCAAACGGCTGCATGTTGGCTTGGCGGGTAGGTACTTTGTCCAGCCAGATCTCCATGCCGCTTTCGCCTTTGGCGCTCATCTCTGAGGTGGAGCAGGTGATACCGGCGGCTCCCATGTCCTGCATCCCGATCACGCGGTTTGTGGCCAGAATCTCCAAAGTAGCCTCTAAAAGCAGTTTCTCCTGGAAAGGATCGCCCACCTGTACAGACGGCAAATCATTCACAGAATCCTCGGTGATGTCTTTAGAAGCGAAGGCCGCGCCGTGAATACCATCCTTGCCGGTAGCCGCCCCGATGATGAACACCGGGTTTCCGGCACCGTGCGAGGTAGCGCTGGCGGTTTTACCCACCTCCACAATACCCGCCGAGAAAGCGTTTACCAGTGGGTTCACGTTGTAGCAGTCATCGAAGAACAGCTCGCCACCCACCGTCGGGATCCCGAAAGCGTTGCCGTAATCCCCGATCCCTTTTACCACACCTCTTAAAAGGCGCTTGGTTTTATCTGAGTTAGGGTTCCCGAAACGCAGGGAGTTCAGCTGCGCGATAGGCCGGGCACCCATGGTAAAGATATCACGGTTGATCCCGCCCACGCCGGTGGCCGCGCCCTGGTAAGGCTCCAACGCCGATGGGTGGTTATGGGATTCAATTTTAAAGGAGCAGGCCAAACCTCCGCCAATGTCTACCAGACCGGCATTCTCTTCGCCGGCTTTGGCCAGCATGCGCGGTGAGTCTTTGGGCAAAGTCTTGAGCCAGACAATGGAGTTTTTGTAGGAGCAGTGCTCAGACCACATCACAGAGAAGATGCTGAGCTCGGTAAAATTGGGCGTGCGGCCTAGTATTTCTTTGATACGGTCGAATTCTTCGGGCAGGAGGCCCAGTTTCTGGGCGGTCTCTACGGTAGTCAGGGTCTGGGTTTCCAAGACGGGTATTGGGTTTGGTAAGACAAGGCAAAAATAAAGATTTCTTTTACAAGGCACTGCCATCTTTTTGCATCGTTTTTCAGGTGTTTTCCCAAAAGCAGGACAAAAACCGAAAAACAGCCCCTAAAAGGAAGCCCCTGGGCATGAAATCATTGCTTTCAGAAACGGTAGAAAGTCTCCCTGAATTGCCTCATTTGAAGTTTACAAGCTGCCCAAAAGGCGAAACCCTAAGTGTTCTGAACCAGTTTTCCAGACCGCAGCTAACCCAAAGAGCCGGCGCTTACCCGGCACCGGCTCTTGAAGTCATTAATCAATAAGTGGCTAAGTTGCTTTTCTATGACTTCACAAATGGATCATCCTTTTGGTGGCCACCTGGTTACCCACCTGTAATTTATAGAAATACATACCGGGTTTCAGATCAAGGCCAGACAGTTCTACCCGGTGGAACCCGGCGGGTTTGGTCTCATGCACCAATTCCCTCATGGGTCTACCTGCCACATCATACAACGTGAGGGAAACCTGTGCCCTGGCTGGTAGCGTGTACGAGATAACTGTGGAGCCCTGGAAAGGGTTGGGAAAGTTCTGCTCCAGTTCCAGGCCGCTTTCTTTGGTTTCAAGGTTATCAAAGATGCCCGTAACAATGGTGGGCGACATGATGTAGGCTCTGACAGTTTCACTCCAGGTGATGCGGGAACCGGAAGAACTGTTGGTTTTTTCCTCATGGAAGGTAACCTTGTACATCTTAAACCTGGACGTGGACGTAGGCGGCAACACCTCTATCTTGCCTCCGTTTATGCCGTCAAATACCGTTACCTGCCCCACAGATTCTACGTCTTTAGAGGTATTAGTACCGTTGCCCAAGCCCCCTGATTGGGTAGAGGTACGGTCAACTTCAAAATCAAGCGCCAGGCTCAGCATATCCCCGAAACGGCCATAATCAAAGTTGATAGCCGCCAGACGCCTATCAGTTGGCTTACCGGTGGCCAGGTGACGGTTGCGGTCCGTCACAACAGGGCCGCCTTTGTAGACCATTTTCATGTAAGAATTCCCGAAGGAAGTATGGCTGCCCTGCTCAAAGAAATCAAAAACCTGGCCTTCAGCTTCAGGTTCAGCAAGTGAACTGATGCTGATGTTGTCGGTCATGGGCTCCTTGGGGCGGTAAAGAAACTGGGCCCTGTACTCTGTCTCATAATTAGAAGAGCCTTTATCATATTTGGTACCTTCTGAGGTTTGAGAGGTCTTATCCAAAGATCTTTTCATTCTATAATGGTAGTGCACATCTACATACCAGGTGTCTGTGTTCTCCACGTTTATGGGCACCTCTCCGTACATAATGCCAGGGCTACCGTTGGGATGGGTAAAGCCGTAGTAGGCCACAATCTTGCCCGAGCAGGCCTGGTTACCGGCTTTATACTTCACCTTCGCCTTTCCCTGCTCATCAGTGGTGACTTCTGAGGGGATGATCTGGCCGCAGGTGGTGCCGGGAACGGAAAGGCCGGCCACTTCGCCGGAGGTGAACCGCACTTTCCGGTTTTTAAGTTTGTAGCCGTCGCAATCCACCATCTCAATCTCCACGTCTATCTCCTCGTTCTTGCTCAGGATCGTTTTGGCTGGTGTGATCTTGATGTCCACTGGCTGCACCTGCCCAATCATCATAGATAGCAAGGCCACATTGGTGCTGGCTTCCCTTTCTGCTTGTTCAAAGGCTCTGATCTTGTCCAGCAGCGGGTTCAATTGGTTTGCGGCCCGCACGGCGGCATCACGCGGACCATCCGGGTCAGAGAGCTTGAAGGAGGCGCTGCTGGTCACGGCCACCTTCCGGTTGATGGCGCCTATGACTTTGATTTGCACGGTGTAGTCATCGCCGGAGCCGGTTACAGTGCCGGTTACCAGGTAATCGGCGTAGGATTGGTCACGGGTGCCCGGCAGGTTAATGTGGTCCGGATCGGGGCTGTCCCTTTCCAGGTCATCGGCGTGGAAGACAGTGAAACAGGGGTTGTCGCCAAGGGTGGTAGACAGGATGTTGTTCACGTGCCCGGCCGGCAGGAAAAGTTTCCGCCAGGCAGTAAGCGCCGCCGGATCGGTGGGTTTGGGAACCTGCACATCAAAGTCATACAGCGCAATACCGGGAATGGAGCACTCCCAGCACTGCTGCGTCTGCGCCAAGGATGAAAAAGGTAAAAAGAAGAGGAAAAAGAAACGTACAAGTCTGGTCTTCATATATGGCCTGGATCTGGTGGTGACGAAAGGAGCGGGCAACCAGCGCATTACTTAAGACGCGGCCACTTACCTTTTGACAACTTCAATCGGCGTTTCCCCTACCAATGGCAGATCCTGTTTTCACCTGAGATCTCAAAAACGCCTTAAAAACAGACCCGTACCTATCACCCAAAACCTAAAGGGACGCTTCTTTAGGCCTAACCTTGACAAACCAGCTCGCGCGTTCAAGGGCGGCCGTGAACAGAAAATATCCGGATTTACCATCTGGATGCAGTGGCTCAGGCTTTAGCAAAATTATCAAAGGCGAGTGTGTTCCTGAGCTGTGTGGAGCCAAAACTAACTTTACTTCCCTCCTTAGTATCTGCAAAGCGATTCCGGGCTATTTTGCCAGAATCGGCGCTAAAACAGACCTTGGCCGAAAACCGCGCTTTAATGCCTTTTACATCCAAAACTTTTTACCTACTTCTATGGAAATGAGGGAAGAATGCAGTAGTTTTGCACCCTGATTGAGTACTGTATCTATCTAAATAATTATAAACCAACCAAATGGCGAATATTGGCAGAATTACCCAGGTGATCGGTCCGGTAGTGGACGTTAGCTTCTCGGGTGAGAATTCTAAGTTGCCCAACATCATGGATGCCCTGGTAGTGGTGAAAGAGAACGGTGCCCGCGTGGTACTGGAAACTCAGCAGCACTTAGGCGAAGACCGCGTGCGTACCATTGCGATGGACGCAACTGAGGGCTTAACCCGCGGCATGGAAGTAACTGACCTTGCGGCTCCTATCTCAATGCCTACCGGCGACAACGTGCTAGGCCGTCTGTTCAACGTAATTGGCGATGCCATTGACGGTATTCCGCAGCCTGCCAGCTTGGTAGACCTGCCTATCCACCGCAACGCGCCACGTTTCGAGGACCTTTCTACTTCATCAGAGGTATTATATACCGGTATCAAAGTAATTGACCTGATTGAGCCTTACTCTAAAGGAGGTAAAATCGGTTTGTTCGGGGGTGCCGGAGTAGGTAAAACCGTATTGATCCAGGAGTTGATCAACAACATCGCCAAAGGCCACGGTGGTCTTTCTGTGTTTGCCGGTGTGGGTGAGCGTACCCGCGAAGGAAATGACTTGCTGCGTGAGATGATTGAATCAGGCATCGTGAAATACGGTGACGAGTTCATGGAGTCTATGGAGCACGGCGGATGGGATCTTTCCAAAGTTGACGCTAACGCGTTGAAAGACTCTAAAGCTACCTTCGTATTTGGTCAGATGAACGAGCCGCCAGGGGCCCGCGCCCGTGTGGCCTTGTCTGGTTTGACCATTGCTGAATCTTTCCGTGACGGAGATGGTACCGGTTCTGGCCGTGACATCCTTTTCTTCATTGACAACATCTTCCGTTTCACCCAAGCAGGTTCTGAGGTATCGGCTCTTTTAGGTCGTATGCCATCTGCGGTAGGTTACCAGCCAACTTTGGCGACTGAGATGGGTGCCATGCAAGAGCGTATCACGTCTACTAAGCGTGGTTCCATCACGTCTGTACAGGCCGTTTACGTACCTGCGGATGACTTGACTGACCCGGCTCCAGCGACCACCTTCGCTCACTTGGATGCTACTACTGTACTTTCCCGTAAAATCTCTGAGCTTGGCATCTACCCTGCGGTAGACCCTCTGGATTCTACCTCCCGTATCTTGACCGCTGATGTGGTAGGTGCTGAGCACTACAACACCGCGCAGCGCGTGAAAGAGATCCTGCAGCGTTACAAAGAATTGCAAGACATCATCGCCATCCTGGGTATGGACGAATTATCTGAAGAAGATAAATTAGTCGTACACAGAGCGCGTCGTGTGCAGCGTTTCTTGTCTCAGCCATTCCACGTAGCCGAGCAGTTCACCGGCTTGAAAGGAGTGTTGGTTGACATCAAAGACACCATCCGTGGCTTCAACGAAATCATGGACGGTCTGCATGACAACCTGCCTGAGGCAGCCTTCAACCTGGTTGGTACCATTGAAGACGCCGTTGCCAAAGGTCAGAAAATGATGGCCGAAGCAAAATAATATTCATTAGTTCTGAGTCTTGAGTTCTGAGTCCAGAGTCTGTGCAAGATTTTGACTCAGAACTCAAGACTCAAGACTCAGAACTCCTAAGAAATGTATTTAGAAATCATTACCCCAGATAGAAGAGTATTTGAAGGCGACGTAACCTCGGTTAAGTTTCCGGGCATTAATGGTGGATTTGAGGTGCTGAACAACCACGCCGCCCTCATCAGTGCCCTGGCCAACGGAACGGTACGCATTACGCCTGCCACCGGAGCCCCAGTGGCCTTCCAGATTGACGGGGGAGTTGTGGAGGTGCTAGACAACAAGATCATTGTCCTGGCCGAAGCCGTAACCGCCTAAGATTTCCTGTTTTCCATTTAAAAAGCCCGTTCTTCTTTCCAGGAGACGGGCTTTTGTTTTTAGCTCTTTCCGCAAAAGCAGGTCTAAAACAGAATCAATAGAATTACTGCTTTCTGACTACCTTTAGAATTGTTGGTTGTTAATTGTTGATTGCGGGTTGTTTGTAAAGAATGTGAGGGAGCCAAGGTTTTTCTTGACGTTGGATTGTTGGTGATAACACCAACAATGGCACTGTGGCAAACTTTAAGAACACCTTCAATTCTTAATCGTTAATTCTTAATTCCTAATTAATAAAGTGTCCATTTCGCCAAAGATCACCCCCATTTACCAGACCTCGGTTTTCACGTTTGAAGACCTGAATGCGCTGGAGGCTTACTTCCAGGAGCCTGGTCAGCATTACATGTACACCCGCTACGGCAACCCCAACAGCGAGGAACTGGCCCAGGAAGTAAATAAACTGGAACATGGACAAGGCGCGGTGGCTACCTCCTCCGGCATGTCGGCGATTCTCACCGCGGTACTGGTGTACGCCAAAGCCGGCGATCACGTACTCTGCGCCGAGGAAATCTATGGCGGCTCCTCTTCCCTGCTCTCCAATGAACTCATCCGGCTGGGCATAGAGGTTAGTTACGTGCCTACCGCTGATACTTACTCCCTGGCAGGCTACGTGCGCGAAAACACTAGACTGTTCCTGGCCGAGACCATCAGCAACCCCATGATGATGGTGATGGACCTTAGCAAACTGGCGCAGGAGTGCCAAACCAGGGGTATCAAACTGGTGGTAGACAATACGTTTGCCTCACCGGTGATTACCCGTCCGCTGGATTTGGGTGCTGATCTGGTCATCCACAGCGTAACCAAATACCTCTCGGGCCACAGCGATGTGACTGCCGGCGTGCTCATTGCCAAAGAAGCCGAAGACGCTACCCGGGCCGCCCAGATCATGCGCACCTGGGGCCTGAATCTGAGTCCGTTTGAGAGCTGGCTGGGTGCCCGTGGCCTGAAAACCCTGAAGCTCAGAATGCGGGAGCACTCTGCCAATGGATTGGCCGTGGCCCAATACCTGCAACAGCACCCCAAAGTGCAGGCCGTCTTCTATCCCGGTCTCTCGGAGCATCCGCAGCACGAGCTGGCGCAAAAGCAGGGCAATGGCCTTTGCGGCGGTATGCTGTCCTTCAGAATCGCGGATGAAACCGAAGCCGTGAACCGGTTCATGAAAGCCTTGTCGCATATTCCTTTTGCTCCGTCACTGGCTGGGGTTACTACTTCCATTTCTTATCCGCTGGGAACCTCGCACCGTGGTCTCACCCAGGAGCAGCAGGAGAAGATGGGCATCACCGTGGGCCTCATCAGGTTGTCCGTGGGTATCGAGGATGCGCAGGAACTCATCGCGGATCTGGAGCAGGGATTGGCGGCTATTTAGGTGTTAGCGATTTGTTAGTAGCGATTGTTGATAGTTCAGAAGGAAATGAGCTTACTGAGTGTCCTGATACCTTCAAAATCTAGATTACCACAAACTGACAACTAAACACTATGAACTAAGAGCCTTACCTTTGCAGGATGTTTACACGTTTAGTCAACTGGCTCGGCGGCAAAGAGACTGCTCAGCCAGCAGATGACACCCCAACTGATATGAAATACTTACTTGTGGGCCTGGGCAACATTGGCCCAGAATACGCTGATACACGGCACAACATCGGGTTTATGGTGCTGGATCACCTGGCCAAAAAGCACGAGGTTTCTTTTGACACCGGCCGTCACTCCTTTGTGACCGAGTTCAAAACCAAAGGCAAGCACTTCACCTTGGTGAAACCCACCACTTTCATGAACCTGAGCGGCAAAGCCGTGGCACATTGGCTAAGCGTTCTGAAGATTCCGGCCCAGCAGATGCTGGTGATCACCGATGACCTGGCCCTGCCCTTCGGTAAACTGCGTATGCGCGCCAAAGGAAGCGCCGGCGGGCACAACGGCCTCAAACACATTGAGGAGACCTTGGGCCATAATGAATATCCGCGGCTGCGGTTTGGGGTGGACTCACAGTTCTCCAAGGGCCGGCAGGTAGATTATGTGTTGAGCCCCTTTTCTGCCGATGAGCAGATTGACTTGCAGACGCATATTGAAAAAGCCGCCGAGATGAGCCTTTCCTTCGGGACTATTGGGCTGGAGCGCACCATGAACTTCTTCAATAAGTAATTTCCCTGTATAAGAAAACTAAGCCAGCGTTTGGAAGCCGTTTTCTATAAAACAGCCTCCAAACGCTGGCTTAGTTTCAGGGAAATGAGTTGTCGTTAGACGGCGCGCAGCAGTTCCAGATTCCGGGCCAGAAGTTCGGCCTGTACTTTCAGACGTTTGAAATTCCGGCTCATAGACTCCCCATTGGCGGCGGTATCGGTCTCCATTTTATTTCCGAGCGCCACCACCTCATCTAAAAGCATCTGGAGGTGATGGCTAAGTTGATCCTGAAATCTCTGCAGCTTTTCATTGGCCAGGGCAAACTCCTCCTGCTCTTTCACCCTTTCCGGCTGGCTCCTTTTCAATTCTAGTTGCAGCATGGCTTTTTGGTTTATTTTTCTTGCGTAAACTGCCAGTATTAAGAGATTTCTCCTGGCTTCCTTCTGATTAGCGGCTGGGCGCCTGCCTAATACCCAAGTGGCTTGATGGATAATTCGCTCTTTTTCGTTAACTCCCTTCCTTAAAGCACCGGAGCCTTGTTTAATTAAAGTTAAGAAATGCTGCAAGCATACTACTTGAGACTCGACAGACGCAGGTCCGCGGAAGTTAAAACCACGTTCTCACCCGGTGTATGCTTTTGAATTGGTGCCATTTACCTTATTTTGCGTCGCGCAATTCCCCCCAATGATTCTACTCCTTTCCCTTTACCGCAATGCCTTTAGTGGGCTCCCAAGAGAAGCCTGGCATTTGGCGGCAGTATCGCTTATCAACCGCAGCGGAGCCATGGTGTTGCCGTTCCTGAGCGTGTACCTCACAGAATCTCTGGGTTTCAGTATGAAGCAGGTTGGGGTGCTGCTAAGCCTCTATGGGGTGGGTGCCACCATCGGTAACTTTCTGGGCGGCTGGCTCACCGATAAGTTTGGCCATTTCAAGGTACAGTTGGGGAGTTATCTACTGACCGGCGCCTGGTTTATGGTTGTGCTTTGGATGCAGCGGTTTGAGACGGTAGCCGGAGGGCTTTTCCTGCTGAGCATCTTAACCGAGACCTTGCGGCCGGCCAATGAATCTGCGGTGAGCGGCTACTCGCCGCCTCAGCAGGTAACCCGGGCCTTTTCCCTGAACCGATTGGCCATAAACCTGGGCTTCTCCCTAGGCCCGGCGCTTGGAGGCTTTTTGGCCACGGTGTCTTATAAACTAATTTTTCTGGCCGACAGCCTCACGTGCCTCACGGCCGGCCTGGTGTTTTTCTTTTTGTTCAGAAACAGAAAGTCCGCGGCAGTGGAAGCCAGCCCGCATGCCCAACCAAAAGATCCCGGGTTAAACTCCAGCTCCTTGCTTTCCTCGTACCGTGATGTGTTGTTCCTGGCTTTTGCTTTCCTGTGCTGCTGCTATCTGGTGGTGTTTTCCCAATTATTCACTACCCTGCCCTTGTTCTGGCAACAGGTGCATAACTTGTCTAAGTCTGAGATTGGCGCCTTAATGGCCTTGCAGGGCTTGCTGGTGTTTCTCCTGGAGATGGTCATCATCTATAGACTGGGCAAGGTGCGAAGGCTCTGGAATATGATTGTGCCCGGACTCCTGCTGCTGGCTATGGCTTGCCTGCTGCTTCCCATGGCCAACGGGGTTCTGGTGCTGGTCCTCTCGGTGGTTTTCTGGGCTCTTTCAGAGATCTTAACCTTGCCCTTTACAAGTACCCTTACGGTACAGCGGTCCAGTCTGCAGAACCGAGGCTCCTATATGGGACTCTACACGCTCTCCTACTCGGTGGCGTTTGTGGTGGGTCCTCTGGCGGGTACCCACCTCATTGATGCCTACGGGTTCAACGCGCTGTGGTGGGCCTGCAGCGCGTTGGGTGTCTTCACCGCCGGAGGGTTATACCTGGTGGTGCGCCGGTTGCAGGCCTCAACTGAGCTGAATTTCAACCTGGCCGTACCTGACCCAGTTTAAAAAGCCCGGTTCATTTATAAGCGGCAGAGTTGGTTTCATTTCTCTACTTTTGTGCCGCTACCCGCTTTAGAATGACCCCAATCCTTTCCCTTTACCGCAACGCCTTCGGCGGACTTTCCAAAGAAGCCTGGTTTCTGGCCGCCGTGATGTTCATCAACCGCAGCGGGGCCATGGTGGTGCCGTTCCTGAGCGTGTACCTCACCGAGGCCCTGGGCTTCAGTCTGCAGCAGGTAGGCGTGCTGTTAAGTCTGTTCGGGGTGGGCTCCATGTGCGGCACGTTCCTGGGCGGCTGGCTCACCGATAGGATTGGGCATTTCAAGGTGCAGTTCTTCAGCCTGACGCTGGGTGGCGCCTGGTTCTTTGTGATGCTCTCGTTTAAGCAATTTGAGTTCTTTGCGGGCGGCATTTTCCTCCTCAGCTTATTAACCGAGTGCCTGCGCCCGGCCAACGCCTCTTCGGTGAGTTCCTACGCCCGGCCCGAGAACGTGACCCGCGCCTTCTCCCTTAACCGTATGGCCATTAACCTGGGCTTTTCCATCGGGCCGGCTTTGGGCGGGATTCTGGCTACGGTTTCTTACCAATGGCTTTTCCTGGCCGATGGTCTTACCAGCCTTTCTGCGGGGGTGTTGTTTTTCCTGTATTTCAGGCACCGGCAGGGGCACGATCCCCAACCGCAGACAGCCGGAGAGACACCCATGCCGCCAGCGATTACCCGCTCTCCTTACCGTGATGGCCTCTTTGTCTTATTTGCGGTGTTGTGCTGCTGCTTTGCCGTGGCCTTCTTCCAGTTCTTCTCCACTATGCCGCTTTACTTCAGAAGGGTCTACCACTTGTCTGAACTGCAGATTGGTGCGCTACTAGCATTCAACGGGATGGTTGTGTTCCTGCTGGAGATGATCATTGTGTACCTCATAGGCGATAAACACGCGCTATGGAAGATGATTGTGCTGGGTTTGTTTCTGCTGGCGCTGGCGTTTGTACTGCTCAACGTGGCCAAAGGGTTCCCGGTGCTGGTGATCTCGGTGCTGCTCATGAGCCTCTCTGAGATCCTGGCCATGCCTTTTATGAGCACAATTACGGTGCAGCGCTCTGGTGCGCATAACCGAGGCTCTTACATGGGGCTTTACAGTTTGTCTTACTCTGCCGCCCATATTATAGGGCCGTTTGTGGGTACCACGGTCATCGCCAGCTTTGGGTTTGACACCCTATGGTGGGGTGCCAGTGCTTTGTGCCTGGTGGCTATTGTGGGGTTCTACTATGTGGTAAGGCGCTTGCAGGCCGGATAGGATCTGCGTTTTCTTCCCTTATTCAAGAAATCAGCCGTAAAACGGAAAAGCTTTTTCTGCTTTGCCATCTTTTTGGCATCTTTCACCAACACTTCGTTCCTCTGATCTATGAAAACAATGATGTCTCTTTTAATCGTCTTAACCGTGATGCTGGTGGCCTGTTCTGTGGTAAAGCAAAGTTCCTCCTCGCAACAGGAAATGCTGGTGTACGTGGGTACTTACGCCAAGCCAGATGCAGAGAGCATTTTCGCCTACCGGTTAGACGAGGAGAACGGGACGTTGACCAGGGCCTTCGCGGTGAAAGGCGGGGAGAATCCATCGTTCCTTACCCTGGACAATGACCGCAAGCACCTGTACGCGGTGAATGAGACCACTGAATACGAGGGCCAGAAAAGCGGGGCGGTGAGTGCCTTCTCCGTAGACCAGAGAACCGGAAACCTGACTTTTCTCAACAAGCAACCTTCTTTGGGCGGCGCGCCTTGCTACATCAGCCTGGACCACAAAAACAAAATGGCCATGGTGGCCAACTACGTGGGCGGCAACGTCTCTGCCTACCTGGTACAACCCGATGGCCGTTTGAGCGCCTCCACTGATATGGAACAGCACGCCGGCAAAGGTCCTCGGCCGCAGCAGCAGGATGGTCCGCACGCGCACTGCATCACCCCAGACCCCAACAATAACTTCGCACTGGCCGTGGATTTAGGCATTGATCAAGTCATCAGTTATAAAATTGACAAAGAAAACGGCAAACTGGAGCGGCAGTCGGCTTTCACGGCCAAGACCGGCGCCGGGCCGCGGCACCTTACGTTTCACCCCAACAAGCGCTTTGCCTACGTCATCAATGAGCTGAACGCCACGCTTACGGCTTTCAACTATAATCCACAGACTGGTGCCCTTACCGAGGTGGAAACCGTGCCCACGCTGCCCGCAGACTACACCGGAGAAAATTCCTGCGCTGACATCCACGTCTCCGCTGATGGTCGTTTCCTCTACGGCTCTAACCGGGGGCACAACAGCATTGTGGTTTTCGCCATTGACCAGAACACAAACAAACTCACGCTGGTGCAGCACGCAAGCACTCAGGGTAACTGGCCCCGCAACTTCACTCTCAGCCCATCGGGCAAAACCATGCTGGTGGCCAACCAACGCTCCAACAACATCACCACCTTCAAAGTAGACACCCAGACCGGCAAGCTGACCTACACCGGAAACTCCGCCGCGGTGCCATCACCGGTTTACGTACAGGTAGTGCCTGCTTTCCCAGAGACTCCAAGACCGTAACTCTAAACTGTTTAGGGCCTGTTTTCTGCAAAACAAGCCCTAAACCGACTCCTCCATTTCCTGGTTCCTGCCTTACCTAAAGTAGGCTATCGGAGTATTTCCAACGGTTTGCGCCCAGCTTGAAACCTCCTTCCCGGCAAAAGGTATAGGTTCTATATACTTCATTTAAAAAATGGGACTATGAAAGCAGTGGTGATCACAGAACCAGGCGCACCCAAGGTATTGCAGGTACAGGAACGTGCTACTCCGGCACCGGAGGCGGGCCAGCTTTTGGTGCGCGTGCACGCCGCCGGCATCAACCGCCCTGATGTGGCACAACGCAAAGGCAATTATCCGCCACCTGTGGGCGCTCCCATTGACATCCCAGGCCTGGAGATTGCGGGCACCGTGGAAGCCTGCGGCGAGGGGGTGGAGCGTTGGAAAGAAGGTGATGCCGTTTGCGCTCTGCTCCCCGGCGGGGGTTACGCCGAATACGCGGTAGTGGACGCTCGCCACTGCCTGCCCGTGCCCCAAGGCTGGAGCTTTGCCGAGGCCGCTTCCCTGCCCGAGACCGTGTTCACCGTCTGGCACAACGTTTTCCAAAGAGGCGCTTTACAGCCTGGCGAGACTTTTCTGGTGCACGGCGGAAGCAGCGGCATCGGGATCACGGCCATTCAGTTGGCCAAGGCCTGGGGCGCCACAGTGTACGCCACCGCAGGCACCGATGAGAAATGCCGCGCCTGCGAAGAACTAGGCGCCGACCGTTGCCTCAATTACAAGACCCAGGACTTCGCCGAGGAACTCAAAGCAGATGGGGTGGACGTGGTGCTGGACATGATTGGCGGTGAATACATCCCCAAGAACCTGAGCCTGCTCAAACCCGATGGTAGGTTAGTGTTCATCAACGCCATGCAAGGTACTCAGGGCCAGTTTGATGTGCGGCAGGTCATGCAGAAGCGCCTCATCATTACCGGCAGCACCCTGCGCCCACGCTCCGCTGATTTCAAAGCCGCCCTCGCCGCCGAAGTTGAGCAGCACGTCTGGCCCAACCTGGAAAATGGAAAGTTCAAACCCGTCCTCTATAAAACCTTTGACTTAGCCGAGGCCGCCCAGGCACATGCACTCATGGAAAGCAGCGGCCATATTGGAAAGATCGTTCTCAAGGTATCCCGGGATTAAACCCCAAAGCACCCGATAGAGTAAAGGAGAAGACCTTAGGTTTAGCGCCTGTTTCCAGAAAAATGGCCTTAAAACAAAGGAGCAGGCACTCCTTCTTTTCATGGTCAATCCTTTCACCTTATCTTTAACCTTCTGATTCTTCACTGAAGCCCTGCATGAACCTACTGTTCCTCACTTTTGGTCCCAACATCAAAAACCATTACCAGGCAAACTTCGCCATTCTGTCGTTTTTGAGGTACCAGCAGGAGTTGAACACCATCTACGTCTTCACCGATTATCCGCAATACTATGAGCGCCTCAAGGAGCAGGTGCAGGTGATCACCGTAACCCAGGAACAGCTCACCGCTTGGGAAGGTCCGCACCAGTTCTTCTGGCGCGTGAAGATCAAAGCCATTGAGCAACTCATCAAGGAGAGTCCAGACCAGCCGGTGATGTACGTAGACTCAGACGTATTCCTGTACCAGAACCCGCAGAAGTTGTGCAGCCAACTAAGGAACGGGACGGCCTTCATGCACCAACCCGAAGGAAGGCTCTCTGAGCTGCCGAGCAAAACCGAGAAGCGGATGTGGCAGCAGGTGCAAGGCATGGATTTGGGAAGGTTTAAACTGAATGAGCACCACCAGATGTGGAACGCAGGCGTGGTGGCTTTGCCAAGCCAGCACAACCTGGCGGCCGTAACCCTGGCGCTGGATATCTGCGACAAAATGTGCGCCCAACAGGTAACGCCCCGCCTTATTGAGCAGTTTGCGCTTTCGGTGGCCCTGCAGGAGACCTACAGCTTGCGGGAAGCCAAACCTTGGCTCGCGCATTATTGGGGCAACAAAGATGAGTGGAACGAGCACATCAGCCAGTTCTTCCTGGAGTCTCACCTGAAAAACTTTACCGTTGCGCAGGACGTGGCCCGCCTGCAGCAGTTCCAGTACAAGTCGTTGGCTTTGATCAAGCGCAACAAGAAGACCCGCGCTAGGCTCATACAGGCTGTTGACATGCTATTCCCGCCCAAAAATCAGGTCTTCATTGAGGATTAACGCTTGGGATCAATAACGAGGCAATTCTGCTTCGGTTCCTATATATGCTTTCCTCTATTTATATTTACACCTCATTCCCATGAGACTTCCCCTCCCATGCGCTTCATCTTTTGCTTTATTCTTTCCCTGCTTTCTGTGACGACCTTCTCACAAGAGGTCAGATACTTTTCAGAAAGGTTCCAAACCCAACGGGGCGTTAAAACTGGCTTTGAAAGGCGCTACTTCTTAGAGGAAAATAAAGTGCGGACAGAAGATTATGAATATGATACACTGAAGCAGAAAAGCTTTATAACCGGCACAACCTCTTTAGACGAAGCCGATGATTATTTATGGTATGTCAGAGTCCAAGCTGATCATTTGGTAGAGCCTTATTTCAGCAACCTGAAGGCCAGGGTGCATACCTTCACAAAAGCCGGACAACCCTCTTCAGACATCGTAGCCAATGGCACGCGCGTACTTTACGCACAATTGTGGAATAGTGACAACAAACCCTATCTGGTCAAAGGCACTGGCAACAGCAGTTACTGGAACAAAGACAGCACAGAAAACTCGCACTACTTCTATAAAGATTCGCTGCTGGTTTCTGCCTTCACGTACCGGCCCGCCCAGAAAGATTCTATCTTCATAAAGCTGGACCAAAGAGCCGAGCCCAAAATCGGTATCCAGGCTTTCGTACAAAAGCTAGCCAGTACAATCCCCTACCCTGAAAATGAACTCTATGCAGATGTACAAGCCACTATTTACATACAGTTTACGGTAGATGAGGCAGGCCATTTGGGGGAATTTAAGGCTCTAAACAGCTCATACGACGGTTTTAATAAAGCAGTCCTTCAAAAACTGGAAGCTTCAACCGCCTGGAACCCTGCCCTGGTAAACAGTAGAAAAGTAAAAACAAGGTATGCAATACCCGTGACTTTCCAAATAATGGATGAACCCGCGAAACCTGCAAAGAAAAAGTCCCGCAGGTAAATTCCTGACGGGACTTTTCTATTTGGTTTCTGCTTTCGGCTTCCTTTTCAGGGAATAACCCAAAACGACGCTTGTGTTCAGTTAGCTCACGCCACCGCCGTTCACCACTGGCTTAGAGGGTTGCATGAAAGCTAAAGAACCATCGGCGTTCTCGGCCATCAGGAGCATGCCCTGGCTCACAATGCCTTTGATCTCGCGTGGCGCCAGATTCACCAATACACTCACTTGCTGCCCGATGATTTCCTCGGGGTTGAAGTGCTCGGCAATACCGCTCACGATGGTGCGCTGGTCAATGCCGGTGTCCACTTTCAGCTTCAGGAGTTTCTTGGTCTTAGCTACTTTCTCGGCTTCCAGGATGGTGCCTATCCGGATGTCGATCTTGGAGAAATCCTCGAAGTTAATGTCTTCTTTAGCCGGCGCGGCTACGGCGTTCGCCAGTTCGTTCTCCTTCTTGGTATTGAGCAGTTTCTGCACCTGCGCCTCAATCACAGCATCTTCAATCTTCTCAAACAGCAAAGCGGCTTCGCCGATATTGTGCCCCAAAGGAATGAGATCAGGTGAACCCGCCTCGTCCCACTTGCCCGGCGTGTAATTGAGCATCGCGGCGAGTTTATTGGCTGTTTCCGGCAAAAACGGCTCAGACAAGATGGTCAGGCTGGCTGAGATCTGCAGCGCGATGTTCATGATGGTCTCTACGCGAGCGGCATCTGTCTTGATCAGTTTCCAGGGCTCAGTGTCGGCGAGGTATTTGTTGCCCAGGCGCGCCAGGTTCATCAGTTCACCCAATGCTTCTTTGAAACGATACTGCTCCAGGGAAGCGGCAACCTTCTCAGGAAAATCGGCTAGTTGGGCCAGTACTTCCTCATCAAAAGGAGTCAACTCACCGCGTTGCGGCACGGCGCCGTTGTAGTATTTGTTCGTGAGTACCACCACCCGGTTGATGAAATTCCCGAAGATGGCCAGCAACTCATTGTTGTTGCGGGCCTGAAAGTCTTTCCAGGTGAAGTCGTTGTCCTTGGTCTCAGGGGCATTGGCGCAGAGTACGTAACGCAGTACATCGGCTTTACCGGGCAGTTCCTCCAGGTACTCGTGCAACCACACTGCCCAGTTGCGGGAGGTGGAAATTTTGTTGCCTTCCAAGTTCAGGAACTCGTTGGCGGGCACGTTGTCGGGGAGCACGTAATCGCCGTGGGCCTTGAGCATGGCCGGGAAGATGATGCAATGGAACACAATGTTGTCCTTGCCGATGAAGTGCACCAGCTTGGTGCCCTGGTCTTTCCAGTAGGTTTCCCAGTCGGGCGTGAGGTCTTTAGTGGCAGAGATGTACCCAATGGGCGCATCGAACCACACGTACAACACTTTTCCTTCGGCACCTTCCACTGGCACGGGCACGCCCCAGTCCAGGTCACGGGTTACAGCGCGGGGTTGCAGCCCTTGATCGATCCAGCTTTTGCACTGCCCGTACACGTTGGTTTTCCAGTCGGTTTTATGTCCTTCCACAATCCACTCGCGCAGCCAGGCCTCGTATTGGTCCAGCGGAAGGTACCAGTGTTTGGTATCACGCAGGACGGGAGGCTCGCCGCTCAAAGTGCTTTTGGGGTTGATGAGGTCTGTGGCGTTGAGCGAGGTTCCGCAGCTTTCGCACTGGTCGCCGTAGGCGTTCTCGTTTCCGCACTTGGGGCAGGTTCCCACAATGTAGCGGTCGGCGAGGAACTGCTGGGCTTTCTCGTCATAGTACTGCTGGGTAGTCTGCTCAATGAACTTGCCCTCGTTGTAGAGTTTCAGGAAGAAACCGGAGGACACCTCGCGGTGCGTCTGCGACGAGGTGCGCGAATAGATATCGAAGGAGATGTTGAAATCGGCGAAGGATTTCTTGATAAGCTCGTGGTATTTGTCCACAGCCTGCTGCGGCGTGATGCCTTCTTTCTTGGCCCGGATTGTGATAGGAACGCCGTGCTCATCAGATCCGCACACAAACTTCACGTCGCGGCCGCGCGAGCGCAGGTAACGGGCATAGATATCGGCGGGAATGTACACGCCGGCCAGGTGCCCAATGTGCACGGGACCGTTGGCGTAGGGCAGCGCCGCGGTCAAAGTATATCGTTGGGGATAGGTTATTTCAGCCATAGTCTTTCTTTGAAGGGGCAAATATAGCGAATTTGCAGGGAGGTTGTTTTGTGGTTCTACGGGCAATAAAAATGCCTTTTCTCTCTCCTGCCGGGTTGAGTTATTTTCTCTTTGAGCATTTTCTTTTACTGGATTTGCTGGTTCTAAGGAGCCTCCCTCTTTCCTGGTTCAAGTCTGTGACTTGGACCTACCATGGCCTGCAGTTTGCAACTGCAGTGAGGCGTTAGCCTCAAAGACACTTTCTAAGCTTTTACTTCCTACCGCCTTCCTACAAAGCCTCATGACTGCAGTCGCGGTCTGCCCGTGTTTGTCACTTTTCTCCTTGATGAGAAAAGTAACCAAAAGAATCAAGAAGCCTCCAACTCGCTGACGCTCGGACAGTGAGGCTTCAATCAAGGTACCACCTGGCAAATGGTATCTGTTCCATAGTCCACGCAGGCCATTGCCACCTGAACAGTTCACCCGTGCGCCAGGCCGGTCCTCGGCCTCACTGTAGGCCTTCGCCCCAGCCTGCCGCAGGAACCAGCCTGCTATGGCATTTGGTTTGGTTATCTGATTATGTAGAGACAAGGCATGCCTTGTCTCCGGCGGGCCCTCTGCAATCACTGGTAACTACTGGAAATAACAGGCGCTACCAAAAAGGGCACCCACAAGAGGTGCCCCTACATTTCTTACAGTTCTCTCGCAATCTCGCCCACCGTTATTGGTATTATCACCAACAACCGGAACTGCGGCTTAATTGCTTCTTGATGCATTCCAGAATTCCCCTCCTCAGAGGAGTTGGGGTGGGTTTCAGGTCTGCACAAGCCGTTATCCACACAGCAAAATAAAACGCCGCGACCTCCTTGGAAATCGCGGCGTTTTGGGGTTGTTTTCAGGGAAACGGCCTGAAAACGGTTTCTGTTACTGGCCCGTGGTAGTACCTACGGCGGGTGGCATGGCGGGGCGCCGGATGGTGTCTGGCGCTACGGGTTGCCTACCAGGTAGTATTTTCTGGCTCCTGACGGCCGGGGTCTGGTTTCCGGGCGAGTTGGGGTTACGGTCCTCTATGTTCTTTTTCTGGTTCACCTGGCTGGCCTGGTTGTTCAGGTCGCGCGGGGTGGGCGTGGTCCGGTAGGTACGCTGCTGACCGGCGGTTTCCAATGGTGGGCTTTCCCGGGAGGAGGTACAGCCGACGGCCATCGCACCCCATAACAGGCACAGAACCAACCCAGACGTTTTACGTCCTTTTTCTCCAAAACTCCTCAAAAACGTCTGCATCTTACTGGGGCTTAACGGGCGTTGCTTTGGCTTAAATCCTCATCCTCCAGTTCCTGCACCGCTTTGTAGCCTACAGGCGTCAACCGCAGACCAGATGGGTCTGGCGTGGCGTATCCCTGGTTCCGTAAATGTTCCTCGGCTCGTTTCTGCACATCCTGGTAATGAAGCTTTTCATCCTCCTGGTGCAGGAAAGGGTAGATTTCAGTCCATCCTAAAACTTCTTCGGCCTGGGTGCCTTTGGCTTTAAAGGCTTTTAAAATCAGGTAGCCGGTATTCTCAATATTCTCGCTGTTGGAGCTCAGGTTCTCTAAATCCATAGTCTTGTGTGTTAAGGTCTCTGTGCTTTACAGTACGTCAACCCCCACCCAAAGGATTTAGGCCGCTTAGTAGCGTCGCAGGCTGGCCAAGATACCGTCCCACAGGTGCAGGCGCATCTTCTGGCAGGCTATGGCTTCCTGAAGGCACTCTTCCCATTTGTGCTCGTCTTGGCCGCACAATTCAGCCACCATGCGCATGGCCAGCGGTGAGTGTACCTCATCATCCAGTTGGATGTGGCGGTCCATGTAATATTGGAAGGTGTCAAGGGTACCGGGGTAACGGCGGTTCAGGTCACCAATGAGGCAGCGGAACATGTCCGGGATTACATCCTCGCGCCCGAAGGTGAAGGCGGCCGCGATGCGATGTACCTGGCCGCTGTTGATGATCTGGAACGTGTGCGACACAAAATCGCGAGTGTGGCCCGGCACTGGCAGGTTCTCCAGTTGGGCGAACACCGATTTGCCCTGGTGCAGACCGGCCATGAACTCGTGGATCAGACGGACATCGGCGCCGCATTCTTCCATGGCCCGCACGTACAGTTCAAAATGGCTGATGGGGTTTCCGGCGGGGTCCACATCGGTTTCTTCTTCCAGCACAATCTCGTTGATGAGTCTGCGGTTGGCAGGGGTGCCGTGCGGGGTCCAGGGCACATCTACGCAGGTAAGGTGGCGCTGCAGGCTTTTGAGCAGGCTCATGAAATCCCAAACGGCAAAAATGTGGTGCTCCATGAAAACCCGCAGGTCGGCCAGGTCATAGATGGACTCGTAGAGCGGATGCTGCATCAGGGCTTCGCGGTGCGGGCGAAGTGACTGCTGTAGCCAACTTATCTTTTCCTGATAATAGGGAGACAGGGTGGATAAGGATACGGAATTATCTAAAGTTACGGGCATAGTATGGGGGTATAGAATTAGGTATAGACAGACCACGGATTTTCCGGTCCCGGCCCCCAAACATCTCCTCTTCTGCAGACTGCTATCCTGGAGGGTAAAGGTACGTTTGGAACCGGTGATTACGCAAAAAACGCACGTTCGTTTTATTTTTATTTTCTCTTTTTAGCACAAAAAAGACCATTGTTTCTCAAGTGGTTTCTCAAGACTTAAAGTCAGTGATTTACCTTCTGTCAAAATGCAAGAAACCTGCGCTGGAATGCTCCCACCTGCCTTTCTGGCTGACCTTTTTAGCTGAAATCCACCCTTGATATTGAAAATACCTGACCTGGGCCTTGTGGCTAATTATGCTTGTTACCTTATACGTAAATATAGTACCTGGCGGAGTGGTAATCTACCGTACTTCTACTATGAAGCATGGCCGTAACCGGAACTTAGTAGTGCATAGTGCTGTTCTTCCCAACAAGCAAACATCCGTAACTGGTTGGGCAAAAGGCGTTTTTCATAAAAAGTATAGAAAAGCCTGAGAAAAACCCTACCTTTGCGGGCTGAAAATAACCTCTGAATGCAAAGTATCCGCAACATCGCGATTATTGCCCACGTGGACCACGGTAAAACCACGCTGGTAGACAAAATCATCCACGCCTCAAAGATATTTGACGCGCACCAACAGTTCGACGACCTGATCCTGGACAACAATGACCTGGAGCGGGAGCGCGGCATCACCATCGTTTCCAAAAACGTATCGGTGCGTTACAAAGATGTGAAAATCAACATCATTGACACGCCTGGTCACGCCGACTTTGGGGGTGAGGTTGAGCGCGTTTTGAAAATGGCCGACGGCGTATTGCTGCTGGTAGATGCCTTTGAAGGCCCTATGCCGCAGACCCGTTTCGTGCTAGGAAAAGCTATCTCTCTGGGCTTGAAGCCGATTGTGGTAGTAAACAAAGTAGACAAGGAAAACTGCCGTCCGGACGAAGTACACGAAATGGTGTTCGACCTGATGTTCAACCTGGACGCCACTGAAGACCAGCTGGACTTCGTGACGTTGTACGGTTCCAGCAAACACGGCTGGATGAGCACCGACTGGCAGAAACCAACCGATAACATCATTCCTCTTTTGGAGGCTATCATTGACGTAATCCCTCCGGCTCCTTCAGAAGAAGGCACGCCGCAGATGCAGATTACCTCTTTGGACTACTCTTCTTTTGTGGGCCGTATCGCCATTGGACGCGTAAAGCGCGGTACTTTGAGAGAAGGCGCCAACATGAGCCTTTGCAAGCGCGATGGTTCTATCAAGAAAGTGAAGATCAAAGAACTTCAGGTATTTGAAGGCCTTGGCAAAGTGAAAGTTGAGTCTGTATCTGCCGGCGAGATCTGCGCCGTGACCGGTATTGAAGGCTTTGACATTGGCGATACCTTAGCTGATTTCGAGAACCCAGAGCCATTGGAGCGCATCTCTATTGATGAGCCAACCATGAACATGCTCTTCACTATCAACAACTCTCCTTTCTTCGGGAAGGAAGGTAAATTTGTAACTTCCCGTCACCTGCGTGACCGTCTGTACAAAGAGACCGAGAAAAACCTGGCCCTGCGTGTTGACGAGACCGACAAAGAAGACACCTTCCTGGTGTACGGACGCGGTATCCTTCACTTGTCTGTACTCATTGAAACCATGCGCCGCGAAGGCTATGAGTTACAGGTGGGTCAGCCACAGGTAATCTTCAAAGAAGAGAACGGCCAGAAAATGGAGCCAATGGAGCACCTGGTAGTGGACGTTCCTGAAGAGTCTGCCGGTAAGGTGATTGAATTGGTAACCCAGCGTAAAGGTGACCTCCTGATCATGGAGCCTAAAGGCGACCTGCAGCACTTGGAGTTCAACATTCCGGCCCGTGGTCTGATTGGTCTGCGTAACAACGTTTTGACTGCCACTGCCGGTGAGGCCATCATGAACCACCGTTTCATCAGCTACGAGCCATTCAAAGGCCCAATCCCGGGTCGTATCAACGGTTCCTTGATCGCGATGGAAAATGGTCCAGGTACCGCTTACTCCATTGACAAACTGCAGGACCGCGGTGTGTTCTTCGTAGAGCCCGGCGAGGACGTGTACATGGGTATGGTTATCGGTGAGCACTCCCGCCAGAATGACCTGACTGTGAACATCCAGAAAGGAAAGCAGCTGACCAACATGCGTGCCTCCGGCTCTGACAACAACGTGAAGATTGTTCCTAAGAAACAATTCTCCCTGGAAGAAGCCATGGAATACATCCAGAAAGACGAATTGCTGGAAGTGACGCCTAAGAGCATTAGAATGCGTAAAATTTACCTTGACGAGAACGAGCGCAAGCGCTACGGAAACTCCCAAGGATAATAAGTATTGATATTTCCTTTAAAAGCCTTACTGCTACCCGCGGTAAGGCTTTTTTTATGGCTGTTTTTTTAAAATCACGCCTAAAATGAAAAGGCCGGCCAAAGACCTTCACCCATCTTCCTTTTCATTTCCCACCTTTCGCAAAAGTCACGCTTTGCTTTGCTCTGATATTAGGCAAGCAGAATTTATTTCAGGGATCATCCACGGGGATAGGGGTTGCCTTAAGGTTCCTTGTCTATATAAGCGGCCAGGGTTGAACAATTTACTGGCACTCTCATAGACTAACTTCTATCACATATTCAAACCCTTCATTCCTTTCTGTTATGAATTCAAGACTTTCTATGCTTGGCGGGGCTTTGGCCCTCTCCCTTTTAGTGCTTCCGGCACACGCTCAGTTCAACATCGCTGACAAACTCAAAAGCAAGGTCAACGAGAAGATAGATGCCAAAATAAACAAAACGGCAGACCAGGTAACCAGCGGTAAAAAAGCATCTAGCGGGGCAGCAAAGGAAAGCCAGGAAACTGCGGCAGAGGAAGCAGAGGCCGAGGTCACTGCGGCTGCCCCGGAGGCTAAGGCGAAAGTCTGGACCAAATATGATTTCGTGCCCGGTGACAAAGTACTGTTCGCCGATAACCTCAAAGGTGAGGAAAACGGCGAGTTCCCTTCCCGCTGGGATCTGAAAAACGGAAACGCGGAGGTAGCTTCCTTTGGCGGCACTGATGTGATTCACCTGGTGAGCAACGGCACCGCCATCAGCCCATTGATGAAGACCGAGAATTATCTGCCTGAAACGTTTACGGTGGAGATGGACGTCTATTTTGACTCAGACAACCCCAACATGGCCTATGAAATCTATTTCCTGAGCGACGCGAACAAGTACAACGAGGCTACCCACGGAATGTTCTGGGACCCGATTGTGATTTCACCAGAAGGGGTACATTTCAAAAACTTCGGGTCGAATTCTGCGGAACTGGAGGCCGCCGGTACCAAAAGCCAGTGGCGCCACGTGTCCATCGCCTTCAACAAGCGCAGCATGAAAATCTACCTGGACCAGCACCGCCTCATCAACATCCCCAACGTCACCGGTAAACCGGTTAACCTGAAGATAAAATCAGACCGCCGGATAGAAGGAAATGCCATGGTGAAAAACGTGTTCATCGCCGAGGGTGGCAAGAAACTTTATGACCAGGTGCTGGCCACCGGAAAGATTGTGACCTACGGCGTGAAGTTTGACACGAACAAAGCCGTGATCAGGCCAGAATCTATGGGTACCCTCAACAGCATTGTAAAACTCATGCAGGAGCAACCTTCCCTTAATTTCAGCGTAGATGGCCATACTGACACAGACGGTGACGACGCCTCTAACCTGAAGTTGAGCCAGCAACGCGCCGAGGCTGTGAAAACCTACCTCGTGAACCAGGGCATTGCGGATAGCCGTCTGAAAGCCAAAGGCCAGGGTGAAAGCAAGCCGCTGGACAAAGGCACCACGGCAGAGGCCAAGGCCAATAACCGCAGAGTAGAGTTTGTCAAGATTTAATTACCCTAGCCCATTACCTACAACCAACATGCTCTTTTAACCTATCAAAGCTGTTTCTTCATGTAGAGGATGTAGAAACGACTTTCTACTATAAAAAAGGCCCGCTGTTATATGGCGGGCCTTTTTTATAGTATTTTGTGAAAACCAAACGCTAAACGTCAGCCAAGTCTATTGACCGCATCTTATGCTGAGGTTTTGTCACCAGTTTTTTACTCTTCCATTCTATCAAAAGCAATCAACATCTTATTTAGCTTTTCTTTCCTCTCGCCTCTATAGTGACCGTCCCATCTCTCAATCAGCATAGGTAAAAGTTCGCGTTTTATAGCTATTGTGGCAAGACTCTTAATTTCCTTATCAATTTTACCTTCCAGAATAAATTGCCCCATCCCTACGGCAATTATTGCGTTATCAAGCCCAAGCAGGTATCTGCCTCCCATACTTGATGAGGTTGCCTCCACCATCTTTCTAAATTGCTCCTCATCGAATTCCTTTCCAGCTTCTTTCGCCATCTTTCTGGAGTACTCCTCCAGCGTAGCCATTTGTTCTTCCTTCTCCGCTGCGTTTACTTCCGCTTTGTTGCTCATGTATTGGATGATTTTTACAGTATCCAATTCCTGTAGGTTAAACTTTGGGAAATTCCACTCGCTGAAAAGCTGGTCAAGGAATATGGTTAGGCTATTATTTCTGTTTTCAGCCCGCCACTGTTTGAACTCATAAAATGCATCTGAGCCGTCATCATTACCAAAAGGTCCGCTCTCATCAATAGAACTCCAGTAGAAGTCTTCCGTTAGTAGTTTTCTTGCTTTAGGGTGAGCTGATTCGGGAGTAAGTTCGGAACTGCCCATTAACTTATTTACCAAAGAATCTGTAGTTGAATTGCTGCTGGGTTGACTTTGGCAACTAGCCAAAAGAATCACCCAGCCCACAAAAGCAATATATTTTGTTTTTGCTGTCATAAATTACGCGTACCTAAATCCAAGTGACTATATGCTAAACGGAACAGTCCGTTTCTCCTGGCTGCTCTGCATGATGAGTTCCACTACTCTGATCACGTCCCGGGCCTGCTCGGGCTTTACCGCCAGCGGCGCCTCTCCTTTGATAGCCAGGTAGACATTCTCATAGAAGCTGCGGTAATGGCCAGGTTCGCTTTCTATTTTCCCCGTGAAATGAAGACCTTGGAACTCGGTGTTCAATTGCCCCCATATGCTTTCGGGCTCTACGCCCCAGTTAGGCGTAAGGTGGGGTAGCAAACCATCATTGAGGGCTTTTTCCTGCACGTCCAAGCCGTACTTCAGGAAGGAGCCTTGGTCACCGTGGAGGATGTATCTTGGACTTGGTTCCCGCACCAGCAACCCCGCCGATAAGGTTACTTTGAGATGCTCATAGAACAGTGTGGCCTCAAACTTGTCTACTACCGGACTGCTGGGGCGCTGAATTCTGACATCGGCGGAGATAGCCTGCGGGAGCCCGAACAACACCAAGGCCTGGTCAATGAGGTGAGAACCCAGGTCGAAGACGATGCCCGAGCCAGGGGCCTCTTCTTCTTTCCAGGTATTGCCTTTGAGCGCCGGCCGGAACCGGTCAAAGTGGGCTTTGTACTCCACCACGTTCCCCAGCACGCCGCTCGCCAGCACTTTCTGCACCGTCTTGAAATCGCTGTCCCAACGGCGGTTTTGGTAAACGGTAAGAATCTTTCCTTTCTGTTGGGCGAGTTGGATCAGTTCATCGGCCTCAGCGGCGGTGGGCGTGAACGGCTTTTCCACTACCACGTGCTTGCCTGCATTTAGGGCCTGTTTTGCTAAACCATAATGCGAACTGTTGGGCGTGGCCACCACCACCAAATCAATGGCTGGGTCATCTAGGATGTCATCTACCTGGCTCGTGATCTGCGTCTGCGGATAGCGGCTGCGGGCAATCTGGATGTTTTCCTCACGTGACTCCCGGATGCGCACCAGTTCCAGCCCGGCTACCAGGTGGATGAATGGCCCATGGAAAATGCGGCCGGCCATCCCGAAACCAATGAGCCCTACTTTAATGGTGTTCTGTGTTTCTGCCATGGAATGCTTTTCTGTTCTAATACTAAAAGTAACGTTCCTCATGGGGTTTAACCTTTAACCCAAGGAGAAACGCTTTCATCTGCAAGGTATCAAAAGCCACTTACAGATATTAAAATTCTCTTTGGCAAAGTATTACACTTCGGTTATCTCAGCAGGATGATTTAAAACAGGAAAATTCCAAAAGCCTGATTCTCTGCAGACTTCTAGTGCCCAAACCTGTCTTTGTAGTGCTCTGCGGGTGCTGGCTATGGGCTTAGGTTAACGGCTCCAGGAACTAAAAAAGACATGTTCCGTAATATACTTCGTCTAAAAAGACAGAATGTAGAATTTAATCTCTACATTTGTTTATTATAACATTATCACATTAATGAAAAACGGTAAAGTAAAATTCTTTAATGATTCCAAAGGTTTTGGTTTCATCAAAGACGCAGACTCCAATGAGGAGTATTTCGTGCACGTATCTAACTTGGTGGACGAAATCAGAGAAAATGACGAAGTAACTTTTGAGCTGAAAGAAGGCCGCAAAGGTTTGAACGCTGTAAATGTGAAACTTGCTTAAGTTTTAATATACATCAGTCCTCCAAAAGGGCCTCACCACACGTGAGGCCCTTTTTGCTTTTAGGCCCTACCCATTTTCATAAATCCCTGCCCTGGAGAAATCAGCCTTTCATTTTTGGCTTATTTTATAGAAAACAGGGCTAAAACAGCTTCAGATTACCGCAAGATTGAGTAGATTACAATTGAAATATTCTTGGCATGGCGAGCCGCCCTGGAGCGGATTTCCTGGCAGCCAGGGTATTTAACTTTACAGATCTTCCTTTTTAATACCTATGCCTTTTACTAAACCCGGAAGTCATTTCTTCCTCCTGGCAGCCCTTGGGCTGAGTTTCTTTGCCTGCTCCACTCCCGATAAAAAAACAGAGAATACCCCTGCCGTATCTGCCACGCCGGTAGTGACGGCCGGCGCCAAGACAGAACAAGCTCCGGCTCCATCTACCCAAACCGCTGCCCCCACCGATACTGAACCAGCCACTGCCGCCACCATCCTGGCCCGCCCGCAGGTGCCCATTCTGTGCTACCACCAGATACGTGAGTGGAACTCCCATGACGGAAAAGTAGGCAAAGACTACATCGTGAAGCCCCATGAATTCAGGGCCCAGATGAAGATGCTGGCTGATAGCGGGTACCACACCATCTTGCCAGACCAACTGCAGGATTACCTCACCAAAGGCACGCCGCTGCCCAGCAAGCCCATCATGCTCACCTTTGACGACACCAAGCTGGACCAGTACACCGTGGCTAAACCAGAACTGGACAAGTACGGCTTCAAAGGCGTCTTCTTCATCATGACCGTTTCTATTGGTCGGCCCAACTACATGACCAAAGAGCAGATCAAAGAATTGTCAGATGCCGGGCACGTGATAGGCTCCCACACCTATGACCAC
This sequence comes from Rufibacter aurantiacus, assembly GCF_017916345.1. NCBI lineage: Bacteria > Pseudomonadati > Bacteroidota > Cytophagia > Cytophagales > Hymenobacteraceae > Rufibacter > Rufibacter aurantiacus. Next base: position 829,134 of record NZ_JAFMSV010000002.1, read on the forward strand.
CACAACGTGAAGAAGTACGAAGGCAAAGACTGGATCACCCAGATTGAGAAACCCACAAAGCAACTGGAGGCCATCACCGGCAAACCCATCAAGTACTTCGCCTATCCGTTTGGTTTGTGGCGGCCTGAAGCCATTCCTGAACTGAAGAAACGTGGTTTTGATGCGGCTTATATCCTAGCCACCAAACGTGATCCGCAAGACCCGTTGTTCACCATCCGTCGCATCATCGCCAGTGGCTACTGGAGCACCAAAGGTTTGCATAATAGCATTGTGAACAGTTTTTAGGCTTAAGAAAGAATCTTACTTCAGAGAAAAAGGATTAAATGGAAAACTTAAGCAACCTCCTTCACCAAGGAGAACTTCCAGAGGAGGAAAGTCACCCTAAAATTTATTCTAAGAAAGCTATATGGGGCTTTTCAATTTTCTTCTCTTCCATTTTTGGAGGAGTCCTCTTATTTCAGAATTTGAAGGACATTGGAAAGAGAAAAGAGGCAATTACAATGCTGCTTGTTTGTGTTCTTTATACCATCATGACCATTTACATTGTCAACATTCCAGAAAGGCCCCAATCATCTTTGACTTACTTTTTCAATATTGTTGGCGGGTCTATACTGACTGAATACGTCTACAAAAAGCATTTCCCGAATAGTTCAGTCTATCAGCACAAGAAGATCTGGAAGCCTTTGATAATTTGCATTTTGATCTTAATTCCTATTCTCTTTGCAATGATCCTGGAACTCTAGTTTTTCTATTTCTTCTCACCCAAAACCCTTTTTTATTTTCAGGTGACATTCTACTCCGCTGGCGCGAGCCTCCGGCTCGTGTCCGCACGCATGGTTGATCACCTCTTTTGTCATCCTGAAAGGATCTTGTGAGCAAACGGTAATAGCGTTTCTCCAAGGCCTTTATAGTTCGTCCAAAAGATCTTTCCAAGATGACAGGAGTGAGTACAGGAGTTAATCTCTGAAATGCGTGCGGACACGAGCTAGAAGCTCGCGCCAGCGAAAATATTAAAGCGCTTCGGGCCTGTTTTCAGAAAAACAGGCCCGAAGCGCTTTAATTAATAACTAAAAACCATCAGCTACATTCCTAGCACTTCTCCAGCGCCTGCAGAATGTCGTTCAAAATATCATCGGCGTACTCCAGGCCTACGGAGATTCTGATGAGGCCGGGCGTGATGCTGACTGCCTGGCGTTCTTCCTCGGTGAGCTTGGCGTGGGTGGTGCTGGCCGGGTGCGAGGCGATGCTGCGGGTGTCGCCCAGGTTGGCGGTGAGTGACATGAGTTGCAGGCTGTCCAGAAACTTGCGTCCGCTTTCCAGACCGCCTTTCAGCTCGAAACAGAACAATCCGCCACCGTTCTTCATCTGCTTTTGGGCGATCTCATATTGCGGATGGGTGGGGAGGAACGGATATTTTACCCAGTTCAATTTAGGGTGGTCCTGCAATTTGGTCGCGATGGACAAGGCGTTGGCCGCGTGGCGCTCCATGCGCACGTCCAGCGTCTCCAGGCTCTTGCTCAGAACCCACGCGTTGAACGGCGACAAAGCTGGGCCTGAGCTGCGGCAGAACAGGTAAATGTCTTTGATGAGCTCTTTTCTGCCTACTACTACCCCGCCTAAAACTCGTCCCTGACCGTCAATCCACTTGGTAGCGGAGTGCACCACCAGATCGGCACCGTACTGTATGGGTAGCTGGTTCACCGGCGTGGCGAAGCAGTTGTCCACGTTGTAGATGAGGTTGTGCTTTTTGGTCAGCTTGCCAGCAAACTCCAGGTCAATGATGTCCAGCCCGGGATTGGTTGGCGTCTCAATGTAAAGCATCTTGGTGTTCGGCCGGATGGCTGCTTCCCATTCCTCGGGCTTGTCTGCAGACACGTAGCTGTACTCAATGCCGTATTTGGGCAGGTATTTGGTGATGATAGTATGCGTGCTCCCGAAGATAGAGTTACAGGCCAGCAAATGGTCACCCGATTTCAGCAAGGCCATAAACGAGGCGAATACAGCACTCATGCCCGAAGACGTGGCGTAACCCGCCTCGGCACCTTCCAAGGCCACCATCTTATCGGTGAACTCCTGCACGCTGGGATTGCTGAACCGGCTGTAGATGTTATCGTCGGTTTCATCAGCGAAGGCGGCCCGCATGTCCTCGGCATTATCAAAGGCGAAACTGCTGGTTAGGAACATAGGCGTGGCATGTTCCATCTCATTCGTGCGCTCTGTCTGTATTCTGATGGCTTTGGTAAGCGGATGGTATTCCATGGGTTAATGTGCTAATTTTTTAATGTGCTAATGGCTGGCCATTGTAGCGGCGTTACACCGTAACGCCGTGGTGCCCAAGTACCAACGCAGCCTCAAATCTACCAGAAGCTTCTTCCTACGGTGTAGCAAGGCCTATTCTCTGTGTGGCATTATCGTTTCATAGTACCACGGCGTTACGGTGTAACGCCGCTACATTTCTTCGCTTCTGTACGCTCCTGAAAAACTCAGGACTCAGGACTTACCTGCGCCGTGACGCGCACCTCATAGGTGACCTGGGCACCGGCGCGGCGCAGGGTCTCGGCTACGGAGCAGTATTTCATGATAGAGAGTTCGCAGGCGCGCTCGGCTTTGCCTTGGTCAATGGGGCCTTGCAGTTCAAACACCACGTGCACGTTCGTCCAGAGGGATGGTTCTTTGCCTTTCTCGCGCTCACCGGAGATATCCATCCGGAAGCCGGTTACTTCCTGCCGCTGCTTTTTCAGGATCATGGCTACGTCAATGCCGGCGCAGCCGCCCAGAGCCATCAGAAGCATCTGCATGGGGCGCACGCCAAAGTTCACGCCGCCGCTCTCGGGGCTGGTATCAGTGGTGATGATGTGGCCGTTCGCGTCTTTGGCCTCAAAACCATAGTCTCCGCCTACGCGGTTCATCTCAATCTTTATCATTTTTATTACGGTTTTACACCTGTAGGCCTTTACTTTGCAAAAGTAAAAGGTACTACATGAATTATTTCCAATATAACCAACCTTTTGAATTAGAAGGCGGGCAAACTTTTCCGGAAATCACAATCGCTTACCACACCTTTGGTAAGCTGAACGCAAATAAAAGCAATGTGGTCTGGATTTGCCATGCGCTTACCGCTAATTCCAATGTGTTGGACTGGTGGGATGGTATAGTGGGGGAAAGTAAAGTCATAGACCCTGAGCAGCATTTCATTGTCTGCGCCAACATTCTGGGCTCCTGCTACGGCAGCACCGGTCCGCTGAGCACAAATCCCCAGACCGGGGAACCTTATTACAACACGTTCCCGCAGGTCACCATCCGCGACATGGTACGGGCGCACATCCTGCTGCGCGAACACCTGGGGCTGGAGAAAATCCATATTCTGGGAGGGGGCAGCTGTGGTGGCTTTCAAGTTCTGGAATGGGCGGTAGCAGAGCCTGAGGTCATTGATAACCTGTTCCTTTTGGCTACCGCCGCCGCTGAAAGCACCTGGAGCATAGGCATCCATACCACGCAGCGCCTCATGCTGGAAGCCGACGGTACCTGGGGAGAGCCCAGCCCAACGGCGGGCAGCAAAGGCCTCAAAGCAGCCCGCGCGCTGGGTACGCTCACCTACCGCAATTATCACATCCTGGCCCAGAACCAAACCGACCCAGACCCTGAGAAACTGGACAATTACCGCGTGTCTTCTTATTTGAATTACCAGGGCGATAAGTTGGTGAACCGCTTCAATGGCTACAGCTATTGGTTCCTGACCAAGGCCCTGGACAGCCACAATCTTTCCCGCGGACGGGGCGGCCGTTTAGAGCCTGTTTTAGCAGAAATACGCCAGAAAACGCTGATTATTGGCATCAGCAGCGATATCCTGTGCCCCGTGCAGGAACAGCAGTTCCTGGCCCAGCATCTGCCCAATGTGTCTTACGTGGAGATCGATTCCAACTACGGCCATGATGGCTTTATCATTGAAGGGCAAAAGATCTCTCAGCATTTCACAGCCTGGTACGCAGAAGTGCAGAAAGAAAACCCGGTTTCCGGCACCATTCTTTCCATCTAGATTTATCATTCCTACTAAAAAGCGTTTGGGGCCTGTTTTCATAAAAACAGGCCCCAAACGCTTTTTAGGTTTTATGCCTTTAGAACAGCCCTATGGCTTTTAATAGGATGCGCAGGCTCCAGATAATCACCAGTGTTCCTACCGCAATGAACATTGTTTTCATGGGTAGCTTTCCTACCAATCTGGCAGCGATAGGAGCCGCTAACATGCCGCCTAATACCAGTCCCACAATCACCTGCAGGTGACTCAGCCCCAGCATGGCAAAAAAGGTCAAGGCACTAGCGAAGGTCACGAAGAACTCAGTGATGCTTACCGTTCCTATCACGAAACGAGGCGTGCGGCCTTTGGCAATAAGCGTGCTGGTCACCAAAGGTCCCCAACCGCCTCCCCCGAAAGAATCCAGAAAACCGCCGGCCCCGGCCAGCACCCCGGCCATCTTGATCTTCTTGCGCTCCTTGTTTTTCTTGAACGCCGTGTAGATGATTCTGGCCCCCAGCACCAGCGTGTACGCCGCCAGAATAGGCCGCACATAGTTCGCGTACTCCTCCCCTATTTCTGACAGAAGCCAGGCTCCTACAATAGCGCCTATGATCCCGGGCACCAACAGGACCTTGAACAGTTTCCGGTTCACGTTTCCGAACTTATAGTGGCTGAACCCCGAGATCCCGCTGGAGAAAATCTCGGCAGTATGGATGCTCCCGCTAATGGCCGGCAGGTTAACGCCCAAAGACAGCAATACAGTGGTACTGGTAACGCCGTAGCCCATGCCCAGGGCACCGTCTACCATCTGGGCCAGGAACCCGGCAAAAACCATCCAGTAGAAGATAGGCTCAATGTTCCCCACAAAGGTCGAAACCTCGTCAAACGTAATAGCCGAGAACACAAACCGGCCCAGGATCATGAAGAAGAAGGCCAGAGCCGCGCCGGAGGCGATCTTTTTCCAGGGTTTTTCTGGCCGCCGCGGCGCCACCGGAGCGGGTCTTTCGTTCACGGCTAGTACCTTGGTGATGTCATTGAGCTGGGTCACCTTGGCCGAGAAATCACCGGAAAGTTGATTTCGGATGGACTGCATGTTGTCCAACACCTCGTCCAGTTCATCGGGGAGGGTCTCGTTGAAGGTCTCCTTCAAGCGCTTGGCCATGGTGGGCGATTTGCCGTTGGTAGAGATGGCGATCTTGAGGTTGCCTTTCCGGACCACCGAGCTCAGGTAGAAATCGCAGAGTTCGGGCGTGTCTGCCACGTTCACCAGTTTGCCCTGGCGCTTGGCTTCCAGGCTGATCTCACGGCTGACTGCGCGGTCGTTCACGGCAACAATCACAATGTCGGCCCCGTCCAGATCCTCCGGGCTGAAAGGCTTGAGGATAAGGGAAATATTGTTCTGTTCCTGGGCCAGTTGCAGAACGGCCTCGTTGAACTGGGTTGCCACCACTTTGATGGTGGTTTTGGGTGAGTTCTGCAGCAGCGCCGTCAGTTTCTCCAGACCCACATTGCCTCCACCCACTACCAACACGCGCAGATGTTCCAGCTTCAGGAAAACCGGGAACAGTTCGTTTTGCTCTTTTATAGCAGCGGTGGAGTTCATCTTTTTAGTTTCTTCGGGAGGACCCAAAATAGTAGCTTAATCAAATATAAATGTAATCTCTAGTAAACCTATCAGGTTTAGGATTATTAATCCGTGTTTAGGGGCTACTTCCTTCAAAGTAGCCCCTAAACGCAAACCTGCCTGGGCAGAGAATGAGACGGAGAGTCTGGCAGCAGCCCTGCAAATCCCTCTAGGCTGCAAAAAAGCTTAGTTGACCAGCGTGCGGTAAGCGAAATCACCGAAGCGCTCGCCCGCCAGACGGTTCTGTTTGAAGGCCCCGAACAACACATCCAGTTCCTGCAGAATGGCCGCCTCATTGAGGTTCTCTTTGTAGAGCTTGTTCAGGCGGTAGCCTTGCTCATCGCCGCCCAGGTTGAGGTTGTAGTGGCCCGGAGCCGTGCCCACAAACCCGATCTCAGACAGCACCGAGCGGCCGCAGCCGTTGGGGCAGCCTGTCATCCTGATGATGATTTCCTCGTCTTGCAGACCATGGTTCGCTAAAACGCCGTCAATCTTGGTGATGAGCTCCGGCAGATAGCGCTGGGCCTCGGCCAAAGCCAACGGGCAGGTAGGCAGGGCCACACAGGCCATGGAGTTCTTGCGCACCAGTGAAGCAGCCTCGGTGTGCGGGATTACGCTGTGTTTTACCAGGATCTGCTCAATTTCGGCTTTGTGCTCATCGGTGATGTCGCTGAGGATCACGTTCTGATTACAGGTGAACCGGAAGTTGGCTTTGCCGGTCTGGGCTACCTCCAGCAGGGCGGTTTTCAAGGCCGCGGTAGGCAGATCGGTGATGCGCCCGTTCTCCACGAACACTGTGTAGTGCCACAGGCCGGTGTAGCTCTGCGCCCAACCGTAGTGGTCTACGCGGGTCTTCAGTTCAAAGGTCCGGGCCGGCTCCAAAGCGAATCCTGCACGTTTTTCTACCTCTGCCCGGAAAACGTCCAAGCCCATGTTGTCCACGGTGTACTTCAGGCGGGCCAGTTTGCGGTCGGCCCGGTTCCCGAAATCGCGCTGTACGGTCAGGACCTCATACACAGCCTTGAACAGCTTGTCGTCAGATTCCTCGGTGCTCACAAAGCCTATCTCAGAAGCCAGGCGCGGGTAGGTCTCCGGGTTTCCGTGGGTAAATGACAGACCACCGCCCACGGCCAGGTTGAAGCCTTTCAGTTCCCCGTTGTCAATGATGGCGATGAGGCCTAGGTCCTGCGCGAAAACGTCTGAGTCATTGTTAGGCGGAATCACCAACCCAATCTTGAACTTGCGGGGCAGGTAGCGGTCCTGGTACAAGGGGTCCTCTTCCTCCACCTTGTTGTAGATTTTCTCCTCGTCCAGCCACACGTCATAGTAAGAGCGGGTCTTGGGCAACAAGTAGTCACTGATTCTATCGGCGTACTGGTAGATGCGCTCGTGGAGCGGAGACTCCAGCGGGTTGGCAGAGGCCACCACGTTCCGGTTCACGTCGCCGCAGGCGGCGATGGAATCCAGCCCCACCAGGTTGAAGGCTTTGATGGTGGGCTTGGTCTTGGCCTTCACAATCCCGTGCAACTGCAGCGTCTGACGCGTGGTGATTTTGATGACGCCCGTGGAGTTCTCGCCTGCGATGTTGTGGGTGGCGACGTACTGTTCTGGGGTCATGAAGCCGCCGGGCAGGCGCAACCGGATCATGAAGGAAAACAGGCGCTCCAGTTTCTTGGCGGCGCGCTCCTCACGGCGGTCACGGTCATCCTGCATGTACATGCCGTGGAATTTCACCAGCGCAGTGTCATCCTCGCGGATGGCCCCCGTGATCTCGTCTTTCAGGCTTTCCTTCAGCGTGCCGCGTAAGCCTTCGCTCACCTCTTTTATTTTCTCTATAGGAGACAGATTCTTTTTCTCAGTTGACATGGTAACCGGTCTTAATGATGACAGGAGGTTTCCTGTTTGGGTTGTTTACCATTTTAGGCCTGATTCCGGGGAAAAAGGCCTAAAACAGAATTTGATTGATGCCTTTCGCTGGCGCGATCTTGCAGGAAAACAGCGTACTAATACACGTCTTTCAGGTAGCGGCCTTCTTCTTTCAGTTGCTCCAGGTATACGGCGGCTTCTTCTGGCGAAGAACCGGCGCCCAACCCGATGATCTGCAGCAGGGTGTTTTCCACGTCAACGCTCATGGGTTCTTTGGCCCCGCACACGTACACGTACGCGCCAGAAGAGAGCCACTCATAGAAAGTATCAGCGTTTTCCTGCATCTTGTGCTGCACGTACACTTTCTCCTTTTGGTCGCGGGAGAAGGCACCGTTGAACTTGGTCAGGATACCGGTTTCGTACCAGCTCTGGATCTCGGTCTGGTACAGGAAGTCGGTGGCGAAGTGCTGGTCCCCAAAGAAAAGCCAGTTGCGGCCCTCGGCCCCGGTGGCATCGCGCTCGGCCAGGAAAGAGCGGAAAGGCGCCACTCCCGTGCCAGGCCCGATCATGATCACATCCTTATCAGCAGCCGGCAGTTTGAACTGGCTGTTCTTGTGGATGTAGAACTCCAGTGGCTGGCCTTCCTTTTGCTCAGAAAGGTAATCTGAACAATGACCGCACAGCAGCTCCTCGTTGATTCTGAACTCGTCTCTGGCTACCGTCACGTGGATCTCACCGGGGTGAGCCTCCAGCGACGAAGAGATAGAGTACAAACGCGGGGCGATAGGTTCCAGAATCTGGATTACCTCTTTGAACTGTTCGGCGTCTTTTACCGGGTAAATTCTCAAAAGGTCCAGTAAATCAATGCGGGTGGCGGGGATGTCCTGCTCCACCACCTCAGCGTACTTTTTCACCACGCGCTCGGGCAGGTAGGTGATGTTCACTTTGTCCTGCAGCAGTTCTCTCACCGTAGATTCGCTGTTCCGGTGGGTCACTTTGTCCTCCGGTGAGATGCCGGTCACCTTCAGGATGGCCTCTACCGTGAACGGACGGTTCTTGGGTACCACGCCTAACGCATCACCGGGTTCGTAAGCCAAATCCTCGGCCTCTATCTCAATGTGGTGCGTTGACTTGTTAGACCCTATGTCATTCAATACGATATTGGTGAGAATAGTGCCGTTATATATTTTCTTACCGGTTTTCTTGGCCGGAGCAGGGGCAGCAGCAGGTGCCGAGGCTGGGGCTGCGGCATTGTTCAGGGTCTGCAGCACGCTCTGGAACCAGGCGTTGGCTTCGTCCTCGTAATCCACGTCGCACTTCTGGATGGGCACCAGAGGGCTACCGCCCAGGCGCTGCAGTTGCGCATCCACGTCTTCGCCGGCTTTGCAGAACAGCGGGTAAGAAGTATCACCCAAAGCCAGCACGCTGTACTTGAGTTTAGGCAGCTTTTTATCGGTTTGGTGCACGTAGTCATAGAACTTCTGGGCGCCGGCCGGCGGATCTCCCTCTCCCTGCGTGCTGATGACGGTTAAGAAGTATTCTTCCTTCTCCAGGTCATTGAGGCGGTACTGGTCCAGGCTCACCACGCGGGCGTTGATGCCGCTTTTCTTGGCTTTGCCCGCCAGATCAGTGGCCACGCGCTTGGAGTTGCCGGTCTCGGTGCCGTACGCGATGGTTACCTTTCCTACCGCTGGCTTGGTGGCAGGAGCCGCAGACTCAGCGGCTGAGGCGGCTACCCCAGGGGCAGAAGTAACTCCGGCCAGGTAACCGCTCATCCACAACAGTTCCTCTTTAGACGATTGCTGGACCAGATCCAGGAAGGTTTTTAATTTAGCTTCTGCTAACATGACAGATACATTATTGAATTACCAGGCCCACTTGTTCAGTGACCGGCTTGAAGTAATATTCTCTAGTTGGGTTGTTGGTGAACCACTTGAACTCATGGTGCAGGTTCACCACTTTGCCAATGATTACCAACGAAGGTGAGACAAACGTCTTCCCGCCCAGGTTCCTTTCATAATCGTACAAACTGCTGGTTTGCACGTGCTGCAGGGGCGTAGTGGCCTGTTCTACCACAGCCAGTTGTTTTTCTTCTGAGATGCCGTGACGCGTGAGTTTTTCCACTACCTCGGCCAGCCGCTCACTGGACATGTAGAACACCAGGGTGTCTTCCGTCTGGGCCAGTTCCTGCCAATAGGCATCGGTGAGTTTGCTATAGGTGTAGAAGGTGAGAAAACGTACCGCAGTAGAATGCTGCCGGGCCGTTAAGGGAATACCGGCGTAGGCCGCTGCTCCCAAAGCTGCGGTAATGCCGGGGATGATCTCGTAATCAATCTCGTGGGCCACCAGGCTCTGCAGTTCGTCCAGCACGTTGGAGAAAATAGACACATCGCCACCTTTTAGGCGCAACACGTTTTTACCCAATAACGCGTACTCCACCAGCAGTTCGTTGATGGTGGCCTGCGGCGTGGTACCGTGGCTCCGGCACTGCTTGCCCACGTACACGATCTCCGCCGAGGGCGAAGCATACGTTTCCAGGATCTCTTCGCTCACCAACCGGTCCACCAGAATCACCTGGGCCTGGCGCAACGCCTTCACCGTCTTCACCGTGATCAGGTCAGGATCGCCGGGACCGGCGCCTGCAATGATCACTTTTCCTTTTTGTGGCGCTGCTTGCATGCTTTTGTTTGTAAGTCCGCCGGCTCCCGTGCGGGCGACGGCGGCAATGGTATGAACTTCCGTTTTAGGGCCGTTTTCTAGATTTCGGGCCAGAAAGGCTTCTCACTGGCCTGAGTGGTAATCATACAGGCGCCAACGGTTACGTTGCTGGTCTCGTCAATGAGGATGGCGCCGCCATTGGCTCTCAGTTTCTGGTAGGTGTCAAAGGCAATGGGTGAAGCTGTTTTGATGGTGGCTTTCACTACATCATTCAAACCCGCCGATACCGGGGAGAGTTCTTTCTCCAAGGTGTTCACGTTGAGTTTGTATTCCAGTTCTTTCACCACGCAGCGCACGTTACGGCTGTTAATCTGCAGCAGGTAGCGGTTTCTGGGTACCAGCGGCGTGTTGCTCATCCAGCACAATACCACTTCAAACTCCTGCGCCACCTGCACCGGGGCATCCTGCTTCACAATCATGTCACCGCGGCTGATGTCCACGTCGTCTGCCAGGTGCAGGACCACGCTCTGCGGCGCGAAGGCTTCTTCTACTTCCTTGCCGCCCAGTTCAACCGCCGAGATGGTGCTCTCAATACCCGATGGCTGTACCACCACCTTGTCGCCTTTGCGGTAGATACCGCTGATGATTTTGCCAGCGTAACCGCGGTAATCAGGCAGTTCCTCAGTCTGAGGGCGGATGACATACTGTACCGGGAAACGGCCCTCGGTGAGGTTGATGTCTTCTGATACCTCCACGGTCTCCAGCACACTCAGCAGGGAACCTCCGTCATACCAAGGCATGGCGGTTGATTTCTCCACAATGTTGTCGCCGTTCAAAGCGCTGATAGGAATGTAGGTCACATTCTTCAGGCCCAGAGAAGCCGCCACCTGGGAGTAATCGATCACGATGTCATTGTACTTGTCCTGCGAGTAGTGCACCAGGTCCATCTTGTTCACGGCCACCACCACATGCGGCAGGTTGAGCAGGGAAACGATGATGGAGTGGCGGCGGGTCTGCTCTACCACGCCGTGGCGGGCATCAATGAGGATAATGGCCAGGTCTGAGTTAGACGCGCCGGTAACCATGTTGCGGGTGTACTGGATGTGACCAGGCGTATCTGCGATGATGAATTTGCGCTTAGGCGTAGAGAAGTACTTGTAGGCCACGTCAATGGTGATGCCCTGCTCCCGCTCCGCGCGAAGCCCGTCGGTGAGCAAAGCCAAGTCCACGCGGCCTTCTTCCTTGTTCTTGGTGCTCCGCTCAATGGCTTCCAGCTGGTCTACCATGATGGACTTGCTGTCATACAACAAACGCCCAATCAAAGTGCTCTTGCCATCATCTACGCTCCCGGCGGTTAAAAATCTTAGAATATCCATTTTCAATGAGTTCTGCGTCTTGGGTTCTGAGTCTTGAGTCTGTTTTAGGCCTGCTTTCTAAAAAACAGACCTAAAAGGAGGCTCACCCCAAGATTCACTTTCTATATCTTTCATCGGCTGCGCCGACATTTTTCATTTATTCACTTTCATGAGGCGGAGCCGAACAATTCTCTCATTCACTCCAGCACTCAATCATTCAATTAGAAGTATCCGTTTTTCTTACGGTCTTCCATGGCGGCCTCAGAAACGCGGTCGTCAATGCGGGTCTGGCCGCGCTCGCTGGTGTTGGTGGCGATGATCTCGTTGATGATGTCGTCCAGGGTGGAGGCGCTTGATTCCACGGCAGCGGTGCAGGTCATATCGCCCACGGTGCGGTAACGGACGGTTTTGCGGGTCACCACGTCGTCATCGTGAAGTTGCACGAACTCATTGGTGGCTACCAGACGGCCATCGAACTCCAGTACCTCGCGCTCATGGGCGAAATAGATGGAAGGCAGTTCAATGTTCTCGCGGCGGATGTAGTTCCAGATGTCCAGCTCGGTCCAGTTGCTGATAGGGAACACGCGCACATTCTCGCCTTTGTTGATTTTGCCGTTGTAGATGTTCCAGAGCTCGGGGCGCTGCAACTTAGGATCCCAGGAACCGAACTCGTCACGCACCGAGAAGATGCGCTCTTTGGCGCGGGCTTTCTCTTCATCGCGACGGGCGCCGCCAATGCAGGCATCAAACTCAAATTCTTCAATGGTGTCCAGCAAAGTATAGGTCTGCAGGCCGTTGCGGCTAGGCAGTTTGCCTTTCTGCTCGGTGAGGCCTTTGGCTTTGATGGTGTCTTCCACGTTGCGCACAATAAGCTTCTCCCCAATGGTCTCTGCCAGGTAATCTCTGAAATCCAGGGCTTCCTGGAAGTTGTGGCCAGTGTCAATGTGCACCAGCGGGAAAGGGAACTTGCCGGGTCTAAAGGCTTTCAAAGCCAGGTGCACCAACACAATAGAGTCTTTTCCGCCGGAAAACAGCAGCGCCGGGCGCTCAAACTGGCCCGCCACTTCTCTGAAAATGTGAATCGCCTCTGATTCTAACTGATCCAGGTAATCTAATTTATATGCTGACATAATCTGAAAATGCTATGCTAAACGATTTTGGCTAATGAGTTGGCTACCCCTGGCTGCTCCTCGGTCACGTGAAGACCGCACTCTTTTTTACTGGCGTCTTCCCACCACCAGCGCCCAGCCCGGAAATCCTCGCCCGGCTGAATGGCGCGGGTACAAGGTGCACAACCAATGGAAATGAAGCCTTTGTCGTGTAGCTTGTTGTAAGGGATGTTGTTCTGCTTGATGAAGGCCATCACCTCATCGGTGGTCCAGTAAAGCAGGGGGTGAAACTTGATGAGCTGGTTTCCTTCGTCCCACTCAAACTTGGGCAGAACGCCGCGGACCGGAGAGTGCTCAGCGCGCAGACCGGTAATCCAGATGGAATTGCCCGCCAGCGCCCGCTTCAGCGGCTCCACTTTTCTGATGTGGCAGCAGTCTTTCCGGTTCTGGGTAGACTCATAAAAAGAGTTGGGCCCTGTGTTATGGATAAACTCCTCCAGTTGCTCATTGTTAGGATAGTAGGCCTTAATGCGCGTATTGTACGCCTCATTGGTCCTGCTCCACACTGAGTAAGTCTCGGGGAAAAGGCGGCCGGTGTCCAACGTGAAAATGCGGATAGGGAAGTTGTTCTCCAGGATATGATGCGAGATCACCTGGTCTTCAAAGCTGAAGCTGGAAGAGAAAGTCACCTCATTGGAGAAACGGTTGACCAGCAACGCAAACGTCTGGTCTATGGTTAAGCCTTCTGTCTCTTGTATTAATCGAGACACCTGCTCTTGTTTTGAAGAGGCCATGGCAAGAAAGTACTAGGTAAGAAATTTGAATTATTGGGGTGCCCGAGTAGGCAATAGGTATTTGTTGACTGCCAGAGATTAGCAACAACAGCAGCAGGAGCTGCAACAGCAGAAGCACATTCGCTTTGTATGAGAAGAATAGACCATGTAGTCTGTTATCTGTATCTGTCTGTTAATGAAGATGACACAAAGGTAGGGACCGATCTTCACAAATCAAGTTTTCCTATCAATTTAATAGAGTTTATAGATAAAAATTTAGGAGGTCTACCCTCCGTATTTTTATGCAACTCCCAATGAATCATCTCCAGCATTAACGCATTCTCAAAAACCAGTGTTCCCTTTTACCTCTCTTTTTTTGAAAACAGCCTTAAAGCTTCAAGTTTTTATCTCTATACTCCACCCAAAAAAGCATCTTTGCCGCAAATCCCTGATTTGGAACTGGTTCCCTAAGAACCCACCTCCACCCCTCTAAGGAGGGAAATTCAGGAATGCGTCAGAAAGCGGTTGAACAGCAGTCTTAGTTGTTGGTGATAACACCAATAACGGTGGTGAGGTTGGGTACGCAACCACAACGAATTGGTGAGCCAATCTCCGGTAGATGGCAAAAATGAAGGGGCACCTCTTATGGGTGCCCTTTGCAGAAATTTCCGGATTTGTTAGGTAGTTACCGTTTATTGCGGAGGACCCGTTGGAGACAAGGCATGCCTTGTCTCTACATTCTACAACCAATTATAACAAGACGAGGACAGCAGCATCTCCCACCCGTCCGAAGGACGATAAAGGCATTGCAGCGGCTCATTTGGCAAGGCAGCTAACATGCACTCGTCTGAGGTTGGGCGCATGCGTAACCCAACCTCAGACGAGCGCAGGCAGGAACTGCTCCAATGGCAGTGATGCAATTTCACCATGAAACAAAAGGCTTTTGCCAGGTGGTACCCTTACGGAAGAAAAGACTGTTTGAGCGTCAGCGAGTTTCTTTTCTTCTTGATTCTTTTGGTTACTTTTCTCATCAAGGAGAAAAGTGACAAACGTCCGCAGGCCGCGGCTGCAGCCAAGAGTCTTGGTAAGAAAAGAAGTAGGAAGTAATATCTCCAAAGTGGTTTTGAGGCTAACGCCTCACTGCAGTTGCAAACTGCAGACCATTGTAGGTCCAAGTTGAAAACTTGAACCAGAAGAGAGAGGGCTTGGAAAAGCAAAAAGAACTAAAAAAAGCAAGAAGACCGCTTCTGACAGCAGCATCCAAAATCAATCCTTACCTTCACCGCTTCAAAACCGCGCATCCATGCACACCCTATCCCAACTACAGGCCGGCGAACTGACCGGGGCATCAAGACTGAAGCTATCGTGTGACCTGACGGAGTTTCCCCTGGAAATCTTATCCCTCGCTGCTACTCTGGAGATCCTGGACCTTACGGGCAATCGCTTAACGCACCTGCCGGAGGAGTTTGCCCAACTCACAAACCTGAAAATCGCGTTCTTCTCTGAGAATGACTTTACTGAGTTCCCGGCAGTATTGGCAAAGTGCCCGCAACTGGAGATGATTGGGTTTAAGGCGTGTAAGATCAGGCATATTGCCGAGGATGCCATTCCGGTGAATACCCGCTGGCTCATCTTAACCAACAACCAGATTGCGGAATTACCAGCTTCTATTGGCCAATGCGCCCGCATGCAGAAATTAATGCTGGCGGGTAACAGGCTAACCCGTCTTCCTGAGGAAATGGCGGCCTGTCAGAACCTGGAACTGCTCAGGATATCTGCCAACGAGATCACCCAGCTTCCGGAATGGCTGTTTTCCTTGCCGCGTTTGTCCTGGCTGGCTATCTCGGGGAACCCATCCAACCAGCACGACCACCAAATGGAGGAACTGGAGGAGGTTGCCTGGCAGGAGCTGGTGCTGGAGGATGTGCTCGGCGAAGGCGCCTCGGGTGTCATCTCCAGGGCCCACTGGCAAAACCCAAAGGCGCATGATGCCCCGGCCCACGTGGCGGTAAAGGTGTTCAAAGGCGAAGTCACCAGCGACGGTTTGCCCCAGGACGAGATGCGGGCTTGCATGGCCGCCGGATCGCACCCCAACCTGGTGCAGGTATTGGGCAAGATCACGCAGCATCCAGCGCTGAAGCAGGGACTGGTGCTGGAACTCATCCCGGCGGGTTACCGGAACCTGGGGGGCTCTCCCAGCTTTGCCTCCTGCACCCGCGATGTCTACCCAGCAGGGACCGTTTTCACTTTGCAGGAAACCCTGAGTATTGCGGGGGGCATTGCCTCGGCGGCAGCGCACCTGCACGCCCGTGGTATCATGCATGGCGACCTGTACGCGCACAATACTTTGGTAGACGCCTCGGGACATCCGCTGTTTGGTGATTTTGGGGCGGCTACGCTGTATGACAAAACGGACGCACAGAAAGCCACTGCTCTGGAAAAGATTGAAGTAAGGGCCTTCGGATGTCTCTTAGAAGATCTGCTGGACCATTTAGCGCCGGAAGATGCCCATCATGCTTGCGTGGCAGAACTCTGGCAGCTGAAACAAATTTGTATGCACCCGGCGCCAACCCATCGGCCTGATTTTGCATCCATCGTGGAGCAAATAGAAAAGATGCAATAAGAAATTCTCCTCTAGCCTCTCCTGCCCTACTCCCTGCTTTTCTGTGGCTATTCCGCCAGAGGGAAGGCAGGAAAGCAGGTTTTGTTTTAGGCCTGTTTTTCAGGAAACAAGCCCAGAACGGCGCCTCTTTGCGGGGTCGGTAAAAATAAGGAAACCTCTATACCTCTAATCCGGTACATGTAACCTTAGACATTCACTGGCTATCACCTATCCGCAGAAAAGTATGGCGAAACATACCTATGACATGGGGCTAATTGGCAACTGCGCCTACCTGGCCCTCATCCACAAAGACACCAATATTGAATGGCTCTGCTGGCCCAGATTTGACAGCAGCTTTGTTTTCGGCCCGATGATGGACCGGCAGAAAGGCGGCGAGTTCTCCCTTAAACCAGATGCCGAGGAGTTCACCTCGAACCAGTATTACGTGGAGAACACCAACATTCTGTGCACCGAGATCACCTGCGCGGATGGCGCCTACCGCGTCACCGATTTCGCTCCGCGTTTCCGGCAGCACCAGCGCTACTACAAACCCCTGATGCTCATCAGGAAAGTGGAACCGCTGACCGGCTCGCCCCGCATCAGCGCGGTTTGCAGGCCGGTGGGTAACTACGGCCAGCTGGAACTGAAGCGCCGCCGCAGCAGCAACCACATCGCGTTCCTGGGAATGGACGAGGAAGTGCGCCTCACCACCAACGCCTCCCTTAGCTACATCCTGGAAGACCAGCCTTTCGTGCTGAATGAGACGCTGTATTTTGTGCTCACCTATGGCGCCCCACTGGAGGCCAACCTGGAAAGCACCGCTGAGGAGTTCCTGCGGCAGACCACGCGCTACTGGCGCATGTGGGTGAAGAACACCAGCATCAGCAACTTCTTCCAGGAGCAGGTGATCCGCTCTGCGTTAGCCCTGAAAATACACCAGTACGAAGACACCGGCGCCATCATCGCGTCGCCTACCACCAGCTTGCCCGAGCACCCCGGCAGCGGCCGCAACTGGGATTACCGCTTCTGCTGGATGCGCGACACCTACTACATCCTCAACGCGTTCAACAACATCGGTCATTTTGAGGAAATGGAGCGGTACTTCCATTTCATCGCCAACATCACGGCCAAAGACACGCAGCGCTACCAGCCTCTGTACTCCATCAGCGCCCAGAGTAAACTCACCGAGATTGAGCTGGAACTAGACGGTTATCTGGGCAACAAACCCGTGCGCATAGGCAACGATGCCTACACCCACATCCAGAACGATGTCTACGGCCAGATTCTGGTGGCTTTGCTTCCGCTTTACATTGACCGGCGCTTCAATGATGCCGAGCGTATTGAGTCGCAGAAGCTGATCTACAAGACCCTGGACAAGATAAAGCAGACCCTGCACGAGCCGGATGCCGGCCTCTGGGAGTTCCGCGATTTCGCGCAGTACCATTGCTACACCTACCTGTTCCACTGGGCCGGGGCATCGGCGGCGGCCAGCGCGGCCCGCTACATGGGCGATGAGGAACTAGGCAAAGTAGCCACGGACCTGATGAACCAAGCCGCGGCTAAAATTGAGGAGTGCTTTGACCCTGAGCAGGGCGTGTACACCCAGGCCATTGGGAAAACCCACATGGACGCCAGTACCCTGCAGCTTATCATGATGCACTACCTTGACCCTGCCTCCGAGCGGGCTAAGTCGCACCTGGCTGCTATGGAGAAAGAACTCAAAACCCCCGAGGGGCTCTTCTACCGCTACAAACACGCCGATGATTTCGGGGTGCCGCAAAGCACGTTCCTCATCTGCGCGTTCTGGTACATTGAGGCCCTGGCCTGCGTAGGCCGACTGGAGGAAGCTACTGCGGAGTTCGAGAACATTCTCAAATACACGAACCATCTGGGCCTGCTCAGCGAAGACGTAGACTCCAAAGACGGAAGCCAGTGGGGCAACTTCCCGCAGGCATACAGCCACGTGGGTCTGCTGAATGCCGCCTACCGCATCTCCAAACGCCTGGACAAACCATCGTTCCTATTATAGCGGTTTTTAACCTACAAAATAGAAAGGCTCACCAGATTGGTGAGCCTTTCTATTTTGTAGTGTTTTAGGGCTAATTTCCTGAAAACAGGGCTGAAACCGCAGTTGGCACAGACGCTCGCAGGACCTCCGGACGCTGCGAGGTCTTTGGAGCTAGTGCTATAGCGTTGGCAGCCAAAAACTCCCCTCCTGAATCAGGAGGGGTGCCCGCAGGGCGGGGTGATACGTCTCTGTTTCCCGCCTCTTTTTCACAAATCAACCAACAATCAGCAATTAACAATCAACAATCTCCTCAAGAGCAAAGCGACTGCAGCAGTTTGCGCACCTCCACGGTATTGTTCAGGTTGAAGCGGGCCAGGGAGCGTTTGCTGCCTACTTTAATGGTGAAGGCTTCTTTGGGCATGATCCGGAACATGTCTTCATCGGTGCGGTCATCGCCGATGCCCAGGAGGAAATCATGCGGGTGCTCTTCGAGCCAGCGCAGGGTGGCCAGGCCTTTGTTCACCTCCACGTTTTTCACCTCCAGCACTTTGTCGCCCTCCATGACCTGCAGGTTGATGTTGGAGGCCAGGTACTGCAAATGGTTGTGCAGTTCGCGGGCACGTAGTTCGCCCAGGCCCGGGTCTACTTTACGGTAATGCCACACCAGAGAGAAATCCTTTTCCTCAATGAACGAGCCGGGGGTGCGACTTACCAGCAGTTCCAGGATGGGCCTGATCTCGGTTTTCCAGTCGCTGGTGAGGTGGTGCAGCATTTTCCAGTCCTTGCCGTGTTCGCGCACCCAGACGCCGTGCTCCGCAATAATGTCTACCTCAAGATGTCCCAACCATTCCTCCAGGGTCTTGCGGTCGCGCCCGCTAATGATGACGATCTTATTTCCTTCTTCCTGGGCCAGGCAGCCCAATACCTGCAGCAGTTCACCGTCTGGTTTGGCGTGCTTGGGGTTGTTATGGAACGAGGTGAGGGTGCCGTCATAATCCAGGAAGAGAATGCGCTCACCTGATTTTTTGTAGGCCTTCAGAAGATCGTCACGCTCTTCCTCAGACAGATATTCTGTGGCCAGGCTCATCTGCTTTATCTTGATGTAGTCTAGCCGGTTCATGAAAATGCTTACCCAGTGATGGATGTCATACTGCTTCAAGATCTCCTGCATGTGCTGCATCCTAAGTTTCTGCTCCTCCTCGGGCATGACCATTGCTTCTTGCATGGCCAGCACCATGGCACCCAAATCATTGGGGTTGATGAGGATAGCATCTGATAGTTCTTTGGCAGCACCGGCCATTTCACTCAAAATCAGAACGCCGCTCTGGTCCAGTTTGCTGGCCACAAATTCTTTGCAGACCAGGTTCATGCCATCGCGCATGGGCGTCACCAAGGCAATGTCTGCCAGGGCATACAGCGCCGAGAGTTCCTCTAAGGGGAAAGAGCGGTAGAAGTACTGAATGGGGTTCCAGGTGATGGTGCGGTAAGAGCTGTTAATGCGGCCCACCAATTCATCAATGGTTTCTTTCAGCTCGCGGTACTGCTCTACCTGGTCGCGGGACGGAACCACCAACATAAACAGGGTTACTTTCTCTCGGAACTCTGGATGCTCCTGTAGCAGCAACTCAAACCCTCTGAGGCGCTGCGGAATGCCTTTGGAGTAATCCAGCCGATCAATAGACAACATCACCTTCTGGTCATGCAGCGCCTCACGGTATTCATTCAGCTTTTCCTTCATTTCCTCTGAGGCGGCCAGGGAGGCATATTTCTCATAGTCAATGCCCATAGGAAAGGCGTCCACCATAATCTGCCGATGGCCGTTGTCAATCAGGTTTTGAGAAGAAGTCAAACCCACAATGCGGCTCACCGAGCTGAGGAAGTGGCGGGCATCGTCAAAGGTATGGAACCCTACCAGGTCGGCGCCCAGCATTCCCTTGAGGATCTCCTCGCGCCAGGGCAGCAGGCGGAACACCTCATAAGACGGAAACGGGATGTGCTGGAAAAACCCGATGGTACTCTCAGGGACCTCCTTCCTCACCATCTGCGGCAGCAGAAGCAATTGGTAGTCATGCACCCAGATGGTGTCGCCGGGCTCGGCACGCTCCATCACGGCCTGGCAGAACTTGCGGTTCACCTGCTGATAGGCTTCCCAGAAGGAGTCGTCATACACGGCATACTGACTGAAGTAATGGAAAGAAGGCCACAAGGTCTCGTTGCTGAATCCCTCATAAAAATCCCTGATCTCGGCCTCAGTGAGGAATACCGGGTGCATGCTTTGCTCAGAGAGATCCCTAGTAACCTGCTCCTGCTCGGCCTCATCATTGAAGAAAGTGCCCGGCCAGCCAATCCAGATGTTGTCGTCGGTTTTATAGATGGACCCTAAGCCCGTTGCCAGACCGCCTTCACTGGTCTCGTAAGACAAACCGTTATCGGTACGCTGTACCTTAATGGGAAGCCGGTTGGAGATGATGATCGTTTTAGGCATAGTGTATGGTTTTATGGTATGTGGGGCATCCTGCCGGAGAAAAGAACCACTTTCATAGTTGGATTAGGGCACAGCAGCCTGCGTCCATCTTTTCCGGGGGCACCCGGCTCTTTTTACTCCTTTACCGGCAGATTGGTTAAAACATATGGAAAACGCTATTTCCTTTGGCCTGCCTGGCTTTGGAAAAGGCGCAGGTAACCCTTTTACCGGATAGCGGGTAAACAGGAACTTGTAGTTTCAGATCAAAGGAATGCTAGAACAGTTAAGAACAGAGAAAGTGTTTGACCAGCTCAGGCACTTCGCCCTTGATCATATTCCCCAACTACTGCAAGGCACCGGCGTAGTAGTGGGTGCCCTCATTGGGGGCATGGTGCTCAGATGGCTGATCATCAAAGTCTTGTCGGCTTACCAGCATTGGTTTCCGCATATCTGGGTAGAAGCCATTTTAGCCAAACTCAGCAAACCACTCTCCTACTTACTTCCGCTTCTGCTGCTGGCCGGCGCATTGCCCCTGCTGCCGCTCACCCCAACGGCGTTTGAAATGGTGCGGCGCATCATGGAGATCCTGCTCACCTGCGCCTTTGCCTGGTTCCTGATTGGCTGGGTGAACGTGGTGCAGTACCAGGTCCGGAAAAAACACCAGCTGGACAAAGCTGACAACATCAGGGAACGACGCCTCTTCACGCAGCTGCAGTTTGTAAGGCGCGTGGTCATCATTCTCATCGTCTTCCTGGCCGTGTGCCTTGTACTCATGAGTTTCCCAACGGTAAGGAGAATAGGTACTGGTCTGGTGACCTCGGCGGGGATTGCGGGGGTGATCCTGGGATTCGCGGCACAACGCTCGCTGGGCAATTTGCTCGCCGGGTTCCAGATTGCGTTTACCCAGCCCCTGCGCATTGACGATGTGCTGGTGGTGGAGAACGAGTGGGGCCGGGTGGAAGAGATTACCCTCACCTATGTGGTGCTCCGCATCTGGGACCAACGCCGGCTGGTGCTGCCCATCAACTATTTTATTGAAAAACCCTTCCAGAACTGGACCCGCACCACCTCTGAGCTCCTGGGCACCGTTTTCCTGTACCTTGACTACACCGCGCCCATAGAAGCGCTCCGCGGGGAACTCGCGCGGGTCTTGAAGGCAACGCACCTCTGGGATGGCCGGGTTGGGATCTTACAGGTCACCGAGTCAAAAGAAAGAACCCTGGAACTGCGGGTGCTGGTGAGCGCCGCCGATTCTTCCAGCGCCTTTGACCTGCGCTGCTTTGTGCGGGAAAAGCTGGTAGACTTCGTGCAGAAAAACCACCCCGAGTGCCTGCCCGTAACCCGCAACACCGGCTTCGCCGAAAGCCCCTACCACTCCTTTGCCCCTATGATTGACCCAACCGGGAAGTAGTAAGCAGCAGTTGATTTTGGATTCATCTGGTTTCTTGACGGACTTGCCAGAACCGCTGTTTGCCGTTGTTGGAGTTATCACCAACAACCAACACTGCGGAGGCCAACGCAATGGCAACCACAAGGGTTTGCCCCTACAATTCTGATACTGCTATTTTCTGCTTATTTTCAGGAAAACAACCCAAAACAAGTGTCAAAATAAAATATCCGATTCAGACCTGATTTTCACAAAACAGGCCTGAATCGGATATCACAGTATTTCCGCTGAAATAACGGAAATGGTGCTTAATCTTTGTACGGATCGTATACGTCTTCCCCCGCCATAGCTACGCCCAGCGGCCGAAGCGTGTGCAACACCTTGATGGTATTGCCCTGGTACTTGAGAACGTCTTCCAGCTTTTTGTAAGCCTCAGGAGCTTCATCGGCCCCGGCGCCGCGCAGTTCAATTCCCTGAGCTTTCATGCGCTGCTGCACGGCGTCAAAGTCCACCAGACCCGGTGAGACCACGGTTTTGCGCTTCACGCCTTTTTTGTCCCTGATCCACTTGGTTTTACCCGCGGCGGCCCTCCGGCTGAGCACGCGACCGGCCCCGTGCACGGTAGAATATAAGCCCCGAATGGACAATTCGCTTTCCACGCCCTCAATAATGACCGAGTTATCGGACATGTTCGCGCCAATAAACCCCTTCTGCCCGGGGAACGCCGGTGTGCAGCCTTTGCGCACCACCCAGTAATCCTCGCCCTGGTGCCTCTCAAACCAGGCAAAATTGTGGTGGTTGTGGATGACCTCGGTGGCTTTTCCGCCCAGAATCCCCAACACTTTCTCCACCACCACATCACGGCCCGCGTAGGCGTACTCGCCCGCCAACGACATAGCGGCAATGTAGTCCTGGCCCAATTCAGAGTCGATGTCAAACAGGATGGGCGGCGCATCCATAGAGCCTTCCTTCGCTTTATCAAAAAAGCTTAAGCCCTGACTCAACGCGATGAACCCGGAGGCCGTCTTGTGCCCAAATCCTCTTGACCCGAAGTGGACTCCTACCCACAGAAAGCCTTTCTCATCCTCGAACAAATCAATGAAGTGGTTTCCGCTGCCCACGGTGCCTAATTGTTCTACCGCCAGTTTCCGCATTTCGCGCTGGGGTTTGAACTCGGCTTTATTGATGTGGTCCAGCACCGGGTGGTCAATGCGCTTGGGATTAGGTCTACCTACCCCAAACCCTATGGTGCTTACGATTTCATCCATCACCCTTCCAATCTTCACATCCGAGGCCATGATGTCGGTGCGCACGGCTTTGTTTCCGCAACCAATGTCAAATCCCACCCCAGACAGCGAAACCTTGTTTTTGTAGGCCACGGCTCCGCCGATGGGGTGCGCGTAGCCGTAGTGCGCATCGGCGGTGAGCACGCCAATGTCTTCTTCGCTCACGCAGCGTTTCAACTGATCGATAGCGCTCTGGTCAATGATCTCTTCCCCGAAAACGGTGATGTTGTTCTGCACAATAGCCATGGTCCTACAAATTGGTGGTACAGGCTATACGTGAAAAGGGCGTTGCGTTTTTTACCTGTTTTGGGGTAATGGGCAGAAAAATAGATAATGCTCTTGTCTCTCTCCTTTTGTCATCTTGGAAAGATATTGTGGGCGAACAGTAGTGGCGCTTCTTCAACGTTTTTCTAACGTGCCCACAAGTTCCTTTCAGGATGACAGGGGAGGGTTGTAAAAACAAAGAAGCCCCACCAAAAAGGCAGGGCTTCTGATTATTCATTGATTCCAGAAGAATTACTTCTTCGCCGGCAATTCTTTTAACAGCACTTCCACGGCTTTTTCCAGTTGCTGGTCACGGCCTTGGGCTACCAAGGCGGGGTCATTGGCCACCAGGTAATCTGGCTCCAGTTGGGCGTTCTCCAGGAACTTGCCGCCACCTAAGGTGCGGTAGCCCACCTGCGGAATCCCGAAGACCATGGTTGGGTCAATTAAGGTTTCCCACCACACGAAGGTACCGGTTCCGGCCACGGGCATGCCCACGGTTTTACCCAAACCCAGTTCTTTGTACAGAACCGGGAAGATGTGCGCGTCTGAGTAGTTGCTCTCGTTCATCACCACGATGGATGGACGGGTCCATTTGTTGCGGGGCTCGTCTGAGAGGTTCTGGCCGCGCGGAATGAACTCGGCGTACTGCTTGGTGTTCAGGAAGCTGATGAGGTCATCGTGCAGGTTTCCGCCGCCGTTGGAGCGGGTGTCTACCACCAATGCCTCTTTGGTCGCGTTCTTGCCCAAAGCGTCTTCATACACCGTGCGGTAGCTGGCATCGTTCATGCCCCGGATGTGCACGTAACCCAAGCGTCCGCCAGAGAGACGGTCCACTTCTTTGCGGCGGTTGTCTACCCAACGCTGGTACAGCAACTCGCTCAGGTCTGCCGCCGAGATAGGCTTGGCGGTCTCTTCCCAGCGCTGCTTCGTTTTCTCGTTGTACAAAGACACCAGCGTGTACTTACCGGCTTTGCGGTTCAGGAGCTGGTCTACATCGGTGTTGTCTTCAATGGGCTGCCCATCAATCTTCTCGATGATGATACCCGGTTTCACTTTGGAGCTGGCGCGGTCAAACGGACTCAGGTTGATGACTTCCTTCACTTTCAGACCCTTGCCGGTGTACTGCTCATCATAGAACAGCCCCAAAGAAGCCGTCGCATCTGGATTAGTAGCACGGTGGCTGTACCTTCCGCCCGTGTGCGAGGCATTCAGCTCGCCCAACAATTCACTCAGGACATCGGCAAAGTCGTAGTTATTGACGATGTGCGGCAGGAACTGGCGGTAATTGTCAGTATAGAATTTCCAGTCTACGCCGTGCAGGTCTTTCACGTAGAATTTCTTCTCCAGCTCCCTGATCACGTGGTCGTACATGTAGGCGCGCTCGGCGGCGGCGTTGAGGTTCATCTCGCCGTTTACCTTGAGGGTTTCCTGTTTGCCGGTCTCGGTGTCTACTTTCAGGATTTTGCCTTCGGTTAACACAAACAGGTTCTTGCCGTCTTTGCTCATAACCATGTCTCCGCCGCGGGCACCCAGCTTGGCCAGCAGTTTGGTGTCATTGTCGCGCAGGTTGGTCACCCACAGGTCATAGCCTTTCTCGAAGCGGCTCAAATAGAACATCCGGTCGCCTTTGTCGGTCACCACGGCATCAGATAAGTCTGAGGAAGTGGCGGTG
Source organism: Rufibacter aurantiacus (assembly GCF_017916345.1). Classification (NCBI taxonomy): domain Bacteria; kingdom Pseudomonadati; phylum Bacteroidota; class Cytophagia; order Cytophagales; family Hymenobacteraceae; genus Rufibacter; species Rufibacter aurantiacus. Next base: position 854,220 of record NZ_JAFMSV010000002.1, read on the forward strand.
AGGCGGGCTTTGCGCTGGGGCAGGTTGTCCAGTTCCAGCGCCATACCGGCCGGAGCGGCAGTTTTAGCGGCTTCGCCTTTTTTGCCTTTGGCTTTGGTTTTGTCTTTTTCTGACGATACTCCGCCAGCCGCAGCTTCGCGTTTCTCCAGGTCTTCCAGCAGAGTGAAATCCTCTTTGCTCAGTTTGAAGCGGTCAAAACCGTCCTGGGTGGTAAAAAGCGCGTAGATATCGCCGGTGCCTGAGTTGTTGCCGTTGCCGCGCAGACCTTCGCGGTTAGAGTAGAAGGTAATCATTTTGCCGCCCATCATCCACTGCGGGCTGTTCTCATAGTAACCACTCTGAGTCAGGTTGATGATCTCGCCTTTTCCATTGGCTGATATCAAACCTACTTCGCTCAGCCACTGCTTAGGCTGGTTGTACTGCACTAAAAACCACTTGCCGTCTGGTGACCACTCAAAGTACTGGTCGCCGTCTGAGTACGAGTAGTTGTTGGCGTTGCCTAAAATGGTACGCACATGCTTATTGGCTTTGTTCACCACTTTCAGGATCACACGCTCCTCCAGGTAGGCTACTTCCTTGCCATCCGGTGAGTAGGCCGGTTGGAATTCCTCGGCGGAAGTGGCGATTACGGGCTCCTCTTTCAGCAGCGTGGATGCGTAGAAATAAGGCTCGGCGCTGCGCACCAGGCTGGTTTCATACACGTTCCAGCTGCCGTCACGCTCACTGGCGTATAGAATCTTGCGGCCGTCTGGCGAGAAACTCACACTGCGCTCCTGCTCCGGCGTGTTGGTGATGCGGCGGGTAATGCCACCGTCCACTGATGATACGAACACTTCGCCCCGGTTCACAAACACCACCTCTTTGCCGTTAGGCGACACCTCCATCTCGGTCATGCCGCCGGAGATGGGCAGCACGGTCTCGGGGTTGGAGCGGATGTCTGTGTACAGCTGGATGGCTACTTTCTGCGGCTGCGCGCCGGACTTCAAGGTATAAATCTCACCGTTGTAGGTAAAGGACAGCACCCCGTCTTTGGAGCTGGTCAGGTTACGTACCGGATGCTTGGCGAAGTTAGTGACGGCGGCACTCTGCTTAGGGTTCTGCAGACTCATCTTGCGCACGTTGAAGGTGCCGTTCACCTGCTCACTCAGGTAATAGATGTCCTGGCCGTTGGCTGCGAAAACCGGCTGGCGGTCCTCGCCCACGTTATCGGTGAGTTTGGTGTGCTGCTTCGTTTTGGTGTTGTAGGCCCAAACATCGCGGGCGGTGGAAGACGTCTGGTGCTTCCGGAAATTATTCTCGGGGCTCTTTTTATCGTGGTACACCAGCACATCGCCGGCGGCGTTGTAGCGGGCAGCCTCGGCGGGAGTAGTGAGCAACATGGCATTGCGGCCACCTCCCGTATGCACGCTGTACAGTTCAGAGAACGCGCCGGACGGGAACATGGCGTTGGAAGCCGCGTCTACCCTGGCTGAGGAAAAAATCACGCTCTTCCCGTCTGGGGTGAAGTCAGATGGCAGGTCTGCGGATGAGTGGAACGTGAGGCGCTTGCTCTCGCCACCCTGTGCGGGCATCACAAACACGTCAAAGTTGCCGTAGCGGTCAGAGGCATAGGCAATGGATTTTCCGTCTGGTGACCATACGGGCATGTATTCGTAGCCTTCGTGCATGGTAAGCGGCGTCGCGTTTCCGCCGGCCGCGGCTACTTTGTACAAATCACCTTTATAGCTGAAGACAATGGTCTGGCCATCGGGCGAAATTGCCGGGGTGTTGAGCCAGAGTGGGGTTTGGGTTTGGGCCATGGCCCCCAGGCTGCCTGCGCAGCAAAGAGCCAGAATGGCTAGAAACCTCTTTTTCATAAGGTAAGCGGTTGTTTGTTAGATTGGATTACTAAATGTAACGATTGTTCCTGCTTATTCAAAAGAAGCAGGGGCTGGGTTGGTTTTCACGAAAATTTATCTGGCGTTTTGAGGCTGATTTGACACAAACAGCCTCAAAACAGATAGGCGTGATTATGTTGGTGTAGGGGCAATCCCTTGTGGTTGACCTAATAGAGCGGCAATCGTAACTGGGCAACCACAAGGGATTGCCCCTACAGAATCAGATTCATCGCTGGCGCGAGCTTGCAGCTCGTGTCCGCACGTATTTCTGATCCCAGGCTTTCGATTACCTTTTCCTCGGTCTGTCCCCTGACAGACCGAAGTAATGATAAAGTGAAAAACATGTGTTGTCCTGTCAGGGGATAGGCCAAGGTGGAGGATGCCCCTACTTTATTAAATACCCCGCTAGCGCGAGCCTCCGGCTCGTGTCCAAACGCATTGCTGCTAATTACTTCCTTGGTGATGAGCAAAAGAGGATCGGGAATATGTGCGGACACGAGCCGGAGGCTCGCGCCAGCGAAAGTTACCTCAATGCGAAAGTTGCCTCAATATGATCAGGTACCACAAATCAGATATCGTGGAGACAATGCGGTGCCTGGTCTCTACAGTTGGAAGGAATGCGTGCTGACACGAGCCGGAGGCTCGCGCCAGCGGATTTGCTTCTCTGCTTAAAACCGAAAAGCCGTTTTACCTCTATTTTTAGAAAATAAGAGGTAAAACGGCTTTGGAAAACCTGACTTAGAACTCAGGACTTTAGACTCAGGACTCTTTCTAGTAGTTTCCTTTGAGGCCTTCCTGGAAGCAATGGCGGCAGCGGGCCTCGTAGGAATCTGTTTCGCCCAGGAGGACTTTCTCCTGGGAGGCGGCTTTCCGGAAGGAGTAGGAGGCGATGTCACCACACTGCACGCAGATGGCGTGTACCTTGGTCACGTACTCGGCTACCCCCATAAGCGCCGGCATTGGCCCGAAGGGTTTGCCCAGGTAATCCATGTCCAGGCCGGCCACTATCACGCGTACGCCGGTGTTGGCCAAATGCACGCAAACTTCGGTGATGGCCTCGTCAAAGAACTGGGCTTCGTCTATGCCCAAGACATCGCAGCCGCTACCCAGCAGGAGCATGTCGTTGGCGAACTGGATGGGGGTGGAACGGATGCTGGTGGCATTGTGGGAAACCACGTCAATCTCGTGGTAACGGGTGTCAATGGCTGGCTTGAAGATCTCCACGCACTGCTTGGCTATCTTGGCGCGGTTGAGCCGCCGGATTAATTCTTCGGTCTTCCCCGAGAACATAGACCCGCAAATCACTTCAATCCAACCTCTTCTCTGGGCCTGCTGGCGGTTTCCCACCCGGGGTTCTATGAACATAACTTAATGTGCTAATTATTAAAGGTGCTAATGTGCTATCCCTTCCAAAAACTGGGGCCACAACCACATTAACTGATGCGAAGGTACTAGCCCCCTCCCCTTTCCTAATGAACAATTTTTCCACACAGTTATCCAATACATTGGCTATCAGAAAATTGAATGATTGAGAGATTGTTTAAATTAGGAGATGTGAAGATTTGGAAATAATCATTGGCTAAATCTGACATCTTCAAATTTCCACATCTCCAAATCTTCAAATAAACCAATGACTCAATCCTTCACTTGGTATAAGAAATGTGCGGGAGTTTCGTTTGTTGGGGAACGCGGCAGGTGACGGGTCCGGTGAGGGTGGCCTGGCAGGTGAGGCGCTCATTGGGTTTGAGGCGGCCGTTGTTGCGGAAACGGGTTTCGGGGGCGGTATCCGGGGCCAGGTTCTCCGCGCCCTCCAGTACTACCATGCGGCAGGAAGTGCAGCGTCCTTTGGCGCCGCAGGCGTGCATCCAATCAATTCTGGCGGCTTGCAGTGCGGCCAGAACCGTTTGCCCCTGGGCTACGTTCACCACAATTCCGCCCAGATTAGAAACCGTTAATTCGGCCATATTTCGCTATATTTACGAGCGTATGCTTCCTCCAATGAAAGACAAATATAATCAAATACGCCTGGCCCAGTACAGCCAGGCCCTTGCCCAACGCCTCAGCGAAGAACATTTTGCTCATCATGAGAACGTTACTGCCCAACAACTGATTTCCTTTACCCCTATCAAACAGGTAAACCTCTACATGATCAGAGAGCTGCTCACGCTCTGGAACCATGAGATGGCCAACCTGCGCAGCCCGTACTTTGATTTTGAACACCCCGAGGTGAAAGACGCCCTGGTACAGTTCATGAACGTGCTGTCCCGCAAGATCTCCATCAAACGCCCGCACTTTGAGCCACTGCTACTCAAGGCCATTCAGGATACTTTACGCGCCGTATTGGAGCCTGAGGGGGTTTTTGAGGAAAAATTCATGCGCCTGGACGACCTTTCCGTACCCAAACTGCAGGAAACCCTCAAGTACCAGGACATTGACAAAGACCTGTACCGCCGCTTCCTGGAGACGCTTTCCGGCACCGAGGTTGACCGTTACCAGATCATCCCCAGGCTGAGCCGTTTCCTGGCCGAGCACGAGGCTGAGCGCACCACCGTGAACGAGGTAGTAGCCAGATTCAATGAGCTGCAGCCTTTGCAGGTAGACGAGCTGTTTACCTTGGTACCCGCCCCGGCTCCTGCCCCAGCGCCAGCCGTGAGTACACACGTAGCAAGTACGCCGCGGCCTAGTTTTCAGCCCACGCTGAACCCCGAGCCCAGACTGAACGAGCGCCTGCAAACCGAGCAGAAACCCAACCTGAACGATCGCCTGAAGCAGCCCGTAGTTCCTTCCATGGCCGACCGCCAGCAGGACCAGAAAATAGGATCCCTGAAAGAAGCTATTTCAATTAACCAGCGGTTCTCATTCATCAACGAGCTGTTTGAAGGCGATAACATGGCCTACCACGCCGTGATCAAGCAACTGGACGAGTACGACAACCCAAACCAGGCCAAACAGTACCTGCAACACGATGTAGCCAGCAAATACAACTGGAGCCGCAAAGAAGAACACGTGCAGAAACTCACCAGGCTCATAGAACGCAAATTCTCCTAAGCCTTTCCGGCCTGTTCCCCAAAAAACACCCCCAACACGCCCCCCTCTCCCGAGGGGCGGGCGTTTTGCGTTAGATAGAAAGAATATCGCTTTATCTATGCAGACGCTCGCAGGTCCTGCGAGCGTCTGCAGCTTTCCATTCTAAAGCTGTTTTCCAAAAAACAACCCCGAAACGGGTTCCAATCTCGCTACGTGATACTTGCTACCTGATACGCCAATTACCCTCGGCCCAGATCCAGTTTGCGGTGCGCGTCAATGGCCAGCAGAATGAACAGTAGGATGGTAAACGACCATAGCGATGAGCCGCCGTAGCTGAAGAAAGGCAGCGGAATCCCCACCACAGGGGCCAGCCCGATGGTCATGCCCACGTTCACCAGGAAGTGGAAGAAGATGATGGAAGCCACGCAATAGCCGTAGGTACGCCCAAAAACCGAGCGCTGTCGTTCGGCCACGTAAATGATCCTGATGAGTAGGGCCATGAAGAGCGCCACAATAATGAGACTGCCAATCCAGCCGTGTTCCTCGCCTACGGTACAGAAAATAAAGTCGGTGCTTTGCTCTGGTACGAAGTCAAATTTGGTCTGCGTGCCTTCCAGAAAACCTTTCCCGAAGAACCCACCGGAACCGATGGCAATCTTGGACTGCGTCACGTTCCAGCCCACGCCCAAAGGATCCACCTCGGGGTCCACGAGTACTTTGATACGGTTCTGCTGGTGCTCCTGCAGGATGTTGTCAATAAAGTAAGTTACACTGAACACCATAACCAAGACGGCCGCCCAAATACTGATGTAAGTAGGCAGATACCGCTTGATCCGGTGGAAGTTGAGCCAGAGGTAAGCACCCATCAGCACAGTGACGATACCCGCCAGGTACCATTGCGGAATCAGAAGCGTGAGCACAAATACGAACACGGCTACCGCGCCAATGATCAGGATCAAAGGCGACATCCCTTCCCGGAAGAACGCCAGGGTGAAGGCCGCGAACACCAGGGCAGAACCGGTCTCGTTCTGTAGAATGATGATGATAGGCGGCAACAAAGCCAATCCCGCCAGTTTGGCCTGGTCTTTCCAGTTCTGCTGGCGCAGGTTAATGCTGCTCATGAACCTGGAGACCGCCAGCGCCGTGGCAAACTTGGCGAACTCCGCGGGCTGCAACCGCACAGACTCAGTGATCACGAGCCAGGAACGGGACCCTTTAATCGGAGAAGCCAAAAGCAGAGTACCCAGCAGAATCAAAATCACGAACCAGTAGATACCGTAGGCCAGCGAGTCATAGGCTTTGTAGTCAATGGCAAACAGCATGATGATGATGATCACGGAGGTACCAATCCAGGCCAGCTGTTTCCCGGAGTTAAGCGTGAAGTCAAAGATGCTGGTAACGTTCTCAGGATTATAGACCGCGGCATAGATGTTCATCCAGCCCAGCGTCACCATGAGGCCGTACAGCCCAATGGTGACCCAGTCTATGTTATTGGCTATTTTGTAGGAGGTCCGCATTTGATGTTTGCTAATCGGTCCATTTGTAGAAACTACCGTTGATCATGTCTGCCTCCCAGCGTTTGCGGTAAGTGGTCTTCACGGTATCAGTGAGGTATTTCTCAATCATTAGGCTGGCCATGGGCGCGGCGGCGGTGGCCCCTCCCCCGGCATTCTCCACGTACACCGCAATTGCGATCTTGGGATCATCTTTGGGAGCAAAGGCAATGAATACCGAGTGGTCTTTGCCGTGCGGGTTCTGCACGGTACCGGTCTTGCCGCATAGGACTACGCCAATGTGCTTCAGGCTGGCATACCGGCCGGTTCCGTTCTCCACCACCAACTGCATGCCGTCAATAACCGGCGGAAAATGCCTGGGGTCCACGGAGGTGTAGTTTCTCACGGAATACTCAGGCAGCGGTTTCCCGTTCTCCCCTACGGAGCGCACAATGTGCGGCTTGTAGTAATAACCCCTATTGGCGATGGTGGCAGCAAAGTTAGCCATCTGCAGCGGTGTTACGCCGGTCTCGCCCTGCCCGATGCTGACAGAGTAAATGGTGGGGAATTTCCAGCCATCGCGTTTGTAGATACGATCATAGAAGCGGGCGTTGGGCATCATCCCTTTTTTCTCGCCGGGCAGGTCTATGTCCAGATTGCCGGCAAACCCGAAACTTTTGATGTGCTTGTTCCACTCATCCAGGCCCAGCCGGACATCCTCATACACATTACGAGACCGGCCCCGCGCCACCACCGAGCGGAAAACCTGGTAGAAATAAGGGTTGCAGGACTGCTCAATGGCAATGCCCAGGTTGGCCGGATATGGGTGCCGGTGCGAGCATTTCACCAAAGACCAGTTACATGGGTACCCAGTCTCAGGGGTCAGCACGCCTTCCTGCATCGCGATCAAAGCCTGCGCCAGCTTGAAGATGGAGCCCGGCGGATACGTGGCCATGAGCGGACGGTTGAACAGCGGCTTGGTGGGATCACGCAGCAATTTCATGTAGTTGTTGCCCAGCTCTTTCCCGGTCAGCAGCGAGGGATCAAAATACGGCGCCGATACCAGCGACAGGATCTCGCCGGTCTTGGGTTCAATGGCCACAATGCTGCCCACCTTCCCACCAGACATAAGCAACTCGGCGTACTTCTGCAGTTCCAGGTCAATGGTGGTAACCAGGTTCTTACCCGCTACCGAGAGAGTATCATATTCGCCGTTCTTGAAGGACCCTTTCTCAATGCCGCGCACGTTCACCATGGTGTATTTCACCCCGCGCTTGCCCATAAGAAACTGCTCATACTGGCGCTCCAGACCACTGATGCCCAGATAATCGCCCTGACGGTAACCGTGGTAGGTAGTGTCCTCCAACTGTCGCGGGCTGATCTCCCCGATGTACCCCAACGCATGGGCCAGGCTGCCATGCTGATAGCCACGTACGGTACGGGCGTTGATGTAGAAACCAGGGAAGTCCACCAGGTTGTCCTGGATGGCGGCAAACTCTGCGTTGGTGAGGCGTTGCAGGAACGGTGAGGGCTTAACGTAGGAGTACTTCTTGGCTGCGGTGATTTTCTCGCGGTACTCCGGCAGGGAGATGCCCACCAGCTGGCAGAATTTCAGCGTGTCAATGGCTTTGGCCTCTTTGGGCACCACCATGAGGTCATACACCGGTGTGTTCTCCACCAGCAGTTTCCCGTGGCGGTCATAGACCAAGCCCCGGAACGGGTACTGCACCACGCGGCGCATGGCGTTGCTTTCGGCGGCGGTTTTATAGCTGTCATCCAGAACCTGGATGTAGAAAAGTTTGATGAGATAAACCGCTCCTATGGCTATGAAAATTGCCTGGATTACGTATTTGCGGCTTTCTAAGTACTTCATCTAAAACCTCGTGCTCTTCGCTCAAAAAATAACATCTGAAAAATCACCAGCACCGTTCCGGTGAACAATGTGCTGGCTATTATCTTGGCTAACGTAAATCCAATCAGTTTAAATCCGTTGAGCTCCAGAAAAAATAGGGTGAAGTGGTGCACAAAGATAAGCGCCATGCCATAGGTCAGGAACCAGCGCCAGCCCATGGAGGGCAAACTAGCGTGGTCAGAAACCTCGTAGCCATCGCGGGGCGTGAGCAGCTTGAGCATGGAGGGCCGCAGGTAGCCCATGAGTACCGTGGCAGCTGCGTGCACCCCAGACGTGTCATAGAACAGGTCAATGGTGAACCCGCACACAAAGCCCAGCAACAGCAGCAGCACCTTGTCTATCTCAATGGGCAGGAACAAAATAAACCCGATGTATACAAAGCAGAACCCGGTCTCAAACAGCACCAGGTTGCGCATGAGCAGCACCTGCAGGCTCATCAAAACCACAAACTGGACTAAGTGTATGAACCTAAAACTATTCATTCTCTTCGGTTATGCCTGACTGTACCAGCAAGCTGTCCAGCTCAGGCTTGCGTTTGTTTTCCACCACGTACACGTAAGACAGTTTCTCAAAGTCCACGCTCAGGCGCACCACAATGGTGTAGAAACTTTTATCCAGCTCCTTGCGCACACTGATCACGCGCCCCACCATAATGCCCGGCGGATAAATACCCCCGGCACCAGAGGTCACCACCGAGTCTCCTTTGAAAATCTTCTCGCTCAACGGAATGTAATGCAGGCTGGCGGTCTCGGGGTTTTCCGTGTCCCACTTAATGGAGCCCAGGCTTTTGTTCCGTTTCAGCTTCACCGAGATCAGGGTCTGGGAGTGTAGCAGGGAGGTCACCGTGGCGTAATGCTTGGAGACCGCTTTTACCCGGCCCACAATCCCGTTGGCGGTGAGTACGCCCATCCCGGGCCGGATACCGGCATCGGAGCCTACATTCAGGGCCAGGTGGTTGTTTAGCCCCCTTACAGAGTTACTCGTCACCCGGGCCGGCCTATAGGTGAACACCAGTTCTTCCAGGGAATCGCGCGGCGCCTGGAGTGAGTCTTTCGGATCCCGGGCCCTGACCTGCACAAACACAGAATCCTTCACCACCCCCAGGCTGTCGTTGAGCTTGCGTTCCTGAATCTGGGTAAGCTGCGCCCGCAACTGGGCATTCTCCTGCGCCAGCGTCTGGTTTACCTCCGTGAGCCGGAAATAATCAGCCACCTGGCTCTGGATCTCCAGCACACGCCCCACATAGTAGTTAGACGACTGATAGAATGCCGCACTGTGGTAGGTGTTGCTCCGGTACAGCAGGTAAATGGAAACGCCCTCTAACAGCAGGAACACCAGGAAAGCCCTAATCCGGAAGATGAAAATAAATAGTTTCCGCATGGGCGCGTGTGCTTAGCTCAACAGCACGTTGCGGAAACCCTCAATGTTTTTCACGGCCGCACCGGTACCCCGTACCACGGCTCTTAACGGATCTTCCGCAATGTGAATGGGTAGTTTGGTTTTGGCAGCCAGGCGTTTGTCCAGACCTCTGAGCAAGGCGCCCCCACCAATCAGGTGGATACCGTTGTCGTAGATATCGGCGGAAAGTTCTGGTGGCGCAATCTCCAGCGCTTTAAGCACGGCCTCTTCAATCTTAGACACCGATTTATCCAGCGCGATGGCGATTTCCTGGTAAGTTACCTTTATCACCTTCGGTATACCGGTCATCAGGTCACGGCCCCGGATCTCAAAGTCAGCGGGTGGATTGTCCAGTTCGGTGAGCACGGCGCCTACCTCAATTTTGATTCTTTCAGCGGAACGCTCACCAATCAACAGGTTATGCTGACGGCGCATGTGGTCCAGAATGTCTTTGTTGAATACGTCACCGGCCACCCGGATAGATTGGTCACACACAATCCCGGACAAAGCGATCACGGCGATCTCAGTGGTACCACCCCCTATGTCTACCACCATGGTACCCACGGGCTGCTCCACGTCAATGCCGATCCCGATGGCGGCAGCCATCGGTTCCTGGATCATCCAGACCTCACGGGCATCGGCGTGCTCACAGGAGTCTTTTACGGCGCGTTTCTCCACCTCGGTAATACCAGATGGGATACACACCACCATGCGGTAAGAAGGCTGGAACAGGCGTTTTTTGCCTTTGTCAATCATCTTGATCAAACCCCTGATCATCATCTCGGCGGCGGTGAAGTCCGCGATCACGCCGTCTTTGAGAGGGCGGATGGTTTTGATGTTCTCGTGGGTTTTCTCGTGCATCTGCTGCGCCTCGCGGCCCACCGCCAGCACCTTGTTGGTTCTCCGGTCTAAGGCTATGATGGAAGGCTCGTCAACTACAATTTTATCGTTATGAATGATAAGGGTATTGGCCGTACCCAAATCAATGGCTATATCAGATGTGAAAAAATTAAATAATCCCATTATTTGTCAGTCGTGCACTCACCGTTAGAATGCTATATATGAAATTTATTTACTTAACCAGGTACTATAATGGCGCAAAATTACGTATTTCCCGCTAATAATTACGCTTGAGCATGAGACAGTTCTGTTTTCTGTCTTTTTTCCTGAAAAGAGCCCAAAAACATGGCTGTTTTACTTCCCTCCTCTCGGGGTTTGCCCGTCCTGTAGCGCAATGTACCTCAGAAAACCAGCATCCGCTCTCTTTCTATACCACCATTTTCCTCTGTAATGCCATAATACAATTCTACTATCTCCTACCCATATAACATCGGCGACTAGTACAATTCAAACAAGCAGTGCCTATACCTCAGAACGAATGGCTATTAACTCGCTCAGGGTCAACACTACACACCCATGAACCCTACCCTCTCCTCCTGCACGGCACAGTTACCCTAGCAAAATACCCGGGTTCACCTCCTACCCGCCCTTATCCGGAAAAGCTTATATCATCCTAACCTTCCTTTCCCTATGCCAAAGTTTTATGGTTGTTTTTTAGAAAACAGGCTTAAATCGGCCTTTGTACTTTTCAACGGGAAGCAAAAAGCCCGGCTGTCCAAAGAACGGCCGGGCTTCTGGAATATTCCTTTAGGATAGGATTAATGTTTGAAGTGACGCACGCCAGTCATGACCATGGCCATATTGCGGACATCGCAGGCATCAATAGAGTCTTTGTCTTTGATGGATCCTCCGGGCTGCACCACGGCGGTGATTCCGGCTTCGGCGGCAATCTCCACGCAATCCGGGAACGGGAAGAACGCGTCTGAGGCCATCACGGAACCTTGCAAATCAAACCCGAACGAGCGGGCTTTCTCAATGGCCTGACGCAAAGCATCTACCCTCGAGGTCTGGCCCACGCCACTGGCCAGCAACTGGTTTCCACGCGCCAGCACAATGGTATTGGATTTGGTGTGCTTGCAGACTTTGAGCGCGAACTCCAGGCCTTCCACCTCTTCCGGTGATGGGGCCCGCTGGGTCACGGTTTTGAAATCGGCGGCAGTTTCAATGGCCAGATCTTTGTCTTGCTCAATCACGCCGTTCAAGAGGGTTTTGAACAGTTTGCTTGGCAGTTGAACTGGTTTCTGGCGCAGCAGAATGCGGTTTTTCTTGGATCTGAGCAGTTCCAGGGCATCGGCGTCAAAGCCCGGCGCGATGAGCACCTCGAAGAACAGTTTGTTCAGCTCCTCGGCGGTAGCTAAATCCACGGTTTTGTTCACAATGATCACGCCCCCGAACGCCGATACCGGGTCGCAGGCCAGGGCGTTCACGTAGGCCTGGTGCAGAGAATCAGCCACGGCCACGCCGCAGGCATTGGTGTGTTTCAGGATGGCCACGGCCGGTTGGTCCGCAAACTCAGCCATGAGCAACACAGCGGCGTCTACGTCCACCAGGTTGTTGTAGGACAGCTCTTTTCCGTTCAGTTTCTCAAAAAGAGCCTCTAAATCGCCGTAGAAGTATCCTTTTTGGTGCGGGTTTTCGCCGTAACGCAAGGTTTGACTCGTGCGCTCACTCTGCTTAAAGGCCGGGGCTAGGTCCTGCTCTTTGCTCAGGTAATTGAAGATGTGCGTGTCATAGTGCGAAGACACGTCAAAGGCTTTGGCCGCAAAGCGCTTGCGGTCGGCCAGCTCGGTGCTGCCATCTTTGGCTTGCAACAGTTCTACCACCTCACCGTATTGCTCGCGCGAAGACACGATCAACACATCCTGGAAGTTTTTGGCCGCGGCGCGAATCAAAGAAATACCCCCGATGTCGATTTTCTCAATTACGTCTTCCTCTGAAGCTCCGGAAGCCACGGTTTCCTCAAATGGGTACAGGTCTACAATCACCAAGTCCAACGCCGGAATCTCGAACTGCTGCACTTCCTGCTGATCTTGCTCATGACTCCGGCGGTGCAGGATTCCCCCGAAGATCTTTGGATGCAGGGTTTTCACGCGTCCCCCGAAGATAGAAGGGTAATCAGTTACGCTGTCCACAGCCACCACCTCGGCGCCCAAGCCTTCCAGGAACGTTTGGGTACCACCGGTGGAGTAAAAAGTAACGCCTTGTTTCTGCAACTCGCGCACCAGCGGCTCCAGGCCGTCTTTGTAGTACACCGAGATAAGGGCAGATTTGATTTTAACGGAATTCATATAGGTAGAAAATGTAGGTTCTGAAAGGAACAGGCAGGCTTTGACTCAGCAAAAGCCCGGGCACAGCAGGGCTTGCTCCCAATTTTGCAGCCTGGGAGTTAGCGATTATTCTAATTAAATTAAATGAGCAGAGCAGACCGGAGAAGGCCCGCAGTTGACACGTAAGCAGCAGTGAGAGCAGTAGAAAGGGCCGTGTCAGTCGCTTCATCTCTTTTTTCGGGGTTAGGCTGCGGGCGTTTCGGGGCTGTTTTTGCCAGACGTGAGCAATTCCTCCACTACGCGGGGCAGATGCCGATGCTCCAGGGTGAGCACGCGGGCCGCCAGGGTCTCACAGGTATCATCGGGGTGCACGGCGCAGAACTCCTGGTAAATAGGCGCGCCCTCGTCATAATGCTCGTTCACGTAGTGGATGGTGATGCCTGTTTGTGCTTCCTTGGCATCTATCACGGCCTGGTGCACGTGCTGCCCGTGCATGCCTTTGCCGCCAAACTTGGGTAACAGCGACGGATGGATGTTGATGATCTTATTGGGGAAAGCCTGCACAAAAGCGGCGGGCAAGAGCCACAGGAAACCAGCCAGCACAATCAGATCGGGTTCGTAGGCCTGAACTTGCGCTTGCACCTCACCGGCCCGTAACGAGGCTCGGTCAAAGACCACTGTGGGGACGCCATAATTCTGAGCCCGCTGCAAGGCAAACGCCTCCGGGTTGTTGGAGAAAAGGGCCACCACCTGAATATGCGCGTGGTCTTCAAACTGCTCCAGCAGGCGCTGGGCATTGCTCCCGGAGCCGGAAGCGAAAATGACGATGTTCTTTTTCTTTGCGGAGGTACCCAAAACTGCTGTTGCTGTCAATGGAAGAGCAAAGATAGTGTTTCTGGGGTATTTTCCGGTAAACCGGGTGAAAACGTTTGAAATGATGGTGCGCTATTGTGGTTGCTTGTTCCCTTTTCTAAACTCCCTTTCTGATTCTCTCTCTTTCCTGGTTCAAGTTTTCAACTTGGACCTATAATGGCTGAAGTTTGCAACTTCAGTGAGGCGCTAGCCTCAAAATCACTTATAAGAAATCAAATAGCTTCTCACCACTGCAGTTTTTATTTCCATTTCTGAAAAACGCTGACAAAACGCAGATTCTCCCCTTGAGGGGAGATTAAGAGGGGGTGTTTACACTTACCGGTCTTGGCGCTCCCCTTGGTTCCTTTCTTCGGCCTTTACCTCCTACTTCTTTTCTTACCAAGTCTCAGAACTGCAGATGCACTCTGCGGGCGTTTGTCACTTTTCTCCTTGATGAGAAAAGTAACCAAAAGAATCAAGAAGCCTCAAACTCGCTGACGCTCGGACAGTGAGGCTTCAATCAAGGTACCACCTGGCTAAGGCTACCTGTTCCATTGCCAACGTAGGCAATTACTGCTTGAACAGTTCATCCGTGCGGCAGTCCGTGCCTCGGCCTCACTGTAGGCCTTCGCCCCGGCCCGCCGCAGGTACCTATTCCTCATCTATCTACTCAATCTGCTTACTCTTATCCATGGTTCAAGTCTGTGACTTGGACCCAACATGATCGGCAGTTTGCAACTGCAGTGAGGCGAGAGCCTCAACCTAAGTTTGCGGGTAAAAAGGAAGCAGAACAGGGTTTTAGAGCCGTTTTTACTAAAACAGCTCTGATATGGAAAAGGCAAAGATTTAGGCTTTCAGCCTGGGCACGATGGTTGGGACTTGCTTGTTTTGGATGGGCTGGTGGGCTTGCATGCGGGGCTTTTTCTCGGTGAGGTATTTCCAGTAACGCTTGGGCATGTGGCGGAGGTGGAGTTTCTGATTTTTCCGCTCGGGGATGTTCACGTGGTCAAAGTAGGCTTGCCAGAGTTGCTGGTACAAGGGCTCTACCGAGGTCAGGATCTCGGGGGAGAGTTGTCCTTTCCGGAGGCTCAGGGGTGCTTCTTCCAGGGAGACGATCTGTACGCTTTGCAGATCATAATAAGCGCCGTACTGCCGGCGCACGTCATAGATAAGCCAGTGTTGATCGGCGTAGCGCTTTTCAAAGTGAGACACCACTAAGGGGAGCACGTTGAAGTCCGGTCTGATGGGCGCGATAAAGAGACCGTCTTCCGTACGCTGGAACCGGATGAAGGCTTCCATGCGGTGCTTCTCCCGGAACATCTGCTTGCCCACGGCGGCCATTTTCTGCACGCAGGACTCGGTGAAGTTTTCTTCGATGCCGTCCTGCTTACTGGAGAAAACCAATCGCACGAACTGGAAGATGAGCATCTCAAAGCCGGGCTGTTCCCAGAGGTAGGCTTTGTACACGTTTTCCCAGGCGGCTTTTGACAGCTTTTTGCCCAAACCCTCCCAAACGCGTTTGGCCTTGTCTTCTTGGGTAGGCACGAAATGGTGCTTCGCGAAGATACCGGGCGGCGCCTCCCCTTCCCGGCCAATCTGGGTAGGCCATTCCTTGCGCTCATACGCTTCAAACACCACCGTCAGGAGGCCTTCAAAAGAACCATCGTAGGTATAGAAATGCATGGGCGCTTATAATTAGTTAGGAGGCAATCCGCACGGAGGAACGACGGCCATTGTTTTCGTGGCGCTGAGCCGAGAGTTGGCGCAGGTAAGGCACCAGGGTGCTGAGCTTGCAACGGAAAGAAACTGGGGCTACGGTTTGGCGGTTGGCTACAGTTGGCATAATGGATAATGATCTATGAGGTTTTACAAAAACAATTCTTTTTCTCTTATGTTGGGGAAGGCGCTTTGGCTTTAAGCTATCTAGCCCGCCTGCTGAAACAGGTCCAGCTGGCTGCCCCACAGGCTGGCCCGGCTCCCCTTCTCCCCAAAAATGATTCTTCTCCGGATAGCTTCTTCGTCCCATTCTCTCGTCTCCAAACTGCGCCCTCCGCAGGTGATAAAATACTTGGCCCGTTTCAGCACTACGCCTATCTGGCGGAGGTGCTCCCACGTGAGGTGGGCAAAGCGGCGGGCCGCCACTATCTTCTTCGCTGACTTAATCCCGATGCCCGGTACCCGCAAGATCATCTCGTAATCGGCGGTGTTGATCTCCAGGGGGAACACGTGCCGGTTGCGCAATGCCCACGCCAACTTAGGATCAATCTGCAGGTCCAGTTGCGGATTCTGCTCATCCAGCAGCTCGTTCACTTCGAACCCGTAGAGCCGCACTAGCCAATCGGCTTGGTACAGCCGGTTCTCCCGGATGATGGGCGGGGTACTGATGAGAGGCAGGCGGCTGTCTGTCACTACTGGCACGTAACCTGAGTAGTAAACCCGCTTAAGGTTGAAGTTCTGGTACAGGCCATCGGCGAGGGTCATGATCTGGCGGTCCGTCTCGGCCGTGGCGCCTACAATCAATTGGGTGCTCTGCCCGGCCGGCGCGAAGGAAGGTGTTGACTTGAACAGCTTCTTTTCCTCCTTCACCAGCACCAGTTGGTCTTTGATATGGCCCATGGGCGTGAGCACCTCCTTGAAGTTCTTCTCGGGCGCCAAAGACTGCAGGCTCTCCTCGGTGGGCAACTCAATGTTCACACTCAGCCTGTCGGCGTAGAGGCCGGCTTCCTTTACCAGTTCCTCGCTCGCGCCCGGAATGGTTTTGAGATGGATGTAGCCGTTGAACTTATGCTCCAGGCGCAGTTTCTTGGCCACCCGCACCAGGCGTTCCATGGTGTAGTCTGCGTTCTTGAAAATGCCCGAGCTCAGGAACAGTCCTTCTATGTAGTTGCGGCGGTAGAAATTGATGGTCAAGTCCACCACTTCCTGCACCGTGAAAGCGGCGCGCTTCACGTCGTTGCTTTTCCGGGACACGCAGTAGGCGCAGTCAAAGATGCAGAAGTTGGTGAGCAATATTTTTAGCAAAGACACGCACCGGCCGTCCTCGGTATAGCTGTGACAAATACCCATGCCTTCGGCGTTGCCTAATCCTTTGCCCTCGTTTTTGCGTTTACCGCCGCTGGAAGAGCAGGAAACATCATATTTGGCCGAATCTGCCAAAATACTTAGTTTTTCTAGAAGCGGAGTCTGCATATGTTATGTTATTTAAATCATTGAATACGTTAGCAAGTTACAGCTCATGCAGTTAAATAACTAATAATTTTAGCCACAATTTATCAACAGGGGTGTGGATAAAGCTAATATAAATAGCAATTATGACGCTATTGTGGTTCTAAGCAGAATTTGCCGTATTTTAGGGATGGGTAATAGGGTATGAAGACAGCCGCAAGATTTTCTGTGCACGCACAAATGCTATTTCTGCTATTGATGGCAGGATGGTTCAGTTGCGTTTGTGCACAGGCGCAGGTGGTCTCCCCTCCTTCCACGCAACCCTCCCTCTACCCGCCACTGGAAGACACCACTGACAACAAACAGTTCCTGCAGTCCCTGAAGCGCATCAGCCAGAAGAAGACGCTGTTTGGCCGGGCCGTAAAAGCCCTGGTGGTCTTTAAACCGCGCCGGATTGAGGGCCCCGTGGAAAACACCCTGCTGCCGGCTACCCATGCGCAACACAACTACAAAGTTGTCAGGAGTATCTATTTCAAAAGGCTGGATGCCTTTGGCTATTCTATAAACGATACCCTTGCTCTGCCCGATAACAGCCTGGAGCGCCTGGGCAATGCCCTGCACATGCGCACGAAGCGGAACCTGCTCCGGAACCAGATCCTGTTTAAGGAAGGCGATTTGCTGGAGCCCCTGGACCTGTCTGAATCTGAGCGTTTGCTGCGCCAGACCGACTACCTTTTAGATGCCCGGGTGCTGGTCAATGACTCCACCTCCACCAAGGACAGCATTGACGTGGTTATTGTCACCAAAGACGTGTTCAGTATCAGCGGCTCAGGCTCGGCCAGCACCTCGGGTACCCGGCTGGGCCTGCGGGACATCAATTTCATGGGCATCGGGCACCAGTTCAGAACGAACTATCGCTTTGGATTGTCTGAGCCGCAGACCTGGCAGTTCCTGGGCAGCTACTACATCCCTAATATCTCGCACACCTTTATCTCGGCGGAACTGCTCTACCAGAACACCCATTACTATAAGCAACAGAGCCTTAGTTTCCGGAGGGATTTCTTCTCCACCGATACCAAATATGCGGGTGGGGCTTCAGTGGCCTGGTACCAGACCCTTATACCAGATTATTACGAGCAGGGCCAAGGAGAAAATGGCGAGGGCGGGGAAGGTCAGGTCATCAACCACATCCCGTTGGACTATAATATCCAGGATTTCTGGATTGGGCGTGCCTTCCGGCTCAAGTCCTATGACCTGGCCATGGACAACCCCACGCGGCTTATCACGGCGGCCCGGTTTATGAACATCCATTACACCCAGGGCAGCGGCCCCACTATCCAAAGCGCCCGCCTTTACCTTACCGCTTTTGGCTTCAGTTTCAGGAAATACTACAAAGACCAATACCTCTTCGGGTTTGGCCGCACCGAGGATATCCCCGCAGGGAACCTGATTGCGCTTACGGCAGGCTTTGAGGACGGTGCCCAGAAGAACCGGATGTACCTGGGGGTGAAAGCCGCCTTCGGCAAATACCAGCCTAATTTTGGTTATCTGTACGGGGGCCTGGAGTACGGCAGTTACCGGTATCAGAATTCATGGGAGCAAGGCGTGCTCACTTCAGAGGCTTTGTACTTCACGCCCCTGTACCGCCTCAGGAACTGGCGCTGGCGGCATTTCCTGTGGAACCGCGCCTCCCTGGGTATGCGCCGCCCCGATCTGTTTGCCCTGGACATTGACCAGGAAGACGGCATCAGGGGGTTCAGTTCCGGCGCCGTGCGGGGTTACCGCAAGTTCGTCCTTAACTACGAGACCAATTTCTTCACCCCCCTCACCCTGTTGGGCTTCCGGTTGGCCATCATTGGCTTCGCGGATCTGGCCTGGCTTACCAGCATCCAGAACAAATCACCCCTGAAAGAAAAGCCTTATACCGGATTTGGCATGGGGCTGCGGTTTAGAAACGAGTTCCTGCCTATTAACACCATTCAGGTGCTGCTGGGGTATTACCCGCGTCTGCCCCTGGTCAATAACCAGCAGGATTTCAAGCTGTTCCAGACCACCCGTCAGTACTATGAATTCAATGATCTGCGCTTCACCCAACCCCTGATTTCTGAGTTCAGGTAAATTTCAGCCATTTACTCCCATTCATTTTTGATTTTAACACTCAGCATAAACACTATAACTATAAAAAGCTTATATTGACCTAATCTGAGAATACAGCTTGTTTTGCAAAAACAGGCTGAAAACGAGGTTAAAATTCAAAAGCGCTGGAAATTGAGATTTTACCCCCATCTACGCTGGAGCATCTGCCTGTTAGTGCTGCTTCTCTGCGCCTTCTGTTCTGTAGCCCAAGTCACCTCTAATAAAGGGCGGGACTTTTGGGTGGGGTACATGGCGCACATCCAGAATGAGTCTGGCCCAAATCCACCGCAGGGCATCTCCAGCATGAACCTGTATGTCACCTCAGACGTGAACACCACGGTACAGGTAACCGTTGGCGCAGGAGCCGCCACCACGCACCAGGTTTCCGCCAACTCCGTTACTGTCATTCCGGTGAGCCCCTCGGTGGCATACGTGGGTTCCAGCGAGGTCATTGAGAACAAGGCCATACACGTGACTTCAACAGAGCCGGTGGTGGTGTACTCCCATATCTACCACCTGAATAAATCCGGGGCCACACTGGTGTTGCCGGCCAATACCCTAGGGCGCTCCTATTACGCGATTAGCTACAACCAAACCCAGTACCTGGATGCCCGGGCGGCCTCCCAGCTCATGGTGGTGGCCCTGGAAGACAACACCACCTTGGAGATCACGCCTACCGCCGAGACCCTGGGCGGCCAACCCGCCGGAAAGCCCTTCTCCCCTAGTCGGCCCTTGATGAAAGGTGAAGTATACCAGGTGCGCTCCCTGCGAGACCTTACCGGCACCAAGGTAGAGTCGATTGATTCAGGTATAGGCTCCTGCAAACGGATTGCGGTTTTCTCCGGCAGTTCCTACACAGCTATTCCGGAGCCCTACACCTGTCCCGGCCAGTTCAGCGGGGATAACCTGTACCAGCAGCTTTACCCGGTGAGCGCCTGGGGCAAAAACTTCATGACCGCGCCCTTCAAGAGCCGTACCTCGGGAGACATTTACCGGGTATTAGCCTCTAAAGACAACACCGTTATTACGGTGAATGGCCAATCTGTGACCAAGAACAGCGGTCAGTATCATGAATTTGAGAACTCCATCGCCAACTATATCACCACCTCAGAACCGGTGCAGGTGACGCAGTACACCAAATCGCAGCTCTGCGACGATGTGCCCAGTGACCCGGAGATGGTGTTGATCAACCCGGTGGAACAGACCCTCAAAAACATCACGCTGTACTCTTCGCCTTTCTTCCAAATCTCCAGCCATTACATCAACGTGACCATGAAAACGGCGGATATCGGGAGTTTCCGGTTAGACGGGCAGCCGGTGGCATTCACACCTGTTCCCGCCAACCCTGCCTATTCTTACGCCCAAAACACGGTATCTTCGGGGAACCACACCCTTACGGCAGATCAGGGCTTCAACGCCATTGCGTACGGACTGGGTAACGTGGAATCCTACGCCTACTCGGCGGGGGCGAACGTGACCAACCTGAACCAGAACATCACCGTGGCCTCAGACAGCATCTGCGAGGGGCGCAGCATCCGGTTCAAGGGATTTGCCGTGTATGAGCCGTTGGCCTGGAAATGGTATTTCGGGGACGGCACCACCTCCAGTGAGCAGAACCCCACCCACGCTTTCCCCAGGGCCGGTAAGTTCAACGTCTCCCTGGTTACTACCAAATCAAACGGCAACGACTGTGACTCGCAGGACTCCACTAATATAGAGGTAGAGGTTCTGCCCAACCCCGAGGCAGGTTTTTCCTATGCAGTGGCCTGCGCCAATGATAGCACCCGCTTCACAGACCAAAGCAAAGTCACCACCGGCGACAGCATCACCCAATGGCGCTGGAATTTTGGGGACGGCACCACCTCACGGAAACAACACCCGGCCCACCGTTTTAAAGCTCCGGGCACCTACAAAGTCACCCTGTCCGTCACGAACCAGAATTTCTGCGTTGCAGACACCACCAGGGAGGTCACCATCTTTGCCCCTCCGGCGGCTCGCTTCAGCGCCTCTCAGACGTGCGACAAAGAACCTATGGCTTTCCAGGACCAGACCACGGTAGCGCAGGGACGCGTTGTACGCTGGGAATGGGATTTTGGGGACGGCACGCCGCGCAGCACGGAGCAGCACCCGCAGCACGTATATGCCGGGGTGGGCAACTACACCGTGAGATTGAAAGCGTTCTCAGACCAGGGCTGCCAGGATTCCACACAGCAAACCGTAGTCATCCACCCCCGGCCCGTAGCCGCCTTTACCCTGCCCGATCTCTGCGTGAAGGACGAAGCTGCTTTCCAGAACCAATCCACCCTTGCCTCGGGCACCATGACTTACCGCTGGGATTTTGGCGATGGCACCAGTTCCACGGCCGCTGCACCCCGCCACCGCTATACCGCCGAGGGAAACTACACGGTGAAATTGGTGGTAACGTCAGGCAAAGGCTGCCAGGATAGCGTCTCGCATTCCTACACCATCAGCGGCGCGGTGCCGGTTCCAGGGTTTACCGCTTCTTCTTTCTGCCGGGAGCAGGGCATGGTTTTCCAGGATGCCAGCTCCATCGCTTTCGGGAAGATCATCCGGCGGCAGTGGACGTTCGGGGACGGCACTTCATCCGAGGAAACAAACCCCACTCACCAGTACGCCAAACCGGGGACTTACCAGGTGCAATTGCGGATATGGTCGGGGATTATCTGCGAGGCATCGCTTACCAAAACCATTGTGGTCTTGCCCAACCCAGCGGCTGGCTTTACGGTGGCCAATGTCTGCGAGGGTACGCCGGCCCTTTTTACCAACACCACTCAGGACCGGGGCAGCGGCGCCCTCACCTACCAGTGGGATTTCGGGGATGGCACTATTTCTGCCGAGGTCAGCCCTACGCACCTGTACGCGGCTCCCGGCACCTACACGGTAGGGTTAACGGTGAAAGGGGCCAACTCCTGCGAACAGACCTTCACTTCCACCATCACCGTTTCCCCAACCCCCAAAGCCGATTTCTCGCCCACGGTGGGCTGCCTAGCGGATGCGGTTTCTTTCCAGGACATGAGCAGCCTGGCAAGTGGCCAGCTTACCGGCTGGGTCTGGGACTTCGGGGATGGGTCATCGGCGGCAACCCAGCACGCCACGCACAAATATGAACGGGACGGTACTTACCAGGTCAGACTCACGGTCACTTCTGAGTTGGGCTGCACCCATACCATCAGCAAAGCGGTTTCCATTGCCCCGGCACCGGTGGCGAAAGCAGGCCCGGACCAACTGCTCTGCGGATTCACCACTGTCACCCTGGAGGCCAATATTCCGGCACCGGCCACGGGCCAATGGACGGTAGTGCGGGGCACCGGCGGTAGCTTTGCCAACCCGGCCAGCCCTAAGACTACTTTCACCGGCAGCCTGGGCACCGATTACACGCTCCGCTGGACAGTGAGCAACAGTCCTTGCGCCAGCGCTACAGATGAAGTGGAAATCAAACTGCAGCCTACCCCCAAAGTAAATGCCGGCAAGGACATCCTGCTCATTGAAGGCGAGAGCATCAAATTGGAAGGAAGCGGGGAAGGTCAACTTACCTGGTCTCCAAACACCAACCTGAGCAACCAGAACATCGGGAACCCGGTGGCCTCACCGCTGGTGACCACCACCTATTATCTGAGCACAGTTTCAGAGGCGGGCTGCCCCAACGTGGACAGCATGGTGGTGACGGTGATCAAGCGGCTGCAAATCCCTTCGGCGTTCTCGCCCAACGGCGACGGCTCCAATGATACGTGGGTTCTGGAAGGCATCCAGGATTATCCGCACCTCAATATTGAGATCTACAACCGATGGGGTCAACAGGTGTACTCCACCCGCGGTTATCCCACTCCCTGGGACGGAAAACGCAACGGCGTTGATTTGCCCATTGGCGCTTACTACTACATTATTGACCCAAGCAACGGGCGGCCCAAGATCACCGGACCGCTCACTATCTTGCGCTAAGCCCAGAGCCTATGAGAAAGAACAGCTACTTCCTGCTTTTCCTGCTCTGTCTCCCGCTCTCGGGGTTGGCACAGCAGATTCCGCACTACAGCCAGTACATGCTCAACCCGCTGCTCCTGAACCCCGCCGTAAGCGGCACCGACAATTACCTGGATGTGCGGACCGGCTACCGGAACCAGTGGACGGGGCTGGAGGGGGCGCCTACCTCCTATTACCTGAGCGCGCACATGCCCCTGGCCCGCATGGATTACCTGAGTCCACCTACTACTTTCCGGCCCCAGAACGCGGTGAAGGGCAAGTTCAAGAACCAATGGCGACCCGAGTACCGCAACAACGCCCAGAAAACGCGTCCGCACCACGGCATTGGCATTTTGATGCAGGCTGACAAAGCAGCAGGCCTTAAACGTACCGAGGTGCAGCTGCTTTACGCTTACCATCAGCCGCTCACCCCTCACCTAAAATTGGCAGCCGGGGTGGCAGCGGGGTTCACCCAGTTCGGGCTGAACCGCGAGATGCTTTCCTTCGGCACCGCCGGAGACCCGGTCATGAACGCCGATGAGTACAACCGCCTGCTGCCCAGCATTGGGGTGGGCGCGCTGCTCTACAGCCCCCGTTTTTACCTGGGCGCTTCCGTGGCCCAGATTCTACCCACCCCCTTCAGTTTCCGGGAGACGCGTTCTACCGTACCTGCCAAGCAGCAGCGGCATTTCTTTGGGCACGCCGGATTCCGTTTGGCCGTGAGCAGTTTCCTGAGCGTGACACCCTCGGTGGTGGTGAAATACGCGGCACCCAGCCCTGTTTCCGTGGATCTGAACACGAAGGTCTTCTGGCGAGATCAGTTCTGGGTGGGTGGCTCTTACCGGTTGCAGGATGCGGCGGTGCTCACGGCCGGCTTCCAGTACAAGCACAAATTTCACCTGGGCTACGCCTATGACCTTACCACCTCAGGGCTGAGCCAGGTGAGCTATGGATCTCATGAACTGGTGCTGGGCCTCATGCTCCGCAACCGCCGCAGCATTTACTCCCCGTCGCAGTACTGGTAATCTGTTTTGGGCTTGGTTTTGTAAAATCGGGCTCTAAACGACAAAAAGGCATTCTGAAGAATATTGGTCGTTGGTGAGAACACCAACACCAGAAATTGCGAAGATTTCCCTCTTAGGAGGGGCAGGGGTGGGTTCTTTTTGGCATGACGCCTGGAACTACTGAATCGGGGAGCCCGGTTTGAGGCTATCGCCTCCTTGAATTTGCAAACTCCAGCCCATGATTGGCCCAAGTTGAAAACTTGAACCAGAGAAGATGTATTTACAGATGTAGAGACCAGGCACCGCCTTGTCTCCCACTCCCCTACAAGCTGAAACTACAAAGAAAAGGCACCCACAAGAGGTGCCCCTGCATTCGCCAAAGGCCAGAGCGTTATCATCTGCTAGCCATATTTCTCCATTAAACTCTACCTGCTTTAAGCCTGTTTTTAACGAAACTGCCCCTAAACGGATTTCCCGAGACAAAGTTTTGCTAACGCTTGATAGGTGCCGTATAGATTTTCTACCTTTGTTTCAAGTTTTAACCCACTTCTGGTATGCTGCATTTAGGCGATTATAACTTTCTGGAGATCCTCCGCGAATTAGAACACGGCATGTATTTAGGTTCTGAGGACGGCGATGTGCTGCTTCCCCGCAAGTACGTACCAGAAGACGCGCAGGTAGGCGACATGATATCGGTGTTCGTGTACCGCGACTCGGAGGACCGCCTTATTGCCACCACCCTGGAACCGAAAGCCAAAGTAGACCAGTTTGCCTGCCTGCAGGTGCGGGACGTGAGTAACTTCGGGGCGTTCATGGAATGGGGCCTGGAGAAGGACCTGTTTGTGCCTTACCGCAACCAGCACGAGGATCTGCACGTGGGTCAGTGGGCCTTGGTGTACGTGTACCTTGACGAGAACTCAGACCGCTTGGTGGGCTCCACCAAGTTGGGCCCTTTCCTGAACTATGACCCCATTGAGTTGGAAGAAGGCGACGAGGTGCAGCTGCTCATCGGGCCGGAAAAGGCGCTGGGCTTCCAGGTTATCGTGAACAACAAATACCTGGGCATGCTGTACCGCAACGAGGTTTTCCGCAGCCTCACGCCCGGCGAGTACACCCAGGGCTACCTCAAGAAAGTGCGCGAAGACAACAAGCTAGACGTGAGCCTGCAGAAGCAAGGCTATGACGAAGTGCGGGAAGCTTCTGAGGTCATCCTGGCCCGTCTGCGCGCCGAGAACGGCCGCCTTCCGCTCACTGACAAAAGCAGCCCGGAGCTCATCTACCAGACACTGGGCATGAGCAAAAAAACCTTCAAAAAAGCCATTGGTGCCTTATATAAACGTGGCGAGGTGCAACTATTGCCAGATGGCATTAGTCTTTTGGTTAGTTCCTGATCTGTCTTTCTACAACCTGTCTCACATAAAACCATGAAATACGTCTGTCTGCTTTTGCTTTGTCTTTGCAGCACCTTCTTCACCTATGCCCAGGCTCCAAAAGTCACAAAGCAAATCACCGCAGTCAGAACTGCTACCCCACCCAAATTAGACGGCCTTCCAGATGAAGAAATCTGGAAACAGACAGAACCCGCCACCGGCTTCACCCAGATGGCCCCCGCCAACGGTTCACCTGCCAAACAGCAGACAGAGGTGCGGGTGCTGTATGACGATGAGGCCGTGTACGTGGGTGCCATACTCTTTGACACCGCCCCAGACTCCATCCTTTCCCAGCTGAGCCAGCGCGATGGCGGCCAAGTGAACGCTGATATGTTTGGCGTGTACTTTGACACCTACCTGGACAAGCAGAACGCCTTCGGGTTTGAGGTTTCCACCGCCGGGGTGCAGACCGATTTCAAGGCCACCAGCAACGGGAACGAAACCTCCTGGGACGCCGTCTGGCAGAGCGCCGTGGCGCGCCATCCGCAGGGTTGGAGCGTGGAGCTGCGCATTCCGTATTCAGCCATCCGTTTCCCTAAAAAAGACGTGCAGACCTGGGGCATTAACTTCTGGCGCTCTACCCGCCGGTATAAAGAAGAAGCCTTCTGGAATTTCGTGGACAGCTCTATCCAGGGTTGGATAAACCAGTTTGGCGAGGCGCACGGCATCACCGGCCTCAAGGCTCCTTTGCGCTTGTCCCTGATGCCGTACCTGTCTGGCTACGTAGACCATTTTCCGGAGGACCAGCCCGGCAAGAAAGACCTTAAAACCACCGTCAATGGCGGCATGGACATCAAATACGGGATCAACGACGCCTTCACCCTGGACATGACCCTGGTACCGGATTTCGGGCAGACCCAGTCAGATGCGCAGGTGCTCAACTTATCGCCGTTTGAGGTCCGTTTTAACGAAAACCGGCAGTTTTTCACCGAGGGCACCGAGCTCTTCAACAAAGCCGGGCTTTTCTACTCGCGCCGCATAGGGGCCCAGCCCATGAATTACTACAACCTCTCCTATGACAAGGAGCGCTACGGCGAGCAGGTGGAAGTAGTGGAAAACCCCGAGAGAACCAGCCTGGTCAACGCCACCAAAATATCCGGAAGGACAAACAAAGGCCTGGGGATTGGCTTGTTCAACGCCGTGACCCGCAACACCTACGCCACCCTTAGAAGTGGGCTGACGAATGAGGAGTTCAGGGTACTCACCGATCCGGTGACGAACTACAACGTGCTGGTGCTGGACCAAAGCCTGAAGAACAGTTCCTTTGTGACGTTCACCAACACCAACGTGACCCGCGGAAGTGGTTTTTACAACGCCAACGTGACGGGCCTCATGACCAAGCTCACGAACAAGAAGAACTCCTACACCCTTAACTTATCGGGGAACCTGAGCCAGCACTACAACAAAGGAGAGCTTCCCGTGGGCACCGACAAGGTGGAACTGGGCCACGCCTACTCGGCCACCTTTGGCAAGACCAGCGGCAATTTCCAGTTCAGGCTAAGGCACATCGCCGAGAACCACACCTATGACATCAACGACCTGGGTTACCTTGACAACAACAACTCCCGCGAGTCCCAGGCCTTGGTGGCCTACAATTTCTATAAGCCCTTCTGGAAGCTGAACAACGCCTACAACGCGCTGGGCGTGCAGCACCGCATGCTCTATAAGCCGGCCGCGTTCACCCAGCTGGCGTATTTCCTAGAGACCAACGCCACCACCAAAAATTTCATCTCGTTTGGGTACACCATTGTCTGGCTGCCCAAAGACGGGTACGACTACTTTGAGCCCCGCTCTTACAAAGACGGGGTTCCTGATCAGAAATGGCGCAAACCCGCCGGGTGGGAGGTAAATTCATACATCTCCAGTGACTACCGCAAGAAGTTGGCCGTTGACCTGGACTTCGGTTTCTATTGGGCTCCTGAGTACAGCGAAATGGACAGATGGCTTGGCATCAGTCCCCGGGTACGGGTCAATGACCACTTGCAGTTGGTGTACGGCGTCCGCTACAATGACACCCCACGCGGGTTCGGGTTTGCCGGCAACGGGGTACAGGACAGCATTTTCTTTGGTCGCCGCAAGGTGAGAACCGTAAGCAACACCCTTACAGGCACCTACATTTTCAACGCCCGCACAGCCCTTAACCTCAACATGCGCCATTACTGGTCTAACGCCACGTTTGACAAGTATTACCTGCTGCAGGAAGACGGCAATGGCCGCCCACTGGATTACCGCCCGGCCTCTCCCTCTGCCAATGCCCGTAACTTCAACGCCTTCAACATAGACCTGGTCTACAGCTGGCGTTTTGCCCCGGGCAGTGAGGTGAGCGTGGTCTGGAAAAATGCGATCTATGACAGCACAGTGCCAGACCGCCCCGATTACTTCCTGAACCTCAGGAACACCCTGCACGCTAAACAATTGAATAGTTTCTCCGTTAAGGTGCTATATTACCTTGACTACCAAGTGCTCAGAAGAGCCCTTAAAACCTAACCCGGAGATATGGTATCTGCCAAAGCTGCTCTTATTGCTGGTGCCAGTGGCCTGGTAGGCAGTCACTGCCTCAAACTGCTGCTGCAAAGCCCCCGTTACAACAAGGTAATATCCGTGGGCCGCAAGAAACTGGACGTAGAGCACCCCAAGCTGCAGCAGATCATCGTGGATTTTGACAACCTGGAGAAACACCGCCACAGCCTCATCGCCGATGACGTGTATTGCTGTTTAGGCACTACTATTAAAAAAGCAGGCTCAAAAGAGAAGTTCCGGCAGGTGGATTACACCTACGTGGTGAACCTGGCCAAAATCACCTCCTCTCACTTTGCCACCCAATTTCTGGTAGTCTCCGCGCTGGGCGCCGATGCCCATTCCCGCATCTTCTACAACCGGGTGAAAGGTGAGATGGAAGAGGCCGTGAAAAAGCTGCCATTTACCGCCGTGCACATCTTTCAACCCTCATTGCTCTTAGGCGAGCGGCAGGAATTAAGGCTGGGCGAGAAAGCCGCCGAAGTTTTCATGAAGGGAGCGGGTTTCCTGTTCAATGGCCCGCTGCGCAAGTACAAAGCTATCCACGCCCAGACTGTAGCCAAAGCCATGCTGGAGGCCGCTAAACAAGACGGCGGCGGGGTGCTGGTCCACCCTTCTGAGCAGATGCAGCGGTACGCCTGAAACTGATTGCTGATTATTAATGGTTGTTTGCTCCTTTAGCAGAAGCCATTTCCGCCTGTTTTCCAAAAAACAGGCTTGAAACTGAAGGAGTGAAGAAAAGACCTTCACAGAGCAAAACTTAGACATCTCCTCTACTTCCCTAAATCTAGAGAATCAAGGCCCCTGTCATAAATCATGGAAAGCCGTTTACGGGAACTGCTAGAAACCCTGTTTAAAACAGCCTTTAACTCCAAGACCTTGGGACAAGCATTTCTCCCTCTTCTTAAATCTTCTTGGGAATTGAACTGTCAGAAAATCAATCATAGGATCATTTCTAAAGTTCTTTTGCTAAAGTTAGTTAGCTGATAACCTACAATATACAAAGAAGTAAGTATTGCATATTATACTTTATCAAGATAAATTTGACTAATTATCAATAACATTTATAATTTTGCTAGAGCATCCAGAAAGGTTACTACATCTAAGTAACCCTTGAATCCTTTTGCCTTTTACGGAACAAGTATTAAAACACTTCAACACAGATGCATATTTTATTTGATATTAACAAAGCCGCTTACAACATTTTTATTCACTATTGGTAACACTATTTACAAGAATAAAAACCTTCATTAGCGCCACTGTTTACAAAAATAATACAGCAATTCTTATTTTCATCTTACAACAGTATTCACCCAAAAATCCACTTAATTAACAAATTTCATCAACACCTAACTTACCTTTTAAAAACAATTAAACTACAAACTTTCAGGATAAACACAAAAAATCAAAGCATCACCTAACCAAAGTTGATTTTCATTTTCTTTTAAGAACCACCGCAATTTCAGACAGAGCATCTGATGATTTTTCTTTTGGATTATCAGGAGTTATAAAATTATTAGAAATCAACTTTAAACTATCTGAACTTAACTGATAGGTACACACCCAAACCATATCATTTTTAAAGAAACTGATGGTATTACCACTAACTCTGAATGGAAAAACATCACAGGGATTTCCTGAACCAGAAACATACACCTCAAGTGTGTCTTGAGAAAACTTAAAAATAGCCCCTTGTTTGATAAACTTACAGAGAGGCAAGATAGACAGTGGGGTATTTGCTTGTTCTATCACCACCCAAGTACCCATAAGGGAGGCGGCTTTTGGCTCATTCACTTTGGTAATACTTGAACTATCAGAGGCAGTACAGCTTAAAGCAAGGAGCACGTAATAACCAATCAAAGAATAAAATACAGTCTTATATCTTTTCATAATAAGATCCTTACATTCAACAAACAAAATCAACACACTCAATTAGAACTACATTCCCAATTACAAACCTCACTATCACATTATTAAATAAAGCAACTCTTACAAAAACCATCACCACAAATCTATTCAAATAGACTCAATTTACTACACTACTATAACCTTTACCTCAAAACAAAAACAGCAATAATTAACATACAATCATAAAACACCTCAGCACATACTCATTATTTAGCACAGAATAGAATTACCTAAAATATTAAATAATCCCCTTTTTAATCAAACTAAATATTTATGAAAAAATTCTATCTATTTCTATCAACTTTGCTATTTACATGGGTCACAAGTTCTGCCTTCGCTCAGGTGCCCATCTATATCGGAAAATTAAAAGATATAGCTGCAACTTATAAGACAAAGGCCCAACAAGCCAATACCTCAGGGACACCTGGCGCCCAGGTTAGCCACCTACTTCCAGGGGGCAAACCTCTAACACTTAAATTGAAATCAAGTAAGTTGGAAGGGGTTGCCTCCTTATTTTACGGAGAAGTCTCTGACTCAAGATACAGTAGTTTCAACCTAGCCGTGAGCGGCCGCAACGTTTCTGGTTCCATCATCATGAGGGAGGAAAAAAGGCTTTTCCGTTATTCTTCCACTCCAGATGGATCAGTTTACCTGACAGAAGAAGACATAGACAAGGTGCTCTGTGTGGGCATACCCAAAGATGAGAAAAGAAAGGAAAAGGGGCGGGTTGAACCAGCCCAAGCACCCACGGTTGCAACCGCCGTTCCCATCCTTCAAAGTTTGCCTGGAGCCGGAGCAGTGCTGTACCTTGACTTTGATGGCCAAACCGTTTCCAACACCCTATGGAACTCAAACTTCAACAGCGGCAACCCCATTGTGGCAGCGCCTTCTACCCTGAGCGAAGCTGAAATAACTGAGGCATGGAAACTGATCAGTGAAGATTTCCGTCCCTTCGCCCTCAATGTGACCACTAGTGAAGCCGTTTTCAATAGCGTTCCCGCTAATCGCCGCATGCGGGTGATCTTCACCCCTACAAACTATTTTTACCCTAATGCGGGAGGCGCGGCATACGTTGGTTCGTTTACCTGGGCAGGCACCTCCTACGGTGAAACACCTTGCTTTGTGTGGAATACTAGCATAAAGGGGGCAGGAGAGGCAGGTACCCATGAAGCCGGACATACGCTTCAGTTATCACATGATGGCCGAACCAACCCGGTTGAAGGTTATTTTGAGGGACAAGGCTCCTGGGCGCCCGTGATGGGGGCAGGGTACTATGTACCAGTAGTGCAGTGGAGCAAAGGCGAATACCCCTATGCCAACAACACAGAAGATGACTTATCTAAAATATCTACCCTAAATGGTTTTGGTTACCGCCTAGATGACCATGGTAACACCTCTACAACAGCTACCCCATTGGTTGTAGGAACCAACGGAGATGTTTTTGCGGATAATAACAAAGGAGTCATTTCCACCCGCACAGATGTAGACGTCTTTTCCTTTACTTCTCCTGGCGGAGTGACGGCACTTACCGTAAGCCCAGATCCAACGCACCCTAACCTGGACATTTCGCTTACCTTGCGCAACTCTGCCGGCACTGTTGTAGCAACGGAAGACCCTTCTACCCTTGCAGCCTCCCTGAGTACGACCTTGGCAGCCGGAACTTATTATCTTACCGTTGATGGAGTAGCCGGATCAATGGGAGCCAACTCAGACTATGGGTCTCTGGGTTCCTACACTATCGCATCCACAATTTATTGTAAACCTATATATGTTTCAAGTTGTTCTAGCCAAGACTATATAAACAACCTAAGCTTTAACACCTTGGTGAACAACAACTCGGGCTGCGGCAGTGGGAGCACATCCGGGTACACCAATTACGCGCCTATTAGTACTTATACCACTGCTGTAAACAAAGGCGTAACGTATAGCCTGAAACTCCAGTCAGGCCCAAGTTACGCACAGGGGTTTGGCGTCTGGATAGATTATAACCAAGACAAGGACTTTGATGATGCGGGCGAGTTCATTTACGGCTCACCCTCAGCCACTACCAACCTTTTAACCGCTAACGTCACCATCCCCACTACGGCAACACCAGGTACAACCCGAATGCGGGTGAGAAGCCGTTTTTCGGGCATATTGTCTGCCACAGATGCCTGTAACTCCTTTTCTTATGGCGAGGCTGAAGATTACACCATATCAATTAGCTTTAATACCTCTCCTACCGTAAGCCTTACCGCACCGGCAGCAGGAGCTGTTTTCATTAACCCGGCCGCAATCAATATCACCGCCAACGCTGCAGATCCAGATGGTACGGTAGCCAAGGTGGAATTCTTTGCAGGAACTATCAAACTGGGTGAAGACCTCACAGCCCCCTACTCCTACAGCTGGGCCGGAGCTGCCGCTGGCACCTACTCCCTCACCGCCAGGGTGACAGATAATCAAGGCAAGTTTACTACTTCATCTTCCAAATCAATCACGGTAAAGACCACAACTCCTCCTACCGTAAGCCTGACTTCTCCCTTAGCGGGATCAACTTTCTCCGTTCCTGCTACCATCACCATTAATGCCAACGCCGCAGACACTGATGGGACCATAGCCAAAGTGGAGTTCTATCGCGGGACAACCAAGCTGGGCGAGGATTTGACAGCACCGTACTCCTACACCTGGACGGGAGCAACTGTTGGCACCTATTCCCTCACCGCCAAGGCCATTGATAACATAGGAGCAACTGCTACTTCAGCTGCCGTATCTATAATAGTTACAGACAATGCCGCTCCTACTGTCAGTTTGACTGCGCCAGCTGCCGGAGCCATTTTCACCATTCCGGCAACTGTTACCATCTCCGCCAACGCCGCAGACCCTGACGGCACGGTAGCCAAAGTGGAGTTCTATGCTGGATCTACCAAGGTGGGCGAGGATTTGATTGCCCCCTACTCCTACAGCTGGACCGGGGCTGCGGCTGGCACCTACTCCATCACCGCCAAAGCAATAGACAATCAAGGGAAGGCTACTACTTCTTCTGCCAGATCTATTACCGTTGCCGGAAATGCGGGCCCTATTGTATCAATCACCTCACCTACCACCGGAGCTACCTTCTCTGCACCAGCCACCATCAACATCACGGCCAACGCCACAGATCCAGATGGAACAGTGTCAAAGGTGGAATTCTATGTTGGAACCACCAAACTGCGTGAAGACCTTACCGCCCCTTATTCCTACAGTTGGTCTGGAGTAGCCATGGGCACCTATTCCCTTACAGCCAAAGCAACTGATAACCTGGGCAAGGTGACCACTTCAGCCGTTGTTTCAGTTACAATTACCAGTTGCGCCCCTACTTATACCATGGGCTGCTCAGACGGGGATTTCATCAACAACTTCAGCTTTAACACCCTAGTAAACGACAACTCAGGCTGCGGTGGCGGAACTGCAACAGGATACACCATCTATCCTGCTTCAGGAACTTATACTACCGCCGTTACGCCGGGGCAAGCCTACACGCTTAAAGTACAGTCAGGGGCGGCTTATCCGCAGGGACTAGGCGTCTGGATAGATTACAATGGCGACAGGGATTTCAATGATGCGGGCGAGTTTGTGTACAAATCCTCTTCCGCAACAACAAGCCTTTTAACGGCCACCATCACCATTCCAACCACCGCCGTAGCAGGTCCAAGGCAAATGCGGGTTAGAAGCCGCTACAACGCCATCCTGGCCAGCACCGATGCCTGTAGTTCTATCTCTTACGGCGAGGCCGAAGATTACACCATCACCATTAACACTCCCACTACTCCTACGGTTTCCGCTATCAACTCTGCAGTAAGTGAAGCGGGATTACAAAGCGGATCCGGCAATACTTTACGGGTATATCCTAACCCATTCACTGATGACGCTACGGTTGAATTTGCTTTTGCCCAGGATGAAGAATATAGTGTAAAGATCTATAGTGCCAATGGCACCTTGGTTAAAACGCTCACCACAGGTAAAGCAAAGGCTAAATCAATCATGCAGGTTAAATGGGTAGATAAGCAGACGGCAGCAGGTTTGTATTTTGTACGCCTGGAGTCTAAACAAGGGGTGCAAACCCTAAGGGTCATGAAGAGGTAGACTTGGTTACTCCTTCTGATTTATGAACATCTATAAGTCCTTGGCTCCATAAGCCAAGGACTTATCTTTTTGCCTTCATGTAATTAACTTAAAAGGAGAACAGACTTTATGATCGCTTGTCAAGTTCCCGTGAAAAGCAATTACTCAACATTAGAACTTGGCTGCGCGTAAAGTCTGCAGAACCAATTCCCTGTTCCATGGACGCCGCCCAACACCAGATACAACACCATTTCCCCCGCAGTACCCAATATGACCCCACATGGGTGCGCGAGCATTCCATGGGTGAGAACGTGCTCTTCAACCTGGAAAGCATCACCTCGCTCATTCCATTGCAGAAAGGCATGCGCGTACTGGACCTGGGCTGCGGCAAAGCGGCCAGCTCCATTTTCCTGGCCAAAGAGTTTGGGGTGCAGGTCTGGGCCGTGGATGAAGCCATCACGGCCACGGCCAACTACAAACGGGTACAGGAAGAAAACCTGGAAGACCAAGTGTTTCCGCTCCAGGCCGATGCCCGCTCCCTGCCCTTCCCCGAGGAATACTTTGATGTGGTGCTGGTCATTGACTCGTACACCTACTTCGGGACCGATGACAAGTACCTGCCCTATATCTGCCGTTTCCTGAAATCAGACGGATACATTGGCATAGTGGACGTTTGTTTCAAGGAGGAGATAGAGACCATTGACCAGGTGCCCGAATTCCTGCGCGCCGATTTCCAGAACTACTGGTACTACGTCCACTCGGTGGCCTGGTGGCGCAAACTGTGGGAGAAAACGGGCTTGGTGCAGATCAAGAACGCCGAACTGCTGCCCGCCGCCGACCTGATCAGGGAACAATACGTGCGAGATTTTGAGGAACACGGCCAGAAAAAAGACCCTTTTGCGCGCGGGCTCAAAAAAGATACCGACCACCAGATCAGCTTCTTCCGGCTGGTAGGCCAACGCACCTCCCGCGAGGCTTACCTGCAATCGTACAAAAAAGGCTAACTTGCCAGCCGGGTTTTCAGCCAGAAAGCCATAAGGTGTCTTTGCCTGTTTTTATGCACAGGTAAAATAATAGCGGGTTCTCAGCAGTTTTAGAGAGACAAGTACCGTTCTGCTTTCTTTTGCAAAGATTCTTTTTACTATGAGAAACAAACATCTTATTTTTGGGCTGGGAATACTGATGCTCTCCTTTGCGAACCTGCAAAGCGCCCAGGCCCAGAAAGCGGGCTTAGGCCTGCGGGTGGGCGGTTACTCGGCCGGCATCTCGGGGAAATATTTCTTCAGAGACGCCGTTGCGTTTGAGGGAATCCTGGGAACAGGCCTCGGCCGGAGGGGTTTTCAGTTAACCGGTTTGTTTGAGTTGCATGCCCCGGCGTTTGCCGTACCGGGCCTGCAGTGGTTTTACGGAGGCGGCGCACACGTAGGCGCTTTCCGCGGAAGGTACTACTTCAAGTCCTCAAACAAACACTATGTAGAAAACTATGACAGAAACCTCGCTACGGTGGGGATAGACGGAATTGTAGGTTTGGAATATCAGATTACGGAAATTCCGATTTCACTTGGGGTCGATTTTAAGCCATTTATCGAAACCAACAGAGCGGGACTTTTCTTGTATGGCGACGGAGCTCTGACCGTCCGCTACACATTCTAATGCTTCCCCGAACCTACTTGAAAAGCCTGCCTCGTGCAGGCTTTTTCTATTTCCGGCCTTTCCGTTTCCAAGCTGATTTTGGGAAAACAGGGCTTAAACGTTTGTCAATTAGCCTTGCGCATTCCGGCATTCAAGAAGGGTCTTTGAGTTCTTGAAAAAAACCTAACCCTACCCCTCCCATGAGGGGAATTTTCTGCCTGTAGTTCTTACTTCAATTTCTTTCTCCAAAGGCTCTGGTTCAAGTTTTAAACTTGGACCTACCATAGGCTGAAGTTTTCAACTTCAGTGAGGTGATAGCCTCAGGAAAGGGCTTGGGATTAAGCTCCTCATGCTACTGCCTTGGAACATCAAAAAATATAGATTGAAAGGTTCCCATTTTTGATACTTTGTGTTTTGGGACTGTTTTCCGGGAAACATGGCTAAAATGGTTTTCCAGACTAGTAACGAATGTGGCTTCGGCAAAAAGAACACCCACCCCTGCCCCTCTAAGTAAGGGGATTACTATAACCACTGAAATAAAGCCTTTTCAAGTGATTTTGGGATCTGGTTACCGGTGGACTGCATTCCTCTGCAGGCTACTCCAGCAGCTTGATTTCCAGATGGCCTGCGTAACGGTAAGGATTCCGGCCTTCTGGATATAGAATGCGGTCTACAAAATCAAGGTTTTCGTGTACGTTGCGGTTGGTTTTAATGACGGGGTCCACGTGAATGGCGCCTTCAAAGGTGATGAGCCGGGCCGTGGGTTTACGCGTAACCTCGTTCACCTTTCTCTGCATGTCCACCGACTGCTTGTAAGGCACCACCTGATCGCCGGTACCATGCACCAGGAGAATGGGCGGGAACCTGGGGGTAACTAATTCTATGGGGTTGGCATTGTGGGTTTTGGTTCGGTTGGTGCGCACGTCAAAGCCCATGATTTTGTTTGCGAGCGGGGTTCCGGCATCAGTAAGGGCGCTCACATCGTGCACCGCGCACCAGCTTACCACGCCTTGTACTGCGCTGGAACTGTCTTTGCTGCCCATAGTCAAATCTTCAAAAGAGGGCTTGTGATTGGTGGCGGCCAGCATCTCGGCGATATGGCCTCCTGCCGAGGCACCCCACACCACTAGGTTCTTCGCATCTAACTGGTACTTGCCGGCGTTGGCCCTGAGGAACCTAATGGCAGCTTTGGCATCGTGCAAGGGCTTGGGCCATTTCACTTCATCAGACAACCGGTAATTCACTGATACAACCGCGTACCCCTGAACAGTAGCCTGGAAAACGGGTGCCACCGCTTCTGACCGCTTGTCTCCGGCCATCCAACCACCCCCGTGGAACAGCACAATGGTTTTGTAAGGCGCCACTCCCCGGCGGGGATAAATAATATCCAGCGTCTGCCTAGGGTTCTGGGTTCCCGCATACGGAATATTCAGCGCGGTTCTTTTGAACTGCGTCATGTCAATCCGCTTTTCCTCTCCAGTGGTCTTGGAAGTAAATTCCCCCAAATCAATTGGGTTGGAGGCTACTTCCTGTTTGTGCTGGCTGTCACGCGCATTCTCCCCAGATTTATGGCATCCCAGAAAACTAAGGCAGAAAAGTACAGTCAAGACAAAGGGGCGGCTGCATACATTCCGTTTCATGGTTGAGGTATCAGCAAGCTGCAGATAGTTAAGTTTTGTAACGCATTTCTGAGAGGAGAAGCCAGCCATGCTTCCTTAGTTATTTCTCAATAGTTTACGTAAAACCTGCCTTAACGCCGCAGGTATACGGCACCAATCCGCGGGTCTGTAAAAATCGTTACCACAGAAAGGTAAACAGGGAATGTTGGCTGGGTTTCTGGGCGTTTGCAGAATCCAACCGCAGCCCGTATCTTTGCTAATGCTTATCAAGAAAGACGGAGGGATTAGGCCCAGTGATGTCTTAGCAACCCAATTCAGTTGGGTGCTACTTCCTACCCGCTGCACCTACGCGCCGGGGGAGATAAGTGACGGAACTCCTACGCACCTGCGCCCGCCACTTTCCTCTGCCCTTTCTTGAGCCGCAACTAACCCTTTAGGTTTGCACAAGATGACCCGCATTGAGGAAGAAGTAAAGAAACGCATATTAGTCTTAGACGGTGCCATGGGTACCATGATCCAACGGTACAACCTCCAAGAGGCCGATTACCGTGGCGAACGCTTCAAAGACTACCATCTGGATGTGAAGGGCAACAACGATTTGCTCTCTATTACCCAACCCCACATTATCAAGGAAATACACAGCCTCTACTTTGAGGCCGGCGCCGATATTGCCGAGACCAACACCTTCAGCGGCACCTCCATTGCCATGGCCGATTACGACATGCAGGACCTGGTATACGAGCTGAACTACGAATCAGCCCGCATTGCCCGTGAGGCCGCCGACGAGTGGACCTCCAGAACGCCGGAGAAACCGCGTTTCGTGGCCGGAGCCATCGGGCCCACCAACCGTACCGCTTCTTTGTCGCCGGACGTGAACAACCCAGGTTTCAGGGCTATCACGTATGATGAGTTGGTAGAAGCCTACACTGAGCAGGTGCGCGGCCTGGTAGACGGAGGCGTGGATCTGTTGTTGGTGGAAACCATCTTTGATACGTTGAATGCCAAGGCGGCGCTGTTCGCCATTGACCAATACAGCCAGCAAACCGGCAAGCGACTGCCGCTCATGGTGTCTGGTACTATAACCGATGCCAGCGGACGTACTTTATCCGGCCAGACCGTGGAAGCGTTCCTGTACTCAGTGTCGCACATGCCGCTGTTGAGTGTGGGCTTTAACTGCGCATTAGGTGCCAAGCAGTTGCGCCCGCACTTACAGTCTCTGAGCAAGGCTTCTAAGTTCTATATAAGTGCCTACCCCAATGCGGGTTTGCCTAATGCCTTCGGGGCGTACGACGAGACGCCGGAGCAGATGGGCCAGCACATCAAAGACTTCCTGGACAACAACTTCGTGAACATTGTGGGCGGTTGCTGCGGAACTACGCCGCCGCACATCAAAGCCATCGCGGAGATCGCCAAAGAATACCCGCCGCGTCCGCGCCCACAATTACCGGCTGTTCCTACCTATTCCGGTCTGGAGCCACTCACGGTGTTTGAAGGCTCTAACTTCATTAACATTGGCGAGCGCACCAACATAACCGGCTCCAAGCAATTCAAACGTCTGATTCTGAACGAGCAGTATGAGGAGGCCTTGGCCATTGCCCGTCAGCAGGTAGAGAACGGCGCTCAGATCATTGACGTGAACATGGACGAAGGCATGCTGGACTCTGAGGCGGCTATGACCCTGTTCCTGAACCTGATTGCCTCTGAACCAGACATCGCCCGCGTTCCTATTATGATTGACTCCTCTAAATGGAGCGTGATTGAGGCCGGATTGAAGTGTGTGCAGGGCAAAGCCATTGTGAACTCCATCAGCTTAAAAGAAGGCGAAGCGGTGTTCAAAGACCACGCCCGCAAAGTACGCAGCTACGGCGCCGCCGTGGTGGTGATGGCCTTTGACGAAGAAGGCCAGGCCGATAACTACGAGCGTCGTATCCAGATCTGCGAACGCGCTTACAACATCCTCACCAAAGAAGTGGGTTTCCCCGCCGAGGACATCATCTTTGACCCCAACATCCTCACGGTGGCTACGGGCATGGAGGAGCACAACAACTACGCCGTAGACTTCATCAACGCCACCCGCTGGATCAAGCAGAACCTGCCGGGTGCCAAAGTGAGCGGCGGGGTGAGCAATATTTCCTTCTCGTTCCGGGGCAATGACCCGGTGCGCGAGGCCATGCACTCTGTGTTCCTGTACCACGCCATCAAAGCCGGTCTGGACATGGGCATCGTGAACGCGGGTATGCTGGAAGTCTACGAGGAAATCCCGAAGGACCTGCTGGAGCGTGTGGAAGACGTGTTGTTGAACCGTCGTCCGGATGCCACCGAGCGCCTAGTGGAATTTGCCGAGACGGTGAAGAACAAAGGCAAGGAAGTCGTGCGCGACGAGGCCTGGCGCCAGGAACCGGTGCAGCAGCGTTTAACGCACGCGTTGGTGAAGGGACTGGTAGAATACATTGACCAGGACGTGGAAGAGGCCCGTCACCTGTACCAGAAACCGCTGGAAGTGATTGAAGGTCCGTTGATGGACGGTATGAACGTGGTAGGTGACCTGTTCCAGGAAGGCAAAATGTTCCTGCCGCAGGTGGTGAAAAGCGCCCGCGTGATGAAAAAAGCGGTAGCCTATTTGCTGCCTTATATTGAAGAAGAGAAGGTACGCGCCGCCGCCAACGGAGACACTTCTACCCGCCAGACCAACGGAAAAATCCTGATGGCCACGGTGAAAGGGGACGTGCATGACATAGGCAAGAACATTGTGGGCGTGGTACTGGCCTGTAACAACTACGAGGTGATTGATTTGGGCGTGATGACGCCCGCCGATAAAATCCTGGATGCCGCCCGTGAGCACAACGTGGACGTGATCGGACTCAGCGGTTTGATTACCCCGTCCCTGGACGAGATGGTGCACGTAGCCCGCGAAATGCAGCGACAGAATTTCAACGTTCCGTTGCTGATTGGCGGAGCCACTACTTCGCGCGCGCATACCGCCGTGAAAGTGGCGCCGGCCTACAACGGCACTGTGGTGCACGTCTTGGATGCCTCGCGCAGCGTGCCCGTAGTAGGCAACCTGTTGAGCCCCGATAACAAGGAGAAATTCGCGCAGGAAACCCGCCTGGAGTACGACCAGATGCGCGAAGGCTATTTGAGCCGCCAGAAAGACAAGAAATACCTGCCGCTGCCGCAGGCCCGCGCGAACAAATTACCAATCGATTGGAAAGCAGAGGACGTGTACACCCCGGCCAAAACCGGCGTGCAGGTGTTCCAGAACTTCCCGCTGGAGGAACTGGTGCCGTACATTGACTGGACGCCGTTTTTCCAGGCCTGGGAACTGCACGGCAAATTCCCGAAACTTCTGGAAGACGCCGTAGTAGGCGAAGCGGCTACCAAACTGTACGCCGATGCCCAAATTCTGCTCAAGCGCATTGTAGAGGAGAAACTGCTCACCGCCAACGGCGTAGCGGGCTTGTTCCCAGCCAATAGCATAGGCGACGATGACGTGGAAATCTACACCGATGAGCAGCGCAACCAGGTGTTAACGCACTTCCGGACCCTTCG
This sequence comes from Rufibacter aurantiacus, assembly GCF_017916345.1. Classification (NCBI taxonomy): domain Bacteria; kingdom Pseudomonadati; phylum Bacteroidota; class Cytophagia; order Cytophagales; family Hymenobacteraceae; genus Rufibacter; species Rufibacter aurantiacus. The sequence goes on from NZ_JAFMSV010000002.1 coordinate 894,964, forward strand.
CCAGCAAGGCCAGAAAGGCCCGAACGTACCTAACTTAGCCCTGGCTGATTTCGTGGCTCCCAAAGAAACGGGCCTTCAAGATTACACTGGCGGCTTCGCGGTAACCGCTGGTATTGGCCTGGACGAGCTGGTGCAACAGTTTGAAGCCGACCATGACGATTACCACAGCATCATGGCCAAAGCCCTGGCTGACCGTTTGGCCGAAGCCTTCGCTGAGAAACTGCATGAGATTGTCCGGAAAGAGATTTGGGCGTATGAGCCGGAAGAAAGCCTCACGAACGAAGACCTGATCAAGGAAAAATACCAGGGCATTCGTCCGGCTCCGGGTTATCCCGCCTGTCCGGACCATACCGAGAAAACGACGCTGTTCCAGTTACTGGACGTGGAGAAGCACACCGGCATCACCTTAACCGAGAGCCTGGCCATGTACCCTACGGCCGCAGTGTCTGGCATGTACTTCGCGCACAAACAGTCACGGTACTTCGGGCTGGGTAAGATCGAGAAAGACCAGGTCACCGACTACGCGCAACGCAAAGGCATGAGCGTGGAGGAAACGGAGCGTTGGCTGTCACCTAACTTGAATTACTAAGAAATCTGATTTGGGGCTGCTTGCTGAAAACGGCCCCAATTCAGAATCAAACCCAAAGCAATATCAAGGCTTACGCCTACAGACACGACATTACGTCAAATGAAAGTTACTGAGCATTTACAGAACGCCACCAACACGCTTTTCTCTTTTGAGATTCTGCCGCCGGTAAAAGGCACCAGCATCCAGTCTATTTACCAAGGTATTGACCCTTTAATGGAGTTCAAGCCGCCCTTCATCAACGTGACCTACCACCGCGAGGAGTACGTGTTCAAGGAGCGCGAAAACGGCTTGCTGGAGAAAATCACCATCCGGAAGCGGCCGGGCACGGTAGGTATCTGCTCTGCCATCATGAACAAGTACCACGTAGACGCGGTGCCGCACATCATCTGTGGGGGCTTCAGCCGGGAAGAGACTGAGAACGCCTTGATGGACCTCAACTTCCTGGGCATTGACAATGTGCTATTGCTGCGCGGCGATGCAGTGAAGACCGAGCCTGGTTTCCGGCCGCACAAGGACGGGCACGCCTACGCCTCTGACCTCATCAAGCAGGTAGTGCAGTTGAACCACGGCCACTACCTGGACGAGGAGATGGAAAACCCCGTGCCTACGGATTTCTGCATCGGGGTGGCGGGTTACCCTGAGAAACATATGGAGGCCCCCAACCTGGCCACCGACCTGCGTTACCTGAAACAAAAAGTAGACCTGGGCGCTGACTACATCATTACGCAGATGTTCTTTGACAACCGGTGCTTTTTTGACTTCGTGAAATCCTGCCGCGCCGCCGGCATCACAGTTCCCATCATCCCGGGCCTGAAAACGCTCACCACCAGAAACCAGCTCAACGTGCTGCCGCGCTACTTCAACATTGACCTGCCCGAGGACCTGGTGAACGCCGTGGAAGCCTGCACCAATCCCAAAGACGTGAAGCAGGTGGGCATTGAATGGACCATCCAGCAGTGCAAAGAGTTGATGGAATTCGGGGTACCATGCCTGCACTTCTACACCATGAGTAAATCAGACGCCACAGTGGCGGTAGCCAAGGCCATTTTCTAGGCCATTTAGCGGCTTATTTTCACAAAACAGATACAAAAAACAGAAGGTCCATTTACCTGGGTAAATGGACCTTCTGTTTTTTGTATCACCTTCAACTGGGGCTGTCGGCGGCTCACGTTTTTGCGCGGTTTTATCAAAACCTGCCCAAAAACAGAAACCAATCCGCTGGGAAAACTTACAGCGGAATCCGGTATTTGGTGGCGGTGATGCCCCCGAAGTTGCCGTAGCCGTTCCGGATGTTGCTGTGCAGGTTCAGCGGCTCCGCGAAGGGGTTGTCTTCCTGGTAGTTGTTTTTGGAGCGCTCGTACAGGTATAGGTCTGAGGTAAGGTGCTGCAGCGTAATCTCAATATACTTAGGCGCCAAACCGCTTCCAACGTAAGCACCCACCTTGTCAGAGAAAGTGATGACGCCCTGTTTGGCCCAGCCGTCGTCAAAGACTGTAGATAGCTTTATCTTCTCCACTTCCTCCCCGAAGATGTCATCGTTGTCGTCCCTGGAATAGAGGTTGCCTACGGGCTGGCCTGTTTCATCTACCAGCCGCACATGCAGGCGGTAATAGTCCTGCTGGCCTGTCAGGTCGTTGAACTGGACGCGCAGCAGCCCATTGAAATTATATCCATCGTTCTTGGTATCGGGCACGAACGAGGCCGATGCCACCGGCACCTGGGCGGGCATGGTGAGTTTTCCCTCAATGGTCTCAAAACCCGGGGCGCTAACGGTAAGGCTGTATTGCTGACCCGGTACAGGCGTAAATTCATTCGTGGGTTTATAGTTGCCTATGTCATGGTTGTACTCCAGGGGCACAAACACGAAGCCCTGCCGCAGGGTACCGTTACCGTCGGTGATGGTGATGGACGCATCTTTCACCAGGCCGTTCCGCCAGAGATTGTCACTGGCCAGTACCGACTGGCTCCGCCCGATGTACATATTTTGTTTGGGGGCCTCTGTGTTGAGGTTGTACTGCACCGCCAGTTTGGGGGTATGCCCGGGCACTTCAATGTCCACGTCCTGCTCACAGCCAGACAAAACTCCGACCAGCAGAAGGCAGCGCATGACCCAACCCAGCGGGCGGGTGTTTTCATGTCGGTTTCCGGAAAAAAGGGTAAAAACGGGAGCTAACATGCGCATCTAGAACTTAAAGGTTTTGCTGACGGAAGGTAAGATGGGGAACAGGCTGATCTGCTTGAACCTTGGCGGATCATCCTGGTTCTCGCCGGCCTGCACATAGATAAAATAAGGGTTCTTGCGGTTGTAGGCGTTGTAGAAACTGATGTTGTTCACCACCTCGCCCCAGCGTTTCTTCTTGGTGTGGCTCAGGCTAATGTCGGCGCGGTGATAAGAGGCCATGCGGTAGCCGTTACGGTCGCCGTAGTCCTTGTAGGTCTGGGTACCGCCGTAGCCGCCTTCCCAGGCCTCGCCCAGCACATATTCGGCCTCGGGCAAGGTAACCGCGTTGCCGGTGCCGTACACCCACGTACCCGACAGTGAGAGGTTGGGCTTGAGCTGATGGATGACCACCACCTCAAAGTCATGGCGCCGGTCATAGCGGTAAGGAAACTCCTTGCCCCGGTTCAAATCCGAGAACTGGCGGTTAGACCAAGCCAGCGTGTAACCAACCCAGCCGTTGGTGCGGCCGGTCTTTTTGTGCAGGAACAGCTCCATGCCGTAGGCCCAGCCTTTGCCGGTAGTCACCTTGGTGTCCCAGCTATTGGAGATGCCAATGAACGATGCGCCCTCTTTGTATTCAATCAGGTTCTGCATGGTTTTGTAGTAGCCCTCCAGGCTGATTTCCAGCTTGTCGCCGGCAATGGTGCGTGTGGCACCCAGCGCCACCTGGCGCGAGCGCTGCGGCTTGATCTTCTCGGTAGACGGCACCCAGAGATCGGTGGGTAGCCCTATGCCGCTGTTGGTGAGCAGGTGGATGAACTGGGTCATGTGCGTGTAAGACGCTTTCAGACTCAGCTTTTCCGTGGCGATGAACCGCACAGAGGCCCGCGGCTCAACAGAGGTATAGGTCTCCTTGTTCACCAGAAAACCGTTGGCCCGCACGCCCACGTTCACCTTTACCCGGTTAGAAAGCTTAAAGTCATCCTCCAGGTACAGCCCCACTTCCTGCGCATTGGTTTTTTGGGTATTCACGTTCAGGTCCTCGGCCGAGCCGCCGTTATTGTCCCGCACCTGCAACGCGCCCGGCTGAAACTGGTGGTGCACGTACTGGGTCCCGAAGCGGATATAATGGTTGGGATTGGGGATAAAGTCAAAGTCCAGCTTGGTGCTCAGGTCCCGGATGTTGGACAGGTACTTGAGTTTGTAGTCATAGCTTTCGCCCTGGTAGGTAGATTCTTCCTCGCTGCTGATGTCAAACTGGTACTTGGTGTAGGTAAGGTGCGTGTTCAGGAACAGGCGCTGGTTGATGATGCGGTTCCAGCGGAACGCCGAGGTCAGATTGCCCCAACCCAACCCGGCGGTGCTTTTCTCCCTATCGGCGCCGCTTCGTTCCATATCGGCGTAAAACTCGTCATAGCCCCGGTAGGCACTCAGGTAGAGACGGTCTTTCTCGCTTACTTTCCAGTTCAGTTTGGCATTTAGGTCATAGAAGTAATAGCCGCCCGCGCCGTCTTCCTTGTTCATGAACGGGCGGGCCAGTACGTCAATGTAGGTTCGGCGGCCCGATACGATAAAGGATGCCACATCTTTCTTCAAAGGTCCACCCACCGTCAGCCGCGATGCGATGAGCCCAATGGAGCCTTCGCCGTCCACCTTGTTCATGTTACCCTCTTTCATGGAGATATCCAGCACCGAGGACAGCCTGCCACCGTAGCGGGCCGGAAAGCCGCCTTTCACCAGTTCCACGTTGTTGAGGGCCTCGGCGGTAAACACCGAGAAAAACCCAAAAAGGTGCGAGGCATTGTACACCGGCACGCCGTCTAATAGAATCAGGTTCTGGTCCGGGCCGCCGCCGCGCACGTACAGGCCGCTGCTTCCCTCGCCTCCAGACTGCACACCCGGCAACAGTTGCAGGGTTTTGAGCACATCCACTTCGCCAAACAAGGCCGGCACCGATTTTATCTGCGCCACACTCATGTTGATGGTACTCATGCGGGTGCTCTCACGCACGTCCTCCTCCCTGGTGTTCACAATCTCCACCTCCTGCAGGGCCGTGGCAAAAGGCGTAAGCAAGAGGTTTTGCTGCACGTCTTTGTCTAAATAGGCCGAAAACATCTTGCGCTCATAGCCCACATAGGAAAGCACCAGTTTTACTGAGTCTTTGGGAAGGGTAAGGCTGTAGAAGCCGTAGGCGTTGGTGGCAGTGCCCTGCCCCGTGACGGTGTTGAGAATGGCTACCCCAATAAGGTTTTCGCCCGTCTGGGCGTCACGCACGTAGCCGCTGATGGTGTACCTTTGGGCAAAACCCGTGAGCGGGAGCAGCAGAAAAACCAAACCTGCAAGCATCCGGAGACTGCGGCCAGACCGGCCCCGGAACTGATAACGAAAGGACATTCAGAAAAGAGTTGAGATAGATACTGGTTGCAGGTAGAATTTACCTACAATGTAGGTAATTGACAGCTGAGTCCGTATTTACCCCTACTTCCTTCCCGAAAAAAATGAGGCTAGTAACCTATGTGCAGAATGGCATCGCCCTGGTTCACGACCGGCATGTGGTTGAGCCCTACCACGTGGCCTGCCACGGGCGTGGTGATGGGATGGGTGGCTCCGCCATACGGATCAGAAACGGCGCCTATTTGCTGCCCCCGGCTAACTTCCTGCCCATTTTTCACAAAACTGCGGAAAAGCCCGGCCCGGGGTGCCCTGATCCAGGTGGTATGGTGGCAGATCAAAGGAGGCTGCGACGCCGGCACTGATTTATCGGCCATGCCCAGGTGGTGCATGACGCGTTGGGTCCCTTCCATGGCCATGATAATGCCCTGCTCATCAAACCGCAGAGACTCGCCGGTCTCATACACAATGATGGTTTTGCCCAGGTTAGAGGCCTCTTTGCGGAGGGAGCCCGGCCGGTAGTTGGAGTTCAGCACGAAGGGTGCCCCAAACGCTTTGGCCAGCGCATCACTCTCACCGTCCTCCAGGCGACACCTGATCTGCGGGAAATTTGATTTGCTCGCGCCGCCGGTGTGGAAATCTATGCCGTAATCAATGAGCGGCAGAACTTCTTTGGTGAACCGCGCCGCCACGCGGCTGGCCAGAGAACCCTTGGCGTTGCCCGGGAAGCTTCGGTTCACGTCTTTGCCGTCTGGTACCTCACGCGAGAAATTCAGGAACCCGTAAATGTTGAGGATAGGAATGGCCAGCACCGTGCCCTTCAAAGGATGCAGCAGGTTCCTCCTGATCATTCTCCGGATCAACTCAATGCCGTTCACCTCATCGCCGTGCATGCCGGCCATGAGCAGCAGCACAGGCCCTGGTTCCTGGGCCCTGAAAACGTGGATAGGGATGTCTATCTGCGTGCCGCTGGGCAGCCGGGAAACATTCAACCGGATGAGTTTGCTGTCGCCCGGGTAGATGGGAATATCATTGATGATCATCTCCGCCATCTGGGGTGCTCTTGGGTTTGGACTTTTTGGTTTTCCCTTTGTTCACCAGCAGCTCAGTATATTCAATGATCTTGCCGGCAATGTCTTTCTGGGTGGCTTTCTCAATCCCTTCCAGCCCCGGCGAGGAGTTTACCTCCAGGATCAGCGGCCCGCGGGAAGACTGCAGCATATCCACACCGGCTACGTCCAAGCCCAGGGATTTGGCGGCCATGAGCGCGGCGGTTTTCTCGGCGCGGGTAAGTTTGATAAGGCTGGCGCTGCCGCCACGATGCAGGTTAGACCTAAACTCACCTTCCTTGCCCTGGCGTTTCATGGCCCCTACTACCTCGCCATTCACCACGAACACCCTTATGTCGGCGCCCTTGCTCTCAGCGATGAACTCCTGCACAATGATGCGGGCCTTGAGGTTGTGGAACGCCTCAATCACCGATTCGGCGGCTTTCTGGGTCTCGGCCAATACCACGCCCAGCCCTTGGGTACCTTCCAGCAATTTAATCACCAGCGGCGCCCCGCCTACTTCCTTGATCAGTTCCTTTACTTGTTTGGAGTAGTTGGTGAACGCGGTTTTAGGCATGCCCAGGCCCGCCCGGGCCATGATCTGGAGGCTGCGGAGTTTGTCTCTAGACCGCAGAATGGACTGGGAAGCCACTACGCTTTTCACCTTCATCATCTCAAACTGGCGTACCACGGCCGTTCCGTAGAACGTCACCGAGGCCCCGATACGGGGAATAATGGCATCTATGCCCGTGAGCAACTCGCCTTTGTAGAGAATATGCGGGTCACCTTTCTCCATGACCAGGTCACAGCGCAGGTGGTCCAGGACCACTACCTCATGGCCCCGCTGCTGGGCGGCTTCCACTAACCGGCGGGTGGAATATAATTTGGGGTCGCGAGAGAGAATCGCTATTTTCATAAAGGGGAGTTCTTGGGTGTGTTACTTTTTTTGGACTTGTTTTTGGCTTTGAGCGACAGGTACTTTTTGGAGACATCCACAATAAAGCGGCGCCGGAGCAGCGTACGCCCCAGCAGCACCGGGTACTTGAGGTCGCTGCGGTCTGAGAGCGAAAACTCCGTCTCAACCTCCAGCCCGTTAATGAGGACCTTTGTACGGATAACGTAACGTTCCTGCACATCGCCAAACGAACTTTTTACAATCCGGAGGTCAAAATCTGTGAACTGGAAAGCCTTGTGGTTATAGGCCGGGTGGTTGGCATCCAGGAGCTCAAAGTGGATAGCCCGCTGCCCGTTGGGCAAATCCACCTCCCTTATGTTGTTGCAGTGGATGGAAGAGGTATACGCGCCGGTGTCTACCTTGGCTTCTATGTCATACAACTCCAGGTCGGGGAAATCCACCATCTCGCGCCGGCCAATGATACTTTTTACAGGTTTGTCTTTCTTCATACCCACAAAGCTGGGCAGTTTAGGGCCCATTTACAGAAAACAGGCCCTAAACTGCGGTGTTACTTCCCACTGTACGTGATGCGGTAAATGGCATCGTTCATGTCATCAGAAACCAGCAGAGAACCGTCTGGCATCACCTCCACGTCTACGGGGCGGCCCCACTCCTTGCCATCCTGCAGCCAACCCGCCGCGAAAGGCACAAAGCTGCCCTTGCCTTGGGCATCGGTGCGGTAGAGGCTCAGGCGGTAACCTATTTTCTCGGTGCGGTTCCAGGAGCCGTGCTCGGCGATGAAGATCTGGTTCTTGTAGTTCTCGGGGAACATGTTACCGGTGTAGAACTCCATGCCCAAGGTGCCACCGTGCGGGTTCAGCTTCTGCACAGGCGCGGTGTAGTCTGCGCAGTTCTTGCCTTTCCCGAACTCAGGGTCCAGGGTCTCGCCGGCGTGGCAGAACGGATACCCGAAGTGCATGCCTTTTTTAGGTGCGCGGTTCAGTTCATCCGGCGGCATGTTGTCGCCCATGAGGTCGCGGCCGTTGTCAGTGAACCAGAGTTCCTTGGTGGTAGGGTGCCAGTCAAAGCCCACAGTGTTGCGCACACCACTGGCGAAAACCTCCAGGCCGGAGCCGTCTGGGTTCATGCGGCTGATGGCGGCGTAAACAGGTTCTTTTCTAAGACAGATGTTGCAGGGCGCGCCCACCGGAACATACAGCTTGTCATCGGGCCCGAAGGCGATGTATTTCCAGCCGTGGTGCTCCTCAGTGGGGAATTTGTCATAGACCACCGCCGGTTTGGGCGGGTTCTTCAGGTTCTGGGCAATGTTGTCATAGCGGGTGATACGGCTGATTTCCGCCACGAACAAGGAGCCGTTACGCAGGGCCACGCCGTTGGGCATGTTCAAGCCACTGGCAATGGTAATGACCTCATCGGCTTTGCCGTCTTTGTTTCTGTCTGGCAAGGCATACACGCTGCCTTTGTCACGGGAGCCCACGTAGAGCGTACCGTCTGGCCCCAGAGCCATGGAGCGGGCATTTACCACATTGCGGGCGAAGTAACTGATCTGGAAGCCGTCTGGCAAAGAGATCTTGGCCAGGTCTGCATCAGCGGCGGGCGCTTCGGTGACGTTCTCAGAGGCGGTGTCTTGCGCGGCGGTAGAGGTGCGCTCGCCTTCCTCGTTCGCGTCGGGTTTGCCCGAGTTGGAGGAGCAGCCCAGTTGGCAGAGAACCACCAGTAAACAGGTACTCCACTTCAGAATGGTGCTTTGTTTCATAGTTTTAAGAGCAGGTTTGCAGAGCAAGAGGAAATACCCGAATACTCCAATTAAAAATTAAACTTAAATGGTATATAGTTTTACAATATTAATGAATTTCAATATTGTAAAAAATTAATACAGGCGGAATAGCGCAAGATTTAAGCATACTCATAGATTTACAAAACAGTATTTCACCAATAAAGCCACTATAAATTACTCCTAAGTAAATCTTTAAATTACAATATTCCCCTAGTGCATATCCTTAAATTAAAAATTCTCCTTAAAGTCTTGGGTCACGCTTTCTTTTTTCAGCTGATGATCCTTTCTTTTTACTTCCATGAGTTCCTGGGCCCTTATTTAAACACCTTGTGGGGCGTCATTTTTCTTACCCGGATTACCAAAAGCGTGATACAGTTAAGACACTTCATGTACTCCTGAAAAGCCGTTTCAAGCCCTGGGTGAAAGAATAGTTTCATTTCTTTCGCTTTGTTTGCCTGTGCAACCCCAATGGACTTTGCCAAGCTGTTTCCACGTTATTTTCCAGATTTCAGGCCCAAAACCGACAGGCAAATTCCATTGGCTCACCTCAGGCAAAAACACCTTTAGGGCGTATACGCAATGAAACTCAGTTGGCTGTCTTTGAGCGGTGATTCCTGAGCCAGGTGGCTACCGTGTAAAGCAGGTTGGTATGGCCGGTCTGCAGTACCACCAGGTTATGCCGCTTGAGGGCATTCAGGAACACCTGCAGCCTTTTCTGCGAGATAATCTGGTCATACTTGCCCAGGAAGACGTTCACCTCAATGTTACTCTGGTTCAGGAGCCGCACAATCTTGCGCGTGTCAAATGTGAGATTGCTGAAACCCGTCCAGCTGCGGTATACGCGCAGGCGTTTCTGGGGCGAGTCCATCTGCCAGTTGGCGAACTTGACCAGGCCGGAGTCTACCCACCGTTTCTGCTCCAGCCAACTCAAGGTCTGGAAAAACCGCGTGGGCCGCAGTACAATGCGCTTGAACAGGCCCTGCATCCAGCCGGGGTATGTGGCCAGACTGTAAAGCAGGTGCGTCTTGATGCCATCGGGGGCAATGAGGTAAAGCTCCTGCATGCGGTCATGAAACTTCTCCAGCACCGTAAGCGCGAATTTACCGCCCATACTGAACGCCATTACTGAAAAACGGCCAATATCCTCCTTCTCCAGCAAGGCCTGGATAAAGGCCTGCAGTTTTTTCTTGGAGAGTGGCTGGTCTGCCTTGCTCAGGGTACTCTGGCCATGGAAAAAAAGGTCAATGGCGTACACCCGGTACTCGGGTTGTAGGGTGCGGGCCATGGTATCATAGTAATGCCCCTCCTGCCCGTAGCCATGGAACGCCAGCAGCGCCCTAGGCCCAGTACCCATGATCCGGTAATGCAGATTAGATGATTTTATTCTGATGGACGGCACGAAAAAAGCAGTTGTCTGTGGTCAATAATTTGCAGAAAGATCAGCCCGGGTAGGCAGTTTCAATAAACTGGCTCCTACCCAATTGCTGCTAACTTTACTTTTACTCACTCAGGCCAGCTGGGTTGTTGGAGATTTCCTGCTCACAGTTACAAATCCACTCGCAGAACGCTTCATCACCAACCTAAAACCGAAGGTCGCTCCCGCGAAAATGACAGGACCCAAAAATTTTGATTTTCCAGCATCTGGTAAGGTACGCAAAAGCAGATAGCATGAAGAATTATTTTCAGAGGGGTTTCCCTGGGAAGTGCGCCAACCTATTCTTCTGATAGCTGAATCTATATATAGCAGTTTTCTACCCTTTTTAGGCCAGTATTCGTAAAAAAGAGCAAAACCAACCGCTGCAACCATATGAAAACCAGATTATTACTATTTACTTTACTTACCGCCGGCATCTCGCTATTCTCCTTACAGGCATCGGCGCAAAGCACCCAGCAAGACTCTATAAGGCAGAAAGCCCTGGATGACAGAAGACGCCTGAACGAGTTATCAGAGATAAGGAAGGAAACCAAAGCTGAAGCCAAAATAGCCAAGGCCCGGGCCAAGGAGGCGAACCGACTAGAGAAAGACGCCGCCAATGCCGCCAAGGAAGCCAAACAAGCCGCTAAAATGGAACGCAAGGCCCAGCGCAACAGAATGAAAGCCGATAAGCAAGCCAGAAAAGCAGAGAAAGCCCTGGAGAAAACCAACGACTATTAACCCGCGCCTGGTCTTTGGCTTTGGTATTCTGCCATATCACCTAGACTTCCGGAGGCAACCAAAGAGTATAGGAAACCTACAGAATTGCTCTAAGAAGACAACCGGGCATGAACCTGTTTTAGGACTGCTTTTCTGAAAAAGGGCTAAAAACGATTTGTAGAAAAGAAAATCAAAGGCTTACTGGTTAGTACCGTTCAAACACAAGCTCCACCAGGTCTCCTTTGATTTTCTTTTCACCAGCTTCTAGATTGATATGAAAAATCAATCTCAAATCTCTTTCTGAAATAAAGGCAATCTTAAACCAATAATGGTTCACAGAGTCTAACCTGATCTCCTCCCCTACAACTTCATACTTTGTTGCCTGAGGTATATCGGTCTTCTCCGTGGTGAACAAAAGAAGACCGGGTTCTGTAAAGTCCAGAAGGGAATATGTAGGTATTGAAATAAATGCCCTGGTAAGTTGCGGTAACTTTATAAGTTCTTTGTATTTCCAGAGCTTATGCAATGAAACTTCTTTTGAGCCAGCTTGCTCTTTGCTTTTCAGCTTAGATGCTTCCAACTGCTGCTGCTTTCTTAAGTCTTCATCAGTGAGCGTTACCGGTTTCCGCCACTCCTGATAACCGTACCTATCATCTCCCCTTATGGGAGCATCCAATTCTATATAAGAGCTGAACAAGGCGCTGTACACGGTTCCGGTTAGACTCTTATTCTTTTGGTACACCTCCGTAGCAAGCCCGTCTATCTCCATCATATTGATATTATAAGGAACAAACTTATATCCTTCAAACCAGTTGCTAATCTTTTCCTGAAGTAGCAAGAAGGCTTCCTTGTATTCAAAAACCGGGGATACTGTTACAGCATGCGCTCGGGAAAACCTTTGCCACTTAGGCTCCTGATCTTCACTGAACATTTTCTCCCGCTCTAAAGAAATTTCTGTTGAGTCCAAACCAAAAATGGTGTAAAACGGACCTAGCAAACAAATGGAAAAGTGCAGCTCTTTTGTCCATTTTAAACCATCTACTCCTTTCTGGTCAAGCAACAGGCTGCCCTGAAAACAAGGATCAGGAAGGAAGTGGTTAGTTTTGATTTTCTTACTTACTTCTTTCTGCAGGTATTTTTTAACCTCTCTCCATTTTGCTGAATAATGGCTGCGCGTATAAACACCTTTGTGGATGGTATCATACCTCAACAAAGATTCTGAGCTATCATCCTGATAATCCTCTGCATCATGGATTGCTCCTAAAGGGTAATACTTCTTTATAGCCTCATATAGGGGCTTGAAATCATATGTTTCATCATTAAACCAGAAACGCCTTTTCATAAGCAGTAATCAGCAGAGCTTTAAACAGGAGAAAACAATCTAAACAAAATGCGGCTCACTACCATTATAGAGAGCCGCATTCATAAACACCTAGAAGGAGTCATTCACTTTACTAGTCCTGTTCTGCTTAGAACACACTGGACTTATTCTCCACGGTGGTCACCCGGCTGCTTCTACCCGCTACGTCAAAGGCGGCCAGCTTTATGGTTCCTTTCTCAGAAACAGGCCCGGAATACACTTTGCTTTGCGCGGTGGGCTCTGCCCCATCTGTGGTGTACCTGATGACCAGGCCGGGCATCTGCACGTTGGCCAGCACTTTGCCGTCCTGCACCGTGGCACCTACTGTTGGAATCCGGTAACCGAATCCGCCGGCGTAGTAACTGAGGCGGGGCAGTTCCCGTTTGCCCAGCACGTTCACAAATTGGGACCAAGCCTGCGCATAGGCCGCTTTGCTCTGGCTTGACTCAGGGTTAGAAGCCCAGGCAGGGTCCGGTGCCCAGGCCCTTTCCGCTAAGCCCAGTACTTTGGGCAGGAGCATGTACTCCAGACGGTCCGGCGAGGTGAGGGTCTCGCTCCACAATGGTGCCTGAAGACCTACAATGTTGGCCCGGGCCGCGGGCTTGAGTTGCTCCTTGCCCGCGAAAGCAGCAGTGGAGTTGAGCGGCTTGTTATCCTCGTTCACCCGTATGCTCTTCATGTAGTCAAACGGATTGAAGTAAAACGGTTTGTCCACATCCAGGAAGCCGCCCCAGTACAGGCCCTTTTCATCGTATTCTTTCTGGTACGCCAGGTCCATGTAAAAGTGGGTTACGTTGGTGAGCACCACCTTGTAGCCAGCGTTGGCCATGCGGTAGGGCAGGTCAAGGTTGGCGCCCAGGTTGTTCCAGACATCCACATGGAAATTCTTTTTCACAAACGCCGGGTTGGCCACGTAAGACAGGCGTCCGTTGGTTCTTACCTTGCTCAAGCCTATCTCCTCCCAGCCAGACAGGTACAGCTTGCGGGCCTCCAGCATCTTGCTCACCTTCCCGAAGAAGTAGTACCACAGGTCATCCACGTTCTTTACCTCGGGGTTCTGGGCTATGAGTTTCTGCACCTCCGGCGATTTCTCCCACACCCCGTTTGGCACCTCGTCGCCCCCGAAGTGGATGGTCTGGATGGGCGCCCCGGCTTCTTTGTACATGGTCAGCAGTTCATCCGTGACTTTCTCCAGGAAGTTGTAGGTAGACGGCAGCGCCACGTTGATGACGTTGTCATTGAAATACTGCACCGAGCGGTACACCGATTTATCGTTCAAATCACGCAGCAGATAGCGTTGGGCTTCGGCGGTTTTGCCTTCTTTCATCAACCGCTCGTAGCGGGCGTCCATGGATTTGATGGCGGCACGCGCGTGGCCGGGCGTCTCTACCTCGGGGATTACCCTGATGTGCCTTTCGCGGGCGTATTTTAGAATCTGCACGAAATCTGAGCGGGTATAATAGCCGCTACCGCTGGATTTGTCCACCTCGGGGCCGGAGCCATAGGCGGGCATCAGGAAATTTTTCTCGCCAGGGTCATGGCCCCGACGACCACCCACCTGGGTCAACTCAGGCAAACCCGGGATCTCAAGGCGCCAGCCCTCGTCATCGTTCAGGTGGAAGTGGAACACGTTCAGTTTGTACAGGGCCATGAGGTCCAGCAGTTTCAGTACGGCCTCTTTTTTATGGAAATTACGCGCCACATCCAACATGACTGCCCGGTGCCCGAATCTCGGCTCGTCTTTCACCTGCACCCCGGGAACCAGAACCGAGGTCTGGGTCTGGGCCAGCGCCGAGGCCGGCAACAGGGTCTTCAGAGACTGCGTGCCGTAAAAAGCGCCCGCGGGCGTAGTGGCCGAGATCAGGATTTCCTGCGGGGTCACCTGTAGTTCATAGGCCTCTTTCCCCAAACCCGCTTTTTTCTTCAGCCGGATGGCTTTGCCCGTGCCGGAGGCCTTTACCTCAGGTTTCTGCCCGAAGACGGTGCCCAGGTGAGCGGCCAGCAAGGCGGCTTCGTTCTGGAAAACTCCGTCCGTGATCACCGGCACCGCCGAGGTCAGGGTAAAAGTCTGGTCTGTTTCTTTGTACTGCGCCGGGGTGGGGAAAATCTTCGTGAGCTGCTCGGCGGGGATGTCTTTGATGTTGCTGTTCTGGGTGTAGATGTCTTTGGGCTCAATCCAGCCCACCATGTTTTTGGCGGGCTTCAAAACCTGGGCATTGGTGATAGAGTAACCTTTGGTAGGCTCTTTGTCCCACACCAGGTAGAAGCCCCTTGGTGCCCGGGACTCGTTCACAATCTGGCCGGCCGCCACAAACTCAAACTTCTGCGTGTCTCCCGGCTTCAGCTCCTTGAATTTACCCGTGGGCACCATACGCAGCAGATCCCCGTTGATGGATTCCACCTTCAAAGGCGCCTCAGTTGCTTTAGGTGTGAAAGAGGGCGTACAGTGGAAGTAAATACTCCAACCCGAGGCTGGCAAGGCCACTGACCCGTTGTTTTTGAAAGTGAGCACCGATAGCGTCTGGTTTTTACCCAAATGCTTCTCCTCCAGCACCTCCCAGGTAAGGCTCAGGGGCTGAAGTTGCACGTCTACCGTCGGAGCGGTTTTTTCCTGGGGTTGGGCAGGAGGCGTTTGCCCGCAGGAGCAGATGGAAATCAGGCTCAGTAAACCAACAAGAAGGTGTTTCATCAGGGGATTTGTTTTTGATTCACAATGCAATGAGCAAGCCAAAGGCAGAGAGAGATTTCTATTATTTTCCAACCTCCAGGATTTGCGCCTTTAAAGATATCATTACCGCCCGACTTTCCCTCTTTCTTCTGCCGGAAGGTTAAATTCCCTGACTGCTTGGGTGTTTTTAGGGTTGTTTTTGGCAAAGAAGCCTGAAAACAGTTTTAACAGTTTTTGAAAAATGTCATTAGAGCGACTACAGATATTAAAAGCAGATTTTCCCCTTGAGGGGAGAATCTGCCCGTTGTTTCCAGCATACATGAGCAGACATTAAGCAAAGAAGCCTCAAAATAAAGAAACCCGTTTAAAGCCTGATTTTATAGAAACAGGCCTTAAACGGGTGGCAATGCTTTCTGTTTTTAAGGCTATTTTCTCAGTGAGGCACTTTAAACAGAAGTTAAAAATCAGACAGCTTTCTGAGCCGCAGCCTAGAGCTTGGAAACCCCGCCGGATACCACAAACTTCATGACCTCGCTGCTTGGGATTTCAAGATAAGTGACGTTCTCGCGGGCTACCAGAAACAGCTCGCCCGAGAAGTTGTAGGAGTGCGGGAAATAGACGGCTACCTTCTCGGGCAGGTTCACCG
Source organism: Rufibacter aurantiacus (assembly GCF_017916345.1). Classification (NCBI taxonomy): domain Bacteria; kingdom Pseudomonadati; phylum Bacteroidota; class Cytophagia; order Cytophagales; family Hymenobacteraceae; genus Rufibacter; species Rufibacter aurantiacus. The sequence continues at coordinate 910,655 of NZ_JAFMSV010000002.1, forward strand.
CGTCCATAGAAAGCTGCGTCACGAAACCCAGTTTGTAGGTATCATTGTACTGGGTCATTTTCACCAGCACCGGCTGATTGAATTTCTGGTTCTCGCCCACAAACGCATCAAAGAGGTCTTTAAGCGAGGAGTAGATCATGTTCACCAGCGGCAGGCGGCTCATGATGCGCTCAGTGAGCACAAAGAAAGGCTTCACCAGGAAATGAGAACCTATGAACCCTACTATTGTCACCAATATGATGATAAGCGTGAGGCCTACGCCTGGATATTCCATGTAAAACAGATCATCCAGCCAATTGATGGTGGCCACAATGATGTAAATAGTCAGGGAGATAGGTGCTACAATCAGGAAGCCATTCAGAAAATAGCGTAAGATTTTTTTCATAAACAGAAGGATAGTAAAAAAGCCCCGTCACCGGGGCTTTCAAATATACTGAGTCTCTAATATTTTGTTCTAAGAATTATACCGCCACTGGGTGCTGCGCCTGAATGGCATCTGCTACCTGCTGCATGAGCCACATGGGCGTGGAAGTAGCGCCGCAGATACCCACGGAGTTAGCGTCTTTGAACCAGTCCATGTCCAGTTCCTCGGCGTTCTCCACGAAATAGCTTCTGGGGTTCACCCGCTGGCAAACGGCGTAAAGCGCCTTGCCGTTAGAGCTTTTCTTACCGCTCACAAATACTACCACATCATGGTTCTGCGCGAATTTGTCCAATTGCGGCTCACGGTTAGAAACCTGGCGGCAGATGCTGTCATTGGCATCCAGGTCAATTACCTCTACCCCGTTGGCTCGCACCGCCGCTACGCGCTCCTCAATAAGCTCTTTCATGCGGTAGAAGCCTTTGGTGCTTTTGGTGGTCTGGCTGAACAGGGTGATGGGACGCGTGTAGTCCAGCTTGTCAAGGTCTTCCTCAGTAGTGATAACGATGGCCTCGTTCCCGGTCTGCCCGGCCAACCCGATGACCTCTGCGTGCCCTTGCTGCCCATACAGCACGATCTGGCCGTTGTGGGCTTTGACCGAGTCATAGGCGTGCTTCACGCGGTTCTGCAGTTTGAGCACCACTGGGCAAGAGGCGTCAATGAGTTCCAGGTTATTGCGCAGGGCAGTCTGGTAAGTCTCCGGCGGCTCGCCGTGCGCCCTTATCAAGACTTTGCAGTCATGCAGTTGCTCCAGCTGCTCGCGGTCAATGATGCGCAGCCCTTTGTTATACAAACGCTGTACCTCCATGCTGTTGTGCACAATGTCACCCAGGCAGTACAGCTCAGATACTTCTTCCAATTCGTCTTCCGCCATCTGGATGGCGAACTCTACCCCAAAACAGTAGCCCGAATTCTTATCTATGGTTACGTTCATACACAAAGGTAACAAACTGTTTACTGGGCAAGTTCTTTCTGCAGCAGCGCCGAAGCAACTAAATCCAGCACAAAGTCAACCTGCTCATCTATGGTAATATAGGAAGTATCCAGCAAATGTGCATCCTCGGCCCTTCTCAAAGGGCTCTCGGCGCGGGTAGAGTCAATGAAGTCGCGTTTCTTCAGGTTCTCCACAATCTCGTCAAACGGCACCATCTGCTTCTTTTCAAACAATTCCTGCTGGCGGCGGCGGGCCCTGATCTCCACCTCGGCGGTCATGAAGACCTTCACCTCGGCGTCGGGGAAAACGGCGGTTCCTATGTCGCGGCCGTCCATCACCACGCCGCGGCGCTTGCCCATTTTCTTCTGCTCAGCCACCATGGCATGGCGCACGGCCGGCAGCACGCTCACCTCACTCACCTTGTCTGAGATGTACATCTTCCGGATCTCGTCTTCCACGTTGAGGCCGTTGAGGAAAACCTCGTTACGCCCCGATTTGGCGTTGCGATGGAAAGTGACCTCAATGTTGTCAAGCGCTTCCTGCACCTTCTTGGGGTTGGTGAGGTCTACGTAATGCTCTAAAAAGTAAAGGGTAACCGCGCGGTACATGGCGCCGGTGTCAATGTAAGCGTAGCCTAGTTCTTTTGCCACTTGCTTGGCGGTAGTGCTTTTACCGCACGAAGAGTGCCCGTCCAGGGCTACTACAATCTTCTTCATACCAGTGCCTTAGGTGAAATTAATTAGCAATCTTTGGTGGGGCAGGGTATGCCTTTGCCCGAGCGCTGGTGGCGCTGGTAGCTTTTGGTTTTCTTGCTCAAGGACGAGGACTTGCGCGTACAGGCGGGACTCACCGCACCCAGCAGCAAGCACCACACTAACCCAAGGGAAAAAATCTTTCTCAAAACCATTAACTTTGACTGCAAAGATAAACGTAATCTGCCGGAACCGCTACGGGTTTTTACGTACCCTACCATTTCCGGCTTACTTTTCTCAAAACTCCTTAAAAACTTACCATGGCTACACCCAGATTCTACAAAATGAGTGGCAATATCATTGACGTCCTACGGAAGGAAATCTACCAGGGAACCCTGGAGATCATGGACGGCCAAATTGCCCGCATTGTACGGGAAGCCGTCACAGAAACGCACTACCTCCTGCCCGGGTTCATAGACGCGCACGTGCACGTGGAAAGCTCCATGTTGGTGCCCTCAGAGTTCGCGCGCCTGGCGGTGCCGCACGGCACGGTGGCCACCGTCTCAGATCCGCACGAGATCGGCAACGTCCTAGGACTCAAAGGCGTGGAGTACATGCTGGAGAACGGAAAGAAAGTGCCTTTTAAATTCTTCTTTGGGGCGCCCTCCTGCGTGCCAGCCACGCCTTTTGAGACGGCTGGCGCCGAGATCACGCCCGAGGACATTGAGGAATTGTTCCAGCGGCCTGAGGTCAAGTACCTGGCCGAGATGATGAACTGGCCCGGCGTTTTGAACGGGGATGACTTGGTCATGCAGAAGATCACGCTGGCGCAGAAATTCGATAAGCAGGTAGACGGCCACGCCCCTGGTCTGCGCGGCGAAGAGGCCCAGGCCTACGCCACCGCCGGCATGACCACCGACCACGAGTGCTTCACCGCCGAGGAAGCCCTGGACAAAATAGCCGCCGGCATGAAAATCCTCATCCGGGAAGGCAGCGCCGCCAAGAACTTCGATGCACTCATAGAACTACTCGCCCAGCACCCGGACCAGATCATGTTCTGCTCCGATGACAAGCACCCCGACAACCTGGTGGAAGGCCACATCAACGAGCTGGTGAAACGCGCCCTGGCCCTGGGCCATGATTTGTTCCACGTGCTACAGGCCTCCTGCGTGAACCCGGTACACCACTACAAACTGGAAGTGGGCCTGCTCCAGGAAAAAGACCCGGCAGATTTCATCGTGATTGATAACCCGCGGGATTTCAACGTGCTCAGAACCTACATCAACGGGCAACTGGTGGCGGAGAATGGCCAGAGCAAAATCGCGTTCACCCCCAGCGAGGTCATCAACAACTTCCACGCCGAGCCTAAAACCTTAGAGCAGTTCCGCTTCCCGGCCGGTGATGCCGTGAAGATCAGGGTGATTGAGCCATACAATGGCCAGCTGGTGACGGGAATGCTGTTTCTGGACCCAAAAATTGAAAACGGCCACATCGTGAGCGACCTGGCCCAGGATGTCCTGAAGATGACCGTGGTGAACCGCTACCAGAACACCGCGCCGGCGCTGGCCTTTATCAAGAACTTCGGGTTAACGCGCGGAGCCATTGCGTCCAGCGTGGGCCATGACTCGCACAACATCATTGCCGTGGGCGTGGACGATGAGAGCCTGTGCCGCGCCGTGAACCTGCTCATTGAGGCCAAAGGCGGCATCTCGGCGGTGGATGGAGAACGTGAGGAAGTGCTGCCCTTGCCCGTGGCCGGCATCATGTCACCGGAAGATGGTTACTGGGTAGCCCAGCAGTATGCCAAACTGGACCGCACCGCCAAGGAACTGGGCAGCGCCCTCACCTCGCCCTTTATGACGCTCTCTTTTATGGCCCTTCTGGTGATTCCGTCCCTTAAACTCAGCGACAAAGGCCTGTTTGATGGTCAGCACTTCCAATTTGTGAATGTCACCTGCGCCACCCTTGAAGGAGAATAACCTGTCTTTTGATTAAGAGCTGTTTTTAGCCTGATTTATAAATTTCGGGCTAAAAACAGGCAAATTCTTGGGGCTTTGGCCGGAGAAAAGGCGCTTTATTTTACTTAAGACTGCTTATTCTGGGCTCGCTGGCAAAATTATTGCTTTTGACAGGGTAACTATTCTTTCTGCCGGACGGTAAGCAAGGGCAGGGCTCTCTTCATGGGGTCTTTATATTACACTTCGGCGGAAAGGGGATTGCCTCTTTCTCTTACCTTGTCATCTAGTAAAAGCGCGGCTTGTTAACAGAGATTCTCCTTTTTGCGGTAGGGATTGTGGTCAGCACCTTCGGGACGATGGTGGGCTTTGGGGGTGGGGTGTTCATGGTGCCTATCCTCATCATGTTCTTCCAGTTTCCCATTGAACTGGCTATAGGCACGGCCATGACGGCTCTGCTGCCGGCGGCCTTGGTTTCCTCCATCTTCAATTTCCGGGAGAAAAGCATTGACTACGTGGTGGCCTCGCTCTTGCAGTTCCCGGCCATGGTGGGTACCCTCATAGGGGCTTTTCTGGTGGCCTACATGCCCGTGCTGCAGATGCAGATCCTGTTTGCGCTGTTTGTTTTGGCTGTGGGTATTTACATGCTCATCACGTACAAACAGGAGAAAAAACGCAAGCAGGGCATGATGTACCGCCTAAACCGCATGCCCACTTCCTTTATCCGGAAGAACCATCCCAGGCACCTGGCTTATAGGTTGAACGGCAGCCTCATGGCTTTCTTCGGGTTGTGTTCCGGCGTCATTGCCGGGCTCTTTGGGGTTGGCGGGGGCTTTTTGCAGACGCCCATCATGATCAGGGTGTTCAAGATCCCATCACAGATTGCCATCTCCACGTCTTTGTTCATCCTGGTGGTGACCAGTCTCTCGGGGATTTCTTCGCACTACTGGCTGGGCCATATTGACTGGACCAAGAGCATGCCGCTCATGCTTGCCTTCGCGATTGGGGCGCTGCTGGGTAAAACTCTTAAAGGTCAGCAATTCCCTCCTACCCAGCAGTTCTCCGAGAAACTCATAGGAGTGGGCCTCATGCTGGCGGGAATCAGCGTTATGGTGCACATTTTCCTGAAATACCAGCTATAATCAAGATTATACCACTTTATTGCAAAGGCTTAAATAATTTATAATCATCAAATATCCATTTTATTAGCAATAATGTTTCTCCTCTCAAACCTTAAAGCTTTGGGAGAAACATTATCTAAATCTTAAGCTAAGGAATCAAATCTTACAATTTATAATGCAAAGATTTATCCCACAATAAACCATCAAAGGAGTTTTTGTCTACGGCATAATTTTCCATACTCCTGATATTTACGCCAACATATCCCATCGGATGCCTTCCACCATTATGATAATTGTTTATTGCAAACCGTAAGGATGGTATATTCCCAGATGGATCTAATACTGACACACATATAATGTAATTACCTGATGGTACAGTTGAAGGTAATCTGAAAGAAGCATCTACTATGTTTTTATTTGGCTTTGTTAAATAGGATTGAGAGGTTACATCCCAAGATTCCCCAGGCATCCATTCGCTTATTTTGAGATTTTTTATACTCCCTCCCCAAATCTTCTCTTTGGTTTTTACATCATGGAGGCTAATCTCTACAGGCCAATCATAGTAAAAAGGACTTGATCCAGTATTAGTTACAGAAAACCTCACTTTAAAATCTTCATTTGACTTTAAGATTAACGGATATTTGAATTCATCTATCACAAATCTATACCCCATGGCTTTTTGTACCTCATTTGCATTCTCAAAAAAATTTGCATCTGAAAAATTAGCCCAAGTGATACCTCCTAAATGGTTGCAGTGAAGTTCACGGATCAAATTCACCATCCTAAATCTTTCACCTGGATCAGCTAAAAGTTCCTCTACACTTTGGTACTTATCACCAAAAGTACCCCAGTTCCAAGTCAACTCCCCACCAACAGGTTGTTTCTTCCACCTGTTGGGAAGTTTCATTATTTCACTATAACCACGAGCCTGCTCTTCAGGCATTGCCCATGAATCCCATATAAGACCAAATTCATAATCTTTGAAATCATATGCATACCTTACTAATATTTTCTTGTTTTTAAATGACGCAGAAAAAACATCGCCTAATACCTTCTCTATTCCTGGGATCCAGGTCTTATTTGGCACATGTGGCTCACCAGAATTAGTTGGCCAATAATCGCTTATAGAAGGTGTATGGTGTTCGGCCCATTGACCAATTATACCCATCTCCACATAAGCAACCCTAGGGTCATTATCCCAAGCTAAAGCGAGCTTTTCTACAAACTTGATTAATCTATTTTTGAAGTCGGCACTGAAATAATCTCCAGTCTGCAAGTCCTTTGGCCAGTGCGTTCCCCGGATATCATCAGGAATAGAAGGATCTTGAACCCCATCTTCCTCAGGCCACTCCAGGAGAACCCGAGGTATAACTTTTACATTTTGCTTCTCAATTTCTTTCCATCTATGATTGGAATAGGCCTTGATTTTATCCACATCATCATTGGCGTATTCTTCTAACTTAACCCACTGCATATATTCTTTTACCATAGATCCAAAGGGAAGCGGGTAATCTTTTCTTTTGATATCTACCCCTGGAGAAAAAAACTCTCTGAAACCCATCATTGGATTCCTAAACCCATATTGAATCTCTTCGGGCCAAACTATAACAGTATCATTTCTAACAATTGTTTCTCCTGCCTTTGGAATTACTACAACTTGATTTTCATCAGGTTCACACCCAAACAAAAGGACTATAAAACAAAAGCACAAAAAGGCTTTAAAACGGTCAGAAGAAAAACAACTCACTCTAATTAAGATTTCAGTTATAAACATTGATTGAATTCGAAATTTAGTCTTTTACAAGATTCAATCAACAGCAAATAACAAAAACAATATAACAAGGCACAGATGTAAAACCCTAAAAAGCTAATCAATCATTGGTTATAGATTATGACGCTTCCCAAGGAATATTATTGATACTGAGCAAGGATAAATTACGTGCCGGTTTCCGGGAAATAGGTATCCAGGAGTTGCTGTACTTTCTGGGCCGTCAAAGGCTTGGTGAGGTAGGCGATGTTCCGGGCGGCGGCGCGCTCGGTGTCCTGGCTGTGCTCTGAGGTGGAAAGCAGGGCCAGCACCATGTCTTGCCGGAAACCGGGGTCCAGTTGCTCAAACATGCCCAGAAACTCAAACCCGTTCATTACGGGCATGTTGATGTCCAGGAGGATGAGCGAGGGCTTAAAGTAATCCGCCGAGGCGGTGTCAACGCTCCCTTCGCTTAACTGGTGGAGGTAATCCCAGGCGTGTTTGCCATTGCGGAACTCCTTGATCTTGTCTGTAATCTGCATCCGGCTCAGCAAACGCTGGTTCAGGAAGTTGTTTGTATCATCGTCATCGACGAGCATGATGCCCTTCAGTTTCTTCATATCCTTGGTGCGGTCTATTGTTCATGGTTCACAAAATACAGCTGGAAGGTGGTTCCTTCGCCCAACACGCTATCCACCTCCACTTTGCCGCGGTTGTTGTCCATGATGCGTTTAATAATATACAATCCTACGCCGCTGCCCTCCACGTGGTCATGGAACCGGCGGAACAATGAGAATAAATGCTGGCCGTACTGGCTTAAGTCCATGCCCATGCCGTTGTCCTGCACCGTTAAAACTAGGTAGTGGTCCTGGTGCCGGGTGGACAGGGTAATTTGCAGCGGCCGCAGGGCATCGCGGAATTTAATGGCGTTGGAGATAAGGTTCGTGAGCAGGCTGAGGAGGTTGTCACGAGAAAAGTACACCTCCGGCGCAGCGGAAAAATCGGTGTGCAGGTTCGCTTCCGCGATGCTCAGGGGCTCTGCCAGCCTTTCCTTCACTAATTCCAACACCTGCGCGAAAGAAACCATGCTCAGCTCCTCTTCCTTCACCGGCCGCTGGATACGGCTCACCTCTGTGATGTTGTACAGTTTGCGGTGGATGCTGGAAACGGAATCGTCAAGGCGCGCGAAAAGCTGGTTGAACTCGGGGTTATCCGGCGGCAACTCCTCCTTTAGGGCTTCTACCAGGCCGGTGATGTTGAGCACCGGGGCACGGAGGTCACGGGAGGCATAGTAGACAAAATCATCCAGATCAGCGTTTTTCTTGACCAGCTCGTAATTTTTGGAGATAAGCTGCTTCTCGGCGCGTTTGCGGTTCTCCACCTCACGCTCCAGCTCGCGAGTGGCGGTGATGGCGCGGGCACTGCGCTCCTGCACCCGCTGCTCTAAGTCCTGCTGCACCTGGCGCAGGGCCGCCTGACTTCGTTCACGCTCGGCTATCTGCTCCCTGAGCTCGTCATTGGCTTTCTGCAACTGCTCGGGGCTGGGAATAGCCAAAAGCCCCGGTACTGCCTTGATCAGCAAACCGGTGGCTACCAAGGCAATCACGCCAAATACCAGCCTTAGCACCAGAAACAAGCCTCCGTCATTGCCATCGCCCCAGAAGTTGAGCGAGTGCAAAGCACCACCCATTAAAGCAGTGACTCCGAAGAGCGTCAGCACTACCTTCCGTTCCTGGTTTTTTTGCCGGATTGCCAGGTAGAAAAGCGTGCCTGCTACCAGAACGTAGGCTGTTACCACCATCAAATCCCCTACCAACACCAGACCATCGGGGCCAGGGGTGCCGGCAGGAGAACTTACCGCACTATTTGGGGAAATCTGAAGGAGGACCACAGGTTAGGTTTTGAAAGTTCAATGTGCTTAAAACGGGTGCTACCGCCACAAAGTTGCTGGCAGAAAATCAGCCTTGAGCCACAGTCAGTTGGCGGCAACCTCTGTAAACAGAACGGCCACCAAGGTGAAAGCTTGGTGGCCGTTCTAAGCCCGTTTCTAAAAAAACAGGCTTAAAAGCAAAGATTTAGTCAAGGTAGCCTTGTTCCCGCATCCAGTCATCGTTGTAGATTTTGGCCAGGTAACGGGTACCATGGTCTGGTAAAATCACCACCATGGTATCGTTCTCGGTGAGGTGCTCGCGGGCGTACTCAAGGGCGCCGTGCACTGCAGATCCGCAGGACCAGCCCACAAACAGACCTTCTTCTTTGGCCAGGCGGCGGGTCATGAGGGCCCCGTCTTTATCGGTTACTTTGATGAACCGGTCAATCAGGTCAAAATTCACGTTCTTGGGCAGGATGTCTTCGCCAATACCCTCGGTGGCGTACGGGTAAATCTCTTCTTCGTCAAAGACGCCGGTCTCTTTGTATTTCTGGAACACTGAGCCGTAGGTGTCAATGCCTATCACTTTGATGTTTGGATTCTGCTCTTTGAGGTACTTGGAGATACCGCAGATGGTACCGCCGGTGCCTACGCCGCAAGCGAACGTGGTGATCTTACCCTCGGTTTGTTTCCAGATCTCGGGGCCGCTGGTGTCATAGTGGGCGGCGGTGTTGGAGAGGTTATCGTACTGATTAGGGTAGAACGAGTTGGGGATTTCCTGGTTCAGGCGCTTGGCCACGGAGTAGTAGGAATCAGGGTGCTCGGGGGCCACGTTGGTGGGGCATACGATGACTTCGGCACCAACGGCTTTGAGGATATCGATCTTCTCTTGGCTCTGCTTGTCAGACATGGTGAAGATGCACTTGTAGCCTTTGGCGATGGCGGCCAGGGCCAAACCCATGCCGGTGTTACCCGAGGTGCCTTCAATGATGGTGCCGCCCGGCTTAAGGATTCCCGCTTTCTCGGCGTCTTCCACCATGCGCAGGGCCATGCGGTCTTTCACTGAGTTGCCCGGGTTGAAATACTCTACTTTTGCCAGCACAGTGGCTTTCACTCCGTCCGTGACGCTGTTCAGCTTCACCAGTGGCGTGTTACCAATGGCCTCTATAACATTATTGAAATACATACCTTGTCTCTTGGTGGTTTGACTCTTGGAATCAGGCACAAAGGTAACCAAATTTTTAAGACCTACCGGGTTCAGTCCAGGAGTCTGTTACCAGCGCGGTTCATAGAAAGTAGTGGTGTCCCGGAAGAGGCGGTTGTAGCGCAGGCGGGCCTGCCGCAGCGAATCCTGCCGCATCATGAGGCGCTCGGCCTGCTTCTGGCGCTCGCGTTCCTCCATGAGTTTGGCCACGCGGGAGCGCTGCCTTCCTTCTTTGGAGAACTGCTCATACAGGAAACTCAAAGGGCTGGTAATGAGGTCTGCCGGGGCAGGCGGCCCGGGCGGGATGATGATGCGCGGCACGGTCACGTTCATCCGGGGTTTGGGCGGCGCGGGGCGCGGTTTCATATTCCTGAGCACCCGGTCTACCTTTTCCGGCGACAAAGGCGATACCCGTACCTCTTTCAATTGCACACTCTCTTGCTGCAGCAGGATGTTCACCCGCAGCTCTGTGACGCTGCGCAGCGAGGGCACGTATATTTTCTCCCGGAAACCCAGCGCCCGGAAAACCAACGTATCAGCCGAGGAAATCTTGATCCGGAAGGCACCCTGCTCATTGGTGGCCTGCCCCTGACCGGTGGCTTTGAGGTACACAGATGCCCCCGCGATGGGTGCTTTGGTGTCTTCCCGCAATACCTGCCCGCTTACCCAGATACTGTGCCCCGCCGTGGTCTGGGCCGCGGCTCTCTGCAGGGCAGCCAAGCTTAACATCAAAAGAAATAAAAAGCAAAAATGCTTACTCATAGAACACAGAAGGGCGCAAATGCAATGAAAAAGGCTTGCCTTTCTTACGGGCAAGCCTTTCAAAGATACAGAGAGAACGCTTAGTTCTCCAGTTTTATTTTAGTGTCACCGGACTTGTATTTCACCTCGTCCTTCTCGCGTTTTATTTTGGCGGCATCGGTCTTGATCTTGGACTCATCACCGTCTTTTTTCACTTTGGTGGTCTCGGTTTTGAGTTTAGACTCATCCCCGTCTCTCTTCATTTTGGCTTGACCCGCTTTCAGCTTGGCCTCATCACCGTCAATTTTGAGTTTGGAGCCGTCCTGGGTTTTGTATTTAGCCTCTGTGCTGTAATATTTCTGACGGTTGGCCTCATACATCTTGAACTGCTCTGGAGTAAGGAAGCCTTTTACCTCCATGTCTACATTGGAGTTGATAGACTCAATCTCGCTGTAATATTGAGTAGGATAATCATCAGGGTAGCCGGTCACTTCCATGGTACTGGAGGTCTGCACGGCGGCACCGCTGTCCATCATGTTATCGTCTTCTACCATCATGTCTTCGCTCATGGTGCTGCTGTCTGCGGCAAGGCCGGCACTTTGGTTTGTGCTGCTGTAGCGGGTCTCCAGCTCGTTCATCATGCGGGCGCGGTTATACATCACCGTTCTGATGCGGGCCTGGGCGGCTGCGTCTAGTTTCAGGTCTTGGGAGATTTGGGAGGACATGCGGTTGGCTCTATCTCTTGACTCTCGCTCATAGTTATAAACCGTAGAAGAGTCGGTGGTCTCGCCGGAGGCGTTGTCTGGAGTATCGCTGTCGTTTTCGTTTGTTTCTGTAGAGGTACCGGCGTCTTCACGGCAAGAAGAGAAAGCAAAGGCCCCTGCCGCCATAAACATTAACATATACTTTTTCATAACCTGTTTCTTAAGTAGAACATCTGTGGCCAAGTAGCTTAGCTCATTCCAGCAGTTTTACGCAACCCCATCTGCCAGGTTATTCATAGATTGCACTTAATCCACATCACCGTTTCTCTCCACAAAAGCCATAAAAGTACTTAACAAAACAAAAACCCTGTTTTTAGGCCATTTTAGCAAAAAAGGTCTAAAAACAGGGTTTGTACTTTGATCAAAAGATCACCAAAAGAATTTTAGATCAATCCAAATCCAAAGCTTTTCTAAGCGCGCTTGAATTCAAACACTGTGATCTCAGGCAAGAAGCCTACGCGCCCGTGGTAGCCCAGGAATCCCAGACCTACGTTCACATACAGGTGCTGCCGCCCTTTCTGGTACAGCCCGGCCCATTGTTTGTACACGTACTGCACGGGGCTCCATTTAAAACCAGGGATGTTCACCCCAAACTGCATCCCGTGGGTGTGGCCAGACAGCATAAGGTCGATGTCTGGGTACTTGGTGTTCACTTCCCCGTCCCAATGTGAGGGATCATGGGAAAGCAGGATCTTGAACGGCAGGTGCTCTGTGCCGGCGTAAGCCTTGGACAGAATTCCGTACTTGGGGAAATTCATGCGATGGCCCCAGTTCTCCACGCCCAGCAAGGCAATCTGCTGCCCATCGCGCTCCAGCACGCGGTGCTCGTTCATGAGGATATCCCAGCCTGCCCGGCGGTGGTGATTGATGAGCGTGTTCAGGTTCCGCATTTTATCCTCGCGGCTTTCCCAGGCCACATAGTCGCCGTAGTCATGGTTGCCCAAGATGGAGAAAACCCCGTCGCGGGCCTTGATTTTAGCCAGCGTAGGAACATACGGCTCCACCTCAGAGGCTACGTTGTTCACCATATCGCCGGTGAAGACCACCGCATCTACGGCCTGTTTGTTGATGAGGGCCACGGCTTTCTCCAGCGGCTCCCCGGAATGGAAACTGCCTGAGTGCATATCGGTGATCTGCAGAAGCCGGTATCCTTCAAAGGCGGGGGGCAGGTTGGGAAACCTGAGGGTTACTTTCTTCACCTGGTAGTCATAGGCGCCTTTCACCATGCCCCAGATAAGTGCCCCAAACGGAAGTGCCCCCATCACCAGGGCCAACTGGCTCATGAAACGGTGCCGGGACACATCAAACTTAGGGCTCTCCGGCCCTCGTACCGTATTAGAGAACCACTGCGTGAGGCGCACCAGATCATCCAGGAACAGGAAAAGCACGATCACTAACTTAGAGATGAACAGGATAAAGAGCACATTGGCCACCTGCATGCGCGTAGGATTGGGTGCCGAGCCCCGGGTGAGCAAAGCCAGCAACAGGGTACCTAAGGTAAACAAACTGATGGCCCAGTAAATGATGTAAGCCGCTTTGCGGGCACCTGGCGCCCAGGCGGCTGCCACCGTCCGTACTGCCTGGAAAACATAAATATCTATGAGTAATACGAGTATTAACGTGATGATCAATCTGGTCATGTGCTTCTATAAAACTGATTCAATGCGACAAAGCTAATTTTCCTTAACGAAGGATGTACGTGTTATTGTAGCCGGGTGGTGAACTATTTCTAAGTCATATAAATTGTACAAGAAACTTTATTCTGAATTCTATACAAGCATTATCCCGTATGTCTACGCTTTACGCCACCGCACCACTCTCTATTAAGTCCTGGGCCGAGGAAGACCGCCCGCGCGAGAAACTCCTGCTCAAAGGCCGCGCCGCCCTCTCCGACGCCGAACTCATTGGCATCCTCATCGGGTCTGGCACGGCAAAACTGAGCGCCGTGGACGTTGCCAAACTCATCCTCAGCGCCGTAGATAATGACCTCAATGCCCTGGCCCGGCTTACCGTAAAGGAACTGCAGAAGCACAAAGGCATCGGCGAGGCCAAGGCCATCTCCATTGTAAGTGCGCTGGAACTGGGCCGTCGCCGCAAAGAAGCCGCCCCTGCCGTGAAAACCCGCATCACCTGCTCCACCGATATTTACGACTACATCCGCCCGCAACTGCTGGACCTGCCCCACGAGGAATTCTGGATCATCCTGCTTAACCGGGCCAACACCATTATGAAGAAAATCCAGATCAGCACCGGCGGCGTGGCAGGCACCGTGGCTGACCCGAAGCTCATCTTCAAACATGCCTTGGAGAACCTGGCCAGCGCCATTATCCTGGTGCACAACCACCCCTCGGGGCAATTAAAACCCAGCGCCGCCGACATTGCCTTAACTAAAAAGCTTCAGGAGGCCGGAAAGGTTTTGGACCTCCCCATCCTGGACCACCTCATCTTCACCGACAGCAGCTACTATAGCTTCGCAGACGAAGACCTTCTCTAGTGATTGCTGATTGCTTATTGTATATTGTATATTGTTGATTGTCTTTCTGGAAGGCAGTCGCTGAGAAGTGGCTGCCTTTTTGTTTAGGACCTGTTTTCCGGAAAACGCGCCTAAACCGTACTAGTCATTACTCAAACTGTAGCGGCGTTACACCGTAACGCCGTGACCCTACGCAGCAACCCACGACTCAAATCTCAATAAATTATCCTTGCCACTCAGATTCTGGCTTTGTAACAAGGTCTTATTTGGTAGAGGTGATTTCGTTCCATAGAACCACGGCGTTACAGGATAACGCCGCTACGGTGTTTTGGACCCATTTTCAGAAAAACAGGCCCAAAACGGCTTCTTTCTCCACTGTATCATTTTCTTTCCGACCTTTGCGCGCTCAACCTGTCTTAGTTCATGAAAGGATTCAAATACATTATTCTTATTGGCGTGCTGCTTATTGTAGGCTATCTGGTAAAAGACCTGTTCTTCAATGATGAAAGCTACAACCAGGCCGTCCTCAAATTCAGGGAAAACAAGGACCTCTCCTTCAGAAGCGTCACCCGCTCTCCCCTCCCTGATTCATTGCGCCGCTCCTTCAACAAGCTCAATTACTACGCCCCGACCCGTGACTTTGAGATAGCCGCTGATTTCACGCCCATTGAAAGCAATGAGCCTACTGCCATGCCTATGACCACCGGCACCCAGGAACCTTACTTTGTAAAAGGGAAAGCCTCCTTTGAACTGGAAGGCCAAACGCATACGCTCACGCTGTTCCAGAAAGCCGGCTCCACCTCAGATACGCTGTTCATCCCCTTCACCGACCAGACCAACGGTTTTGAGACCTACGGCGGCGGCCGCTACCTGGACGCTATTCCCAACGGCCAAACCATCGTGCTGGACTTCAATAAAGCCTATAACCCCTTCTGCGCCTACAACCCGCAGTTCGCCTGCCCAATGCCCCCCGCCGAAAACCGTCTGAAGGTGAAAATCCCGGCCGGAGAGCAGGCTTTCGCCAAGTAAACTTGGCGAGTTCTGAGTCTTGAGTTCTGAGTTATTTGTTGGCGCGAGCTTGCAGCTCGTGTCCGCTCGTATTCCTGATACTTTTGAACACATCAGCAGCACACTAATCAGCAATGCGTGCGGACACGAGCGAGACGCTCGCGCCAGCGGAAGTTACCTTTACGCTATACCGCTCTCTCAAAAGACCTCGCAGCGTCCGGAGGACCTGCGAGCTTCTGTGCCAAAACCGCTTCAAGCCCGCTTTTCCCAAAAGGAGCTAAAAAACGGCTCTCATTCCTCTGAATGCAGGATATGCAAAGCCCTGGCGGAGGTTTTCCACAAAATAACGCCCTGATTTCTCCATCTTAACCAGTTTTTGGTAATTTTGAAAATTGTAGCCGCAAAACGGCTGTAGGTGCGGCGTGGCTGCACCTGTCACACCCTGAGATTACACACCATGCGCATATCACTGGATTGGCTCAAGACGTTAATTGCCATAGATAAACCCGCCCAGGAAGTGGGCAAGCTCCTCACCGATGCCGGTCTGGAGGTGGAAGGCATTGAAACCATAGACGTAGTACCCGGCGGCTTGCAGGGCATGGTCATCGGGGAGGTGCTCACCTGCGCCAAACACCCCGATGCCGACAAACTGAGCGTGACCACCGTGGACACCGGCGACGGCGAGCCCAAACACATTGTGTGCGGTGCTTCTAACGTGGCGGCGGGCCAGAAAGTAGTCATTGCCACCGTAGGAGCTACCCTGTACCCTGCGGGCGGCGAGCCCTTCCAAATAAAAAAATCAAAAATAAGAGGCGCCTTGTCTGAGGGCATGATCTGTGCCGAGGACGAGCTTGGCCTGGGCAACGACCACTCCGGCATCATGGTGCTGGACACTGACCTACCGAACGGAACCCCGGCGGCCCAGTACTTCGGACTGGCGTCTGATGAGGTGTTTGAGATCGGTTTGACGCCTAACCGTGCCGATGCTGCCTCGCACCTGGGTGTTGCCCGTGACTTACAGGCTTTGCTAAAAACGCCTTACCAATTACCAGACCTAAGCGGTTTCCAGGTCGCCAATACCAACCTGCCTATCTCCGTAGAGGTGGAAAACCCCGAGGCCTGTCCTCGTTACGCGGGCGTGACCGTTTCCGGCGTGAAAGTGCAGGAATCGCCTAAGTGGCTGCAGCAGCGGCTGCGGGCCATCGGCTTGTCGCCTATCAACAACGTGGTGGACGTGACCAATTACGTGCTGCACGAGCTGGGTCAGCCCATGCACGCCTTCGATGCCGAGAAAATCAATGGCGGCAAGATCATCGTGAAAAATGCCGTTGAAGGCACCAGGTTCACCACTTTGGATAGCGTGGAGCGTACCCTGCGCGCCGAGGACCTGACCATCAGCAACGCCGAGGAGCCGATGGTGATCGCGGGCGTATTCGGGGGTTTGCAGGCCGGCGTGACCGAGGCCACCCAGAACATCTTCCTGGAAAGCGCCTACTTCGCGCCGGCCGGCATTAGAAAAACGTCTCAAGTACACGGCATCAAAACCGATTCCTCCTTCCGCTTTGAGCGCGGCACCGATCCCAACATGGTCATTACGGCTTTGAAGAGAGCTGCTTTGCTCATTCAGGAGGTAGCGGGCGGCGAGATTTCGTCGGAGATTGTGGATGTTTACCCGTCGCCGGTAGAGCCTACGCAGATTCAGGTGACCTACTCCCGCGTGCACCAACTCATTGGGCAACACATCGGCGAAACCAGAATCAAGGAAATCTTAACGGACTTGGGCATCAATATTCTAGAGGAAACCGCTGAAGGATTGCTCTTGTCCATTCCGCCGCACAAGGTAGACGTGACCCGCGAAGCCGATGTGGTGGAAGAGGTGCTGCGTATCTACGGCTACAACAACATCACCCTAAGCGAGAACCTGGCCTCCAGCTACCTGGCCAAGTTCCCGAACCCTGACCCGGAGGTCATCACCAAGCGCATCGCGGATGCCTTGGCGGCTAACGGGTTCCTGGAAACCATCACCAACTCGCTCACCAACTCCAACTACTACAAAGACGCCGAAGGCAATACCCCGGCTGAACTGGTGCCTATCCTGAACTACAACTCAGAGGATTTGGATGCCATGCGCCTGACGTTGGTGTACTCAGGGCTTGAAGTTTTAAGACACAACATCAACCGCCGTCAGCGTGACCTGAAGATCTTTGAGATTGGCAAGGTATACCGCAAAGAGGGCGAGAAATACAAAGAGAACAACTACCTGGCCTTATTCATGACCGGCAACCGCGCCGCGGAGACCTGGCAGCAGGCCACGGCTAAGGCTTCTTTCCATGATCTGGCCGGACAGGTGCAGCAGGTCCTGACGCTTTGCCGTCAGCCTAACTACACCACCAAACCCACAGAGCACCCCTATTTAGCGGGCGGCGTGACCTATCAGAAAGGCGATGTGACTTTGGGTCATATCGGGTTACTGAAGGACAGCGTGTGCAAGCAGGTAGACGTGAAAGAGCCCGTGTGGTACGCTGAGCTGAATTGGGATTATTTGTTGCGCAACTACAAAGACAAGCTGGTGTTTGAGGAACTCTCTAAATTCCCGGAAGTGCGCCGCGACTTATCTTTGGTGGTGGAAAAATCCGTATCTTTTGACCAGATCAAGCAGGTGGCCCAGAAGGTGGAACGTAAGTTGCTCCAGGAGGTGAATGTGTTTGACGTCTACGAGGGAGACAAGATTGAGAGCGGCAAAAAAGCCATCGCTATCAGCTTCACCCTACAGGACAAGAACCAGACGCTGACCGATAAAGTGATTGATTCTACCATGAACCGCCTGATGCAACAGTTTGAGCACCAACTAGGAGCCGTAATCCGGAAGTAAGATGTCTGACCAATCCACCCTTCAGCAGATCCAGTCCATTGAGGGCAAAGTGCGCCAGCTGGTACAGCAGTACCAGGCCGGGCAAGAGCGGCTACAGGCAGCCCACCAGGAAATAGCGCGCCTCCAGCAAGTGATTCAGGAAAAAGATGCTGAGATAAAAAATTTTCAGAATCAAGATAATATTAGTAAAATTGTACAAACCATAGCAGTAGACACTACCAATTCAACGGAGTTGAAGCTAAAAATAAACGAGTACTTGCGCGAAATTGACAAGTGCATCGCTTATTTAAGAGAATAGAAGAACGGGTTGTCTGGTTGCGGTTGTTGTTGTTCTCTTTAAATGCGTGCCTGCACGCCCTTATACCAATTTAGAACCTTAGGCTTGACATGCGGAATTTTTACTTTTTTATGACATCGCAGGGCAACCTTTTAACCAACAAACGCGCCACGGCAGCACTTAACAGCATTTGGGCATGAGTGAGTTATCTATACGCATCAAGATAGCCGACCGCGAATACCCAATGCGGGTAAACGAGGACGAGGAAGAAAGGCTTCGGCAAGCCGGCAAATACCTGAACGAGCGCCTGAGAATGTTCCGGGAAGAGTTCGGGATTCATGACAAGCAGGATCTGCTGGCCATGATTGCCTTGGAAACCGCCGCCGACAAGATAAAAACGGAGGACGCCGCCGTAGAAACCCAACTGTCGTTGGAGGAAAAACTCTCTTCTTTAAACCAACTGCTCTCTTCTCTGCAGCTCGGATAATCAACCGTCCGCTCCGCATTTATTGGCCAAGTGTCATTGCTATAACATAACCCTTTACAGTTATAGCCATGACTATTTATATCATTTTAGCAGCGGTAGTAGGCGCCGGGATAGGCTTCTACGTAGGCCGCGTGCTGCTCCTGAAGCTCTTCAAGGAGCAGGAAGAACAGGCCACTGAGCGGGCCAAACTCATCATCCGCGAGGCGGAGGTGAAAGCCGAGACCCAGAAGAAAGACAAGATGCTGGAAGCCAAGGAGCATTTCCTGAAGCTGAAAGCCGAGTACGAGGAAGAGGCCAACCGTAAGAAAAACATCATCATTCAGAACGAGAACAAGGTAAAGCAGCGCGAGCAGTTCATTACCAAGCAGCAGGAAGACCTGAAGAAAAAAGAGCAGGAAACCGACGTTCTCAAAGACAAACTGAACCAGCAACTGGACGGCTTCAACAAGCGCAAAGAAGACCTGGAGGCCCAGTACCGCGATAAACTCAGCAAAGTAGAGCAGGATCACCACGAGATCCTGAGCCGCCTGGAGCGCATCGCTAACCTGAGCGCCGAGGAAGCCCGTGAGCAACTGGTGGAGAACCTGAAGTCAGAAGCCTCTACCCGCGCCTCTTCCTACATCAAAGACATTGTGGCCGAGGCCAAGCTCACCGCTACCAAAGAAGCCAAAAAGGTAGTGATTGAGACCATCCAGCGCACCGCCGCTGAGCACGCCATTGAGAACTGCGTGTCCATCTTCAACATTGAGTCTGACGATATCAAAGGCAAGATTATCGGTCGCGAGGGCCGGAACATCCGTGCCCTGGAAGCCGCTACCGGCGTGGAGATTATCGTAGACGATACCCCTGAAGCCATCATCATCTCCGGTTTTGATCCGGTTCGCCGCGAGATTGCCCGTCTTTCCCTGCACCGCCTCGTAGCCGATGGTCGTATTCACCCGGCCCGTATTGAGGAAGTGGTGTCTAAGACGAAGAAAAGCATTGAAGAGGAGATTGTGGAGATTGGCGAGCGTACCGCTATTGACCTTGGCATTCACGGTCTGCACCCTGAGTTGATCAAGATGGTAGGCCGCATGCGCTTCCGGTCATCTTACGGCCAGAACCTGCTGCAGCACTCAAGAGAAGTAGCCAACCTGTGCGCCACCATGGCCGCTGAACTTGGCCTGAACGTGAAGCACGCCAAACGTGCCGGTCTGTTACACGATATCGGGAAAGTAACGACTGAGGAGCCAGAATTGCCGCACGCCATCATTGGTATGCAATTGGCCCAGCAGTACAAAGAGCACCCAGACGTATGCAACGCCATCGGCGCTCACCACGATGAAATTGAGATGACGGCTATGATTTCGCCTATCATCCAGTCCTGCGATGCCATCTCCGGTTCCCGCCCTGGTGCCCGCCGCGAGATTATGGAGTCTTACATCAAGCGTCTGAAAGAACTGGAAGAAACCGCTCACTCGTTTGACGGCGTAAACCAGTGCTACGCCATCCAGGCCGGCCGCGAGCTCCGCGTCATGGTAGACGCCGACAACGTGACCGACGAACGTGCCCAGCAGCTTTCCTTCGATATCTCCCAGAAGATCGAGAAAGAGATGCAGTACCCCGGCCAGATCAAGATCACGGTGATCCGGGAAATGCGCTCTGTGTCTTACGCGAAATAGTAAATAGATATTAATTGCCAGTGATTAGCTTTTCGTTTTGAGGCTGATTTTTGAAAAACAGATAAAAAAGGCCCTCTGCTACAAAGCGGAGGGCCTTTTCTTTTCCATCAGAATGTAGGGGCAATCCCTTGTGGTTGCCCATTGGGTTGAATAACCGTTTAGGGCAACCACAAGGGATTGCCCCTACAGCATTAAACATTTATGCTGGCGCGAGCGTCCCGCTCGTGTCCGCACGCATTCCAAATCCTCTTTTGCACATCAGCAAGGCAATGTTCAGCAATACCTGTACACGAGCGGGACGCTCGCGCCAGCGGAGATTGCCCTGCCAATACTGTGAATTAGGTTTCGTTAATCAGGTACCATAGAGACCAGGCGATGCCTGGTTTCTACAGTTCGGTAGAATCTCCTCCTCCCTTTCAGGCCTGGTTTCTGGAAAACACCCCTGAAACATTCTTCAGCATGACGCCTTTGGAGATGGTAGGTCCGCCCCAAACCACTACCTCTGTGCAGAGGCCGGCGGGGTTGAACCGGAGGGCCAGCATGGCGCTGTAGACCACGCTTTCCGAGGCGCCCCAGGTACCTTCCAGCTGCGCGTAGCCAATGGCACCCTGCACCCCAATGAGATGGTACGATACGTTGGCGTACAGTCCCATGGCTTTGTCCCAGTGCTGTTTCACTTTCAGAGGACCGAATACCGGCGCGGCGAACGGCGATTCCAGCAACCGTACATCCGGGGCGTAAAGGCTTCGCAAGGAGTCGGCATCATTATCGCCCAGGGCGGTTTGGATGGAGTTCAGCCAGTTGGTGAACCGGGCCTCGGTGAGGAAATGTTTGGTTTTGCTCTCGGGCAGGCGCCAGTCTGGGTTCACGCGGGTCTCACCGGCATGGTACAGGCAGATGCGGTTCCCCGAGGGGTCATGCAGGTAGGCCTCGCGCCAGGCCCAGGATTGGTCTGTGGGGTCCTGTTCGAATACGTAGCCCCGGCTTTTCAAGGAAGCCACCTGCCGATCTAGCTGGGCGCACTCAAAGTAAACGGTGGTTGCCGAGGATTGAAAGGTACCCTCCTGGTGCTGGTGCAACGAGAACGTGGAAAGCCCATCGGGGCACACGAAACGGGCGTAATGGGCGCTTTGCACAATCAGGTGCAGGCCCAAGCCTTTGTAAAAGGCAACCGCTTCTGGCAATTGCTGCACAGAAACGGTTACCTGGTTTAATGCCAATGACATAGGCAATAGAGATAAGAATCCTAACGGATGACCTTGCTCACGCCCACCACTACGGCGGCAATGCGCACGGCATCAAAAATACGCTGCTCAGAAGCGCCCAGCTTGCGTACGCTTTCCTCATGCGAGGTCACGCAGCGCTCACAGCCATTGATGGCCGAGATAGCCAGACTCACCAGTTCAAAGAATTCTTTGCCGGTCACGGGGTTCATCATGATGTTCATCTTCACTTTAGCCGGGGCTGACTCATAGAAATCAGTGTGCATGAAGTGCTTGAAACGGTACAGAATGTTGTTGGTGCTCAACAGCGAGGTCACGGCAACGGCCTCGGCCAATTCCGCGTCAGTGGCGCCGTGGGAGGCAGCCAACGTCCGGAAAGACTCAGTCAAGGTCTTGTTTTCTTCGTTTACGGCCGCTGACAGGGCAATGAGGTACGCTTCTTTGGACGTCACGTTCTCAGACTGCAGGGCAGTTTTGAGGTTGATACGCAGGTCTTTCAGGTATTTGGAGTCGCCTTGTACCAGTTGGTCCAGGCGCGCGAAAGCTTGATCAGAAAGACCTAAGTCCTTCAGGAAATCTTGTTGGGTTTCTTGGATGACAGAAAGCATGGTAAAGTATAGATAGGGAAGATGGGCAGGCTGTGCTCCCAGGCAGGGAATTAGGCCCGTTTTCCGGAAAGTGAAAAGGAAACAGAAGCTTCGGAGGCCGGTAAGTGACAGACTTTACCTTCCGGCCCTCCGCAGCCTTCCTGTATAAAAAACAATTAAACGGATAAAGTGGCTTCGCCTTTTTTCCAGTTGCAAGGACACAATTCATCGGTTTGCAGGGCGTCCAGCACGCGCAGCACCTCGGCTACATTGCGGCCTACACTCAAGCCATTTACGCTCACCCACTGGATGATGCCTTGTGGGTCTACAATGAAGGTAACGCGGTACGCTACTTTCTCCTCGGTGTCTAAGATGCCTAGTTCTTCGGCTAATGATTTAGACGTGTCGGCCAGCATAGGGAAACGAAGGCCACGCAGGTCGTCGTGGTCGCGGCGCCAGGCGGCGTGCACAAACTCAGAATCGGTGGAGGCGCCAATCAGTTGGCAGTCGCGGTCGCGGAACTCATCGTAGTTCTTGTTGAACTCGGCGATCTCGGTGGGGCACACGAAGGTGAAGTCTTTCGGCCACCAGAACATCACCAGCCACTGGTCGTTTTGGCGGTGCTCTTGCTCGGTGATGGTTCTAAACTCTTGGTCTCTCTCTAAAGAAACAACAGCTTTCTTGGAAAAGGCAGGGAATTCTGCCCCAACAGATAGTACTCGGTTTTGTGACATGGTATATGTAAAGGTTAAAAGAAAATAAAGGGTGTTAGTAGTGTTTTAGGAGCGCGGCGGATTAAGAACCTTGGAAGGCGTTGAGCATCCAGAGGTTTTTCTCCAGGGTATTCAGGTTATCGCTGATGAGGCCCTGGGTACCTTCGTCGTCCAGTTCAGCGGCCAGGGCCAGCACCTCGCGCTCCAGGTGGATGATCTGCCCGATGTTCTCCACGGTAGCGGCCACGGTGTCTACATCTGAGGTAAGGCCTTTTCTTTCCTGCACGCTGGAGGTGGCCAGGAAATCTGAGAAACTGTGCAAGGGCGTGTGACGCAGGGTCAGGATACGCTCAGCAATCTCATCAATGGTTTCAAAAGCCTCGGTGTACAGTTCCTCAAATTTGGCGTGCAGCGCGAAGAAGTTTCCGCCTTTGATATTCCAATGGAAGGCGCGCAGGTTTTGATAGTACACGTGGTAATTAGCCAGCAATTCATTCAGTTTAACGGCTAAGTCTTTGGTGTCTCTGCGTTCCAGTCCTAATTCGTTGTGTGATTCCATAGTGGTGTGATAGGTTAGAAAATGTTCTTGTATTGCCTAACCATACGACAAAGGTGTCCGAAACGATTATATAGAACAAATTGATAGTACTTATACTATCATAGCCATTATCTATTACCTTTGTCTCAGTTCCGGAAAAAGCCTTTTAAGTCGCTTTTTAAGATAACAGGCCCAAAAGGCTATCTGGAATAAACACCAAAAATTCATTCAGAAGCTTTATTCACTCCATCACTCAACCTCTCAATCATTCAATACTAAGATGACCCTCACCCAACTGGAATACCTGCTATCTGTAGATACGTACCGCCACTTCGCCACTGCCGCCGAGAAATGCTTTGTGACGCAGCCCACCTTGAGCATGCAGATCCAGAAGTTGGAGGAGGAATTAGGGGTGCAAGTGTTTGACCGCAGCCGGGTGCCCGTGCGCCCCACGGAGCTGGGGAAAGAGGTGATTGCCCAGGCAAGGGTGGCCGTGGCCGAGTTCAAGAAGATTGAGGAGCTGGTGAAAGTGCAGCGCGACGGTATCACGGGCGAACTTCGGATTGGCGTTATCCCTACCCTGGCCCCGTACCTAGTGCCGCTGTTTATCACCTCGTTTATCCAGAAGTACCCTAAAGTGCACGTCACCATCCAGGAACTGGTCACCAGCAGCATCGTGGAGAATCTGCGGTTGGAGTTACTGGATGTAGGCTTACTGGTGACGCCCCTGCACGATAAAACCATTGTAGAGGTGCCGCTTTTCTACGAGGCGTTTGTAGGTTACCTGCACCCTTCTCACCCACTGGCCAAAAACGAGACCATCACCGCCGAGGCCATTGATCCCGCCGAACTGTGGCTCCTGAACGACGGCCATTGCTTTAGAAGCCAGGTGCTGCAGCTTTGCAACCGCGCCAAAGGCATCCGCAACGTGCACTTGGATTACGAAAGCGGCTCCCTAGAAACTCTCAAACGTATTGTAGAGACCCAGAGCGGCATGACCCTGCTGCCCGAGCTATCTGTGCAAGACATGTCAGACGAGAAGAAAGCCATGATCCGCCCCTTTGCGGAGCCACAGCCACTACGCGAGGTGAGTTTGGTGGTGCACCGCAGTTTCCTGAAAAAGAAGCTGATTGAGGCGTTGAGAGATGAGATTTTCGCCCACGTACCAGACGGGCTGAAGGAGCGACATCCGGTAAGAGTGGTAAAGATCAAGTAAAAGCTGTTTAGAGGCTGATTTTTAGAAAACAGGCTTAAAACAAAAGAGGCGGCTCTTTGCAGAACCGCCTCTTTCTATATCTAAAAGGGAGCAGGCTTACGCGTTCACCGCTTCGCCGTTCAGGACTTTCACCATGGTCTCGCCGATCTCAGCCGGAGAGTCTACCACGAAGATGCCGTTTTCACGCATGATGCGCATTTTAGCGGCCGCCGTGTCATCGGCACCGCCGATGATGGCACCTGCGTGACCCATTCTGCGTCCAGCTGGAGCAGTCTGTCCCGCGATGAAACCAACTACTGGCTTTTTGTTACCCGTAGCGCGGATGTACTCAGCGGCAACGGCTTCGTAGTTACCCCCGATCTCACCGATCATCACGATGGCATCAGTCTCTGGGTCTTCCATCAACAGCTCAACCGCGTTTTTAGTAGGCGTTCCGATGATAGGGTCACCACCGATACCGATGGCGGTAGAGATACCCAAACCAGCTTTCACAATCTGGTCAGCAGCCTCATACGTCAACGTACCAGACTTAGACACGATACCGATTCTTCCTGGCTTGAACACGAAACCTGGCATGATACCAACTTTCGCCTCGCCTGGCGTGATCACGCCAGGGCAGTTTGGCCCGATTAAGGTAACCGCCTTGTTCTTGATGTAGTTTTTAGCGGCAACCATGTCTTTCACCGGAATTCCTTCGGTGATAGCCACAATCACTTCAATGCCGGCATCGGCGGCTTCCATGATGGCATCAGCGGCAAACGCTGGTGGCACGAAAATGATAGACACGTTAGCACCGGCTTTCTGTACGGCCTCGGCTACGGTGTTGAACACCGGACGATCTAAGTGGGTAGAACCACCTTTGCCGGGCGTCACGCCACCTACCACATTGGTACCATACTCAATCATTTGCTGTGCGTGGAAGGAACCCTCTGAGCCGGTGAAGCCCTGCACAATCACTTTGGAATCTTTATTTACTAAAACACTCATGTGTAGTGGATTATGTGAAAGATGTACGCTCTGGTTAAAACTGTACGCAAAATTAGGCTTTTTTGCCACCCATCCAAACGAAGAATCTGCATTAAGGCTTAGCAGCGGCTCCCTCTGTTTTAGCTCTGTTTCATTAAAATCAGGCCCAAAACAAGGCAAGGTGCTTTCCTCGGCATGCAGCGCAATACTGTTTTTTTCCTATATTAAGACAAAAAACAGCCCTGCATGCCACTGCTCCCCTGCTTCCGCACTCGTTTCCTCTTCTTGCTTTTTGCCTGCTGTCTGTTGCTCAGTCAAAGTACATGGGCGCAAAAGAATCTGGCCACTAGCCGTACCACCAGTTACTACACCTACCTCTACCGAATCACAGACGCAGAAGCCAAACAGCTGTATGAGAAAGGCATACAAACTGCGCGGGAGAGCTTTTTTCATAGCAAGGTAGACTCCTTCCCCACTAACCTGGCCTATCAGAAGCGTTTGCCGCAGGGACATTACCTGTACACCTACACCTCAGGGCCTGATCTGATGTATTCTCTGGAGAGCCAGACCAATCTGCAACTGCAGCTCCTGAAGAACCACGTGGATCTGGCGGCCGTGCTGTATGATACTTTGGGCAACCTCATCACTAACGCCAGGGTTGAACTGGGCAGGAAAAAGATCCCCTTCGATGCTGCCTCGGAAAGTTACCGGCGGGCCAACATTAAGAAAAGCGGACTGCTCTCGGTGACGCATGAAGGCTACACGTTTTATGTGCCGGTAGAGCAGTCTTCAAAGAAAGCCCAGTATAATCTCCCACTCTGGAGAAAGATTGTCTACACAAAACCCATTTACTACGTCTGGGGGCCGGCTTGGAAAGTTGTCTATAATCCTTTCAGAGATATCGTGTATAGTTTAAGGTACCATGACCCAAAAGGTGTGGTGCGTAGAGTATTTGCCATTTTTGATGACACGTACCGCAACTATGACAGATATGAAAAGAAGCAGCCTCGGGGCTACTTAGTTCTTAACAAACCCATGTACCGCCCAGGTGACACGGTGCAGTACAAGGCGTTTTTGGTGAAACCAAGCGGAAAACCCTACAAGAAGAATTTAAAGGCAGAGCTCTATGGTAACAGCAAAACCAAGAAGGTGGGCAACCTGAAACCATTCCGGCCGGGTGCCTACGAGGGTTCTTTCGTGCTCCATGACTCCCTCCAACTCAGGCTAGATACCTATGTAAACCTGGCCCTGGTACGGGAGAAAAAATGGGACGATGACCGCATCACAAATACTCAGTTCAAGTACGAAGACTATGAACTGAAGGAGAACACCTACACCCTCAGGCTGGAAAAACCCGAGCATTTTGCCGGCACCACCAACAGCGTAATCCTGCGCGGAGCCGATGCCAACGGCTTAACCTTAACCGATGCCCGGGTGGAAATCACCGTGCTCACCAGGCAGATCAGGCAGACCAATGATCCGGTGCAGTTTATCCCAGACACGCTGTGGGTACATAAGCAGCCATTGGAGAACTCCGGCGAAACCACCATCCAGCTTCCAGCCACCATCTTCCCGAAGGCGAAGGTGGAGTACCAGGTGCAAGCCGTTTTCCTGAATTCCAGCAATGAACGGAGCACCAAAAGCGCCAGCGGCCGATACTCTTTTGAAGACGGCCACCTACAATTAGCCCTGCTCAAAGACAGTGTGCAGGCCACCTACCTGCAGGGCGAGAAATCACTTCCTAAAACAGCCACGTTGGTCTTAACCGATGCCCAGGGTAAGAAACTGCAGACGCAAGTCATTCAATTGCCGGCCCTTCTTCCTTTGCAGGCCCATGTCCGGAAGTACCAGATCACCTCCGAAAAGCTGCAAAGCACCCTTGAACTGAGAGACGAACCGGCCAACCTCCAGTTCTATTCTGAGCGCACCGGCGACTCGCTTTTCCTCACCATCCAGAACCCCAGACGCCTGCCTTTTTGGTACTTCGTTTACAAAAACAACCAATTAATTGACCGGGGCCAGGATACCGCTTCCTTTTGGCAAAACACCCGCAAAGCCACCAACCAGGAGCCGTATTATATGTCTGTGCAGTACCTGTGGGGCGGCGAGGTGAAAAGCGAGGAATACAATGCTCCCTTCCGGAAGAATGAACTGAACATCACCGTTCAGGCCCCGGCTACGGTGTATCCGGGGCAGAAAACCAATCTCACCTTAGAAGTGAAGAACGCCAAGGGCAAACCTGCGGCCAACGTGGATGTAACAGCCTACGCCCTCACCTCAAAGTTCAGGAACGATTCACCGCCTTCGCTTCCCAAATACCAGAAATTCCAAAGCAGGAAAGACCGGCGTACCTTTTCCAGGAAAGATGCGCCGGGCCAGGGCTCGCATCTTTTGCAGTGGACTCAATGGCGGAAAAGCATGGGCCTGGACAGCCTGGCCTATTACCAGTTGCTGTACCCAGAAAGCGGACTTTACTCCAACTACACCGCTACTCCAGACAGCACCACCCAGTTCGCTCCCTTTGTGGTAGACTCCGGCCGGGTGGTGCCCGTGCATGTGATTTTCCTGGACCAGGTACCGGTGTACTTCTCCGGCACAGATGTGGTGCCGCCTTATTCTTTCCCGGCCGACAGCGGGTACCATTCCCTGAAACTTCGCACGGCCAAACACTTCCTTGAGTTAGACAGCGTGTACCTGAAACAAGGGCAGAAACTAATCCTGAGTATCGACCAGAACAAGATGCCCGCTTTACTGGAAAAAGCCGAAGCCGGATATCTTTCCAAATCTGAACAAGGCGCCTTGTCTCAGTACTTGGTGCCCGTGGAGCAGAACTTCCATACCGGTCTCACTTTCCTTAAGCAAGGAAAAACCGTGCAGTACTTACCCAATAACCCCAGCCTAAGAACTTTCAACCGCAGTAATCAATGGGATAAAATTCTGCTGACCGGGCCTTTCAGACCTAATGTGGTGCAGTTTTATTCGCTGGGAAATTTTGAAACCAGCTTTACGCCCGAAGCCAATTACACCCATCGTTTTGAACCTGGTTTGCTGAAAATGCGCGAAAAACTGACGTTCCCAGACAAAGTGTTCCTTTCGGCAAAAGGTAATTCTTATCACCTTTCGTCTGGCTCGCTGGCAGAAATCGCTTATACAGAAAAGAGCTTGCGACACCAGTGGGAAGAAGCCCAAAACGCTTTCTGGTCATCTAGAATTCTGGAAAAACCCGAGTACCGCACCGAAGCTGGTAGCGGCCGTTTGCACTGGCAACTGGATTCCACGTTTGCGGAGGGTCCCAGGTTTGTCTTTTTGTATGAACCCAACGCCTCCAATGAACAGGTAACCATGTACCGGGGCAGCGTAAATCATCTGAACCAACTGGCTCCTAAAAAATACAAACTGGTGCTGGTGTTTGCAGACCATCGGCAAATCAGCACCCTGGTGACCATTCGGCCCGACGGGGAATTGCGCCTTCTCTTCAGCAACTCTCAGCTAAAAGCTCCTACCCCGGAGACCAAAGCCCTGGAAGCGTATTTGCAGAACAGCGTGGAAGCCGCCAAACGCCGGGCAATCACAACCGCCCCATTGTCTGTACCGGCACCTGCTAACTCAGCTCCTACGGTAATCTACAGTGGTTCTTTGGGGAGATACTCCAATGAGGTAGAAGGCCAGGTGTTTGATGCGGCCACTGGAGAATCCATGCCGGGAGTAACGGTTCAGGTAAAGGGAACTAACACAGCTACTGCTACTGATGTGAATGGCAGGTTCTCCATTGAAGCCCCTTCAAACGGTGTGCTCGTGATCTCCTTCATTGGATATATAAACCAGGAAGTACCGGTAAGGGGCAGCCGCCGCATAGACATCAAAATGATGGGCGATGTTAGAGCATTAGATGAAGTGGTGGTCACCGGCTACGGGATACAAGGTGCATTGCAAGGCCGGGTAGCCGGTGTGCAGGTAGCAGAATCCAATGGTCCTATCCGCATCAGAGGGAATTCATCCATCCAGGGCAACACACAACCGCTCATCATTGTGGATGGTCTGCCGTTCAGCGGAAATATAGGAGATTTGGGGGCGAACGCCATTGCCTCCACTACCACCCTGAAAGGCACAGAGGCCGCCGCCATTTACGGAGCCGCGGCAGCGAACGGCGTCATCATCATTACTACTAGGAAAGGCAAAGCCGAGGCCGAGCAACCGCTACTGGCTGGCGCCGAGGCAGACGCCACCGCCTCCATCCGCAGCTACTTTTCTGATTATGCCTTCTGGCAACCGCGCCTGGCCACCGATAAGCAGGGCAAAGTCACGTTCCCGGTTACCTTCCCCGGTGATGTCACCAGTTGGAAAACACACGTGCTGGCCATGGACGGAAACAAACGCAGCGGCACCGCCAGCACCGAGATCCGGTCGTTCAAGGCCATGATGGCGACCCTGAGCGGCCCGAGGTTCCTGATTGAAGGCGATAAAACGCAAATCATCAGCAAAGCCGTGAACTACCTGCCAGATACTGCCAGTGTACAGACCCGGTTTGAATTCAACGGACAAGCGCTTCGGCAACAAACCCTGAAACTGGGCCGCGTGTTCACCGATACCGTCATGATTCAGGCTCCGGCCGTAGCACCAGACTCCGTGGAACTGATGTACTCTTTGCGGGAAGGCAGCGGCTTCTCAGACGGCGAGCGACGGCACATTGGCGTGTACAAAAAAGGCGTGCTGGAGCGTAAAGGCGTTTTCTTGTCGCTGCCCATTGACACCACGCTTACCCTTTCGTTTGATCCCGCCAAAGGACCGGTGCACTTCTACGCCCAAAGCAGTCTGCTGCAAGTCATGCTGGACGAGATCAAGGCCCTCCACCGCTATGAGTACTGGTGCAATGAACAGGCCGCCTCTAAGCTGAAAGGCTTGTTGTGGGAGAAACGCATCCAGGCGGCTTTGGGCAAAGATTTTGAGCACGGCAAAATGGTACGCCGCCTGATTCGGCACCTGGAGAAAACCCAGAAAGAAGACGGTACCTGGAGCTGGTGGGAAAACGGCCCTGCCTACCTCTGGATCAGTCATCATGTTACCGAAGCCCTTGTCATGGCCCAGCAGGAAGGCTACACCACCAGTTTCAAAAAACAACCGCTTATTGACTACCTCACCTTCCACGTGGAAAGAAAAGACGCGCAGGACAAGATTAGGGCCCTGGAGATTCTACAGAAACTAGATGCCAAAGTTGACTTCCCGGCGTACGTGACCAAGCTAGAGAAACAACCCAAACTCTCTCTGGAAGACCAGTTCCGCCTGACCAGACTTCGGCAGCGATTGAACCTGAGGGCTCCCTTAGATACCCTGCAGAAGTACCAGCGCGCCACCACCTTGGGCGGTCTGCATTGGGGCGAAAACAAAAACAGCCTGTTTGACAATCACATCTCCAACACGCTGCTGGCCTACGAAATCCTGAAAGCGGCTGGCAACCACGAGCGCGATCTGCTCAGAATCCAGGCGTTCCTGCTGAATGAGCGGCGCACCGGTTACTGGCGCAACACCTATGAATCAGCGAGAATCCTAGAGACGCTTCTGCCAGATTTGGTCAAAGAGAAAGGCCAGACACCAGAGAACCAGCTTTTCCTCTCTGGAGGGGTGAATGCCACGTTGAAAAAATTCCCGGTTGACACCACCTTTACGCCTACGCAGCCGATTACCATCAAGAAACAAGGTTCGCTGGCGCTGTATCTCACCGCCTACCAGAACGAGTGGATCGCTCAACCGGCGCGGGTAGACAAAGACTTCGTGGTGCGCACGTCCTTCGCCGATACCAAGCAGGCCAAAGCCACTTTGTCGGCGGGTAAACCGGTGCAGATGGAAGTGGAAATTGAAGTGAAAGCCGATGCCTCTTACGTGATGATTGAAGTGCCCATCCCAGCCGGTTGCACCTATGACTCCAAATCCAGCTGGGGCCGCTACGAGGCGCACCGCGAGTACTTCCGCCACAAAGTATCTATCTTCTCCAACCACCTGAGCAGAGGGAAGTACACGTTCACCATCCAGCTGCTGCCCCGCTACAAAGGCACCTACACCCTGAACCCGGCCAAAGCAGAGCTCATGTATTTCCCTACTTTCTTCGGGCGGGAAGGCGTAAAAGAGGTGAACGTGAAGTAAGGAGTTCTGAGTCTTGAGTCCTGAGTGTATACACTCCCGTTTTCGGGCCTGTTTTGCAGAAAACAGGCCCGAAACGTTTTATGCCATTCCATTCCCCTTTATAGGACTTGTCCTAAGCTCCCGCTGGCGCGAGCCTCCGGCTCGTGTCAGCACGCATTCCTGAAAGGCTTGTTTTGGCTATCAGGAATCCCGCACTTTACCCTTCATTCCTACAATTACCCCCGCTGTCATCTTGGAAAGATCTTGGGGGCGAACAATAAAAACGTTAGAGAAACGCCAATACTGTTTGCTCACAAGATCCTTTCAGGATGACAAAAGAGGGTAGGCCTTTCCATTCAGTATGCGTGCGGACACGAGCCGGAGGCTCGCGCCAGCGGAAAAAGTTAAATATTCAGCTTGAGGCTAACGCCTCAGGGTAGTTGCAAACTGCCCGCATAATAGGTCCAAGTCACAGACTTGAACCATGGGTTGGTAGTCTCCAGCCTAATCCGTTGCCGACTTAATTCTATGAAAAAGGGTTTAAAACGCTATGTCACGCACCTGAATCAAGCAGACGTTGTCCAAAGCCAGAACCTCATTTCTCCAAACACAGCACTTCATCGGAACACAACGGGCGGGCCTTCGTTAACTAATCCATAAACTTATGCCTAGGGCAAGGGTTTATAGCATCAAACCTTGTGAACCATGAAGATCGGATATCCCTGTGTGAATGAATCATTGGACTGCAGTTCGTCGGGCACGTTCAGGCTGGCTTCTTACAATGAGGAGCGGCTGGTGCAGATGGTGGAGAAAAACCTGGCCTGTCTGCGCCGCATCCTGGAATACAACCTGGAGCATGGGTTCTTGTTCTTCCGGATGAGCTCGGGGCTGGTGCCGTTCGCCTCGCACGAGATCTGCACCTACAACTGGCAGCAGCATTTCCAGATGACGTTCCGGCGCCTGGGCGACTACATCAAAAAGCACAACATGCGCATCTCCATGCACCCAGACCAGTTTGTGGTGCTCAATTCACCAGATGAGCGCATTGTGCGCAACAGCATCGCGGAGCTGGTGTACCAGGGCAGCGTCATGGATTTGATGGGGCTGGACTCCACGGCCAAACTGCAGATCCATGCGGGTGGCGTGTACGGCGACAAACCTGCGGCCCTCAAACGCTTTATCCAGACCTTCCATCACCAACTGCCCGAGGCCGTGAAGGCGCGCCTGGTGGTGGAGAACGATGACCGACTTTACAGTCTGCAGGATTGCCTGGAACTGCACGCTGAAACGGGCATCCCCATCCTCTTCGATAATTTCCACCACGAGTGCCTGAACAACGGCGAGCCCATGGAAGAAGCCCTGCAACTGGCGTCCGGCACCTGGCACCCAGAGCAGGATGGCGTGCTCATGATGGACTACAGCTCCCAAAGCCCCGGAGAGCGCAAGGGCAAGCACATTACCAGCATTGAGACCGAGCTGTTCCGCGAGTTTCTTACCCACCTCAACGGGCTGGATGTGGACATCATGCTGGAGATCAAAGACAAGGAAGCCAGTTGCCTGCGGGCGCGGCAGGTACTGGAAGAAATGGCCCTGGTCTGATGCTGTTTTATCGTCAATTTTCTAAAATCGGGCTAAAAACAAGTTTGCCTCGTACACCATACATCCGAGGAATAGGTCATTGTCCATGGATCAGATTTAGGGTAGACCCAAAATGATTATGTTCGTACGTCAACTTTGCTTTTGCTTCTTTCTTTCCATGACTGTATTCTCCACCGGCTGCCAGTCATCCTCAGATTCAGCCCAACCTGCCGCTGTTATAACCCAGAAAATGGTGCTGGAGGGCGTTCCCTCGGCCTCGGGCATTGAGCGCGCGGGCGACCAATACTACGTCATCGGGGATGATTCGCCGTACCTGTTCTGTCTCAATGAGCAGTTTAAGGTGGTGCAGAAAGTGTCTTTGCTGGAGGCGAAATCAATGGTGGGCGGCCGCATCCCCAAACCCGTGAAACCAGACCTGGAGGCCATTACCTCAGTGATGCTGGAAGGGCAGCCGTACCTGTTCATTGTAGGCTCGGGCGCTACCAGCATGCGTAATGTCGGCTATCTAGTCCCCATCACCCGGCAGGGCGCGGGTAAACCGGTACAGGTACCCCTGGAAAAACTCTACGATCAGCTGCGCCAGAACAAAGCCATCACCGGCGATGCCGCCCTCAACATTGAAGGTCTCTCAGCCGATGAGGAATACCTGTACCTGCTGCAGCGTTTTGCGCCGGGCGGCCATAATGTGCTCATCACCTACACGCTGTCGTCTATCACGTCTTTCCTGCGCGGCAGAGGCGAGGCACCCCAACCATCTGCCATCCAGCCCTGGGTCCTACCCGATTTGGCCCAGATCAAAACCGGCTTCTCGGGTCTGGCGACCGGATTGGGTGGCAGGCTCTTGTTCACGGCCTCCGCCGAGGAAACGCCCAACGCCGTGCTGGACGGGGAAGTCTATGGTAGCCTGGTAGGCTGGCTCAAAGCCCACCCTAAGGGTTCTGCCCAGGCCACCGTACCGCAGACCGTGGTCCCCGTGAAAGAGAAAGACGGCAGCATCCTTAAAAGCAAGATTGAATCTATCTGTATTATAGACGAACACCGCCACCACCTGGAAGCCGTGGCCGTGGCCGATAATGACGACGGTTCCTCAGAATTGGTGTTGCTCACCTTCAACTGGTAAAATCAGCACAAATAAAAAGGCCTGCGGAGAAAATACCGCAGGCCTTTTTATTGGCAAAATTCAGAAGAAAGGCTTGAGAAAGTACGCCTCAGCTGGATAGCTTCAGGAGGAACCCTCTCCTACCCCCTCTTAGGTGGGGAATCAAGAATGGTAGGCTTATCTCTATCAAAAGGCAACATACCTCTGATTTCTTGATATTACCTCAGCCTAACGCGAAGCTTTTTCCAGTACACCGTGTTGCCAGTTTTTACTTCCACCAGGTACGTGCCGGTTTTCAATTTGCCTATGTTCATGGGAGGTGCCAGGGTATTGTCTCCCTTAGGGATGACGGTGGTGTATAATACTTTCCCCGCATAATTGGTGAGCTCCAGTACACCGTCCTCGGGGATCTCCTGCTGGAAAGAAAGCATGAAAATATCGTTCTTTTTGTCCTGGGGAAACAGGTCTATGCCGGATAAAGTCTCACGACGGACAGGTGCCTCTTTACCAGCAGCAACCTTGGCCACCGGAGCGGTTTTCTGCAAAGCAATAGGTTTATTTGGGGTTTGCGCCGAGGCACTAGACAACATTAAAATCCCTGCCACTAACAGGGCACCAAATGCGTTAAATTTCATTTCCATACGGGATAGATTGTGAGGTTCATTTTATGCCGCTGCGGCGGCAAAATCCGTATTACATATACCGTTCCAAAAATGAGGCCTCCCAAAAAAATTTAATCCAAGAGTTTCTTCTTCGCCTCCGGCAAGGCCTGTCGCGCCCATAGCTGGTGCATCAATCCGCTATAGTGCAATCCATCAGGTGCCAGTAGTTGCGGCGATTCTTTCACGGCCAAAGTCATGTCATAAATATCTATAACGGTAATACCTGCTACAACCGTCTCCGCTTTGATCACGTCATTGAACTTTTTGATCTGCGCCGTAATGTACGCCCGGTCCCAGCCCGAAGCATAAGGCGTGGCACCCCAGTCTGGGATGGTAAGCACCAGCACATTTTTAGGGTCATTTTGCGCCAGCTTGGTACTCAGCGCCAACAACTCTTTGAACTGCATCCTGAACTCCTCCAGGCTGCGGTTCTGGTATTGGTTATTCACCCCAATCATAAGCGAGACTAACCCGAAATCTCCGTCAAACTTCTCAGACTTCACGCGCTGCAGGAGATTGGCAGTGGTCCAACCAGTCTGCGCAATGATGCGCGGCTCGCCCACCTTCACCCCTTCCGCCCCCAGCATATTAGCCAAATAAACCGGCCACCGCTCCGTAGCCGCCACACCCTGCCCGATGGTATAAGAATCGCCCAAGGCCAAGTAAGCGGTGGAAGCAGAAGGTGAACTCGGGATTTTAGGAGTTGGCGTATTTTCAACTTCCTCCTTATCTGAAGACGAGCAGCCCGCCAAAAACAGAATACCCGCGAAAAACAACACTAACCTAGAGAGAAAATGCATAACGGTAGAATTGATTACCAGAAGCAGAACCACCCGCCTCCTACCTCATCTACGCAACAGCCTGCTTCTTTGGATTGTTCAACTTGGGATAGGACGCCGGGATACGCAGTTATGGTTATTGGTGATAACACCAACAACGGCGAGTGACATTTGGAGGTGAGAGGCAAGACAAATGTAGGGGCGGCTCTTGTGGGTGCCTTTTGCGGTAGTATCTGTTATTCCCGGTAGCTTCTGGTTATTGCGGAGGACCCGCTGGAGACAAGGCATGCCTTGTCTCTACATTCAAAAACCGGTGAGAAAAAGATAAGAACGGCAGCAATCCCAATCCGTCCGCAAGGACGATGCAGGCATTGCAGCGGCTCTAGAACCAAGGCAGGCTCATGCAGGTCGCCGGAGGTTGGGCGCGTGCGTAACCCAACCTCCGACGAGCCCAGGCAGTGGCTACTCAAGTGGCAGTGGCGTAAGTTCACTATGCAATAAATAGCGGCAGCGGGGTGTCACAGAGAATGAAGAAAAGACTGTCTGAGCGGCAGCGAGTTTCTTTTCTTCTTGATTCTTTTGGTTACTTTTCTCATCAAGGAGAAAAGTGACAAACGCCCGCAGGCCGCGGCTGCAGCCAAAAAGTTAGAGGGAATGCCATAGGAAGTAATTCCGTAAAGTGGGTTTGAGGCTCACGCCTCACTGAAGTTGCAAACTTCAGCCAATATAGGTCCAAGTCGCAGACTTGAACCAGGAAGATGGGTTTTGCAAACTGCAGCCCATGATAGGTCCAAGTCACAGACTTGAACCAGGATAGAAAATTTCAAGCACTCTTTGTTTCAGCATTATTCTCCGGAAAAGACGCCAAAAACTCTTGGCGGGCTTGCTCCAGGGCGGTCATCAGGCGGGTGCGTTGCTCCAGCAGGCTGTGCAGCACGGTTGTACGCCTGGAAAACAACGAGAAGAAAATCCAGTTGCGGCGCGCTATCTGGATGCGGTGCCAATAGTGCAGCACAAAGAAACCGGTCACAGGCAAAGCCACCAAATACGCCACCAAGGCCCAACCCGAAAACCCCAGCCAGGCATGCACTGCCCAACCAATCAGTGCATAGAAGATGGGGAAGGTGAACATGCCAATGGTCATCATGATGGGCGCGTAGAACTCAATGTCTTTGGTGAGCATGCGGGCAATTTTGGCGGGCAAGAGGTATGGCAGGTAGTTGTGCACCACCCCGAAAAGGTAGAAAGGAAACCCAAGGAACAGGTAAAGGATGGTTTGCACGGTGCCCCAGGCCACCTCCCGGCGCTTGGGAATGCGCTTGAAGGCATCGGGTACCAGGCCTACGCTCTCCAGGTGCTGAAGGTAGTTTTGCAGTTCGGCGCGCAGGTAATGGATGCGTTCGGGTTGGCGGGCCTCAAAGTATTTAATGCTCTGCAGAATGCCTTTGGTGATGAGGAACCGCTCCTGGGGCTCAGACGGGGCCAGGTCCAGTTCTTTTACCAGTTGGTCCTGGTACACGGCTTCCACCTGGCGGGCAAGGGCGTCTTCTTCGTCGGTTTCAGTGTGGATGACCAGGGACTCCAGGCGAGCCTTTATCTCATCGGTGAGGGCGTGCGACGCTTTGAAGGGGTCATCGGCGTAAGCCGCCTGGAAATCTTTGACGTGGATGGGCTCGCCCACGTTCACAAACACATCGCTGCGGAAACGGGACGGGTCTGAGTAGTTCACGCCTACCGGAATAATGCGCAATCCCAGGTTGAAATCGTGCTGGGCCTCGGCACCCAGACCTATGCGGGCGGTACCAGTCTTCAACGGACGCAGGCGGCGCTGCATGAAACTATTCCCCTCGGGGAAAACCATGAGCGTGCCGCCTTTGCCCAGAAATTCGTAGCATTTGGCAAAAGTGGCATCGTTCTGGGCGGTGCCGCTGTCGCCTACGTCCTCGCGGCGGTACACCGGAATCATGAACAGTCTATGGAAAAGCCACCCCTGGATGCCCGGTTTAAAGAAACTGCTCTTGGCCAGGAAGTAGATATTCTGCTTCATGAGTGAGGCCGTCACAATAGGGTCCATGAGCGTGTTGGGGTGGTTGGAGACGACTATGAGAGGCCCATCAGCGAACAGCAAGTGCCGGTTATTCACCGTGAAACGCCTGAAGAAAACGCGCAACGCTATCCTGAAAAGGGTCTTAAGCAGAAAGTACAGCATAGAGGCTCTGGATTAGGGAAGGAAGCTACGCATTTTCAAATCTATTTCAGAAAAAGGGCCTTAAAATAGCTCAGCTGCGCCGATGGATTCCGGTACTTCGGGCGTTTACGGGCTGTTTTACGGGAAGTATGCCTACAGCAGGTTTATCCTGAGAACTTTCTTTCAGGCGGGCAGAAGGTCACAGAACCAGAAGCCGGTGTCATAGGGTGCCGGCTTCTCCGCGAAGCACTCGTCTTCCTGCGTCTGGGCAGCGGGGGCGTAGCTTCTGAACACTACCTCACCCAACTGCACCGGCACCGGCTGGCGAAAATTGGGCCCGTCATAGACAAAGGAATGGTACTCACCATTCTCGCCGCAGGGGTCTACGTGGGCGGGCAGGTCCCGCACGAAAGCCTCATCCAGGTCATGGCCGGCGAAGGAGGCATCCAGGTGCAGGCCGTTCACGCAGACTACTTTGGCCTTGAAACCCGCACGCCAGAACTCCTCCAGCAAAGCCGTGGGCTGCTCGCCCCACAACGGAAAAGCTGCTTCAACCCCCACCTGCGCCAATTGCTCCTCCCGGTACTGCCGCAGATCCTCCAGGTAAATATCCCCGAAGATGCCATGCGTTACGCCATCGGTTTTGAACTGGGTCCAGGCCTGGGCCATGGCCTGGTTGTAGAGCGGCATGCTGACACCCTCGGACAGGTAAA
Source organism: Rufibacter aurantiacus (assembly GCF_017916345.1). Classification (NCBI taxonomy): domain Bacteria; kingdom Pseudomonadati; phylum Bacteroidota; class Cytophagia; order Cytophagales; family Hymenobacteraceae; genus Rufibacter; species Rufibacter aurantiacus. The sequence continues at coordinate 949,282 of NZ_JAFMSV010000002.1, forward strand.
GCGGTTGCCATGGTAAACCCAGAGCGGCTGCCTGCGCCTGCATGAGTTCCTCGCGTACGCCGTGCATGGTCACGCGTCCGTGGGCCTGGCTTACCGTGGTGAAGAGGGCATGCAGGGAAAAAGTTTGCGCCTGCTGTATCCGGTGCAAAGCCAGGGCGGAGTCTTTGCCGCCGCTCCAGTTAAAGATGGCAAGGGGTTTCATGCCCGTAAGGTACTGCTTCTGACGGGCCGTTTTCAAGGTATTTTGCTAAAATCGGGTTCAAAACGGAAGGCTCTTGACACAGGGTGCTGGCAATCAATAGACTACGAGCAGACTGCATCGTTCTTTAGGAATAGTGCTAAACAGGTGCAGAAGAATTATGAAAAAGCGACATTCCTTGTTTGGAAATAACTAAATTTGGAGAGCAAGCAGAAAAACTGCTCCCCCTCTAGCTACATGCATACGAACCGAAGATGACAATGACTTTCTTTGAGGAAATAAACAGTGATTTCTCTACCGGGGTGGCCTTTAAGAACGTCAACCTCAAGAAGAAAGTCATTTCTTATTTCGCCAACACGGGGAACGCCACCATTGCCGAGCTGAGCAAGGAACTGAACGTGAGCGTGCCCAAAATCACCAGCCTGCTCAATGACCTCATCCAAGACGGCCTGGTGCAGGACCACGGCAAAGTAGACTCCACGGGGGGCCGCAAACCCAACGTCTACGGCTTGGCGCCCGAGTCTGCCTTTTTTCTGGGCATTGACGTGAAAACCTCCCACATCAACATCGGCCTCACCGATTTCCAGAAGAACCTTATCTCAGATTTCGAGAGCTACCCTTATAAGCTGGCCAACGACAAAGAATCACTGGACGAACTGTGCCACATCATCAACAACTTCATCTCTGAGTTGCCCATTCCTAAGGAGAAGATCCTGGGCATAGGCATTAACCTCTCGGGTCGTATCAACTACGCCAAAGGTTATAACTACAACCTCTTTGACTTCCATGATGCGCCGCTGAGCAAGATCATTGAGAAGGAGATCGGCATTAAGGTGTTCCTGGAGAACGATTCCCGGGCCATGGCTTACGGCGAGTTCTGCTCGGGCGTGGTAGAGGGCGAGAAAGACGTATTGTTCCTGAACCTGGACTACGGCATTGGCATGGGCATGATCCTGAACAACCAGCTGTACTACGGCAAATCTGGCTATTCTGGTGAGTTTGGCCACATTCCGCTGTACCAGAACGAGAAGATGTGCAAGTGCGGCAAGAAAGGCTGCCTGGAAACCGAAGCCTCGGGCTGGGCTCTGATTGAGATGTTCCGGGAAAGCATGCTGGCCGGCGCCTCCACCGTCATTACCCAGAACAACATCCAACCGGAGGACCTGCAACTGGAGGATATCATCAATGCCGCCCACAACGACGATGTGCTGGCCATAGAACTCATCGCTAAGATTGGTGACAAGATAGGCCGCGGCATTGCGCTGCTCATCAACGTCTTCAACCCCGAGTTGGTGGTACTGGGTGGCAGCCTGGCTTCTACCGAGGACTACATCCTGCTGCCCATCAAAAGCGCCATCAAACGCTACTCCCTGAGCCTGGTGAACAATGACACGCAACTCAAAGTCTCCAAACTGGGCGAGAAAGCCGGCGTAATCGGGGCCTGCCTGCTGGTGCGTCATCGGTACCTGGCACTGGAGCATAATTAAGCTCTATTTAATCGCTCTAATGTCTGAGGCATAAGGTCCGCGCTGGCGCGAGCCTCCGGCTCGTGTCCGCACGCATTTTAAAACACCGTTTTGTCATCCTGAAAGGATCTTGGGAACAAGCGGTAGTAGCGTTTCTTCAACGCCTTTTCAGTTCGCCCACAAGATCTTTCCAAGATGACAAACAGGAGGAGTGCTGTCAATTAGAATGGAGGGGAATGCCTGAACTCTGAAACCAGGAAGCAGAAGAGGATCTGCAATACGTGCGTACACGAGCGGGTCCAGATTGCATGCTTCTATCAAACAGAAAAGCCTTGTTTCAGCCCTGATTTTGAATAAACAGGGCTAAAACAAGGCTTGTTATCTTTCTGAAGTTCTTTCTAAATTATTACCATGCCGAGGAGGCCCATAGCCACAGGTACTCGGCTACTTTCCAGAGGCCCCAAAGCAGCAGCCCGAATAAGATCAGGAAAGCGATGAGCACGCCTATGATGAAACCGGTGCCTTTGCCTTGGTACTTGCCTTCCTGGTAGTGGCGGCGCAGCAGGTTCACGTTTCTCTGGTTTGCCTTGTACCCGAAGTCAAAGAGCCAGCCCACAATAGGGATACTTCCTATCACGGCATCCAGGAAAATATTGAACAGCATTCTTACCACCAGCGCCCGGCTGGCTCCGTGCTTGGCCATGGTCATGACCAGCACCCCAGACATGGCAAAGGAGGAAAGATCGCCTACCACGGGCAATAAACCCATGATGGGGTCTAACCCGAACCGGAATTTGGTGCCCGGCAGCACAAATTGGTTATCCAGTAGCCTGGAGATAGACTCTACCCACTTCAGGCGTTCATCAACGGGTGTAACGGGCGGGGTTGTCTGCATGGTTTTGGGGATTTCTCCTTCATACGCAGAAACAGGCAGTAAGATTAGTTTTAGCTTTGGCGCTGCAGCATGCCCTCCAGCCGGGCCTTTACATCGGGCCACTCGCGGTCAATGACACTGAGAATTACAGAATCGCGTACGCGGCCGTCTGAAGTGACCATGTGGTTGCGCAGAATGCCTTCCTCGCGGGCCCCTATGCGGCGCATGGCCTGCCGGGATCGCTCATTCAATACATCGGTTTTCAGGGTCACCCTAATGCAGCCCAGGTCTTCAAAGGCGTGCCGAAGCAACAGGTACTTGGCCTCGGTATTCACGCCGGTGCGCTGCCAGGCCGGCACCAGCCAGGTCCAGCCAATTTCCAGGCCCTTGTTGGCCACGTCAATGTTCCCGAAACGGGTACTGCCCATGAGTTCGCCGGTGGTGGGATGCTGGTAGACAAATGGAAGGGCCGTGCCCGCTTCCTGGGCTTTGAGGGCAGCCTGCACGTAAGCCGCCATGTCCTCTAGGGTACGCAGTACGTTCAGGCTCAAACGCCAAAGGTCTTCCTCCAGACCAACCCGGCACAGTTCCGGGATATCGCTTTCCTGCAGGGGCCGGAGTATCACATGCTTGCCTTTGAGGGTAACCGGTGCGGGAGTTTTCATAGCCAGCTTCTTCTGGTGAGTTCTAAAAGCCAAGATAACAGACTTTGGGTAAACCTTCCCCTTTTGCTGCCCAGAAAGTCGCTTTCTTGCCTCCTGTGGTGTCTCCAGGGATAGCTTCTCCTTTTGTCATCCCTTCCCTCCTACTGTCATCTTGGAAAGATCTTGTGGGTGAACTGGAAAAGCGTTGTTGTAAATGCCACTGTCGTTCGCCCACAAGATCCTTTCAGGATGACGATAGAAAAGATGCAAACAAAACAGCCCCTAAACGGATTTCCGTTTAGGGGCTGTTTTCAGGAAAATAAGATCAGAATTGCTTAGAGCGCACCTTCAGCGGCGCTTCCGCCTTGCAGGAACGGGTAGCGGTAATCTACCGGCGGCACAAACGTTTCTTTGATGGTACGGGCGCTGGTCCAACGCAGCAGGTTCAGCATGGAACCGGCTTTGTCGTTGGTGCCTGAGGCGCGGGAACCGCCAAATGGCTGCTGCCCTACCACGGCACCGGTAGGTTTGTCGTTGATGTAGAAGTTACCGGCTGCGTGGCTCAGTTTCTTTGTGGCCAGCTCAACTGCGTAACGGTCATTGGAGAAAATAGCACCCGTCAATCCGTAAGGAGAGGTTGTATCTACAATCTCCAGAATCTCTTCAAACTTATCGGCATCATAGACGTGCAGCGTAAGTACCGGTCCGAAGAGCTCTTCGCACATGGTCACGTACTGCGGGTCCTGCGCCACAATCAGGGTTGGCTCCACAAAGTAGCCTTTTGTTTTATCAAAGTTACCTCCGGCGATGATTTCTACCTGGTCATCGTTTTTGGCGGCATCAATGTACTTGGCCAGTTTATCAAAGGATTTCTCATCGATCACGGCGTTGATGAAGTTGCCGAAGTCCTCTGGGTCACCCATTTTCAGGGATTTCAGGTCTTCCACCACGTGCTGCTTCACCTCTTCCCAGATGTTGCTAGGAATGTACGCGCGCGAGGCGGCAGAGCATTTCTGCCCCTGGTACTCAAACGCGCCGCGGGTAATGGCCACGGCCACTTCTTTGGCGTGCGCCGATTTGTGCGCCACAATAAAGTCTTTGCCTCCGGTCTCCCCCACGATGCGCGGATAACCACGGTAAGAGTTGATGTTCTCGCCAATGGTTTTCCAGATGTTGTTGAACACGCCGGTGCTGCCGGTAAAGTGGATACCCGCGAACTGGCGGTGCTTGAAGATGACATCGCCGGCCTCAGGACCGTCTACGTACACCAGGTTGATCACGCCATCTGGCAAGCCAGCAGCTTTGAACAGCTCCATGATCACGTGGGCCGAGTACACCTGGGTGTTGGCTGGTTTCCATACCACCACGTTGCCCATCATGGCCGGAGCGGCGCACAGGTTAGCAGCAATGGAAGTGAAGTTGAACGGCGTTAAGGCGAACACGAAACCTTCCAGCGGACGGTGCTCCAGACGGTTCCACATGCCCGGCATTGACTCCGGCTGCATTTTGTAGATATCCGTCATGTACTTCACGTTGAACCGGAAGAAGTCAATCATCTCGCAGGCGGCGTCAATCTCGGCCTGGAAGGCGTTCTTGGACTGACCCAGCATGGTGGCGGCGTTCATGCGTGCCCGGAAAGGTCCGGCCAGCAGATCAGCGGCTTTCAGGAAGATGGCGGCGCGGCTTTCCCAAGGCATGTGGGCCCACTGCTCGCGGGCGGCCAGAGCGGCGTCAATAGCCTGCTGCACGTGGCTGGCGTTACCGTAATGGTAATTCCCGATCACGCGTTTGTGGTCGTGTGGAGGAGTTACGGGCATTAGGTTGCCGGTGCGCACTTCTTCGCTCCCAATGTACATGGGAATATCCAATTGCTGCTCGCGCAGCGTATTATAGGCATTGAGTAGTTCTTCTCTTTCTTTGCTGCCGGGCGCGTAGCTCTTTACGGGCTCGTTTACCGGGATGGGGACATTAAAAAATCCGTTGGCCATATTGGGTATTGGTTTTTAAATTCAGGTAATGAGATAAGCAAAGGTAGGGGTTTAGAGTAAAAAAGGCTAACCCATGGTAGCCAATGGGTTTATGGGCTTTTTACCCCAACGGTTCCTCTTTCTAACGTTAATTTTCTCTGTAATGGCACCCAAAGACCTTTTCTCCGCCCAGTCGGGTCTATACAAGAAGTTCAGGCCCACGTACCCGCCAGAACTCTACCAGCAACTGCGCTCCCTGCTGCAAACGCACGAACTGGCCTGGGACTGCGGCACCGGCAACGGACAGGTAGCCGCGGAACTGGCCAAGTTCTTCACCCATGTACACGCCACCGATATCAGCGAGCAGCAGCTTTCCAAAGCATCTGCCTCAGACCGCATCACCTACCACCTGATGCCGGCAGAGCACACCACTTTCCCGGATAATTCTTTTGACCTGATCACCGTGGGCCAGGCCGTGCATTGGTTTGACTTTGAGAAGTTCTACCAGGAGGTGAACCGGGTAGCAAAGCCAGGTGCTATTCTGGCCCTCTGGGGATACGGCGTGCTTTCCATCTCGCCGGAGGTAGATGCCCTATTCAACCATTTCTACTCAGGCACGGTGGGCCCATACTGGGATTTTGAGCGGCGCTACGTTGACGAAGGCTATACCACCATTCCGTTCCCCTTTCAGGAAGAACCCGCTTTCACCGGCGCCATCACCGCTCAATGGGCCTTACCTGATTTTGAAGGTTACCTCAATTCCTGGTCCAGTGTGCAGTCCTACATCCGGAAGAATGGCGAAAACCCGGTGAATGGCTTTATGGAACAGGTGAAGGAAGTCTGGCCTGAAAACGAGACCAAGGAAGTGCGGTTCCCCGTCTTCAGCCGGATAGGAAGGATAAAGAAATAAGCCTGTTTAAAGCCTGATTTCAGAAAATCGGACCTTAAACAGGCTTATGTGATTCTTGGTTTGGTTAATCACGCAGGGCCTGGAGCTTTCGCCTTTTTATTGTTATCACCAACAACCTAACCCGCGCTGAAAACAATAAGGCCAACCACAAGGGATTGCCCCTACAAGTTCTTGCCAAAAGACTCAGAACTCAGGACTGTCTTCTAGACATCAAACAAAAAAAACGGCATGGCGAAGCCGGCTTTCTGCAGGATGGGTTTGGCTACGTTGTAGACCTTTACTCCTTTGGGAGTCTCGCCTTCCAGAGTGCCCACGTGGGCGTGCCCGTGAAAGCAGGCCAGCACGTTCTGGCGGTCCAGGGGCTCTGCCAGGCGCGAGCAGCCTAAGAACGGGTGGATGGCTTCGGGTTCCCCTTCTACCGTGGCTTTGATGGGGGCGTAGTGCAGCACGGCAATCTTCTTTACGCCGGGGTACTCAGTATCCAGGCGCGAGAGACCGGCCTCCAGCTTTAGGGCTTCGTCTACGGCTTCCTGCACGAAGGCTTTGTTGCTCAACTCGCCAAACATGGAAAGCATGTACTTGTCAAAACCGCCGCCAAAACCTTTGACCCCCGCAAAGCCCACGTTCTTCACTACCACGGCGTCGCCGTCCAGGAAATGCACATTGTCACGGACAAGGCAGTTGCGGATGGCATCATGCTCGTCTTTGTCATGGTCGTGGTTTCCCAGCACGCAGACCACCGGAATGGTGCAGGCCCGCATTTCCTCCGCCAGTACCTCGGCCTCCTTCGCGTAGCCATGGTCAGTGAGATCGCCGCATAAGAGCAGGATCTCGGCCTGTTCAGAGGCGGCTTTGAAAAAATCCACCCACTTGCCTTTGTCGGTCTCCCGCACGTGGATATCGCCCACGGCGGCAATCCTTACCGGCTTTTGGGCCCCAGGAGTGGGACTGGGCTGATCAGTGGCTTGGGGCTGTAACGGTTGAACGGGCTGCGGCGCAATGAAGGTCTGCGGTTGTTGTTCCATGCTTGATTTGATTTTAGACGCTAGACATTAGATGTTAGACATCTTGTTTGAGCCATAGAATACGTGCGAAGATTAGCTGATGGTTTAAAACCGCTTTACCTTCTCCCTTTCTTACTGAAAATCAAACATCTATTTTCAAACATCTACTATCTTGTTAAATGGTCATGATGGTCATGGCTTTGAAACCCCACTCGGTAACGGCCGGGGCGTACTGGGTCTGGTCTATGAGCAGACCGCGGCACACTTTTTCCGTTGGCGGTGGCATGTCAAACTGCTCTTTGGCGCGCAGCAACAGCTCATCAAACAGCCAGCGCGGAATGATGTCTCTCTCAGAGGGGTACACGAACTGGAAAGACAGTAACTGCATGAGTACCAGTTGCCAGTGCTGCTCCAGGGTCTGCAGAATGCGCTCCCAATCCATGTGCTCGCCGTGGCGCAGAATAAGGTGGTTCAGGTCTGAGCCATCGTAGCGCTCGCGGTTCTGCACGTAGATTTTGCAGCGGAACAGGTCCTCGGCGGAGATGTATTTGACAGGCACCCCAAACTCCGTTCCGTCCGGAGCCCTCCGGAACCAGCCGTCATTCACGGGCATGTTGTTGCCGGGGTTGTTGAAGATGAAGTCTACGTATTTGCCTTCTTTATAGGCCTTAGCCAGCCAACGGGCATCCACCAGCTCGGTCTTGAAACCCTCGTCATTGAAGATCTTGAGCAAACGCGGACAGTCTCCGGCCTTACAGAATACGTCCATGTCTTTCATGGCACGCTGCATGCCCGTGTACTGTCTGAGGGCAAAACCGCCGCCCATTAAGAAAGGCAGTCCGCTTTCGTGCAGCATTTTAAGGGCTTGCGGGTAAAATTCCTGGGCCACCTCTGGGGCCATATCATCCAATTCCATAGTATTATCAGTGCTGAAAGGTTCAAAGATGCCCGCCTGCTTAGGCGCTCCGCCCACTACCCTGCTCACAGGTAGCCAGAAGCCGACCTTATGATAGAAACAGTGGGTATAGCATTTACTGAATCCTTTGAAAAATGTTATCTCCCCGGCACCACAACTGACCAGAAAGCGGGAAATCTCTGTTTTTAAGCCTTTTTATAAAAAGCGGCTCCTAAACTTCCCGCTTGCGGTTAGGGCAAGCCTGCGTAAGTTTGGGCTTTAAACCAACGCAGGAACACGTGATGTCTGGAAATAAATTGAAATATACCTTGGTGGCGGTCTTTGCCGCGCTCATGGTCTGGTTTGTCAAGGATGCCTTCACCCAGCCCGGCGTGCAGGACCTCTCCGGCGATTTTGAGGAAGTAGCCATCTACCGGAACGAGAACAACACCGGCCCTATCCAGCGCATCTACGCCGTCACCGTCTCAGACAGCCTCTGGGACCAGATGCAACAGTACGGCGATTTCATGCCCCACACCAAATACGGCAACACCAAAGTCTACTTCTTCCTGGAAGGCCAGCCCGCCCCCAAAGAAGTGTTCCCCGGAGCCCAGAACTTTGACGCCCAGTTCCAGCCAAATTGCCTGGCCAGATACGAGAAAGACGCCATGGGGCAGGTGAGTCTGGTGAAGCGGCCGTTCAGGTAAAGGTTATCAAGACCGACAAATAAATTTAAGCAAGTAAATACTATTCAATCTGTTATATAGGTTTTAATAATATATAAAATATTATATACCTAAGTAATACATCATGAAAACACACATTCTTTTAGCACTATGTGTATTCACCGGCTCAACAATCAGCTTTGCCCAGCAACAACCAGGCACTTTTCAGCTTGGGCTTCTTGCTGGCCCTAACTATAGCCATTTAGGAGAAAGTATCCTTTTTGCTTCCAACCAATTAGAACATAAAGGCAAGATTGCTTTGATTGGAGCCTTTGGCGTTTCTTCAAAGTATCAGTTTGAGAAATTCTATCTTGCAACCAACTTCCTGTTTGAAAATAAAAGATCTGCCACAACCTTTACAAATTACCCTAATAATTTACCAAACGAACCTGCTGAGGAGTTTCTATTCAAAGAAAATCGCCGCTACCTATCCATCCCAATTCTAATTGGCATAAACCTAAAGGAAACGGGCTTGTTTCTGAATACCGGCCCTAACTTAGGTATACTACTTAAACACACTTACAGAGGCGATGGAGTAAGATATTCTTCGTACTCAGATGCAAAGAACTTAAGCCTTGGTCTTTCCCTGGGTCTCGGATATGCTCGTGCCATCTCATCTCAAATAGGCTTAAGTTGTGAAATGAGGCATAACTTCAATCTACATGACAGCAACAAATCTTTAAGAGATGGTAAAATCAACACTTCCAATCTGCTCTTTGGGATTCATTATTCTTTAGCGGATAAGTAGGTCAATTTTATGTTTCCGGCCTCCTTTCCTTAAAACAGGCCAGAAACATCATACCCTTTGCACTAAACCAAGAACCTTCCTGCCCTGCCCAGATTCGGTTTCGCAATCGGTTTAGAAACCTTTAACTTTGTAGAGCGATGGAGAATTTTGTTGTATCTGCTAGGAAATACCGCCCAACTACGTTCGATAGCGTGGTGGGGCAGCACCATATTACCACTACTTTAAAGAACGCGATCAGCAGTAACCACCTGGCGCAGGCGTTCCTGTTCTGCGGCCCCCGGGGCGTGGGCAAGACCACCTGCGCACGTATTCTGGCCAAGACCATCAACTGCCAGAACATTACGCCGGAGATAGAGGCCTGCAACGTTTGTGATTCCTGCAAAAGCTTCAATAACAACAGCTCATTCAACGTGCACGAGCTGGATGCCGCGTCCAACAACTCGGTAGAAGACATTAGAAACCTGGTGGAGCAGGTGCGGTATGCGCCGCAGACGGGCAAGTACAAAATCTACATCATAGATGAGGTGCACATGCTCTCCAACTCGGCCTTCAACGCGTTTCTGAAGACCCTGGAGGAGCCGCCGGCCTACGCCATTTTCATTCTGGCTACCACCGAGCGCCACAAAATCATCCCTACCATTCTCTCGCGCTGCCAGATTTTTGACTTCAACCGCATCCGGATTGAGGACATGGTGCAGCACCTGGGCCGCATTGCCGCCAAAGAGGAAATCCAAGCCGATGACGATGCCCTGCACCTGATCTCGCAGAAAGCCGATGGTGCCCTGCGCGATGCCTTGTCTATCTTCGACCAGATGGTGACCTTCTCGGGTCATCACCTTACTTACAAGGCTACCGTGCAGAACCTGCACATCCTGGACTACGACTATTACTTCCGCCTCACGGAATACCTGCTTACCCAGAACCTGAGCGGCGCCCTGCTGCTTTATGACGAAATCCTGAAAAACGGCTTTGATTCACACAACTTCGTGCTGGGCATTGGCGAGCATTTCAGAAGCTTATTGGTGTGCAAAGACACCGTCACGATACAGTTGCTGCAGGTTTCTGAGAACATCAAAGCCCAATACGCGAAGCAATCGCAGGAGGCGTCTCTGAGTTTCTTGCTTTCTGGCTTGAACCTGGTGGGAAGCTGCGACCAGAACTTCAAAGCCGCTAAGAATCAGCGGTTGCACGTGGAACTGCTGCTCATGAAACTGGCCCACCTGCCGCATGCCTTGCAGCTTGCCTCAGACCTCTCTGTGAACGGAGAGGTCAAAAAAAAAACTAATGGAAATTCCGGCGTAGCCGCGCCCAACGGTTCCGCTCCAGCCGCTGTTCCGGCTAGCCCGGCTCCGGCATCCGCTCCCGTTATTGCCCCATCGGCTCCAGCACCGGCGGCGCCGATTTCAGCCGCTTCCGCGAAAAACGGCTCAGAAACACACCACAACACCGCCCCTTCTGATATGGACGCGGGCGAGGATCCGGTGTTTGACACCTACCCTAGTCAGGCACCTTCTCCGGTACCGTCTATGGCACCGCCCATGCCCGCACCGGCTCCGGCAGCCCCAGCCCGGCCCATTGCTTCTCCCCTGGCCAGCCGCAAACTATCCAAGCTGCCTAGCCTGAAGAACATTGAGGAGAAAGTAGCGGCCTCGGCGGCACCCGCGGTAGAGGTACTGGAAGAGGAGAACGAGGCTTACGTGCCCGGCTCCCTGCCCACCATCAACCAACACAAACTGCAACAGCTCTGGCAACAGTACGTGGATCGCGTGAAACACACCGACCGCACCCTGGAGTACACCATCCTGAACCGCGAGTGGTACTTTGACGCCGAGAAGGCCGAGGTGCATTTACAAGTGGAGAATGAGGTACAGGTAGCCGAGTTCAACAGCTTCAAACCGGAATTTCTTTTATACCTGCGCCAAGCGTTAGGCCACAACCGCTTGCAGGTGCATATTGACGTGGTACAGCAGGAGAACGCCCGCAAGCTCTACACCTCGCAGGACAAGTACAACTACCTGGCAGATCTATATCCGGCCCTCAAAGACCTGAAAAACCGCCTGGGCCTGGATACCGATTTCTAACTTTCTGCTTTCTTTAAACCTGCGGGGCTACTTATGCGTCTCACAGGTCTGTACCCACTTGTGCCTATGCGCCACCTCCTAGACCGTAAAACCGATTCCTTTTTTGGGCCCCTCAGTTACCTGGGGTACGCCCTGCTGTTAGTTGGCCTGGTCTTAGGTAGCAGCCCCTGGTGGCGCACCGATGCGGTAGACACAATACAGATGCTCTCAGTGGGTGCGCTGCTGCTCCTGCTGGGCGTGCTCTTCAAATTCACTTTCCACGGTTTTCAGCTCGATCTCCAGCACCGCCGCGTACGGGAGTACCTGAGCATGTTCGGCCTTAAAACCGGTAAATGGGCACCTCTCCCTAGCTTCAGGCTTGTGCGGCTCACCTCTCACCTCAGAACCGCCGAGGACCACGACCATGATCACGGCCACACCCATGATCACGAACCCGCTGCGCCGGTCCTATGGTACACTATCGGGCTCTACTCCCAATCCCAGGAACCAGACTACGAACTCCGCACCGATAGCGCCGAGGAGGCCCAGAAAACCCTCCACCTCCTTTCCAGCCAACTAGGCATCCCCGCCGAAAACACCCTCACCTCTCCTGCTTCCCGGTTGTGATATCTGCTTCCGGGCTGTTTTCTGCAAAATGGGCTTGAAATGGAACACTGATAACAATTAAGAGGCATGTGAACTCACCCCTACCCCTCCTTGGAGGTTAATTCTGGGAATGCACCAGCCTCTGCCCCGCCACCATTACCATCTGCTCTAAAGACTTCGCAGCGGCTGGAGGTCCTGCAAATGGCAATTGCAGCTGCTGCCTGTTTGATAAAACCTCAGGTTGCCTTTCAGGGAATCATTGCTTGATGCGGAGGACACGTTGGAGACAAGGCATGCCTTGTCTCTACATTTCAAGGACGATGAGAACGCGTGAATCAGCAGGTGTAAACATCCTCACTCCCTCCTTCGAAGGAGGAATCTTTGACAATTATAAAATTAGATAAAGGCATAGAGCGGCAGGCAAGCAGGAAAAGTGTGCTTTTGAGGCTAACGCCTCACGGCCTTGCAAACTGCCGGTCATGGTGGGTCCAAGTCATAGACTTGAACCATGTCATAAATAGAAGACCTCACAGGTTTTCAAAACCTGTGAGTTTGGGGCGTTCCTGCAAACGTATTTCCTTTTCCAGCCTTTCGGTGGAGCGCCTTGTCAGGTTCCGGTGCCGAAGGCATTGCGACTGAAAGGAGCAAAGGAAGCTGGCGCAGCGCGAGGCCGGAAGGCGGGGCCTCGCGGCCGTGAGCGCTCGGAGCCCTGCCATGCAACAACCCAGCCCATGCACCCACGCAAACACCAGCGCCACGCCAGCTATTGCAGACTACGTGTACACAAGAAAAAGCATTTAACGGCAAAGCAGATGGCCACAAAAGAAAACTGCTTTATCTGTACTTCTCCTGTAAATCAAAGCGTTATAAAGAATATCATAAACTCCCCCGGTTTTCCTATATTTGACTACTATCTATCAGATAAATTCCACCTGACGTGAAAAAAAGATTTATTGCTTTTTCCCTCATGGGAGCGGTGCTGTTTGCCCAGTGCAAGACCAGTACGCCAACCCAAACCACCGCCATGGTCACCGAAACTCCGGCAGCGGAGACCAAGAAAGAGTTCACCTACACCACCGTGCCCAATGATCCGCTGAAAGCGCGCATCTACAAACTGGACAACGGCCTCACGGTGTACCTGACCAGGTACGACAATGCGCCCCGTATCCAGACTTACATCGCGGTACGCGCGGGCAGCAAAAACGATCCTGCCAACGCCACCGGTTTGGCGCACTACCTGGAGCACATGGCCTTCAAAGGATCCACCCGCTTAGGAACCATCAATTGGGAAAAGGAGAAAGAGGAACTAGCCAAGATTGAGGCGCTGTATGAGCAGTACCGCACCCAGAAAGACCCGGCTGTACGCAAGAAAACCTACCACCAGATAGACTCCATCTCGGGCGTAGCGGCCAAATACGCCGTGCCGAACGAGTACGACAAACTGGTAGCGGCCATGGGCATGAAGAACTCCAACGCCAGCACCTGGGTAGAGCAGACCATTTATTACGGCGACATCCCCAGCAACCAGGTAGACAAATGGGCCATGCTGGAGTCTGAGCGCCTGGGCGTGATGATCCCGCGCTTGTTCCACACCGAGTTGGAGGCCGTGTACGAGGAGAAAAACCGCTCGCTGGACTCTGACAACAACAAGGCGTTTGAGGCGGCGTTTGCGGCTTTGTTCCCCACGCACCAGTACGGCGCCCAGACCACCATCGGGACGGTGGAGCACCTGAAAAACCCGTCCATTACCGAGATTAAGAAGTATTTCGATAAATATTACGTGCCCAACAACATGGCCATTGCCATGAGCGGCGACCTGGACTTTGATCAGACAATCAGGACCATCAATGAGCACTTCGGGAGATGGCAGCAGAAAGCCGACCCTACCTATACCCCGCCGCAGGAGAAGCCGATCACCGCTCCTGTGGTAAAGGAGATTCTGGGTCCGGAGGCCGAGAGCCTACTGCTGGCGTACCGTTTTCCGGGCATCAAATCAAAGGACGCCATCGTGTTGCGCATGATCAACCAGATTCTGAGCAACGGTCAGGCTGGTCTCATTGACCTGAACATCAACCAGAAGCAGGCCGCGTTGGGCGCTGGTTCTTTCGCCGAGGTCTACAATGATTACAGCGCGCACTTCCTGAGTGCCAATCCGCGCCAAGGGCAAACGCTGGACCAGGTGAAGAACCTGTTGCTGCAGCAGATTGAATTGGTGAAGAAAGGCCAGTTTGAGGACTGGTTGATTCCGGCCATCGTGAACAAGAACAAGATCAGCAAGATGCAAGCCTACGAGAGCAACGCGGCCCGCGCCACTGCTTTTGTTGATGCCTTCATCGCGCGCCAGGACTGGGCCGATTACCTGAAACAGGAGGAGAATTTTGAGAAGATCACGAAGCAGGATGTAATGGACGTGGCCAACCGCTACTACGGAAACAACTACGCCGTGATTTACAAGCGAACCGGCCAGGACCCCAATGCCCAGAAAGTGGAGAAACCCACCATCACGCCGGTACCGGCTAACCGCGAGGCTCAGTCTGAGTTCTACAAGCAGGTGGCCAGTCGCACCGTTTCTGACCTGCAGCCGCAGTTTGTGGACTACAAGAAAGACATCCAGGAAGGCACTTTGAAAAGCAATATCCCGGTGTACTACACCAAAAATCAGGAAAACGGCCTATTCAACCTGTTCTACATCCTGGACATGGGCACGAACAACGACCTGAAACTGGGTTTGGCCGTGGATTACCTCCAGTACCTAGGCACCGACAAATACACCGCCGAGGAACTGCAGAAGGAGTTCTTCAAGATTGGTTGCTCTTTTGGCGTTTCCTCAGGTCAGGACCAGGTGTATGTTTCCCTCACCGGTTTGGACGCGAACCTGGAGAAAGGCCTGCAGTTATTTGAAAGCCTCCTGCAGAACCCCAAAGCTGATCCTAAGGCTCTGAGCGACATGGTGGCCGGTATCCTGAAAGACCGCAAAGACGCCAAACTGGACAAGAACACCATCCACAGCGTGGCCATGGTGAACTACGCCAAGTACGGCCCTAAGAACCCGTTCACGCACATCCTGAGCGAGCAGGAACTGAAGAAAGTAAAACCCGCCGAGCTGATTTCGCGCATCAAGAGCATTCCTACCTACCAGCACCGCGTGCTGTACTACGGCCCCAGAGAGTTGCAGGCCATTACGGCTACTTTGAACACCGGCCACATTGTACCGGCTACCCTGAAACCTGTCCCGGCGGAGAATGCCTTCAAAGAACTGGAGATCAAAGACCGTAAGGTGTACTGGACCAATTATGACATGGTGCAAGCCGAGCTACTGTTTTTGACCAAGTCTTTGAATTACGACCCTAAATTGGTGCCTACCATCAGGCTGTACAATGAGTACTTTGACGGCGGTATGGGCGCCATCGTATTCCAGGAACTGCGCGAATCCCGTGCCTTGGCGTACTCGGCCAGCTCACGGTTTGCCAACGCCAGCCGCAAAGACCGCGCAAACTATATCATGTCATACATCGGGACGCAGAGCGACAAACTACCCGAGGCCATGGCCGGTATGCAGGAATTGTTGAACGATCTGCCCTTGGCCGAGACCAACTTCACCAACGCCAAAGCCTCGGTGCGCAACAGCATCGCGACGGAGCGCATCAATAAGGTGGGCATTCTCATGAACTATGAGCAGGCCCGCAAACTGGGCGTGGACCATGACCTTCGCCGCGACATCTACGAGAGCCTGGATGCCCTCACTCTGGACCAGATCAAAGCGTTCCAGCAGCAGTTTGTGAAAGGCCAGAACCAAACCATTCTGGTCATCGGGTCAAAAGATAGACTGAACTTCAAGGAACTGGCCAAGTACGGCACTGTGAAGCAGTTAACCTTAAAGGAGCTGTTTGGGTACTAGGGTGTAGTGATTAGTTGTTAGTTAATAGTAATTAGTTTAGAAGAAGGAGCGACCTTGCGGCCGCTCCTTCTTTGTTTTTGGGCTGTTTCCAATAAAACAGGCCAAAATCGAGTTAGCAATCCGCAGGAAAACTAAGCGAATACTCCTCAATACCCCGTTGTGCTTCTTTCCCGGAGCAGCACCATTCCGGAAAAATGACACCACTCAGGCAACCGCAGCCTTCTATATAGCATCTACAACATATTAACCTTCTGCCGGGGCTTCATATAGAACCGGTTGACCTACAACTTATCTAAACAACTAATTCTATGATGCTTAAAAGAACTTTGCTGCTGCTGTTTTTCCTGGGGAATATGGCGCTGGCCAATGCACAGCAAACCCAAATGGTGAATGTGGGGAACCACTCCCTGGAAATGGTACAGGCAGGCGCGGGAGAGTACACCGTCATTTTTGAATCGGGCTTTGGGACAGCGTATAAAGTATGGGGCAACGTAGCCTCTGAGGTGATGCAAACCAACCGGGTGCTGCTGTACTCCAGGGCCGGAACCGGCAACTCGGAACCTAACCCCAATCCGCATACCCTGGAACAGGCGGTGCAGGACTTTGAAACTCTTGTGGAAAAGGCCAATCTCAAAGCACCCTTCATTCTGGTAGGTCATTCCTACGGAGCCTTTATTATTCGTGCCTTCGCGGCAAAGCACCCGGACCAAGTGAAGGGGTTTGTATTTGTGGATCCGGCGCATGAGAAAATGATGCAGGAACTGAAAAAGGCAGACTATGCCAAAGCGATGAAAGACATAGAGCTGCAGAACAGCTTTGTGCCTGCCAAGTTCAAGCAGGAGAACGAAGCCATCAACCAGATTTTCGAGAAAGCCGAGCTACCCCATTTCGGGAAGCTGCCCCAAGTGCCGGCCGTGGTGCTGACCTCGGTTCAGAAACGAGCGACCCCGGAGTTGTTCCTGCACGAGCCCCAGGGCGTGGAAGTATGGCGGAACCTGCACAACGCGTTCTTCAGTCAGTTTACCAGTGGCGCGCATGTCATCACCTCCAGTAGCGGCCACAACATACACCGCGAAGAGCCGGAACTGGTGGTGAACGCAATTAACCAGGTGGTACAGGCCGCCACCAAGGAAAAGCAGCGGCAGGAACACGAAGCGAAAATGGCGGCCCTGGAAGCGAGCATGAAGCAGGCGGCCGCTCTCCTGAAACAACGCAAAGCACCGAAGGCCGAGGCGGTGGTGTTTGAGGCGCTGAAGAACTCCGGGTTCAAGGAACCCATGATCAACACCATTGCCTACCAGCAGCTCAATAGTCCAGATCACATCGCCCTGGCCCTGCTGACGTTCAAATACAACACCGTTCAGAATCCGCAATCGGCTAACGCGTTTGACAGCTACGGGGAAGCTTTGCTGAAGCAGGGAAACCTCAAACTGGCAGAACAACAGTTCCAGAAAGCCATTGCACTTGCTACCTCGGCAAACGACTCCTCCACGCTCAAAAACAGCAAGAACAACCTGGAGAAAATCAACCAGCTGAAGCAGACGAAATGATGGAAGGTGTCCTGGTCCGGGCAAACCTTGCTCTGGGAAGATAGCGCCCTTTCATCCTGCCGGATGACGTCGTTGCAGTGCAACGACGCTACATATTGGTGTAGCGACGTTACACTGTAACGACGTACGCATTCCGGCAGAACGCAGGTTTCCGGGCTGCTTTCACCAAAAAAGGTAAAAACAACAACTTGATTTAGGAAGCAAACAGTACCAAAACATACAGGAAATTATATATAGAGTTTTCCTGCGTGTAATCGGTAAGATCAGCTTACTTTTGAATATCAATCCTTAAACAACTTTTAACCATCCTTCCGTTTCTCCCCCCACCTCTTATGAGAGTATTCCTCTTCGTTTTATTATTGCTCCCAGCGCTTAGCTTCGGGCAAGCGGCCAAGAAGGCAGATAATCAAATTACCATTGGCAACAAAGATACCTTTCACTCCGCTATTCTAAAGGAAGACCGCGAAATCTGGGTGTACGTGCCCAAATCGGGCTGGGCGGGGAGCAAGGCCAGGTTTCCGGTGATGTATTTGCTGGACGGCGAGGCTTTTTTTACATCCATGGTGGGTACGGTAGATTACCTGAGCACGGTGGTGGGCAAGATGCCAGAAATGATCATAGTAGGCATCAGAAACACAGACCGGACACGTGACCTCACGCCCACGCATTATCCATTCTGGTCCGATGGAAGGGCAACCAATGATCTAAAGACCTCGGGCGGAGGGCCAAAATTCATGGCCTTTCTGGAGAAAGAACTGATGCCCTACGTTGAAAAGCGTTACAGCACCCAGCCTTACCGTATGTTTGTGGGGCATTCCCTGGGCGGGCTAACCGTCCTTAGTGCCTTGGTCAACCAACCGACTCTTTTCAATTCTTATGTGGCTCTGGACCCAAGTCTCTGGTGGGACAAGCTATTGATCATGAGGCAAGCCGAGAAGGTCCTGACCCAGAAAGATAATGTCGGCGAAAGCCTCTTCATGGCCACGGCCAACACCATGGCCAAGGACATGGACACGGTGCGGGTTCTGCAGGATAAGGCAAACGACAACCATAGTGTGCGGGAGGCCCTCCAGTTCAGGGAAACGCTTAGAAAAAGCAGGAACCTGTCATGGACCTGGAAATTCTACCCAGAAGAAAACCACGGCTCGGTGCCACTGCCCGCCCAGCAGGACGCGTTGCGTTTCCTGTTTAAAAAATATGAAATGGCCAAAGAGCTGGATGATACCACCATCACGGTGGCGTACGTCAAAGACCACTACAAAGCGGTGTCAGCCATGATGCAGTATCCGGTGCTGCCCTCGGCAGGAGCGGTGAATGCGCTGGGCTACATTGCCTTGGAGAACAAGCGGTATGACCAAGCCTACCAGTTCTTCAAGCTGAACCTGGACAATTACCCCGCAGACGGCAACCTGCATGACTCCATGGGCGACTATTACGTGGCCATAGGCGACAAGAAGAACGCCATGGAAGCATTCAGGAAGGCCCTGTCTCTGGAGGAGGTAGCAGAAACCCGAAGGAAGTTAAAAAGCCTGGAAGCCGGTCAGTAGGGTTGGGGCACAAAGCTTGGTTTATAAAAGAGGGAGCGGCCACTAGTCGCTCCCTCTTCGTTTTGGGGCTGTTTTTAAGAAAACAGGACTAAAACGCTGGTGCAGATCTCCTTAGGAAGAAATGGGGTTTATACTTAATTGTCTTTTTCAGGGGAACATCAAGGCACCAGGATCGTTAGACCTAATTCGTATTTACTTTTTAGCGCGGCAGGTACTCCGTTAGGGGCAGTGGTTTATTGTACCATACCAACCTGCTGCGGCTGGCTTAACTTATGTTTACCTACCTTTAAACAACAAACCGGTTGCTGTGCTTTCTTCGGCTCATCCCGGGCAAGAAAGCACGACCTTCCTTTTACCATCTCCGGATGAACAATCATACGCTTACATGAAAAGTACCAACTCTTCCCCCCTCTTCAAACTGAGCCTGATTTCCCTTTTACTAGGCGGTTTCAGCATTGGCATGACCGAGTTCCTGATGATGGGTATTCTGCCCGATATGTCCAGGGCCATTAACATTTCTATTCCGGAAGCGGGTCACCTCATCTCTATTTACGCCCTGGGCGTGGTGATTGGCGCGCCTTTGATGGTAGGCCTCACCTCCAATATGCCGCCCAAGAAAGTGTTGATTGGACTGATGCTGATGGTGGGCATCTTCAACGGCTTGTTTGCCCTGATGAGCAGTTATCCCTTGCTCATGGCTACCCGGCTCCTGGCTGGTCTGCCGCACGGCGCGTTCTTTGGCATAGGCGCGGTGGTGGCGAGCAAATTAGCCGAGCCAGGCCGCGAGGCAAGAGCGGTCTCCGTGATGTTTGCGGGGCTTACGGTGGCCAATATCATTGGGGTGCCGTTGGGAACCTTCATCGGGCACAACTATAGCTGGCGGTTTTCCTTTGCCTTGATTGCGGCGGTGGCCTTGGTAGCGGCGTTCGCGGTGAAGGTTTGGATGCCTTTGGTGAAATCAGAATCGGATACCAGCTTCCTCAAGAGCCTCAACATTTTCCGGCACAAGGAGCTGTGGTACATCATCGGCATCTCCACCATTGGCACCGGCGGCTTTTTTGCCTGGATCAGTTACATCGCCCCGCTCATGACCGAGGTAGCCGGGTTCAGCAATAACGTCATGACCATTATCATGGTGGTAGCGGGCCTGGGCATGGTGGTAGGCAATTTCGTGGGCGGTCGGCTGGCCGACCGGTTCTCGCCGTTGACCACCACTACCCTCCTGTTGGTGAGCATGGTGGCAGCTCTCTTCCTTATGGTCGCTTTGGTCCAGTTCAAACCTACCGCCATAATGATGACGTTTCTCATCGGGGCCATTGGTTTTGGGATGATCGCGCCCATGCAGATGCTCATTGTGCAGCAGGCCAAAGGGGCCGAAATGCTGGCTTCTTCCCTGCTGCAGGCTACTTCTAACATGGGCAACGCGTTGGGGGCTTTCCTGGGTGGCTTGCCCATTGCCGCCGGTTTCGGGTATACGTCTCCGGAGTACGTGGGCGCCGCGCTGGCGTTTACCGGGGTGCTGTTCTGCCTGCTGCTGGTAGCGGCATATAGACAAAAAGCCAGAAAACTGGCCATCGCGTAAACTCTTAAGACGAAAAGGAGGTACTTTTTAGAAAACGGTGCGAAAACGAGGCACCTTTTTACATCAACTTCAACCTAAGACACCACCATGAATCAGATAGCATTAGTAGTGGGTTCCAGCGGAATTGTGGGCAGCAACCTGGCCCAGGAACTCATTTCCCAGGGATGGACCACCTACGGCCTGGCCCGCAATCCCCAAACCGATGTCCCCGGCCTGCAACCCGTGGCCGCTGATCTGCAAAGCCCCGAGAGCCTACAAGCAGCCTTAGCCGACATCGCGCCCACGCACGTGTTTTTCACCAGCTGGATGCGCCAGGAAACCGAGGCCGAGAACATCCGGGTGAACAGCGCCATGGTCCGGAACCTGCTGAAGGTATTGTCGCCGAAGAAACCGGTGCAGCATGTGGCGCTGGTGACCGGGCTGAAGCACTACCTGGGGCCTTTTGAGGCCTACGCCACCGAAGGGTTTCTGCCCGAGACGCCGCTGCGCGAGGAGCATCCGCGCCTTGACATGGAGAACTTCTATTACGCCCAGGAAGACGAGGTGTACGCCGCCGCCGAGCGCGATGGCTTTACCTGGAGCATCCACCGGCCGCATACCATCATCGGCAAGGCCGTGGGCAACCTCATGAACATGGGCACCACCCTGGCCATCTATGCCACCATCTGCAAAGAGACCGGCCGGCCGTTCCACTGGCCAGGTTCCTCAGCGCAATGGAACGGCCTCTCTGACGTAACCGATGCCCGCGTGCTGGCCAAGCACCTAGTGTGGGCCGCCACCACCGAGGCCGCCCGCAACGAGGCCTTCAACGTAGTCAACGGCGAGTACTTCCGCTGGAACAAGTTGTGGTATCAGTTGGCCCAATGGTTCGGGGTGAAGGCCGTGGGCTATGATGGCACCATCCATCCGCTGGAAGCCGAGTTAGCGAAAGACGGCGAGTTATGGCGGCAGATCGCCGAGAAATACAACCTGGCCGAACCCAACCTGGACCGCCTGGCCTCGGCCTGGCACACCGACCTGGACCTGGGCCGCCCCATCGAGGTCATGACCGATATGTCCAAAAGCCGCCAACTGGGTTTCCACGTCTACCAAAGAACCGATGAATCTTTCTTTGACCTGTTTGAGCAGCTGCGAAAAGACCGGTTGATTCCGTAGAAGAATCTGGCATAGGTACTGAAAAAGAAAGAAGTATTTAAGACGATTCACCTCTAGATGAAAACAAAGGAGGAGCAGCTGCAGAGTTGCTCCTCCTTTGTTTTTAGTACGTTTTAGAAAAAAGAAGCCGAAAACAGAATGGCTCATATAATATTTGCACAATATAGTATATTCGGCGGCCCGGTTCCGGTTGTCTGACTACCGTTGGTCGGATAAACGGAAGTTTGACGTTAGAACACAGAACCAATAACCGGAACTCACTCCGTTTACACAGTAGTTGGCAGTAAGTGATAAATATGGTAAAAACTTTATACAATACTTATAGGGGAGCTATGGCCTATATCGAGGTTGAACTTCCAAATGGTGATAGAAGCATTGGATCTGCGTTTCATGTTGGGGATGGAGTTTTTGTTACAGCCAGACATGTCGTTGACAAAGTAAAAATTGTATCAATGGCAACTACTGAACGTTACTATGTTCCTGACGATAACGGTAATACAACTATTCATGGAGACCCTCAAAAATATAGAAGCGAATGGCCTAAAGAGCTAAACCTTGAAAATGGTCCATATTTTCACCCTGATGAACGAGTAGATGTTGCAGCCATTGTGTGTAAAGAAAAAGATATTATTCCTATTCCGTTAGGTGATCACCTGGATGACTGGATAAATGATTCTCAATTTGTACTGGCAGAAACTGTTATAATGGGATACCCTCCGATTCCATTTTCAAAAGAACCCTTATTAATAGCTGCAAGAGGTGAAATTAATGCCGTTGTGGACAAATACAGTGGACCTCATCCTCATTTCATAATTTCTGCAATGCCAAGGGGAGGATTTAGCGGTGGTTTATGCTTGATTGAATGGCAGTTTGCTTTGGGAATAATAGTAGAATCTTTAATAAATAACAATAGAGACACTGAACTTGGTTTTATGTCAGTGATTTCGGTTGAACCTATCTATACTTGTTTAGCGCATCATAACATTTTGCCTGATTTTCAAAAAGAAGGATGGAATGGATTATGGGATAAATAAACCTACTGCCAACATTGTGTAAACAGCATGCCACGGCCGACGGCCTTGCACGCTGTTTACACGAGACTGTTAGCACACATTATGGAAGAATTAACTGAAGAACAAATTAAGTTAGGCTTTTGGTACTGGAACAGAGAACCAAAATTTCCACCCCCAACAATTACAAAAGTGGAAGATTATCATCCAAAGTCAAAACTGAACTTATCTATTACCCAACTTGATAAAACACCAAAGGAGCAGAATAAGATTATTGACCAATGGTGTGAACTTCTACCGACTTTAACTGATGTAAAGTATCTATGGTTCTGCAGTCGGGTGAACCAGAAGATTTTTGATGCTGCTTGTAGAGTACCAAATCTGGAAGGACTCTATATTAAATGGAGTGGAATCAAGGACATTTCAAACCTTTGCCAGATGAAATCTTTAAAGCATCTGCATTTAGGTAGTTCAGCACAAGTAGAAGGCATAGATGTGTTAAGCGGCCTAGGAAATTTGATGACGCTTAATCTTGAGCAACTGAATAAGATTAATGACTTCAGCCCAGTGTCCAGTTTAGTAAATCTTCAAGGGCTCGGCATTGACGGTGGTATGTGGACTGCCCAAAAGATTGCCTCCCTCAAGCCAATCGGAAGTTTAACAAAACTGAAATACCTTACCTTAATCAATACAAGGGCACAGGATAAGCCATTTGAGCCTATTCTGCACCTAAAAGAATTGGTTCGCTTCAATTCATCATGGAATTACCCAGAAGCTGAATTTAAAAAGTTAAAGTCTTTGCCTAATCTAAAATATGGCAATGTGGAAACAAGCTTGAAAGAAATAAAGGAAAGTTACCAGCTGAAACAATAAAAAATAACGTGTGCTAACATTGTATAAACCCCAGCCTCGGACGACGGCCTCCGCCGCCGTTTATACTAGTCCGTTAGGCTCAATATCAAATGATATAGAAGTTTTGTGGCGCTTATGCAAACAATCAAAATATCAGTAATTGCTGTCCTACTGTTGGCTGCTATTCTAATCGGACTAAGGTTGTTTGGTTGGGAATCAGACAAACACAATGATCTGGTGATAAATAGGATTGTCGCAACACTAGAAGAATTTGAGGCTAACTCCAAAGCCACCAAAACAAGATTCAATAAGCTAAGGTTAGATAGCCTTACCAAGTTCACTTGGGATAGTCTCTATGTCTTCAACAACCCTTGGGATTCGGATGATGGAGAATTCACGAATGAGCTGATAAGTAAGGAAACTGGGATCAAGGTGACGGGTAAGGATATCTGTGATCGGTGCACGAGGCTAATTTTTGCCCTGAGAGGAGAAATGGTTGCATATGTAGATATTGATGACGAGATCCCAGGGTTATTCATCTATAGGGGAAGGGGAGCATCCGAAAACAGTCAATTGATCCCAAGAAGCGAAGCCACCTTCTATGTCTATGAGAGGTGCAGTGGAGGGCAGTACTTAGGATTCACTTTTGTTCCAATAAGTGAATTTAAGGTCATTAGAAACGAAGTTGATAATAGTTGCTTTTAAACACTAAGCCTAACATCGCCTAAAAAGCATTAAAACGCTTTTTAGCCCAAAAGTTGGCAAGCATTTAAAGTATGAAAATTAAGGATAATTGGAAGTCTAAAACCTTGGAGAGCCTTGAGAAAAAGATTTGGCCTTCATTAGATCCAGAGGAAAGTACGTATCTAATAAGGACTTGCAGCTCACTAAGAAAGAAGCCGCTTCAAGACTTCACAACCGAAGACTTAAGGATAATGATTGGCCAAAACATCGGTTTGAAATACCTAATACCAATAGCCATAGAAACATTAGAGTCTAACATTTTGGCTGAAGGGGATTATTTCGAGGGCGATCTGTTACAGAACGTCCTGAAAAGCGATAAGAGATATTGGGAGTTAGAAAAAGAAAACCGGCAAAAAATCTGCAAAATATTCGACTTTAACAAAAAAGTCCTACAAGAGTTTGACACAACTAAAGATATCCGAAAAGACATTTTCGATGCTTTTCATAATTTCAAACTAACCGAATAAACCAAAACTAGAAGATTTATCTTAACCGGATTTCGATTTTTGCCTGCATTTTCAGAAAAGAAGCTAAAAACATAATCAGATAAAGTAAAAAGAAAAACGCTTGCCAACAAGGCATAAACGCCAACCTTCGGCCTACGGCCTCGCCAGACTTTAGCAGTCATGCACATATGATAAACAACTAAATGATAACAATAATATTAGCATTAGGTATTTTGATTCTGGCAGGATTTGGAGTCAAATATGTGATAAAACCTGAACGTATAGATACGCAGTCGCTAGTTGGCAAAAAAATAAATGACTCTTTGGCAAGTAGAGAATGGTGGTCAAATAAAAGAGGGAAATACAATTTAGCACTCGTAGTTGCAGGAGTTACTGCTTTCTTTGCTTATGCTATCCTCGGCGGGCTTTTGATCGCTCCTTACGACTACAACTTTGAAATAACCTTGTTTACAATATTTTTTCAAGGGATTGGCTATTTATTTATGATGCTTATTGCCAATATATTTTACAACCTCGGATACATAGTAGATAAAAACTTTAACAAGGACAATAGCCAATCCTACAGACAAAGCTTATATAAGCTGGGACTGTGGTTCTCAGTTGGACTACCGTTCTTGGTCCCGATTTTAATTATTGTTGAATATTTTGTTCGTTTTGCATAAGCAATATTCCGATAGAAAAAAGCACGAACCGCTAACAAGAGCTAAACGCCAGCATCGGCCGACTGCCTCAGTCGTCGTTTATACTAACCGTTGAGCGTATATTAAGCCAATAGACGTATCAGAAATCAACTTATAAAAAGAGACTTAACTTATCTATAATTAAGATCCTCAAAGAAAAAAAACAAGGACTTCAATTAAACCAGAAATTACTTGAAACAATCTTCAACCAAATACAACCTCAAATTTATCACCATGAGAAGCAGCTTAAATTATTTGTTTATTCTTTTCCTTCTAATTTCAACCAACGTTTTCTCACAAAATAAAATTGAAGGTTTACCATTTGCACAATCTTTGAATTACGGCAAGTCTGTAGCTGTTTTTGGTGGCTCTGTTTCTGTTATTCCTGAAAGTGACAGCGCCAAAATCATGTGGAAAAAATCCTTAGGGTTGACTGTTACTAATTACGGAGTGCCTGGTGCAGGTTTTTCTTCCTTGCAGGGGAAATCTGTTCAGAAACAGGTTGATGAAGCCGGTGTGTTTGACATCTATATTCTTTGGGCTTCAACAAATGACTATACCAATAAAAGAGAGATTGGGTCTTACACAGACTATACAGAATTTGACGGCTATGATAAAAAGAAACTAACCACTCAAGCAGGCGGGATCAACTATTGCATAAAAAGGATCTATGAGAAAAACCCTCAGGCAGTCATTTACTTTTTCACCTCCAGCAAAGCTTTCAATGACCGGGGAGGCTACGATCCGCTTTACGCGCAGGGGATGAACAAATATGTGGAGATGCAAAAACAGATTTGCTCGCTCCACGGCATTCCCGTTCTTGACCAGTTTACTGTAGGTGGCTATAATATCTATAACAAGCATCTGTATTATCGCGATCCTATCCATATGAATGCCCAAGGGTATAAAAAGTTAGGCGAGCTCCAGGTGTCGTTTCTTGCTTTTCCGTAGGGGTGGTAAAATCTAAAATTGCGCTCAGATATTACCTGATAACAGCAAGCAATAAAAATTCAAAGCTTACCAACTCACCTTTTAACATTAGCGTGCTAAAACAAAAATGCCGCCTGAGATTCTCTCAGGCGGCATTTTTGTTTATAGACTGATTAGCTCTTAGAACTGGTCAATGAAAGCATTCAAGGTAGCGCTTGGGCGCATGGCCTCAGCCGCCTTGTTGAAGTCTGGGTGGAAGTAGCCACCTAAATCTACTGGTCTGCCTTGGGCCGCGATCTGCTCCTGTACAATCTTCTCCTCGTTCTCAGTTAGCGCCTGGGCCAAAGAAGAGAATCTGGCTTTCAGTTCCTCGTTCTTGGACTGCTCCGCCAGGGCCTGGGCCCAGTAGAGCGCCAGGTAGAAGTGGCTGCCGCGGTTATCAATGCCACCCACTTTACGCGAAGGTGACTTGTCCTTCTCCAGGAACTCGGCGTTGGCCTGGTTCAGGGTCTCGGCTAGTATCTGGGCTTTCTCGTTTTTGGTCTTGTAGGCCAAATCCTCCAGCGAAACGGCCAGGGCCAGGAACTCGCCCAGGGAATCCCAGCGCAGGTAGTTTTCTTCCATGAACTGCTGCACGTGCTTAGGGGCAGATCCACCGGCACCGGTTTCAAACAGTCCACCACCATCCAGCAGAGGCACAATGGAAAGCATCTTGGCGCTGGTACCCAACTCAATGATCGGGAACAAGTCAGTGAGATAGTCACGCAGTACGTTACCGGTCACGGAGATGGTGTCCTGGCCCGCTCTGGCGCGCTCGCAGGTATACCGGATGGCCTCTACCGGAGACATGATCTGGATGTCCAGCCCGGTGGTGTCATGGTCTTGCAGGTAACGCTCTACTTTCTTGATCAGGTTGGCATCATGCGCTCTGTTTTTATCAAGCCAGAAGATAGCTGGCGTGTTGGTGATGCGGGCACGGGTCACGGCCAATTTCACCCAGTCCTGGATAGGCAGGTCTTTGGTCTGGCACATTCTCCAGATATCGCCTTCCTCTACCTGGTGCTCCATCAGGCCATTGCCCGATGCATCCACCACGCGAACTGTTCCGGCGGTAGTGATCTGGAAGGTCTTGTCATGAGAGCCGTACTCCTCGGCTTTCTGTGCCATCAACCCGATGTTAGGCACCGTACCCATGGTCTTAGGATCAAAAGCACCGTTCTCTTTGCAGAAATCGATTACTTCCTGGTAGATGCCCGCGTAGTTGCGGTCTGGGATCATGTATTTGGTATCGTGCAGTTTGCCATCTGGTCCCCACATTTTGCCAGATGAACGGATAGCAGCTGGCATAGACGCGTCAATGATCACATCGTTAGGGAAGTGCAGGTTGGTGATGCCTTTGTCAGAATCAACCATAGCAATGGCCGGTCCGTTCTGATAAGCGGCTTGCAGATCAGCTTCTACAGCTGCTCTCTGCTCTTCTGGCAACGCCTGAATTTTGCTGTACACATCACCCAGACCGTTGTTCGCATCAACTCCGATGGATTTGAACAGTTCTGCGTGCTTCTCAAATACGTCTTTGAAGAACACAGTCACGGCATGCCCGAACATGATAGGGTCAGAGACCTTCATCATGGTGGCTTTCAGGTGCAGGGAAAGCAACAAGCCCGATGCCTTGGCATCAGCGATCTCTTTCTCATAGAAAGCCCGCAGTGCCTTTTTGCTCATGCGGGAAGCGTCAATCACCTCGCCGGCTTTCAGGGCCAGTTTATCTTTCAGGACGGTAGTGGTACCGTCAGCGGCTACGAACTCAATTCTAACCTCGGTAGGCTGCTCCACTACCACAGACTGCTCGCTGCCATAGAAATCACCACCGTCCATGTGCGCCACGTGCGACTTAGAGTCGGAGGTCCAGGCACCCATTGAATGAGGGTTCTTTCTGGCGTATTGTTTTACCGCATCGGCCACACGACGGTCAGAGTTTCCTTCTCTCAGCACCGGGTTCACCGCACTACCCAATACTTTTCCGTAACGGGTTTTGATTTCTTTCTCAGCATCCGTTTTCGCGTCTGCGGGGTAATCTGGGATGTTATAGCCTTGGGCCTGCAGTTCTTTGATAGCCGCAGTTAGCTGCGGAATAGAGGCACTGATGTTTGGCAATTTGATGATATTGGCCTCGGGGGTTTTAGCTAATTCGCCCAGATAGGCCAGATCATCGTTTTGGGCCTGGTTTTCTCTTAGATGGTCTGGGAAAGTAGCCAGAATACGGCCCGCCAGAGAGATGTCTCTGGTTTCTACCTCAATGTCAGCCGCCTTGGTGAAGGCTTTCACAATAGGCAGAAAAGATTGCGTGGCCAGGGCCGGCGCCTCATCTGTAATGGTATAAATGATCTTCGCAGTTTTTGTCATGTTGCTCTTTAAATTAAATACTATCACTCGGGGCTTCACAACCCCAAACGATTTCAGACCTGTGCCCTGCCGTTAAAGGCGGGGTTTACCTAGCAAATATAAGCGACTTTTTCATATTGCCTACCCGGGAACACCGAGCAGACACAACCTATTCCCTTACGCACAAACGGGCATCAGGATTAAGAAAAACAACTCAACTTGCTGCCCACCCCTTAGAAAACAGGTCACAAGTCTGCCCTCTATTTGACTGCTGTTGAACATTGATACCTATCCGCCAGGTACCGCTTCCAATCTCCTGAGCAAAACAAAACCATAACATTCTCATCATCAAGACACTTACCTAATACCAAACTTTACCTGGCCAGGATTCTACCTCTTTAAATACTGGCTTGGATGGATTATATACCACGCTGCTTCCAAGGTCTTCTCTCTAACCAATAGCATTCAAAGAGCTTTCTTCCGCGCCAAGCCAGATAAGGCTTAATGAACCTCAAGGATGTAGTATAAATTTTTGGCAACTATTTTTTAAAAATAATTTATTATATTTTTTATATAACTATTTTATACAAAGATACAATTTAAAGGCTACCGCAAAGAAAACCAGTAGCACTATTTAGATTCACAACTTCTTCCTGCACCCTCTCCTATAATCTCCAAAAGCACTTGCCTATTGTTAAATAGTTAAACAAAATATAATTTACACCACATTTTTAAACATATCATATAATTACAACAAGATATAATTTAACATAAATACTAAGAAAAACACTTTTCACATTTTATATACCAGTAATTTAATATTCCCCTTTATGAAATCATTTTTACTAGTGATCCTTGTAGGCGTAGTAGCATTACTACAGGTAGAGGTGTATGGACAAGCCCCTAGAACCACTCTTTACCATGAAAATTTTATAGGCACCTTTAACAGCATCACGCATAACTGGCAAACGGGAACCACCCCAAACAGCACTGCCTCCTATACCAAGGCTTCTAAGGGAACACATCTCAAGACAGGGACTACCCCAGGCACCTATATCCTAGAGCTAGGTGAGTTATCTACCGGAGGGTACGAAGACATAGACGTAAGCTGGGGTGGAAAAAAAGCCGGAGAGACGGCTTTGCTTCTGGAATACAGCTTTAATGGCGGCGTTTGGGTACCCGTTGACAAATGGTTTGATGTAGGCACCGAATGGTCAAAAGTGAATGCAGAACTAGGTATTTCCTTACCTGACTGTTTTAACAAAGGCAGGGTAAAATTACGCTGGACTTTCGTTGTCACTGATGCCTCCACCGCTTACGCCATTGATGATATTACCATTACCGGAATACCTTACGGGGGGCCTGGCCTTCCAGCGGCCTTGTCAAAGTTCAGTTGGGACAACAGAGTAGGCGGCGAGGTACCCTACAATATAGCCCGGTATGGCAGCAATAATTACTATGAGGCAGACGGGGTCAAAATGCAATGGAACAAGCAGGAAGTTGGCACGGCCAATATGTACACCCAGCAGGTTACCCCAGATTACCAAAACATACACGCTTACTCTATCTCGCAGCAACATGCCGGAGGGGTCACTTCAAACAACTACTCACTGAACACGCTTCATTTCAGAAATACCGCTGTGGAGGGACTAACCTTCTCACTCTTTGATATAGACATGAACAGAAACCAGTTCTTAGATATCTTAAAGATCGTTGCTTACCGCACTGGAAGCACTACGCCAATTTTACCCCAGAAACGGTATACACAAACCACCGCCACCAATGAAATGGCCCAGGAGGGAAACACGATATTCTTCAGAAGCAAAACTTCCGCCGCCGGAGGAGCGAGCATTGACGGATCTTCCCCAGAGGGTGATGTCACCATCACTTTCCTGGAGCCGGTTGACAGGGTTGAATTCACCTTTTATAATGGCATTCCTCCGCAAAACGGGAAAGGACAGCAAGGTTTC
This sequence comes from Rufibacter aurantiacus, assembly GCF_017916345.1. Taxonomy (NCBI): domain Bacteria; kingdom Pseudomonadati; phylum Bacteroidota; class Cytophagia; order Cytophagales; family Hymenobacteraceae; genus Rufibacter; species Rufibacter aurantiacus. The sequence continues at coordinate 980,150 of NZ_JAFMSV010000002.1, forward strand.
GCGATTTCTGATTTAGCCTGGCGGAATGTAAACATGCCAGCCCCACCGGTAGACTATTCTACCCCCAGCGCTCCTAGCAACGGCGGCACCGGTCCAGATCCGCTGCCCATCTCCTTGACCGCCTTTGGTGTAAAGAAAGTAGCCGAGGGCGCTAAGCTGGATTGGATTACCGCGAACGAAAAAGACAATGAGCGTTTTGTGGTAGAACGCAGCCAGGACGGCAAAACCTTTGTGGCCATTGGAGAGGTGAAAGGTGCCGGTAACAGCAACGTTCTCCTCAAGTATTCCTTTGTAGACCGGTCCCCTAAACCAGGCGCCAACTACTACCGCTTAACCCAGGTTGACTATGACGGCAAATTTGAGCGATCCAAAACCATTTACCTGGCCTATAAGGGAGAACCACAGTCTTCTACCGTGACCACCTATCCAAACCCAGCCTCCGATGTACTTACCCTCAAAGCAGGGTCCACCTCTCAGCAAGACCAGAATTTCTATATCTTAAATGCAGCGGGTAAATTGGTAAAAACAGTAATACTGCCTAAGAACGAGGCATTGGTGCAATTGTCCGTGCGGGATTTAGCCGCCGGCCTTTACCTGGTGAAATCAAACCACTCTGTTAGCAAGTTCTTTAAGCAATAAGTCACTAAGATCCTTTTCAAAACCAGTTAAGCACTTGCTTACGGATAATGCCTCAGGGCACCTTGTTCCCCAATGAGCAAGGTGCCCTGAGGCTTTTATGTTGGCACCTTCCCTTTGCTCCCACCTGCCAATCATCTGCATAATGACAATGTGCTTCACCAGGCAACTACCTACGTATAAGGCGCATGAAGACACGGAACTATGCCCTGGCGCTTGCCATACCGCTCTTGTTTGCTTGCGGACCAAATGAAGGCAGGAAAAATGCCACCACGGAAAAGGAACGCCCTGCGCCAGGAACCCAGACAAAAGAGCAGCGCCAACAAGCCGAGGTATTGGCCAAAGACACCCTGAACGCAGTGCAGGACGAGGTGGTAAAAAAGCCAACGCCTGGCGCTTCGCCTGATTTTAAGCCGTTTTTTGAAAACTTCAGGGAAACCATCACCCAGCAGGATGCCGAAGAATTGAACCAGTGGATAGACGCGGAAAGGGGACTTTACCTCATTGAAACCCCGGGTGCGGTTCCGCAATTCACCCATGTCACGGATATCAGGAACTTCAAGCGAGCCAATGCCGGAGCACGGCCGTTCTTCTCCATCGGGGAAACGATCAAAGACTGCAAACTGGAAGAAGTGAAGGCGCTGCCCACCATTACCTGCCAGAGCGAGGACAACAATTTCGCCCGGCAGGGATGCTTTTCGGCTGATGCCGCAGCTTTCAGAAAGAATGAGGCCTATAAATACGCCGGTTTACCAGCCCAGGAAGAGCAAAAAGTTCACCAAACCCAACTACTGGTCAGCAAAACAGTGCTGCACACCAAAAGCGGTTTCAGATTCCATTTCGGGCAGATCAATGGCCAATGGCGGGTGCTGTTCATAGACCTCTCAGTACCGTGCAGCGCTTGATTCTGGTATCAAGTAGCAAGTATCACGACAACGAGTTGGCTTTCAGACAAACTCACCACAAGTGGAAGCATCTTGCCAGCCTAACCGCCGTAAGAGAAAAAGCAAGTCTGTTTAGGTCAAGATTTCCTGAAATCAGCCTCAAAACACCTTCGCGCAAACTCAAGACTCAAGACTCAGAACTCTCCATATGGCCTGGCCCTCGCACCTTCCTCCCCCGGATCCCCAGCTTGTTAAGACCCTGACCGAGCAGCAGGAAGTGCTGCGGAAACAGGTGGTGCTGCAGAAACCAGACTTCGAGCTGAAGCTGCTGGCCGGCTGTGATTCATCCTTCATCGGGGAGAATATTCTGTCAGTGTTCGTGGTGCTGACTTACCCTGAGCTGGAACTAGTGGAAAGCGTGTGGCACTACGGCCAGGTGGAACTGCCTTACATTCCGGGGTTCCTGGCGTTCAGGGAGGCGCCCAACCTGGTGAAAGCCTACGGCAAGCTGCAGCACACCCCTGACCTGATCATGGTAGACGGGCACGGTATCGCGCACCCGCGCCGTCTGGGCATTGCCAGCCAACTGGGCGTACTGTTGAACAAACCTACTATGGGCGTGGCCAAGAAAGTATTGACGGGCCGCTACGAGGAGCCTGCCCCCATGAAAGGCAGCATCACCCCGCTCCTGCACCGGCAGGAACACATCGGCAACGTAATCCGGACCAAAGACAAAGTGAAGCCGGTGTTTGTATCGCCAGGCCACCTGATGGACCTGGAAACCGCCACGGCCATTGCCCTGCAGACCGCTATCAAGCACAAACTGCCCGAGCCTACCCGCCTGGCCGATCACTACGCCGAGGTATACAAGAAAGAGGTGGTTTAAACCCGTACATGAGAGAATACGGAGGCAGGGTCGGCAAATACGGCATCTGGTAAGCAATGTGTCTGTATATGTACTGGATTTGCGTTCATCTGCCCCATTTTCCCAAACCAACCCAAATGGCACTAGTATATTATAAGAGCCTCCTACTGCTACTATAATTTTAAAGAAGGAACAGATACCGTGCCCCAGGCCATTGAAGCTTTCTGCAAGCCAATGCCTGATGCGTACCCTATAGCCGTTGTTTTTTGGATCCCCAAAGAGCCTTTCCCTGTTAGGGAAAGGCTCTTTCCTGTGGCGCCCTTTGGTTTTGGGGTCACCCGGAAACAGGCAACAAAAAAGCCTGTGAGTAGATTATCTGGTGAAAACCAGATCAAATCAAAGTATTGAAGAAAACCTGAGCCGGCAAACTATCAAAATCTGGGCACCTGAACTTAACACCTTGAAAAACAGCGCAGCACCATTTGCATCTGCGGCAATTATTGGCTTACTTCAAGGGCCGCCCTTTTAGCCCGCCCGTCTCCGTAGCCAACCCGAAGCTCCCCACTTACGTCCTTACGGTGAAAACGCGGGCTTTTACAGGCAGCGTCCACCAACCTAAAACTCTATGGAAACAATCAAATCCTTTTCCGCCTCCTCTGAAGAAGAACTTTGGCACCTGGTAGCCTATGACATGGCCAGCCAGAAAGAGTTGTTATCCTATTCTGCGCTCCTGCAGCAGCACGGCACCCAGATTTACTTTGACACCGACCTTGATCTAGGAGGCGGCTTTGAAAGCGGCATCTCGTCAACCACATTCATGGCCCCCGTGCCTGCGCACGTTTCCCTGCGGTTTGCCTTACATGAACAAGGCTGGATGGACGAAGTAGGCAAGTTCTTCGGGATGGAAGACATTGAACTGGGTTACCCAGACATTGACGATGCTTTCATCATCAAGACAAACCAGCCGGAAACCCTCAAAGCGTTGCTCTCTGATCCCGCCATCCATGACATGCTGCTGAAGCACAAGAACTGCAGCCTCAAACTAGACGAAGACGCCGACGAGACCGGCCCCGAGACCGTGCTCACCTTCTCCAAGGATGAAGCCATCCTGGACATCTCTGAACTGCGAGAAATCTACCGCCTCCTGTATGAGATGCTGCAGAAACTGCGGCAGATGGCATAATTAGTTCTGAGTCTTGAGTTCTGAGTCCTGAGTAGGAAATGCGTTTTTAGGGGCTTTTGGGAGATGAAGGTGAGGAACGCAGTTGAACCCACCCCTACCTCTCCCAGGAAGGTAATTAGGCTATTCTGGTTTGGGATTGTTTTGCCAAAAAGAGAGGCGAAACGCGAAAGGTATCCTGCTTGATAAAGGATTATTTGCTCCATTGTTTTGAAAACCGCAGCCTTTAGAAACTTGATCTCAAGCTTTAGGAATTATTCAGAATTCACCCTCTACTTACAATAGCCGATAACTCCCCTCCTCAGAGGGGCAGAGGTGGACCCAACTCCATGTGTCTCCAAAACACCGCTTACTCAAAAGACCTCGTAGCGTCCGGAGGACCTGCGAGCGTCTACGCCATCTGCTTGTCTCACTTGCAGACTTTTTGTCTCATTATGTTAAATAAACACCCTCCCATTTCTGTCATTTTTTCCGGAAAACAGGCAAAAAACGGGTAGGCACCTCATTTGCTACTATCGTCGTAACAAACTTAGAAACTACGGAAAGACTTAGATAGAGCTATGAACTTTAACAACTATACCATCAAATCGCAGGAAGCCGTGCAGAAGGCGACCGAGATTGCCGGCGGCAACCAGCAGCAGGCCATCGAGACGGGGCACTTGCTGAAGGGTATCCTGCAAACTGACGAGAACGTGACCGGTTTCTACCTGAAGAAACTGGGCGTGAACGTGAACCAATTCAACACGCGTATGGACGAGATTGTGAACGCTTACCCTAAAGTGAGCGGCGGCAGTCCGTACCTGGGCAATGATGCGGCAGCTGCACTGCAGAAAGCCAATTCTTACCTGAAGGAATTTGACGATGAGTACGTCGCCATTGAGCACCTGCTCCTGGGCCTGCTGGCTGGCAGAGACCGGGTGGCCACACTCATGAAAGACGCAGGTATCACCGAGAAAGGCCTGAAAGCCGCCATCAAAGAACTGCGTGGTGACTCCAAAGTAACCGACCAGAACGCCGAGGCGAAATACAACTCGCTGAAACGTTATGCCATTGACCTGAACGAGCAGGCTCGCCTGGGTAAGATTGACCCGGTGATTGGCCGAGACGAAGAGATCCGCCGCGTGCTGCAGATTCTGAGCCGTCGCACCAAAAACAACCCGATTCTGTTGGGAGAGCCGGGCGTGGGTAAAACCGCCATCGTGGAAGGTTTAGCCCAGCGCATTGTGTCTGGTGACGTGCCCGAGAACCTGAAAACCAAAACCATCATGAGCCTGGATATGGGTCTGTTGGTAGCGGGTGCCAAATACAAAGGTGAGTTTGAGGAGCGCCTGAAAGCGGTGATCAAAGAAGTGGTAGACTCTGAAGGCGAAATCGTGCTCTTCATTGACGAGATCCACACCTTGATTGGGGCCGGTGCCGGTGGCGATAGCGCTATGGATGCTGCTAACCTCCTGAAACCAGCCCTGGCCCGCGGTGAATTGCACGCCATTGGTGCGACTACGCTTAAAGAGTACCAGAAGTACTTTGAGAAAGACAAGGCCATGGAGCGCCGTTTCCAGTCTGTAACGGTAGATGAACCAAGCATCCCGGATGCCATTTCCATCCTGCGCGGGATCAAAGAAAAGTACGAGCTGCACCACGGGGTACGGATCAAAGACGACGCCATCATTGCCGCGGTAGAATTATCCAGCCGTTACATCTCTGACCGTTTCCTGCCAGACAAAGCCATCGACTTGATTGATGAGGCGGCCTCTAAACTGCGCATCGAGATTGACTCTTTGCCGGTAGAGCTGGACGAGGTACAGCGTAAGATCATGCAGTTGGAGATTGAGCGTGAAGCCATCCGCCGCGAGAATGATAAAGAGAAAGAGAATCTTCTTTCCAAGGAAATCGCTGATTTGAGCGAAACCCGTGACGCCTTGCGCGCCAAGTGGCAGAGCGAGAAACAGGTGATTGAAGGCATCCAGAAACAGAAAGAGGCCATTGAGCAATTCCGTCTGGAGGCCGAGCACGCTGAACGCGCCGGTGACTACGGTAGAGTGGCTGAGCTGCGCTATGGTAAGATTCAGGAAGCCGAAGCCAAACTGCGCGAACTTCAAGAGCAGGTGAAACAGCAACAAGACGGCGACCACATGCTGCAGGAAGAAGTTACCTCTGAAGACATCGCCGAAGTGGTAGCCAAGTGGACCGGCGTGCCGGTAAACAAAATGCTGCAAAGCGATCGTGAGAAACTGTTGCACCTGGAAGAAGAACTGGGCCGCCGCGTGGCTGGTCAGGAAGAAGCCATTGCCGCCATTTCTGATGCCGTGCGCCGCAGCCGGGCTGGGCTGCAGGATCCCAAGCGGCCTATCGGTTCGTTTATCTTCCTGGGTACTACTGGGGTGGGTAAAACCGAGCTTGCCAAGGCCCTGGCCGACTTCCTGTTCAACGACGAGAACGCCATGGTGCGGATTGACATGAGTGAGTACCAGGAACGCCACGCCGTGAGCCGCCTGGTGGGAGCGCCTCCGGGATACGTGGGTTACGATGAAGGTGGTCAGCTGACCGAAGCCGTTCGCCGGAAGCCCTACTCCGTTGTACTGCTGGACGAGATTGAGAAAGCGCACCCAGATGTGTTCAACATCCTGCTGCAGGTGCTGGATGATGGCCGTTTGACCGATAACAAAGGTCGGGTTGCCAACTTTAAGAACACCATCATCATCATGACGTCCAACATCGGCGCGAACATTATCCAGGATAACTTCCAGGATCTGGACGAGCTGAACCCAGAGCCTACCATTGACCGGACCCGTGACGAGGTGTTTGAGGTGCTGAAGAAAACCCTGCGCCCTGAGTTCCTGAACCGGATTGATGAGCTGATCATGTTCCGTCCGTTGAGCTCAAGAGAGATCCGGAAGATTGTGGACATCCAGTTCCGTCACATCCAGGAGCGTCTGGAAGACAGCGGCATCCGTCTGGAAGCCACCGACGAGGTACTGGACTTCTTGGGCCGCGAAGGTTACGATCCGCAGTTCGGTGCCCGTCCGTTGAAACGCGTGCTGCAACGCCGCATCCTGAACGAGCTGTCCAAAGCCATCCTGGCCGGTGACATCCGTAAAGATGCCGTGGTAGAAGCGGTGCTGGAAGACGGTGAAATCAGGTTCATCAACGTGGACATTGATCTGCCCATTGATAGATAATCCGTTGTTTTAAGTTGAAGTGAAGGCGTCGGGGAGCAATTCTCCGGCGCCTTTTTTATTGCCCATACAACATGTTATAAGGCAGATTATGAGAAAATGGGCCAGAAACCAATTATGTAGCGGCGTTACACCGTAACGCCGTGGTCATACGCAGTAGTTGGCTTCCTTTCCTCAACAGCCTTACCACGCCAAAGAGATTTGTCTATTTAATCCTAAAGCACAATTCAGGTTATTGGCAGCGGTATTGCCCTGTGGCCACACGGCGTTACGGTGTAACACCGCTACGTTTTCGGCATGTATTTTCTAAAACAGGCAGGAACCAGAAACTCACCTTCACCTGCTCCCTCATCACCCACAGAACTTGCATCCCTGAGGCTTTTTTCTAATCTTGCCTGACTAACACCGTTTTAAAACAGCAAACAAAAGTGTCATCCGTCTTCTTCACCTACCTTCAATTAGGCTTCCACCACATTTTCAACCTTCAGGCGTATGACCACATGGTGTTTGTGCTGGCCATGTGCGCCATGTATTCTGGCAGTGAGTGGCGCCGCATTTTGGCCCTGGTCACCAGCTTTACCATTGGGCATTCCATCACGCTGGCTTTGTCTACCCTTAACCTGATAAAGTTCAATACCGCCCTCATAGAACTGCTTATCCCTATCACCATCTTGCTCACGTGTTTGTATAATTTCACCCAGCTGGGCAAGGTGAAAAAGAAAGGCGGCGCGGTCTGGTCATTGAACAACGCGTTCGCCGTTTTCTTCGGGCTCATCCACGGCATGGGCTTCTCCAATTACCTCAAATCTCTGCTGGGCCAGGGGCAGAACATTGTACTGGAATTATTGGCCTTCAATGTGGGCATTGAGTTAGGTCAGTTGCTGATTGTTCTGATTGTACTCATCCTTAATTTCCTCCTCACCAGGGCCTTACCGATACAGAAACGCGACTGGGCGTTGGGCATCAGCAGCGCAGCCGGGGCTATTGCCCTTATGTTAATTTTAAACCAGGATTTTTCAGCCATTTTCTGAAAAACAAGTATAAATCAGGAGCGCCCCTGCTTTCCTGTTTTATAAGCCGCACCCATGCTGACCGAGTCTTACCGCGTATTAGGAGTACCTTTTGGCGCTGAGATGCCTCAGGTAAGGCATGCCTACCGGCAACTGGTCTTGCAGTACCACCCAGACAGAAACAAAGACCCTGAGGCGCCGGCCATGTTCATGCGTATCCAGTCGGCGTATGAGTATCTGCAGCGTTTCAAGGAGGTAGCCGCGGCGGCACCATCCGCCTCCTATTCCTACACGGCGCCACCCAAACAGCAGTCTGACTGGGAGAGATACGAGTTCGTCTATGATCCGCCGGCCGATCCCAAGGAGTACCTGGCCTGGGCGGCCGTAGCGCGGGAAAGAGCCCGCCGCCAGCGCGAGAAAGACCACCAAGCGTACGTGCAGCGCACCCTGGAGATGAAGAAAAAGTGGTGGTACGTCCTGGCCTGGGGCAGCAGCTACCTGGTACTTTTCCTTGGTTTTCTCACGGGCTTCACCTTTATGCTGGTTCCCTTTCTTTTCTTCTACTCGGGGCAATACAAGCACCTGCTGCTGGGCGTGATCACGGTCCCTATTGGATCAGCCATCTTCCGACTCATGAAGGTTTTGCGGCAGGATATCAGGAAGCACTTTGGCGAGGATCTTCCCCAAATGTCTAAATAAGAGCACGTCTGCTTTTTTCTTTGCCTTTAATTGCCCAATTTGCTTTTTCTCACAATCCAACAAACACAACCTTACGCACTAAATGAAACAGTTCTTACTCGCCTCCGGGCTGCTCCTAGGTTTGGCAGCACCGGTTCTGGCGCAGGAAAACATTGACAAGTCCAAGTTCAGGCAACTGGCGCAGGAATTGCCTACCCCCAATACCTACCGTACCGCTTCCGGGGCCCCGGGCCACGAGTACTGGCAACAGCGCGCCGACTACAACATCAAGGCCGAGCTGAACGATGACAACCAGTCGCTCACCGGCTCGGAGACCATCACCTATACCAACCTCTCGCCCGATGTCCTGACCTATCTGTGGGTACAGCTGGACCAGAATATCTTCGAGAAGAATTCAATGACCAACCTCACCCGCACGAACAAGATCCCGGACAAGCCTACCTTCGGCGTGGCCGAGGCGCTGGGTGAGCAGGCTTTTGACGGCGGTTACAAAATCAAATCGGTGAAGGATGCGAACGGCAAGGCCTTGCCGCACACCATCAACTTCACCATGATGCGCATTGACCTGCCGCAGCCGTTGAAACCGAAGCAGAGCGTGAAGTTCAGCATAGAGTGGTCCAACCTCATCAACGACCAGAAAAAGCAGGGTGGCCGCGGCGGCTATGAGTTCTTCCCTGAGGACGGCAACTACGAGTACCAGATGGCCCAGTGGTTCCCGCGCATGGCCGTCTATGACGACGTGAACGGCTGGCAGCACAAGCAGTTCCTGGGCACCGGCGAGTTCGCCCTGCCGTTCGGAGACTACAAAGTGAGCCTCACCGTTCCTTCAGACCACGTGGTAGCCTCTACCGGTGAGTTGCAGAACGAAGATGTTTTAACCTCTGCCCAACGCAGCCGCCTGGCCCAAGCCAAGAAAGCTAACAAGCCCGTTTTGATCGTGACGCCGGAGGAAGCCCTGAAAGCCGAGAAAAACAAAGCCAAAGGCAAAAAGACCTGGACCTTCGTGGCCAAAGACGTGCGCGACTTCGCGTGGGCCTCTAGCCGTAAGTTCATCTGGGATGCCATGAACGTGAACTACGCCGGCAAAAACACCCTGGCCATGAGCTATTACCCCAAAGAAGGAAACCCATTGTGGGGCCAGTATTCCACCGAGGTTGTAGCGCACACCATCAAGACCTACTCCAAATTCACCATTGACTACCCGTATCCGGTGGCTATCTCCGTGCACGGTGCCGTGGGCGGGATGGAATACCCGATGATCTCCTTCAACGGTGGACGCCCGGAGAAAGACGGCTCGTACACCGAGCGCACCAAATACGGCATGATCTCCGTGATCATCCACGAAGTAGGCCACAACTTCTTCCCGATGATCATCAACTCAGATGAGCGTCAGTGGACCTGGATGGATGAAGGTTTAAACACCTTTGTACAGTACCTCACGGAGCAAGAATGGCAGCGCGATTATCCCTCCAGCCGTGGCGAGCCTAGAAACATGGTGACCTACATGAAGATGGACAAGAGCATGCAGCAGCCTATCATGACCAACTCTGAGTCTATCACGCAGTTGGGCAACAACGCCTACGGCAAACCAGCCACGGCTTTGAACATCCTCCGTGAGACCGTGATGGGCCGCAAGCTGTTTGATTACGCCTTCAAAGAATATTGCCGCCGCTGGGCTTTCAAACACCCCATGCCCGCTGATTTCTTCCGCTCCATGGAAGATGCCTCAGGCACCGACCTGGATTGGTTCTGGAGAGGCTGGTTCTACACCACCGACCACGTAGAACAGGAGCTGACCGGCGTGAAATGGTACTCTGTAGACACCCGCAACCCCGAGGTGGAGAACGCCAAACGCCGCGCCGAAATCAACGCCGCGCCTAAGAGCCTGTCGCAGCAGCGCAACCTGCAGGACATCCAGAAGACCTTGGTAGACACCAAACCAGAACTGAAGGACTTCTACAACACCTATGACCCCTTGGCCGTGACCGAGGAAAGCAAAGCGCAGTACCAGAAATACCTGCAGTCTTTGGCTCCTGAAGAGCGGGCCCTATTGCAGAAAGGCCTGAACTTCTACGAAGTGGGCATCCGGAACAACGGTGGGCTGGTAATGCCAGTGGTGATGCAGATGACGTACCAGGACGGTACTTCCGAGATTGTGCGCATCCCCGCGGAGATCTGGCGCTACGACGAAAAGGAAATCACCAAGGTGTTCGTGACCGAGAAACCCGTGGCCAGCTTCATGCTGGATCCTTTCCAGGAAACCGCCGACACTGACATGAACAACAACTCGTATCCGCAGCGTCCGCAACCAAGCCGTTTTGAGCTGTTCAAAGAGCAACCTCGCGGCATCACGCCAAATCCGTTGCAGCAGCAGACCCAACGCCAGACGGCTCCCCGTTCGCAAGGCGGAAACTAAGCCAACCGTTTCGGGTCCGTTTTCCTGAAAACAGGCTCTAAACAGCCATCCAACAAAATCCCCACCTGTTCATTCAGGTGGGGATTTTGTTTTAGGAGGATTTCTATTCTGGGTTAATGCATTGCCACTCCTGCCCATTCCAGTAGATCCACCGGACCTCCTCAGGCTTCCGTAGCCCCAACACAATCCCGCCTCCCTTGATGCCCGGTAAAACTGATCCTGCCCCCGCCGGGAAATGAGAGGTGGTTTTCCAAAAGGCGACCTCCATAAAGCTCCTTAAGGCAGGCCACTGCCCTTCCTCCACTACCATCGCCTTGGCTGGATCTGTCCCCAACAGGAAGGCAACGGCGGTTTTTTGAGTGCGTTTATTTTGCAGGAACACCGCGTAGTCGGGCGCATTGTCTCCGTCAAAATTCCCCTGAAGGTAGAAAGGATTGAGCGCGGGGTTAAGGGTGTACTGTGTTTTAAGGCCGTTTTGCTCAAAAGCGGTCAGAAGCGCCTGGGGCAAATAATCCAGTGAAGGCGCCGTAAGCTTCGGGTTACAGCCTGCCAGCATCAGCACCATGCCCAGGAGGAGAGATTGAGTTGTTTTCATGTGGGTCTAAGGTCAGCTTGTCTCTCTAGAAGACAGGCATGAACTCTGTTTCCCTCTTTGGTTGGTCCTTCGGAAAAAGGCACAAAAAAAGGACTGTCCGTTGGTTGGACAGTCCCTGAAGTTGGCAGGAAACCTGCATTTATTCTTTGTTCTTGAAGTCTCCGTTCTTGATGGCTTTGATGACCTGGTACCACTTAATGGGGTCTAAGAGCGGGTTGGTGGCCCCGGGATTATAACCGCCCCGGCGCATTTGCTGCTGGTTCTGCAGGTTCATGTACGTGCGGTGGTTAGAGTTGGCATCCATGGGCGTGTTCCGGAACATCTGGTCCAGAATCTGCTGGCTCATGGCGCTCTCGCGGTCAATATCCTCCACCGGTGATTTCATGGCCAGCACCGCCTGGGTAAAGTCGCGGAAGGTGGCATACGGGAAAACCCGGATTTCGGGCAGGGCCGTAGGGTCTTCCAGCATCTCGATGATAATGGAATAACTGTCCTTCTCAAAGCTCTGCGGAATCACCAGAGACTGTTTGGCATAGCCCAGTGAGCTGAACACCACGCTATCGCCTGCCAGCACTGGCAAAGAGAAAAAGCCATACTCATTTGTGTTGGTCCCGCGGCCGGCTTTGGGAATATACACGCTGGCGCCCGGAATCCCCAGCAGGCTATCGCCGGCAGTCACCACCCCGGTTAACTGGATCACCTTTTTGGCTCCCTGGCCGTGCGCAGAGGTGAGGCTAATTCCTGAAATAAATAAGAGGACCACCAGAAAGCGCCCCAGATGCGCCCAATAGCGGGAATATAGAGGAGAAGGATTGAAATATAGCGTAGTCATGGATCAGTTCGTTTACAAGTATAGGCTTTTTATAGTACTTTGTGCCGAAGAGCTTTAAATTAATTTTACGAAGAGATACTCCATGAGGCTCAAACATTTTAACGTCAGTTTTGGGGAACAAGTATTCAAAGCCATGAGTGACGTTTCCAGGATCAGGGTTCTGAACCTGTTAATGCGCAACAAGGAGCTGTGTATCGCTGATCTGGAACTGGTGCTGGATTTCACCCAAACCAAGACCTCCCGCCACCTCATCTACCTAAAAAACACCGGCTTGGTATCCTTCCGTAAACAGGATCAGTGGGCCTTTTATTATATCAAAGACGAAATGCTGGACTTTTTGCAGCAGATGTTCGGGTACCTGGAGAAAGATCCGCTGTTACTCAAAGACCAGGAAGTCTACCAAACGCTCTTCTCTAACCGCGAACTGGCCATTAACCGGCTACAGCAGCGGCATTTTACCGGCCTGTAGTTGCATGCGTACCCCAGATGCCTCCGGCCGGTATTTCCCGGCTTTAACCGGACTGCGGGCTGTGGCTGCCTACCTGGTTTATGCCCACCATGCCAAGCCCCAGGTCCCCTTTGCCACCCCGTTTTTTAACAACTTGTTCCGGGAAGGCCACATGGGCGTTTCCATTTTCTTTGTGCTCAGCGGTTTCCTCATTGGCTTAAGGTACAGCCAAAGTTTTCAGGCGGAGGATTCTGCAGCCTGGCGGCAGTATGTATTGCACCGGGTAGCCCGCATCTACCCCGTTTATCTCCTCTGCACTATCGCTGCTTTGGTTTTTCGGCAGGATTTCAGGCCCGGCGTCTGGCTGATGAACCTTTCTATGGCACAGGGCCTGTTTCCAGCGTATTCTTTCACGGGCATTGGCGTTGGCTGGTCCATGACGGTAGAGGTATGTTTCTATGCGGCTGCGCCTTTGGTTCTATTATACTGGGAGAAATTAGGCCTGTTCAGGTGGTTTCTGGTCACCCTGCTTGCCGGTGGCCTATTGCTTTTGATTGGGCAATCACCCTTGCCAGTGTCCTTTGTCCCAGACGGCAATTTTCTGCTTAGGGCTACTTTCTTCGGCCGATGCTTTGAATTCTACCTGGGCATCTGGTGCGCCAAAAGGTTTCTGCTGTCGTCTGCCCCTCCCCTTGCGTCCGCGCAAAAGGCCGGCGCATTCACCTATGTGGGCTCCTTGGGTATTCTGGCCTTCATGCTGCTTATGGCTCCGGCCATCAACCTGTTACCCGATTTCCCAGCTTTGAGGTTCCTCACCTTCCACACCATGAACAACCTTGTGCTGCCCGTTTTCATCGGGAGCCTGGTTACCGGGCTGGCCTTGGAAGAGACCGCCCTTTCAAAGCTACTCGGCTCCAGAACCGGGGAAGCGCTGGGAAAAGGTTCTTACATTTTCTACCTGGCCCATTACACCTTTGGGTTTGATCTCCTTTACTTCCATGTCTGGCAGAACAAAGGAGGCGTGTTGCTGCTGCTGGCTTTGATTTCTGTAGTAGGCTACTATGTTTTGGAGGCCCCTTTGCGAAAAAAAGTCCTGAAGATGTTTTCCCCGCGCCGCTTTGTTGAAACTAAAAGCCGGTAGATTGGTTTTAAAATAACAACTTTGCTCTTCTGCTGCCTTGTCAGCGAGCACTTCTGTTATGAAAAAGCCTAAAACTTACCGTCACCTGTTCTTTGACCTGGACCACACGCTGTGGGACTTCGAGAAGAACTCTGAAGAGACGCTGCACCATTTATACGACCACTATAAGCTAGACCAACTGGGGAACTTCACCCGGGACTCTTTCTACCGAAAATACAGCTTTGTGAACCAACGCATGTGGGACCAGTACCACAAAGGGAAAATCACGCAGCAGCAGCTCCGGGAGAACCGCTTTGTCAAGTGCCTTACAGACCTGGGCGTAGCCTCTAATGATATACCCGAGGGCATCAGCAAGGCCTTTATTGACATCTGCCCCACCAAAACCGCGGTGTTCCCGTTTACCCACGAGGTGTTGGGTTACCTGAAGGAGAAATACGTCCTGCATATCATCACCAACGGGTTCAAAGACGTCCAATACATAAAGATGCGGTCGGCGAAGCTGGATTCCTATTTCTCTGAGATCATCACCTCTGAGTGTATCAACTGCACCAAACCCGATAAGCGTATTTTCCAGCATGCACTGCAGCGCGCCGGTGTCACGGCCCAGGAGAGCCTCATGATTGGTGATAGCCTGGAAGCCGATGTACTGGGCGCCATGAACGCGGGCATTGACCAGGTTTTCTTCAACCCCGAGAAAAAACGCCCCCGTCTGAAACCCACCTATGAGGTACACTGCCTCAGCCAGTTAAAGACCTTCTTATAATTTGTTTAAGGGCTCTTTTCTGTAAAACGCCCGCCAAACGGGAACTCCCGCCTGGTAGGATTTGTCTATAATTTGGTTACTTTTGCAGGCATCTGCCGTAATAGAGGCCAGAGAAGTTCTTTCACAATTGGGGATGACCGGAATTGACAGCTTGAGCAAGCTGGGTGTAAGCATGTCGGGAGTTGGCAGTTTTCCCGTAAATCAGAATTGACCGACGATTATCTGGCGAGTCTAACTACGCCATGGCTGCCTAGTCTAGGTACTAAGCATTTTGCCATTGTCCTGCAGCTCCTCGGTTCGGTGGGGGCTGGTTACAGGGCATCGTAATGCCGATCTAGTGTAGGCCAAGGTGCGGGGTCTGCATGAAACTAAAGCATCTAAGGTGACTTCATAGGCCAGGCTTGGGCCTGGAGCCACACGAAAACCCAACCAAGACTAAACATGTAGAAAGCGCTCAAGTTTCCTTGTCTGGACCAGGGTTCGAATCCCTGCATCTCCACACTTACCATTTAAAAAACCCTGTAATACGTTGTATTACAGGGTTTTTTTATTTTAATACGGACACATATCGGACACTTTTTAACGCGGATTTGGTTCTAAATACTCTTCAATAGAAAATAAATCATGCTCATAGGTAGCCAGTTTTATATCAATGAAGAAAGTAGTAGCTCGCGTTAAACTACTGTCCCTTTAGCATCCTGGTCATTGCAGGCCAGAATATTTGGGGAGAGTTTCCTTCACTTCACCACAGAACCCTGGTAGCCCTTATTGTTTCCTGGGCAATAGCCTATTTCCTAAGCGTGGGAAATACCGGGCAGGAAAAGCTGACCTGGCTTTTTCAAAACAGGGCTCTGCTATTGATGGGGAAAATAATCTACGGCATTTACCTCTACCATGTCACCATATTCAATCATAGTGCAAGGTTTCTGTACAGCTTCAACAAAGCCCTTCCCCTTCCTCAAGAAATCAAAGGGAACTTCTACTTCTTTCTATCAGAGAATTTAGTTCTTCTCTTCCTGCTTGCCTGGCTGTCCTGGAAGTTGTTTGAGCTCCCGATTTCCAACCTGAAGAGGCACCTCAAACAGGAAACACCCAAAAGTGTTGCACAGCAACCCGCTTAAAAACACCTCACCCCATTTGAGGCTACTTTCCTGAAAACAAGCTACAAACGGCAGGTCTGGTCTTCTTACCAGAGCTAAGGTCAAATCCCTGTTTCCATTATCAATACCCTACTTCTGATAAACGACAGGGCATTCATATCTTTTTCAAACCTATCTGGGACAACATTAGATTAAACACTCTCATAAAACTGAGTGTTATTAGAATATCTGGGCTCTAACCAGGACTAAAGTAAGGCGGATTGTGAATTATTTATAAGTTAATTTTACCGGATAATTTACTTATTGATGAGAACCGGACGCAGCAGCCAGGCTTGTTCCCCAAGTAATCAGGAGAGCCGACCACGGCTTCCGTATTCTTTAACAAAACAAAGGCCATGAACTATCAGGAATACAGCGCATACTTCAAAGGCATTTTGGAAAAAGATGCCGCAGAACAGCAGCCACCTTATGACAATCCAGACTACCTGGATTACACGAATTTAAACTGGTCACGCATGAACCGCTGGTTCAAGACCGGAAAACTCTCTGAGGAAATCCTGGAGGTTGTAAGTAAAATAGACCGACCCCAGAGCTGGATCGTGATCACTGAGCCCTGGTGCGGCGATGCGGCCCACAACATACCTTTCATAGAGATGATAGCGCGGAAGAATCCACTTATATCGGTTACTTACGAGCTAAGGGATACGGCCCCCTTCAGGATAGAACAGTACCTTACCAATGGCACTAGGTCCATCCCGAAACTAATCGTCCGGGACCAGGAAGGAAATAATCTGGGAACGTGGGGCCCGCGCCCCGCAAACTGCCAATTGGTATTTACCCAACTGCAGAAGGAGAAGGCTCCGTTTGAGAAAATAAAGGTTGAGATCCAGAACTGGTACAACGCAAACAAAGGCGAGGACCTTCAAAAAGAATTAGTGGGTGTGCTCTCAGGTACGCTATAACAGGCTCCCAGGCGAAGAAGGATAAAAGCAAAAAGCCAGCAGGGTAATCCCCTACTGGCTTTTGCTTTTGCATGCGACCTCTAATTAACCTTGCTTAGTTTTTATAAAAATCAAACGCGATGATGTTACAGTATTTACCTGGCCATCCGTCTGGTTGGGTGGTAAGGTATCCCATGCTTACCTCTGATTTCTCCTGAACCGTGAAGGTTACCCGCAGCTCACCAATGGGCCGTCCGTTGTAGATCTTTGTATGCCCCAAAGAAGTGGTGACTTGCTCCACATCTGGCAGGGTATTCCCCAGGGCGACCACCAAATAGGTTTTATCGTCAGGAGTCAGGTTGGTGTCTCTCAGGTTTGATATCTCAAAAGTATAGGTTCCGGGGTCAAGGGTAAGGGTCTGGTAAATCTTCCCGTTGGTGATGGGCGGCGAGCCCCAGCCGGATTCCACGTTGAAGATATTGCCGTTCCACTCATCCCAGCCGCCAAAACCGCCGTGGTTTTTAGCCGCATCGTTCGTGATCCAGTTGGCCAGGTTGCCCCATCTTCCCGAAGTTGCAGTTGCGATAAACGGTACTTTCTTGTTCTTCAATTGCGGCACAATGTTGATGGCATAATTCTGGAAAGCCACCGCAAATGTGTCAATACTGGTCGGCTCTGGCTTGAAGATGGTTCTGTATTTGATGGTGGTGGATTCTGTAAGTCCTTCCAGAACAGTTTTGGAGGTAGACACGGGAGTAGTGATCACCTTTGTTTCCCCGTTCACCACATACTCTACCTCGGTATACTGGGCCCCGGTTGACAGGTCCATGGCATCCCAGTTGATCACCGTTCTGCTGGTCTCAAAGTCAAGCAAAGAAATCAGCCGGTTGTTCAATCTCCTGCGGTAGGTATTGCCATAGGATGTACCTATCGCATTCACCGGAATTGAAGCATTCCCGGCGGCGTCATAGGTGACGGTGACAAAGTTCTTCACGCCTTCGTCCACAGCGAAAGTTCTTTCAAACGGCTCTTTGCCCACTCCTTTCTCAATCTGGTATTCCACGGAGTCTTTCCGGTCATTCCAGAAAATCTTTACAGTTTTCACCTTGGGATCGGCGCTTAGTTGCCCCTTGTACAGCACGCGTCCCTTGCCGGAGAAGATTTTCACCGAGTCCATTTTGCCGGCGTACTGAATCTCCCCATCCTTGGTGTACTCCTTGAAGTCATCCCAGTCAGTACAGGAATACAAAGCCATCAAGGAAAGTAAGGAGGCAAAGGCCAGCCTTATTTTATGTATGAATATCCTTTTCATTGTATGTTTTCTTTAAAGGTCCTGCCTCCCCTCCATAGAATGGCGGCAGGACCTGGATTTAATGTTTTACAAACGGGTATCTCCGTACACTTTCAGTTCATTGATGCTCTGGGCCGTGCCTCCCGCAAAGTTCTCCAGGCATCTAATCCGGATGTATCTCACCTTAGGCGCGTTCAGGTCCAGATCCCAGTTAAAGCCGGCGGCCGCTGTCTCCCGGTCTTTGGGCGTGTCTTGCCCGTAACCAGTGCCCGAAGGTTTCACCACTTCGTAAGAGCCCAGCAAAACCCAGCTGGTGTCTAAAGCCCCGTTCAAAGAAGGATTGGCCGATCCGTAGATCTCAAACCGCTTCATGGTGGTCAGATAATAGAATTGAGGCGGGTCCAACTCTGGAAAAGGACGGATCCAGATGCGGCTCATTTTGGCCAGCTTGCCGGTGTCAAAGGTGATCATATGGGGCTCGGGCCCGCCATTCACCTGGTGGGTAAAGCTTACATAGGGCCACCCCAAAAGCCCGTCCCAGGCATATTCCAGCCGGGCGCCGTTCGTTACCTGGGGCGCATCACCGGGCAGGACAAATGCTCTGAACCCTGAACTGGGCAGCTCTGCCTCAAACAAGGGCTGGACTATTTTGGAAGTGGTATCAGTGGAGTTCCCCCATCTGTCTTTGACAAAGACCTTGAATTCGTACCGGGTAGTATCCAGGCCCCTGATCTTAGAAGTGATGTCTTTTACCGAGGTGAAAACGCTCTTCTGATTATCTACCTCAAACTCATTGAAGGCATTCTTCTTCATTACAATGATGGAAACATTGGCCGTGTCTGGATTTGCCGCAGACAGGTTGTAACCGCCAAAGGCAGTAGCCACCTGAATGCTTTTGTAGACTTTCCAGATGGGCGCCTCCAAAGGCTTCACCTTCACCGTAACCGGATTGGATTTGACGTTGCTACGGCTCACGGTGTACAACTGAACCTCATGCTCGTTGGTGTCTGCAAAGCCATCCACTATAAGCGAGTTGTTGTAGTAAGAGGTCTGCGCCTCCAGGGTCTTACCGGTGGCAATGGTGTATACCGCCTTCACGTACAGCAGATTCTGGTCTTTGGGTATGGTATAGGTCAGTTTAGCCTTACCCGCCAGGTTCTCCACGGTGACGTTTGACACCATGCTAGGCACGCTGCTATCCCCTCCTATGGGTTCCCGGAACTGCAAATCCTCTTCGCAGGAAACCACGGCCATTATTCCAAAAATGAGGAAAAACGATGTTTTAAGTTTATGTAAGTTCATAAGTTTAATCCGCTAAAATGTTGATTTACCATCCTGGGTTTTCTACCAAATTCTGGTTGCGTCTGATGTCATAGTTACCCACCGGCCAGAAATAGTCTCTGGGGGTTATAAACTTCTGGCTGAACACCACTCTTTCATTGTTATAGGTCTCAGGGGTTTTACCCATGATGTTAAAGCCCGTGATGTCTTTGTTCAACTCCTCGCCCGCCAGTTTCCATCTTCTCAAGTCCCAGAAGCGGTGACCTTCAAAAGCAAGCTCAATGAGACGCTCACGTCTGATAATGTCCCGCAGACCGGTTTGTGAAGTGTATTTTGAGGGGTTTTTAGAGAAATTAGACCAAGACTCTACAATCCCTTTCAAACCGGCTCTTTCCCTGATTTTGTCTAAGTATTCAATGGCCACGGGAGAACCTGCCTGTACTTCGTTCAGGGCCTCGGCGTACATCAGGTATAGATCTGCCAGCCGTATTTCTGGCCAGGGGTAGGATTTCCAGGTAGGGGCATTGGTGCCGTTGGTAGTAGACTCCCAGTGCACCAGTTTTTTAATGAAGTACCCGGTCTCGTTCCAGTTCACGAAGTCCCCGAAACCTGCTTTATCCCCGTTTTTAGATTTCACATAGAAGGTGTTGACGTCACTGCCGGTTGGGTTTCCATCCTTCATGTACCAGATACCGCCGTCAAAACCTAAATCGGCGTAGAAACGGGGTTCACGGTCAAAATTCAGGCGGGCGGTTTTGTAGTTGGTCTCTATGTTGAAATTCTCCTCTGCCCCGGCCACCTTAACCGCTGAGTAGTTGGTAAAGTCCAGGGTTTTGTCTTCTTCAATAGGCACCCCGTTTTTGGTGTAGAACATCTTGGCGATTTTGATAGGGGCAGACCAGGGAGCCTGCAACTCAAACCTACTGTTCTGGCTTCCTCTCTCCATAGGAGGCATGCACAGCCTTTCATTGATGAAATAACTGTTAGACAAAGCCCATACATGCTCAGTACCCCACCGGTTGGTAACCGCGTTTCTGATGTTCAACTGGGTTTTGGTGACCTGGCTCAGGTTGTACACATCGGTGGTGTACTTGTAAAGTGCGTGCCCGTTCTGCTCCGCCGACTCAATGGCGGCTTTGGCTGCCTCCGCGGCTTTTACCCATTTGCTCTGGTCGTAAGTAGGGTTGAATAAGGCTACCCCTTGTTTGTCTGTGAAGCCGGCGTAATCAGCGTTGCCATTGAACAAAGGACTGGCGGCATACAGCCAGAGCTTTGCCTTTACAGCCAGCGCAATAGGTTGGGTGATTCTGCCCATCTGTTTGTTTTCATCGAAAATACGGGCGGGCAATTTCTCAACGGATTGGTCTAGCAGGTTGGAGATGTAGTTCACCACCTCGTCTACCGGCATGCGTTTGGCGCTGGGCTCGTCAGTGGCAGGGATATCATCAACAATCGGAATGGGTCCGTACATCCTGAATAAGTAGAAGTGGTAGAACGCCTTCAGGAACTCAACCTCCCCAATCCACCGGATGCGTTCTTCCGGGGTGAGATCAGGCACCTTGCTGGGGTCCTTTACATTGGCCAGAAAGATATTGCAGTGACGGATACCTCTGTAGATTTTCAGGTGGTCGTTCCAGCCGCCGTTGCCTTTGCGCATGCCCGCCCATTCATCAAACAAGGGCGCATCTTTGGTTTGCTGGCCCAGGGCAATCCTGTAGGCCGGGTGCCAATGGGTCTGGCTTGCCTGGGGCAGCCAAATCTCATCGCCAGACATCAATCCCGCATTGTACCAGCCATCCCCGTTTTTAGGCAGAAAGGAATAACAGGTAAACAGGTACTTCTCTGCCTCGTTGCGCAGCTTGAAGGCATGCTCTATGGTAGCCACGTTGTCTGGCACCACATCCAGATAGTCTTTGCAGGAAGAAGCAGCCAGAGCCAGAAGAACCAGAAAGAAACTGAACGGTTTCTTTCTTCTGTGCGAAGCTTCTTTTTTGGCCGGGGCTTTGAAAAGTCCTTTGCCAAAGGGATATATTTTTGAGAGGAAACTCTTCTTTTCCATGATATCGTACATCAAACTTTGATTATAAATTGACAGACAGACCCAGGTTATAAACAGACTGGATTGGATAGTTCAGGCCATTGCCGCCCATTTCCACATCCCACAGCTTGAATTTGCTGAACATCAACAGGTTGGTGGCCGAGAAGTAAATTCTGGCGCTCTGCACCCCAAGTCTTTTCACCTTGTCTATGTTGTACCCGAAGTCAACATTCTTCAGTCTGATGAAGCTTCCGTTCCGCATCCACCAGGTGGAGGTTTGATTGTTGGAAGGTACCTGCCAGGTGCTTAGGCGTGGCCAGAAGGCGTACAGGTTTCCGTTTTCTTCAGACCAATGGTCATCTGCGATGGCCTGCAACAGTCCTGTCTGGTAACCGCCTGCCTGGTTAGGAAGCTGGTACTGGTAAAAAGGTTGGATAGCCCATGGATCAATGAAGAAAGAGGTGCGGGCTGCTCCCTGGAAGTACAGGTTCAGGTCAAACTTCTTGTATCTGACGGTGGTACCAAAGCCGTAGATGATCTCCGGTTGCTGCGGATACCCAAGGGGAACCATGTCATCGGTGTTGATCACGCCATCCTTGTTGATGTCCCGGTATTTGATGTCACCGGCCAGCAGGCCTCTGTCGCCAAACTGTACCGGAGAGTTGGCCACTTCCTCGTTATCCACGAACAAGCGCTCCGCGATATAGCCCCATCTCTGGCTCAGGGGACGCCCGGCTCTGGACAAGTGGGCCAAGTCACTGTCATAGGCCAACTCATCTACCTTAACCGCTTTGCTGGTGGCGTAGGTGAAAGTTCCCCTGAGTTCTACATTCAGATTCTGGGAAAGTGTCTTGCTGTAGTTCGCAGAAAGGTCAACCCCCTGCGACTCTGCCTTACCGTAGTTTGAGAGCGGGGTAGCCATCAAACCAGAGACGTTGTCTATATAGGTAATAGGCTGTAAGATCTGGGATCTTTGTTGCTTGAACATATCCACAATCAGTTCCACAGAGTTCAGGGCAGAGCCTATGTTCAGGTCCATCCCTAAGTTGAGCTGCTTTGATTTCTCCCAGGTGATGCTCTCATTAGAGTATCTTGAGATAGAAACCCCAGGCCGGTAATAAACCGCGGTTCCGTCATTTCTTCCGAAGGAAGAACCAAAGCCATTGTCATTGAGATTGACGTTGGACATGTACAGGAATCTTTCATCTCTGTTCCCGATCTGGTCATTTCCTACAATACCGTAGGTAGCTCTGAATTTCAGGTTAGAGATGATGCCTTTGAGAGGCTCAAAGAATTTCTCATTGGAGATGCGGTATCCAATACCCGCGGATGGGAAGAAGCCGTAACGGTTCTTTTTGGCGAAGCGCTCAGATCCGTTGTAACCAAAGTTCATCTCAATAAGGTAACGCTGGTCATACCCGTAGGTAAAGCGGCCGGAGATGCCGTGGTTTCTGTTGGGGAGAGAACGGATAAGGGTACCGGGGTTACCAGCCTCGTAGTTCGAGATATAGGACACCAACAATCCGCCGACATCATGCTTGTCAGCGAAGGTGCGGTTATAATCCACCGCTCCCTGCAGCCAGAAAGTTGACTCCACCAGTTTAAGACCTTCGGTGTAGTTCAGATACTCTGTTCCCGGCAGCCCGATGGAGGTAGAGGAACCATCATTCAGCACCCCGATTTTATAGCTTCCGTCTTCCGGGTTAATGGTTGAGCTGTAGTAGAATGGATTGTAGAACCGGTTGAGCGACACAAAGGACACCCTTTTTAGGTAGGTCATGGCCCTGGCACTAAGCCCTTTGGTAAGGAAACCCAGGTCCTGCTTTATCTCCAGCTGGGGGTTCAGGTTGGCTGTTTTGTAGGTTTCGTAGCCCTTCACCATCTCGGCGTAAGGATTCACGAATAACGTGGTGGTCTCTACGGCATCGCTGTTGATGGTGCGGGCAGACCCAAACAGCGGGTGATCCACGAAGGGCAGCTTGTCTTTGGGGTAAAACGCCGGGAACATCACCGGGTTGGTATTTAAGGCATTTCTAAAGGTAGTCGCCCCACCTCCAATAGGTCCGTTGTAATCATCAAACTGGCCATACACCCGGGCCGTCAATACAGTGGTGGGC
This sequence comes from Rufibacter aurantiacus, assembly GCF_017916345.1. Classification (NCBI taxonomy): domain Bacteria; kingdom Pseudomonadati; phylum Bacteroidota; class Cytophagia; order Cytophagales; family Hymenobacteraceae; genus Rufibacter; species Rufibacter aurantiacus. The sequence continues at coordinate 1,003,563 of NZ_JAFMSV010000002.1, forward strand.
GTGAGGTCAAAATCAATGTTAGACCGGATAGAGTAGTTGTTCAGGCTAATGTTGCTGTTGAAATTGTTGATGGGGTCTACCTTCAGGATACCATTATCCTTGTTGTAGGTCATGGCCAGATAATAGCGGCCTTTGTTTGTACCCCCGCTTAAATTGATGTTGTAGCCCTGGTTGAAGGTATGGTCCCTGATCAGTTGATCAACCCAGTTGTTGTTAGGGAACAGATAAGGATCCTCCCCCATTCTGGTACTGTTGATCTTGTTCTGGGAGTACGGCTCTTTGGCGAGTGGAGAACGGGTCAAGGTGGCATCATTCGCCAGGTTCATGTAGGTGATGTTGTCAGCCAACTGAAAGTTCTTGGTATTGGTGGAAATGCGGTTTTCCACCCTCAGGCTAACTTTAATGGGTCCTTCCTTCCCTGATTTGGTGTTGATCAGGACTACTCCGTTTGCCCCTCTGGCACCATAGATGGAGCTGGCCGCGGCATCCTTCAATACCGAGAAATCTGAGATATCATCTGGCTGCAGGCGGGCCATATCCGTGGGGGAGGACTCTATCCCGTCAATCAGGATCAGGGGATCGCGTTTACCGGTCCCGAAAGTAGACAGACCCCGGATGTAGAAGGTGGAGTTATCGGTTCCCAGGCCAGGCTCGCCGCTTTGCTGAAACGAGATTACCCCGGCTACTTTACCGGCAATGGCATTGGTTAAGTTAGAGGTTGGGGTCTTCAGATCTGCCACGCTCACTGAAGTAATAGAACTTACCAGACTGGCCTTTTTCTGCTCGCCAAACCCCACCACCACAACTTCCTGGATCGCTTTTGTATCCGGCACCAGCTTCACCGAGATTTCCCTTCTGTTCTCCAGGGGCACTTCTTGGGTCACAAAGCCTATGTAAGTGAAGACCAGGGTGCCTTTTCCGTCCGGGGCGTTCAAGGTGAAGTCTCCGTTGATGTCTGTGTTGGTACCAATGGTTGTTCCCTTTAACACAACGCTTACCCCTGTAAGACCGGAACCATCTTCCTGGGATACTACCTTGCCCGTTACTTTGAACTGGGTTTGCCGTTCTGTTGCGCCGCTTGGGCTTACCTGCCTGTTACTGGCGAGAAGCGTGGTTGGTTTATTGCCTCTTTTCGAGGAAACAGAACCAATCTCAGGGGTCTTTATTTCACTTTTCGGAAGCATCTGAGCCAACCCAGTGAAATGCGTGGATAAGTAAAGTAGAAGAACCAGAGCGTACCTGTTCTCCTTAGCCGAGTAATTGTGCTTCATAGGTAAAATAGTTGGTTTAAAATTTTAAAAGAGTATCAATAACTGCCTCATGACCATGAGTCTAGCCCATGGAACTATCGCAGCGTTTAACTTCTTGAAAATCCTGGTTCAGGATTAACCAAACCTATCATACCCGTAGGGGGGACGGGAATTTGTGATGGTATCTATTGACCGCATTCTGTCAATGATAAGCTTCTCCATGCTGGTATATTGGTCACCCTATATTCAAACAGGAGCCACATTTAAATACCAAATCTTATTGGATAGCTTTCGGTTTAAAAATAAGCGTTGTTTGTACACTTATTCACTTGGGGATAAACCTACTCTTTAATTCAGAATTTGCAAAATCTGCAACCACATTTTAGTAAAATAAATTTTTGCTAATTAGAAAGGTCCATTTAGCTGTATTTGGATTAAAATTTCAATAATCGCCACTTTCTCGCGCAGATGCTTGAATAAATGTTAATTTTACACATATAAGCAAAAATCTATGAGTATAAGGGCAACCTACACTTGCGGCCATCTCACTCATCATGCATGAAGTACAATAAGGAATTCAGGCGGGCAGTCATGGTCCTACTCGTGATACTGGGACTTACCACCGGTGTAGTTAAAGCCCAAAGGGAATTCAGAGCTCCTTGGGAGAAGGATATGAAGGCGTACCTGCTGGTGTATTTCAAGGATGCTACCCACGGGCTGCACATGGCACTCAGTCCGGATGGGTACACCTTTACGGATATCAATTCTGGGAACCAGGTCATGGCCGGAGATACCATTGCCCTGCAGAAGGGCATCCGGGACCCACACATCACCCGTGGCCCCGATGGAATGTTCTACCTGGCCATGACGGACCTGCACATCTTTGCCCAGAAAGCGGGTTACCGCAGCACCGAGTGGGAACGCGACGGCAAACTGTACGGCTGGGGAAACAACCGATCCCTGGTTCTCATGAAATCCAAGGACCTCATCCATTGGTCACGCACCATTCTGCGGGTTGACCAGGCGTTCCCGGGACTGGAGGAGATTGGATGCGCCTGGGCACCCCAGACCATTTATGACGAGAGTAAGAAAAAGCTGATGCTGTATTTTACCATGCGGTTCCGGAATGGCAACAACAAGCTGTACTACACTTACATGAACGATGCCTTCACCGCCATGGAAACAACGCCTCAGTTGTTATTCCAGTACCCCAAAGACATCACCTATATTGACGCGGATATCACCAAAACAGGCAATAAATACCACATGTTCTATGTGCCGCATGACGGAGTTCCCGGGATCAAGCAGGCGGTATCTGATTCTATTCACAGCGGGTACCAATATGCTCCCCAATGGATTGACCCCGAGCCTCAGGCCTGCGAAGCACCCACCGTTTTCAAGCGCATTGGTCAGGATAAATGGGTCCTCATCTATGACATCTACGGCATCAACCCGCATAATTTCGGGTTCAGCGAAACCACAGACTTCGTGAACTTCACTCCTATTGGCCATTTCAATGAGGGCGTGATGAAGACCACCAACTTTTCGTCGCCCAAGCACGGAGCCGTTGTGCACCTCACCAGAAAAGAAGCCAAACGGTTGGCAAAGCACTGGAAACTGAAAATGAAGTTTTAAGAAGTATTGGAAAGACTTGAGATGGGCTTTGATTCAATTGAGAAGCATGCCTGATCACCTCAAGGCGTTTTGAGCCTGTTCTAAGCAAAAGAGGGCTAAACCCTATTAACTGGTGCAAATCTGCTAAAGATAGCCAGTTCATCTTGCCCTCAGTTTAGGGGCTGTTTTCTGGAAAACAGCCCCTAAACTGAGGGCTTTTATTTGAGGGAAATCTGGATAAGATGGGGCTTGCCTGAAGTCCTACCTGGTTACAGATCTGGGTCTGTCTTTTTGCGCCACTCCCCAGGAAGCACTTGGCGTGCTGCCCATTTCAAACACCAATTCGCCGCCCTGCATCAGGTCTTTGTGCAGGATGTAGGATTTAGTATAAGGCTTGCCGTTCAGGGTGACTTTCTGAATGTATTTATTCTTAGGGCTGTTGTTAGGCGCCTTGATCACCAGCTTTTTGCCATCGGCTAGGTTCAGCGTGGCTTCCTTCACGGCTGGGCTCCCGAAGACGTAAGCGCCGTTGGCCGGATTCACCGGGTAAAAACCAAGAGACGAGAAAACGTACCAGGCCGACATTTGGCCCACATCCTCGTTCCCGATAATGCCATCGGGTTTATCAGTGTAGAAGTGGTTGAGGATGAACCGCACCTTGTCTGCGGTTTTCCAGGGCTGGCCTACATAGCTGTAAAGATAGGTGATGTGGTGACTAGGCTCGTTGCCGTGGGCGTACTGGCCAATCAACCCCGAGATGTCATTAGAGGCTTCCTCTCCCATGTCGCCTTGGGCCACAAACAACGAGTCAAGCTTCTGGCTAAACTGTTTCTCCCCTCCCTGTAAATCGATCAGGCCTTCCACATCCTGGGGAACGAGCCAGGTGTACTGCCAGGAGTTTCCTTCACAGAAATCATCATTGCGGTGCCGCGATACAAACGGACTGAACGGGTTGCGCCATTCCTGGTCAGAAATCCGGCCACGCATGAACCGGGTTTGCTTGTCAAAGTAGTTTTCATAGTTCCGGCCGCGTTTGCCGAAGTAGGCGTAGTCTTCAGTAGCGCCTCTCTGCTTGGCTACCTGAGCCAGACACCAGTCGTCAATGGCGTACTCCAGCCCCATGGCCACTGATTCTACCGTGGTGTTGGCGGGGATGTAGCCCTTGGCTTTTACCTGATCCAGCCCTTTGTCGTCTCGCATGGCCGTGGCTTTCATGGCCTCATACGCCAGGTCTTTGTCAAACCCATCAAAGCCTTTGAGAATGGCATCGGCGACTACCGGCACAGCACTATAGCCCACCATGGTGTTGGTCTCGTTGCCCATCAGGTGCCATACCGGTAATTTGCCCTGTTGCTTGTACACGGCCAGCATGGAGTTGATCATGTCACTTACCCGTTCTTTCTGCAGGATGGTAAACAGCGGATGCGCCGCCCGGTAGGTATCCCAGAGCGAGAAGGTGGTGAGGTTGGTGAAAGGCGCATTCTTGTATACCTTTTTATCCGTGCCCAGGTAATCGCCGTTATGGTCGTTGAAATTAGACGGCGCAATTAAGGTGTGATACATGGCGGTGTAGAAAGTCTTCAGCTGTTTGGGATCATCGGTTTTGATGCGTACTTTCTGCAGTTCCTTGTTCCAGGCAGCATCGGCATCGGCTACTACTTTGTCAAAGTTCCAGTGCGGGATTTCGGCCCTGATATTTGCCATAGCGTTCTGGGTACTCACCGGTGAAATACCCACCTTCAGTTTCACCTTCTCGTTATTGGAAGTGGTAAAGCTGACTACTCCTTTGATTCTAGTTCCTTTGGAGGCCGGGGCTGTATTTCCTAGGGAATCCAGCAGCTGGTAGCTTTTGAAGTTTTGGATGGGTTTTGAAAAAACGGCCGCGAAATAGATGCGCTGGTCCGCTGCCCAGCCCTTTGAATAGCGGTAACCGGCCAGCGTACTGTCGTTCATCTGCTCAATGAAAGTCTCGGTGGGCTGGTCCCAGCCAATACCCGACTGCAGATCCACCACAATATGGGCTTCTTCTGAGGCCGGGAAAGTGTATTGATGAAAACCCACCCGTTCTGAGGCCGTCAGTTCCGCCTGGATGTTATACCGTTTTAGTTTTACGGCATAATAGCCGGGCTTCACACGCTCATCCTGGTGCGAGTACAAAGACACAAAGCCTTTCTCAGGGTTCTTAACTGATCCTTCCATCACCTTCACCGGGCCGGTGGTGGGCATCACCGCAATGTCGCCCAGATCCCCAATGCCGGTGCCGCTCAAATGGGTGTGCGCGAAACCCACAATGGTGGAGTCTGAGTAGTGGTAGCCAGAGCACCAGTCCCACCCTTCGGTTATGTTGGTTGGGCCTAGTTGTACTGCGCCAAAGGGAACGTTGGCTCCCATGAAAACGTGGCCGTGGAAACTAGTGCCTATGTAGGGGTCAACAAATTGGGTAAGGCTGTCGGTGAGGGTTGCCCTGGTTTCCTCCTTCACACTTTTACATCCTATAAAAATGCTTAGGCCCAATGCCAGCGCAGCAAAGGACTTGAGGAGGGGTGTTGATTGATCTTTCATGGAGGGCCGTTAAATTGAAGGTTCAGGTGTCATGGAAAGGAATCTATTCCAACTCATATTTATCATGATTTTAAATTTCGGGCCAATAAACGCCAGGTTAGTGTTTAAGCCAGCTTTCGGTAAAGCTTCCCTCCTTTTCTACCAGGGAAGCAGGATAAAGAATAAGGGCATAGCTGGTCTTTGGCGCAGGGACCTGGGCGTAGGTAAGAAAGCTACAGTAAATCAGCAGGAGGAAACAGAGAAGGCCTTTCATTAAGACATGATGCGTTTTCTAGTAGGTAAAGCCAGGTTGTTTGATTGGAGATCAAACCTTGCAATAGGCTTGAAAGCAGTCCTTACGGGGAAAATAATATCAGCTGAGCGGGCTTTCATTATGGCTCTAAGATACCACCAGATACAAGAATAACAAGCTTGCCCAAAGGCTGTAGAAGTTGCAGAAAGCCTTCGGCGAAGGCGTGGCATAGAACATGCAAAACCACTTGTACAGCCAAGAGGCCACCGGTCGCCAAACCAGGCGCCTTAAGTTTGGCGATCAGGGGAAACTCTTCCACGGGGCCCGTAAAGAAACCACAAAAACTACAAAGCACCATTGAATTTCAGCGGGTTGCACCTGACCCATTTGATTTCACTTTCCTTTATCGTAGTATTGCGATGAATTTAGAAACCAGAACCATGGGCGTTACCAAAACTCAGCACTTCACCGGGGAGCAGAACAGGCTGGCGGCTTTGGCCAAGGCCCTGGGACATCCGGCCCGGGTAGCCATTCTGCAGCACCTGCTCAAACAACAGACCTGTATCTGCGGTGATCTGGTAAGCGAACTTCCATTGGCGCAGGCCACGGTATCACAGCACCTGAAAGAGCTTAAGGCAGTGGGGCTGATTAAAGGTACCGTGGAAGGCACCAGCGTGTGCTACTGCATAGACAAGCAAAACTGGGAAGAAGCCCGCGATATGTTCCTCCAGTTGTTCTCCAGCCCGGTGGCCTGCCAGGACAACTGTTGCTAAAAATCCACTTCCTTCATCGTTACATAATCCAAGTATGAGAATCGCCTTTTTCTCCGATATCCACGCCAACCTTCCTGCCCTGGAGGCGGTGCTGGCCCACATGGACACCCAACAATTAGATGCCATTTACTGCCTGGGAGACCTGGTGGGGTATGCGCCCTGGCCCAACGAGGTAGTGGCGGAAATCAGGAAAAGAAGGATTCCCACCATCGCGGGGAATTATGACGAAGGCGTGGGCCTGGGAAGTCCCAACTGCGGCTGTGCCTATAAAACCGACCAGGAGAAAGACCTGGGGCAGCAGTCCATTGATTTTACAAACCAGGTGGTGACCCCGGAGACCCGCCAGTACCTGCGCATGCTGCCGCGCCACCTTCGGCTCACCTTTCTGGACGAGTCTAAGGAGGAAAACAGAATGGAAATCCTGCTGGTGCACGGCAGCCCCCGTAAGATAAACGAGTACCTGTTTGAAGACCGGCCCGAAAAGAGCTTCCTGAAGATGATGGAAGAAGCCCAAGCGGATCTCCTGTTCTTCGGGCACACGCACAAGCCCTACCACCGCGCCATGGCTTACGAACACGAAGGGCAGACCAGGTACCGGCACGCCATCAACATCGGGTCGGTGGGGAAACCCAAGGACGGAGACCCCAGGGCGGGCTACGTGATCCTGGAACTCAATCCAGACAGCAACCTCCGTGAGCCGGAAAGCATCAAAGTTGAATTCATCAGGGTGCCTTATGAGGTGGAGAAAGCCGCCCAAGCCATAGAGGCCAGCCCCCTGCCCAACGCGTTTGCCCAGATGCTACGCACGGCCTGAGCCAGACATCCGGTTTCACTTTTATTCAGGCCTGTGGCTGGTTTTTGGTTTCGGGGCCATTTTGAGGAAAACTGCCCTGAAACGAAAGCCTGGGTTTAACCCAGAACCCACCCCGATAACGTCATTTATCAAATCAAATATCACACGCAAATGAGTCAATGCACTGTAGATAAAAGGAAAAAGCTTTCCACCCTGGACCGCTTTCTTACCCTCTGGATTTTTGTGGCCATGGGCGCGGGCGTGCTCCTGGGGTACCTGTACCCCGGCACCGAGGAGGTCATCAATACCTTCCAGGTGGGTACCGTGAACGTGCCCATCGCGGCGGGCCTGATTCTGATGATGTATCCGCCCCTGGCGAAAGTACGCTATGAGCAACTGGGCCGGGTGTTTGACAACGTGAAAGTCATTACCCTGTCGCTGGTGCTGAACTGGATCATCGGGCCGGTGCTCATGTTCCTGCTGGCCATCATTTTCCTCAGGGACTATCCAGAGTACATGATCGGGATTATCTTAATCGGGCTGGCCCGCTGCATTGCCATGGTGCTGGTCTGGAATGAACTGGCCGAGGGGGACCGGGAATACGCGGCCGGGCTGGTGGCCTTCAACAGCATTTTTCAGGTGCTGTTCTACAGCGTGTTCGCCTTCGTTTTCATCACGGTGCTGCCCACCTGGTTCGGGCTGGAGGGCAAGGTGGTAGACATCAGCATGGGTGATATCGCGCAGAGCGTTTTCACTTACCTGGGTATTCCGTTCCTGCTGGGCTTCTTATCGCGCCTCATCCTGCGCCGTATCAAAGGCGATGCCTGGTACACGCAGAAGTTCATCCCGGCTATCAGCCCCATCACGTTGGTGGCCCTGCTGTTTACCATTGTGGTGATGTTCAGTTTGAAAGGCAACCTGATTGTGACCATTCCGCTGGATGTGCTGCGCATTGCCGTGCCGCTGGTGATCTACTTTGCCGTGATGTTTCTGGTGAGTATTTACATGGGCAAAGCTTTGGGAGCGAATTACGCGCAGAACGCCTCGGTGGCATTCACCGCTACAGGCAACAACTTTGAACTGGCCATTGCCGTGGCCATCGGGGTATTCGGGCTTAACTCCGGGCAGGCTTTTGCCGGGGTAGTGGGTCCGCTCATAGAGGTTCCGGCACTCATTGCGCTGGTAAACGTGGCCTACTGGTTCAGGAGAAGATACTACGGAACCGAACCGCTGCTCACCTCTGCGCCTGAAAAGGGCAAGTTTCAGGAAAATCAGGCTTAAAACGCTGTTTCTCCTCTCCCACGCTTCCGGCGTGGCATACACGCCCATCCAAAGGACTTTGCTTTATAGCCTGAACCGCACATGAGCATGATTACACCTTATATTTCTGGCCTGAATATTTCAGAATTAGAGAAAATTACAGGAAATTAAGGTCATCTTGCGGCCTGCCTCTTTTTTTTGGCTGCCCCCTTTTCTTTGGCTTGCTCTTCTTCATCTCTAAAACGGGAACAGACGGACAGCCACCGCTTAGCGTACTTCAGCCCGGCGTTTTCTAATTCTTTTCTTGGGATGGCCGGCCCTGGAGAAAGAGTATCAGGTTCATTTGTGATAAGGGATGAGAGTGAAGAGCAAAATCTGTTTGGTTATAGGCTGGGTGATGCTGTTTTGCACGGCGGTCTCCACAGCCCAAATGAGCGAGCGTGCCAGTTTTCCGTTTGTCCAGAATTACTCAAAACTGCTTTACCAGGCCGGAAACCAGAACTGGTCCATTACCGAGGGGAAAAATCGGGTCATGTACTTTGGCAACTCAGACGGCCTCATGGCCTATGACGGGCAGTACTGGCAACTCTACCGCATGCCGGAGAAAATCATTGTGCGGGCCGTAGCCGCCGACCAGGAGAAAGACCGCATCTATGCCGGTGGTTTCGGGGAGTTTGGGTACTGGAGCCACAATGACAAGGGCCAGTTCACCTACCATTCCCTCTCCAGGCTAATCCCCCGCGACAACGCCCTCAAAGATGAGATCTGGAAAATCTACGTGGAGAAAGACCGGGTACTTTTCCAATCTTTCTCGGCCATCTACATCTTTGAGAAAGGCAAGGTAGAGGTAGTGAAAGGCCCTAACACCCTGCTGTTCCTGCTCAAGGCCCATAACCGATACTTTGTGGAGGTGATTTCCAAAGGTTTATATGAATTGAAGGGCAACAAGCTGGCGTTCATCAAAGGCAGCGAAGGCTTGGGAGAGGCGGGGGTGTTGTCGGTGCTGCCTTTCCAGAAGGATTCCTTCCTGGTGGGCAGTGCCAAGAGCGGCCTTTTCTTGTATGACGGTTCTTCCATCTCGCCCTGGGGCTCGCCGGTGGCTAATGCTTTTCTCAAAACAAACCAACTGAACAACGGGGCGGTGCTGCCGCATGGGCAATTCGCCTACGGCACCATCCTCAACGGCCTCATCATCCTGGACCGCCAGGGCAACATCACCCACCGGATAAACAAAGCCAGCGGCCTGCAGAACAACACCGTCCTGAGCCTTTTCACCGATACCGAGCAGAACCTCTGGACCGGCCTGGACAACGGCGTGGACCGTATTGAAGTCAACTCGCCGCTGTACTTCTACTTTGACAAAACCGGCACCTTTGGTACGGTGTACTCCAGCATTGTGCATGACGGCAAGATCTACCTGGGCACAAACCAGGGCATCTTTTACAGCAACTGGACCGCCAACAACGCGCAATCTTTCCAATCGCTGGATTTCAAGATCATTGAAGGCTCCCAGGGCCAGGTATGGGAACTCATTCTGGTAGACGGTCAACTCCTCTGCGGCCACAATGAGGGCACTTTCAGGGTAGAGGGCGACCGCATCCAGAAACTATCTGATTTCAAAGGCGGCTGGACCATCAAGCGCCTGGCCTCTCACCCCCATCTGCTGGTGCAAGGAACCTATACAGGGCTGGTCATCTACAAAAAGGACCCAACGGGCAACTGGGTTTTCTCGCACCAGGTAACGGGTTTCGGGGAGCCGTCAAGGTACGTGGAGCAGGACAACTCTGGGCATTTCTGGGTAAGCCATGCCTACAAAGGCCTGTACCGCCTAGCCCTGAGCAGTGACCTGAGAACCGTGAAAAGCTCCAGGTACTATGAGAAAGGGAATGGCCTGCCCAGGAACAACCAGATCAACGTGTTCAGGCTGGGCAGCCGGGTGGTGTTTTCCTCTACTGAAGGTTTCCAGGTCTATGACGAGATCAGCGACCGGTTCACTGGCTATACTGAGCTGAACAAAATGCTGGGGCCTTTTGCGGGTTCTAACCGCATTATCAAAGCCGCCGGAAACAAGTACTGGTTTATCAACCACGGCAAGGTGGCGCTGGTGAACCTGGCCAGCCCCGGCGCGCTGGAAATCAGTTCCAGTCCGTTCAGCATGCTCAACGGGCGCATGGTACAGCAGAATGAGAACATCAGCCGGATAAGCAATTCTATTTACCTCATCAGTATTGACGATGGTTTTGTGGTGTACAACACCGAGGTATCGCCGCAGCGTAACAAAACGCTGCCGCCGGTGTTGGTGCGAAGGGTCCAGAACGCCGCAGACGGCTCGGTTATCCTTACGGAGCGGGGCAGCCGGGACCTGAGGCTCCCCTTCAGCCGGAACAATATCAGCGTGGCGTTTTCTCTGCCCTACTACAGCCAGGCCCGGCCGCAGTTCCGGTATTTTCTGGAAGGATTCTCTGAGAAGTGGTCAGACTGGGGCAACGCCACACAGAAGGAATTCATTAACCTTGAGCAAGGCGATTACAAGCTGCTGGTAAAAGCCCGCATTGACAACGAGGCCGAGTCGCCGGTCACGGAGTTTGCCTTTACGGTGGCGCCGCCCTGGTACGCCACTTACTGGGCGGGCATCGTTTACGTGCTTATAGGCGGTATCTTGCTCTTGCTGTGCCGGCACCTGTACCTCCTGAAGCTGCAGAAAGACAAAGAGCGCATCAGGCTGAAGCTGGAGAAAGAGAAAGAAGAGTTCCTGCGGCAGGAGGCCATTATCAATGAACAGAAACTGATCAAACTCAAAAACGAGCAGCTACAGTCAGAACTGGCGGCCAAAAGCCGCGAACTGGCCAACTCTGCGTTGAACATTGTCTCCAAGAATGAACTGCTGCTCAACATCAAAGAAGAGATTCTGCAACTGAAAGACCAGGGCGGCAAAAAACTGGGCGATGACCAACTGAAGAAAATTCAGAAGGTGATCAAGGATGGCATGACCGAGGACTATGACTGGAACCTGTTTGAGTCCAGTTTCAACGAGGCGCACGAGAACTACTTCAAGAAACTCAAATGCCGCCACCTTGACCTCACGCCCAACGACCTGAAATTGTGCGCCTACCTGCGCATGAACATGAACAGCAAAGAGATCGCCTCGCTGCTCAACATCACCCTGCGGGGTGTGGAGATCAGGCGCTACCGCCTCCGCCGCAAGCTGAACCTTGACCATGAGAAGAACCTGGTGGAGTTTCTCATGGATGTATAGGTCCTTTCCACTACCTGAGAGCAGCGGAGAAACCTGGAAACCCTCACCCCAAGATCTGCCTGCGTCTCTTACCAGTGTTGGAATGTTCCCTCCAACCCCTTGTAAGAAGCTGGTGTTTAGAGCCTCTTTTCTAAAAAGCAGCCTCTAAACAACAGCTTCCTGGATTTTACCCTTTCATTGTTCCACAGATACGCACTAAGCCGGCTCTTGGTATTGCCCGGCCATTCGTGAAGCGAAACCAGTTTTCCGCAGACCTGGCAGCTTCCATTATTCCAATCTTAGGGCCAAAACAGCTCAAACCTGGGCTGCGCTTTTGGATTGATTTTTCAAAAACAGCCCCAAACAGCACCTTCCTCTCCTATGCGCCCACCGGAACATTCCTTTTTCAAGGGTTTCTCACCCTGATTCTTGCGGAAAGCCTGCCTCTACAACTTACTTTTCCACCTCTCATCTCCCTTGATAGGAGCCTACACTCTTCCCTTGCCCCTTGCAACTTACCGCCGCTTCTGATCGCAAAAAGCCCCAATACTCCCTGCCTGTCAGAGAACAGAAGGCTTTTTGAGGGTTCTTCATGCCTTTCGCTGAGTACAATCTCAATGGAAAAAGGCTTTTCTCACTACATCATTACCTCTCATAGGGTGTACACACCTGTTTAAGCCTTATGAATTTCACATCTTCAAAGCTATAAAAATGCCTATTCCTTAGATTCAAACTGCATTTAAACAAGGATATTGAAATTTTCGTAATTGATGTAGTATTGTTGAGGCAGATTTTTAGCCTTTAGTAAATAATGTCAGGACTTTTAGGTCAGTTCAGAAGAGTGTGTACCCTTATACCAAACTACCTATGAAACAACCCCTACTCCTATTCCTATTTTACCTGTTAACATTCACGCTCGTTCACGCCCAGGGCACCGTCACGGTAGCCGGTCGGGTCACCGATGCCGGGAACAACGATCCCCTTATTGGAGCGAGTATACAGGTAAGGGGCACCACCCTTGGTGCCCAGACCGACGCCGATGGTAATTTCACCATCACCAATGTTCCCTCAGATGCTGCTTTGGTTGTTAGCTACATCGGCTATGTAGACCAGACGGTAGCCGTGAATGGCAGAACCTCTATCAACATTCAACTACAGTCCTCAGCCAATGAGTTGGAGCAGGTAGTGGTGGTAGGTTATGGGGTGCAGCAGAAACGAGACGTGACAGGCTCCATCTCCTCCGTGAAAGCCCAGGAATTTGAAAGGCAGTCTTCCCAAAATCCGGTGAGTTCTATTCAGGGAAGGGTAGCCGGTGTGCAGGTGACCAACTCGGGCGCACCGGGCGCCTCTCCCCAGGTAAGGATCAGGGGGGTAGGTTCGGCTCAGGGTGGGCTAGAACCGCTGTATGTGGTGGACGGAACCTTCGTTTCTGACCTGAGCTTCCTGAACCCAGCGGACATTGAGTCCATGGAAATCCTAAAAGATGCTTCCAGTGCCTCTATATATGGTATCAGGGCCGCCAACGGGGTAGTACTTGTCACTACCAAGCGAGGCAAGGCCGGCGTGCCCAGAATCAACTACAACGGGTTTGTAGGCGTCCAACGGGTAACCAATAAGTTGGAGATGACTGATGCCCAAGAGTACGCCCAACTGTACAACGAAAAGAACGCCCCTGGTACCATTAGCACCAATTTACCCAACACCGATTGGTTTGATGAGATTCTGCAAACCGCCAATATCCAGAACCACCAGGTTTCGGCCTCCGGTGGTAATGAGAAAGCCACCTACAGTTTAAGCGCCGGCTACCTAAACCAAGAAGGCGTAGTGAAAGGACATGAGTATGAAAGGTTAACTGCCCGGCTGCAAACAGATGTGAAGCTATCTGAGAGAATAAAAGTGGGCTACAGCGGTATCTTCTACGGTTACAAGTCCAGAGACATACCCGGTGATATCTTCTACCAGGCCTTTGTAGCGCCCCCAGTACTTCCGGTAAGAAAAGCCAATGGTAACTACGGTGACCCCATTGATTACCCTATCGGGAACTTTGCCAACCCGCAGGCTTCCCTGGACTGGTACAACCAAAGATCAAACGGCCAACGCGTTACTGGCAACGTCTTTGGAGAGTGGAATTTCCTTAACAGCTTCACTTTCAGAACCAGCTTAGGGCTTGACTACAACATCAATGAGTACAGGAACTTCCAATCAGAAGACTCATTGACCACGGTGCAGAAGGCTCAGATAAGCTCGCTTACCAGAAGCAGAAGCAAAGCAAATAGTTGGCTTTGGGAAAACACCTTGACGTTCCAGAAAACCTTAGGAGACCATGAATTTACCTTATTGGGCGGTACCTCATCCCAAGAAGCCTTCAATGAAACTCTGGGTGGCTCTGTGAAAGGCGTAGTTTATGAAACCGAAGCCAATTTATACCTGAGCAATGGCGATCAGACTACTTTGCTGGCCTTCAACAGTGCAGGGCGGGAAAAATTCCTGTCCTACTTCGGTCGGGTAAACTATTCCTTCATGGGCAAATATCTCTTAACTGCCACCCTACGGTATGATGGTTCCTCAAAATTCCCTGAGAATGACCGGTATGACTATTTTCCTTCCGTTGGTTTGGGCTGGGTAGTCTCAGAGGAATCCTTCATGAAAAACCAGGAAACTATAAGTTTCCTTAAGCTCAGGGCTAGTTGGGGAAAACTGGGAAACAACAACGTACCATCCAACATTACAAGCCAGGTTGTAAATTTTGACCCCAGATATGTTGCCTTCTTTAATGGAATCGCCTATCCGGGAGGTAACCTTACGGACTTTGTACCTCCAACCCTGCTGTGGGAAGTTGTGAAAGAGACCGACTTAGGTGCTGAGTTTGGCTTCTTAAACAACCAGTTAAACATTGAAGTGGACTGGTATGATAAGAAAACGGAGGATGCCGTGTTCACAGTGCCGCTAATTGGTACGTCTGGAGCCAATAGAAGCTCCATTATGGGCAATTATGCCTCCTTCCAAAACAGAGGCGTTGAACTAGCCGTGCGCTGGAACGCCACCGTGGGAAATGACTTCTCTTACAACGTGGGGGCTAACTTCTCCAGAAACAAAAACAAAGTAACCAGCTTGGCAACCGGCAACGTATCGCTGGCCGGAGGTAGCATTCCAGTTGGTGGTTATCTCACCACCATCTCGCGCGTGGGAGACCCCATTGGTTCTTTCTACGGCTATATCATGGACGGTATTTTCCAGACCACAGACGAGATCGCGGCCTCAGCCCAGACCAGCGCCAAACCCGGTGATTTCCGGTACCGCGACATCAACGGAGACAACGTGATTGACTCCCGAGACAAGGTCATTCTGGGCAATCCAAATCCGGGCATCACGTACGGCATCAACACCGGATTTACCTATAAAAACTTTGACCTTCAGCTAGATATCCAGGGCGTGGCAGATAGAGACATCTACAATGGTAACCGTAACACCCGCTACGGAAACGAAAACTACGACCAGGAATTCTATGACAACCGCTGGACAGGGCCAGGTTCCTCCAATACCTACCCATCAGCTAACCTAACCGGTAACAATCTGGATCCTAACAGCTTTTATGTAGAGAGCGGAGACTATATCCGCATCAGAAACCTGCAGTTGGGCTACAACTTCCCTACGGCTATGGTAAACAGATGGAAAATGCAGGGCCTCCGGATTTTCCTCAATGCCCAGAACCCAATTACCATCTTTGACTACAATGGTTTTTCTCCAGAGGTAGGTGGTCCCACCCCAATTGACTTTGGTATTGACAGAAATGTGTACCCGCTTTCTGCCACCTATAACCTGGGTCTAAATGTCACTTTCTAATCAGATGAACACCATGGAAAATAAATCATTTAAGATAAAACGTCTGACCTGGCTCTTGGCCGGGACTTTAACCCTAGGAGTATCCTATTCCTGCAGTGATTCTTTTCTGGAGGTTCCGCCAGAAGGACAGGCGGTGAATACGCAGTTTTACCAGACGCAGGCGCAGGCAATAACGGCCGTAAACTCTATCTATGGGAACTTAAGAGAGTGGAACAACATTGCCTTTGCCTTCCTGGCCGTAAGCACCATCACCTCAGATGACGCGGAGAAAGGAAGTGTGCCCGGTGATGCCGAGTTCATGAACCTCTATGACAATTTCACGGTCACCCCCACTGAAGGACAGCTTAATGGCTACTGGGTAGGGCAATACCAGGGAATAAACCTGGCCAACCAAGTACTGGACAACGTGCCCGGCATCACCATGGACGAGAACCTGAAAGCCCGGCTTCTGGCTGAGGCCAAGTTCCTGCGGGCTTATCATTACTTCAACTTAGTCCGGACTTTTGGCGGCGTACCTATCGTGAGCCGGGTACCTGTAACAGCAGAAGAACTGAACCCAGTCCGTAACACGCGGGAAGAAGTCTACGCCTTCGTAGAGCAAGACTTAACCGAAGCCGCTGCCGTCTTGCCTACTGCATACGGCGCCGCAGACATTGGCCGAGCCACTAAAGGTGCCGCACTGGGTATGCTGGCGAAAGTGAATCTATATCAGGCTCAATGGGCCGATGTGCTCTCCCTCACTGAGCAGGTAATGGGCCTTGGCTACAGCCTGACTCCTGATTATTACCAGATTTTCAGATTACAGGGCGAAAACAACTCTGAGTCCATATTTGAGATCCAGGCCCAGACCCTGCCTGGAAACTGCGGTTCTTCCAACAGCCAATGGGCCGAGGTACAGTCCGTGAGAGGCCAGTTTGGATGGGGCTTCTTTATTCCCTCTGAGAGCCTGGTGAACGCATTTGAACCTGGAGATGAGCGGAAAGAGGCCACCATCCTGTTCCGCGGGGAAACCACCCCTGAAGGTGACAAAATCCTGGAATCGGCCCCTAACCCTTATTACAACCAAAAAGCGTATGTGCCTTCCAGCGTAACCCAGGTGTGCGGCTACGGAAAAGACCAGAACATCCGCATTTTGCGCTACGCCGAGATATTGCTCATGCACGCCGAAGCCGCCAATGAACTTGGGCAGACAGACAAGGCAGAATCTTCTTTGAACATGGTACGGCAGAGAGCGGGCCTTTCCCCAGTTTCTTTTACCACCAAAGAAGACTTCCGGATGAAGATCTGGAATGAGCGCCGGGTAGAGTTAGCCCTGGAAAACGGCGAACGCTTCTATGATCTGGTGCGCCAAGGAAGAGCCGCTGATGTATTGCGGGCACAAGGCAAAAACTTCACCCCCGGTAAAAACGAGGTACTGCCAATTCCTCAGAACCAGATCACCCTCAGCGGCGGAACCCTGGTGCAGAACCCTGGATATTGATCAACAGATAGGTAAAAGGCCGGGGTTTTAACGCGCCGGCCCTTCCTTTAAAACTGCTTCTTTCTTGTGTAATCGCCTCTGGCTTTTTAGGCCCGTTTTCAGGAAAACGGCCTGAAATCAGCCTTACTGTACCCCAAACTTTCAGGCTATTTTAACAGGAAACCCACTCCCATTCCCCTGATGACCAAACCGACGTTTTATATCTTCTGCCTTCTGTTCGCATGGGCTACCCTCGCCTGCAAGGAGGATAAAAACGAGGCAGATGACACCTCGTTGTACCCACCGGAGAACCCGGTGAGCACAGCCTCGGACCGGGAGTTGCTGAACAAGGTACAGGAGTCTGCCTTCAAATATTTCTGGGAGTATGCGCTCCCGGCCTCGGGCATGGCCCGCGAAAGAACCAACTCTGGCGAGACAGTTACCAGCGGCGGCACCGGGTTTGGGGTGCAGGCCATCATTGTGGGGGTGCACCGCAAGTTCATCACCCGGCAGGAGGCCACTGAACGTTTGTTGAAGCTTTGCAACTTTCTGGCCTCCGCTGATCGGTTCCACGGGGTATGGCCGCACTGGCTCAATGGCAGCAACGGCAAGGTGATTCCCTTCAGCCCCAAAGACAACGGCGGCGATGTGATAGAGACTGCCTTTTTGGTGAACGGACTGCTTACCGCCCAGGCTTACTTCAACGGACCAGATGCGAAGGAAACCGAACTGCGGAACAAGATCACCCAACTCTGGGAAACCGTGGAATGGGACTGGTACGCCTCGCGCGGCGACAACAAACTGTACTGGCACTGGAGCCCCACTTACGGGTGGGAAATGAACATGCCCATCCAGGGTTGGAACGAGGGTCTGATCGCCTATGTATTGGCGCTGGCTTCTCCCACGCACGCCATCTCCCCGGCGGTTTACCAAACCTCCTGGACCGGCAGCGGTTTCCGGAGCACCCAAACGCTGGAAGGCTACAAACTGGAGATCGGGCCACCTTATGGCGGACCGTTGTTTTTTGCGCATTATTCGTTTTTGAGCCTTGATCCGCGGCAGATGCAGGACCAGTACGTGAACTATTGGCAGCATAACGTGAAGCACACGCTCATTAACCGGTCTTACAGCATCTACCTGGCGCCCAAAGCCTACGGGTACTCAGAACACCTGTGGGGTTTGACCGCCTCTGATGAGCCCAACGGCTACTCGGCGCACAGCCCCACCAACGACAACGGCACCGTGACACCCACGGCCGCGCTTAGTTCTTTCCCTTACACACCCTACTACTCCATGCAGGTGCTCCGGAACCTGTACGGCAACCTCAGTTCCCAGATGATCGGGACCTACGGGCCTTATGATGCCTACAACAAACCGCAAAACTGGGTGGGTAAAGATTACCTGGCTATTGACCAGGGACCCATCGTGGCCATGATTGAAAACTACCGCAGCGGCCTCTTGTGGAAATTGTTTACCGATCTCCCGGAAATCCAGGCAGCCCTGGTGAAGGCTGGCATCCAGAAACCGGAGTACGAGACGGGCTTTTACCTAGCCATTCCGGAGGTGAGAACCGGGCAATACGACCTGCTCAAACACCCCGATGTGGAAACCTACCAGATTGATGTCGCTCTCAAGAATGCCGGCACGGTGACCCTCACAGTGGAGAAACCAGACGGGACCGTCATGGAGACGCTCTGGAACCAGGAGGCCAAAGCCAACGGGCTGTATCAAGTCAATTTCGGGGCGGGCTTGTCCCCGGGCGCCTATAAACTCAAACTCACCAATACCACGCTTAACAAAGAACTGCCGGTTTACCTCCGATAAGGAAAAACGGCCCCAAAACAGAACGGCACACCACATACCAACGAACTATGAAGCAATTCTACACCATAGCACTTCTCCTGATTCTCTTCTGCGGCTGCGTACAAGCCCAGAAGAAAGGCCCCGTGAAACGCCCCAAGAACCTCTCCGATGAACAACTCATGGAACTGGTGCAGCGGCAGACGTTCCGGTATTTCTGGGACTTCGGGCACCCGGTGAGCGGCATGGCCCGCGAGCGCAGCAACCGGAGCTTTGATTACGGCGACGAGGTAGTTACCACCGGCGGAACCGGCTTCGGGGTGATGGGCATCATTGTGGCCGCGGAGCGCAAATGGATCACCCGACAGCAGGCCGCCGAGCGGATGCTCAAAATCGTGAATTTCCTCTGGAAAGCCGATCAGTTCCACGGCGTGTTCCCGCACTGGCTTGACGGCGCAACGGGCAAGGTGATCCGGTTCAGCCCCAAAGACGACGGTGGTGATCTGGTGGAAACTTCTTTCCTGTTCCAGGGCCTGCTCTGCGCCCGCCAGTACTTCAACCAGGACAATCCCACTGAGAGCCAGTTGCGCAACAAGATCCTCTGGATGTGGGAGGGCATTGAGTGGAACTGGCACACCCAAGGCGGACAGAACGTGCTGTACTGGCACTGGAGCCCCAACAACGGCTGGAGCATGAACCACCAGCTCCGCGGCTGGAACGAAGGGCTGATCACCTACGTCTTGGCCGCATCGTCACCGCGGTTCAGCATCAGTCCGCAGGTCTACCACCAGGGCTGGACCACCAACAACTACTTCCGCAACGACCGCGAGTTCTACGGCATCAAACTGCCCTTGGGCTTCGACTATGGCGGGCCGCTGTTTTTCGCCCATTATTCGTTTTTGGGGCTGGACCCACGCGGGCTAAAAGACCAGTACGCCGACTACTGGGAGCAGAACAAGCGCCACACGCTCATCAACCGGGCTTACTGCATTGACAATCCCAAGAAGTACAAAGGCTACTCAGAGAACTCCTGGGGCCTCACCGCCAGCGACAGCTACCGGGGCTACGCCGCCCACTCACCCACCGAGGACCTGGGCGTGATTACCCCCACGGCGGCTTTGTCTTCGTTCCCCTACACGCCCGAGTATTCCATGAAGGCGATGCGGTACTTCTATGACACCCTGGGTGATAAAATCTGGAGCGAGTACGGCTTCGTGGATGCCTTCAGCGAGCACCACAACTGGTACGCCAACTCGCACCTGGCTATCGACCAGGGGCCTATCATCGTCATGATCGAGAACCACCGGACCGGCCTGCTCTGGAAGCTGTTCATGAGCATCCCCGATGTGCAGAACGGCCTTCGGAAACTCGGGTTTGAAAGTCCTCAGTTACCAGTAAACGCGAGCAAATGAAAACAGCCTTAAACCTAAGCCTGGTCCTGCTCATCGCCTGGCTGATGCACCTGCCGGCCATGGGCCAGCCCAAACCGCAGCGCACCTACTGCAACCCCATGAACCTGGATTACGGCTACACGCCCATCCCCAACTTCACGGAATCGGGCAAGCACCGTGCCACCGCAGATCCGGTCATTGTGATGTACAAAGGTGATTATTACCTGTTTTCCACAAACCAGTGGGGATACTGGTGGAGCAACAACCTCTACAACTGGAACTTCGTCTCCAAGTCTTTCCTGAAGCCGCACCACAAAGTTTACGACGATCTGTGCGCCCCGGCGGTATTCGTGCTGGGTGATACGCTTTTGGTCTTCGGGTCTACCCAGGAGAAGAATTTCCCGCTCTGGATGAGCACCAACCCCAAAGCCAACCAGTGGAAAGAGGCCGTGGAGCCGTTTCAGGTGGGCGCCTGGGACCCCGCTTTCTTCCTGGACGATGACAACCGCCTGTATCTCTACTGGGGCAGCAGCAACGTATACCCCATGTACGGCATCGAGATCAACCGGAAGACCTTTGAGCCCATCGGCGAGAAAAAGGAGATGATCGCCTTGAACGATGAGCGATTTGGGTGGCAGCGTTTCGGGGAGTACCTTGACAACACCTTCCTGGACCCGTTCATGGAAGGCGCCTGGATGGACAAGCACAACGGCAAGTATTACCTGCAGTACGGCGCGCCGGGCACTGAATTCAGCGGCTACGCCGATGGCGTGCAGGTGGGCGATCATCCGCTGGGGCCATTCAAACCGCAGGCCCACAATCCGTTCGCCTACAAGCCCGGCGGGTTCGCGCGCGGCGCCGGGCACGGCAACTCGTTCAAAGACAAATGGGGCAACTGGTGGCACGTCTCCACGGTGGTGATCTCGGTGAAAAACAACTTTGAGCGCCGTTTGGGCGTGTGGCCCGCCGGGTTTGACAAAGACGGCGTCATGTACTGCAACACCACCTTCGGGGATTATCCGCATTACCTGCCCAACGGCCCCGCCGATCACCTTAAAAGCCGCTTCACCGGCTGGATGCTCCTCAACTACAACAAACCCGTGACGGTTTCCTCCACGCTGGCGGCCTACGCACCCAACTACGCCGTGGACGAGAGCATCAAAACCTACTGGAGCGCCGCCACCGGCAACAAAGGCGAGTGGATCCAGACCGATTTGGGCCAACCCAGCACGGTGAACGCCATTCAGCTCAACTACGCCGACCAGGACGTGACCTTCCTGGGCAAGCAGACCAACATCTACCACCAATACAAGCTGTACCATTCCCTGGACGGCAAAACCTGGAAGGTGCTGGTAGACAAAAGCCAGAACAAAACCGATGTACCGCATGACTACATTGAACTGGACAAGCCGGTGCAGGCGCGTTACCTCAAACTGGAGAACCTACACATGCCCACTGGTAAATTCGCGATCAGCGGTTTCCGGGTGTTTGGGAACGGGAATGGCAAAAAGCCCCAGGCCGTGAAAGACCTCACCATTCTGCGCACCGAGAAAGACAAACGCAGCGCCTGGATCAAGTGGTCGCAGGTGAGCGATGCCTACGCCTACAACCTCTACGTGGGCGTGGCGCCCGATAAGCTCTACAACTGCATCATGGTGCACGGCGGCGGCGAGTACTACTTCAAAGGCATGGACAAAGAACTGCCCTACTACTTCCAGATTGAGGCCATCAACGAGAACGGCGTCTCGGAGAGAAGCAAAGTCATGGAATCGAAATAGTAAACTGTTTTAGAGCCGATTTCAGTAAAACAGCCCCAAAACGCCTCGCCTGAATTCAGGTGAAACAGCAGATGAAAAGTACCCAAATTACAGTTCCGTTTTATGGCTGATTTTACCAAAACTGCCATAAAACGGTAGGTCAGATTTCGCCGGTGAGATGTCATCGGTTGGCCGAAAAGAATATGAGAGAATACCATTAGAAGCCACTAAACACGCGCGCATGATGAGAAATTTTACCCTTGCCTTGATCCTGCTGATAAGTGGAGGCTGCACGCAGATGCCTCCGCAGAAAACCCCGGAAACCGCCTCCACCGGTACCGGACAAAACCAGACTGCGGCCACCGCCACTAACTCAATCCCCACCCGACCGCAGGACCCCAAGATGAAAGCCTTTATTGACGACCTCATGGGCAAGATGACGCTGGAGGAGAAAATCGGGCAGCTGAACCTGGTATCGGTGGGCTTTACAGTGACGGGTCCGGTGGTGAGCGAAAACGTGGATGAGAACATCACCAAAGGACTGGTGGGCGGCGTGTTCAACACCTTTACGCCCATTGCCGTGCGCAAACTGCAGGAGAAAGCCATTACCCAATCGCGGTTGAAAATCCCGCTCCTCTTCGGGTACGATGTCATCCACGGGCACCGCACCATCTTCCCGATGCCCATTGCCTTGGCCGCCTCCTGGGACTTGGCCGCCATTGAACGCAGCGCCCGCATCGCCGCCGATGAAGCCTCAGCGGATGGTTTGAACTGGGTTTTCTCGCCCATGGTAGACATCTCCCGCGACCCGCGTTGGGGCCGCATTGCCGAGGGTGCCGGCGAAGACACCTGGCTGGGCTGCCAGATCGCCAAGGCCATGGTGCGCGGCTACCAGGGCAATGACCTGTCGGCTAACAACACGGTGATGGCCTGCGTGAAGCACTTCGCGCTGTACGGTGCCGCCGAGGCCGGCCGCGACTACAACACCACCGACATGAGCGAGCGCCGCATGAAGGAAGAATACCTGCCACCGTACAAAGCCGCCCTGGATGCGGGTGCCGCCAGCGTCATGTCCTCGTTCAACGACATCAACGGGGTGGCCGCTACCGGTAACCGTTGGCTCATGACCGAACTGCTCCGGAACCAGTGGGGCTTCGATGGGCTGGTGGTCACCGACTACACCGCCATCAATGAGCTGATTCCGCACGGTTTGGGCAAAAACGAATACGAAGTAGCCAAGGTAGCCCTGGACGCCGGCATTGACATGGACATGGTGGGCGAAGTCTTCCTGAAACACTTGGGCCAGCTGGTAAAGGATAAAAAAGTAACCGAAGACCAGATCAACGTCTCCTGCCGCCGAATTCTGGAGGCCAAGTACAAGCTGGGCTTGTTTGAAGACCCGTTCCGTTACGCCAACGAGCAGCGCGCGAAAGAAACCCTCCTGAAAAAAGAGTACCGCGATGCCTCCCGTGACATCGCCCGCCGAACCATGGTCCTGCTCAAAAACCGGAACCAGACCTTGCCCCTCAAGAAAACAGGTTCCATTGCGCTCGTGGGCCCGCTGGTGAAAAGCCAGGTAGACCAACTAGGCAACTGGAATGGTGCCGGCGACTGGAAACAAGCCATCTCAGTAGAGCAAGGCATCCGGAACGTAGCCGGACCGGGCTTGAAAATCACCTACGCCAAAGGAGCCAACATCGCGGATGACACGCTCATGCTGCGTCGGTTGAACGCCCACGGCGGAAATATTGAGGTAGACCCACGCTCTGCCGAGGCTATGATCCGGGAAGCGGTGCAGGCCGCCCGCAAAGCAGATGTGGTGGTAGCGGTGGTGGGCGAGTCGCAGGGCATGACCGGTGAGGCCTCCAGCCGTTCCGATATCACCTTGCCCGGCCGCCAGCTGGATCTGCTCAAAGCCCTGAAAGCCACCGGTAAGCCCTTGGTGGTGGTGCTCATGAACGGCCGGCCGATGGCGTTGAAATGGGAAAACGACAACGTAGACGCCATGCTGGAAGCCTGGTTCCCGGGTACCGAGGGCGGCAACGCCATCGCCGATGTCCTGTTCGGGGACTACAATCCGTCCGGGAAAATTACGGCCACTTTCCCGCAGAACGTGGGGCAGGTTCCTATCTACTACAATGCTAAAATGACGGGTCGGCCTTACGGCGGGCAGCAGCTGGACAAGTACAAATCGCGCTACCTGGACGTGTCCAATGATCCGCTGTATCCCTTCGGGTTTGGGTTGAGCTATACTACGTTCTCTATTTCGGCCCCTACGTTGAGCACCGCCAATCTGCAGCCCGGCGGCAATATGACGGTGAGCGTGCAGGTGCAGAATACCGGCAACTATGATGGCGAGGAAGTGGTGCAGCTGTACGTGCAGGACCTAGTGGGTACCGTCTCCCGGCCGGTGAAAGAGCTGAAAAATTTCAAGAAGGTATTCCTCAAGAAAGGCGAGACGCAGACCGTAACCTTCACCCTTACCGAGAACGACCTCAAGTTCTATGACATCAACATGAAGTACGTAGCAGAACCCGGCGATTTCATGGTGTACGTGGGCCCCAACTCCCGTGACGTGAAGTCCGCGCCCTTTACGCTCACGTCTTCGGGCGCCTCGGCGGGTAATCCGTAACAGGACTTCCTATCGGATATATTGAATCGGGTTTAGGGGCTGTTTTGCGGAAAACAGCCCCTAAACCCGATTGGCGTTAAAGCCCTTTCTGACTTGCACTGTTTTTCCCTTGCCCAGAGGTGCGCCGCCTTTCACAGTTTTAGTTCTGTCACCCGGCATAAGGTTCTATATTTGGCTATCTTTAGCATTGCATCTGCCTCCCCTTAGCTATGGCAGCTAATTTTGCTTTATTCATATCAGATCAGAAGCTTCTTTGAAGAACTTGAATCCCATTTTGTTTCCAACCGGTAAGAATCTTTGGGTCGCATTTGCCCTGTTGCTTTCTTGCGTGGTCTGCCCCTCCAACGGCCAGGCATCTCCGGTGACTGACAGCTTACTCACGGAGCTTAGCCAGACCATCAAAAACAATGAAAGTTTTATTGAGGGGAAAAACCGGCAGCTTGACCAACTGAAGAACTCCTTGAAAAACGGGAACTCAGGGTCGCTCCTGCACCAGTTTACCGTGTATGACAAACTTGTCTACCAATACCGCGCCTTTAAGTATGACTCCGCTTTTGCCTATGCCTTAAAACTGCAGGAAGTAGCCAGAAAGTTGAATGATCCGGTCAGGGTTACGCACGCCAAACTGAAACTGAGCTTTATCCTGGTCTCCTCGGGCATGTACAACGAGGCGCTGGACTCCCTGGAAAACATCAGGGCAACCAACTTGCCAGACAGTGTGCGGTTAGATTATTATGCCTTGAAATCGCGGGCGTACTATGACCTCTCCGGCTATACCCAGGACATCTTTTATTCCTCGCGCTATTCTAAGAAAGGCGAGATTTACGCCGACTCCGCGTTGGCGTTGCTGGATGAGAGCAAGCTGCAGTTCCATGCCATGAAGGGAATGCGGGCAGAGATCGCGCAGAAACCAGATGAGGCCCGGGGCTACTTCCAGACAATCCTGGACCGGTTCAATCCCACGCTGAACCAATATGCCATGGCGGCCAACTCCCTGGGCAATATCTACTACAAAAAAGGAAACGTGGACAAAGCCATTGAGATGATGGCCAAAGCTGCCATCGCGGATATGAAAGGATCGGTGAAGGAGGGGGTGGCGCTTATGACCCTGGCGGAGTTCCTGTACAAGACCGGGGACGAGGTACGGGCCTACGAATACATCAAGCAGGCTTTACGGGATGCTACCTTTTACGGGGCCAAACAACGGACCATCCAGGTGGCGGCGATCCTGCCCATCATTGAAGGCGAGCGTCTCTCTACCGTGGAAGGGCAGCGCCAGCGGCTCTACATTTACGCTATTGTGGTGACGGTGCTGTCCTTGCTGGTATTGGTGTTTGCTTACATCATCTTCCGGCAATTGAAGCAGCTGCGGGAGGCGAAACGTACCCTCACCGAGGCTTTTGACAAGCTGCAGCAAACCAATGATGAGCTGGTGGAAGCCAAGCAGACGCTTACCGATGCCTATGACAAACTTCGGGAAACAAACGAAAAACTGATTGAGGCCAACGTGATCAAGGAGGAGTACATTGGCTACTCGTTCAATTTCCAGTCTACGTACCTGGACAAGATAGACAAGTTCAAGAAGTCTATTGACCGCAAACTCATGGCTAAGAAGTATGACGAGATTGGGCACGCCATGAAGAGCATCAACGTGCAGAACGAGCGCGAGCTGCTGTTCCAGAGCTTTGACCAGACCTTCCTGAAGCTTTTCCCCAACTTCGTTTCCACCTTCAACTCGTACTTCAAGGAAGAGGACCGGATCAGGCTCAAAGACAAGAACTCCCTCAACATAGAGCTCCGCATCTTCGCGCTCCTGCGCCTGGGCATCACTGACCACGAGCAGGTGGCCCAGTTCCTGGACTACTCTGTGCGGACCATCTACAACTACAAAACCAAGGTTAAGAACCGGTCTATCCTGCCCAACGATGATTTTGAGGAGAAAATCATGGAGATCAAAGCCTTCTAATCTGGCCTAGAGACGTGTAGTCCCTTGCCGGTCCTCCCCGAAGTTCAGCATTCCCCTTTTGGGGCTCTTTTCGCAAAAAGAGCCCCAAAAGGGTTTTCTTTTTACGCCCCGTTCCAGCCCCACTTACCATTCTTTCTTCCCGCCTTCTCATCCAACTCCCGCGCGCAGACCCAAGGACTTCTTTTGACATTTTGTCAATATCCCAAAAAGGATCTATTCAGCCTTCGCTAGGGATTGCCCGAGTCAAAACAGGGAGCCAACAGGGAAATTCACCTTAAAACACCACCTGTTCGCTCTAAATCATTTACTTTTTCACCTACCCAATTAAGCCAAAAAACAAAAATAACTATCTGAAAATCAATTCGATACAAATAAACCCTTTGTGAAAATATTTACTTTCCATTTCACTTTCTTCTACTTGGCTGATAAGAATCTCAAATTTGTAAACAGGGAATAAGCAGCCATCTCATTCTATCTGCCCTGCTCTTCTCCTCTTTGGGCCAAACCCTCATAATTAACAAAATGGCAATTATTAATAGCTAACATAACTTACTTCACACCTTTATGACCAAACTTTTAACTCAATGGCCACCAAAGCTTAGTTCTTTTGTGGCCTGCGTATTCTGCAGAGATAGATTATGGTCCAACGGATATCGCCAGATGGTGGTAATGGTTGGCTTCCTCCTCCTGGCAGTATCCGCCCAAGCCCAAGGTACCCGTGCTGTGTCTGGCACTGTGAAAGATGCTGCGGGCACCGGGCTTCCCGGAGTGTCTGTTGTGGTGAAAGGAACCACCATTGGCGCAGCTACGGACGTGGAAGGGAAATACCGCCTGGCTGTACCTGAGGCGGGCGGCACGTTGGTGTTCACCTACATTGGCTTTATCACCCAGGAAGTGCCGGTCTCTTCGCAGGCAAGCGTGGATGTAGTGCTGCGCGAAGACGCCAAAGCCCTGGGCGAGGTGGTAGTGGTAGGCTACGGTACCCAAAACAGAAGAGAAGTGACGGGGGCGGTTTCCTCGGTGAACATGGAACAAACCCGGTCGCTGCCGGTACCCGATGCGGGCCAGGCCTTGCAGGGGCGCGCCGCAGGGGTGCAGGTGGTGGGTTCAGGGGCTCCGGGCAGCAACGTGACCATCAGGGTGAGGGGCACCGGTACCATCGGGAACAGTGACCCGCTGATTGTAATTGATGGCGTGCCCACCGATCTCCCGTTGAATGCCATCAACCCGGATGACATCGCCACCATGGATATTCTGAAGGATGCTTCGGCTACCGCAATCTACGGTTCAAGGGGTGCCAACGGGGTGGTGCAGATCACCACCAGAAGAGGTTCTGAGAAAGGACGTCTGGAGTTCAAGGCGTATACCGCGGTGCAGCAGGCCACCAGCACGGTGAAGATGTTGAACTCGGCCCAGTTCGCGGCGTTGCACAACGAGATCATGGCCAACAACGGCCAACTCCAGAATCCGGCCTACGCAGACCCGGCTTCCATCTCTACCAACACAGATTGGCTAGGCGAATATTTCCAGTCGGCACCGCAGCAGAACTACTCTTTGTCTTACTCTGGTGGTACGGAGAAGTCTAATTTCTATGCTTCGGGCACCTATACAGACCAGGAGGGGATTGTGATCAATAACCGCTACAAACGGTATACCCTCACGCTCAACAGCAACAACAACTTCTTCCCGTGGTTCAAGCTTTCCAATAACCTGTTGTTGAGCCATGACAAGAAGAGCAGCGGCACCGTGGATATCCGCAATGCCATGGCGGCGCTTCCCGTGCAGCCCATCCGCAACCCAGATGGTACCTGGGCTGGCCCTGAGGGGCAAAGCAACTGGTACGGCGATGTGCGCAACCCCATCGGGCAGGCTTTGATCAATGACAACACCACCACGGGTTACAATGTGCTGGGCAACCTCAGCGGGGAGTTCACCCTCCTGCCTCAGCTGACCTTCAAAACCACGCTGGGTATTCAGGCGGCCTTCTGGGATAACCGCAACTGGAGCCCGCAATACGCCTGGAAACCCATCGCCAATGAGTTCAGCACCCTCTACCAGGGCTCCAACAAGAGCATCACCAAACTCTGGGACAATTACCTTACCTATGATGCTACCTTCGGGGAGAAGCACCACCTCACCATTCTGGCCGGAACCAGCGCCCAGGACAACCGCTACGACCAGATGAATGCCGCCGGCCAGGATTTCGTCAGTGATGATGCCCAGCAACTGGACAACGCCACCCTGATGCTTCCTTCCGGCGGAAACGCCAGCGACTGGGCTCTGTTCTCGCTTCTGGGCCGGGTGAACTACAACTACAATGACAAGTATTTACTCACGGCCAACATCCGCCGCGACGGCAGCAGCCGCTTCGGACCCAACAACCGCTACGGCACCTTCCCTTCGGCCTCAGCCAAATGGCGCATCTCGGAAGAAGGATTCTTCAAGGAAATAGGCTGGCTGAGCGATTTGTCACTGCGGGTGGGGTATGGCATCACCGGTAACCAGAACATCGGCAACTATGCCTACGCCTCCCGGTTAGCCATTGGCGAAGCCACTTTCAACAATACCGTGGTCAACTCGGTGGTGCCGGTGGTGCTGCCTAACGCCGATGTACGCTGGGAAGAGGTGGAACAGTCCAACCTTGGTTTGGACCTTGCTTTCTTAAACGGGCGCGTAAACGTAACCGTAGACGCCTATCTGAAAAACACCAATGACATGCTGGTGCCCATGAACGTGCCGGTAACTACGGGGTATTCAGACATCTTCGTGCCCAGCATCAACTTCGGGAAAGTGCGGAACAAAGGGCTTGAGTTCGCCGTGAACTCCCAGAACCTGACCGGAGCCCTGGAGTGGAGCACCAACTTCAATTTCTCCATCAACCAGAATGAGGTCCTGAACCTGAATGGCGATGTGCCTTTGTACGGCGGGTTTGGGCAGATCAATCGCCAGAAGGTGGGTTATCCTATCAACTCGTTTTACGGCTTCATCATGAACGGCATTTTCCAGACCCAGGAAGAGGTAGACAACTATGCCCGCCAGCAGCAGGGCGCCGACCCTTTCAACAGCACCAGGCCCGGCGACGTGAAGTTCCTGGACATCAACAACGACGGACAGATCACCGACGCAGACCGCACGTACATTGGCGACCCTAACCCTCGGTTCACCTTTGCCTTGAACAACACCTTGGCCTGGAAAGGCTTTGATTTCACCTTGTTCCTGCAAGGGGTAGAGGGCAACGACATCTTCAACGCCAATAGGGTTTTCCAGGAAGGCATGGCCGTGGCGCAGAACCAGACCACCGCTACCCTGAACCGCTGGACCGAGTCCAACCCCAGCACCACCATGCCGCGGGCGGTCTTCAATGATCCCAACAAAAACACCAGAAACTCTACCCGCTTCATTGAGGACGGTTCTTACCTGCGGGTGAAGAATGTGACCCTGGGCTATACCCTGCCGCAAAGCCTCACCCAGAAAGTAAAGATGAGCTCTGCCAGGATCTATGTCTCGGGCCAGAACCTGGTCACTTTCACGGATTACACCGGATTTGACCCGGAGGTGGGTTCCAGTGGCGTGGACCTGAGTGTGTATCCTTTGGCCAGAACCCTGAGCGCCGGCATCAACATTGGCTTTTAATCATCAAAAACGAACGAGCATGAAATCATTCATCAAATATACCGCGGCCCTGTTGCTCACCTTGGGGCTGGGCAGCTGCGACGATTACCTGGACAGAACTCCGCTGGACACCATCAACCCTTCTAACTTCTATAAAACCGAGAAAGATGCCATAGCCGCCATCAATGGGGCCTACCAGCCTTTGATGTGGCCCAAGCTGTACAACTTCCAGATCTGGACCTCAGACATCTGGGCGGGTAACAGCATTGTGGGCGCCGGGGGCGGTACGGACGGGATTGGGACGCAGGATGTCTCCAACTTTGTGCTCACCACCGCCAATGAGGCCGCCCTGGATCTATGGCGCGGTCCTTCCCCCGGAATTCTGCGGGCCAATGTGGTGCTGAAGTATGTACCGGCCATTGAAATGGAAGAAGGTCTGAAGAACCGCATCCTGGGTGAGGCCAAATTCCTGCGGGGCCTGTACTATTTCATTCTGGTAAGGGCCTTCGGCGATGTACCCCTGATTACCGATGCCCCCGACACCCCAACCCAGGAATACCTCTACCCTTCCCGCACGCCCAAAGACCAGGTGTATGCCCAGATTGTGCAGGATTTAACCGAGGCCATTGAGTTACTGCCCACCAGAGAAACTTACTCCGGCTCTGACATTGGACGCGCCTCTAAAGGTGCTGCCACCGGATTGCTGGCTAAGGTATATTTAACCCTAGGTGACTATGCCAAAACCGTGGAGTTGTGCGAACAGGTGACTTCTTTGGGATATACCCTGAACCCGGACTACAGCGCGAATTTCAACCCTTTATCTGAAAACGGCCCCGAATCGCTGTTTGAGGTACAGTACGCCGGCAAAGTGAACACCGCCGATTTCTTTGGGGGCAATGAGCAGATGGCCTCCTGGGTGAGCACTTTCACGGGCCCCAGAAACGCCAATATGGTGGCGGGCGGCTATGGCTGGAACCAGCCTACGCAGGAGTTTGTGAACCAATATGAACCCGGTGACCTCAGAAAAGACAAAACCATCCTGTACGAGGGCGGCCCTGACTTTGACGGGCAGGCGTACAAGAAATCTTACTCCGTGACGGGCTATAACCTGCGCAAGTTCCTGGTACCGAAGTCTGTCTCCTCGGAGTACAACACCAACCCCGCCAACTTCCCGGTACTGCGCTACGCCGATGTGCTCCTGATGCAGGCCGAAGCCCTGAATGAACTAGGCAGAACCGCCGAGGCCCAAGCCCCCGCTACCAGCATTAACAATGGAGGACCTTTGAACCGGGTAAGATTAAGAGCCGGATTGCCCAACCTCACCGGCCTTAACCAGGTTGCTTTGAGAACAGCCATCAGAAAAGAGCGCCGCCTTGAATTAGCCTTTGAAGGACACCACTGGTTTGACATCATCCGGTATGACAACGGCCAGTATTTCGTGCCTTACCTGCATTCCCTGGGCAAGACCAACGCCAGCACCAAGCACATGCTCTTGCCTATTCCGCAGCAGGAGGTCACCGCGAACCCAAACCTTGTCCAAAACCCCGGTTACTAATCATTAGCCCATCATTCTAGACTGATATGGAAAACATATATAACCTCTCAAAAGGAGTAAACTGGCCCTACGCGCTGCTGCTCCTGCTGGTGACCTTGCTGGGAATCTCCTGTAAAACCGATATTTACGACGAGTTTGACCAAAGCGTCAATGCGCCCCTGGCGATCTCCACCAGCAAAGACGCAGTAGTGCTGCAGGAAAGCCTGGCCGCCAGCGAAGCCGTGGCCTTCAACTGGACCACCGGCTCCAACTACGGCACCAACA
This sequence comes from Rufibacter aurantiacus, assembly GCF_017916345.1. NCBI lineage: Bacteria > Pseudomonadati > Bacteroidota > Cytophagia > Cytophagales > Hymenobacteraceae > Rufibacter > Rufibacter aurantiacus. The sequence goes on from NZ_JAFMSV010000002.1 coordinate 1,035,561, forward strand.
ATTCCATTTCCTACACCCTGTACCTGGACCGCCAGGGAAACAACTTCCAGAACGCCGTGGCAACGGATATGGGCAAAGCCAGCTTCCAGAAGAAGTACAGCGTGAAGGAACTCAATGACCTGCTTCTGGGGCTGAACCTGATGCCAGGCGTGGAAGCCACCCTGGAAGCCAAAGTAGTCTCCAATGTTTCGGGCACGGATTTGTCAGACTCTACCATAACCACGCTGAAAGTAACCCCTTACCAACCGGTAACCACCACTCTGTTCCTGATAGGCGACGCTGCGCCCAATGACTGGAACGCCGACGAGGCCACGCCCCTTAAATTGAACCCTTCGGCCCCGGGAAGATTCACCTGGCAAGGCAGATTGAAGGCCGGTGAGTTCAAGTTCATCACTACCAAAGGCGCTTTCCTGCCATCCTACAACAAAGGGACCTCTCCCACGCAATTGGTGTACCGCACCGCAGATGCGCAGCCAGATGACAAATTCACCATCACCAAGGCCGGTTTGTACGCCATCTCGGTGAACCTGCTGGACATGACCGTTTCCATTGTGGAGGGCTCCGCTCCGCCTTACTCTGAGCTATGGATTGTAGGCGACGCCACGCCTAACGGCTGGAATATTGACAACCCCAATAAACTGCGGGTAGACCGATCAAACCCCTACGTGTTCACTTACAATGAAGTGCTGAAGGCCGGCGAGTTCAAGATTCCCACCTTTACCGGGAATGGGTGGGCTGGCGACTTTTACATGCCCCTGGTGAACAACCCAGACCTGAGCTCCACCGGGGTGCAACTGGTGCGCGGCGGTACCCCAGACCTTAAATGGAAAATCACCACGCCGGGCGCTTACAAGATTAAACTGGATCTGGAAACCATGAAGATAAATATCACACCGTTCATCCCGCCTACCCAGATCTGGCTCGTGGGGGATGCCACGCCTAACGGCTGGGATATCGGGAACGCCACACCGTTGGTGCGTGATGCCGCCAATCCCAATGTCTTCACTTACACCGGGGCGTTGAAAGCGGGTGAGTTCAAGTTCCCGCTGCAGAAAGACTTCACAGGGGACTACTACATGCCGGTCACGCCCAACGAAGACGCCACCAGTACCGAGATGAAGTTCGTTCCCGGCGGGCAGCCAGACAATAAATGGAGAATCTCCGCAGACCAGGCGGGCAATTACAAAATCACCATTGATGTGCTGCACGAGACCATCCAGTTTCAGAAGCAATAATCCTCCTTTCCTTTCATCAAATCCCAGCTTCCGCGAGATGTCCGGAGGCTGGGATCAAATCCCCTCACTATGACTTTCAGGATTCTATTTTCGTGTTTTTTGGTTCTTTTTACAGGATTGGGCTGTAAAGACAGCAATGCCAGTTCTGACCCTTCGCCTACCGAGGTGCCGGCCAACCCGGGCACTCCCGCCTATGGCAACGTGTCCCTTTCCATTGATAAAGCCGCTTACAGCCCGGGTAGTGACGTGACCTTTACGGTTGACTTCGCCAAACTACCGGCCGGGGCCAAGGTGCGGTACAAGTACCTGAACCAGGTGTTGGGTGAAGCGGCCATTACATCGGGCACCTGGACCTGGAAAGCGCCCGCCACTGATTACCGGGGCTACCTGGCCGAGGTATTCAGCACGGTCAATGCCACGGAGACCATCCACGCCACCATTGGGGTAGACGTTTCCTCAGACTGGAAGAAATTTCCCCGCTACGGTTTCCTCTCCAAATTCCCCCAGCTGAGCGAGGCCGAGGTAAACGGGGTCATTTCTAACTTGAACCGTCACCATATCAACGGCATCCAGTTCTATGACTGGCATAACAAGCACCACCAGCCGCTTCCGGTTTCCGGCGGCACCCCGGCCAGTTCCTGGAAAGACATCATGAACCGGGACATCTATTTCAGCACCCTTCAGAAATACATCAGCAGCGCCCATAGCTTCAACATGAAAGCCATGCAGTACAACCTGGTCTACGGGGCCTGGGACAATGCCGAGGCAGACGGCGTCCAGAAAGAATGGTATGTCTTCAAAGACAATACCCGCACCAACCGCGATTTCCACCCTTTGCCTACGCCGCCGTTCCTGAGCAACATTTACCTGGTGGATCCCGCCCACACCGCCTGGCAGAACTACCTCATCAATGAAAACAAGAAGGTGTACCAGCACCTGGCTTTTGACGGTTTCCACATGGACCAACTGGGCGACCGGGGCACCACCTACGCGTACAACGGCAGCGCCCTGAACCTTGCCCAAACGTACAAGCCCTTCATCAACGCGGTGAAAGCCCAGGCCCCTAACAAGTACGCGGTCATGAATGCCGTGGCGCAATACGGACAACAAGGCATTGCTGAGTCCAACGCCGATTTCCTGTACACCGAGGTTTGGGCGCCCTTTGACACTTTCAATGACCTGGCCAACCTCATCAAGCAGAACAACACCCTCAGCAACAACACCAAGAATACGGTCCTGACCGCGTACATGAACTATGAGTTGTCCAACAACAACGGGTTTTTCAACACCCCCTCAGTGTTGATGACCAACGCGGTGATCTTTGCCTTCGGTGGTTCGCACCTGGAACTGGGCGAGCACATGCTCTCCAAGGAGTATTTCCCGCACAGCAAACTGGAGATGAAGCAGGACCTAAAGAATGCCCTGGTAAACTACTATGACTTTTTGGTAGCTTACCAGAACCTGCTGCGCGACGGTGGCACGTTCAACAACGTCACCCTCTCTTCAAAGGATAATAAACTGGCCATCGCCAACTGGCCTGGCACGGCCGGTTCTGTGGCCGTTTTCGGAAAACAGGCAGGAAACAGTCAGGTCATCCACCTTATCAACTTCAAGAACTCCAAAACCCAGAACTGGCGCGACACCAACGGCATCCAGACAGCCCCGGTACAGGTAAAGGATGCCAAGCTGTCTTTCACCGCCACAGGCCCGGTAAAGAAAGTGTGGTGCGCTTCCCCGGATAATATCGGCGGCGCCTCCCGATCCTTGAATTTTGCCCAAAGCGGCAATACCGTCAGCTTCACCCTGCCCGAGCTGCAGTACTGGAGCATGATTGTGGTAGAGTATTAGAAACCTGTCACCGGAAGCTGCCCTTGTCCTTTGCAGGGCAGTTTCTGGTTTCACCCGGTTTTAGCCGCCGCCGTTTTAGCCCTGTTTCCCAGAAAAGAGCCCCAAAACAAGATTCCGGCACAACCATGCCCCAGAACCTAAAACTGTGCACCTGGGCAAAGCTTTCATGACATTCCATTTGATTCCCCCGGGTTTAGGATCGCCCCTCTTTCCTGAGCCAAACCCTTCTCAATATCAAAACCTCCGCTTTCCGCAATGAGTACTAAACCTTTACAAATAAGCCTGGCGCTTTCCCTCCTGCTTTTAGGGAGCTGCCAAACGCAGAAAGGAAACAGCCTGGCCTCTGTAACTACCCCCGTTATGCAAGAAGAGCCTATTTTCAAATCGGAGCAGTACGCCATCTACCCCAACCGGGTGGTGCAGGGCTCCTTTGAGGCCAAGGCACTTTCTCCCACAGAACTGGCCTCCAACTACAGAAGCATGGCCAAGGAGTTCCTGAGCCCCGAGCTCAAGTTCAAGTTTAGCATCAATGGCAAGGACAACGAAATGCTTTCCGGTCGGGACCATACCTTTGCCTGCATGGCAGAAAATGGCAGCTGTGAGACACCGTTGATTGTATTCGGGACGCAGAACAACATCAGCTCCAAGGTGCCGGCCAACACGTACCTGGCGCCCAATACCAGACTGAAAATCAGGCTGGACATGCGGCACGTTTTGGAGGCGTTTTCCAAAAAAGGCTTCTATACGGCTTTCAACGGCGACAAAATCTACAAAGAGGACTTCAAAGGCGTATTCGTGGCGGGCGGCACCGCTCCCCTCACCTGGGACTTTGACAACCTGCACAACTTCAGGAATCTGGAGCTGAAAGACGCTGACAAAGATGGAATCTATGAACTGGACCTGGTGCTGAATCCCTCTGGGGATGAAACCGTCACGGCCTCCACCTGGAAGCTGTCCAAGGAGGTAGCCGCTTTCCCGCAGTACAAGTCAGATTACCCCCTGGTGGATGCGTTGTACAACCTTTCCCTGGAGGAGATGGTGAACGCCGTGGAGCCGGACAGCACCTTCAGGACCGGGAAAGAGTGGGCCGGCGTCTGGACCCGTGACATCAGCTACAGCATCATTCTGTCCATGGCCGCCCTGCAGCCCAAAGTGGCCTATAACAGCCTCATGCGGAAAGTGAAAAACGGCCGCATTGTACAAGACACCGGCACGGGCGGCGCGTACCCCGCTTCGTCAGACCGCATCATATGGGCCGTAGCCGCCTGGGAACTCTACAAGGTGACGGGAGATCAGAACTGGCTCAAGGAATCTTTCCAGATCGTCAAAAACACGCTGGAAGATGACCTGAAGAACGTGTATGACCCCAAAACCGGGTTGTTCAAGGGTGAGTCCTCGTTCCTGGACTGGCGCGAACAAACCTATCCCGAGTGGATGCAGCCCGTGGACATCTATGAATCTGAGAACCTGGGAACCAATGCCGTCTTCTACCAGGCCACCAGTATTCTCTCGCAGATGGCCACGCTCCTGAATGATGGTACCTCCGCCACCAGATACCAGACCCTTGCCGAGAAGGTAAAAAAAGGCATCAACGACCACCTCTGGATGTCGGATAAAGGTTACTATGGGCAATATCTATACGGCCGCAACTACAAAACTTTGTCACCCAAGGCAGAGGCGCTCGGCGAGGCCCTTACCGTATTGTTCGGCATCGCCGATAGAGAGAAACAGAGGCAGGTGGTAGCCAACACGCCGGTTGCGCCGTTCGGTATTCCCACTATCTACCCGCAGATCCCCAACATTCCGCCGTACCACAACAACGCCACCTGGCCCTTTGTGCAGTCTTACTGGTCATTGGCCGCCGCCAAGGTAAAGAACGAAGCCGCCCTGCTGGAAAGCATGAGTGCCATTTATCGGCCTGCCGCCTTGTTTCTGACGAACAAAGAGAACTTCGTGGCTACCAGCGGCGACTACGCGGGCACCCAGATCAACTCCAGCAACATGCTCTGGAGCCTAGCGGGCAACCTGAGCATGACCTACAAAGTCATCTTCGGGATGGAGTACCGGGCTAACAGCCTGGTCTTTCAACCGGTGGTGCCGCAGGCCCTCGGGGGCAAGCGCCAACTCTCCAATTTCAGATACCGGAACGCTGTGCTGGACATTGACATGGAAGGCTACGGAGACCTGATCCAATCCATCACCCTGGACGGGAAGCCGCTGCCCAACGCGGAAATTCCGGGTGCCCTCACCGGGCAACACGCCGTGAAGATAGTGCTGGCCAACAATTCTATGGGAGAAAGCAAAGTGAACCGGGTAGCGGTGGAGTTCGCTCCAACGGCTCCCCTCGTCACCTACGCCAACGGCACCCTTTCCTGGACGGCTGGCGACGGAGTAAAACACTTCAAAGTCCTTAAAAACGGCAGACAGATAGAGAAAACCGATAAAACCCAACTTCAAGTAAACAAAGGTGCCTACGCCGAGTACCAGGTCATTGCCGTGGATGCCAAGGGATACGAGTCGTTCGCGAATGAACCGGTAGCAGTGGTGCCCGCCGGCAAACAGACCGTTCACGAAGCAGAGCATAGTGCCGCCAAGGCCAGCCTGCCCTACAAAGGATTCAGCGGGAAGGGCTTCGTGGAAATCAGCAAGACCCAGAACACGCAGGTCACGTTCAAGGTACAGGTGCCGGAAACCGGCATATACGCCATTGACTTCCGGTACGCCAACGGCGAGGGCCCTATCAACACCGAGAACAAATGTGCCATCCGGACCTTAAGGCAAGGCGACGCTTTCCTGGGAACGGTAGTGCTGCCGCAGCGAGGCACGAATGAGTGGTCAGACTGGGGCTTCACCAATGCCGTGCAGGTGAAACTGGAGAAAGGCACCCGCGAATTGACCCTGGCGTTTGAACCGGCCAACGAGAACATGAACGGTGAGATCAACCGCGCTCTGCTGGACTACCTGCGACTGACCAGGATAGAGTAAAAGAAGTAACCATAAACCCAAGGCAAAACGGACAACATTTCTTAACTTAAACTACAGGAAACCGGCTGAGCCTAAGTATTAAAAATCGGTAAATAGGCGTTAGCTTTACCTGCGGAAAGCAATGGTACCCTTTTCTGGCGTTTTCTGTCATCCGGTATTCCAGCTTTCCGTTTTCAGCCTGAAATATAGAAAGCAGGGCCAAAACAGAACCCAAACTCATCATTCAAACAACCGCTTTTACTTTTAGAACATGCATAAACTTTCTTTATTGACACTACTTCTGGTGTTTTTCGTGGGAATGGTACGGGTCAAAGGCCAGGAATTGAAATCGCCCGACGGGAAATTCAGCATGAGATTCTCGCTGCAGGGCAACGGGGTGCCCACCTACGCCCTCACCTACAAAGGCAAGCAGATCATCAAGCCCAGCAAAATGGGTTTTGAACTGATCACCAAAGGCGCGGCGGCGGCCTCGGGCGGGTCTGACGCCAACATGGAGCAGAAGGCCGTGAACCTGCAGGGCTCGCTGTATGACAACTTTACCGTCACTGATACCAAAACCGCTTCTTTCAACGAGACCTGGAACCCGGTGTGGGGCGAGGTGAAAACCATCCGGAACCATTACAACGAAATGGCCGTGACCCTGAACCAGAAAGGCACCGACCGCCAGATGGTGGTCCGGTTCCGGCTTTTCGATGACGGCCTGGGCTTCCGCTATGAGTTCCCTACGCAGAAGAACCTCACCTACTTTGTGATCAAGGAGGAAAGGACGCAGTTCGGGATGAACGGTGACCACACCGCCTACTGGATCGCGGGCGACTACGATACCCAGGAGTACGACTACACCACCTCCAGGCTGTCGGAGATCAGGGGCATCATGGCCAAGGCCGTGACGAACAACCTGTCGCAGACCACCTTCTCGCCTACTGGCGTGCAGACGTCTTTAATGATGAAGTCCAAAGATGGAATCTACATCAACCTGCACGAGGCTGCTCTGATTGACTACCCGGCCATGCACCTGAACCTGGACGACAAGAACCTGGTGTTTGAGTCCTGGCTTACGCCAGATGCCCAGGGCGCCAAAGGCTACATGCAGGCCCCGCGCAGCACGCCTTGGCGCACCGTGATCGTGAGCGATGATGCCCGCGACATCCTGGCTTCCAAGATGACTTACAACCTCAACGAGCCCAGCAAGATCAAAGACACCTCCTGGATCAAGCCTACCAAATACGTGGGCGTATGGTGGGAAATGATCACCGGCAAGAGCACCTGGTCTTACACCAATGACTACCCTACCGTGCAGTTGGGCATCACCGATTTCTCCAAAGCCAAACCCAACGGCACCCACGGCGCCAACACTGCCAATGTGAAACGCTACATTGACTTCGCGGCAAAGCACGGCTTTGACGGTGTGCTGGTGGAAGGCTGGAACGTGGGCTGGGAAGACTGGTTCGGGAACTCCAAAGATTACGTGTTTGATTTCGTGACCCCGTACCCAGATTTCGATGTGAAAGGCATCCGGGAGTACGCCAAGTCCAAAGGCGTGAAGATGATCATGCACCACGAGACCTCTTCCTCGGTGCGTAACTATGAGCGCCACATGGACAAAGCCTATCAGTTCATGAAAGACAACGGCTACGATGCGGTGAAAAGCGGGTACGTGGGCAACATTCTGCCGCGCGGCGAGAACCACTACAGCCAATGGATTGTGAACCACTACCAGTACGCCATTGAGAAAGCCGCCGAGTACAAGATCATGGTGAACGCCCACGAGGCAGTGCGCCCTACCGGGGTTGCCCGCACCTGGCCCAACCTCATCGGGAACGAATCTGCCCGCGGTACCGAGTACCAGTCGTTCGGAGGTTCCAAGCCCAACCACGTGACCGTTCTGCCTTTCACCCGTCTTATTGGCGGCCCGATGGACTACACGCCGGGCATCTTCGAGATGGATCTGAGCAAGCTCAACCCACAGAACAAATCGCACGTGAACAGCACCCTAGCCAACCAGCTGGCCCTTTACCTCACCCTGTACAGCCCGCTGCAGATGGCCGCTGACCTGCCCGAGAACTATGACCGTTTCCCGGATGCGTTCCAGTTCATCAAAGACGTGGCCGTGGACTGGGATGACAGCAAATACCTGGAGGCCGAGCCCGGCGAGTTCGTGACCGTGGCGCGCAAAGCCAAAGGCACCGGCCAGTGGTTCCTGGGCAGCGTGGGCGGCAACGAGGCCCGCACCTCCAACATCAAGCTGGACTTCCTGGACAAAGGCAAAAAGTACGTGGCCACCATCTACGCCGATGCCAAGGACGCTCACTACAAAACCAATCCGCAGGCCTACAACATCCGGAAGGTGAACGTGGCAAGCAAATCCAAACTGTCGCAGTTTGTGGCGCCGGGCGGTGGGTATGCCATCAGCTTCGTGGAGGCGCCTGGCAAATAGTTTTTGGCCCATATTCTATAAAATAAAGCAGAAACGGGTTGGCGGGTTTTTCCGGCCAACCCGTTTCTGCTTTATACCCCTACTGTTTCTTTATCCATAACCCGCTAGCTTTTAAGAGGCATTTTTAGAAAATCAGCCGGAAATCAGAAAGGAGCATTTAACTTGCGGTAAACTTTCTCCGTTTTGGCTTCAGGCTTACAAGCCGATGGCTGGAAAGAGAAAACCGTTTTCGGACTGTTTCTCTAAAATTGGCCTGAAAACACCCCGAACCCTATACCTATATCCTAATTTACCCCATGCAAAGAATCCTACTGTTCCTCATGGCCTGCCTCTTCACAGTGCAGTTGCAGGCCCAGACGCTCACCTCGCCAGACAAGAACCTCACGTTCAAGTTTGAGCTGAAAGAGAAAGGCGTTCCCACTTACCAACTGACGTACAAGAAAAAACCGGTTATCAAACCCAGCACTTTGGGCATTGAAACCAAGGATGTGGCTTCTTTCCTGGACGGCTTCACCGTGGTAAAAACCGAGCTGCAATCGGTGAACGATACCTGGGAGCCGGTGCTGGGCGAGCAGAAAACCATTAGAAACAACTACAACGAGTTGTTGGTGACGTTGACGCAGAAGGCGCAGAAAGACCGCACCATCCGTCTCCGTTTCCGGTTGTTCAATGACGGGCTGGGCTTCCGCTACGAGTTCCCGAAACAGAAGGAGCTGAACTACTTCGTGATCAAGGAAGAGCACTCGCAGTTCAATCTGGCCGGCGACCACAAGATCTTCTGGATTCCGGGCGACTATGACACGAATGAGTACCCGTACACCACGTCTAAAGTATCGGAGATCCCAGGCCTGCAGAAGAAAGCCACGGTGCAGATCACGGCCCAGACGCCTATCAAAGAACCATCGGTGCAGACGCCTTCCATGATGAAGTCTTCTGATGGCTTGTACATTAACATTCACGAGGCGGCGCTCATCAACTACCCGGCCATGGACCTGGAAGTGGATGCCAAAACCCTCCGGATGAAATCGCACCTGGTGCCCGATGCCGTGGGCAACAAGGGCTACATGCAAACCGATGCCCAGACGCCTTGGCGCACGATCATCGTGAGCGACAAAGCCACCGACATTCTGGCATCCAAACTGATTCTGAACCTGAACGAGCCTACCAAATACAAAGACGTTTCCTGGATCAAGCCGGTGAAATACATTGGCGTGTGGTGGGAATACTTTGTGGCCGGCAAAAGCACCTGGGCCTACGGTACCGAGAACAACGTGAAACTGGACCAGGATTTCAGCAAACTTACGCCCAACAACCGCCACGGCGCCACCACCCAGAACGTGAAAAGACATATTGACTTCGCCGCTGAGCATGGATTCGATGCCGTGCTGGTGGAAGGCTGGAACATCGGCTGGGAAGACTGGATCGGGAACTGGAAAGAAAACGTGTTTGACTTTGTGACTCCTTACCCGGACTTCGATGTGAAGGAGCTGCAGCGCTATGCCGCGTCTAAAAAGGTGAAGATCATGATGCACCACGAGACCTCGGCCTCTGCTACCAACTACGAGCGCCGCCTGCACCCTGCTTTCCAGTTCATGGTAGACAATGGCTACAACGCCGTGAAAACCGGCTACGTGGGCCAGATCATTCCGCGCGGCGAGCACCACGACGGCCAATGGATGGTGAACCACTACATTCACGTAGCCAACACCGCCGCCGATTACAAGATCATGGTCAACAGCCACGAAGCCGTGCGTCCTACCGGCCTTAACCGCACATACCCTAACTGGATCGCGCAGGAATCTGCTAGAGGAACTGAGTTTGAAGCCATGGGCGGACTTGCGCCCGAGCACACCACCATCCTTCCGTTTACCCGCCTCATGGGTGGCCCCATGGACTACACGCCCGGCATTTTCCAGACCGATTTATCTATTTACGGACATGGCAACCGCGTGAACACCACCCTGGTGAAGCAGCTGGCCTACTACGTGACCATGTACAGCCCGCTGCAGATGGCCGCCGATATGCCTGAGAACTACCTCCGCTTCCCCGATGCGTTTCAGTTCATCAAAGACGTGGCCGTGGATTGGGATGACACCTACGTGCTGGAAGCCGAGCCCGGCGACTACGTGACCACTGCCCGCAAGGCCAAAGGCAAAGACGAGTGGTTCGTGGGCGGCGTCACCGACGAGAACCCGCGCACCGCCACCGTGAACTTCTCTTTCCTGCCCAAAGGCAAGCAGTACATCGCCACCATTTACGCAGACGGCGCAGATGCCAGCTACGACAAAAAACCGCAGAGCTACACCATCCGGAAAGTAGTGGTAACGCCTGGCAGTGTCCTGAAGCAGAAACTAGCCTCCAGCGGCGGCCTGGCCATCAGCATCAAAGAAGGCAGCAAGAAAGAAGTGAAAGACTTGCCTAAGTTGTAAGGCGTTTCTTACCTGTTATAACAAAACGCCCCGCCAATAAACTAGGCGGGGCGTTTTGTTTCTATGAAGGACCTTGGCTCGGGAAATGGCAGCAACTGTTCAGAAACACCTCAACATCCGCGAAACGACAACTCCGATTTTAAGTCTATTCTTCTAAAATTTTACACGCATTCCGTCCCCCTTTGAAGGGGGTAGGGGGATGACAAGGCCGTTTCAAGAACTGTTCTGCTTTTGTAATCGAACTAGGCGGGACTCAAGTAAGGGCAACCACAAGGGATTGCCCCTACCAAATCGGGAATGTGTGTGATCAGCAAGAGAAATCATCCCCCCTACCCCCTTCAAAGGGGGACGGAATGCGTGATAATTAAGGTAGATAAGTTCAGGTGAACAGCCACCTTGATGTTACTTGCAGGTTATTATCTACATTCCCGGTTCATCGGCGCTGGGGCCGTAGCTACCGGGGATGGGTATGTCGAGCAGACGCAGGAACACGCCCAGTTGCGCCCGGTGGTGGATGATCTGGCTCATGGTCATGCGCAGCACGTCGTACTTGGTGGAGGTGAGATAAATGGTGTCTCCTTCTCTGAGAGTCCAGGACTCGTCTAGTTGATCATCAGAGCCTTCGGCGAAATACTTTCTGGCGTCTTCCAGCATTTCCTCAAAATAGGCCAGCACCTCAGCAGTGGTATTTACAACTTTGGGCCGGTACGGGTTTTGGGCGAAATCCAGTTCACTCGTAGTCAGGGTCATGCCTACCCAAGACGGCAAGTTCGCAATGTGCGTAGCCAGCGTGCGGATGTCCATGCTTTTGGGGTGAGGTCTCCAGTCGAACTTGTCATCCGGAATACGCTCCAGCATTTTACGGGTGGTAACGGCTTCCTGCTCCATTTCTTTGGCGAGCAGATCCAGGATAGTGGTGGTGGCGATGGAGGTTTGCATCTCTGACATAAGGTTAGTGGTTTAGTGATGACACAAAGAAACCGTCACCCACTGACAACCCTATGGCAGTCTACTTTCAGGAAATGAAATTTATTTTTTGAAGTCCTGACTTAAGCCTGATTTCTGGAAAAAGAGCCTGAAAACGGTATACTAGACAAACCTCCAAAATCAATACGGCACGGGCAGTTGTTTCATGTACTCGCTTACCGGCAGGTGCTCGGTTTTGAGAAAAGGCAGTCCAGTGTTACTGATGGTGAGGATGCGGGAGACTTTGAAATCGCGGTAGTCCTGGCGGTGATGGCACCACCCGATGAGGTGCCAGCTGTAGGCGTAGAAGATCAGCCCGATGGGTTCCAGTTGCCGCTTGCTGACTTCCTCGTTTTTGTTTTTGTAGCCGATTTCCAGGATGGTTCTATCTGAGATGGCCTGCTGGATGAGCGCTAGGTACTCGTAGTCGTTATTGAGGCACGGTGGCAACTGCAGCTTGATGTGGTTGTTCAGGAAGTCCAGCTTTTCTTTTTGGGTCGTGCGCAGGACGGCTTTCACCTTGTTCAGCGCTGAGGCATAGTGCGTGTGAATGGATTTATCGGTGAACCCAAAGACCATGGCCTCCATCAGAAGCAGGGCATTGGCTTCCTCAGAGGTGAAGGAGACGGGCGGCAGAAAGTAGCCCTGCACCACAAAATAACCCTTGTGCGGCTCAAAGCCCACGGGCACGCCCTGCTCACCCAGCGCCTTCATGTCGCGGTACACGGTGCGCACACTGATGTCAAACGCCTCGGCAATCTTCTCGGCGGTCACGTATTTCTTGGACTGCAGCAACGTCAGTATCCCGAAAAGCCTGTCTACCCGGTTCATAAGTTCAGTTGTTTTGCCAATGATAGGAAAAGGTTCTTTCTGGAACAATGCAGCCTCTCACCTGCTGCCTTTCACAAAAGCCTTTGGTTAGGCTTTCCGGCGGACTTTGCTGCGCTCTTTCTTCTGGGCAAACAGCCTGGCATCCACCTCCCCGGCATCGTAGAGCAGCATCCTGATCAGGTCATAGTCCAGGTCCTGTACGTGGTGAAAGGTTTTGGTAAACACCTGTTTTCGCCTGCCTTTTTCCAGGTAGTTGGAGTCATCTTGCAGCAGGTTTCCGTTGCAGAAGCCCAGCTGCACGCCTTGTTGCTTCACGGGTCCCCAAGGCAAGGAGCCGGGCCAGATAAAGCAGATGCGGGTATGGCCCACGTAGAACGGCACGTTGTAGGAAAGCTTCTCAGCGCAGAACGGCAGGCACTCCAGAACCAGTTGCCGCAGCTCGGCCACCAGTTTCCGCTCTTCCAGGGGTAGAAAGGCCAACAGCTCCTCCACGGTGTCAAACTTCTGGATTTCGTCCGCTTCCATATCGCTGGTGTTTACTTTCAAAAAACGGTTCACATAGAATGAAGATAACCCAAATTGATGAATCTGAGGAGCATTTGCCCGAAAAAACCGCCAAATGGGAAATCCTTGGATAGGCGTTTCAGGCCCGGTTTTCTAAAATCGGCTTGAGAATAAACCGGCGACGTTCTCCTCAGAGATTACTTGCCCGCCAGCGAGGCCTTAGCCGGATGCCGGAACGAAATCAGGCCAAAAAGCAGCGCCAGAGAGGCGTACACCAACGCCAAAGCCCAGGTAATTTGGTGCTGATGACCGGCCTGCAGGCCTTTCAGGAGCGCCATTGCCCCGGCGAAGAAGTGCAGGAAATTGCCCATGGCCAGCGGACGGGCGTAGATCCCGCCGATAAGGATACCCTTGGCCATCCAGTTCAGGATGGCGAAGCCCAGGTACAGCGCGCCAAGCAACTGCACCAGCAACGGCGCCATTCCGGTAGCCTCGGCGCCAAGGGACGCCAGCACCTCCTGCGGCAGAAAGGAAGCCGTTAACCCTAAAACAGCCATCACCACCGCGCTGCCCGACATTATAATTCTTGTGTTCATACGTTGGGCCAAGGTATAAATTTTTCATCAGGAAAAAACAAAAGGGAACGGCCCGGAAAGAGCTAATCTTCCCGGGCCGTTCCCTATCTAAATAAATCCGTTTGGGGCCTGTTTTTCTGAAACAGGCCCCAAACGAAGGTCTTACCTTAAATGGGCATCGCGGGTTCTGTAGCCCCTGAAGCCGTAGAAAACGATGTATGCGTAGCAGAGCATGGGCACAATAAAGGAAAGCTGCACGTCGCCGGTCACGTCGGCCACCACGCCTTGCAGCGGCGGCACGATGGCGCCGCCCACAATGGCCATCACCAGTAGCGATGAGCCCTGGCTTGTGTGTACGCCCAGACCTTTGATGGCCAGGTCAAAGATGGTAGGGAACATCACGGAGTTGAACAACCCAATCCCAATCACTGCCCACATGGCCACCGCGCCCTGCCCAAAGGTTCCGATCAGGAGCAGCACAATCACGGCCGTGGCGTACAGGCCCACGGTACGGTTAGGAATGAAACGGCCCAGCAGCAACACCACAAAGTTGGCGGCAATCAGCCCCAGGATGATGAGCGCCTGGTTCAGGTCATAAATGGCGTAAACTGTCCCAAAAGTCACCGCCGCAATCACGGCCATGATCACGTACTTAAGCGAGTTGTTGCGGAACTGCGCCAGCGCCACCGCCCCGAAGAATCGCCCAATCATGGCGCCGCCCCAGTAGAACGACAGGAAGTGCTTGGCCTCAGACTCGTCCAGACCCGCGATCTGCGGCAACTTGAAGTAGTTGATGAGCATGCTGCCCACGGCCACCTCGCCACCCACGTACATGAAAATACAGATAATCCCCAGCACCAGGTGCTTGTGCTGCAAAGCGCCCGAGCCGGCCACTACCACGGCACCATCGCCGGTGAGGCGGGGCAGGCGGGCCAGTTTGATGATCACGGCAATCACAATGAGGGTAATGGCCAGCCCTACGTACGGCATTTTCACCGAGTCTGCGGTAGCGGCATCGTTGGACACCTGGTCAAAGATGAGGTAGCCCCCGATGATAGGTGCGATGGTTGTCCCGAAGGAGTTCAAGGCCTGGGTCATGTTCATGCGGCTGGAAGAAGACTCCGGCGGCCCCAGGATGGACACGTACGGGTTGGCCGTGATCTGCAGCACCGTAATGCCTGAGGCCAGTACGAACAAAGCACCCAGAAACAAACCGTAGGAATGGGAATCAGCGGCAGGCAGGAACAGCAGGCAGCCGATGGCCGTCACCGCCAATCCTACAATGATTCCGTTCTTGTACCCGATTTTCAGGATAGGGTCGCCTTTGGTCACTGAGAAGATGAAGTAGAGGAGCGAGACGATGAAATAGGCCCCAAAGAAGGCCGTCTGGATGAGCATCGCCTGCCAGTTCTGCAGCGTGAAGACCTGCTGGAGTTTGGGGATAAGGATGTCATTCATGCATGTGATGAAGCCCCACATGAAGAAGAGCATGGTCACCGTCATCAAGGCACCGGTGTAGCTCTTGCTGGTGGTACCGGGCTCTGTTACCGCGGGAGCCGAGGCCGCGCTGCTGGAAATTCCTGCCATATGGTTTGTTTTGTTTGGTAAGGGGATGAAACGTATTCAGTTCTGGTTTTCAGAAGCGGGCTACCCAAGCTTTTCCTCGGGAAGGGTTAGGCATTACGGACAGCGAGACATCGGCAATAGTACTTCACCAATCCTCCCCCCGGCGGTTTCTGTTTCAGGTCGATTTTTGCAAAAACAAGCCCAAAACCAGCCGCCTCCGTGTTGCCTCCTATCCTTCAGAAAAGCAACCGATAGGTAGTAGCGGCTTTCTGTCCATAGAATCTTCAAGTATACTGCTTTATCTTCAGATTTTAGCCATAAAAGCCAGCAGAAAATCCGTTTGCAGCTTAGTAAAACAATTTAGCAGATTTATAAATGAAAGGCTTCAAAGGCAGAAAGCAATTTCTACCCTTGAAGCCTCATAAACACCCTAACAGGCGAACTGCTTTGGTTACTTCGTGCTTTTCGCGGCAAAACCGGCCTGTAGCTGCAGGGCCTCCATGGCACCGGTCAAATACACCAGCGGGGCATTCCAGTTAATGGCGATCTCGTTGGAGGCGTAAGAGCAATCTACGTCCAGGTACATCTCATCCGGGGAAGTGGCGGTGTAGCCTTCGCACTTATCCTGCTTGTTGGCGTTGCCGTTGGTGCCCCCGGAAAGCAAGCCCGGTACCGGCTCCGCAACACCATCGGCGATGGAAGGGCGGTGGTGTGGGCGCATGGTGCTTTTCTCCCCGAACCCGGTCACAAAAGAGTAACCCACGGCATTACGGCCCAGGAGGTAATCCAGATTGGAGAGCGCGGCTTGCAGATACTTTTTATCGCCGGTGAGTTGGTAGGCCTGCACCAGCAATACGCCCTGGTTCGCAGCCACTGACGAGCTGCCCCACACGTAATCTTCCTTGGCCCGGCCCATGACCATTCTGTAAGAAGCGTTGGCGGCGCCCGTCACCATGTCATCGGCGGACTGCAGCAGCCTTTTTCTGATCTCCGGCAGGTCCTTCTGGGCGGCGCCTTTCTGGTTCTTGTTCCGCAGCAGGGTATAGTAGCCCAGCAAACGTACCTGCGCCCAGCTGGGCAGCGGCATTTTGGCATCGGGCAGCACGTTCACCGCCTGGTAGTAGCTTTCTTTCTGGGTGGTGGTGTAGAGCTCGGCGGCGGCCCACAGACGTTCATCGTTGAAGTCTTTGTCGCCGTAAGCGCCGGTGGTCACATCCGGGTCGAAGTTCTTGTTCATGTCATCCTGCTCATAGGCCACGTTGGGGTTCTTCTGCGCCCACTCCCAGGCTTTGGTGGCGGCGGTAAGGCAGGAATCAGCCAGGCCCGGAAACTCTTTGGGGAAGCTCTTGTACACGCGGCTGGCCTGCGCCATCACGGCCGCGAAGTTCAGGGCCGCGCCGGTTCCTTTCTGCACCACGTAGCGGGGTTTGGTGGCCTCATGGGGCATCACCATTCCGTCGAACGCAGGGTTCGTCAATTTGTGGTACACGCCACCGTCATTAGGGTCTTGCATGGTCAGCATCCACCGCAGGTTCCAGAGGGCCTCGTCTAGCAAATCCGGCACGGTGTTCCCGCTCTCGGGTATGTTCAGTTTCTGGGCGGCGTAGAACTTGGGGAAATCCTCGTAAGACGAGAGCAGCGTGCCCATGGTGATGCCGCTGTTCACGATGTACTTGTTGTAGTCACCGGCATCATACCAGCCCTTAGTGGATGAAATCACTGTACCAGCCGGACGCTGGGCGGTAGCCGCCGAGGCATGTACCAGCACCTTGTCATCTGGGTGGCCTGCCGGCCGATGCCATTTTCCAGCGAATTTCTCAGGCAGTTCAATAGCCGTGCGCTGGTAGTAAAAGCCCTTGATGGCTGCAGCCGCCACCGGTCCGTGCACCTCCGATTTGATCTCAAACGGATAAGACTTGCCTACGCCGGGAATCTCCAGCACGTAAGAACCCGTGCCGCTGAAAACGCTAAAATCCGCTACCCGGGTGGGTTTGCCGGAAAGCTCGGCCGCTTTGGCCTCGGAGAGCTGGCCGGTGAAGACCGTTTTAGACCCATCGGCGGTTTTCACGAAGAACTTGCCGCCTTTGTTCTCGCCCACCACCACGGCTATTTTGGAGGCGTTTGGATAAAAACCGACCTGATTCAGGCGGATGGCCTCCTGGCTTGACAAGGGTTTCTGTGCCTGGGCACAGGAGAAGGACAGGCAAAGCAGGGCTCCGCCCAAGGTTTTGTAGAGATGACGCATGTTTGTTCTTTTCAATTTATTTCTTTGCCCAAGGACAAAGACATGGAGGATTAGCCTTCTGGACGGGACATTTATACCCTTCAGAAAAGCTGTTTTCTGGTTGGCTAAGATAGGCAAGCCCACCCGCGCCGGGGTACACCAAATGTTTCAAATCTGTCCCTCTCCGGTTAACCCGTGCCTGTCAAGCCGAATGATTGCGACCTGATTTTCAGAAAACAGCCTTAAAACGACTTTAAGATTCCTTTTTCTCGTTCTGCAGACTTTCGGCGTAATTCGAGGGCAGGATGTTGTACTCCTCCTTGAAGTATTTGGTGAAGTATTTCCGGTTGTTGAAGCCCACCTTGTAAGCCACCTCGGCCACGGTCAGCTGACTTTTCTCCAGGAACTGGGCCGCATGCTGCAGGCGTATCTTTCGGATGAACTCTACCGGCGACTGCCCCGTGATGGCCATCATCTTCTTATAGAGGTGCACCCGGCTCACGCCCAGTTCCTTGCTCATCTCCTCCACCGACAGGTCTGGGTTTGACAGGTTGTCCTCCACGTACTTGATGGCTTTCCGGATGAGTTTATCGTCCAGGGACACGATTTCGTTCTCGCTGGCCTGCACGCTTATCTTCTTCTCAAACACCTTCTGCAAAAGCGCCCGCTGGGATATCAGGTTCCGGATGCGGGAGAGCAGCATGTCAAAGTTGAAAGGCTTGGTCAGGTAATCGTTCGCGCCTACATCCAGGCCTTTGAGTTTCTTCTCGTCTGAGGCGTGGGCGGTAAGCAACACAAACGGGATTTGCGAGGTTCTAGGGTCGGCCTTTATCTTCTGGCAGAACTCCATGCCGTCTACCTCGGGCATCATAAGGTCGCTCACAATGAGGTCTGGCAGGTGGAAGAGTGCTTTTTGCCAACCCTCCTTGCCGTCGCGGGCTTCCAGTATGTTGAAGTGCGGTTTCAGGCTATCTTTGAGGTAGAACCTGAAATCGTCGTTGTCTTCCACCACCAGCACCACGGGTTTATTGTCGGCGAACACCGGTTTCTGGGGTTTCGCGGGTTCTGCCTGCACCGGCTGGTTTGGCTCCTTGATTTCTTCCACCGGAATCTCCTCGCTGGCCTGGGCCTTGCTCAGTTCTTTCACCGGAATGGTCACGGTAAAGGTGCTTCCCTCGCCGGGGGCACTTTCTACGGAGATCACGCCCCCGTGCAGGTGCACAAACTCCTGCACCAACGCCAACCCGATGCCGCTGCCCTGGTTCACCATGTGGCTGGGCACGGTGTCGCGGAAGAAGCGCTCAAAGATCTTCTTGTGGTTTTCTTTGGCAATGCCAATGCCGCTGTCCTTCACTTTGATCTCCAGGATCTTGATTCCCTCTGAAGAGGAGTCATTGTTATGGCAGTTGAACTCCACCGAGATACGGCCGTGCTCCGGGGTGAACTTAAAGGCGTTGGAGAGCAGGTTGAACAGGATCTTCTCCAGTTTGTCCTTGTCAAAGGACGTGTGCAGCTCGGGCACCTGGGTCTGGAAGGAAAGGGAAATATGCTTCTTATCAGATAGGTCCCCGAAGGAATGAACGGTCTCATCCACAAAAGCCACCACGTTACCCTCAGACGGCGAAAGTTTGATGTCCTCTACGTCCATCTTTTTGAAATCAAGCAGCTGGTTCACCATGTTCAGGAGGCGCCGAGCGTTCTTGTTGATCATCTGGTACTGCTGGTGCACCTCGGGGTCAGTGGTGGTTTTCAGCAGTTTCTCGATAGGCGCCAGAATGAGGGTAAGCGGCGTCCGGAACTCATGGCTCACGTTGGTAAAGAACTTGATTTTAAGGATATCCAGCTCGTGCAACTGGCGGGCCTCCCTTCTCTCCTGCTCCATCTCAAACCTAGCAATGGCCTTTTTGAGTTCTATCCGCCGGATCATAACCAGCCCCACCACTACTACCACCGCGTACAGCAGAAAAGCCAGGGGCGTTTGCCAGAAAGGTGCCAGCACAGTGATCTTCATGGAAGCTGGGGTTGGGGTCCAAACGCCGTCATTGTTAGCCGCCATCACCTTGAACTCATACTCACCGGGGTCTAGGTTGGTGTAGGTGATTTTCCGGTTGCCATCGGTAATGGGGTGCCACTCCTTGTCAAAGCCCTCCAGTTTGTAGCGGTAGCGGTTCTTCTCCGGGTGAATGTAGTTCAGGGCCGCAAACTCAATAGAGAACACGTTCTCGTCATGTTGCAGGGTGATTTCGCGGGTATCAGAGATAGACTTTTCCAGAATCACGCGGTCATCAACGGGTTGGTTGGGCACCAGGCTCCGGTTGAACAACTGAAAATCTGTGAACACCACCTTGGGCGCTACCTTGTTCTTCTCAATCCGGCTGGGCGTGAAAAGGTTGAAACCGTTTGAGCCGCCAAAAATCAGTTCCCCCCGGCGGGTACTGAGGGCCGCGTTCTCATTGAAGGCTTTGCCCTGCAAGCCGTCCTGCTCATCGTAGCTTACGAAATCATAGCGGTACCCCTTTCCCTGTTGCTTGACAATGACGTTGGCGATGCCGTTATGGGTGCTCACCCACAGGTTACCGCTTTTGTCTTCCAGAATGGTGGTGATGGTGTTATTGGGCAATCCGTCTTTGACCGTGAAATGGGTGAAAGAGTTATCGCGCTCATTGTACAGATCCAGCCCCTCAGTGGTCGCAATCCAAATGTTATTCCGGCTGTCTCTTTTTATATAAGTGATGTTGTTGCTAAGCAGGCTCTTGGGGTTCCTGGGATCATGGAGGAAAAAAGTACTCTTGCCCGTTTCTTTGTTGAAGACGTCAATACCGTAGCCGCCGCCCACCCAGAGATTCCCCTGCCGGTCCTCGGTGATGGAGCTGATGTAATCGCAGTGGTTGGGGAATTTGCCTGCACCGCCTTTGGAGTGGATAAACCCGTTCAGCTTCGGATCAAAGAGTTCCAGCCCGCCCCTGAGGGTTCCAATCCAGAGGTTGCCCTTTGTGTCTTCGTACATTTCCCAGATGTTGTTGTCAGAGAGGCTGTGGGGATTTCCTGGCTCATTTTTGTAATGCACGAACTTCTGGCCCTCCAGCCGCGAGAGCCCGCCCAGGTAGGTGCCCACCCACAGTTTCTGGTTACGGTCAATGAGCAGGCTCACAATGATGTCGCTGGAGAGGCTGGCAGCGTCTTTGGGGTTATGCGTGTAGCGGGTGTACTGGCCGGTGGC
Organism: Rufibacter aurantiacus; assembly: GCF_017916345.1. Classification (NCBI taxonomy): domain Bacteria; kingdom Pseudomonadati; phylum Bacteroidota; class Cytophagia; order Cytophagales; family Hymenobacteraceae; genus Rufibacter; species Rufibacter aurantiacus. Next base: position 1,056,381 of record NZ_JAFMSV010000002.1, read on the forward strand.
CCGGTCTAAATAGAGCAGACCGGCACCGTTCGTGCCTATCCAAAGGTTGCCTTTTGCATCTTCGGCAAAGGCGTTCACATCATCAAACGGCAGGCTGCCCGGCACCGAGGACTGGGACTTGACATGCGGAAACCGGATGATGTTCTGGTGGTAGTAGTTGATGCCTTTTTTGAAGGTACCCACCCAGATAATGCCTTGGTTGTCTTTGTACAGGGAGTGGATGCTGTTATCCACCAGGCTCTGGGCAGATTCCTTGTTGTGCCGGATGTACTGGACCGTGAGGTTATTCTTGTCTATGACGTTGATGCCGCCGTGATCGGTGCCCACCCAGATCTTGCCCGGGGCGCCTTCTATGATGCCGCGCACCAGGTTGTTGTTGAGTTGCAGCCCCGGAGAGTCTTTGTGGAAATGCTGGAGCGTTTTACCTGCGCTGGAGTAAAAGTAAACGCCGCCTTCCCTTTCACGCACGTAGAGCCACAGGTCATTACCAGCGTCCACGGTGAGGGCGTAGTCGTGTGTTTCCTGGCTGTATTTGCGGTAGATGTCGTCGTTGCGCTCTACCACTTTGAGGGTTTTGCCGTCCAGTCGCTCCAGGAGGCCGTTCTGGTGCACCATCCAGATATCGCCACGGGAGGTCTGGCCGATGGACGATATATTGTTCGTGCTCAGGCTGCTTTTGGCGGAGAAAGCGTGCTTGAGGTGCACGGAGCTTTTATTACGCACATTGTACTTCACCAGCCCCTGGCCCGACACTACAAACCAAAAGTTGCCTTCGCGGTCTTTGAGGATGTCCTGCACCACGCTGGATGCCGGCAGTTTATATTGTCTATAAAAGGCTTGCGGGTTGCGGTAGAAGCGCTCGGTCTGCGGGTCAAAGATGCAATTGCCCTGGAAGGTCTGCACCCAGATGCGCCCATCAGGGCCTTCCAACAGCTTGGTCACATCATTGCTGATGAGCGAAGTGGTGTCGTTGGACTGCGATTTGTAGACCTTGAGTTTATTGCCGTCATAGCGGTTCAGACCACCCGAGACGGTGCCCACCCACAGGTAACCGCGACTGTCTTTGAGAAAACACTTCACCTGGTTGCTGGACAAGCCCTGGTCCATGTCTATAGACGAAAACCTGAACTGCCCCGGCGCCTGCGCCTGACTCTGTTGGGCCAATGACCCCAGCAGCACCAGCACTACCACTAACCATCTTTTTACTCCCATACCTGATCTTCAGTGGAAATTTACCTTAAACCCTCCCCTTACCATGGGCTGGGGCCATTTATTTGATGCTTCACCGGCAGGCGACACCCACCCATTTTCCTTTGTCTTTTAGGCCTGTTTTCAGAAAACCGGCATTAAAACGGGGCTTTCAGAATTAACTAAAACCCAATGAGGCAGTTATCATTCTAACCCCTCCAACACAGACCAATCCTGTAAAACGTTCCCTAATCAAGGAAAGCTTTTAAGCCGTTTTGCAGAAAACTGCCTTGAAACGGATGCTTGCCATTTTGAGGTTTAAACTCCCAAAAGTTACGACTTTGCTAACAGAACCCCAATTTTTGACTGGACCGCCGAAAGAATGTTAACCATAGGGGAAGGCACTAAACTCCCACTGTGGTCAAAGGTAGCGGCTTTGGCAGCGCCCCGGAAGTATCAAATGTTTCCTTTTGGTGGTCCATTTGTTAAGAATGGCCCCTGCCCGAAGGTCTCCTCAAAAAGATGCTTTATACTTGTACAATCCCTGTTTCGGGCACTCCGGGGCAGGGCATCTTCCGACCAAAATCAACCAACCGAAAACAATGAGATACCTTACCCCAATGGCTTTGGTGTTGGCGCTAGGGCTGCAGGCCTGCAGTTCTACCCAGACTGGACAGTCAAACAAACCAGAAGCTTCCATGTCTGCGGCCACCAGCACCGCCCCGGCCACCCAGGCCCGCGACCAGCAGATTGAGGACCTGCTCTCCAGAATGACCGTGGAGGAAAAAGTAGGGCAGATGACGCAGCTCACCATTGACCTTATCCTGAAAGACAGCGAAGCGGCCACCGTAGACACCGCCAAACTGCGCAATGTATTGGTGAACCACCATATCGGATCCATCCTGAACGTGAAAGGCCGTGCTTACACCATTGACGAGTGGCACACCGTCCTGAACGCCATCCATGACGTGACCGACAGAACCCGCCTGAAGATTCCGGTGATCTATGGCATTGACGCCATCCACGGGAACAACTACCTGGCCGGCACTACCCTTTACCCGCACAACATCGGCATGGCCGCCACCCGTAACCCGGAGCTGGTCAACCGCTTGGCCCAGATCACCGCCCTGGAGACCAGGGCCGCCGGTATTCCGTGGAACTTTGACCCGGTATTGGACGTGGGCCGTCAGCCGCTGTGGCCGCGTTTTGAGGAAACATTCGGCGAAGACGTGTTTGTGGTGAAAACCATGGGCGCGGCCGCCATCAGGGGCTATGAGCAGAACGGAAAAGGCCCTGATTTCACGGTTGCTGCCTGTATGAAGCACTTCCTGGGCTACTCCTACCCTTCTACCGGTAAAGACCGCACGCCTTCTTACATTCCTGAGCAGATGCTGCGCGAGATTTTCCTGCCGCCGTTCAAAGCGGCCGTGGAAGCCGGCGCTTCTACTGTCATGATCAACTCCGGCGAGATCAACGGCGTGCCGGTGCATGGCAGCAAATATTACCTGACCCAAATCCTGCGGAACGAACTGGGCTTTGAAGGCGTAGCCGTGTCCGACTGGGAAGATGTGATTCGTCTGCACACCCGCCATAAAGTAGCCGCCACGCCCAAAGAAGCCGTGCGCATGGCCGTGGATGCCGGCCTGGACATGAGCATGGTGCCTATGGATTTGTCTTTCTATGACCACCTGGTGGCTTTGGTGAAAGAAGGCACCATCTCTGAGGACCGTATCAACACCTCGGTGCGCCGTATCTTGGCCCTGAAAAAGAAACTGGGCTTGTTTGAGCAGGTGAGACCAAAAGCAGCCCTCAAAAACACCATCCATAAGCCTGAGTTTGACCAGGTATCGCTGCAGTCGGCGCTGGAAAGCATCACCCTGCTGAAGAACAACAACCAGGTGCTGCCTCTCAAAAAGACCTCTAAGATTGTGGTAGCTGGCCCAACCGCCAATACCTTGGCAGCATTACACGGTAGCTGGTCGTACATCTGGCAAGGAACCGATGAAACCCAGTACCCAGCCAAAGCCAAAACCGTGGTACAAGGCTTGGTGGCCGAAATCGGGAAGAACAATGTGATCTCCCGTTCTGTGGCTGAATTCGGCAACCCCGCCAACTACAGCGTGGCCCAGCTGAAAAGAGACGCTGCCCAGGCCCAAGCCATCGTGCTTTGCTTAGGCGAGAAAGCCTACGCCGAGAGCCCTGGTGTGATTGATGAACTTGACTTAGAGGAAAACCAACTAGCCCTGGTGAGAGCCGCCAAAGAAACCGGCAAACCGGTGATCATTGTATTGCTGGAAGGCAGACCACGCGTATTGTCATCCGTGGAGCCCCTTGCCGATGCAATTGTGATGGCTTACCGTCCGGCTACCTTCGGAGCTGCGGCGATTGCCGATGTGCTGTTCGGGGATTATAACCCAGATGGCGTATTGCCTTTCACTTACCCAAGATTCTCCGGCGACGTGCTGACCTATGACCACAAAGGCACCGAGATCATCCGTGAGGACATTCCTAACGCAGCCGGAAACCGTGGTTTCAACCCACAGTGGCCATTCGGGCACGGGCTGAGCTACACCACTTTCGCTTTCTCTGACCTGCGAGTAGATAAAACCACCTTCGGTAACAATGACAACCTGAAGGTAACTGTGCGGGTGCGGAACACCGGCAGCAAGGCCGGCAAGAAAGCAGTGGAACTCTACAGTCACGACCAGTACGCCAGCATCACCCCTTCTGCCAAACGCCTGAGAGCTTTCTCCAAAGTGTCTCTGCAGCCCGGGGAGGAGAAAGAAGTTAGCTTCACCATCTCCGCCAAAGACCTGGCGTTCGTGAACGAGGCCGGCAAATGGGTAACTGAGCCCGGCGCTTTCGACCTGATGGTTGGCGACCTGAAAACCGTGGTGACGCTTCAGTAACCGATATTCTGTAAACAAGCTTTCCGTTTAGGGTGCATTTTCCCAAAAGCAGCCCCGAAACGGAAAGCTTGTTTCTTTTGGCTTAAGAAATCTCTGTTGGCAAGCTGATTAGGGGCCGTTTCCCGGAAACCAGCCTTAAAAGAGCCCATCTTTCTCAGAACCAAACCTTACCTCCTTCCATGAAAAATAAGCATTTCCTGTACCTTACCGTCGCCGTGCTGCTGGCCTCGGTGGTTTGTTTTGGGTGCAAAAGCACCGTCCCCGACAAACCTGCCGCGGTGCAGACGCCGGTAGAGAAACACGGACAACTGAGCATTGTGGGCACGCACCTGGTAGACCAGAACGGCAAATCGGTCCAGCTGCGGGGTATGTCTTTCTTCTGGAGCCAATGGCAGGGCAGCTTCTACAACCCTACCACCGTAAAGTGGCTGAAAGACGATTGGCAGAATACCGTGGTGCGGGCCGCCATGGGCGTGGACATGGGCGGTTACCTCAAGAACCCCGAGGCCGAGAAGCAGAAGGTGATCACGGTGGTGGAAGCCGCCATCAAAGAGGGCATTTACGTCATCATTGACTGGCACGACCATGAGGCGCACAAGCACACCGAGGAGGCCAAAGCGTTCTTTAGCGAAATGGCCCAGCACTACGGGGAGTACCCCAACGTGATCTACGAACCTTACAACGAGCCCCTGCAAGACGCCGATTGGGCCGCCCAGATCAAGCCTTACCACGAGACCATCATCCAGGAAATCAGAAAGCACGACCCCGATAACGTTATTGTCTGCGGCACCAGAATGTGGTCCCAGCGGGTAGATGAGGCGGCGGAGAACCCCATCAACGCCCGCAACATTGCCTACACCCTGCACTACTACGCGGCCACCCACAAACAGGACCTCCGCAACATCGCTTCCAAAGCCATTGCAAAAGGAGCGCCGCTGTTTGTGACGGAATTCGGCACCTGCGCCGCCGACGGAAACGGTAAGGTAGACGAAGCGGAATCCAAGGCCTGGTGGGCTTTCTTGGACCAGCACCAAATCTCCTGGTGCAACTGGTCTGTTGCTAACAAAGACGAAGCAGCGTCCGCCCTGAAACCAGGCTCTCCAGTTGCAGGGCCTTGGACCGAAGCCAACATCAGTCCTTCAGGCCAATTGGTTCGGCAGGAGCTTTTGGAGAAAGCCAGACAGGAGAAAACGCAGCCTTAGCCGGGTTGTTCAATTCATTTTCAAAGCAGGAATCCCCGCTTAAAGAGATTTAAGCGGGGATTCCTGCTTTTGTAGGTCTCAAATCTGGAGAGGCGTTTAAGGCCTGTTTTTAGGAAACCTTGAGAATTGTTTAGCTCTGGTGGCTCCCTGTTATTTCAGTCCTGACGGAGACTCTCCCCTTGAGGGGAGATTAAGAGGGGTGTTTACACAGGAGAGCACGCATTCCAGAGCTATTTACAAATAGTATCTTCTCTTAAGAGAGGCAAAGCATTATCACCAATGCGCAATTCGGCAGATGTAAACACCCCTCTTCGCTCCCCTCAAGGGGAGAGTCTGCATTGTTCAACCCCCGTTGGTGCTCTTGAAGGGTAACGGTTAGAATTAGATGTTCTTTTTACACCCGATTTCGCCTTAGTTAAGGAAAACAGCCTCTAAACGCTCTAGCGCTTCTTTACTATTAAATAAACACTCTTGAACCGGAGTAATTCTGCCGGAATTCTTTAGGCGTGCACCCATTCTTCCGCCGGAAGATGCGGTTGAAGTAAGACAGGTTGTTGAACCCGCATTTAAATGAAACCTCAGAAATAGTTTCTGTGGTGTCTATGAGCATGCGAGAGGCGTGGCCTAGCCTGATTTCGTTGAGGCTTTCAATAAAGGTTTTTCCCGTGCGTTTTTTGATAAACCGGCTGAAAGAGACTTCGGGCATGTTGACTACTTTGGCCACATCTGCCAGCGAAACCTCTTTGTCATAGTAGGTCTGCATGTACTCAAACGCCTTCTCAATCCTTCTGGAGTAATAATTGAACTGGTCTGACGTAAAGGAGCTGTTGGAAAGCGTGCGCATGTTGCGCGAAATAGACAAATCGTGCAGAATGGAGATCAGCTCCAGGACTGAGTCAAAACCGCCTTTCTGGGTTAACTGCTCTAACCGGGGTCTGAACGTCTCCTTTATCTCGCGGGAGAACGAAATGCCTTTTCCGGCCCGTTCCAGCAAAGCCCTGATGAAACTCAACTGGTTCCGGCGCAGAAACTTTTCGTCCAGCAGGTCTTTATGAAACTGGATGGTGATCTCCACTATTTCCGCGCTCTTGCACTGGTGCGTAAACCACCCGTGGGGCAGATTGCTGCCTACCAATACCAACTCAAGATCGTCAATTATTTCTACGTGGTCACCTACTACCCGCTTGGCGCCGGCAGCATTGTAAATGAAGTTCAACTCAAAGTCCTCATGGTAATGAAGGGGGAAGTTAAACTCCTGTTTTACCCTTGAGAAAATGGTAAAGCAGTCATTCTGAGTTAAGGGAGTAATCTCACGGTAAATCGAACTCATAGCACACTTTATATAGCGTCAAGTTAAGAACAATGCTGAATATAACTGTAAAAATGTTAAAATAATACCAGTTCGCCATTTCTATAGAAACTTTGTTCTTCTTCTATTTGATAAAAGAAAGGAGGGAATCACCTTTCCTTATTTTAAATAAATTGGACCAAACCTTTCCATATTCTTACTTAAAACTCACAGCTCATCATCTTTATTAAATTTTTCTCAAGTTCTAAGTTCCTATAGGCATGTTCCATTAACACCTATCAAAACCATTTTACTCTAAACAGAAACAGAAATCAATTGCCACTTTGGTTTAAGGCTAGTTTTAATCAAACAATCGCTAAAATAGTATTACCTGAGGGTTTGAAAACTATTTAGTTTTGTAAAGCGGTTAAATGCGTTCCTTGGGTCTTGGCTTAAGAACAAGAGAAAAGAAGAACACCTCTTTTTATCCCCTGTTTTCTTAACCAAAACCCAAGGAACAACCAGTCGCAAAGTAGGCCTACCTTCCCTTTCCATGACAGGCCAACCCCCTGAACTTAAAGGCAAAGGTTTCCTGCTTTTCTTTCTCCACCAGAAGTTTTACAGACTGATTGTATGATAAGAATCTTACTGGCATCTCTCTTACTGGCGTTTACCTTTTCCGCATCAGGGCAGGCCCTTTCACCCATCAACAAAAAAGCCACGAAGGAGACCAAGAACCTGTACGCCAACCTGAAGCGACTCTCGCAGAAAGGCATCATGTTCGGGCACCAGGATGCGCTGGCCTACGGCATGGGCTGGAAATATGAACCGGGCCGCTCAGACGTAAAAGAAGTGGTAGGCGAGTACCCGGCGGTAGTGGGTTGGGATTTAGGCCACCTGGAACTGAAACACACCGTGAACCTGGATAGCGTGCCGTTTGATAAAATCAGGCAGTTTGCGCAGGAAGTGTACGCCAATGGTGGCCTCAACACCTTCAGCTGGCACCTGAACAACCCATTGGACCCAACTAAAACCAGTTGGGACCTCATGGATTCCACCATCCAGCACCTGTTCAAAGACAAGCAAGCCCTGAAGCGCTATAAGTCGTGGCTAGATGATTTGGCTGGTTTCATGAAAAGCCTGAAAGGCCCGAAAGGCGAACTGATTCCAGTGGTGTTCCGGCCATTTCATGAGCATACCGGCAGCTGGTTCTGGTGGGGCCGCAAGCATTGCTCGCCCGAGGAATACAAGCAGATGTGGCGCTTCACGGTGGATTACCTGCGCAGGAAGAAAGCCAACAACCTGCTCTTCGCTTACTCCACTGACCGTTTCACCTCCCGCGAGGATTACCTGGAGCGTTACCCCGGTGACGACTACGTGGACATAGTAGGCTTTGACATTTACCACCGTCCGCCCGCTGATTTAAACCAACTAGCCCAGGCAAACCAGACCTTCATCAAAGAAACCCGCCAGATGGTGGAGACGCTGCGCCAGATTGGTCAGGAGAAAAACAAGGTCTGGACCCTGAGCGAAACCGGCCTGGAAAAACTTCCGCAGGCAGATTGGTGGACTAACATTCTTACCCCCATTGTGAAAGACGCCGGTTTGTCTTACGTGATGGTTTGGCGCAACGGAAGGCCTGACCATTATTACGCCCCCTATCCTGGCCAGAAGAGCGAGACAGATTTCAAAGCCTTCTACCAGAACCCCAACGTGTTCTTCATTAAGAAAGTAGCCCAGGAACGGTTATACGCCCCGGCAGCTCAGAACAAATAACCGCACTCAGCACACGCTCCTTACCTACTAACAAACTATTTCAACCCTTACTCATGAAACTAACCGCGCTTGACATCGGGATCATCTTCCTCTACCTCTTTGCGGTGGCGGCCATCGGGCTGGTCCTGCAGAAGAGGGCCAAGGCCAACAAGGAGGCGTACATGCTGGGCGGCAACACCCTGCCCTGGTACGCGTTGGGCCTGTCCAACGCCTCGGGCATGTTCGACATCTCCGGCACCATGTGGATGGTGATGTTGGGTTTTGTCTATGGCCTGAAAAGCATCTGGATCCCGTGGCTGTGGCCCTCCTTCAACCAAATTTTCCTGATGATGTTCCTGGCCGCCTGGCTGCGCCGCTCCAACGTGACGACGGGCGCCGAGTGGATGCTCACCCGCTTCGGCCGGGGCCGGGATTCCAATAAATCGCACGCCATCGTGGTAGCCTTCGCCCTCCTGAGCTGCCTGGGTTTCCTGGCCTACGGCTTCATAGGCCTGGGTAAGTTCGTGGAGATCTTCGTGCCTTGGGCCGCGGTGCAGCCGTACGTGCCGTTTACTGTTTCCCCGAAGTTTGTGCCCCATTTCTACGGCATGCTCTTCACCTTCTTCGCGGTGTTCTACTCCGTGCTGGGCGGCATGGCCAGCATCGTGTGGGCCGATGTGCTGCAGTACGCCATCATGACGGCGGCCTCCGTGGTAGTGGCGGTCCTGGCCATGAACAACCTGGAGACCGCGCCGCTCAACGTGCCGGAAGAGTGGAAGACCCCTTTCTTCGGGGCCACCCTCGACATGGACTGGACCGGCATCATTGACGATGTCAACGCCAAAATCCAGTCAGACGGCTACTCATTGTTCGGGATTTTCTTCTCGCTCATGGTCTTCAAGGGAATCCTCGCCAGCCTGGCCGGGCCCACGCCCAACTATGACATGCAGAAGATCCTCTCGTCCCGCTCCCCGGCGGATGCCGCCAAAATGAGCGCCTTCGTGTCGGTGGTGCTGATCCCCACGCGCTACCTCATGATCATGGGCTTCACGGTGCTGGCTATCCTCAACTATGACCAGCTGGACCTGCAGTCGGCCTCCGGGATCGACTTCGAGCGGATCCTGCCGGCGGCCATCCAGCGGTTCGCCCCCACGGGGGTCATGGGCCTGCTGCTAGCGGGCCTACTGGCCGCCTTCATCGGGACCTTCGCGGGCACGCTCAACGCCGCCCAGGCCTACCTGGTGAACGACGTGTACCTGAAATACGTGAACCCCAAAGCCAACAATGCCACGGTGAACCGCATGAACTACGGCACCGGTATTGTGGTGGTGCTGGTGAGCATGGCGCTGGGCTTCCTGGCCAAGGACGTGAATAGCCTGCTGCAGTGGATTGTGGCTGGTCTGTACGGCGGGTACATCTCGGCCAACGTGCTCAAATGGTACTGGTGGCGCTTCAACGCCAACGGCTTCTTCTGGGGCATGTTGGTAGGCATTGTGGCGGCCCTCATCTTCCCGTATTTCACCGAAGGACTTGACCTTTATTACTTCCCGTGGCTGTTGCTCATCTCTTTGGCCGGTAGCTTGATTGGCACCTACATGGCGCCGCCTACGGATGCCGAGACCCTGAAAGGCTTCTACCGGAACGTGCGCCCCTGGGGCTTTTGGAGACCAATAGCCGAGCAGGTGAAAGCCGAGGACCCTTCCTTCGTGGAGAACAGGAACTTCGGGCTGGACATGTTCAACGTGGTCGTCGGGGTGGTGTGGCAGATGTGCCTCACGGTTATCCCCATCTACCTTATCCTGGGCATGCACACCGAACTGATGGTTTCCGTGGGCCTTATGCTCGTGTGCAGCGCCATCCTGAAGAAAACCTGGTGGGACAAACTGCCCCAGGACGGCGATTCAGTGGCGGCCACCCTTAAACGCAAATTAGTCTCTGTTTCATAAACCATCACCGGCCCTGAAAAGCCGTTTTAGCAACCTTTTACAGAATCCCCATGGAAAACACCTTCCAGAAAAGACAGCACGCTTTGGAGCAGTTCCAGGCCGAGCTGATCACCAGAAAGAACGAGAAGCAGCCTTTGGGCAACGGCATCTACGATAGATATAAACACCCCATCCTGACCAATCAGCACGCCCCCCTTGCCTGGCGCTACGACCTGAACCCCGAAACCAACCCCTTCTTCATGGAGCGGATCGGGGTGAACGCCGTGTTCAACGCGGGCGCCATCAAGCTCAACGGCAGGTACCTGGTGGTAGCCCGGGTGGAAGGCAACGACCGCAAATCCTTCTTCGCCGTCGCCGAGAGCCCCAACGGCGTAGACAACTTCCGGTTCTGGGAGAAGCCCATCACCTTGCCCGAGACGAGTGAGCCGGACATCAATGTGTACGACATGCGCGTGGTGCAGCACGAAGACGGCTGGATCTACGGCCTGTTCTGCACCGAGCGTAAGGACCCGGACGCCAAACCCGGCGACGAGTCCTCGGCAGTAGCCCAATGCGGTATTGCCCGCACCCGCGACCTGGTTTCCTGGGAACGCCTGCCAGATTTGAAATCCACCTCGCCGCAGCAACGCAACGTGGTCTTGCACCCCGAGTTCGTGAGCGGAAAATACGCGCTCTACACCCGCCCGCAGGACAGCTTTATCGAGGCGGGCAGCCGCGGCGGAATCGGTTGGGGCTTGACCGATTCTATGGAGAACGCGGTTGTGGACGAAGAATTCATCGTGGACCCGAAGACCTACCACACGGTGTACGAGGTGAAAAACGGCCAAGGACCGGCTCCTATCAAGACCGAAAGAGGCTGGCTGCACCTGGCGCACGGCGTACGGAACACCGCCGCTGGCCTGCGCTACGTGCTGTATATGTTCCTGACCGATTTGCAGGACCCCTCTAAAGTCATTGCCAAACCAGGCGGGCACTTCATCGCCCCGGAGGGCGAAGAGCGGGTGGGTGACGTGTCCAACGTGGCCTTCGCCAACGGCTGGATCCTGGACGAAAACGGCACCGTCTTCATCTATTACGCCTCCTCCGATACCAGGATGCACGTGGCGACCTCTACCGTGGATCAGTTGCTGGACTACGTGCTCAACACCCCTGCCGATGGGCTTCGCTCCGCTGCCTCGGTGGAGCAGATAAACTTGTTAGTGGAGAAGAACAATACCTACATCCAAAGCAAAAAGCACGTGATGGCCCCCGAATTGAACGGCGCGAACTGATGGCTACCGCTTCCTATACTTCTTTAGCGTCCCAGCTTTCCACTTACCAGCGGGAGATGGAGGCCGAGTTGGAGAGGATACTGGCTTTCTGGTCAGAAAACACCTTGGACCACCAGTACGGCGGGTTCGTGGGGCAGATAGACCACACCGGCACCATAAACCCAGAGGCGCCCAAAGGCAGCATCCTGAATGCCCGTATTTTGTGGACGTTCTCGGCGGCGTACCGGCACACCAGAAAAGAGGTGTACCTGACCATTGCCACCCGCGCCTTCGATTACCTGTGTACTTCCTTCCTGGATTCTGCCCACGGCGGGGTCTACTGGATGGTGGACGCCCAGGGCCAGCCCCTGGACACCCGCAAGCAGGTCTACGCGCTGGCCTTCACTGTGTACGGCATGAGCGAGTACCACTTGGCCACCCAAAACCCGAAGGCGTTGGAAGTAAGCCAGGAGCTTTTCCGGTGGATTGAAAAATACAGCTTTGATCCGGAGCACGGCGGGTACCTGGAGGCCTTCAGCCAGACGGGGGAACTTCTGGAGGATTTGCGCCTAAGCGAAAAGGACCGCAACGACCCCAAGACCATGAACACGCACCTGCATGTACTGGAGGCCTACGCCAACCTGTACCGCGCCTGGCCGGACCCGCTGCTGGCCCAAAAGCTCAGAGGCCTGATCGAGGTGTTACTTGAGAAGATCATCGACCAATCTACGGGACACCTGAAGCCGTTCTTCTCCCGCGACTGGACTTCAACCGCTAACCTCATCTCCTACGGACATGACATTGAGGCCTCCTGGCTCCTGCAGGAAGCCGCCGAGGTGCTAGGCGAAGAGGCGTTGCTTTCCAGGGTAAAAGAAGTCGCGCTCACCATGGCCAACGCCACCGCCGAGGCCCTGCTCCCGGACGGAAGCCTGTACCATGAGCTGAACCTAGACGAGAACCACTGTGACAAACACCGCGAGTGGTGGGTGAGCGCCGAGGCGATGGTCGGGTTCCTCAACGCCTACGAGCTCACGCATAACGAGACATTCCTGCGGCACTCATTGAACGCCTGGAAGTTCGCGCAGACCCACCTGCTGGACTTGGAGCGCGGCGAGTGGCACTGGGGCGTGCACGATGATTACAGCCTGATGGATAAAGAAGACAAGGTGGGTTTCTGGAAATGCCCTTACCACAATGCCCGCGCCTGCCTCGAGGTCATCCATCGGTGCAGGAAAACCATTGGCGAAGCCGCCTTGAAGTAGATAGATTTTCTTTACCGTTTTGGGCCTGTTTTATGAAAATCAGTCTTAAAACGGGAAGGTCGATGCCTTGGCGCCGTTTCCGTGAAAATGGCTGTGAAATACATTTAGAAATATCCACTTTAACCCTTGATCCCAGGATGAAAACACTGCTACGTTTGCTTTCCAGGATAGACAGGCCCTGGCATTTTGCATGGCTCGCGGCTCTCTTTTTCCTGGCATTCGCTCCTGCCGCCTTGGCTGCAGACCTCAAATTGGAAGCTGAGAATGGCACCCGAACTGGCGTGACCGTGGCCAGCTCCATGGCGGGTTACTCCGGCACCGGGTACGTGCAGGGCTTTGACAACTCCTTCGCGAAAAACGTGAAGTTCACGTTCAACCTTCCCGCCGCTGGCATCTACGAGCTTTCCATCCGCTACGCCACTCCGTCTGGGGAGAAAGGATACGTGCTGGAGGTGAATGGGCAGCAGTCCTCGGGCATGTTCACCAACGTTGCAGGTTTCGGAACGGCGCAGGGGGGCATGTTCAGTTTACCGGCTGGTGCGAACACCATCACCCTGGGCGGCGGCTGGGGTTACTACGTGATTGACTACATCAACCTGGCCCCGGCCAATATCCCGCTACCTGCCAAACCACCCAAGACCTTATCTGACGCCAACGCCACTACATCCACCAAAAACCTGTTCTCGTACCTGGTGGACATCTATGGTTCCAAGGTGCTGGCGGGACAGCAAGAAATTAACGAGCTGCAGGAAATAGATTACGTGCGCACGCACACAGGCAAAGACCCGGCCGTTGGGTCCTATGACTTGATTGAGTACTCGCCCTCCCGCATCCAGTTTGGCTCCAACCCCGCTGGTTTCTCTGAGAGAGCCATCCAATGGGCCAAGAAAGACCAGGGCCGCGGCATCATCAGCTTGATGTGGCACTGGAACGCGCCCACCGATCTCATCAACCAGTCACCCGACAAACTCTGGTGGAGCGGCTTCTACACCCGGGCTACCACCTTCAACTTCGCGGCGGCGCTCGCCGATAAAAACGGAGCTAATTACCAGCTCCTGCTCCGCGACATTGACGCCATTGCCGTGGAGCTGAAGAAATTCCAGTCGCAGGACATCCCGGTGCTGTGGCGCCCTTTGCACGAGGCGGCCGGCGGCTGGTTCTGGTGGGGAGCTCAGGGCGCCGGTCCGTTCAAAGAACTATGGAAACTGATGTATGACCGCCTCACCAACCACCACCAACTGCACAACCTCATCTGGGTCTACACCGCCGAGCGCGCCAAACCAGAGTGGTACCCCGGCGATGCGTACGTGGATATAGTGGGCATTGACATCTATGAAAACACCGCGGTGGCCTCTAACCTGAGCGGCCAGTGGACCGAGCTGCAGAACCTTTTCAACGGCAAGAAACTGGTGACACTCTCCGAGACCGGTAATCTGCCCAACCCCGAGTACATCCGGACTTACAAGACCTGGTGGTCTTGGTTTGCCGTGTGGCCCGGCGCCGAATACACCAGAAAACAGCCTACCACCCTTCTGCACGCTGTCTTCAACGACCCAGACGTGATCACCCTGGACGAACTGCCCGACTGGCGGAAATCCGGTGCGGTAACCGGCAGCGCGCTGGAACAGGCTTTAGGCCAGCTGGAGGTGTATCCCAATCCGGCTAACGGTACGCACCTCACCATCAAGACCATGGCCAGATCGCCTATGAAAGCCACCTTTGGTCTCTACGATGCCAAGGGTGCCAAAGTAACGGAAGTCACCGTGCAATTGGCCAGTGGCCAGAATCAGGTGCGGCTCCCGCTGCGTCAGGTACCGGCGGGCATTTACCTGCTCTCCATCCGGAAAGGAAACGAGCAGATTTGCCGCAAAGTGGTGGTGATGAAATAAGCGGCTCCTGCCTGTTTCAACAACCTACCCATTGGTCCGTTTAGGAGCCGATTTCGCAAAAACGTACCTGAACCAGACTGTACAGACCTTTTAACAGAACCGATCACCAAGAACCTATATCCTAATCCCAACTGACCTAAGAAGATGAAAAAACTACTGCTCTCTTTAGCGGCCCTCACGCTGTCTTTCACGGCTTTCAGCCAGGGAAACAACTATGCCCAGAACTACACCAAGTACGAGGGCCTGGCCATGACCCCACCCATGGGCTGGAACAGCTGGAATAAATTCGCCTGCAACGTAGACGAGAAGCTGATCAGGGAAACCGCCGATGCCATGGTGAGTTCGGGCATGAAAGCCGCAGGCTACGAGTACATCAACATTGACGACTGCTGGCACGGCGACCGCGACAGCCTGGGCTTCATCCACCCAGATCCCAAGCGCTTCCCATCGGGCATGAAAGCCCTCGCGGATTACGTGCATTCCAAAGGCCTGAAGCTGGGCATCTACTCCGATGCCGGTTCCCAGACCTGCGGCGGCCGTCCGGGGAGTCGTGGCTATGAGTTCCAGGATGCCCAGATGTACGCCAAGTGGGGCATCGATTACCTAAAGTATGACTGGTGCAACACCGAGGGCCTGAAAGCCGAAGGCGCTTACAAAACCATCGCGGCGGCGTTGCGCAAAGCTGGCCGGCCCATGGTGCTCAGCATCTGCGAGTGGGGCAACGACAAGCCCTGGGAATGGGGCCCAACCGTAGGCCACCTGTGGCGCACCACCGGTGATATCTACAACTGCTTTGACTGCGTGGAAGACCACGGCACCTGGAAATCCTGGGGCGTGATGCAGATCCTGGACAAGCAGGACGGCCTGCGCCAGTATGCCGGTCCAGGCCACTGGAACGACCCGGATATGCTGGAAGTTGGCAACGGCATGCCCGTGAACGAAGACCGCGCCCACTTCACCATGTGGAGCATGATCGCGGCCCCTTTGATTGCCGGGAACGACCTGCGCAAGATGAGCAAAGAAACCGTGGCTATCTTAACTGACAAAGAAGTGCTGGCCATCAACCAGGACAAACTGGGCATCCAGGGCCTGCGGTACACCGTGAAAGACAGCCTGGAAACCTGGGTAAAACCGCTGGACGGCGGCAAGTGGGCGGTGGCTTTCCTAAACCGGGCTAAGAATCCGCAGAAGGTAGACTTTGACTGGCAGAAGAACGTGATCAACGATGAGGTAGCCAAAAGACAACTGGACGGCGGCAAAACCACCTACAAAATCCGGAACGTCTGGACAAAGAAAAGCCAGGGCACTACGAAAAAAGACTACGAAGCGACCGTACCCGCCCACGATGTCATTCTGCTGGTACTCTCCGCCGACAAGGAAAAAGTAGCCAGTAAGTAACCGCTCTTCTCTCTTGGTAGCTGCAAAACCAGCGTTTAGGTCCTGTTTTCTATAAAACAGGACCTAAACGCTTTCATGGGGTGGAGACGAAAGGCCTTGCATCTTGGTTCTCTGGAACCTTTAACTACCTTAGCCAACCCTATTTATTCGTGCCCGCCAGACGCAACGGATTGCGTCTCTACATTGGCTTTTAATACATTTAATGCAGAAGCAAATTGCAATTGCGGTCCTTTCCAATCTTCTGCTTACCTTATAATTCGTGCACCAATTCAGAAAACATGAACTCTTTGAAATCATTAGGTAAATTTTTCATGGGCCTGCTGCTCACCGGCGCCACTTCATCGGCGGGAGCCGTGTCACTTCCGGCTATCATCGGGAACCACATGGTCTTGCAGCGCAACACCGAAGTGACTATCTGGGGCTGGGGCAACACCGGTGAGGAAGTCACCGTGACCGGAAGCTGGGATAACAAACCGGTCAAAACCAAGGTGAACAACCTGGCCAAATGGGAGGTAAAACTGCAAACCTCCGCCACCGCCAGTCCGCAGACGGTGACGGTGAAAGGCTACAACACCATCGTGCTGGAAGACGTGCTGCTGGGCGAAGTCTGGTTATGCTCAGGTCAATCTAACATGGACTGGAACGCCAATGCCGGCATTGACAATGCCGAGCAGCACGTCAAGGAAGCCAACTACCCATCCATCCGGTTTTTCCAGGTGGGCAAGCGCACCGCCGATGCCCCACAAATGGATCTGCAGGGCCAATGGGTGGTGTGTACGCCTCAGACCATGAAACACTTCAGCGCCGTAGGCTACTTTTTCGGGAGAGAGATTCACCAGAACCTGAAAACGCCCGTCGGGTTGATCAACAGCAGCTGGGGCGGCACTCCCGCCGAGATTTGGTTTAGTGCGCCGGCCATTGCCGCTAACCCTGTTTTGGCAGAAGCCGCCGCGAAACGCAAAGAAGTGCCATATGGCCCTACCCAGCCCGCCAAAGCCTACAATGCCATGATCGCACCGCTTGTCCCTTTCCGGCTGGCCGGGGCCTTGTGGTACCAGGGCGAAAATAACGTAGATGCCCCGGACGTGTACGCCCAGATGCTACCCGCCCTCATCCAGGATTGGCGCACCGCTTGGAAACATGACTTCCCGTTCTACCTTGTGCAGATTGCGCCTTTCAAGTACGGCGGAGCCGAAGATTGGCCTCGCTTGGCCGAAGCCCAACTGAAAACCCTTAGCGTGCCCAATACCGGAATGGCCGTGATCCATGACGTGGGCAACGTAGAGGACATCCACCCTAGAAACAAGCTGGACGTGGGCAAGCGCCTGGCAGGTTGGGCCCTGAACAAAACTTACGGCAAAAAAGAGGTGCCTTTCTCCGGACCCATTTACCGCGAGATGAAGAAAGAGGGAAACAAGATCCGTCTGTTCTTTGACCACGCAGACCAGGGCTTGGCGGTGAAAGGCAAGGAACTCACTCAGTTTGAGATTGCCGGCGAAGACCAGAAGTTTGTTCCCGCCCAAGCCAAAATAGACGGAAAAACGGTAGTGGTCAGCGCTAAAGGCGTGAAGAACCCGGTGGCCGTGCGCATGGGCTGGAGCAACACTGCTACCCCTAACCTCTTCAACAAAGCGGGTCTCCCCGCCTCCAGTTTCAGAACCGATCAATGGGCACGCAAGACCAGCCTGTAGATGTTTATGGGCTGATTTTCGAAAAACAGCCTGAAAAAAGCTTATACTTCCTCACAACTCCTTGTCATCTTGGAAAGATCTTGGTTGCGACTTGAAAAGGCGGGAATCTTGCGCTATTACCGTTCGCCCACAAGATCCTTTCAGGATGACATCTTTTATATGGCTTCCGTTGGTTAATACCATGAATTTGATTTTGTTTCAGGCCTGATTTCTGAAAAACAGACCCAAAACGAAACCCAATTCCGGTTATCTTTACTTTGGCTGCCAGCAACCTTCTGGTAGGCTTTCACTTCTTACAAGAGAGCACCATGAAATGGATCACCCGCGAGCGCCCCAAGATTGACCGGCTGGCTTGTCCGTGGTTGATCAGGCGCTTTCTTGATGCCTCGGCAGAAATCCTCTACGTGCCCGAGGCTCAGGTTCTGGACAAAGCCAAAGAACTGGATGCCATTCCGTTTGACATTCCGGGAGTGGAGTACTCACACTATGAGGACCGGTGCACCTTTGACTATTTCCTGGAGAAGTACCGCCTCACCGAGCCCGCTTTGCAGACCATGGCCCTGATTGTGCGGGGCGCCGATACCGACGACCACTCGCTGGCGGCGCAATCGGCGGGGCTGTGGGCCATTTCGCATGGCATGTCCTTCAACATAAGTGATGACCATGAGTTGCTGGAGAAGGCCATGGTGCTTTATGACGGGCTCTACAGTTGGGCCAAGCACCTGCAGAAACAGAAGCATACCACTGAGCCCACCGAGCAGCTTTTTCTGCAGGTGTACCACAAATACCTGCAGGAAAAGAAAGAGAACCAGCAGAAAGTACCCGCCTGGGCGCTGCACCTGAAGGAGATCATCCAGGACCAGATAGACACCAACCTGGCGCTCAACCTGAAGGAAATCTCTGAGGCGCTGGATGTACACCCCGCGTACGTGTCAAGGGTCTTCTCCAAGTACTTTGACAACCTCTCTTTTGGCGAGTACATCCGGAAGCTGCGCATAGAAAAGGCGCTAAGCCTGCTGCACACCTCGGGGTACTCCCTGGCCGAGGTGGCCTACCTCACCGGTTTCTCTGATCAAAGCCATTTCACCCGCATTTTCCGCCAGCACATGGGCCAGAGCCCGTCTGAGTACCGAAAAAATTTGCTCAAAAAGTAAACCAGGTTCCAAAGGTTAACTGTGTTCTAGCATCGGGTAATTACCCGTTGTAACCTTGCAACTCTTTCATCCTAAATGGAAGCCGGGCTCCAGCGAACAGACCTCTGCCCTGGTATGAAACCTTGGAAGGCCTAGCATACTATTTTGGTCCAAGACAGATTAGTACAGCCTGTAATGAGCAGATTCATTGATAGTAAAGGAAAACCAAAGCGAGGCTTTATCAATTTTAATTTACTGAATTTCAATATTTTACAAAATCACCATCTAAATAATTAAATAAAAATTTGCTGAAACCGTAAAAAGCATTTCTATTTGTCTACTGATCCTATAGAGATTAAGAGTAATGAAGAAGATGAAGCACCTGTCCATACTTCAAGGCCCTCTGAAAAGAATCTCTCTGGCATCAGGAACAGGTCGTGTGGCTGAGTGGCTAAGCAAAGACCCGCAAGGTTTTTTATGGCGGTTCGATTCCGCCCGTGACCGCGACCCTTCTTCGGGAAAGAAGGCGGCACCAAAAGGTAACGATAATTGGACGCCGTGTTTAGAGCCTGTTTTGCAAAAAATGGACTCAAAACAGCCCGAAGAGGGAAGTTGGGTAGGTAAGAGACAGGCCGGCACGGTGCGGATTTGAGCCGGGCTGTCTCACCCCTCCTAAATGGAACTGCTAACCCTAGAGCTCAGGCAAAGGGAGGAGGCACACAGAACCAAATACTGTCACCCCTATAGCCGGAAACGCAGCCCCAAGTGTCTTCCGCGGCTGAGAAAAGAACCTCCACAGCCCAGAAAGGGAATTAAAATCTGATTTAACCGGGAGCAACCTCCCCTTTTACACTTTCACCTACAATTATTTCACCCATGAAAACTGATGTTTTCCAAAAAGGAATGAAGAAACGCAACCCAAGTCTGTGTGCCGGCTTTGGTTGTTGTTGCCGCTAACCGCCTCCGCTCCCTTTCTCTTTAATTTTTTCAACACATCAGTCATGAAATCAAAACTTCTACTTCTCCTTCATTTCCTTTTTCTTCCACTGGTGGCGCTGCAGGCGCAGGAAACCAACTTTGTGGAAATCAACGGGCGGGTCACCGAACAAGGGACCAAAGAGCCGATGCCCGGCGTGAGCGTGTACGTGCGCGGCACCGTGACCGGCACCACCACCAACGGCTCCGGCGACTTCAACCTAAAAACCAAACTGAAGTTCCCGTTCAACCTGGTGATTTCCATGGTGGGCTACCAGCCGCAGGAATTTGAGATCACCCAACCCGGCTTCCGTTTAGACATCGCGCTGGTTACGCAGACCTTGCTGGGCAAGGAAGTGGTGGTCACGGCCTCCCGGGTGGAGGAAAGCATCCTGAAATCACCGGTGGCTATTGAGAAACTGGACATCAGGGCCATCAAGGAAACGGCCGCCCCCAGCTTCTATGACGCGCTGGAGAACGTGAAAGGCGTGCAGATGCTCACCTCCAGCCTTACCTTCAAGGTGCCCAATACCCGCGGATTCAACGTGCCCAACAACTTCCGGTTCATGCAACTGGTGGACGGCGTGGACATGCAGGCCGCTACCTTAGGAGTTCCGCTGGGGAATGCCATCGGGGCTACCGAACTGGATATTGAGAGCGTGGAGATCACACCGGGTGCCGCCTCGGCGTTGTATGGCATGAACGCGATCAACGGCATGGCCAACCTCACCACCAAAAGCCCTTTCCTGTACCAGGGATTGAGCATTTACCAGAAAGTAGGCGTGAACCACGTGGATGGCATTGACCGTGACCCCAGCATCCTCACCGAAACCGCCGTGCGCTATGCCAAAGCCTTCAATGATAAATTCGCGTTCAAAGTGAACTTCAGCACGCTGAAAGGCACTGACTGGGTAGCGAATGGCCTGGTGGACCAAAACCCCCAGAACCTGGCTACCGCCAACCCTAAATTCCCCGAGCTTTCCGGCGAGAACAACCCCGCGCTGGACCAATGGAGCCGCTACGGCGATGACCGGCAAGCCCGCCAGGCCATCACCATCAACTACAAAGGCGTTAACGAGACCTTTAACGTAGCCAGAACCGGTTACCTGGAGAAAGACCTGATTTATCCGAAGGTGCGGAACCTGAAGGTGGACGGTAGTTTATTCTACAGGTTGAACGAGAAACTGGAACTGTCTTACGGCTATCGCTTCGGCATTATGGATGGTATTTTCCAGCGCGGCAACCGGATTCAGTTAAAAGACGTGAAGGTACAGAACCATAAACTTGAATTAAAGGGAACCGATTTACTGGTGCGGGCTTATGTGCTGAAGGAGAATACCGGGAAATCCTATAACCTCAACCCCCTGGCCTATAGCCTTGACCTAAGCCACGCCACCAACGCCCAGTGGGGCGGTGTATTCAAAAATACCCTGCAAACCCAGGTAAACAATGGCGTTGATCTGGTTACGGCTATGAAGGTAGCCCGCGCCGCCGCCGATGCCGGTCGGGCCGAGCCCGGAACCCCGGAATTTGATGCCCTCAAAAACACCATCATCAACTCCAATAACTGGGATATCGCCTCGGTGGTACCGGGAGGAGCGCCCAATGGTGGCGCCGCCCTCTGGCAGTACAGCAACACCTACCACGCCGATTTCCAGTATAACCTGAGCAAATTCAAATGGGCCAACATATTGATTGGCGCTGATTTCCGCCGCTACGAGGTAATCCCGGACGGCAATACCTTTGTGGACCTTTCCAGACCGCTGGAAAACAGAACGGTGGCAGATGCCAACGGCTCCTTCGGGAAGAACCAGTACTACACCAAGTATGGCGGGTTTGTGCAGGCCAGCAAACTGTTCCTGGATGACAAGCTGAAGTTCACAGTTTCGGCCCGCCTGGACAACAACCCGGAGTTTAGCCCTAAGTTTAACCCCCGGATCGCGGCCGTGTACACCGCCACGGAGAAGCACAACTTCAGAGCCTCTTTCCAGAACGGATACCGTTTTCCGGCTCTGTTTGAAGCCTTATCCTTCCTGAACAATGCCAGCGTGCGCCGGGTAGGTGGCCTGGCCCGGGTAAACGAAGGCATCGGGTTTCTGGAGAACTCTTACACCTTGGCCTCCTTTGACAAATTCACGGCGGCCGTGAATGCCGATGTTACGGCCGGCATGACCCGCAATGACGCGGCTTTGAAGAACCGGGGCCTGTTGCAGGTGGCCAATCTTCCGGTCATGAAACCAGAAAGCATCAATTCCTTTGAGGTGGGTTACAAGAGCGTCTTGTTTGACAATACCCTCACCATTGATTTTGACGCCTACCACAACTCTTATAAAGGATTCCTGGGCCAGGTAGAGGTGGCAGTTCCAAGTTCGGGGCCGGTTGGCTCAGATGCGGCGGTGCTGGACATGCTCACCAGATCCAAGCAAAACCGCTACCGTGTATACACCAACGCGAAGAACATCTACAACAGCTACGGATCATCTTTGGGGCTGACCTATATCTTCTACAAGAAGTTCACCCTCTCAGGAAATGCGAACTACAACGCCCTGTCAAAGAACCCCACGCCGGATATCTTCCTGACCAGTTTCAACACGCCTAAATGGGTGACTAACCTGTCTCTCAGCAATCGCGAGGTCTTCAAGAACATAGGTTTCAACGTGGTGTGGCGCTTCCAGGACGAGGTATATTGGGAAAGCACCCTAGCCAACGGTCTGGTTCCTGCCTTCTCCACCGTTGATGCCCAGGTTACCGCCAAACTCCCAAAATTGAAGTCCTCCGTGAAGCTAGGCGCCACCAACCTGTTCAATAAACGCTACTATCAATTCGCCGCCGGCCCCACCATTGGGGGACTCTACTACGTGGCATTGACCATAGACGGGTTGCTAGCCAAATAACCAATACCAGAAGCGGCGGACCTAAAACCTGCCGCTTCTGGTTTACAGCCTGTCTTTCTTTTTTCAAGCCAATTTTCCGGGAAACAGCCCTGAAACGAAGCGTCCTCTTCCAGAGATGACGATTGCCAGAATGACGGACTAAATTATCGTCCCCCTTTGAAGGGGGTAGGGGGATGATTTCTCGTGCAGATCATGGCATTCCAGAAGTGTAGGGGCAATCCCTTGTGGTTGCCCTTGTATGAGGAACACAATAAGCGTATCTGCTCTGTAGCCAAGGCCAGTTGGTTCTTCAAACGCCTTGTCATCCCCCTACCCCCTTCAAAGGGGGACATCCGGATATCGTCATTCAACTATCTTCCTCACCAACATACCACCTACTCTATGAAACAAATTTTACGTTTAGCTTTTGCGCTTACCCTCCTTCTTCCCTTCCAAAGCCAGGCCCAGACGGCCGAGAAAAAGGTGACGGACCGGTCTCAATCATGGCTGGGATATTTTAACCAGACCCGCATTTCAGATAAGTTCTCTTTGTGGCTGGATCTGCACGCGCGCCGCAATGATTTCCTGGACCGCTGGGCAACCACCATCGTGCGTCCGGGTATCACGTACCATATCTCTGACCACACCCGCTTTACGGTGGGTTACGCATATGCCTCCCATTGGCCCGCCTCGGCTGAGCAGGAAACGGTAAGGCCCGAGCATAGGCTGTGGCAGCAGATCAACTGGTCGGGGAAGAGCAAACGGCTGCAGACAAACCAGTGGGTACGCTTGGAGGAGCGGTTCAACCGCAACAATGCCAATGACGAGCTGCAGGAAGGATACCATTTCAACTTCAGGGCGCGGTACATGATCGGGCTCATGGTGCCCTTATCCGCCGATGCCATCGCCCCGGGCGTCCCTTTTCTGGTATTCAATGACGAGATACACGTGAATTTCGGGAAGGAGATTGTCTACAACTACTTTGACCAGAACCGGCTTTTCGGGGGCATAGGCTACCAGTTCACCAAAAGCTTCAACGCGCAGTTGGGCTACATGAACGTGTTCCAGCAGACAGCCGCCGGAAACCAGTTTTTCAACACCCACACGCTTAGACTTTTTCTCTTCCATAACCTTGATCTCCGCAAACCCAAGGCAGAACCGGTGACCAACTGAGCCAGGCGTTTTCACCCTGAATTCGTAAAACCAGGCTCTAAACACCCTAAGGCGTATGCGGCAGGGGCGCGCAGGTTTCTGTCGACAGACAAAGCAATCTTTCTATTTTGGGCTTGTTTTTCAGAAAACAGGCCCAAAATGCCCGGATAAAAGTAAAAACGGTTCTAAAGGTTGCGCCTGTTCTATCATTCACAGAAAGCAAACCGTAAAATAGCAGAAAGTTACCTTAGCCCCATGACACAGAAAATCTTACTTCCGCCAGAGAAAGAAACAACAGCTCTTTTGCCTCCGGAAAAGCCTTCTTTCAATGAAGCGCTCCTGTTTTGGCTGAAGCTGGGGTTCATCAGTTTCGGGGGACCCGCCGGGCAGATTGCCATCATGCACCAGTTTGTGGTGGAGCAGAAGCGGTGGGTTTCTGATTCAAGGTTTCTGCACGCGCTCAACTACTGCATGCTGCTACCCGGCCCCGAGGCCCAGCAATTGGCCACCTATTTGGGCTGGCTCATGCACGGCGTGAAAGGCGGCCTGGTAGCGGGTATTCTGTTCGTGCTTCCATCGGTGTTCATTCTGCTGGGGCTGAGTTCGGTGTATGTGACCTACGGGACCATTCCGTGGGTGTCGGCGCTGTTCTATGGGTTGAAACCGGCCGTGGTGGCCATTGTGATTCTGGCGTTGATGAAGATCGCGGGGAAGTCTCTGAAAAGCTGGTTCCATTATGCCATGGCGGCCGTCAGCTTTGTCTGCATTTTCTTTCTGCACGTGCCGTTCCCGTATATTATTCTGGCAGCCATAGCCATCGCGTTTGCACTGCAGAAACTGCACCCGCCCTTCTTAGCGGAGAAACCTGCTACTGCCAAAACCCAGGGCAATGAGGAGGAATATTACCTGAACGCGCACAGCTCTGTTGCCGGGGCCGGTGTCAGCCTGAAACAAAGCATTATCAGAGTAGTGGTGACGGTGGTTTTGTGGACTTTGCCGCTGGTGATTTTCTACCTGCTCACCAGTAATTTCGCATTCTGGAAAACGCTCATTCTCTTCTTCACCAAAGCCGCGTTGATCACCTTCGGGGGAGCCTATGCGGTGCTGCCGTACGTGGCGCAGGTAACGGTGGAGAACCTGAATTGGCTCACCAAATACGAGATGATAGACGGTTTGGCCCTGGGTGAAACCACGCCGGGTCCGCTTATCATGGTGCTGGCGTTTGTGGGCTTTATGGCCGGGTACAACCAATATGCCGGTTCCTTGGCCATGGGCGCTCTGGGGCTTTTCACGACTACGTTTTACACGTTCCTGCCCTGCTTCCTGTTCATTCTGGCCGGTGCCCCGCTTATTGAACGCACCCGCGGAAATGCCGCTGTAAAATCAGTGTTGGGGGTTATCACGGCCGCGGTGGTAGGTGTGGTACTTAACCTGACGGTCTACTTCGGCCAAGCCGTTTTATTCCCCAAAGAACTATCCTTGGCAGGTCTTGACTACTTCGCGCTGGCCTGGACGGTGATTTCGTTTGTAGCCATGGACCGCTTCAAGATAGGCATGATCACCTGGATCATCATCAGTGCTTTGGCTGGTTTAGGGTACTATCTGGTAACGGGCATATCTTAATAACCTTCATTTAAAAGCACAGTAAAAAGCGTGCCCTAGTGAGAGATCACAAGGGCACGCTTTTTACTGTGCTTTTAACAATATTCAGATCAAACCACTCTTATCTTATATCTTAACGGCTTATCTCCAAGCTATTCCAGCGCCAACCAATAATTAGGCGGTAACTCAGGATTCTTCAGGCCGGGAAGGTAGAAAGTAGCCAGTTTCTTGGCCAGGTAAGGGTAAAAACCCCGCAGGTTGGTCAGCACGATAAAGGTGGTCTTCTTGTCATCGAACCGCACGAAATCCGCTAAGGCAGGTCCGCCGCTGTGCCCGGATACCTTTTGCCCCTGATAGTTCTCTATATGGAACCCGATGCCGAAATCGCCTTTCCCTCCGGTTTTAAGCGGCGCACTGGTCAGGAGCAGGGCCTGGGTAGCAGGGGTAAGAAACTTGCCTTCGTCCAGGGTCTGGGCAATTCTGGCCATATCAGAAATGGAGGTATAAATGCCGCCTCCGGTATAGCCCGTGCTCACAAACTGCATATCGCTTACCTTGTGGCTCCCGTTCTGGTAGGCGTACACGGCGGCTTCCTTGGGCAGCACGGCATGCGTCCGGATCTGGCTGTCATCGTTGTTGCTCACGAAGGTGTGCTGCATGCCCAGTGGGTCCAGCACATAGGATTTCAGGACCTCAAAGTACGGCTTGCCTGTTTTCTTCTCAATGATGTATTGCAGGATCCAGTAGTCTGAGCTCACGTAGAAAGATTTGGTGCCGGGCTCATAGGTCATCTCCTGTTTCCTGGCCAGTTCAAAGGCTTCCTTGCTGTTTTTAGTTCTGCTGAAATCGGCAATGTTGATGCCGGATTGGTGCGCAGCCAGTTGCTGGATGGTGATGGGCTTCCAGTTTGCCGGGATAGAATCCAGCAGTTCGCCCATGGTCTGGCCAGGTAGCAGGATCTTCTCGTCAAAGAGGCGTCCCAGAAGCAAGGCAGAGAACAGTTTGCTGCAGGAGGCTGTCTGGAAAACCGTCACGGGGTCTACGGGAGCATTCCAGGAGAGATTGGCCGCGCCAAACTGCCCCTGCGAGACCACCTTCCCGTCTTTCACTACGGCATACGCCAGACCGGGAATATGCTCGCGCTGCATGATCTCCCGGAAGAATTTCTCGGCCTCCTTTTGGGGGCTTTTCTGGGCTAAGGAAACGGTGGCCAGAAACATGGCCAGGCACAACACGCTTCCTATTTTCTGTATGGTTTTCATGGTTATGGTGGGTTGAAGTACATGATGGAGAACAAGACAAAGATGCGTTCTTTTCTACCTGTACATCAATCGCATATAAGGGGGAATTGCCGCTGCAACTGCCCACCAGCCTCCCATAAAAGGGGGATATTGCAGCCAGCTGTTTCCGGATAAGCCGGTAACTTGTACCTTTAGTTACAGCTTCTTTTTATGCGGCACCTAAGGGTATTTCTTCTTATGTCAGGAATATTGATCGGGCTTTTACTGGGCCTGACGGAGAATACCATGAGCGCACCGCACCCCTACATTTACCAGCACCTGGACCGCGAAGACGGCTTGGCCAGCAGTATTGTATTGGCCATTCTGCAGGACCGTGACGGCTACATGTGGTTTGGCACCGACAACGGCCTGCAGCGCTACGACGGCCGCCAGTTTCTCCACTACCGGTATAACCTGAACAACCCCAACAGCCTGGCTTCTGATATTGTGGAGGCGCTGCTGCAGGACGACCAAGGCAACCTCTGGATCGCCTCGCCCGCGCAGGTCACGCGCTACTCACCCTCCGGCCGCACCTTCACCCGCATTCCCATCCAGACCGCCGCCCGGTTTACCAGCGGTCCCCGTCGGTGGCGCCTCCGGCAATGCCAGGGTACCATCATCCTGGAAGCCGGAAACCAACAGGAGCAATTTGTGTTCGCACCCAACCAAAAGGCTTTTGTATTGCCCCAGAGCGCCGGTGGGAAAATAGCCTCGTGCCTCCGGAAGGTTGAGGCAGCTCCTGTTCCCCAGCCTAGTGTAGAACCGTATGTGTATTTAAAAGATAACCGGGGTACCCTCTGGGCCGCCTCAGGGCAGTTGTGGGCCCGGGCGCCGGGAGCTACCAACTTTGATTTGATCCCGCAACGCGATGAGTTCAGGCACGACCTTGTCTTTGACCAAATCTACAGCATTTCCCAGAACCAAGAAGGCACCATCTGGCTGGGCACGAACAAGGGGGTCTACTATTTCAACCCTGGGAAGCAGCGTTTCTTTTCAGTCGGCTCAAATACCAGGAATCCGGCCGTGGTTTCAGGCTTTCTGGAAACCGCCAAGGGTGAGATCTGGGCCGCCACCCTGAACCAGGGAATCCAGGTATATGATCAGGAGTTCAGCCCCCTCAGAAATTATGCGTCAGGGGGTTTGCAGGTCTGGTGCCTGGTGGAAGACCGCCAACACCGGGTTTGGGCCGGTGCCTCAGACGGCACGTTACTATTGATGGAACCGGGCAAGTCGGCTATCCGGCATGTGACCCCACCTGCGTTGGCAGGCCAGAACATCATGAAGGCTACCGTGGATGCCTCGGGGCAAATCTGGTGGGGCACGCACCAAGGGCTTTTGGTGCGGTATGATCCGGAGACCGGGCAATTCAAGTCTTTTTCTCTGCAGAAGCAGGCACCCTCCCAAACCATGGGGCAGATCAAAAGGCTATTGTTTGGTTTGGATGGTACCTTGTGGTTGGCCACTGCCCAAGCCGGCGTCTTGCGGGTTGACCCTAAAACGGGCAAGATCATGGCGCATTACTCCACCGCCAGCCGTCCTAAGGGTTTGCTCAGCAACGCCGTGGGCGAGATGATCTGGTACGATGATCACACGCTGGCTATCTCTACAAGCCTGGGCATCCATTTCCTCAACGTGCAAATCGGCCAGATTACCGCCCTCACCACCGCCAACGGTCTGCCCTCCAACACCATCCTCAACCTGGTGAAAACTGGCAAAAACCTGTTCTTCACTACCCAGTTCAGCCTGGGACGCTGGAATACCCAAACCAAAACCGTGACAGGTTACGGTGCCCAGGACGGGCTGGTGAACGAATCCTATGCTTTCAACACTGGCTATACTCTGAAAGACGGACGGATACTAATGGGCACCTTGCAGGGCTTCTACTACTTCCACCCAGACAGCCTCAACCGCTCTGCCGCTCTGCCCAAGGTGGCTATTACCGGGTTCAAGGTGTTTGATAAAAACCTTACGTTAAACAAGGCTGAAACTGGCAAGGAAGGCCTGCACCTGGCCCATAACCTGAACTTTTTCACGGTAGAATTTGCCTCCTTGAGCTATTATGACGATGCTAAGATCCAGTATGAGTATCAACTGGAAGGCGTGGACCAGACTTGGCGGCAGGCAGGCCGCAACCGGTTTGCCAGCTACACCAACCTGGACGGCGGCGATTACCTGTTCAAAGTAAGAGCCCGCCGCGACGACGGTGCCACCACCCCGCAGGTGACTACCCTTCGCCTGGTCATTTCCGATCCTTTCTGGAAAACCTGGTGGTTCCTGGGCCTGGTCTTTCTTCTGGTGGTCCTCGGCCTGTACGGGCTCTACCGCCTCCGGATCAACCGTTTACTGGGGCTGCAGGCGGTGCGTACCCGCATTGCCCGCGACCTCCACGATGACATGGGCTCTACGCTCAGCACCATCACCATTTTCTCCGATATGGCCAATCAGCAGGTCCTCGCCAACCCTGTGCTGGCTCAGGGCTATCTGCAGAAAATCAGCCGCTATTCGCACCAAATGATGACCGTGATGGATGATATTGTCTGGTCCATTAATCCGCATAATGACCTGGTGCAGAACCTTGTTTCGCGCATGCGGGAAGTGGCCACCGAGGTTCTGGAGGCAAAAGACATAACCTTCTGCCTGGAGGCAGATCCGGCGGTGAACAACCTTCGCCTGGGCCTGGAGGCGCGGTATGATTTCTTCATGATCTTCAAGGAAGCCATCAACAACATCGCGAAGTACTCCCACTGCCGCCAGGTCTGGATGAAGGTAAAGCTGCAGGAGAACAATCTGCGTCTGGAGATCAGGGATGATGGTCAGGGATTTGACACAGCCCAGGCCAGTACCGGTAACGGCTTGCTGAACATGCAGAAACGGGCCCAGAACATCAGAGCGACCCTGGACATCAGCTCGGCACCCGGACAGGGCACTACCGTTTCACTGACCGCACCACTTTCTAAAACAGCCTTCCACCCCCTACCCGTATGATAAAGATCCTGCTCTACGAAGACAATGCCCCGTTGCGCGAAGGCCTTTCAATGTTGTTCAACGGCACCGAAGGCTTCACAGTGGTAGGTGCTTTTCAGAACTGCACGCAGGTGCTGCAGCAGGTAACCCAACTTGTCCCCGATGTGATCCTGATGGACATTGACATGCCGGGCATGGGTGGCATTGCCGGCCTCAAACTCATCCGTAGCCAGTTTGACAAAGTGAAGGTGGTGATGCTCACCGTGTTCGATGATAACCAGAATGTACTGGAAGCCATGCAGGCCGGTGCCGACGGGTACTTGCTCAAGAAAACGCCGCCCGCCAAACTCATGGAAGCCATTGTGGATGTCTACGAAGGCGGTGCCCCTATGACGTCATCGGTCGCCCGCCAGGTACTGCAGCTATTCGCGCATCAAACCCCAAAAACCACGGCGGCCCAATACCAGCTCAGCGACCGCGAGAAGGAGGTCTTGCACTGGCTCGTGAACGGCTACTCCTACAAAATGGTGGCCGCGCAGCTCTTCATCTCCCTGGAGACCGTGCGTTCGCACGTGAAGAAAATTTATGAGAAACTACAAGTAAACTCCAAATCAGAGGCCGTCGCCAAAGCATTCAAAGACAATATCCTTTAATGCTGCTGCCAGAGATCAGGGAAGGCGAAAACAGCCAATTTCCCTGAAAACGAGACCAAAACAGCACATTAAATTTTTGGCTCAGGGCTATAGCCAAACCGGAAGATTGAGGTGATCCCGTTTGGCATCGAACCATAAGATTGGCCAAATTCCCAATCCTGCTTCTAGTCGAAGCTCTGGACTTTGGTACGTTTTAGACCTGTTTCCTTGAAAACAAGCCTGAAACGACAAAGAGACAAACACCTGGTTCAAGTTTTCAACTTGGACCTACTATGATCGGAAGTTTGAAACTTCCGTGAGGCGAAAGCCTCAATCCAGCTATGCTGATCTGCCGGCTTACGCTTCACGCCAGAATAAACAGGCCTGGGCCCCTATCGGGAGAAACAAAGGCAAAGGCACTACCCTGTGTTTTAGGGGCTATTCCAAGAAAACAGCCCCTAAACAGGTATATCAGCCTAACAACTCAACCGCGCCTTTTTAATACAACTACTTCTTCAACGGGGCGCCAACCGGAATGCTACAGTCATGCCCAGGTTGGCCATGCGGTGGGTTCATGCCTTTGGCCGTAACTACCGGCGGGCCTACAGGTAGAACCGGCGCCGGAGGCAAGGTAGCAGGTCTTGAGGCGGACGGGGTGGCGGCGCTGGAATTAGCAGTTGCTCCGGGAGGCGAGTCTAACCCCGCACCAACCGGGATATCGCACCGGTGGCCAGGCTGGCCGTGGGCTGGGTTTAAGCCGGCCGTTACCGCAGGCTGCGGAGAGGTCACCGGTTGGCTAACAGTAGCCGCTGGCTGGCTGGAAATTACTGGGGCAGAACTGGAGGAAGAGGTAGTTACCGGCAGAGAGGTATTATTCCCGGCCCCTGCACCAGAGGCGGCCTCTTTTTTACTTTCGGCACAACCAGCCCCAAAGAGCAGAGAAGCGAGGAAAAGGACCTGAATCGTATTTTTCATTATTGGTTTTTAGTTTTCAAGACGAAGATTAACATACATTACCTGCTGCTTTCCCCAGCTGCCCACAAGCCGCTTTCTCAGTTCAACATGGGGTTCTGCGGAAACTTAGAGAGCTTTGATTTGGAGGCGAAGATCAGCACCTGAATCATGATCCCGATGCCTATGACCAGCACAAACGCCAATTGGGTAAGGACCGCAGACCCAGCCATCATCTGCTTGGTGGAATCATTCAACCGCTTGCCCTCGGCCACCTGGATGCTGGACAGGTGGTTCAGGTAATTCGTGGCCAGCTGGAATCTGGCGTCCAGCTTTTGCTTGGCTGGCTTAGCGCCCTGGCCTCCCAGTTCTTTCAGATATTGGTTCTCCAAAGTTTGTAGGGCCCGGTGGTTCTGGTTGAAGGCCGATAAGTAACGGGCCTCGGACTGGGTTAACTCCGTTTTGCCAAATTCTGTGAGGAGCGTGGCAATGGCCGTGTTGTTTTCTTTCAACCCCAAGGACAACTTCCCGTCATTCCCGGCATAGAAGGAATTATCCAGCAGCATTTTCTTCTGGTACAGGTGCCCAGATAGCTGATAGATGTAGCTTTCCACCAGCAGTCTGTCCTCGTACACCGTAGCGAAGGAAGTCCCCAGTTTGGTGACGGTCTTGTTGTCCAGCGTATTCTTAGCCAGCACCAGCACCATGATGATAGCCAGCAGCAGCGCGGCCTTTGTTTTATGTTTTAAACTATATACCCATCTCATCTTTCCGGAAATTAAAGAGTAAAAAACAGAAAGGGAAAGCACTTACTGGACACCAACTCATGCAAGCTGCAGAAGAGAGACAAGGCTTCGCCCTGTCAGGAAGTTACAAAATTTACACCGTAAAAGCCAGACATTTACCCGGCCAAAGGAGATCCTTATGATGGATCAAAACAGGGGAAGAAACAGGCACTAAAGATGGCATTTAGGACCTGTTTTCTAAGAAACAGACCTAAACGCCTTTCTCTTAAGCCCAGCGGGAGTTCATTTCCAGGAAGAAGGCATCGTTCTCCTGGCGAGAGGCGTTTCTTCTCACCTCAGAGGTCCCGAAACCAACTTCCAGTTCGCCGTTGTCCACGCGCTGCATGACAGAATCTGCGAACTCATCCAAGGGCACCCCGAAGGTATGCAGGCCGGTGCCACCCAGATCGGTGTTCACGGCCGGCGGCACAATCTCCACCACCTCCACGTTGGTTTTGGAGAGCAGGTAGCGCAATGACATGGTAAAGGAATGCAGCGCGGCTTTGGTGGCACAGTATACCGGCGCGAAAACGCCCGGCGTAAAGGCCAGCCCCGAGGTCACGTTCACGATGGCCGCGTGCGGCTGTTGTTTCAGATGGTTTACAAACAAGCTGCACAGGTGAATGGGAGCCTCCAGGTTGATGGCAATTTCCTGCTGCGTTTTGCTCCACTCTTCCTGTTCGGTGACAAGGTTCACCCGCCGCTGGATGCCCGCATTGTTCACCAGCACGTTCAGGTTGGGAAACTCGGCGGTGGTCCATTCCAGCAGCGCAATGCGGTCGGCCTCACGGGCCACATCGCAGACCAGGGTATGCAGTTCGGGGTACTTCTCTTTTGCCTCGTTGAGTTTATCTGAGCGACGGCCGCAGATGATGACGGTGCTGCCAGCCTTCAAAAAACGCTCGGCAATGGCCAGTCCAATCCCGGAGGCGCCTCCGGTAACCAGCACTGTGTTTCCAGCTAGTTTCATCTTTTCTGTTTGGGATAGGTGTAAGGAAAGAATTTAACCATGTTTACTCCCTGGCCGGGGAGGAGGTTCTACTTGTCTTGGATGAAATAGGCATGGGGTTGTCTTTTAGGTCTTTCCCCAGACTTCCAGGTTCTACCGACCTTATTGCTTTATGGATGTTTTCTCCAAATCAGCTTAGAAACAGTCCCGCGCCTTCGGCGGAGTTCATCAAGAAGCCAGACTCTACCTCTCCCATGACTATAACAGATTCATTTTCCTGAAAAACCTGGTTCAGGTTTTCAACTTGGACTAGGTAATCTGAGGAAGTGAACCGGTTTCGGGAGAAATGAATCATCCCGCTTTTAGGAGGGAAAACAGTAACAACCGAATTTAGCTCAGGCACGGCCCGAAATCACTTTATAGCCATAAAACAAAAAGGCCTCCCCTGCTATGTGCAAGGGAGGCCTTTTAGAAAGTATCAGAGAAGATTACTCCTGAATACCTGGTACGCCCAATGGAAGGGCGCTGTGCCAGTCAAAGTCCGGGGCTTTCTTCTTGGTTGGCGCCAGTTCATCCAGTGTGCTGGCATCATACAGACGGCCGTTGCGCATCACGTACTTGATGGTGTTGGTGTTCCGGATGTTCTCCAGCGGGTTCTGGTCCATGATCACCAAATCAGCCAGTTTGCCGTTCTGGATAGAACCCAGGTCACCCTCCAAGCCCAGGGATTTCGCGCCCAGGATGGTGGCTACTTTCAGGGCATCCAGGTTCTTCATGCCACCTGATTGAATAGACCAAAGCTCCCAGTGGTAGCCCAGGCCCTGCAGCTGTCCGTGCGAGCCAACGCCGGCCAAACCACCGTCTTTCACCAGGTTGTTCACAAACTCCGCGTGCTTGTCAAAGATGTGCTCTTCTTTCATGAACCAACCTGGTCTGCGACGTGATTTCTCATCCAGCTCCACTTTAGGCGTGAAGTAGTTCAGCTTTTTGTCGCCGGCCAGGTTCTCAGTGGCATAGTAGTAGTTCTCGGCCCATGGTCCGCCGTAAGACACCAATAGTGTAGGCGTGTAGGCGATCTGCGACTTAGAAGCAAAATCAATCACGTCTTTGTACAGCGGATAGATGGGGTACGAGTGCTCGTGGCCTGGGTAGCCGTCCAGGATCTCGGTCAGGTTCAGTTTGAAATCCAGACCGCCCTCGGTCGTTGGCATCAGGCCTTGCTCTTTGGCCGCCATGATGATCCACTGACGATGCTGGCGGTTACCCACCATGTACATTTTGATGGTCTTGGTGTTGTAGTAATCTGAGTACTGCTTCAGCACGCTCTTGGCGTGATCTAGGCTCTTCAGGTTGTAGGACCAGTATCCCACACCCGGACCGGTAGAGTACACGCGTGGCCCGATCATCTTGCCGGTTTCCACCATGTCAGCGTAGGTCAGTACGTCAGTAGTGGCGGTTTGCGGGTCGCGGGTGGTGGTCACGCCGTAGGCCAGGTTAGCCGCGTAGATCCATACCTGGTTGGAGTGCACGCCCCAACGTGGCCACATGTGTGCGTGGGTATCCACGAAGCCCGGCGTGATGGTCTTGCCTTTCACATCCATCACGGTAGCGTTCTGCGGCACAGATAAAGTGCCGGAAGCACCAACCGCTTTGATGCGGTTGTCCTGGATGAGAATATCACCGTTCTCAATCACCTCATCGCCGTTCATGGTGATGATGCGGGCACCTTTCAACAGGATGTTTCCGGTTGGGATGTCACGCGGCACGGTGATCGCGATTCTGGTTTCCACCGGCTTGTAGCCTTCAATCTTCACGGCTTCTTTGGCGCCGGTGCTGTCTTTATTGGCTTCGGTAGCAGGCTTGGCGTCTTTCTTCAGTTCCTCAGCAGCTTCCATTTCACGTTTTTTCGCGAAAGCGGCGTCTAAATTGTAGGCGAAGAAGGCGTTACCGATAGACCAGTACACGCTCTTACCATCGGCTGACCAGCTTGGGAATTGCCCCCCGATATCGGTTAATTTCCAGGACGGGAACTGAGAGCTAGCTACGTCTGCCACGGAGATGGTAGGCGTTTCACCGCCCACAAACGGGATGGTCACCACGTAGATCTCGTTGTTGATCAGGGCCAGGGCTTTGTCACCTTTGGGGGCTTTGATCACCGTGGTAGCGGTAGAAGCCTGCATTTGCGGCTCACGCTCGTTCACGTGCGTGTTGTGGCTCATTTCCTCCTCCAGCATATCGGCGAACGATCCGAAGGTGGTGATGCCTTTCACTTTCACGAACGGCTTCTTGTCGGTACCATCCCACCGGATAGAGATCAATCCGTCTGATGAGCTGTACAGGTGAATGCGGTCATCGCCCTGCACGAAGTGCGGGTTCGCGCCCAGGTTGGCTTTGGTCACAAACGTGCTGGGGCCGCCTTTAGAAGAGATCCAGTTGATGGTCTGGCGGGAGTCGAACGCGCCCGGACCAGCCGATTCACGGTAGGTCTGCGCCGAGCCTTTCACGAACACGATCTTGTCTCCTTTAGGCGACCATACCGGCTCTTGGAACACCGAGTTCTCCTGACTCAGTTTTACTGGTTTCGCTTTGCCGTTTGCGGCCACCTTATAGATAGCACCGCCGGTTTTCTCGTGCCAGGTCACAAACACCAGCTCTTTGCCGTCTGGCGACCAGGCTGGTTGCGCCTCAGTGAAATCATTGGTGGTTACCCGTTTCGGGGTACCGTTCGGATAATCAGTGATGTACAATCTATCCAGTGCAGTGAAGGCCAGACGCTTGCCATCAGGTGACATAGCCGCATCGCGGATCTGCGTCACCTTCATGGTTTTGTCATCGTTGATGGGGTACTTGAACTCCAGTTTCGGCCCGATCGCGATTTTGGTATTCACCTCAAACGGGATCTCCTTGGCCTGGCCGCCGCTCACCGGAATGCGGTAGATTTTACCGCCGTAAGACGCCACCAGTTCTTTGCTGTCTGGTGTGAACGACATGGCCGGCAATACCCCTAATGGTGCCACCGATTCCTGCTCGTCGCGCTGCACCGGATAGGCCAGCCACTTTTCGTCGCCGGATTTCAGGTTCTGCACAATAAGGCCGGTTTGGTTGTTGTGGCGGGTTCCGTAGACCAGCATGGTGCCGTCCGGCGACAAGGTTGGCGAGAACGCCGAGCCGTAACGAGAGGTTCTTGTATCGGTTTCGCCGGTTTCGCGGTCCAGCGTGGCCAGTTGGTACTGCGGCAACTGCGCGTTGTAGTTCCAACCGCCGGTACGGCGGGCGTACCAGATATAGCGTGGGTCTTTGCCGAAGGCCGGCTCCACGGTTTTCAGGGTCTCAGGCGTTTTGATCAACTGCGTTCCGCTGCCGCTGTCTTTGTGGTACAGGTGCAGTTTCAGATTGCGGCGTCCCTGCGATACCACCAGGTACTCGCCATCGGGCGTCCACTCGGCCGCCTGGAAGTTCTCGTTTTTGCTTTTGCTGATCTGGCGGGTTTTCTTGGTAAGCAGGTCCATCACCCACACGTTGTCATTGCCATCGCGGTCCGAGAGGAACACAATGGACTTCCCGTCCGGGCTGAAACGCGGCTGCACATCCAGGGCCATGCCCTCAGTTAGCTGCTCGGCTTTGCCACCGGCCATGGGTAGCAGGTACAGATCGCCCAGCATGCTGAAGATGATCTGTCCGCCGGCCGGGTGCACGTCCAGCGCAAGCCAGGAGCCTTCCTTGGTGTTGATGTCAATGGTGCGGCCCGCCTCTAAAGGCAGGTCTTTCTTCTCTTCTTTTTTGGCGCCGTCCTTCTTTGCCGGGGCAGGTGCGTTCTGGGCCATTGATGGCTCCACGAACAGCCCCAGGGTGCAAAGCAGCAACACGGGTTTCCTCCAGCCAGAGACATGGTTGGTAAAAAACTGCTTCATAATAAAGGGGTTAGTAGGGTGATGGTTTGGGATTTGTGAAGATAAGGATTGTTTTGATAAGTCTCTGACCTTCACTTTGGGAAAAGTGTTTTTGAGATGGTTTTGGAAGATTGCCCAAGAAATGGACATTGTGTTCTCACCATCGGATTTGAAGACCTCTCCCTTTACGGCCCATTTTCTAAAAATGCTTACTAAACCCACGTCCCCCTTTGAAGGGGGTAGGGGGATGACCTCTTCTGCTGCTCTTTCTTTTGTTATCTTTCCTGTCTTGTCTTTCCTGGTTCAAGTTTTCAACTTGGACCTATAATGGTCTGCAGTTTGCAACTGCAGTGAGGCGCCCTACTATGGCGCGGATTTAATTCAGTGACTTCCCTTTTTCTGCCTTTACTTCCTACTACCTTTCTTGCTTAATCTCAGAACTGCAGCCGCGGCCTGCGGGCGTTTGTCACTTTTCTCCTTGATGAGAAAAGTAACCAAAAGAATCAAGAAGCCTCAAACTCGCTGACGCTCGGACAGTGAGGCTTCCATCAAGGTACCACCCCGCTGCCGTCCTCTGTTCCATAGCTAATGCAGGCCACTACCAAATGAACAGTTCATCAGTGCGGCAGTCCGGTCCTCGGCCTCACTGTAGGCCTTCGCCCCGGCCTGCCGCAGGTAACAGGTGGTGGTGTCTGCTTTGAATATCTGATATTGTAGAGACAAGGCATGCCTTGTCTCCCACGGGTCCTCCGCAACGGCTGCGACTGGCAGTTACCAAGAAGGGCACCCACAAGAGGTGCCCCTACATTCCTTATCGTTCCCTCGCTGCCTCATCCGCCGTTGTTGGTGTTATCACCAACAACCAAAACTGCCCTTCCATCACCCTAAAATCAAAAACCAACCGGAGCCCCTAAACATAATTCGGGCCTGTTTTTGGTAAAACAGGCCCGAAAGGGTGATGACAAAAATGGTGCGGCTACTTACGCGAGCAGGGTGTTTTTCACGTAGTCGCGGCTTTGCTTGATGCTCTTGAAGGGGTCCATGCCGGCGGCAAAGTTCTCCTGCTCCACGAAAATGCGGTCCAAACCGGAGGTCTTGGCCTGCGCGAAGATGGCTTTGTAGTCCATGGTGCCGCTGCCTATCTCGGTGTTGAGGTCAGGCGAGTTTTTGTCCATGTCTTTCACGTGCCACATCACAAAGCGGCCTTTGTGCTGGTTAAACAGGTCTACCGGTTTGCGGCCGGCTTTCTCCATCCAGAAAAGATCTGCCTCGAAGCTTACCAGGGCCGGATCGGTTTCCTTGAGCAGGATGTCGTACCCGGTGGTGTTGCCGTATTGCTTGAATTCGAAATCGTGGTTGTGGTAGGCCAGTTTCAGGCCAGAGGCTTTGCATAGTTCCGCCGCCTTGTTCACTTTTTCAGCGATGTTCTTGTAGGCATCGGCGCTGTTTCTCAGTTCCTCGCCCAGGTAGGGCACTGTGATGTATTTTTGGCCTACAATGTTTCCGGCCTCAATATAGCGTTTCACGATGTCGGTGTTGCCGTCTTTCATGTACTGCCCAAACTCATAGTGTCCGCTCGTAGAAACCAGGTTGTTGGCTTGCAGCAATTCTTTGAAAGCGTTCGGCTGAAGACCCCAGTAGCCTTTGTCTACGGAGTAGCCGTAGGTTTCCACATCATTGTATCCGGCCTGGGCCACTTTGCCTATCACGCCTTTCGGGTCATTGGGCAGCAGTTCGCGCAGGGTGTACAGCTGGATTCCTATGTCACGGATGGCCCCGGTGGCAGTGCCCGTGCTGGCGCCAGCGGTGCTAGTGTCTGTAGAAGCATCCGCAGAGGCGTTATCAGTATTAGTGGTTTTAGAGGAATCACAGGAGGCAAGCAGCGACGGCGCGAAGGCGACGCCCGCCGACAGCAAACCCAGCTTCTGCAAAAAAGATCTTCTGTTGTTCATTTGGCTTTGGTGCTTAGTAGAAGGTTGATTGGTTAGAGTATTCTTGGATGGGCAGGCCGCTTAGACATCACAGATCTGGATGGCTTGCCGCAATGATTTCAATTTGTCTTTGGCCTGCGGAATGAATTCCTGCGCCACGAAGCCTTTAAACCCCGTGTCTTTGATGGCCCGCATGATGGCCGGATAATTGAGCTCCTGGGTATCATCAATCTCGTGACGGCCCGGCACACCGGCGGTGTGGTAATGCGCAATGTACTGGTGGTTGTCTTTGATGGTCTGGATCACGTTGCCCTCGTCTACCTGCATATGGTAGATGTCATAGAGCAGCTTGAAGTTCTCAGAGCCCAGCCGTTTGGCCAGCTCGGCGCCCCACGCGGTCCGGTCGCATTGGTAGTCTTTGTGGTTCACTTTGCTGTTCAGGAGCTCCATCACCAGCACCACTTTGTGTTTCTCGGCCAGGGGCAATAGCTTCTTTAAGCCTTCCACCGAGTTTTTGAGGCCTGTTTCATCATCCAGGCCGTTGCGGTTCCCGCTGAAGCAGATGAGGTTGGTGTAGCCGGCTTTGGCTACCAGTGGAATCATGTCTGAATAGTTCTTGAAGAGTTGGGCGTGGTACTGCGGATGGTTGAACCCCTCCGTCAGGCTGATCTCCGCGCCATTGCACATGGAGGAAACCAGGCCGTGCTTCTTGAGGGTGGGCCAGTCTTTGGGACCAACCAGGTCAATGCCCTTAAGGCCTATTTCCTTCGCGGCGGCGCAGAGTTCCTCCACTGACAACTCATTGAAGCACCAGCGGCACACCGAGTGGTTAAGGTTTCCTTTCAAAGTATAGGCAGCTTCTGTTTGGGGCTCGTTTTGGCCAAAACAGGCCAAAGGCCCGGCCGCGGTAAGCGCCGCCGTTCCGGCCAGGATGCCCTTGATGGCCGATCTTCTGTTTTTATCTGACATTGCGTTATTCTCTTAACAGAGGGCCTACAGCCGCTTGATCATGATGTTCCGGTACCACACATCATCACCGTGATCCTGCAACGCGATCTTCCCTGATTTGAACGCCCCGAAACCGGCCATGTCTTTGAACTTGCTCCCGGCCACCATCTTTTTCCAGTTATCGTCCCAGAGGGTGGTGGAAACCACTTTGGTGCCGTTCTGGATGATGTCCAGACGCCCATTGTTGCTGATGATCTCTACCTGGTTCCACTCACCGGCGGGTTTAGAAGTCTCAGGGTTGCTGGCGATGAGGTCATACAGGTCACCGGCGCGGTGCTTGTGGATCTTGGCATCGGGGTGACCGGCGTTGTCCAGGACCTGCACCTCGGGGCCGGTGCTCCAGGTGTTGGGGTATTTGGTGGGCTCGTCCTGCACAAACAGAATGATGCCGCTGTTGCCGTTGGCCGCAATTTTCCAATCCAGCTTGAGATGGAAGTTACCGTAACTCTCCGCCGTCACAATATCGCCGCCGTCACCGGGCTGCCAGTCCTGCTTGTGGGCAGCATCCAGGTGCAGGGTACCGTTTTCCACTTTCCAAGCCTTGCCTACTTTGGCCTGCCCGTAGGTATGCCAGCCCTGGGTGGTTTTACCGTCAAAGAGTGGCTGCCAAGCTTCAGAGGCAGAACCGCTTGATTTCTCGTTGGCCGTCATAGAAGTCTGATGCGTGGAAGATTGGCAGGCGCCCAGAGCGCCCAGAACCAGTAGCGGGAGAAGGTGGCGGAGGGTTGTCATAGGATACCTTTATTTTTTAAGAGACAGGATGTACTGGGCCATTTGCTTTGCATCTTCCTCGCTCAGGTTAGGGTGCGCGGTCATGGCCACTTGTCCCCAAACGCCGCTACCGCCTTTGATGATTTTGCCGGCCAGGTACTCAGTGTCTTTCTCGTTGTTTTCGTACTTCTCAGCCACGGCCTCGTAAGCCGGCCCCACCAACTTTTGGTCTATTCTGTGGCAACCGGTACAATCTGAACTGGCGATCAGTTGAGCTCCTTTCTCGTGCACTTCCCCACCGCCGGTGCCAGCGGAGCGGTTGGTTCCTATGTCCATGCTGGCGGTGTCTGCATCTGGCTGGCGGGTGGCCGCGCTCATGGAGGCCGAGGAGGCTGAATCTGCGTCTGTGCTGGCTACCGCCCCTTCATTGGTGGTGGAAGAATTGCTGTTACAGGCTGCCATAAAAGCGCAGCAGCTCAGGAGAAGGAATACTTTTTTCATAGGGTGTACGCGTAATTCTGTGGTTGTAAGTTAAGGTTAAATAGATGCTTTGGTATTTCCTGTCAGTCATTTCCGGTTCCGGTACCTGACATTCGCCATGGCTGATTTCAGTTGCCGCGGCAGCGCCGAGGTTTCGTTTTAGGCCTGTTTTCCCAAAACCAGCTTAAATATGGCGTTTTATCCGGCAATTCCCGCTTCTGCCCCAAATTCTAATTTTGAGCGCAAAAGCGGGAAGCACCTTCTGGCGGAAACCATTCTAAGCCAGGCAAACCGTTCAAGTCAAAGGCTTAGGTGGCCCAGGCTTTGTCGCCTTTCTTATAAGGCATGCAGGCGTCATAGCGGCCAGGCACCGGCAGGTAGCGAAGCGCCTGCGTAGCACCCACCTCGGAGGTGAAGAAACCCAGCAAAGTCAGCTCCTTCATCATCCGGAAGTAGTGGTTAGGCTCTTCTTCCTTTTTGTTTTTCTGATGGTTCTTCTGCTCGTTGTCCAACTGGGTCAGCAGTTGGGTGCGCTGCTGCGGCGAGGCTTCCATGAACTTCTTATCGAACTTCTTTTTGCTTTCTTCATCTACTTGGGAGATGCCCTTCATGAAAATCTTCTGGTCTTCTGGTGTGTAGCAGTCCTGCACCATGTTGGCCATGAACAACCCAATCTTGGCGGCCTTGGCGCCGGGCGTGCTGGTGGCAGGCAGAATGGTCTCCCCTACCTCATCCAGAAACGTGACCTGGTCCTGGTCAAACAACTTGTTCACCTTGGCGGCACTGCTGGTGCAGGACACCAGGAACTCAGCCCCGATGAGGGTACCGCCCAGAATCCAGCCCACGGCGGCAATCGCTTCTCTTCTATTCATAAGTAAACCTTTTATGGCTTATTTTCTTAAAATCTTGTCTAAACTGATAAACTTCTTCCATTCCCCCCTTTGCAGGCTTGGGCTGATTAATCTTGTCGATTATGGCATTTTCGTATGTAGGGGCAATCCCTTGTGGTTGCCCAAGCTCCGTAGCCAAAGCTTTTCCTTCCTCTAGCAACCTTGTCATCCCCCTACCCCCTTCAAAGGGGGACGGAATGCGACAACTCTTTCCTTTGGCCTGTCCCTTGACAGGCCAAACCAGTGTAGGCTAGCTTTCCTGTGCCTTTCGGTCTGTCAGGGGACAGGCCGAGGAAGAGCTTTTCGGCTCTTGAAATTGCCTTGTCAACCCGGGTCTGCAAAGGGGACAAAATGCGTCAATCTTCAATTTAAGCTCCCAGGGTCCAGCCGGCGCGGTAGTCGCGTTTCACGAACTGGTTTACCTCATCAAAGTTGGTAACGCGCATGTTCTGGTTGTCCCAGAGCAATTTCACCCCGCGGCCTGGATAGTCAAAGCCGTTGCCGGCGGCGTTGGGCCGGCGCACGTCCGTGCCGCGGATGGCGAGGTTGGCCATGAGCAGGGCCTCGGTGAGCGGACCGGCGATTTCAAACGGAGAGCTTACCTCCATCTTGCCGTAACCGGCCAAGCAAGCCTCTACCCACTGGGCGTAATGACCTTCGGCTCCGCCGGGTACCCGGGCAAGCTTCTGCTTCACTTTTACCTCGTTGGTGCGCGAAGTAGGCAGTAAACGCGGATTGGCGCCGTAGGTGCTGCACATCATCTTACCTTTAGTGCCCACGAAGAGCGTTCCGTTGCCGCCGTCTCCGAACACTTCATTGGCGCCCAGTTCCTCGGGGCGTTCCGGCTGGATGCCCCCGTCCATCCAGTGGATGGTGACGGGCTGTTTGGTTTTATCAGTTTTGGGGAACGTGAGGGTCACGTGACTGGAAGGCGGACAGCTCTCGGGGAAGTACCCGCGCTTGAACTCGTCTACGTACACGCTGCCTACGCTGGCCTGCACATCGGTGGCATAGGTCAAATCCAGCACTCTGAACGGCGCCTCCAGCAGGTGGCAGCCCATGTCGCCCAGGGCGCCGGTGCCGTAGTCCCACCAGCCGCGCCAGTTAAAGGGCACCAGTTTGTTCACGTATTCTTTGTAAGGAGCGGTGCCCAGCCAAAGGTCCCAGTCCAGCCCGGCGGGCACCTCGCCCTTGGTGGCGGGCCACTGGATGCCTTGCGGCCAAACGGGGCGGTCCGTCCAGGAGTAAATGGTGTGTACCTTACCTATGAGCCCGGCATCATACCACTCCCGCATCTGGCGCACGCCGTCGCCGGAGGCGCCCTGGTTACCCATCTGGGTGACCACTTTGTAGCGCTTGGCTGCGTCGGTGAGCATGCGGGCCTCGTAGATGTCATGGGTGAGCGGTTTCTGCACGTAGACGTGTTTGCCCAGCTGCATGGCCGCCATGGTGGTCACGGCGTGGTTATGGTCTGGCGTGGAGACAGAGACGGCGTCAAAGTTCTTGCTCTCCTTGTCAAACATCTCGCGCCAGTCTTTGTAGTATTTGGCTTTGGGGAACCGCTGCCGCGATTTGGCGGCGCGAGTGTCGTCCACGTCGCAGAGAAAGGCTATGTCGGCTTTGCCGCTGTCATAGAAACTCTTGATGTCGCTTTCGCCTTTGCCACCCACGCCCACGGCGGCAATTCTTAACCTATCGCTGGGGGCGGTGTAGCCTTTGCCGCCCAGCACGTAGCGAGGCACAATCATGAACCCGGCTGCGGCCAGGGCGCCGGTTTTCAGGAACTGGCGGCGGGTGTTGTCCTGCGGGGCAGGCTTGTTTTCTTCTTCGGCCATGAGATTATCTATAGAGGGGTTTTAGATGTTCATTTTTTTCAATTCACTCACGGCGTGGTCCACGGCGCGGGCAGTAAGGGCCATATAGGTGAGCGATGGGTTC
Source organism: Rufibacter aurantiacus (assembly GCF_017916345.1). Lineage (NCBI taxonomy): Bacteria > Pseudomonadati > Bacteroidota > Cytophagia > Cytophagales > Hymenobacteraceae > Rufibacter > Rufibacter aurantiacus. Next base: position 1,100,303 of record NZ_JAFMSV010000002.1, read on the forward strand.
TGGCAACCCGCCGAGGTCATAGCCGCGCCATCTGTCACGTAGACGTTGGGGGCATCCCACACCTGGTTGAACTGGTTCAGCACCGATGACTTAGGATCGCGGCCCATGCGGGCGGTGCCCATCTCATGGATGCCCTGCCCCATGGCGTAACCGGCATCGTAGGTTTCCACGTTCTTGAGACCCGCTATCTCCAGCATCTCTTTGGCATCGTTGGCCATGTCTTTGCGCATTTTGTGCTCGTTTTCCTTTATCTCGCAGGAAATATCCAGCACCGGCAGGCCCCACTTGTCTTTCTTGTCTTTGCTCAGTTTCACCATGTTCTCATGGTACGGCAGCGTCTCCCCGAAGGCGTTGATGCCCATGGTCCATCCGCCGGGTTCGCACATGGCGTCTTTGAGATCGCCCCCGATGCCCATTTCCGCGATCTCGCGGCCCCAGCCGGTGCGGCTGGCGCTACCCTGGTACCCGAAGCCCCGGATGTAGTCGCGTTTCTCGCCGTTTATGTTCCGGAACCTTGGGATGTAGATACCGTTTGGACGGCGGCCGTAATAGTATTTGTCTTCGTAGCCTTCCATATCGCCTTTGGCTCCGGCCCGGAAGTGGTGGTCCATGAGGTTATGGCCTAACTGACCGCTGCTGCTGCCTAGCCCGCCTTCCCACACATCGGTGGCCGAGTTCATCAAGACCCAGGTGGAGTTGAGCGTAGAGGCGTTGAGGAACACCACTTTGGCAAAGTATTCATAGGTTTGGTTTGTCTCCGCATCCAGCACCTCCACGCCTTTGGCCTTTTTGGTGTCTTTGTCATAGAGGATCTTGGTCACGATGGAGTGCGGCCGCAGGGTAAGGTTGCCCGTTGCCATAGCCGCCGGCAGCGTGGCCGACTGCGTGCTGAAATATGCCCCAAACGGACAGCCCAGCCAGCATTTGCTGCGGTACTGGCAGTTGGTGCGGTTGTTATGCGCTGCGGTGAGGTTGGCCGTCCGGCCGATGATCAGGTGCCGGTTGCCTTTATAATGCGACTTGATGCGGGCGGCCACGTCTTTCTCCACGCAGTTCAGTTCCATGGGCGGCAGAAACTCGCCGTCCGGTAAATGCGGGATGTTCTCTTTGGAACCGCTGATACCCGCGAATTTCTCCACGTAGCTGTACCACGGCGCCAGGTCTTTGTAACGGATAGGCCAGTCCACCGCGATGCCGTCTTTGGCGTTGGCTTCAAAATCAAGGTCAGAGAGGCGGTAGCTCTGGCGACCCCACATGAGGGAGCGGCCCCCTACGTGATAACCCCGGTACCAGTCAAAACGCTTGCTTTCAACGTAGGGGCTTTCCTTCTCATTCACCCAGTAGTCTAGGTTGGCCTCATTGAGGGTGTAGTCGCGCTTGAGTACCGGGTAGTTGTCAATCATTTCCTGGGTGCGGCCGCCGCGGTGAGGCAGTTCCCAGGGGTGTTTATTTGCGTTAACGTAGTCTTTGACGTGCTCAATGTTGCGGCCCCGCTCCAGCATAATGGTTTTGAGGCCCTTTTCAGTGAGTTCTTTGGCAGCCCAGCCGCCGGAGATACCAGAACCTATGACAATGGCATCGTAATGATTATCGGCCATAAAAGAAGATGGTTAGCTTAGTTGTTTGTTGGGTTTGGGTGGTGTTTTTTGCTTTTAAAAATAAGGTAATGACAACATGAAAGACATTACCTGCCCCCTTGTTGTGAGAGTATCAACAAAATGGCTTTTTAATAATAAAATTTAAAAACAGCAAAAGCAAGCGCACCCCGCTAACTGGCCGTAAAAAACTGAAAATTCGCTTTGTATTGGTTAAATAACCACAATGGTTCTGCTAAAAGGATTTACTAATAGATAAACTTTTCATCTACTTTGGCGAGAACAGCCTCAAAACGGAAACAGGTACACTGGGTTTGTTTGTGGGAGATTGGTTTTACTATATCTGCGGAAATGGGAAAACCGTTTCTGGCCTTCTTTTCAAAAACGAGCTTAAAAAGAAGGAACAGCGAAAGAAGGCTTGGACAAACCCGACTTTGCCGATAACCCTAAAAGCAGAAGCGGGAACCCGATGACCGGGTTCCCGCTTCTGCTTTCCGTTTTGGAAGGACTTATCAACGCCCTTGCACGGTGATGTCTTCTTCCAGAATCTCGCTCTGGCGCAGCTGCACCGGGGAGGTTTTCTTGCGCAGTTTCATGTTCAGCATTTCCACCACCAGGGAGAAGAACATGGCAAAGTAGATGTAGCCCTTAGGAATGTGGGCGTGCAGCGCCTCTACCACCAGCATTACCCCAATCATGATCAGGAAGGAAAGGGCCAGCATCTTAACAGTTGGGTGCGTGTTCACAAAATCGCTCACGTACTTGGCAAAGGCTAGCATGATACCCATAGAAATAATCACCGCCATGATCATTACAATCACGTGGTCAACTAAACCTACGGCTGTTAAGATAGAGTCAAAGGAGAACACAATGTCTACCATCACAATCTGAACCAGGATCTTACCCATGGTAGCGGTACCGCCCGCAGCACCATGCTCCTCTTCTTCGCCTTCCAGTTTGTTGTGGATCTCGGTGGTACTCTTGGCCAGCAGGAACAAGCCCCCGCCAAAGAGAATAATATCGCGCCAGGAAACAGCAAACGGCTCATCCAGCCACGGCAGGTTCCAGGTGAACAACGGTTGGTTCGCGTTCACAATGTAGCTGATGAAAGACAGCAGGATAATCCGGAACACCAGGGCCAGCATCAGCCCGATGGTGCGGCCCCGGGCCTGCTGCTCGCGCGGCAGCCGCGATACCACAATGGAGATGAACACAATATTATCAATCCCCAACACCACTTCCATAAAGGTAAGGGTGAGGAGGCTTAGCCAGACATCTGGGCTGGAGAAGACATCAAACATAGTTTTATTTATTCAGATAGTGCGTAAAAGAGAGCAGGTAAAGGCATTTAAACGCAGTCTCAGGAACTGGGTTAAGCAAACCAGGGTTTGCCGCCTTTAATTAAAGTATAATTACGGTACGGGCAGGCCCGCTTATGATTTCATGTTCACGAACTGCAGCGGAATACCCAGCTCGGCGCGGCGCAGCATGCCAATTACCTCCTGCAGGTCATCAATCTTTTTGGCGGTCACGCGCACCTGGTCGTCCATGATGGCGGGCGTCACTTTCAGCTTGCTGTCTTTGATGAGCTTTACAATCTTCTTGCCGTCTTCTTTGTCAATGCCGGCGCGCACTTTCACGTCTTTCTTGATCATGGGACCGCTGGGCGTGGCCTCGTTGCTGAAGTCCAGGGCGGTGGCGTCTATCTGCTGCTTTACAATCTTGCTCAGGATTATGTCCTCAATCTGGCGCAGGCGCATGTCATTCTCGGTGACAATGTGCACCATATTGGTTTTCTTGTCCAGCTCCACGCTGCCTTTGGTGTCTTTGAAGTCATAGCGACTCTGGATTTCTTTCTTAACGGTATTGATGGCGTTGTCCAGGGTCTGCGGATCAACTTTGCTCACGATATCAAATGAAGGCATGGTAGTTGTGTTAATTAAAATGACAGGTATTTATACGGTTTTGTATCAGGATGCCGAACAAAGTTACTAGTTTAGCGAAATTTTACGGAAAAGAGCTTAAAAACGCAGTCATGCAAATTATTCAGCCCTCTACCTTTCACGAGTTTGAGCAGTATTACCGGTTACGCTACGAAATGTTACGCAAGCCCTGGCATCAGCCGGTAGGCAGCGAGCGCATGGACGATGACAGCGAAGCAACCCACCTGATGGCCATTGACGAAAACACTGGCGAGATCATGGGTGGTTGCCGCGTGCACATGGAAACCGACTCTGAGGCCCAGCTCAGATTCCTGTCTGTAGCCCCCAAGTACCAGAACAAACAAGTAGGCCGCCGTTTACTGCAGGCCGTGGAGGAAGAATCACGCAAAATGGGCGCCAAAGAACTCATTGTGCAGGCCCGCGAGTACGCCAAAAACTTTTACAAGCGTAACGGGTTTACAGAAGAGTACCCAACCCACCTTCTCTTTGGCGAGGTGCAGCATTACCAGATGCGCAAGCCCCTTTACTAACAGCGCCGGATAAAGGCATTGCTCCGCTTGCCACCTGCTTTTGCCAGACCATGGGAGCGGGAGCAATCTTTTATCTGTCCTGTCATGAAAAAATCACTTGTCTTTGCCGGAGTTGGCCTTGGTTTGCTGGCTGTGGGAGCTTTGTTCCTGGCCCTTAAACCCAAACCCGCCCCTTTGCCCACCGTCTCCTCTGTGGACCTGCAGCGCTATGCCGGCAAGTGGTACGAGATTGCCGTTATCCCCAACCGCTTTGAGAAGGGCTGCCACTGCACCACCGCCGTGTACACGCCCAGAGAAGGCTACGTGGAGGTGAACAACTCCTGCCGCAAAGGCAGCGCAAGCGGCAAAGAAGACGGTGCCCTGGGCAAAGCCTTCCCGGTGGAAGGCAGCAACAACACTAAATTGCGGGTGCAGTTCTTCTGGCCCTTCCGGGGCGATTATTGGATACTGGACCTACCCGATGATTACTCCCACGCCCTGGTGGGCTCCCCAGACCGCAAATACCTCTGGATTCTGGCCCGCACCCGTACGCTGGACGCAACGGTGTACAATCAACTGGAACAAAAAGCCCAGACCCTTGGCTTCGATACCCGAAAACTGGTCAAAGCAGACCAAAGCTGCCCCGACAGATAATGTCCCTCCTGTAATTTGTTCAAACCTATGCCTGGGGGTTGCCGGGTGGGTTTATTTCGCCTGCCGGTGCCTTGGGGGTCTGCTGTAAAGCCAAGACAGCCCTTAATTCTTCCCGTAGTTGTTTCATTTCCAGGTGCAGCTGCTCAATTTGGGTAGCTCCGGCTACTTCAGAGTTTTTGCTCGCAGCATCCTGGTCCAGGAAAAAACTGGCCAGCAAGGCAGTGAAATACCCAAATACGGCAAACCCATAAAGCGCCAGCAAAAAACACAAAGCCCGCCCCTCGGGTGTTTTGGGCCAGTACTCACTGCCCAAGGAGATCAGGATCATGGCCGTCCACCAAAGCGCTTCCCCGTAAGAAGAGATACCTCCTGCGACCTCGTTCTCAAACGCGTACATGCCGGCGGCTCCTGAGAACAAAACAGCCAGCGAAAGGGTCAACATATAGCCAAAGCCCCGGCGGCCCATGGTGGCGCCCAAGCTTCTCATGCCCCGGTTTAACGAACTCAAGACCCGCACCAACCTAAAGCCCCTTACCGCCCGCACGGTCCTGAATACCCGCACAAATCGGCTCAGCCGGAAAACCCGCAGGGCCGGCACCGCCAGGGAAATAGCGGTGAGCCAGTTGGTCTTCAGAAACGCGCCTTTTTCCGGCGTCAGGGTAAACCGCAGGGCAAAATCCAGGATGAAAACAATCCAGATGGCATAGTTGAGCATTTGCAGCACCGCACCCAGACCCCAGATCAGTTCCACCACCAACAAGACCAGCCACACAAAACCCAGAAAGATCATGGGTCCTTCCAGGGCGTGCTGAATGCGCCGGAGAAGCTGCCGGCGTTCGTGGTTAAGAGCGTTTTTGCCGGGTGTTTCCGGCTGGGGAGGCGAGGGATGCATCAAAGGTTCTTTTTCTAAAACATACGCAAGCCAAGGGCAAGGGTAAAGCCGCTTTGCAGGGGTAAGCCGGTTACTGGTTTCGCGGCTACAAAAATGGCCGGCGTTTTAGGCCCGTTTTTTCAGAAAAACCCTTAAAAAATGGTTTAATCCTATTCTTTAACAAGGATATATGTAACCGCAGCTATATAACTTGAGTACAAGTAGCATCTCCCAAAACTGCTACTGTATTTATTTTGTCTACGCATACTGTTAAGAAATATACGCTTAAAACACTCGCCGTGCTTCTCTGGATAATTGGCGGGTTGTTGGTGCTGGTGGTGCTCCTCCTGGTGGCCCTTCAGATACCAAAGGTGCAGGACTTTGCCGCCAGCAAGGCAGAGAACTACCTGCAGAACAAGATAGGCACGGAGGTACGCATTGGTAAGTTCCGCAGTGATTTCCGCAAAGACATCCTGCTGGAGGGCGTGTACCTGCAAGACCAGAAAGGCGACACGCTCTGGTATTCTGAGCGGTTGGCCGCCAACCTGGACATCCTGGGCATCATTCAATCCAAAGTGGCCCTTAAATCGCTGGAACTGGAGAACGCCACGGCCCACATCTACCGCACCCTGCCAGACAGCGTCTCCAACTTTGACTACATCCTCAAAGCCTTCGCCACCCCCACTGATACCACCGTTCAGGACACCACCAGCGCCGGTTTCACCTATGACATAGGCACCATTAACTTCAAGAACATCTTCCTCACCTATCGCGATGAGGTGAACGGCCAGAACGTGCGTACCCGCGTGGGCAACCTCAACGTGAAGATGGACGAGCTGGACCTCACGAAGGAAATCTACCGCATAGGCGACATCACGCTGCGCGACACCTATGTAGACATGGTGCAGACCAAGGTTCCGCCCGAAGGCGAGTCTGAGCCTTTGACCATGCAGTTCGGGCTGAAGACCGTCGCGCTGGACCGCGTGAAACTCAAGTACCGCAACGGGGTGGCCAAACAGTACATAGACGTGAATTTGGGCCAGGCGAGAATGGCCTCTGAGAAAATTGACCTCATCAACTCGCGCATTGACCTGAGCAACCTGGAGTTGCACAACAGTACCCTGGCCTACGCCCAGAACGCCGAGATGCCCGAGGAATACCGCGTGGTAAATCCGGCGGAGGCGTTGGAGGCCATTGAGGAAGCCGTTTCCAAAACCACTGGCGAGCCCGTGAACTGGGTCCTCACCCTGGACAAACTGAACGTGACCGAGGTAGACGCCGCCTTTGACAATTACGATGCGCCCAAGCAGGCCCGCGGCATGGACTACAACCACCTCATGGCCCGCAATCTCAACCTGCAACTGAACGACCTTTACTACAGCACCAACCGCACCACCGCCCAACTGGAGCAACTCACGTTCCAGGAGAAAAGCGGCTTTGAGGTAAAGCAGTTCACGGCCGGCATCCTGTTTGACTCGGTTCAGACCGAATTATCAGATTTGGTGCTGGAAACGGGCCACAGCCGCATCGCGCGCCGCATCAAAGTAGGCTATCCTTCATTGGAGACCGCTGCCGAGGACCTGAGCAAGCTCACCCTTTCCGCCGATCTGCAGAACACCTACATCGGGTTCAGAGATGTTGCCTTGCTGCAGCCTGCGTTGGTGAACCAACCGCCCCTGGCGGGCAACCTGGGCCAGACCGTGCGCCTGAGTGGCCTGGTGAACGGCCGCATGGACAACCTGCTGCTGAGCAACGTGCGCGTGAGCGGCTGGCGCAACACAGACCTGGCTTTGAGCGGACGCATCAGGGGCTTGCCTAACCCAGAGAACCTGGCCGCCAACCTCCAGATCAACCGTTTCCATACCACCGCCGCCGATGTGAAATCATTGCTGCCGGCGGGCACCTTACCGGCCAACATCACATTGCCACCGTCCATGGACGTACAAGGTTCCTTCAGTGGGACCATGACCGCCTTTGACGTAGATGCCACCGTGCGTACCACCTTCGGGAATGCGATTGCCAAAATTGACATGACACCGGGCCGCACCAAAGGACAGGAACGCATCCAGGGCAATGTGCGCCTGATGCGCTTTGACTTGGGACGCTTGATGAATGACAAAACCCTGGGCAGAGCCTCTTTGGTCGCTAATATCAACGGAACCGGCATCACGCCTGAGACCATGGTGGCCAAAATTGACGGTACCGTGCAGAGCTTTGAATACGGCGGATACAACTACCATGACCTGAACTTCGATGTAGATGCCAACCGCAACCGCTACGCCATCAAAGCCAATAGCACCAAGGACCAGAACCTGGATTTTGCGCTGAACGGAACCGTGAACCTTCGGGGCGCCCAACCGGCCATCGCCATGAACGCCAACCTGAGAGCGATAGACTTCCAGGCCCTGAAACTGTACCCAGAGGACTTACGACTGCGCGGCGACATCATCGCTGATTTACGAGGCGGTGATGCCAACAGCCTGAACGGCTCCATCATTGCCCGCAACACCGCCCTTACCAGCAACAACCGCCCGCTCCAGTTTGACTCACTTTCTGTAAATCTAACGCAAAAGCCCGGCCAGACCGAACTGCGGGTGCTTTCAGACGTGATCACCGCCAACCTGAACGGGAACATCGGTTTAGGAGACATCGGGCCGGAATTGATGAACCACATCAGTCGGTATTATGACTTGGGGAATGGCGGTTACAAACCCAGTTCCCGCGCAAGGCAGTTCAGCTTTAATATGGCCCTGCACAAACCACGCGTGTTCCAGGCCTTCGTGCCCGGGCTTACCCGCCTGAGTTTAGATACCCTGTACGGGAACTACAATAGCCAGACCGCCAATCTGCAGATGGTAGCCAGTGTACCGCGCGTACGCTATACCGGCATGCGGCTAGACTCCATTTCCCTGAATGTCTCGTCAGACCCCAAACAGTTGAATTATAACGTACGGGCAGAGCGCATCCGGCAGGACACCACGTTTAGGGTGAACAACATTGTGCTGGGTGGGAATGTGCAGAACAACACCGTAGCCCTGCGCGCAGCGAACCAAAGCAGGACCGGAGAGGAAGAATCGGCTATTGGTGTACTGCTGCGGCAAATCACCAATGGGTTTGAAGTGAACGTCGCTCCAGATTTGCTCATTAACCGCGATGCCTGGACCGTGGGGCCAAACAATTTTGTACGGTACTACACCAACAATGGAGCGGTAGTGGCGAACAATCTCCGCTTATCTAACGGCCCCATGGCCATTGCGCTGCAAAGCCAGAACCCAACGGCCCAGAACTCCCCGCTGGATGTCAACCTGACCAATGTAGACGTAGGCTATCTGGCCCGCGCCATTCTGCAGGAAGACAGTCTAGTGGCTGGTACCCTCAACGGGAAGGCCACCTTGAATGACATCTCGGGGAACATGAGCTTTACGGCAGACATGGCCCTCACCGGTCTGGAGTACGAGACATTCCCGGTAGGTGACCTCACGCTGCAGGCCAGCAACCCTACCGCCAACCGCTACAACATGACGGCCCGCCTCTCCGGCTACGGCAACAACGTGACCCTGGCAGGGTATTACCTGACTACCGAAGGCAAGCCGATGTCCTTTGATTTGGATTTAGGTCAATTGAACCTGGCCAGCCTCCAGCCATTTACCCAGGGAATGGTTAAAAACCTGGGAGGTAATTTAGCGGGCGATGTAGCCATTAGGGGCACCCTGGAAGACCCAGACATTGTGGGCGACCTGCAGTTTAGAGAGGCTACCTTCAACCTAGCCATGCTCAATTCCACGTTCCGGGTACCTGATGAGCGCCTGAGCGTGAACAATGAAGGCATCCAGTTCAATGACTTTGTCATGCTGGATTCCCTGAACAACCGCGCCACCGTGAACGGCGCCATCCTTACCTCCAACTTCGTGGATTACCGCTTTGATTTGCGGGCCACTACCGATGACTTCATGGTCATGAACAGCACCGCCGCTGACAATGAGCTGTACTACGGCCGTGTGTTCCTGGACAGCGACACCCGGATCACGGGAGATCTGAACGTGCCAGTCATCAACACCACTGTAACAGTAGCGCCTAACTCTAATTTGACCTATGTGATGCCACAGGAGGAAGCGGGCGTGAACCGGGAGGGGATTGTGGTCTTTATAGACCCAGACAGCACCCGCAACCGCCGCATCAACCGCCAAAAGCAGATAGATACGGTGGAGGCCGAGGTCACAGGAATTGAAATGACCATGACCCTGAATTTAACCGATGAAACGCCCATCACCGTGATTGTAGATCCAGAGTCGGGCGACAACCTAACCATCAGGGGCGAGGCAAACTTGAATGTAGGCTATGATGTAACTGAAAACATCACCTTGTCGGGCCGCTATGATGTCACCGAAGGCCTCTACTCCATGAACCTGTATGAACTGGTGAAACGTGAGTTTGCGTTTGACCCTGCCAGCTACATTGTCTGGACCGGTGACATGATGGACGCCGATGCCAATATCACGGCCATCTATAACGTAGACGCGGCTCCGCTGGAACTTATCCAGAGCCAAACCGCCGGAGTAGATGCCGGAAGCGCCGGTCAACTCCGCAACAAACTGCCGTTTGATGTTCGCCTGAACATGGAAGGCGAACTCATGAACCCGGCTATCTCCTTTAATATTGAATTGGATGAGAAAGCAAAAGGGGGCATGGTGGAAGAAGTACGTGCCCGCCTGGATCAGCTAAGCCAACCAACGCAGGAATCTGAGCGCACCAAACAGGTCTTCTCCCTACTGGTACTTGGTCGGTTCATGGCGCAGGACCCATTAGCGTCTTCGGCCGGAGGCGGTATCAACAGTGCCCTGCGCGGTAGTGCAAGCAAAGTACTCTCTGACCAGCTCAATAACTTGACTGGCCAGTACCTGGGCGGGCTGGGAATTGAACTGGGCCTGAACTCCTATGATGATTACTCCTCCGGCGATGCCCAGAGCCGCACAGACCTGAACGTAGCCATGCAGCGCCAGCTCCTCAACGACCGGCTGACCGTAAGCTTCGGGACAGACATTCCGTTGGGCGGCGGCAATGACCAGGGCAATTCTGGTAACGCGGGAAACAGCGGCGGGAATGCCTTTGCGGGAGACGTATCAGTGGAATACTCGGTGACCAAGGACGGACGGTTGCGGCTGCGGGCTTTCCGGAACAATTCCTATGAAGGCTTCTTGGACGGACAGTTGCAGCGCACCGGTGTTTCCCTGCTTTTCGTGCGTGAATATGACAGCCTCGCTGAACTCTTTAGAAATACTGGCAAAGCAAAATAAATGACATCGCTTTATAGACACGTGACCTTCTCTACCCTCTCCCTTTCCAGGGCACTTTCCTTGTTGTTTCTCCTGGCTTTTCTGGCGGGTTGCAGCAGCACCAAAAGCGTACCCCAGGGCGACTACCTCTACATTGGCGGTGACATCAAAGTGACTTCTCCCTACCCTGAGACAGACACCAAAGCCCTGGAACCGGAACTGAACGCCGCCATCCGGCCGCAGCCCAATACCTCCTTCCTGGGCATGCGGCCCAAGCTCTGGATCTACAACGCCATGGGCGGAAACCGTGAACGCAAAGGCATTGCCAACTGGATTAAAACCCGCCTGGGAGAGCCGCCGGTTTTGTTAAGCGAGACGCACCCAGACCGTGTGAAAGGAGCCATGATCAACCGTTTGTACAATAACGGGTATTTCTCCCCCACCCTGGAACACACCGTAGACACCACCAGCAAGCGCAAGATGGCGCAGGTGCATTATGCCGCCACGGTGGGTAAGCAATACATCATTCAGCAGATCCAGTTTCCGCAGGGGAACGACAGCGTCTCCATGGCCATCAGGGCGACGGAACCCCAAAGCCTGCTGAAGGTGAATGACCCCTACAACTTGGAAAAACTCATTGCCGAGCGCCTGCGGGTGAACGAGATCCTGAAAGAGAAAGGCTTCTTCTTTTTTGACGAAAGCTATCTGATTTACCACGTAGACAGTACCCAGAACAACAAGGTCAACATCTATGTGCGCCTGAAGGACACAGCTCCTACCAAGGCCCTGATCCCGTACCGCTACAAGCAGGTGAGCATATACACCGACTATTCCCTGGGCGACTCCATTGGCGATAGTGAGGCACCGGTACAATTCAAAGACTACAAGTACTACCCAGACGAAGAAACCTTTAAGGCCAAAACCATTCTGAATGCGGTCTTCGTGGAAAACGGCGACCTCTACAGCCGCAAACGCCACCTTCAGACCGTTAATCGCCTCATGGATTTGGGCACGTTCAAGTTTGCCGAGGTGCGGTTCACACCCTTGGATTCTATAGGGTTGGATGGCCGTATCAATGCCGATATCCTCCTGACCCAAGCCAAGAAAAAATCGGTTAGGGCTGAGGTGCAGACGGTGCAGAAATCCAACGGGTACGCAGGGCCGGGTATTACGGTCAGTTTCCGGAACCGGAATGCCTTGCGCGGTGCCGAGTTGCTGCTCATTAACCTGGTAGGTTCCTTTGAATCGCAGATCAGCGGGGATAGTGCTCGTTCGGGCCTTACGTCCATGGAGGTAGGAGCCGATGCCGAGATGCACGTACCCCGCATCATCTCACCGTTCAACATCCGGATCGCCAGCAGTATGTACCAGCCCAGAACGCGGTTTGCGCTGGGTTTCCGGTTCATCAACCGGCAGGAATTCTTTCAGCAGAACTCCTTCAACTTTGAGTACGGGTACTCCTGGCGGCAATACGCCACCACTGAGTTCCAGATCAATCCCGTGCAGGTGCAGTACTCGCGGCTGCTGAACCCTACTCCCGCCTTCCAGGAAGAATTGGCACAACGTCCGTTCCTGGCACGGGCTTTTGACCAGCAGCTCATTATTGGCGGTAATTACCGGTTGGTGTACAATACCTTGGGGGTTGAAGGGCGAAGCCACCAATTCTACATCAGCCCCGGGCTTGATTTCTCGGGTGGTTTGTGGGGGCTCTTTTACCGGGTGAAAAACAAACGGCCCGCTGATCCGGAGTTCCCGAACACGTTCCGGGGGCAGGCGCTCTCGCAGTACGCTAAGTTTGACCTGGAAACCCGCTACTACTTCAACCTCACTGAAAAACTGGTGCTGGCTACCCGCTTTCTGGGCGGCTACGGTTTGCCCTACGGCAACTCCAACGTGCTTCCGTACATCAAGCAGTACGGCATTGGCGGTCCTAACAGCATCAGGGCGTTTCCGGCCCGCAGCTTGGGACCCGGTGTTTACAATCCAACGGCATTACAGGAACCCGGCAACGAAGTCTCCCAAAGCTTCTCCTATTTTGACCAGACCGGTGACATCAGGCTGGAAGGGAATGCCGAGTTCCGGTTCCCGCTGATGGACCCGTACCTGAAAGGCGCCTTCTTTGTGGACGCTGGTAACATCTGGCTTGTAAACGAAGACCCTACGCGGCCCGGCGGTAAGTTCAGCGGTAACTTTATGAGCCAGCTGGCGGTGGGCGCCGGCGCCGGCATCAGGATTGACGTGCAGTTCTTCGTGATACGCGTGGACCTGGCGTATCCGCTCCGCGACCCAACCTACCCCAATGGTGGTCGGCCTAAATCCGGACTGTTCGGCACTGGGGTGCTGAACCTGGCCATCGGGTATCCTTTCTAAAAGCTCCTCATAAAATAAATCTCCCCGCTTAGGGCTTGTTTCCATAAAACAGGCCCTAAACGGGGAGATTCTTTTTTAGTACCTACTAACCTTTTCTGGGCTATACCTGGCAAAGCGCATTTTTGCGTTCGTGCTCTATGAGCCACTTCTTTCGTTCCAAGCCGCCACCGTAGCCGGTTAGTTGGTTGTTCTTGCCAATTACGCGGTGACAGGGGATGATGATGGAGATGCGGTTGTGGCCATTGGCCGAGGCTACGGCTCTTACCGCCTGGGGCATGGCTAATCTCTCGGCCTGGCGCTGGTAAGAACTGGTGGTACCGTAAGGGATGTCATGCAGCACTTGCCAGACCTTCTGCTGAAACTCCGTTCCCGGAGTGTGGAGCGCCACCGTGAACGCCTGCCGGGTACCGGCAAAATACTCTTCCACCTCAGCCTTCAACTGCCTCAGGTGGTCATTCTCCCCGGCCAGGATGGTGGCATTGAGTCTTTTCTGCAGGTCGCGGAACTCAGTTTCCAACATCCTCCGGTCTGTGAACTCCAGCAGGCAGACGCCCTCAGCCGTGGCACAGGCGTACATGGGGCCTAAGGGAGTGGTGAGCCGGGTCATCAGGATGACGGATTTGTCTTTGGTGTCTTCTGGTGATTTTCCGAGCATTTTTTTGAAAGTATAGTTAAAACCGCTTAGAGATTCATAGCCGGCATCAAAGGCCGAATGGGTCACGCTTTTACCGCTTTGCAGCTCCTGGAAGGCGGTATTGATCCTGATCATGCGCTGGTAGGTCTGGAAGGTGATGCCGTGGTGCTTCTTGAACCATCTCCTGATCTTCTCTGGGGCCAGCCCCTGCTGCCTTATCTGGTAGTCCTGGATTCTCTGTTTAGGGTTCTCCTTCACCATCTGCAGGAGCAGGCGCACCTCGGGCGGCGGCTGGTGCGCCTGCTCGGTGGGCTTACAGACCTTGCAGGGCCGGTAACCGTGTTGCAGCAGTTCGCGGGCCTCGGTGTAGAATTCCACGTTCTCCCGTTTGGGTTTGCGCGCCCGGCACGTGGAGATGCAGAAGATGCCGGTGGTTTTCACGCCCACGTAAAAGATACCAATGAATTGCTCATCTTTGGCCAGCAGGGCTTTGTAGTATTTGTCTACGTCTTTCTGATTGGTGACCAGCATACCTTGACTATTATCACGTGTTTTGACTTTCCTTTTTAGGCCTGTTTTCTAAAAAAACAGCCTTTATTCCCCAAAGAAAGATGATTCAAAACGGGACCGCAACCGAAAAATGGACAAGTATTTTTTTATTCTTCAAAGCCTAATTTTCCTAACAATTGCCCCGGTACGCGGTTAAGGTAGATATCCTGAAAAGTACTTTATGGCAGTTGACCACCCCCTTACCCCTGAGAAATCCCTTATTGTTTTAGCCGGCGCCACCGGTGACCTGGGCGGGCGCATTGCCCGGCACCTGCTGCAACGCGGCGCCCGGGTGCGGGCGCTTGTGCGCCCCGGAGGCACAGGTGACAAAACCGCGGCTTTGCGGAAAAAAGGCGCCACGCTGGTGGAAGTTGATTACCGTAACCATGCAGAACTGGTGAAAGCCTGCGCCGGCGCAACCTGCGTGGTATCGGCGTTGTCTGGCCTTGAGGAGGTGATTCTCGATGCCCAGACGGCTCTGCTGCAGGCGGCGGTGGAGGCCGGCGTGCCCCGCTTTGTCCCCTCTGATTTCGCGATTGATTTCACCAAACTGCCCCCTGGCACGAACCGCAACCTGGATCTGCGGCAGGAATTCAAAGAGCGCCTGGACAGGGCACCCATCAAGGCTACCTCCATACTCAACGGCATGTTCTCTGATTTGCTGACCGGGCAGGCGCCGGTGGTCTTGTTCCCGCTCAAACGGGTGGTGTACTGGGAAGACGCAGACCAGCCGCTGGACTTCACCACCACTGAAGACACTGCCGCGTTCACCGCCGCTGCCGCCCTGGATGACACCGCGCCCCGTTACCTGCGGGTAGCCGGCGATGTGCTGAGTGCACGGGGCTTGCAGGATGCCGCCAGCCAGGCTACCGGGCATCCCTTCAAGTTGCTCAAGGCCGGAAAACTGCGCCGACTGGACAGAATCATCAAGTTCACAAAAACAGTCTTCCCGCAAAAAGAGGAGGTCTTTCCAGCCTGGCAGGGCATGCAGTACATGCGGAACATGTTCAGCGGGCTTCCTAAACTGGCGCCGCTGGACAATGACCGTTACCCGGGCATTGAATGGACCTCTGTAGAGGAAGTACTCGCCGAGCATGTTCAGCAGAACTCAAAATAAACTCCACCTTTCGTTGAGATGCCTGGTTGTTTTCGGGCCGTTTTACAGAAATCAGATTTAAAACGGCTTTGGGGGAGCTCTTGTTTTGGAGGGGATTTTCGAAAAACAGGCCCTATTCGCATTCGGTATAAAAACAGAACCGCCGCCTGTTTTCACAACAGGTGGCGGTTCTGTTTTATGGCTTCGGGCCTAGAAGCTTATTGCAAGACTTCCTGTTGGTAAGCCTTGGCGTGGACGTTGGCCACGGCTCTGCCCGATGGGTCATTCAGGTTTTTGAAGGAGGCATCCCACTCCAACGCGACAGGCGTGCTGCAGGCCACGGATGGCACAGATGGTACTGATAGCGCGGCGGCATCGCTGGGGAAGTGCTTGGAGAAGATAGACCGGTAATAGTACTCCTCTTTGGACGATGGCGTCTGGATGGGGAACCGGAAACGGGCATTGGCTAGTTGCTCATCGCTCACTTTGGCGTTAACCATTTCCTTGAGGGTATCAATCCAGTTGTAGCCTACGCCGTCTGAGAACTGCTCTTTCTGGCGCCAGGCCACACTGGCGGGCAGGTAATCTTCAAACGCTTTGCGAAGCACCCATTTCTCCATTCGTTCGCCGTTGATCATTTTGTCCTGCGGATTGATACGCATGGCTACGTCCATGAATTCTTTGTCCAGGAACGGCACGCGGCCCTCAATGCCCCAGGAGGCCAGCGATTTGTTTGCGCGCAGGCAGTCATACATGTGCAGTTTCTCCAGCTTGCGCACGTTCTCTTCGTGGAAAGCCTTGGCGTTAGGCGCTTTGTGGAAGTACAGGTATCCCCCGAAGATCTCATCGGCGCCCTCGCCGGAGAGCACCATCTTAATGCCCATGGCTTTGATGGCGCGGGCCATGAGGTACATGGGCGTAGAGGCCCGCACGGTGGTTACGTCATAGGTCTCCAGGTGGTAAATCACGTCTTTGATGGCGTCAATCCCTTCCTGGATGGTGAACTTGATTTCGTGGTGGATCGTGCCCAGGTGATCTGCTACTTTCTGCGCGGCGGCCAAATCCGGGGAGCCTTCCAAACCGATGGCGAAGGAGTGCAGTTGAGGCCACCAGGCGGCTTCCTGGTCGTTGGTTTCCACCCGTCTTTCTGAGTATTTCTTGGCAATGGCTGAGGTGATGGAAGAATCCAGTCCGCCGGAAAGGAGCACGCCGTAGGGCACATCGCTCATGAGTTGGCGGTGCACGGCGGCTTCCAGGGCCTCGCGCAGAGCCTGGATGTTGGTTTCGTTCTCGGCCACGTTCTTGTACTCCATCCAGTCGCGATCGTACCATTTCTGGTAGCCCTCTTCTTTGCTGGACAGGTAATGGCCCGGCGGGAACAGCTCAATCTTGGCGCACTTGCCCTCCAGGGCCTTCAGCTCAGAGGCCACGTAGAAAGTACCGTTCTGGTCCCAACCTATGTACAGCGGGATAATGCCCATGTGGTCACGGGCGATGAGGTACTCGTTGTTCTCAATATCATAGATGGCAAAGCCGAAGATACCGTTGAGGTCATCCAGGAACTGCGTGCCTTTCTCTTTGTAAAGCGCCAGAATGACCTCGCAGTCAGACTTGGTCTGGAAATTATAAGGGATGGTGAGCTTTTCGCGCAGTTGCAGGTGGTTATAGATCTCGCCGTTGGCGGCCAGCACCAGTTTTCCGTCCTGGCTGAACAAAGGCTGTTTCCCCGAGATAGGATCCACGATGGCCAACCGCTCATGCGCCAGGATCGCATTCTCATTGCTGTAGATCCCGCTCCAATCCGGTCCACGGTGCCGGATACACTTCGCCATTTCCAAAATCTGCGGCCGCAACGCCTCAGATGACTCTTTTAAATCGAAAGCACAAACAATTCCACACACGATACTTACATCTTTTAATTAACGATTATCAAATATTAAGGTAAAAACTCAAAACACCATAAATAGTTTCAAAAAAAATGAACAAACATTAAAAATTACACATCACCAAACCTCTACAGGTGTATAGATTGCATTACAACGGCAGAATGGTTGTTAGTTTGGGAGAATGAATGAGAGAATGAGAGAATGATAAGGCTTAGCGGAAACTTGGGTCATGTTCATGCAGGCTTTCCTTTCTGCGCAGGGACCACTTCCAGTTTATAGCCTGATTTTCTATAAACAGGCGTAAATCATTACCATAGATATACACTCGGAAGCCAATTGATTCCACTAGCTAAATGTAATTACGCTTCAAACGTGTATCTCCCCTTGAGGGAAGCATCTAAGCGTAGCTAGCGCTGGTGAAACCCTGATGGCTGTAGTCGGGAAGCGGGGCTTATGCTTTTTTGGAGAGGTCCTTCAGAGCATCCATGGCGGCCTGGGCGTGCTGTTTGTCCACAAAAATGTGGTCGTGGTAAAAGGCGGCTACTACGTTGCAGCTTATCCCCTTTTCTGAAAGGGCTTGGGAGAAAGCCGCCGTTAAGCCTACTGCCGCCAGCGAGGAATGGACTGTTAGGGTGATCCAGGCTGCGGTAAACGAATAGGCAAGTTGCAACGCATCCGCGAGGTCTTTTCTGAGGATCACGGTGAGGCCTTCGGCTTCCCGGAAGGTCATGAGCGCCTGGGTGAGGTCTATCTTTGCCGGGTCTTGCACCACGCAGAAGACGTAATCACCGGGGTTCAGTTTGGGCTCTAAGGTCCTCAGCATGGTGGCTAAATCTGTTTCGCCGGTCATCTGCTCTTTGGATTGATGGGAATGAATTAATTACTGAATAGCAGCAGGTCTTCCTGGCTGTTGGGCAAGCGGGTGGTCTTCTGTAGTTTCAGCCCTACTTTCTCCAGTAGCCGGATGGA
Organism: Rufibacter aurantiacus; assembly: GCF_017916345.1. Taxonomy (NCBI): domain Bacteria; kingdom Pseudomonadati; phylum Bacteroidota; class Cytophagia; order Cytophagales; family Hymenobacteraceae; genus Rufibacter; species Rufibacter aurantiacus. Next base: position 1,118,652 of record NZ_JAFMSV010000002.1, read on the forward strand.
TCTTGCGTTATCTGGGGCGGTGATGGCCAGGATAGTTGGGATTTGCAGGCGGGTACTGGCGTCTTTCACCACGGCGCTGGCCATTTCATAGGCATAGCCCTGTCCGCTGAAATCAGGGAGAAAAGCGAAGCCCAGATCGGGGTGCGGTAAGCCATCCCGGTTCACCAGGCCGCACATGCCAATGGGCTGGCCGTCTTCTTTGCGCTCTACCAAAGACAAACCGTACCCATACTGCAAGTAGCTTTTCAGGGGGCCGTGTTGCAGGTAGAACTTGGCTTGCTCCTGGGTCTTGATGTTTCGGTCGCCTATGAACTGCAGCCACCCGGGACTGTTCATGAGGGTGATGATAAAAGCCGTGTCTTGGAACGTGAACTCACGCAGCCTTAGTCTTTCTGTTTCCAGGAGGATTTTCATAAAACGGAGTTAAAATGGAAACGCTACTCGCCGGCTCGCTACGGGTTGAGGAACAGGGCTAATGCTGCTTTTGGCAGAGAGCAATTCAATGGACACTTTGCGTTACACTCGCCTCGGCGGGCTGGGACAACAGCTTTTTGAGCAGCACTATCTGACCTAAATGGTAATGGGCATGCTCAATCACCCCCTGGATGTTGCGGTAGTAGCTGCCGTATTTCTCCTCCACAAAGGTTTCCCCTAGTTTGCTTTCCGGCAACTGCTCCACTAATTGGGCCAGGTCTTCGGCATCGGTCCAAGACTCTTGCAGCAGCTTTTCCCAGGCTTCCGGTGAGTCAACAGCCGGATGGTTGAAACTGTTGGCATCTTTGGCGTTGAGGGGTTCATCCCTTAATACCCGCAATACCGCTTTCACATAGTAATTGATATGGTATACCAGGGCCGCGATGGTGTTGAGGGAAGAGATTTTGGTTGTAGCCTGCTGCCAGGTTATATCAGAAACATGTTCCCTTATGGTGACGTCTGTCCAGTTCTCCCCGAAATGCACTTCTCTCAGGTGCCGGGCCAATTGCTGTGGTAGATTCATGGGCTTGGGGTTTTATTGAAGTTTACAGAAAATAGGCAGAAAATACTTAGGTGGCAACTTCTTTTCAGTTCAGCCTTGGCACCAGGATTGGTCATATCTCCATTCCAACGGCTTGGCTAAGGTGGGAGCTTTGGCAGAAACCGGAACCCTATTGATTTGCCATCGGGAAACCAAGTAAATACATTTTTTTGGCCTTGCCGCCGATGATCCCTTTCTCCCACCTGTAATCATCTGCCCCCAGGCCTTCCAGCAGTACATCCAGATCATTCAGGGTATAGGTCCGGGCGTTAGACACGGCACCGTCCCAGGCGAAGAAAAAGGGAATAATGGGCAGCAGGTACGTAAAGATTATCTGCTGCCAGGTCAAAGGCCTTACTAAGGGGGTAATGAAAAAGGCCACAATGAAATTCAAAGGCAAGGCTACCCACCACAACGAGATGGGGAAACTGTTGTCGCTTATTTCATAGATGCAGATGGGCTGTTTCCTTTCTTTGGCATTGACCAGGATGTTTCTTGCCGTGCCCGGCGGCATATGGTGAAAACTGCACACCATGGTTCTCAACCCAACCAGATTAGGGGGCACATTGGCGGCATCTATGGGTTTGGTTACATAGGCGACACCAGAGCTGCCGCGGGTGTTGATTTGGTGCGCTAATTCTTTGTTGGGGTACAGGTCTGTCAAGGTCAGGGTTAGATCCTGCAGCCTATATTCTGCCCTCAAAGTCTCCGCCACCGCTAGCATAGACCCTCCGCTGCCCGAGCATAAATCTATGATGGCGGGCTTGGGCGCATAGGCCATGACTTTGTTCACCAATTCAACTAAGTCTTTATGGGTGCCTAGCAATCTGTGCATCACCACCATCAGCCTGGTTAAACTAACCCTGAGCCCATTGGGGAACCATGGAAAGTCTTCAAATTCAAATAAGTGGATCCTTTTCATCTTTGGTAGGGACTTCAAGGTTTAGGCTATGCAATGACGGTGTTACCGCACAGGTATGGTGGGCTTCGGCTATTCTTCCAATACTCGCCTCAGGTAGTTGATCTGCCCTAAATGGTAAGACAGGTGCGCGAGCAAATGCATGAGGAAAAATCCATTAGACATAGGATACCCCAAGGCCTCTTCCTTGTGAGGTGCTTCTAGGTCTTCTGCCCTCATTTGGCTCAAGGTGCTCAAAACAATGGTTTTCGTTTCCTCAGTTTGCGCTAATAATCCCCGTTTGGGGACATCCTTTAAGCTAAATTCAGCGTCGCGGTTTCTCACATAGTCATTATTACCTATGTTCTTTCCAATATAGGTCCTTAAGTTACCATTTAGATGCAAGCATAAATTACCGGCAGAATTCTTTACTTCTCCTTTTGTCTTCCAAAGATTGCTCTCTAACTGGAATGCTTCCATCTCTGCCTTCAACCTGTCAAGGTCGCGGGAATAAAGCTTATGCAATTCGGCTATCATCGGGTCAACTTTTAACATTTAATTGAAATCAGCCGCAACTAGGCAGTGGCCAAGAAGGCTGTTTACCTGTAATTGGCTGTGGCATTTTTATGAATAATACCCCACAGGCTATTGACTATTCACTAAACCGCACCGGCGGCTTGCGGTGCTTTGTGCCCTGCTCATAAGAATAGGTGAGCTTGATCAGTGTGGGTTCTGCATACATATCGCCCAGAAACTGCAGGCCGGCAGGTAGGTTGTCATAAGTGTAACCCATGGGCACCGTAAAGGCAGGTAAGCCCGTGTGCGGCGCAATGATCTGGCTGTTGTCGCCTTTGTAGCCCTTGAAATCGCCCACTTTGGCAGGAGGGTGGTTCCAGGTGGGGTAAATGATTGCATCCAGCCGATACTTTTTCATGGCCCCGGTCACGGCTTCCCGGAAAGCGATGCGGCGGGTATCATGGTAAGCATCGCCGCAGGTGGTGGCATCAGGAGCCGGTGCGGTCTTCTGGCTCAGTTCGTACTCTAAGTTTTCTTTAATGTAGGCCGAATACTTGCCCGATGCCGCCACTTCCTGCAAATTTTTCACCGGCGCCTTGGGTCCCAGAGAAGCCAGGTACTGGTTTATATCATGCTGGAAAACGGAACACCATTGGTCCTCGCTTACCTCCGCAAAATTAGGGACTTCAAAAGGATCCACGATTTCGGCACCCAGGCGTTTGAGGTCCGCAATAGCTTTTTCAAACAGCGCCTTTACCTGCGGATCGGGATCTTTGTCACTCAGTACCCGCAGTACGCCTATCCGGGCACCTTTTAACCCGTTTTTATCAAGGAACTGCCGGTAGTTGGCCGGCACCTTGCCCTGGCTGTGTTTGGTTAAAGGGTCAACGGGGTCGTAACCCGCAATTACCTCCAGTATCCGGGTAGCGTCTTCTACCGTCCGGGCCATGGGGCCGCCCACGTCGTTGCGCAAATAAAGCGGTGCGATGCCTGCGCGGCTGGTAAGTCCCAAGGTGGACCGGAAGCCTACCAGGGCATTGTGCGAAGAAGGGCCGCGAATGGAGTTGCCGGTATCGGAACCCAAACCCACGGAGCCCAGGTTAGCCGCCACGGCCGCGGCCGTACCACCACTGGACCCGGCCGGCACATGCCCCAGGTTGTAGGGGTTCAGCGTCTCGCCGGCGATGGAACTGATGGAGACCATGGGACTGAAGGCCCATTCGGCCATGTTGGATTTGGCCAGCACCAACGCGCCAGCCTCCTGCAACACCCGTACCTGGTAGGCATCGGTCTCCGGCTCAAAGCCTTTCATCGCCAGCGAGCCTGCGGCGGTTTGCAGGCCCTTGGTATTGAAATTGTCTTTCACAATGAGCGGAATGCAGTGCAGCGGCCGCAGTTTCTTCGTTTGCCGGTATTCTGCATCCAGGTCCCGGGCCAGTTGGAGCGCCTTGGGGTTGGTGAGTACAATGGCGTTTAGTTTGGTAGGCTGGTCGTACTTTTCTATCCGCTGCAGGTAGGTGGTCACCAGTTGCTCACAGGAACAGGTGCCTTTTTTGAAAGCCGTGTGGATATCGGCAATCGTCGCTTCCTCCACGTTGAATTGCCCGCCTACTTCGGCTCCTGTCTTACCCATTCGGGTACAGGCACTAAACAGAATCAATAAAAAGAAGATGCTAAGAACCCTGGAGAAGTAAAGTCGCATAAGTGCTAATTTAAATGAATGACAGCCGGTAATGCAGCATGGCGTTTACGCCATCATGTCGTTGGTTTTTAGTCCACAGCATAGCTTTGAAGCACCATAAAGCCAGCAGGTGAATCAAGCCCTGTCTGAAAGTGCTACCATTTGGGAATGTAAAGGTCTTTATAAGTAAGATTCGCCTCTTTGAGAACCTTCACCACATACATTGATTTTTGCATGTTTGAAGCGGGTACAAGTCCTGCGAATGTGAATTTACAGCCTTTGGCCTTTGCCATCTTTATGATCTCCACCGACGGGCTTTTGCTTATATTGTCAATCTCAATGGCAATGTTGTTTTGCTTTGCCAAGTCCAACAGTTCTGCGGCCATAGGGCTGTTCAGGGCTCTGCCCTTGTGAGACCAGATATTGATTTTCTTTCCTTTCAGCAATGCCTGTGCCGTCTTTACATCAGTGCTTTCACCAACAATATAGTCCGCGGCTGATGCCTTGGCCATTGCCTGGTTTGTAGCATTCACTTTTATACCGGTAAAAAGGGGAAGATTTTTAGCTGTTGCAAGTTCTTTAACAGAGGCAGGGCTTTTTACCATGGAAACATTGATGCCCGTGGTATATAGGTAGTCCGTAAGTTCTTTCGCTGATAAGGCAGTTTTTGGATTTAAATCAATAAAAGCAAATTGACGGCCCTGCAGCACTACGAGGCTGTCATGCCAGGCACCCAGAACAGGAGCAACCGCGTTTGAACGGGCATCATCTGGCAAGCGGCGTACCCTAAAACTTTTGTACTGCATTTTGCTCAAGGTATCGTGCCCCTGCAGACAGAACGTTCCTTTTCCAAGTCGTGGAACGGTCTTAAATGTTTTCTCGGGCTGCAGGTAGTCAACCGTTTTCATGCCATTGAGCCAAACCTGCACACGGTTGCTTTCTACCCGGGCTTTTATCGTCATCCATTCCCCATCCTGGCCAAATGTTTTGTATAAATTCCGCACCCCGTAAAGGCTGGCCGTTTTTTTGAGTTCTACATAGTCCCCTTCTCCAATATGGGTATTGTTTACCTGTATTTCCAGGCCGCTACTAGGCCAGCCTGTTTCCTGGTATTTGGTATGAAAATAGATGCCAGTATTAGCCAGCTTGAAAGTTTTCACCTGCACTTCCAGTTCAAAATTTTTGAAACCGTCTTTCAGGTGTTCTCCTTCATAAAACAGATGGGAACGTTTTCCGTCGGCCTGGAAAAGGCCGTCCGTTACTGACCAGGTAGCAGGGTTCTCGGTGGCTTTCCATCCGGTTAAATCTTTCCCATTGATAAGTTCCACCCAGCCATTTTCTTCAGTGAGGCTGGAAACGGTTTTATCATCAGCAGGTTTGAAAGCCAGAATAGCTAGGGCAAGTAGGCTCAGCAGCCCGAATGTATTCTTCATGAACTTTTATTTAACTAGAAACTAAAAAATCTGATAACGGTCTCGTGTAAACAGCATACTAGGCCGTCGGCCAGAACTTACGGTTTCCCCTTGTTAGCGACTGCTTTTTAATTCAATATCAAAATATTCTTTGAGTTTGGACTCGAATAGTTCTTCCTCAAACTCCATTATACTTTCGGTGTCACCGTCGGTAATCTTGAGTTGATTATTGCTGAGCGTTTTCCGGCCGTTTTTGGTAATTATGGAAATAACTTTCTTTTGGGTGAAATGAGATTCTTTGCTTGTCTGATGGAACTCACACATTCCCCCAAACTTCTGGAACCCTCTTCCTTTTAGATCAAATAAATACTGCGGAACCCAGCTTCCGCCTTTGAAAAAATTTATTCTCAGGTAATCATCGTGGGCCTTGTCAAACTTGAATAACCCGAACTCATCCTGCAGGTTTACGCCTAGTGATATTTCCAAGGGTTTGTAGGAAAACTTCCCGAAGCCTACATCCACCAGGTATTCCTTTCCGTCTACACCAACCACAATAGCCATATGGTCATATTCTGCCCCGTAATTCTCGTCTTTGATGTGCACCCTGCCAGATACCATACGGGCATCAAAGCCTATGCCCTTGAGAAGCTGATAAAACAGCCCATTCAATTCATAGCAAAACCCACCTCTGCGATTGAGCACTATCTTTTTGTAAATGGCGTCTGTATCTAACGTTATCTTTTGGTTATAGTGAATATCCAGATTCTCAAAAGGCACACTCAGCAAATGAGCTGCCTGAAGCTCAAAAAGCACCTCTTTGCTTACCGAAACCTGACCTTTGAAATTTATCCTATCTAGATATAACTGAATGTTCATTCCATTTGATTTTTAAGAAGTTACTTATTGTAGTAATCCTCTTTTGTATACATCTTCAAACTTAATCTTAAGCAATTGAATCAGTTCAGGTTGCATGAAATCATAATCATCAGAAATGTATAAGCAAACTATTGTCTTCTGCAGGTAAATGTCTGGGAATTTCTTTCGAATTATGTTTCGATGGTGCTATTCCATCACTACCACCGCATCAGCCCAATCTAGCAAATCCTTCGTTAGTATAACTGAAGCACTAGAATCTGTTCCCGCGGATTTAACTTCAAACCTTAGGTCAGCCTCATAAACCTTATGAGCAGTCGCACTTCGCATTCTATTGATAGTGCAAACAAAGAGAATTCTCTTCTTTATAGGTTCTTCTGTTATCATTATCATTTATATACCAACACCCTCCTACAGGAGGCGGGTAAGGTCATCGACCATATTATTGCCCGTCCCCTTTTATTGCGTCATCAATTTGCGCACGGTTACATTCCAAAATCCAATCATTGAATCTATGGTATATTGGCATAAGGGTTTCCTTGTCCTTCGCCACAATATCCAACCCACGGTCATCATACATATAGTAGATTAACTTTCTGTCAATGTTAAGGAAGAATATTTCCTTATGCGTGAGAAATCCCCTGCAATCCAACCTAGGTTGTCTGGAAGGGAAATCCATAACACTAATAGCTGCTAAGATTTTGTGATAGTTTACCCTATCAGTTTTGAGTTTGGTAACTGCAACATTCCATATATCCGTCTTGTCGGCTGGTTCATATAGCCTGTGGACTTTGAAGTACGTCACTTCTTCCTCTGTAAGACCTTTGATTTGCTTGAAGCTGTAATTTGTGAACCTTATTTTTCCGCGTTTGCCCGTGCGCTCCTGAAGAACAAGGTAAATTTTGTCTTCGGGCTTGAAAGCTGCCTCAAATAAGGCAGTCGCTCGTTTCTCCACCTCCTGAAAGTATTCGTCAGTGTTCGTTTTACCCACCTGAAGGTCAAACCTCAAAACGTTTTCCCAGTTGAAAAACAAAGGTGCTTTAATCTTCAAACCTGGGAAGTTCTCTTTGAGGAACTGTCTATATTCTTGTTTGAGTGTCAATCTAGATTTTATAGATGGGCTATAAATAATTACTGGTTAACTACGTCATCCAACCTATCAGCGCTATAGCGAGACTACCTGGTGACAAGCCAATATAGACAGAAATTGAAATACATTGTTGACCAAACCACCACTCCGGTCAACAGACGTTACCAACCTGAAATTACGCCTGCGCTACACCTGGCAATTGGGGCAAAAGTAGGTTGCGCGGCCGCCCACGTACTTCTTCTGGATGAGCGTTTTGCAGCGGGGGCAGTGGAGGTGGGCGTCTTTGGTTGGGGAAGCGGGCGCTTCGTCCCATTCGCGGGCGTGGATAAGGTAATGCGAGGGGAAATCACGGTAAATGGCCTCGGCGGCGATGGCGGTTTCCAGCACTTCCCTGATGGAGGCGGCCAGACGGTTAATCTCGGCGGGCTGCAGGGAATCGGCGGGGCGCTCTGGTTCCAGTTGGGCCTGAAACAGCACCTCATCGGCAATCCAGTTGCCTACGCCGGGCGCAATGCGCTGGTCCAGCAGCAGCGGCTTGATCGCTGATTTCTTCTTGGCCAGGCCCTGGGTCAGTTCCTCGGTGGAGAGGGTAAGCGCATCGGGACCCAGTTTCTTCTGGAGCCGGAAGGCTGCAACGCTTTGGGTGAGCCCCAGCCGACCGAACTTGCGGGAGTCCAGGAAAGCGAACTTAAAGCCGTTCTCAAAATGGAAAATGGCCCGGGCAAAGCGCGGGGTATCTGCCTCATCTTTGTAGTAAGCCACATCGCCGGTCATCCCGAAGTGCATGGTCACGATGGGGCCTCGGGCGGTTTCCAGGAACAGCTGCTTGCCGATGCGGGCCGTCTGGGTGAACTGGTTTCCGCGCAGCGCCCTCCTGAAATCATCCAGGTCTACCTGCAGTTGCCGCTTGGGGTCCTGCACCTCCACCTCGGCAATGGGCTGGAACAGGCTGGTCTCATCAATGAATCGGCGATAGGTCTCTACCTCGGGTAACTCGGGCATGGGAAAGCGTTTTACGTTCAGGGCCTGTTTTCTCAGAATAAAGTTAAAAACAGCGCCTGTTCTACAACCCGCAGCACCTGTACATTGTTGCGCAAAAAGTGTACTTTCGTTCTGTACCCAGAACTGTGACTTGTATGTCTACCCTGCTATCGGCACCGCCTTCCCGCATCGCTATTCCTTCGTTCTTCGCGCAGCTGCCGGAGCGGGTGGCCTGGTCTGCGCAGGAAGCCACGCTGGTGGAATACCGCCGGTTCCAGGACTCGGTGCAGACCCAGGTGCAACTGGATAATCACCTGTTTATGGTGGTGCTGCATGGCCAGAAAGAGGTGCATACCCCACAAGGTGATCTTGTGATGCCGGCCGACACCGGGGGCGTTATCAGGAAAGGCTCCTACCTCATGTCCTCGCGCCGCTGCCAGGATGACCGGTATGAAAGCCTGCTGTTTTTCTTGCCTACTTCCCTCTTGCAGACGTTTGCCCAGGAACAGGCCCAGGCGTTGCATGGATCAACCGCAGAGCCTTCCCAAAGGGCGGGCTTCACATTCCCGGTGAACTCTTCCCTGGCGCTTTACCTGCAGACCCTGATGCCGTTCTTCAAAGACCCGTCCCTGGCGCCGGCGCCGCTGCTGCACCTGAAATTGCAGGAACTGCTGTGGCAACTCTGGCTGCATGACACCGCAGGACCCGCTTTCAGAAACTTTCTGGCGCAGCTGCAGGAGGTGGCCCGCCCCTCTTTGACCGAGCTTCTGGAGAAGAATTTCCTGCGGCCGGTTACCCTGGAGGAGCTGGCGTTTATGGGCGGTTTTAGCCTTTCTGGCCTCAAAAGAGCGTGCCGGCAGACGTACGGCATGGCCCCGGGACAGTGGCTGCGGCAGCGTCGGCTGGAGCACGCCCATTTCCTCCTGCGCCACACCACCGCCAACGTAAGCGAGGTAGCCGATGCAGTGGGCTATGAAAGCGCTTCCCATTTTGTGCAGGCTTTCCGGCAGCAGTACGGCCACACCCCAGGCAAACTCACCGCTGAACCATCCGGGACATAATCTGGCCTTCGGCCGATACCTGCGGACGGCACCTTGACCATAGCTTTGCGGAAACCCTATTCCAGCTTAGCCATGAAAGCCATTTTCCTGTTTTTCCTGTTTTTCACATTTTGCCAGACCGCCTTCTCCCAGGACCAGAAAGGTCCTTTGGTGGTGGCCACTTACGCCCTCGACCAGCACAACCGGTTGGAGAACCTGCAGCCGCTGGCCAGCCACCTGGAGCAAACCCTGCACAGACCGGTGCGGGCCGTGAGTTACCCCACTATCCCGGCTTTGCTGGCGGCCATCAGGGCGCAGGAAGTAGATGTGGCACTGGTGAACACCTATGGTTTTCTGCTGCTCTCCCATGATGCCGTGCCGGCCGTTCAACCTCTGGCAACGTTGGAAACGCCTCCCGGGCAAAAGAACTACCAGGCTTGCCTTTTCGCCAGCCGGTTATCGGGCATTCAGCGTCTGGAGGAGCTTAAGAGCAAGCCAGGACCTACCAGCATCTTACTGGCTGGTGAACACTCCACCTCGGGAAATCACCTGCAGCGTCAGGTTCTGCGGCAGAATGGCTTTGGAACGTTGGAAGAGGTTTTTGAGGAAGTGCAGTACACCCAGAGCCATGCCCAGGTAGTGCAGCAGGTGAAGGCCGGCCTGGCCCAGGTAGGCGCCTGCGGACTGGACGAGTTACTGCAACAGCTGCAGAACTGGCAGGTGTACCCGGAGGACATCACCCTGCTCTGGACCTCGGGCCAGATTCCGCTGGGCCCCGTGGTGGTGAAAGCCTCGCTTCCCGCAGAACTCCGGCAGCAACTGCAAGCATCCTTAACCCAGTTGCACGTGCAGAACAGCGCTGCGTTTAGAACCCTCCTGCAAGGTTGGCCCAAGGCCCGAGGCGCCTCGCGTTTTCAGCCCTTTTCTACCGCCCATGCCCAAGATCTGGCGGGTCTTCTGCGGTAAAATAGTTTTGCCCATAGTTTAAAAATAAAGCCCCAAAACGCAGCCAAGAATAGTCTATTTCGTTAGATTTGTTTGAGACTAGTCCTGTATCTGCATGGAAACACCAACACTGCCCCTTGAACTTTTACGCTACCCTGTAGGAAGATATGAGGCACCCCCTTTATATGGGTCTGCCTTTGTGAAGCAGTCGCTCACGGCCATTGAGGCGCTGCCCGCCAAACTGCGCGCCGCCATCCATAACCTGTCTAATGAACAGCTGGACACGCCCTACCGCCCCGGCGGCTGGACCCTGCGCCAGGTCGTCCACCATCTCGCCGACAGCCACCTCAATGCCTATACCCGGGTAAGGCTGGCCCTCACTGAGAATACCCCCACCATCAAACCTTACGAAGAATCTTCCTGGGCTTACCTTCTGGATGCGCACTGGGCAGACCCCGCGCTTTCCCTGCAGATGCTGGAAGCCCTGCACCAGCGTTGGATTATTCTGCTCCGTTCTCTTTGCATGGAAGAATGGCACCGGTCCTACATCCATCCGGAAAGCGGCGAGACCTATCTGTTTCAGGTAGCAGGCATGTACGCCTGGCACGGGGAGCACCACGTGGGGCATATCACCTCCCTCAAAGAAAGAATGGGCTGGTAATTGGGTTTTCTGCCTATTTTTTTGAAGTCAACCTAAAAACAAAAGGGGCCAGGAAGCTGATTTATAGGAAAATTAGTTTATTTTAGTCAGAAGTTTCAATTTCTGACAATGAGCCTGCCCCCTCCCCTTTTTATTGTTTCTGCCTTCTGGACCCTGTTAGAATTCTTTACGGGGGCCTCGGCACCTGCGCCTGCGCCAACGCCTCAGGCTGTAAAGAGCAGAACCAATATCATGGACTCCCGCACCCTGGAGTTTGTGGAGAACAAAGGACAATGGCCCAGCCAGGTGGCTTTCGCTGCCGATGTCTGGGGAGGCAAAATTTTTCTGCAGCCCACCGGCTTTATGTACGTCTTGCATGACTCCACGGCAGTAGCAGCAGCCCGAAACCACGGGCACTCCCAGGCGGCCGGGGCCACCCTGCGCAGCTCGGCCTCACCAGATGTCTTTAAAAGCCACGCCTACTCCGTCACTTTTGAGAATGCCAATCCGGCTCCTGTGCTACAGCCGCAGGAAGTCACCGAAGGGACCCGGAATTACTATCTGGGCAAAGACCCCAAAAAGTGGGGCTCCGGTGCCCGGGGCTTCCGGCAGGTGCGTTATAAAGGCCTTTACAATGGGGTAGACCTTACGCTTTATGAGCAGGCCGGCAAGCTGAAGTATGATTTGCATGTGGCACCGGGCACTTCGCTAGACCAAATCAAAATCAGGTACAAAGGCGCCACCAAGCTGTCCTTGCAAGACGGCAACCTGCAGGTGGAGACCTCGGTGGGTGATGTAAAGGAGCACAAACCCGTGGCCTACCAGATGGTGCAGAACCGGCGCGTGGAAGTCAAATGCCTTTACCAACTCTCTGGCCAGACCGTCACCTTCCAATTCCCCGATGGCTTTGATAACCGCTACACGCTGGTGATTGACCCGGTGGTAGAATTTTCCTCCTTCACCGGCTCCATCGCCGACAACTGGGGCTACACCGCCACCTATGACAGCGAGGGCAACATGTATTCCGGGGGGATTGTCTCCGGCACCGGGTACCCCACCAACACAGGCGCCTTTGACATGGCTTTCAATGGCATGTGGGACATGGCCATTATCAAGTATGATACCAAGGTAAGCGGCCCCGCAGCCCGCCTGTATGCCACTTACATTGGTGGCAGCAGCACCGAGACCCCGCACAGCCTGGTAGTGAACGCCTCTGACGAACTCCTGGTTTTGGGCACCTCCAGTTCCGCTGACTACCCTACTACTGCGTCGGCGCTGAGCCGCACCTTCAAAGGCGGTGATCCTATCACCCCGCTTGGCACGGGCGGCAACCCTTCCTATACCTCCGGGTCTGACCTTGTGATTACCCGCCTCAGCAAAAACGGCGACAAGTTACTGGCCTCCACTTTCCTGGGTGGCAGCCAGAACGACGGTCTCCTGGCCCGACCCAACTCGCTGCCCACCCTGGTCCAGAACTACGGTGACCAGTACCGCGGCGACATCATCACTGACCCGGACGGGAACGTGTACATCGCCTCCAACACCTCTTCTGATGATTTCCCCGCCACGAACGGATTCCGGTCAGAGATGCACGGCGGCTCAAATGATGCGGTCATCTGCAAGCTTTCTCCGGACCTCAGCCAGGTACTTTGGGCCAGTTATTACGGCGGCACCGGCACAGATGCGGCCTACTCCATCCAACTGGACCAGAACCGGCAGGTGTACGTCTGCGGCGGTACTACCAGCACCACCCTTCCCGGCACCGCCAAAGGGCTTAAACCAACCTCCGCGGGCAATACAGACGGTTTTGTGCTGAAGATCAGCAACACGGGCTCTTCTATCATGGCGGCCACTTTCCTGGGCACCCAGGCCTATGACCAAACCTATTTCCTGCAATTGGACGGCGACAACGCCGTGTACCTGCTGGGTCAGACTCTGGGCGGTTACCCGGTGACCAGCGGCACCTACAGCAACAAGGGCGGCCGGCAGTTTCTGCATAAACTAAGCAATGACTTGTCCACCACCGCCTGGTCTACCGTGTTTGGCGCTGGGCGCACCACCATTGACATTTCGCCCACCGCTTTTCTGGTGGATGACTGCCAGCGCATCTACGTCTCTGGCTGGGGCGGCAGTAACAACGGCGGGTTTTACGGCAACGGCACCACTACGGGTCTGCCCATCACTCCAGGAGCCGCCCAGACTACCACAGACGGAGGCGACTTCTACCTCATGCAACTGGGCACAAACGCCAGCGAGCTCCTCTACGCCACTTTCTTCGGCGGCAACCAGAACATTACCGGCGGAAGTTTTGAGCACGTTGACGGCGGCACCAGCCGCTTTGACAAGAAAGGCTACGTGTACCAGTCAGTGTGCGGGGGGTGCCAGGCTAAGTCAAACTTTCCCATCCCGGCCGGGGCCAATTACTACTCCAGAACCAACAACAGCCTGAACTGCAACAACGCCGCCTTCAAATTTGATTTTGCCGAGGAACTACGCGCCGATGCCGGTCCTGACCAGGAGATTTGCTTGGAGGCCGGCCCCGTGAACCTGGCAGGCTCCCCCAGCGGAGGCGTCTGGACAGGCAATGGGGTTTCTAAGGTGAACGGAGCCTACAAGTTCACGCCCACCCTGGATATGGTAGGTTCCCATACGCTCACCTATACCGTGACAGGCACCGGTTCCTGCGCCATCTCCAACACCATGGTCATGGTCGTGACACCACCCGTGCCACATACCCTCACCATTCCGGGAAACCAGTACTGCGCCAACTCAAAGGAACTCATCCAACTGACCGGCTCACCGGCGGGAGGCGTTTTCTCCGGGAAAGGCGTCACCGATTCCCTTTTCAACCCATCAGTGGCCGGGGTGGGCAAGCACGTAATTACTTACCGCAGTGACGGCTCTAACGGCATCTGCGGCTCTGCTTCCATTACCGTGGAGGTGATTCTACCCCTGGTAGAGATTGGTCCTGATACCACTTTGTGCCCGGGCAGCCTCGCACCCTTCCAGCTGCGGGCCAACGTTGCAGGAGGCACCTGGAGCGGCACCAACGTTTCCCCTACAGGTGTATTCACACCGCCGCCCGGCTTTACTGGTACCATCACCGCGTCTTACTCCATCTCGGCTCCCTGCCCGGTGACAGATACCAAGGTGATCAACATGCCGCCGGTGCCCACCATGCAAGCGCAACTCGCCAACAGCTGCCCTGACAACCCAGCCATCTCGGGCTACGCGCCTTTCAACGCGGCCTTCGCCAACGGCACCACCAACGCAGACACCTTTACCTGGACCTTCGGGGACGGCACCCAATCAGATGAGCATTCGCCCCGCCACCTGTACAAAACCCCGGGTAAGTACAAAGTCACCCTGATTGCCACGTACGGCAACGGCTGCCAGGAAACCCTGGAAGTAGGGGAAGTGGTAGTGGAGCCGCCTTTTATCCCCAATATCTTCACGCCCAATGGCGATGATAAAAACCAGACCTTTGTGCAGCACTTCAGTTGCTTCCCCACCGAGATCATTGTGTATGACTTGTGGGGAAAACAGGTGTACCAGCAGAAAATTTACAACCAGAAATGGGACGGCGGCAATCTCTCTGAAGGCACGTATTTTTACATCCTCAAAGACACGGAAGGCAACACCGCCAAAGGATGGGTGGAAATTCTGAAATGACCTGTTAAACCACTAAAAGGATTAGTACTGCAAAAGTCACATTTCCTGAGGCCCCAGGAACGGCAGTTCCGCCATATTTAATTTTACCTGAAAGAAGCCCGCCTTAAACGAACTCTTCTATTACCGGCATAGTTTTAATACTTTTAGGACTTTATCTTATTCAAACATACTATGTCAAAACGCGGTAGACGCACTTTAGGCGTTCCTACTTTCCCTTTGCCCATCTCGGGTCAGTTCATGCCTGCTATTCTTCTGATCATTATGGGCTTAGGTCTGCTGGTCTTCAAGAACCTGACGCAGGAGGTGAAGCATGTGCAGGACCTGATGGTGAAGGAAGGAACCCTGATCAACTATTCATTCAAGAAAACCCCCGAGGGAAATAGAGACTACGGCATCTGGCTTAAAGAATTCGCTGAGCGGTTTGAGCTTTCCGGTCAGCAGGAAGCCGTCTTTGATACCACTGCCTTCAAAGCCGCCCTTAAACCCGGCGACCGGCTGCGTGTGGAGTACAGCGACCGGGAAGATGTGCTGGAAAACGGCGGTGTGCGCCGGCTGTACGGCTTATCTGCGCCGGCCAAGAACCTCACCTTTTTCCAGGGCAAAGACACTGTGTACCAGCAGAACAACGGGGCGCTCACCTATGCTATTTATGGGTTACTGGCCGGCGGCATCCTGCTCTATATCTGGCAGATCTACAAAACCCAGCGGCAACGCAACGCTTACGAAGAATAACGCCTTTAGCGGCTTTTCTTGTTTTATGGCTGATTTTAAAGAATCGGTTTTAAAACAGGAAAACAAAAGGCGTTGAAACGGCAGGCGAAACAAAGATAAGACAGCCATTCTAGACCGGGGCCGTACAAGAGAGGAGACATCCACGCTTTATATGAGTAAGTACCCAACCACCCCACGCCAGGTAATCTACGCCTGCGGAAGCGGCAAATGCCAGAAACGCGGCGGCAAGGAAATCCGGAAGAACATGCGCGACCAACTGAAAATGGCCGGCCTGAAAGACGAGGTAGAGATCATCAAAACCGACTGTACCGACCGTTGCAAGCACGGACCTATTTTCAGTATACAGCCGCAGAACATCTGGCTCCACGATATGAGCGAAGCACAAATCCTGCAGGTTTTCAGAGAACAGGTGCTGGGCAAATAAAAAACCCCTCAGGCTTACGGGCTTGAGGGGTTTTGCTTTTTATACGGGAAGCCTTCTACAAAGGTTATTCGCCGGCGGTGTCGTTGTCATATTTTATTTTGCGCACGTGCTTGTCAATCTCCCAACGGCCGGTGCCTTCTTCACCGATCACGTCAAACAGCTCCAGGGCGCGGCGAGCCACATACTCCTCTTCCACCTGCTCTTTCAGGAACCACTGCAGAAACTGGAACGTCATGTAATCCCGTGACTTCATGCACTGGTCGGCCAGGCGGTTGAACTGCTGGGTCACAAAAATCTCCTGCTGCAGCGCCTTCTCAAATACATCGCGGAAAGAGTCAAACTCCTGCGGAATGTTCACCACCTCAGGGGAAATGGCATGGCCGCCCAGATCACCCACGAAGTTGAACAGCTTGAGCATGTGCTCACGCTCCTCATGCGACTGCTTCATGAAATAATCGGCGCTGTAGTCATATCCCTGGCGGTTGCACCAGCTGGACATAGCCAAATACGTAGCCGAGGAATGGGCCTCAACTTTTATCTGTTCGTTTAAAAGCGTTTCTATTTCTTCTGAAAGAGAGGTACGCAATCTCAGTAAATCTTTCATGGTCTGTATCTCCTTTTGCAGCCTGACTTGGATAAGCGGCCTAACTCAAATATACCGGTTAAAGCCGCTCTTTGTTCTTGCCAAAGCCCTTTTTGGCGTAATACAGATTCAGTCTAAATTCAGGTCTGTAGAAGGGATAAGAGGAGCCTGATAAGGTTGTAGCTGTGTTTTGGACCTGTTTTCTTGAAAATGGCTCCTGAACGCGTAACCCACCCCTACCCCTCCGAGGAGGGGAGTTCCGCCATGTGTGGGAAGGCGGTTGAACCATAATTTTGGTTGTTGGTGATAACACCAACAACGGTGGGCGGGGTTACGCGGAGAACGGTGAGAAATGTAGGGGCATCTCTTGTGCGTGCCCTTTCAGGTAGCGTCGGTTATTTCCGGTTGATTTCCGATAGCTGCCTTTTATTGCATTAGAACCGTGGGAGACAAGGCATGCCTTGTCTCTGCATTCAAAAACCGGTGAGAACAAGACAACCACGCAAGCGTTCCACCCGTCCGCTAGGACGATGCAGGCATTGCAGCGCCTCTTCAAGCAGGGCAGGACCATGCAGGTCGTTGGAGGTTGGGCGCGTGCGTAACCCAACCTCTGCCGACCGCAGGCAGTGGCTTCTCCAATGGCAGTGGCATAAGTTCACTATGCAATAAATAGCGGCAGCGGGGTGTCACAGAAAGTGAAGAAAAGACTGTTTGAGCGTCAGCGAGTTTCTTTTCTTCTTGATTCTTTTGGTTACTTTTCTCATCAAGGAGAAAAGTGACAAACCTCCAAACGGAGGAGCAAGCTCTGGAAGCTGAGCAAGGGGGTAGTTGGGGTAAAGACCCGAGAAGTAGTTTTGAGGCTAACGCCTCACTGCAGTTGCAAACTGCAGACCATGGTAGGTCCAAGTCACAGACTTGAACCAGAGAAAGTAAAATGAACAGCAGGAGAAGTCATCCCCCTACCCCGCCGAAGGGTGACTTTACGTTTGGCAGGCGTTTTCCAGAAAATACATCAAAAGTAGGAAACCAGCCTGCAGAAGATCAATCCCAAAACAGGAACAAACAATAAAAAGGCCTATACGAAGAAAAGGCCCAAACAAGGGAAAGAAGAAAAGAGAAAACGAGAAATAAAGAAGAAGAAAGACTTAGTAAACAGCGGGAGCGTAAAGGCACTCGTACAGCATACTGTTCAAAGACATCATCGCGCGGGCGCCTTGCAGCAACTCCTGGAAATGCAGCACATCCGTGAGGGTTAACACGAAGCAGCGCTCTGAGCGGTAGGGCATGAGCACATGTACATCTGAGGCGCGGGAGGGGTCTTCCAGCATAGCCTCCACGTTGATGGCGTCTACGTGCTGCTTCAGGGCCATGAAATCCTTCACTTTGAAAGGCGAAATGCCGCCGGCGAACTCCACAAGATAGCAGTTATACCTGTTGCACTGGTAAACAGCGCCGTAAATGGTCCGGAATAGCTCTTGTAGGTTCTGGGGGGTGGGCATAAGGCAATTCTACTGATTTGCTCAAAAGGGAACACTACAAAAATAGCATCAGTTTAGAATTAGTCCAAATAAATAAGAATAATATTGCTCAATTTTCTGCCGCAGGCAAGAAAAAAGCGTTTAGAGCCTGTTTTAGAGGAAACAAGCCCTAAACGCTTCAAGAGAAAAATACGCATACAACCTATTTCTCTCGTTTCACTAGCTTGGAAAAGCGGCTGTCTTTTTCATCCTGGTAGAGGAAAGCCAGTTTCTTTTCCTCAAATTTTTCGAAGAACTCTTCCCAGGTGATGTCCTCCAGGTTGTCCTCGGCGTAACCCGGGAAGTTGATGCGCAGCAGGCCGGCCTCATCGCCGTCGCCGGTGCCTTTTACTGAGGCGGGTTTGCCGTCGCGGGCCTCGGCCCATTTCTTGATGGTGTTATGGTCGGTGGTGGTTTTCGCAGATTCTGCCATAGTTTTACAGAAAGGTTAGTGAACTATTCTTTGGACGAAGCCAAACCCAAAAAGTTACCCACCCTGCGCCGGCACGCCCCTAAACTTTTACCGTACTTTTACGGTTCTACTCATATGTACTTTACCTAGTATCCAAATCATGAGACTTCTCCTTTTTGCCTGTATATTCCTGTTGGGTTTCACCTCCTGCGCCCAGGGCCGGAAAGAAAAACAAGCCGCTACATCCACTAAACCAACAGCCCAGCAACCCAGTGTTTCCCGCGATAGCCTTTCTGTGGCTACTTTCGCGGGTGGCTGTTTCTGGTGCACCGAGGAAGCCGCTGAGAAGCTGAAAGGCGTCTATGACGTGGTTTCTGGCTACACCGGCGGCTCCACCAAGAACCCTACCTATGAGCAGGTGAGCACTGGGCTCACTGGCCATGCCGAGGCCGTTCAGATTTACTATGACCCTAAGGTGATTTCTTACCATACCCTGCTGGAAGCATTCTTCGCGGCGCATGACCCTACCACCCTCAACCGCCAGGGCCCAGATGAAGGAACCCAGTACCGCTCGGCCATCTTCTACCGCACCCCAGAGGAGAAAGCCCAGATAGATGCCTACATCAAGCAACTGAACAGTACCCGGGCGTTCCAAGCCCCTATTGTGACCCAAGTGGTAGCTTTCAAAGCCTTCTACCCCGCCGAGGAAGAGCACCAGGATTTCTACCGCAACAACCCCAACAACCCATACATGCGTGCGGTCTCTACGCCTAAGGTGGAGAAATTCAAAAAGAAGATGGATGGGAAGTTGAAAGACGGGGAATAAGCCTGCACCGTAGGTCTAAACCAGAATACCAGAACTCTAAAAAGCAAAGAGCGCTGCCCCTCAGGGAACAGCGCTCTTTGCTTTTTTATCTTTTGAAGCCTAAGCGGCTAACTTGCCTTCTAACCTGGAAAGTAATTCCAGGAACTGGCCAGACAACTCCTCAATCCGGGCAAGGCCATTCTGGGCTTCGTCTATCTTGCCGCGGTCATAGAGGCTAAACAGAGCATCGGCGGCGGAGCTCAGGTCTTGTTGAACCTGCTTCAGCTCCAGTACTTCAGCAACGTTTCTGTATCTGGAAAAACCCACAGAGTTAAACCAGATGTTGATGGGTCCGTTCCGCGAGAAAAAGTCAGCATCATGCGTGCCGCCGTAAAGCACAGAACGCACTTTTGACTTAAACAGAATATGCTTAATCCGTAATTGTTGGAAATCTACCTGCGCTTGATTCATTTGCAGCAAAACTACTTCTAATAGATAGTTCTAAACCTCAATTGGGGCGTTACCCTTTTCTGAGTGTTTCCAACTCTTGTCTTAACTTTACTTTGTCTGTGACATTATACCCAAAAACAATGATGCCAGTTACCTTGTCTGCCTCAATAAGGGGCTGGTAGGTGGTGGTAAAGTAACGCTTCTCCTTGTGTCCGGTGTTGTTCCAGTCCATTTCCACGCCAATTTCCTCGGCTACAAAAGGCTGACCAGTAGTATAGACATTGTCCAGGATCTGCAGGAATCCTTGCTCAACCACCTCCGGCACTGCCTCCTTCACCGTTTTTCCGGTAAGTTCTCTGCCGGGCATCAGTTGCTGGTATTGCGGGTTCACCAGTTCAAACCGGTGCTCCTCCCCTTTCAGGATGGCAAAGATAGCGGGTGCCTGCATAATGAGGCGCTCCAAGGTCAGGCGCTGATCCTCGGCTTTCTGGAACGCCTGTTGCACCTGGTCTGAAAGGACAGACATCTGCTCATTTGATTCCAGGATCTCCTGCACCATCAGTTTGGTGCTGTGGATGTCATTGGCACTGCCCACGCGCATAATTACCTTGCCCTGTTCATCTTTCATGGGCAGGCTTCTTACCAGATACCAGCGGTAGCTACCGTCTTTGCTCCTAATGCGTAGCTCGGCCTGGAACTCGGTCTCGGCGTAGATGGCTTCTTTCTGCCGGTTTGTAACGCGGTAAATGTCATCTGGATGGATTACTTTCTGCCAGCTGCTGCCCATGAACTCTTCAAACGGCAGGCCGGTATAGTCCAGCCAGCGCTGGTTCACGTAGGTGCAGGCGCCGTTGGGCTCGGCGGTATGGATCAGCTGCGGCACGGCATCAGTGAGGAACTTGAACTTCTCTTCGCTGGCTTTACGGGCCTGCTTGGCCAGTTCGCGTTCCGTTACATCAGATGTGTTCTGGATCACGAACCGCACGTTGCCCGCCTCATCCAGCACCGGCGTGTGTGATGCCTCCCAGTAGCGGGTATCGTAGCCCCCGCCCTCCTCTACCGGCTTTTCCAGGTCATATCTGAGCACATCCAGGTAGTCAACCTTCTTGGTTTCCATGGCTTTCTTGATGGAGATGATCACCGGGTTCTCCTCAAAAGAAATGGTTGGTTCCTGGTACACTTCCTTCAGAAAGACCTTCCCTATGATTTCTTCCCGTCTGCGCATAGTGGTTTTCAGGTACCGGTCTGTGGCAGCCAGAATCTTGAACTCAGGAGAAACAATCACAATGTTCTCAGGGATATTGATAAAATAATCAAAGAATTCCATATACAGAGGTTAGGCTTCGGGAGGAATGCAGCGCCAAAAATAAGGCAATCAGGGTATATATTTCACTGCGTATACAAATTACCTTGAAATTGTGTTGGGCCTGTGTTCTTCTTTTTTGCCTGTTTTGGAGAAAATATGCCCAAAACATTGTTGATAGAGAGGCCTGTACCGTTAGGCTTATGGGCAACTAAGCGTTCTTGGTCTTCGTTTCCTTAACCGGCAAGAATGGCTAGCTTTGCCCCTGATTTTCTAGAAAAGATTTACCCTTGAAAGCAACTCAATTTTTGGAGCTGTACCGGCAAGACCCCGTGGTGCAAACCGTGGCCCAACGCCTGCAGACTCCTGAACCTCAACATATACAACTGAAAGGACTGGTGGGCAGCCTTGATGCCGTGGTGGCGTCTGCCTTGCAGACCATGCAGCCCGGCACGCACCTGTTCATCCTGCATGACCGCGAGGAGGCCGCTTACTTTTACAGTGACCTTTCCAACCTGCTGGAAGAAGGCCAGGAAGTCCTGCTCTTTCCCAGCTCGTACAAGCGCGCCTACCAGTTTGACCACACCGAGAACGCCAACATCCTGTTGCGGGCCGAGGTGCTCAACCGCCTGAACAACCGGGCCGGCGCCGGTGCCCTGATCGTGACCTACCCAGAGGCCCTCACCGAGAAGGTAATCAACAAGAAGTCTTTGGTGGCCAACACGCTGGGCGCAAAGGTGGGCGAGAAACTGGATGTGAATTTCCTAACGGAGATGCTGGCCAGCTATGACTTTGAACGCACCGATTTCGTCTACGAGGCCGGTCAGTTTGCCGTGCGTGGGGGCATTGTGGATGTGTTCTCATACGCCAACGAACTGCCGTTCCGCCTGGAGATGTTCGGTGATGAGATTGAGAGTATCCGGACGTTTGACCCTAACACGCAGCTCTCAGTAGAGCAGAAAAAGCAGATCTCCATCATCCCCAACGTGCAGACCAAACTGCTGCAAGAGACGCGGGAATCGTTCCTGGACTTCATCCCCGATGACAGCAAGATCTGGGTCAAGGATTACCGCCAGACCGTGGAGGTGGTTTCTGAGTCTTTTGAAAAGGCTGAGCAGGCATTCAAAGAGATGCTGGAGCACAGCGCGGGCGTGCAGATTGTCTCCAACCCCGAGGATTTGTTTGAATCTGGCAAGTCTTTCAAAAAGGCCCTGGAAACGTTCACGCTGGTGGAGTTTGGCAAGCGCTTCAACTTCAAGAACGCCGAGGTGGTGCAATTCCAGGCGCATCCGCAGCCCTCGTTCAACAAAGACTTCCAGCGGCTGGTGGCCAACCTGCACGAAAACCAGAGCAAGGACTTCGTCAACGTCATCGCCGCCGAGTCCCCACGCCAGGCCGACCGCCTCACCACCATCTTTGATGAACTGGACCATGACGTGCGCTTCCACCACCTGATGCTGGCGCTGCGCGAGGGTTTTGTGGACGATCTGGTGAAACTGGTGTGCTATACAGACCACCAGCTGTTTGAGCGCTTCTACAAGCACAAAACCCGCGAAGGTTACTCTAAATCCAAGGCCCTTACCCTCAAAGAACTCCGCACGCTCAAACCCGGCGACTACGTCACGCACATGGACTACGGCATAGGCCGGTTTGCGGGGCTGGAGAAAGTGGAGGTGGGTGGCCGCCTGCAGGAGGCGATAAGGTTAGTCTACCGAGACGATGATTTGCTCTACGTGAGCATCCACTCGCTGCACAAGATTTCAAAGTACACCGGCAAGGAAGGCACGCCGCCCACCATGAGCAAACTGGGCTCGCAGGAGTGGGAAAACAAGAAAAAGAAGGTCAAGAGCAAAGTCAAAGATATTGCCGCTGAGCTCATTTCTTTATACGCCAAGCGCAAGAAAGCGCCCGGTTACGCCTATTCCCGCGATGGTTTCCTGCAGGCCGAGCTGGAGTCCTCGTTCATCTACGAAGACACCCCAGACCAGGGCAAGGCCACCGAGGACGTGAAAAACGACATGGAGCAGCCGCACCCCATGGACCGGCTGGTCTGCGGCGACGTGGGCTTCGGAAAAACGGAGGTGGCTATCCGGGCGGCATTTAAAGCGGCCTGTGATGGGAAGCAGGTGGCCGTGCTGGTGCCTACCACCATTTTGGCCATGCAGCACTACAAAACTTTCCGGGATCGTCTGGAGGCCTTCCCCGTGAACGTGGAGTACATCAACCGCTTCAAGACCACCAAGCAGATAAAGGAAACCCTCAAGCGCGTGGGCGAAGGCAAAACCGATATCCTCATCGGCACGCACCGCCTGGCCAGCAAAGACGTCAAGTTCAAAAACCTGGGCCTCCTGATTATTGACGAGGAACAGAAATTCGGGGTAAAAACGAAGGATCGCCTGAAGGAAATCAAGGTGAACGTAGATACGCTCACGCTTACCGCCACGCCAATTCCGCGCACGCTGCACTTCTCATTGATGGGCGCCCGTGACTTGTCAGTAATCGCGACGCCGCCGCCTAACCGCCAGCCGGTACAGACCGAGCTGCATGTGTTTGAAGACACGCTCATCCGCGACGCAGTGGTTCATGAACTCAAGCGCAAGGGTCAGGTTTTCTTTGTGCACAACCGCATCTCGGATATTGAGGAGATGGCCAACCTCATCCTCAAACTGGTGCCAGATGCCAAGGTAACCTACGCCCACGGCCAGATGGACCCCGAGGAGCTGGAGAAACGCATGATGCGCTTCGTGGAGGGCGAGTATGACGTGCTGGTGAGTACCAACATCATTGAAAGCGGGCTGGACATCCCTAACGCCAATACCATTATCATTAACCGGGCGCACATGTTCGGGCTTTCAGATCTGCACCAGATGCGCGGACGCGTGGGCCGTTCCAACAAGAAAGCCTACTGCTACCTGTTAACGCCACCGGTGTCTGGACTTCCTTCCGATGCCCGCAAGCGCCTGAGTACCCTGGAAGAATTCTCTGACCTGGGCGAGGGCTTCAAGATCGCCATGCGCGACCTGGACATCCGCGGGGCGGGCAACATGCTGGGCGGTGAGCAGAGCGGCTTCATCAACGACCTGGGTTTTGAGGCCTATCACCAGATTCTGGACGAAGCCGTGCAGGAGCTGAAGGAAACCGAGTTCCGCGACCTGTTCTTTAAAGACACCGACTTGGAGAAACTGGTGGAGCCGGTACGGGAATGCACCGTGGAGACCGACCTGGAGATCCTCATCCCAGACTCTTACATCAGCAACATCTCAGAGCGTCTGCAGATGTACAGCAAGCTAGACCGCGTGAAAGACCTGGAGAGCCTGGAGAAACTGGCAGAGGGCATGGTAGACCGTTTCGGGCCCATGCCGCCGGAAGTGGAGCAGCTGGTGAACATCGTGAAAATGCGCTGGGAGGCCTGCCACTTGGGTTTTGAGAAACTCACGCTCAAGAAAGACACCCTCAAGGGATATATTCCCAGCCAGAACAACGAGGCCTTCTTCCACTCAGAAACCTTCAGCCGTATTTTACGGTACGTGCAGCAGCACTCCCGCCGCTCCCGCCTGAAAGAGGCCAAAGATAAACTGATTGTGACGGTAGAGGATGTCTCCACGCTGGAGCAGGCCAAAGCCATCTTCGGGGAAATGCAGGTGTAAAACTGTTTAGGGGCTGATTTCTAACAATTAGCCCCTAAACAGGTTTTACTTTTCTTTTAACCGGCTATTGACTAGTATGCTACAGGAAAATTTCCTGGCGGGCATCTTACCCAGTATTTAATGCGTTGACGCACATGATGCTTTCTTCCACCTCTGCTCCTCTTGCTTTACCTTCTCTCCTCAGGGCTATTCCGGGATTGCACCTCTTCCTGTCCCCGGAACTGATTATCCTGGAAGCCACCGATGCCTACTTAGAGGCTACATTAAAGGATGCCTCCATCATAGGCAAATACCTGTTTGACGTTTTCCCGGATAACCCGGCAGTACCCGGTTTAAACAGCGAACTGAACCTGAAGCAGTCACTGCACTATGCCATGACCCATAAGGTGGAACACACCATGGCCCTGCAGCGCTACGATGTGACCCGACCACAGGAAATGGGCGGAGGCTTTGAGGAGAAATACTGGCAGCCCTCCAACAAACCGGTTCTGAACGCTGCAGGCGAGGTCCAGTACCTTATCCACAGCGTGGTAGACGTAACGGAGGCCCACAAATACAAACAGGAGCAGGAAATCACTAAAGGCAGCATCCGGGCCTTTGTAGAGGCCTCGGGCGGTTCTTCCTGGGACTATGACATTGCCAGCGGCAAATTCTACTGGGGCAAGAACTTTGAGCAGGTCTTTGGCCACAAGGTATCTGAAGACGGCGAAAGCCCCGCGCAATGGGATGCCCGCGTACATCCGTCTGAATATGATGGGCTGCGGGAAAGCATTACGGAGGCCGTCAAGAAACAGGAGAAGGTATGGTCTGGCAAATACCGTTTCCTCAAAGGCGACGGCACCTACACCCATGTCATGGACCACGGCTACATCCTGTATAATGATAAAGGCAAGCCGTACCGTATGCTGGGCACCCTCATTGACATAGAGCGCCAGCAGGAAAACGAACGCCTGGCCAAAGAAAACCTGGAGCGGTTTGAGCTCCTGGCCAAGGCCACCAATGACGTGATCTGGGACTGGGACCTCACCAATGATTTCATCTGGTGGAACGATGGGTTCAAAGTCACCTTCGGCTACAAACAAGAAGACATAGAGCACGACATCAACTCCTGGTATGGCCGTCTTCACCCCGAGGATGCCGCACGGGTGGTGGAAGGCATCCACCACGTCATTGACAACGGCGGTACCAACTGGCAGGATGAATATCAGTTCAGGAAAGCAGACGGCACTTACGCCCACGTTTTTGACCGTGGTCTGGTGGCCCGCAATGAAGCCGGAAAACCCATCCGCATGATTGGGGCCATGCTGGACCTGACAGAGAAAAACAAATACGCCGCCGAGCTAAAAGAGCGTGAACAGCACGTGCGCGCGCTGCTGGAAGGAATTCCCGAGATTGCCTGGGTAGCCCGCGCCGATGGGTACATCCATTACTACAACAAAGCCTGGTATGAGTACACGGGCAATACCAGCCCAGATGAAGGGTGGGACCACATTGTCCATCCAGAAGACTTAAAATTTACCATTGACAGGTGGAGCCAGTCATTGAAGACCGGCCAGGAGTACGTGAATGAGGCTCGGCTTAGAAGGGCCTCAGATGGCAGATACCATTGGTTCACCATACGCGCTACCCCGCTCATCAATGAAGATGGCACCATTAACTCTTGGATTGGGGTAGACACCAACATACAGGACCAGAAAGATATCCAGTCCAAGCTCAGGGAACGCGATGAGTATGTGCAGCGCATGCTGTCCCAATCACCGGTTCAGTTCGCTGTGCTCAAAGGCCCGGACTGGATCGTGGACTTTGTCACTCCTCAGTTCAAGCAACTGATTGGTGGCCGCGAAACCGTAGGCAAGCCGTTCCGCCAGGCGCTTCCTGAGTTGGAGACACAAGGCTTCTTTGACATTGTGGAGAAAGTGTATGCCACCAAGGAGTTGTACTTAGGAACCGAGACCCCTGCCTACTTAGACCGGAATGGAAACGGTGAACTGGAGCTAGGCTATTTCAACTTCATGTACCAACCCCTGCTTGATGCGGAGGGAGCGGTGGAAGGAATCATTATTGTGGTAGTGGAGGTAACTGAGCGGGTGCGGGTACGGGAAAAAGCCCAGAAACTAGCCGAGGAACTGAAAGTCTCGCATGAGCGCACCCTCAAAATCCTGGATGCCCTGCCCCACATGACCTTTACCGCCAAGCCAGACGGGTTTGTAGAGTATTACAGCCAGCAATGGTATGACTACCTGGGCACCACGCAGGAAGAACTTAATGGTTGGGGCTGGGAGTACTTTATCCACCCAGATGACCTGGCCAAGACGCATGCCGGGTGGAGCCACTCGCTTAAAACCGGCGAGCCGTTCATGGTGGAAAACCGTTGGCGCACCAAAGCGAAAGAAGAGTACCGCTGGTTTCTGGTACGGGGGGTACCCATGCGTGACGAGGAAGGCAACATCACCTTATGGGTGGGTTCCCACACAGACATCCAGGACCAGAAGCAAATGCTGCTTGATCTGCAGGAAAGCACCCAGAACTTCCAGTTTTTGGCAGACAGCATGCCCCAACTGGTCTGGACCACAGATGCAGTGGGCTACCATGAATACTTTAACAAGCAGTGGGTTGAATTTACCGGTTTTGACGTAGAGGCCAGCAAAGGCCCCAAAGTGTGGAATGACCTGCTGCACCCAGATGACCGGCAACGATCCTTCGCCCGCTGGCATTATTCGCTGCGCACCGGCGAACCTTACCAGGTGGAGTACCGGTTCAGGCGGGCCGCTGACGGAGAATGGCGCTGGTTTCTGGGCCGGGCCCTCCCGCTCCGTGACCAGGAAGGAAACATTATCAAATGGTTTGGCACCTGTACTGAAATAGAAGACCAGAAACGCAATGAAGAGCTCATGGAGCAAACCAACCGCGAGCTCCGCAGCATAAATGAGGACCTTGACAGCTTTGTCTACACCGCCTCCCATGACTTGAAGCTGCCCATCATCAACATGGCCGGCATCTTCCAGGAGCTTACCCAGAACGCCACCTTCCATGACCCAGATGCGCAGCTGCTCATCAGTATGTTCAACAAATCCCTCAAGCAGATCAACGCCACCATCTCAGACCTGGCGGAGATTGTGAAAGTGCAGAAGGAGATTGACGCGCACCAGGAGGAAATCAAACTGTCTGAGTTGGTAGATGAGGTGCAGCTCAGCATCCAGGACCTCATCCAGAAAGCCGGCGCCCACATCACCTGCGACTTTGCAGAGGCAGACACGCTTTTGTACTCCAGGGTGAACCTCAAGAGTATTTTCTATAACCTTATCAGCAACGCGGTGAAATACCGCTCTCCAGACCGTGCGCCCGTAGTGCGCCTGCACACGCAAAGCAACGTCAATGGCTACACGGTGCTCACGGTGCAGGACAACGGCATGGGCATGGACATGGAGAAACACGGCGCCAAGATGTTCCAGATGTTCAAGCGCTTCCACAACCACGTGGAGGGCTCCGGTCTGGGGCTGTACATCCTTAACCGCATTGTGCAGAAGAACGGCGGCCGCATTGAAGTAGACAGCCAGGTAGACCAGGGCACCACTTTCACAATTTATTTCAGAAACAGCGTTCAATAGACTGAGCGCTTTCTATATTTGCCCTATGAAAAGGTTAAACCTCATTTTGTTGGTAGACGATGACGAAACCACCAATTATTTAAACAAGCGGCTTCTTACCCGCATGGAGATAGCAGACCGCATTGAAGTGGTCACCAACGGAGAAGAGGCGCTTACGTTTCTGAACGATGCCATCGCCCAGGGGCAACCCCTCCCCGACCTCATGTTCCTGGATATCAAGATGCCGGTGATGGACGGGTTTGAGTTTCTGGACCAGTACCACCAGTTGCCTGAGGAATACCAGAAATGCATTCTGGTGATGATGCTCACCTCCTCGGCCAGCTTCTATGATCTGGAGAAACTGAAGAAATACAACGCCGTGGAGCAGCACATCTCCAAACCGCTGGAAGAAGCCCACGTACGCGAGATCCTGAAGCAGCACTTTGCATAAACCTCAAGCGTTTTACGCCTATAAACAAAAGGGCGGCCCTGAAATAGATCAGGGCCGCCCTTTTGTTTATGCTGGAGTGGCGTAGTTTGGTTTGTAAAAAAATAATGCCAGAAATAGGAAAAGGATGCCGGTTTATCTGAAGGATTTTCTGCGGTAATCTAGCGGATGAGCGCTGTGCTTTGCGCCGTAACAATAGCCTCAGAAGCCATGTTTACTTTTTTAGGCTTACCGTACGCAAACCCAGAAATCACCAAAAAGAACAACAGGAAAACACCCAACAGTGGTAAGTATTGTTTCATAAAAAGTAAGCTGGAAATTAATTTCTCCCACTTACTCTTTTCTTCCGCAAAGGTTATCCACAAGCTTTCTCCGCCTTGGCTCTCAAGGCCTACACCGTAAAAATACTAATCTTCAAACCCCGCCATCTTAACCCTGCGCAAACGCTATCGTACACATACTTACATTTCCCACCGGCACCGGTGGGCATTTTAATTGATATTTAAACGATAGAAATCATGGACGATAATCAAAGAAACGGCTTCAACCCCAGCCGGGACAACGAAGCCCAAAACCACAGAGTAGGCCGCGATTTATATTATCGGGACCAGCAGCGGAACCAGCATTCAGAGCGTTCGCATGACAACCACTGGGACAACGGGAACAACTTTCACACCGGCCCAAGCAATCAGACCAGAAGCCACTTCCCCGAGGACACCCATCAGCGCAACTCCAACGCAGACCGTGGCGCCAGTTTAAGCAAACACTACGGCAACCGTGAGTACAGCTCTTACCGCAACCCCAACAGCCTGAACTACGGCGATGGCCGCGGCAACAGCACCCCGCAGTCTGAGCGTCAGCCAGGCCAATCGGCTTTCAACAACAATAACAGCAACTCCCACTTCTCGCCCTACGGCGATGAACGCGGCAACTATTCTGCCCGCCAGGATTCCTACGGCCAGGGCCATGACCGCATTCACCCAGACAACAGAATCTCTGAGCAGCGCCGCCGCGATGACACCAATGAGAACTACTACCGCGGGGGCTACATGGAGCCGAGAGGCGTTCAGCAGGAACTGCCCCGCCCAGACAGCAACCCGTACAATGAGTACCCCGGCTCGCGCAGTCGCTACAAAGACGATGACTACCGTTACGGCAGCGGCAACCATGACTGGTACAGAGAGCAGCGCTACACCTCAAATGACGGCCGCCGCATGGACCATGACAAAGGCGATATCCTAAACGACATGGGAGAAGGCCTGCGCGAAGTATGGCATGATGTGAAGAACATCTTCACCCGGAACCGTCACTCAGATGACCACGACCATGGCCATGACAACCGCCGCCACGATCACGACTATGAGTACCGCTCCCGCCATGACCGGGGCGCTGAGAGAGGTCCCCGTTGGTCAGATGAGACAGACTCCGGCGATGACCGCTCCAACAACCCGCGAAACAACAACCCCCGGTACTACTAACCAGGGGTGCCCACTTAAGAGAAGACTATGAAAGCACTCATGATTGCCATTGCTTTGACCAGCGTAGTCGCCTCCATCTTATTGCTCCGGGCTTTCCCGGAAGATGAGTTGTCTGTTGACGGTTACCTGGAAGCCTAGGAATATCTAAAACAGTTTTGAAGCCGGTGCCATTTGGTACCGGCTTCTTTTTTTGCAGGCGTATTTGGCCTCTTTTTCAGAAATTTGCCCTTAAATACTTTTGCCTTCACCCCATGCTAGAAGAACTTCTCCCCCAGATAAGAGCCTGCCAGTTGTGCGCCGCCCACCTGCCACACGGTCCCCGGCCGGTGCTGCGGGCGGCAACCTCGGCGCGGCTGCTCATTGTGGGGCAGGCGCCCGGCACTAAAGTACACGCGTCGGGCATTCCCTGGGATGACCAGAGCGGCAAACGACTGCGCAGCTGGCTGAGGCTTACCCCCGATGAATTCTATAACGAAGCGCACGTAGCCATTGTGCCTACCGCCTTCTGCTATCCGGGTACCGGCAAGTCCGGCGATCTGCCGCCCCGCCCCGAGTGTTTCCAGCACTGGCACCCGCAACTATTGCCGCTGCTGCCCAACATCCAGCTCACGTTGCTCATAGGCACGTACGCCCAAAAAGCCTTTCTGGGGCAGCATGCCAAAGCCACCCTCACCCAGACCGTAGAAGCCTGGCAGGAATATCTGCCCAGATTTCTGCCGCTACCGCACCCCTCTCCCCGAAACATTGCCTGGTTCAAGCGCCACCCCTGGTTTGAGCGCGAGGTAGTGCCTACCCTGCAGGAAATTGTGCAGTCCATGCTGCCTTCTTCATGACCCAATCCGATTTTTGCCTATTTTCACCAAAATAGGCTTTAACCGCATGAGCATTCATCTGCAGAGTAAACTTCCGAACGTAGGCACCACCATCTTCACTACCATGAGCCAACTGGCTCTGCAGCACGGGGCCATCAACCTGTCACAGGGCTTCCCCGATTTTGACTGTCCGCCGGAGCTGGTGGATTTGGTGACGGAGGCCATGCGGAACGGGCTTAACCAGTACGCGCCCAGCCCCGGCCTTTTATCGCTCAGGCAGAAAATAAGCCAGAAAACGCAGTTGCTGTACGGCCACGCCGCCCAACCAGAAACGGAGATCACAGTGACCTCCGGCGCTACCGAGGCCCTGTTCGCAGCCATTGCCGCCGTGGTGCAGCCCGGTGACGAGGTGATTGTGCTGGAGCCCTGCTACGATTCTTATGTACCGGCCATTGAACTCAGTGGGGGCGTACCGGTGTTCGTACCCCTTCGCTTTCCAGATTTCAGTGTAGACTGGCAACAGGTGGAGGAAAAGCTTACCTCTAAAACGCGCCTGCTCATCATCAACTCGCCGCATAATCCTAGCGGCGCCGTGTGGCACCAATCTGACCTGGATGCGCTCACTCGCCTCACCCAGCAGCACCCGTTCCTCATCCTCAGCGACGAGGTCTACGAGCACATGGTCTTTGACGGGCAGCCGCACTGCAGCGTGCTCTCGGTACCGGCCCTTGCTGAACGCGCCTTCGTGGTTTCATCCTTCGGGAAAACCTACCACACCACCGGCTGGAAAGTAGGCTACTGCATCGCGCCCGAGCTGCTCACCCGTGAATTCAGAAAAGTACACCAGTACCTCACCTTCAGCACGGCCACCCCGTTGCAACACGCCATCGCCGCGTACCTTGACAACCAGGAGCACTACCTTACCCTACCCCTGTTCTACCAGCAGAAACGGGACCTGTTCGCCTCGCAGTTGCAGCCCTCCAAGTTTGAACTGTTGCCTAGCGCCGGCACCTATTTCCAACTGGCCCGCTACTCCCAAATCTCAGACCTGCCAGACGTGGAATTCTCCCAATGGCTCACCAAAGAAGCCGGCGTAGCCGTAATTCCCGTTTCAGTGTTCAACCACGACGGCTTAGACCACCAGGTAATCCGGTTCTGCTTCGCGAAGAAAGAGGAGACATTGCGGGCTGCGGCGGAAAGGCTGTGCCAGTTGTAGTTCTGAGTTCTGAGTCTTGAGTCCTGAGTTGTAGGATAAATACCTTGGGGTTGCCCTTGCGCTTTTCACCGCAGCTCAGGTTGTTGGTGATAACACCAACAACCTGAGCTGCGGTAATTTAACAATGCTTTCGCAAAAACAGCCTCAAATCACCTCCGTCCGCAGGACGATGCAGGCATTGCAGCGGCTCTAGAGCAAAGGCAGGCACATGCAGGGAGGCGGAGGTTGGGCGCGTGCGTAACCCAACCTCCGCCGAGCGCAGGCAGTGGCTTATCCAATGGCAGTGCCATAAGTTCACTATGCAATAAATAGCGGCAGCGGGGTGTCACCATAATGAAGAAAAGACTGTCCGAGCATCAGCGAGTTTCTTTTCTTCTTGATTCTTTTGGTTACTTTTCTCATCAAGGAGAAAAGTGACAAACGCCCGCAGACCGCGGCTGCAGTTCTGAGGCTTGGCAAGGAAGGGATTAGAAAGTTAAGTCCTATAATGTGCCTTTGAGGCTGGCGCCTCACTGCAGTTGCAAACTGCAGCCCATGGTAGGTCCAAGTTGAAAACTTGAACCAGAATGATTAGAAAGAATAATCAGCGGACGTTATCATCCCCCTACCCCCTTCAAAGGGGGACATTGAACTTAGAAACAGCTATTCTGGTTTCAACTTCTTTTCCAAAAACCATCCCCGAAAAGGAAATACTTACAACAACTTCTCCGCTACTTCCCTCCACGTACTCACCCGCTCAAACTCATGGATGTTCACATTGTGCGGCGAGGTGAAGAGCAGTTTGCGGTCGCCGGTGAAGGTGCGGAGATTGCGATGACGGTCATCAATCATGATATCTGCGCCTATGATGCTTTTGTCACCGCAGAGCACGTAGTTGCGCCAGCTGATGAACGGGAAATGATCCTGCAGCCAGTCAAACTTATCAATGAGCGAGTTCCTGAACTCCATGCCCGCGCTCACAATGAAAACATCGTATCTTTCCATTAGGGCCTTGATGACCTCCTGGCTGTCTGGAATTACCTCCAGGTCCCGGAAGAAACCTTCGGCGTTGATGTACTCCCAGACTTTGTGGGAATGCTCAGGTGGCACCACCTCGTGCACGTCTTTGCCATGCAGGGCCTCCGGCGTGAGTTCCAGGGCGCAGTCTTTGTTGTATAACTGAATGAACTTGGCAATGGGGTCGGCCATGACCTCGTCCATGTCTATGGCAATCTTTTTCTTTTGAATCTCCATACGGGATTTTTGATGTAAACAGAAGTGAGTACTTTTATCGGGGGATGGAGCAGATAGGTTCTCCTGAAGGATCAAAATCAGGGTTTATCTCTCCAATTCCTAATTCCAGATTCCTAATTCTTCTTTACCCCGATGTCTGACCTGCGCGTTTCCCTTCTTCAATTAGATCTGGCCTGGCACGATGCCGCCGCCAACCGCACCAATTTCCAGGAGAAAATACAACAGCTCCCTGAAACTGATCTGATTATTCTGCCCGAGATGTTCACCACCAGTTTCAGCATGGACGCCCCGGCGCTGGCTGAGGAAATGGACGGCGAATCGGTGGCCTGGATGCGGCAGATGGCGCAGGAGCGCAACGCCGTGGTCATGGGCAGCCTCATCATCACCGAGAACGGAAATTATTACAACCGCATCATCTGGATGCGCCCCGATGGTACCTTGGAGCACTATGACAAGCGCCACCTCTTCCGGATGGCCGGTGAGTGCGAGGCCTACACGCCCGGTACCCAGAAACTGGTGGTGGACCTGAACGGCTGGAAAATCTGCCCGCTCGTGTGCTATGACCTTCGGTTCCCGGTGTGGTCCCGTAACACGCCTATCTCCTACGATGTGCTCATCTACATTGCCAGTTGGCCAGACCGCCGCCGTCTGGCCTGGCGTACGCTCCTGCGGGCCCGCGCTATTGAGAACCTAGCATACTGCATAGGCGTGAACCGCGTGGGCACCGATGCCAAAGGCCACGCCTACTCCGGCGACTCCGCGGCCTACAACCTGTTGGGCGAGGAACTGGTGCACCATGAATACGAAGAAGCCGTTTCTACCATCACCCTCTCGCGGGAGCACCTAGAGGAAACCCGCCGCAAACTTCCCTGGGACATTGACGCCGATGCGTTCACGATTGAGGTGTGAGGGATTGAATGAATGAGAGGTTGAGTGATTGAGAGGTTA
Source organism: Rufibacter aurantiacus (assembly GCF_017916345.1). Classification (NCBI taxonomy): domain Bacteria; kingdom Pseudomonadati; phylum Bacteroidota; class Cytophagia; order Cytophagales; family Hymenobacteraceae; genus Rufibacter; species Rufibacter aurantiacus. The sequence goes on from NZ_JAFMSV010000002.1 coordinate 1,153,010, forward strand.
AGTGGATGAGTGATTGAGAGGTTGAATGATTGAGTGAATGTGTGATGGACTGAATAGGAGAATGCTCCTCCTTTTGTCCTCCTCACTTCCACCTTGCCATCCTGAAAGGATCTTGTGCGCGAACTGCACAAACGGAAGCTAAACGCTTGGGCTTCCATTATTCCGTTCATTTCCTTACGGCATCTCACTCCCACTTTGTCATCCTGAAAGGATCTTGGTTGCGAACTAAACAGACGCAACTTAAGCGCTGTTTAGATTCCCTCCCAAATTTTGTTTTTGAGACTCACGCCTCACTGAAGTTGCAAACTTCAGACCATAGTAGGTCCAAGTCACAGACTTGAACCAGATGGAGACATTGTGGAGGCAGCAGAATCACCAGTAATCATTAAAAAAGAGGAACCCGTTTTAAGGCTGTTTTCTTGAAATCAGCTTTGAAACGGGTTCCTCTTTATGGGTTCCTATTTCTAGTGCTTCACCACCAGCTTATGCGTCACCACTCGGCCATCAGCGGCTTGGAGGCGCAGGAGGTAGAGGCCGGCGGGCAAGGCTGCGGTGGAGATTTCCTGGGGTTTTCCGGCTGTTGTTTTTCCTTTTTTGATCAGAGCGCCCGCTACGTTGTGCAGTTGGTAGATAGCGTTTTTCTCCGTGATGATCTGCACCAGTTTATCGGCCGGATTTGGGAAAACCTTGCCAAAGGAGTGTTCCGCCGTTGGGTTCTGGATACCCAAAGGCTCAGAGATGGCTTTCACGAAGCGGAGGCCTCCGGCGTGCGTTCCGATGATGATTTCAGGCAAGGCATCGGTGTTCAGGTTACCGGTGGCCAGGACCATGCCCGTGCCGAAGTTTGCTTCCCCGTACTGCTGCGTGAAAGGTTGCCACAGCAGGTTCTCTTCTACCGGAAACGTGCCGGAAAGATGGTCCTGAAAGGCGGGGAACACCCGGAGTTTGCCGCTATCATCGGTGGCGAGCAGATCAGGTTTCTGGTCCTGGTTCACGTCGGCTACGGTGACCTGGAGCCTTTTGCGTTCTACATCGGCGGCCAGACCGCCAAATGCTTCGGAGATGAGTGTATAGGTGGGGCTGGTGTTGGCGCCAATGTTTCGGTAATACGTGAGATTGCCGGAGGTACGCCCAATGAGCACGTCTAACTTTCCATCGGTGTCTACATCATACAGGTAAGGCGTGTCGCCTTTGAACAGCAGAATGCCTGGGATGGCTACAGCATTGGCCAGGGTAAAAGCGGCGGGCTGTCCGGCCGAGGCTTCGTTCAGGACATACTTAAACTCCACGGTATTGGTAGAAGACTTGAAAGCGCTCCAGGCCAGGTCTGTTTTTCCGTCACCGTTGATGTCCAGCAGTTGGGGTTTCAACAGTTGCAAACCTAAGGAGGAGAAGCCCAGGTAATCTGAGTTGAGGCTTTCAAATAGCGCATCGGTAGAAGTGCCTTTGTTTTGGAGTAAGGTGAGAGAGGCGGCGTATCGGCCATTCTCCAGCACGGCAGTATTGCCCACCAACAGATCCAAAGCTTCGTTTCTGATGAGGTTGCCCAGGGCCGGAGCGGCGCCTTCGCCTACGTCCACCATCTGGTCCTGCAGGAAAGGTTGTTTCAAACTGGCGAAGGCGGGCTGCGCAGCCGTACCGGTATTGGGGTACACCCATACCGAGTTCTTCAGGTTCACGTTCTGGTGCGAATTAGAGGTCATGTTGGGAGCCACTACCAGATCAGGCACGTTGTCAAAGGTGACATCCAGGTAATAGGCGGCTGGAAAAACGCTGAACTGCTGCCCGGAAATATTGGGCGGCAGGTTGTACTCGGCACGGGTAATCTTGGGTTGGGAATTGGTGCCGGTGTTGTAGAGGCTGGCAAGATCAGGGCAATCGTCATGACCTGAGAGTAAGTCCAGTACGCCGTTGGCATCCAGATCCAGGGGCAGCACGCTGGAGCCGCCGATGTGGTGGGTGGACGGGCAGCTTTCATTGAACCGGTAGTTGTTGCAGGTTCCCACGCAACGGGTCACCTGCCCCCAGTACGATGAGGTGCGGGTAAAGGTGAGCGTGTTGCAGTTAAGCCCCTGCTCTACCCGCTCGTTGCGGTAATACTCCAGCTTGGTGCCGCCCGACCACTCCCAGGTAAGAATGTCCAGGTCGCCGTCATTGTCCATGTCTACAATAGCAGGCATGTCTTCAGAGCCCACCAGCAGGTTGGCATCGGTGTTGAAAAATACGGTAGGGTGCGTAAGGTTGAACCGGATACCAGTGCCCGTAGAAGAAACGTTGGTGTACACCACCAGTCCTTGGTTAGAGGCCGTGAACAGGTCTGGGGCGCCATCGCAGTTGAAATCGCGAAGCAGGGCAAAAAACCGCAGTTCTTTGGGGAAGGAGTTCTCATACTCCGGAGCGTGCCGGTATGCCCAGGTGCCGTTGTCCTGCACCGCCAGAAAAGTGGCCACGCGCTGCGAGCTCCGGTCGAAGATAAACAGATCCTGCTGCCCGTCCTGGTTCAGGTCGATGGCGGAGAACTGCGGGCTGTTGAACCCTCCGGCCCAGGGCAAGCGCAGAGGTTGGCCAGTGGCGTTCTGCACCGTGGGTCCGGTTACTTCCTGCAGCCGGGTGGGGTTCTGCGCATCGGCAGTTTGCGTCCAGCCCATTACCCAACTTAAGGAAAAGGCTAGTACCTTTAATGCTTTGTTCATTTATTCGTATCCTAGACGTACAAAATAACTCTTTTCTATGGCGGAGCTAGTGGAGCACCTGTATCAGAAATACCTGGAATGCCGGAAGGTAAGCACCGATTCGCGGGCAGAACAAGATAACACGCTTTTTTTTGCATTGGATGGCCCCAATTTCAAGGGCAGCCAGTTTGCCCAGATGGCGCTGGATAAAGGCGCCCGCTACGCCGTGGTGCAAGACCCCAGCATCACCGGCCCCAACATCATCCAGGTAGAGGATTCGCTCAAGGCACTGCAGGAACTGGCGCTACACCATCGCCTACAACTGAGCATTCCCTTCATCGGAATCACGGGCAGCAACGGCAAAACCACCACCAAAGAACTTATCAATGCGGTGCTCAGCCAGAAATTCAACGTGCTTTGCACCAAAGGTAACCTCAACAATCACATAGGCGTGCCGCTCACGCTTCTCAGCATCCAGCCCGAGCACGAGCTGGCCATCATTGAGATGGGCGCCAACCACCCTGGCGATATCGCGGAGCTTTGCTCTTACGCCTTGCCCACCCACGGCCTTATTACCAACATCGGGAAAGCGCATTTAGAGGGCTTTGGGAGCCTGGAAGGCGTGGCCCGCACCAAGAGCGAACTGTACCTGCACCTGGACAAAGCCGAGGGCACCGTCTTCGTGAATACTTCTAACGAACACCTCATGCGCATGGTACGCAGAATCGCGCGCAAAGTCACTTATTATCAACCGCAAGACGATTATTCTGCCGAGCTGCTGCAGGCCGCCCCGCAGGTTATTTACCGCGCCGCCAACGGCGAGGAAGTGCACACGCATTTGATGGGTTCCTACAACTTTGAGAACATGATGGCCGCGGCTTGCATCGGGCAGTTCTTCGGGGTGCCGCACGAGCAGATCAATGCCGCCATTGCCGGCTACGTGCCCACGAACAACCGCTCGCAGATTGTACAGAAAGACACCAACACCATACTGCTGGATGCCTACAACGCCAACCCCAGCTCAATGGCTTTGTCAGTCTCCAACTTCGGGCAGATGGCCGGTGAGCCCAAGGTGGTGATTCTGGGCGATATGCTGGAATTGGGCCAGGAAAGCGAAACCGAGCACCGCGCTTTGGGCGAGCAACTGAACCAACAGCACTTCGCGCAGGTGTTTCTCTGCGGAAAGGAAATGCGCTACGCCGCCGAGGTGAACCCCGATTTCCGCTACTTCGCCGAGAAAAGCGCCTTGGTGCAATGGCTCACGGATCATCCTATTCGCAACAGCCACGTCCTAATCAAAGGCTCCCGCGGCATTGGTCTGGAAACGGTGGTGGATTTGCTGTAAACGTCGCGATTGGCCCAGACGCTCGCATGACCTGCGGACGCTGCGAGGTCTTGAGGTCTTTTTGAGTTGGCGATAATACGCATGCAAACGTGAACCTACCCCTCCCAGGAGGGGAATTCTCAGGAATGCGTGTTCGGTGTGGGTAAACAATTTCTTCTCCTTTGAAAGGGAAGCGTGTCTTTGCCCATTGTTGGTGTTCTCACTAACTAAACCTGCAACTTATATAGCGCACTGACGAATTGCGAGATTCCCCTCCTGGAAGGGGTAGGGGTGGGTTCTTCGTTTCAAGCCTGTTCTCATAAAATTAGGCCAAAAACCGTCAAAGACGATTTCCGTTTCGGGCCTATTTTTAAAAAATAGCCTCAAAAACAAACGCTATTCCCTAAGTCATAATAAACAAAAGGGAGACCATGAAAATGGTCTCCCTTTCTGTTAAAAGCAACGCTACTTATTGCCTGATCACCTTGTTGTAGAAGATCTGATCCTTGTCAATCAGGCGCATAAAGTAGGCACCGGTGGTCAGGTTGCTCAGATCTAACTCGGTCTTGAACAATCCGCCTTGTACTTTCACTTCTCTTTCCAGAATAGGCGTGCCCAGGGCATTGTAGAGGATGATGATCACTTTCTGCGAGCCTTTCTCTGACAGGTATTCCACATGGGCCTTGTCACGAGTTGGGTTCGGGAACAGCTTCACGTAGGTGTTGTTGAGGCCGTACGGTGAGTCCGTGATGTCATTCTTGGTGGTGGCACTGGCCACGGCGGTGTAGTCAGACTGTGCGTTGGTGGCGTTGATGGCCTTCACGCGGTAGTAGTACGTGGTCTTGGAGGCGAGCCCCTTGTCTGCGTAGACGGTGGTGTTCTCGGGCAGCGTGGCTACTACGGTAAACGGACCAGTCGCGGAGAGCGCTCTTTCCACTACTACCCCGGTTTCAGAGGTAGTATTGTCGGTCCAGTTCAGGTTGATCTGAGACCCGGACACCGCTTGGGCTGCCAACGTACCAGGCGCCAGGATCACCGGATTCACCGCGATGACTTTGGACACCGAGGCGCCGCAGTTTCCGTCTACCGTGTAGGTGATGGTGAAGGTTCCGGTGCCTACCAATGCAGGGTTAAAAGTTCCGTTCACCACGCCCATTCCGGCGTAGGTACCTCCGGCCGGCGAGCCGCCAGTCAAGGCAAATGGCGCGGTGGTCTCGGTTACCGGAGCCAGGTTAGCCAGGGTTACCGCCGAGGCCGTGGTCACGGTCACTTTCTTCGTGACGCTGGTGGTACAGCCGTTCACCGGCACGGTGTACGTCAAGGTGTGCGTTCCTACGCCTGCCGTGGCCGGGTTGAAGGTTCCGTTGGCACTTACGCCGGTTCCACTCCAGGTTCCGCCTGCCGGACTAGCGCCGGAAAGAGCAAAGGCAGCCTGATTCTGGCAGATGGTCTGGTCGGCACCTGCGTTCACTGGTGCGGTAATGCCTACACTGAAGGCTTTGTCGCTTACGTCTCTCACACTGGTAGAGTTAGCGTCTTCCACCTTGATCACGAAGTTATCTGAGGCCGCCAGGGTAGCCGGAACCGCCCAGTTGAGCGAACCGGTTGCCGCCTGGTTTGTGGCGATGCTCTGGAACGTCTGGCCTCCGTTGGCTGAGTAAGAAACGTTCACGTTCTGCACGCCCTGGCTTCCCCACGCAATCTTGATCGGGGTACCTGGGCAGTACTGCTCGCCACCGTTAGGCTGCAATACAGCCACTTTCTTGGTGTTATCGGTGCCTTTCACCAGCAAGCAAGCCTCACCGTTCAGCTTCATCGGCTCCAGATTACCTACGTTGTCCCTGCCTATGGAGAAGAAGCAGTAGGTTCTGCCTGGCTCTCCCTTGAAGGTGTAGGCCGCGCCGGCGCTCAGCTTGGCTTTCAGGATGGTGAACGCCCCTCCGTTCTCAGACACATACAGGTCATAAGACTGCACCCCACTGCCCTTCGCCTCGTCCTGGATAGTGATGGCTACCGGCGTAGTCGCTTCCACCAGGGCCGGCAACGCCGCTACCTTGGATTCAGGCGCTTTCGCGTCCAGGATGTTTTGAGCCCGGTTTGTGATAATCGGGTCATTTGTATCGAAGACAATGGAGCCTCGGGCGTGGATGGTATCTCCGGTAACCGTTGTGTTCTTCGGTAGCACGGTGTAGGTCACGTAGCCTTCGCCGGCGCCGCTTGCGTTGTTTTTAGGCAGGAAGCCTTTCAACGGATCGGCGGGTGGTAAGCCTGTGCTTGGGTCAACGGTCTGCAGAATCCAGAACGCCTCGTTCTCCACCACGTCTACCCCGGCGGTTACTTCCACGTTGTAGCCCACAGAATCTGCGATTGCCAGGGTGGTCTGGTAGCTGGCCAGATCGGCAGGCACGTTGAAGTTGAACGGCCCGAACCCGAAGGAACCTAACCGGAAGCTCAGCGGATCCAGGTCTTTGTCCAGCGGCACGGTAACCCGCACGCGCTGGGCTGGGGCCGAGGCCCTGGTGGAGTCATTCTCATAGGTCACCTTGTAGCCCATCGGCACGGTAGAGGACACCATCCGGTTCGGCCCGAAGCCTACTGGCCCGATGATCTCGTTCGGGTCACAGGAGGCCACAATGTCGGTGCAGAAGAACAGTTTCCCGAAACAGCTGGCCACGTTAATTCCTAACTCCAGCGCACTGGAAGAGTTAAAGCAACCAATGAGGTCAATCACAAACTGGACATCGCGTTTCCGGTCTCCTTCTGGCAAAGAGCAGCTGTAGAGAGACAACCCGAACTTACCAGCATTGAGCACCGCGCTGGTGATGACCAACGGCGTAGGACCGCCCTTCACAATTCCAATGGTGGTGTTCACCGCATCACCCACGCCCCCAATAATAGCACTGGTGTAGCATTCTGAGGTAGCCGTGGACACTGAGCCTATCACCGCCGAATACGGATCGCTGGCGCCGGTGCGTACTTTCACCATCTGGTTCAGGAAGTCCAGTCCTTTTTTACAGTCATCCTCAGAGAAGATGGTCTCATCACACTTTTTAGGCGTGGTAGGCGGTTGGTTGTCATCTGGGTTCTGCGGCTGTTGCGGCCAGTCTGGGATATAAGACTTGCTGTACCGGTAAGAACCCGGACCTTTTGGTCTGGACGTAGGTTTTCTGTGCGGAGGCGTTCCCGGCGGGGTGCCCGGAGGAGTACCTGGCTGCTCAGGACCTACCGGACCAGTAGGACCGGTTGGACCCTCGGGACCTGGGCCTTGCGGACCCGGACCACCTTCACCGCCTTCGCCACCTGAGCCTCCACCCGATCCACCAGGACCACCTGGGCCTCCGGGACCGCCCGGACCTGTTGGGCCGCCAACACCACCTTTACCACCTGCGCCACCGGCTCCGCCGCCAGGACCGCCGGCTCCACCTGGTCCACCAGCACCCGGGCTGATGGTTCCTGAGCCAGGTCCGCCTTGTCCGCCGGGGCTACCGGGTTCACCGTAACCACCCGGGGCGCCGGGCACACCAGGCTCTCCCGTTTTGGGCACATATGCGGTAAAACACAGGTAAAGTGTATTGCCTGTTACTTTCACCGAAAACTTGCCTTTGTAGGTGTAGTTATAAGCCACGAAACGGGAAGTGTCAATGGCAAATTTGTCTGCAGAGAAACCGGTGATACCACCCTCGGCCACGGCGATTGGCCAGCATTTGTCCACGGCTGGGTGCCAGCCTGCCAGGTAGCTTGGGTAGTTGTCATAGTCCAGCGAGGAAACCCTGATCACGAAGGGGTTCTGCGCCGTAGCGGTGATGTTCAATCGGCCGTTGATTTTCACCAGGTCCCAGCCCGGGTCTGCCCCGGCATTGCCATTGTACTTGTTGATTTCCCACAGGTAGTCCTGCCCCGGCGCAAACGTAGCCGTCGGCATGATGGTGGAACCTGGGCTGGCCCCCGGATCATAGTCAAACGCCATCATCTCTGGGTTCTGGTCCTCTGACTGCGGCGGCTGCGGATTGGAAGGTACTGGCCCGCAGACCGGGCAGGTGTAATCAAAACCCGTGGTGTCTGCAGAAGAGAGCAGGCCGTTGGAGATGAGGGTAGCCATGACGGCTTGCCCGAATTTACGCTGGTTTCCAGCCAGAGTAAGTAATCCTTCCACCTGGTCTGCCTTCAACAGGGCCGGATCAGCGAGAATTGCCCGACGGGAAATCTCTATCTGCTCACTCAGGTTGGTCATGAGCGTGCTCCTGGAATAGGCCAGCAGTTTCACCGTGAGCGGGAATCTGTTCAGTTTGAAATCCTTGAGGCCTACGTTGAGGGCGATGGTCATCTGCTCACCCGGGGCCACGTTGCGGGAGATAAACGGAACCTCCTTGGCGCCACCTACCACGGTGTAATCGGTGTTGGGGATGCCAGGCGCGATGGGCCAGTCAGAACCGGTCAGGAACTTGCCTTCTATTTTCTCCACCGTCACATCCGCATCGCCCAGCACGGTAAGCGTACCGTGTAGTACCGGGATATCCACGTTGGAAGTATTCCGGAAGGAGAAGGTGTACAAACCGCCTTTACCCCGGCGCAGCACGTTGGGCGCCTGCGGCACATAGTCTACGGCGTATTTACTCGCGGCTTCCACGGTCACTCCTTTCGCCAGAATCTGCTGCTGGTTGTTGGGGTTGGTGGCGACCAGGTCGTAGATACCTTTGGGCGTGTTGGTCAGGTCCCAGCGGAGTTTCAGTTCCATGCTGTTGACCATCTTCACCACCTCGGCGGTAACAGAGGTAGTACCGTTGCTTCCTTTCAAGGTGATGCTGATGCCCTGGCGGAACCCGGCGCCCAGCAAGGTGCTGCTCACCACGCCCTGGCCCATGCGGTTTGGCGTGATGCTCATGATGGAAAACGGCAGTGCTTTGGCCAGCAAGGTCACGTTCTGGCTACCCCCGAATCCTGACGATGCCCTTACCAGCACGTAGTAATTACCGGCTTTGGTCTGCGGAATGAGCACTTTCTGGTTAGGCCGGTTGACATCGGTGTACTTGAAGTCAAAGTTGGCGGCGGTAGGGATGCGGTTGTAGGCCACATACACCTCGTTGAGGCCGTAGTTCTGATCACTAGTCAAAGTCAGGAGCAGGTCCTGGTCGGCGGTGACGGCCACCTGGTAGAACAGCTGGTCATTGAGTTTGAGCGGCGCAATCTCCGGCACGTTCAGGAAGAGAGACTTGATCTTTACGTTGACCGGCGTGTCTCCTACTTTCTGGTTGTTGTTGAGGTTGCTCTCATGCACCGCGTTGCTGGAGTTCGCCAGCAGGATTCCCTGGTAGCTGTTGGGGAGCATGCCCGGTACCGGGGCCATCAAAGTGCCGGAAACCGTTTGGCCCGGCTCCAGGTTGATGCGGGTCTCGCCGTAATTCAGCAGCACATCCGAGGCCGCGTTCAGGGTAGCATCTGTTGACAGGAAGGCGCTGTTGCGTAGGTTGCCCACCGCCGGTACCGTGCCCACGTTTTTCACCGTGTACGCGGCCTGCAGGTTCTCGCCCAGGTACACGCTTGGGGTCAGGTTCACTTTCTCCACGATGAGATCGGCCGGAGGCGCCGTCGTGATCTTCAGCGGCAGGGCGATGGACAGGTTGTTATCTTCTTTGTCGTGCTCAAAGACCATGTCCTGGTTGTCGGTGCGCACGAAGAGGTAATAATCGCCATTGAGGTACTTGGGCACATCCACTTCCACGCTGTCGGTATAGCTGGTTCCTTTGGCCAGGGTAACGGTTCTAACCTTACTGCCCAGCGTCTGGCTCGTAGCGGTGGAAGCCAGCGCCGGATCAAGGCCCAGCCAGATGGCATCATGCCAGTAAGAGCGGTCACTGATTTTACTCACAGCCGTTCCCTGCCCTTGGTTTGTGATGGTGAATTTCACCTTCAGGTACTGTCCGGCAAAAGCCACATTAGACGCCTCAATCTTGGTCACCACCAGGTCAGCAGCGGGGGAAGAAGATAGGGTGATTTCCTTTACCTGCAGGTTATTGGTTCTGTTTACCTCATTGGAGATCAGTTTATCTGGGTCAACCAGATGGATCAGGTAATAGGCACCGGCCAATCCTCTGGGGATTTCTGTAGTATAGGTCGCGTTGTAAGTGGCGCCCGGTTCCAGCCCACTCACGCGGAAGTTCCTGGAGAAAAGCACGATGTCTGTGGGGTCCAGTTCCCGGTCTTTGGAGAGATACATTCCGTCTGCCCAGGTGGACACGATGGGACTGCCGTTGCCTTCGTTGAAAACCTTCCAATCCAGTTTGATGGATGTTCCGGCCTGCGCCACGGTTGGGGCGGTGAGCCCAGATACCTCCAGGTCTGGCTCCAGGGGAGCCAATCTGATCCGCACCTTCGTCCCGAACCCTTTGAGGTTATTGGTCTCGTTGTTCTCGTAGATCCTGTTACGGGGGTCGGTCTGCACAAAGAAGTACGCGTCACCTTCCAAATTAGGAGCCCTTACCGTCATCTCGCGGTTCTGGGTCTGGGAGGGCTCCGGCTGACCGGTGAACCTTTGGGTTCCTATCTCCCGGGTAGGGTCCCAGGTAGCGGTGGTGGAATAGGAAACCGCATCCTGGTACTCAGCGCCCGGTTTTCCGGTGCCGCTGTTTTTGACCTGATATTTGATTTTAAACTCTCTTCCGGCAATGACCTCGGTAGGCATCTCCACATTGAGTACCTCCAGCTCAGCGTAGTTACCGGCGGAGATCGTGATCTGCTTGTCGCTGCGTTTTAGGTTGTCAGTTGTAAAAGTGTGCTCAAAAACCTTATCGTCTTCATCGGTGACCAGGTAGGCGTAGTAGTTTCCGGCAATGCCCTCCGGTATCCGGATGCTCTTGGTCTCGGTGTAGGCTCCTTTGGCGCCTACAAAGTCCGTTCCCTGGGTCTGGTAGAACTTGCCCAGGCTGATGCTGGTCTCTTTGTTGAAAGTGGCTTCTTTGGAGATGTACAGGTGGTCGTGCCACACGTTTTCAGTAGCTCTTGGCGCGGAGGCCCCGCTGTTTTTCACGGTCCAGGAGAAAGAGGCTTCGGTGCCAGCTAACGCGGTGTTCGGTCCGCTTACGGCGATAACGGCCAGGTTAGGCGGCGGCGTCAGTTTGATGGTGATCTCACCGCTAGCCTTCACGTTGTTGCTGAGGCGGGAACCTTCGTCTACTCCGTCTTTGTCAGCGGCCACCACAAACACGTAGAACTTCCCTACTTTATTGATGGGCAGCGTTACGGGGGCTACCAGGTTGTAGGTCTCGTTTCTGGGCAGCGGAACGCCGGTAAAGTTGCCGCAGACATCTTTCTGGGTCGTGCTTTTCAGGCTCACGAAAGAATAGCCCAGGTAGATATCATCCGCGGGCGAGAACTGGTTGTCTGAAGACAGGTAAATTCCGTCTACCCAGTAATGGTCATAGCAGCTCGCAGTCGGTCCCAACTTGGCACCGCGTCCGCCCACTACCTGCGTCTGGGGTATCACGCCGCTTGCGTAAGTTTTCTTGCCCAGGGCACTCGCCTCGCCAATATTCTGCACCGAGTAAGTAACGTTGATGCTACTGCCATTGAAGACATCCGTTGGTGTACCCACCGAGAGTACCTTTAGATCGGCCGTAGGGCCTACCTGGATGTTGAGGGTCTGGTGGACAAAGTTGTTCTGCTCATTGCCTTCGTGCAGGGTTTCCTTGCCCGTCAATCTGCCTAGCGAACATTGGTCCCCGGTGAGGGCTCCGGCGCAGTTGGCGTGCTCGTTATCCGTGATGACAAACAGGTAATAGGTACCCGGGGTGGCTGGCAGCGTCACCTCCTGCACCTGCTTGTAGGACTGCTCTGGCTGCAAATAGGTCACCTGCGGGAAAGTACCCAGCAACTGGTCTTCATCACGGCGCAGGTCAAGGTCGGTGGACAGGTACACCCGGTCCACCCACTGGGTGTTGCCTGTACCTGTCTTGCCGATGTTCTTCACTTCCCAGGTAACCGGAATGGTAGCACCACTGGTGGCGGTGGCCTGGATGGTTTTGCTTACGATGGTGAGGTCTGGGAGCGGGAACGTGCGGAAAGTCTGCACCGGCCCATCGGTCTGGCGGCAGTTGTTCTTGGCCACCACCTGCCACTTGTACACCACATCAGAAGCCAGCTTCTGGTTAAGCGTGTAGGCTGGTCCCACCAAATTGGAAGCGGCGGGGAACTGAGGCCGAGCCGATGCAGTTTCTGGCCAGATGTACACATCATAGGAAGTGGCATTGGCAACGGCATCCCAGGTAAGCGGAGTGGAAACAAGGACATTCTGGGCTCCGTTGGCGGGCTTCATGTTGGTGACCGCCCCCGGGGCTACCGGGTTGCCTACCACTACGGTAAGGGTCTGGGACTGGCCTTGCGCCCCGCAGGCGGATACCGGCGTCACAGTGATAGTGTGCGTACCCAGGGTGGTCCAGTTCACCGTCAGTATGGCGCCGGTTTCGGTTTTGGTGCCGCCCCCGGAGAGTTGCCAGGTGTAGCTGGCGGCATTGGAGTTTTTAGCCTCATATTTCCAAATGCCGGGGCAAACGCTGGTCAGCCCTTCAATGGCTTTGGGCTGATCCGGAGGAAGACAGTTGGCTTTGAACGTCTGCACTGGCCCGTCTTTCTCGTTACAGCTGTTTTTAGACACCACCTGCCACTTGTACGTCACGCCATACTCCAGCCCGCTGGTTACCCTGAAACCCAAATTGGTCAGGTTGTCCTCAAAGGGGAAGGAAGGTCTGCTGGTGCCGTTGTCTGGCCAGATGTACAGGTCATAGGAAGTAGCATTGGCCGCCGCACTCCAGCTCAGGTCCAGAGGAATCAATACGTTAGTTTTACCGTTCTCGGGCAGCATATTGCTGACCATGCCTGGGGCAGATATATTCTGCACCGTTACCTGAAGGGTACGGGCGGGACCCGCTTGCCCACAACCCACCGATGGTGTAACGGTAAGGGTATGCGTGCCCGCTTTGGTCCAGGTGACTTCCACTGAATTGCCCGTACCAGACACAATACCGCCATCCCCGGCCGACCAGGTGTAGTTCACCCCATTGACATTGGCTACGCGGTAGTCCTGCTGCTCCAGGCAGACCGTAGTCTTCCCGCTGATGATGCTAGGCTGGGCCGGTGTTACGCAATTAATGATAAAGGTCTGAACGGGTCCATCGGTCTCCTGGCAAGCGTTTTTAGCCACTACCTGCCATTTGTAGGTGATTCCGTTGCTGAGTCCGCTGGTGAGGGTATGCGACAGCGTTGTCAGGTTTTGACCATTAGGTGTGAAAGGCCGGGAGGTACCATCGCGCCAGACATACACATCATAAGCGGTGGCATTCGCCGCCGCCGCCCAGGAAAGATTCAAAGGCAAGGACAGATCCCCGATGCCGTTGGCGGGTTGCATATTGCTTACCGCGGCCGGCGCCTGCATCTGGGTGACCGTGATCTGCACCGAACGCGCCGGACCGGTGGTACCACAAGCCAGGGAAGGAGTTACGGTCAAGGTGTAGGTACCCGGAGTAGCCCAGGTGATCATGGCGATGTTACTAAACGATGTCATGGTGCCTCCCCCGGACAAAGTCCAGGTGTAGGTTACCCCCGCTACGGAAGGCACAGAGTAAAACTCGGCATCTGGGCTCACGCAAACCGGGGTCTTACCGGTAATAGCAAGGGGCTGTGCGGGCGTGGTACAACCCAGCGCGAAGGTCTGCTCGGCACTTTCGGTGGTCTGGCAGCTGGTCCTGGCTACTACTTTCCACTTGTAAGTCACCCCGTTCACCAAGCCGGAAGACACTGTGAATGAAGTGGCGGTGAGGTCATCCTCGTAAGGTCTGGTAGGCGGAACCGGTGAATTGGCCGGCCACAGATAGAAATCATAAGAAGTGGCATTCGCCGAGGCGCCCCAGGAGAAAGTCAGCGGCAAAGACAACCCTCCGGCATTCTGCGCGGGCACCATGTTGGTGATGGCTCCCGGCTTGGGACTGGTAACCACGTCTACCTCAAAGGAAGTAGTTTTACCGGCCGGTTCGCAGTTACTGGTGATTTTAAGTGTAAGCATGTGTTTGCCGGCATTGGCCCAGTTCACGGTAACCTCGGGCCCCACCGCCGAGACAATGGTACCTCCCGCCGAAACCGACCATTGGTAAGTGGCGCCCTCCACCTCGTAGACGGAGTATTTCCCTTGGCCCACGCAGTAATTCCCATCTTCCTCGTTGAGGTAATCCGGCAGTACTATTTTGGCACAGAAGCTTCTTTCCACCGAGGGTGCTGGTGCGTACACGCTGTTACCGCTTTGCTGTGCCGTCACGGTCACTTTGCCAAAACCTTCAATCCAGAGGATATTCCCGCTCAGCACCTGGGCTGGGCCAGCGGCGGTATAGGTTACCGGTAACCCCGAGCTGGCTTTGGCTTTGAGGGTGATACTTCCCTCGCCATCCCGGTCTTCAAGGGCGGCGAATTCAATGGTCTGAGCGGTCTGGCCGGTAGACAATTTCCCGTTACCCGTCAGTTGAAGCACGATCACCTTTTCGCCACCGCCGCTATTGCCCTGGCTGTAGCCGCCCTGGTTCGTAACCACGGGCAGGTCAGTACTGTGCGATGATCCCACCGCTACCACATTGCCGTCAGCATCGGTGGCCACGCCATTCAACACATCGTCTTCCATGGAACCGTAGTACGTAGCCCATTGCCGGGTTCCGGCGGAGTTGAATTTGAGCAGGAAACCATCGGTGTAGTCTTCTGAGGAACCTTGCAATTGGTTATAACCGCCGGCGATGGTCTGGGTGGGCAAACCCATGCCTTCGGAGATGCCTACCACGTAGATGTTGTTGCTGCGGTCGGCCACGATGCTTTTGCCGTAGTCTTCCTGCGGACCGCCGTAGAAGGTGGCCCAGGTACGGGCACCACCGTTGGTGAACTTCAGGATAAAGGCATCTTCCTCGCCGCCTGCCTGGGCCTGGTTGTAGGCCCCGCCCAAATTCTGGAGCGGGAAAGAAAAGCCTTCGGTGGTACCGGTAACCAGCACGTTGTTGGCGCCGTCTACGGCAATGCGGCTTCCGTAATCTTCACCCGTACCGCCATAATAGGTAGCCCATTGTCGCACACCGCCGCCGGAGAACTTCAGGATAAACGCGTCTGACTCGTTGGTAGAAGCAACACTGGGTTGGTTGTAGGCGCCGCCCAAATTCTGTACCGGCATGGCGCCATACGCCTGGCCGGTGACCCAGATGCTGCCGTTCTGATCGGTGGCTACGCCGGTGGCAATCTCTTCATTTCTGCCGCCGTAAAAAGTGGCCCATTGGCGCACACCGCCCGAGCTGAACTTGAGGATGAAGGCATCATCATCGCCGCCCCGGGCGGGCTGGCTGTAGCCGCCGGCCGGCGCCTGCAGTGGAAAGTTGTTGCTGTTGGTGGAGCCTACCACAATGATGTTGCCCGCGCCGTCGGTGGCCACATCGTGCCCTTCCTCGCTCTCGGCCCCGCCGTAGTACGTACTCCAGAGTCGGGCCCCGCTGGCGCTCAGTTTCAGGATAAAGGCATCATCAAATCCACTTAAGGTGGTCTGCTCAAAGCCGCCGTTGGCCAACCGGGGCAAATTGGTACTGGAGGTGGAACCCGTCACGATTACGTTGCCATTGGCATCCACAGCCAGACCACGCGCCGTCTCATTGCTCCCGCCCCCAAAAAAGGTAGACCATTGGCGCACGCCGTTTTTGTCAAACTTCACCACAAACGCATCATAAGAACCGCCGTGCAGGGTCTGGTTGTAGCCTCCGCTCACGGTCTGGGTAGGAAAATCCTCGCTGTAGGTGTTACCAGTGAAGTAGATGTTGCCCGTGGCATCGGTGGCCACATCAGTGGCTTCTTCAAACAAAGAACCACCGTAATAAGTAGCAAAAGGGTCTATGACCAGGTCTTTACCCATATCATAGGCCCCTACTTTGAACCCAATGTTGTTTTTGCTCTTCAGCGTAAAAGCCGAGGTCACCGCCTCCGCCGATGCTCCTTCTTTTGCTTTCTGCTGATAGGTGTAAGGCGCCTCTTCCTGGATGCTTCCCAACGGATGCACAATCTGGAGCTGCCCTTTTTTGTCAATGCTGATGTCTGTGGCTCCCGCGTACTGCATCTGGATGTCCGAGGCCTTCCCACCCGGATGGACCACAAAATCGTATTTCACGCCTTTAGCGCTGGCATGGAACACCAAGTCGATGTTGGGATACACCTCCTGATAGACCAGTTTCTGAAAAGCCGGAACGCCCGTAATGCCCTGAGGGCAATGCGGGAGATAATAGTTGTAGAATTCCTCGGCCTTCTGCTGGCTCAGGATCTTTACCCGCGGGTTGCCGTTGACCAGCTTCATGACCACTTGCTGCTCCTTCATTGCCTCCTTGCCAGAGTTCTTTCCCTGCTTGCTGCTGCTTTCCTTCTTCTGGAAATTATAGATGATCTGGTCCGCGGCGAAGTAAATGGTCGCGCCTTGCACCATGGCCACATATTCAATGTCCTGTTGCAGGTTTCTTTCCTCCTTCTGGATCTGGCCCCGGTTCTGAATGAAATGGACCGGTTTAGTCGATTTTGGAGTTGCCGCCTGCACCCGTAGTAGGGTGAGCAGAAACATAATCAAGGCAAGGGAAAATCTGGTAGAGTAGCTTTTCATTGGCAAAGGGTAGCTGAGAGCGTGTTGAAGGAGTTCATAGGTTCAGAAAATGGGACAATAACTTTCCAGGCAGCTCCGGACATGGATTTTTTCCACTGCCTAAGAGCGCTGGGCTGATACAAAAAAGAAGCGTCTGCGGTACTGAAGGGGGATGATTTATCTTTTAACCAGATAACATAGGGCAAATGGCATTTTAGATTGTAGTCTTACAGGAATTAGAAGACAGACCAAACCCTACAATCCCCTATTTGGCTAATTTAAAATTAGAAATATTTAATTATCTAGATCTAACCATAGTTAAAAGGCTATATTCAATCCATTCTGGTGTACTGGATGAGAATTGGGCTTTGTTTTATGTTTAGAGGGTCTTTTGTGAAAACCAGACCCAAAATGAAGAGGTGGTTATCCGGCAGAGATTGGCTAATGCTTATTCACTTGCCTGAAAAAGCATTTTGCGGATGTTAGAAACGCTCAGGGCGCTACTGCCTGTTTTTGGAGCGATTTCCTAAAATCAGGCCGAAAATAAATGTGGGGAAAGCAATTAAGAGAAACAGCTATAAACTGAGCCAATCTTCAATTCCCTGTTTTAGATCATTTTCAGAAAAACAGGTACAAAACAAAAGAGCCTCTGCAGAATTGCAGAAGCTCTTTTGTGAGTATCAATATGCAAGCTTTAGAAGGGAGAGTCAAAGCCTTCCAGAGTGGGAAGGATTTCGTCTTTTTCAGAGACTAAGGGGTTGTCAATGCCCCATTCAATGCTAAGCGCAGGGTCATTCCAGAGCAGACCACCCTCAGAATCTTTGTGGTAATAGTTGCTGCATTTGTACTGGAAAATAGTGCCTTCTTCCAACGCTACAAACCCATGGGCAAACCCCACCGGGATAAAAAAGGAATTGCGTTTCTCAGCGTCCAGTAGACAAGTAACATACTGCCCATAGGTAGGCGAATCTTTGCGGATATCCACGGCTACATCCAGCGCCCTTCCTACCGTTACGCTTACTAATTTCGCTTGGGCATAAGGTGGTTTCTGGAAATGCAGTCCGCGTAAAACGCCTTTTTTGGAGATGGATAGATTGTCCTGCACAAAGGTCTCGGTGATTCCGGCTTCGGCTAATAACCGGGCACTGAAAGTCTCCAAGAATGCCCCTCTCTCATCAGCAAAAATCCTTGGGGTGATTTCCACCACGCCCGCTAGTGGGTAGTTCTTTACTTGCATGTTTATGTCTTAAAGTAGATATCTTTTGGGTTATAGAAATGGTCTGGGTTTGGAGTAAATCCTCAATCTATGAGCAGAGTGAAGTATAGGAAACCTGAACCTTAATCTTCAAATCCGCCCATCTTCAAATCTGCAAATTTACTTTCTGGCAATCTTCCCGGTTGCTCCTTCAATGGCGGCAAAATAACGGTCAATCACGAACTTCTCATCGAATTTTTCCTCTGCCAGACGGCGGCTGTTGTGGCCCATGGTCTGCAACTCTGGATTTGACAACAGATACACCTGCTCCATTTTGGCGGCCAGATCGGTGCCGTTGCGGACCTCGCAGAGATAGCCGTTGTAGCCGTCAATCACGGTTTCTTTGCAGCCGGGCACGTTGGTGGTGACGATGGGTTTGGCCATGGCGGCGGCCTCCAGCAGGGTACGCGGTGTGCCCTCACGGTAAGACGGCAGCACTACGCAGTCAGCGCTATGAACTACGCTGGCCACGTTGTCTGAGGTGCCCAGGTACTCCAGCCAGCCTTCATTGGCCCACTGTTCCACCAAGGTCCGCTTGATCCCGATGTTGCCTTCCTCGTCAATGGCACCCAGCAGTTGAATGCGCAGCTCGGGGTATTTGGCTTTGAGGATTTTGCTCGCCTCCACGTATTCCACCAGGCCTTTCTCATAAAGCGCCCGCGAAACCATCAGGAAGACAAACGGGCTTTGCCGTTTGAATTCAGGGGCCGGCAGGTAGCGTTTGGTATCGATGCCCGAGCCGGGGATTACCTCGGTGATGGACTCGCGCACCAGTTTGCGGTCTAAGAAAAGCGCTTTGTCATCTGAGTTCTGGAAAAACACCTTGGCCGGAAACTGGAACGAGAACCGGTACAGGGCCATGGCAATCTTAGAGACCAGGTTTTGCACAATGAACACCGTTCCCAGCCCAGACACGTTGTTGATGGTGGGAATTCCCGCCAAGTGCGCCGCAATAGAGCCGTAGATGTTGGGTTTGATGGTGTATTGCAGAATCACGTCGGGCTTCACGCTTTTGTAGGCCTTCAGGAATTTGCGCACCAGCAGCATGTCTTTGAACGGGTTGGTGCCTTTGCTTTCCATGGGTAATGGAACGAATTGGCAACCTTCAGCCACCAGCTTGGCGGAATAGGCGTCTTCGGGGGCGATGGCTACAACTTCATGCCCGGCAGCCAACAGGGCTTTGACCAAACTAAGGCGAAAATTGAAGATATTCCAGGACTTGTTGATAACAATGGCAATTCGCATGGGTACAATAAAGCAAAAGACAAAGATAGCAGCAGATTTGGCAGCAACCCGCTCCTACGGACAGAATCTACCGGGGGTTAATCGGTTTTCAGCGCCATTGTACTTACTTTGCACGTAAACCAAGCCTCAGTTACCAATTTATACCGCTGTGAGCACCGCTTCTCTGCACATCCATGTTCTGGTAGTAGTCCTGTTCCTGATCTTGTTTCTGATAAAGGCGTTCCTGCTTTTCACCGGCAAACACGAGACCCTGAACAAAACCCGCACCTCCACCAAAATGCTGGACATAGTGACCGGTACGCTCATTCTGGTCAGCGGAGGCTATCTAATGATCCAATACAACGGGCCGCTGCCCACCTGGCTGCTGGTCAAAGTGGTGCTGGTGCTGGCCGCCATTCCGTTTTCCATTGTGGGCATCAGAAGGCACAGCAAACTCCTGACCTCCGTAGGAGTACTCATTTTCCTGTATGTCTACGGTGTGGCCGAAACTAAAAGCCTGAAAATGCGTCCTGATAAAGGCGAAGCCGTGGCCGTTTCCCCCAACGGAAAAGTAGGTACTGCCTCCCCAGACCCGGGAAAGGCCAGCAATCCTATTTTAGCCCAACTGGAGGGAACGCAGCTGGAAAACACCAAGGCCATTTACACCGCCCTGTGCGCCAACTGCCACGGAGTAGATGGCCAGAAGGGAGCCAGCGGCGCCACTAATCTGCAACAGAGCACCCTTACCGTGGAAGAACGCCGGGAAGTCATCGCCAACGGGCGCGGCCTTATGCCGGGCTACAGCTCCCAGCTCTCTGAGCAGGAGATGGAGACGCTGGCGCTCTATTCCACTTTGCTTAAAAAGTAACCGTACTACATGAAAAACCAACTCCATATTACTGCCAAAGAACAGGAAACCGCCGTGCTGGTGGCCGTGCCTGAATACCGGCAGACCGATGAAAAAACCAAAGAATACCTGGATGAACTCGCGTTCCTCACCGAGACCGTAGGCGCCAAATCCCTCAAACGCTTTGTGCAGAAACTGGACAAACCAGACTCCAAAACCTACGTGGGCAAGGGCAAACTGGAGGAGATTATCGCCTATGTGAAAGAGCACAAGGTAGACATGGTCATTTTTGACGATGATCTCTCCCCTTCGCAGGTGCGTAACCTGGAGCGCGAGCTGGAGGTGAAGATCATTGACCGCAGTTTGCTCATCCTGGACATCTTCGCGCTGCGCGCCCAGACTGCCACCGCCCGCGCGCAGGTGGAACTGGCCCAGTACCGCTACCTGCTGCCCCGCCTTACCAACATGTGGACCCACTTAAGCCGCCAGAAAGGTGGGGGCGTGGCCATGCGCGGACCTGGTGAGACGGAGATTGAGACCGATAGACGGATTGTGCGGGACAAGATCTCTTTGCTCAAGGAAAGGCTGGAGAAGTTTGAGAAGCAGAACTATGAGCAGCGCAAATCCCGCTCGGGCATTGTGCGCGTGTCTTTGGTAGGGTACACCAACGTGGGCAAATCCACCATCATGAACCTGCTCACCAAAGCAGATGTCTTCGCCGAGAACAAGCTGTTTGCCACGGTAGACGCCACGGTGCGCAAAATGGTGATTGAGAACATTCCGCTGCTGCTCTCAGACACGGTTGGGTTCATCAGGAAACTGCCCACCAAACTCATTGAGAGCTTCAAGTCCACGCTGGATGAGATCAGGGAGTCTGACCTGCTGCTGCACGTGGTGGATGTGTCGCACCCCTCGTTTGAGGAGCACATCGGGGTGGTGAATGATACCTTGAAAGACATCCATTCTGCGGACAAGCCGGTGATCCTGGTCTTCAACAAAACCGACCTGTACCTGCAGCAGCGAGAGCAGGAACTGAAGGAAGAGCACCCGGACGCCCTACCGGACATCAACGACCTGAGATCGTCTTACATGGCCAAGCAGCACACCCCAGCTATCTTTATCTCGGCCACAAACCGGGCCAATATTGATGAGTTGCGCCAGGTCTTGCTGGAGCAGGTGTCCAAGATTCATTTTGAGCGTTACCCGCATAATACGCCTCAGGAAGGGTAAACCCGTTTAGGGGCCCTTTCAGGCAAAACAAGCCAGAAATGAACCCAGAAACAGGCGCCGTGGCATACTTGTAAAGACAACTATTTTCAGGCGTAAACAGTAAACATGAAAGCCGCAGCTGCCCCACAGTTGTGGCTTTCATGTTATGTATGCCATATGAAAACGCTATATCTGTTACGCCACGCCAAATCCAGTTGGAAGTACGAGGAACTGAGTGACCATGACCGTCCTCTGAACAAAAGAGGCCGCACAGATGCGCCCCTCATAGGACAGGAGCTGCTGGAACGGGAAATAAAGCTGGACCTGGTTGTCTCCAGTTCCGCGGTAAGGGCCATCACCACCGCATCGCTGGTGGCCAAGGAACTGAATTTCGCGCCAGACAAGATTGGGGTACAGGAAGAGCTCTACCTTATCTCCTCTGAGGACCTGCTCATCTTTGTCCAGTCTCTGCCCGATGAATACAACCACGTGATGGTGGTGGGGCACAATCCCGCGTTCACCGAACTGGCCAATCAGCTCAGCCCAGACAAAAGCATCGCCAATATTCCTACGGCTGGCATTGTGGGCCTCAGCTTTGACTGCAGCCACTGGGGCCAGATCTCCAGAGACAACGCCAAGCTCCTTTTCTTCGACTTTCCAAAAAACTATCGCTAACGCGGGCCAGTTCTGCCCCGCATATCCCCACCTGAATGGCGGCAAAAGACAATACAGATTCTACTAAACCTTCGCAGGAGAAATCCCTGGTTCATGAAGTTCCGCAGATAAGCCGCGAGCTGAGTTGGCTTGCGTTCAACTACCGCGTGCTGCAGGAAGCCAAAGACCCGCGGGTGCCCCTGCTGGAGCGCCTGAATTTCCTGGCTATTTTCTCCTCTAACCTTGATGAATATTTCAAGGTGCGGGTGGCCACCATGCGCCGCCTGGCCAAGCTGAAGAAAAAGACCCGCGAGAAACTGGAAGACGATCCTCTGCCGGAACTGGCCGAGATCATTGCCGAGGTATCACGTCAGCAGCAGGAATTCGGGCAGGTTTTCCGGACCGAGATCCTGCCGGAGCTCCGCCGCGAGCACATCCACCTCATTGACGAGACCGAGTGCACAGACGGGCAGCGCGACATGGCGCTGGACTATTTCCGGCGTACCATAAAGCCGCTTTTGGCACCCATCATCTTCAGCGCCAACCCCAGCCCGCTGTTCCTCAAAGACCAGACCGTGTACCTTATTGTGCGCCTGAAACCAAAGGCGCAGGAGGAGCCGGAGCAATACGCCATTCTGGAGATTCCTACCCAGAAACACGGCAGCCGTTTTGTGAAATTGCCCGTGGAGCAGGGCGAGCACTACGTCATGCTCCTGGACGATGTGATCAGGGTGGGCTTGCCTGAGCTGTTCCCCGGCTTTGCCGAGGTGGAGGCCTACGCCGTGAAACTCTCCCGTGATGCCGAGCTGGACATTGAGGAAGAGGTATCGGGCAATTTAATGGCCAAAATCAAGAAAAGCCTCAAGAAACGGGAAACCGGTAGACCCAGCCGCCTGCTCTACGACCCGCAGACCCCTGAACCCTTGCTGCACGCGCTGCTGGAGCACATTGGCATCACCACCGATGAACTGGTGGTGGGCAGCCGCTTCCACAACTTCCGTGATTTCTTCGGGTTCCCCAAGTTTGAGATACCCGGCCTGTACTATGCGCCGCAACCGCCGCTGCCCCACCCGGTGCTGGAGAAAGCCCCCAGCATGCTGGAAGCTATGAAAGAGCAGGAGTTTCTGCTGCATTACCCTTACCAGAAGTTTGACTACGTGCTCCGCTTTCTGGAAGAGGCCGCCGATGACCCCGCCGTTACCAGCATCAGCATCACGTTGTACCGCGTAGCCGATAAATCAAAGGTGGCCAAGGCGCTCATCAGGGCCGCGGAGAATGGCAAGCTGGTCACTGCCGTGGTGGAACTCAAAGCCCGTTTTGACGAGGAATCAAACATTTACTGGGGCAGCAAACTGGAGAAAGCCGGGGCCAATGTCATATTCGGGGTACCGGATCTCAAGGTGCACAGCAAGATTGGCCTAGTGACCCGGCAGGAAGACGGCCAGGCGGTACAGTACGCCTACCTGAGCACCGGCAACTACAATGAGAAAACCTCACTCATCTACACCGATCACGCCCTCTTCACCACCGACCAACGGCTCACGGGTGAGATGTCTAAGGTCTTCAACTTTCTGGTGGACGGCAACACGAACCAGACGTTTGAGCACCTACTGGTAGCACCCTTCAACCTGCGCGACGGGTTGGAAAAACTCATCAGACACGAGATGGAGCTGGCGCGGACCGGAAAACCCGCCTACATCGTGGCCAAGATGAACGCCCTGCAGGACAGCCGCATGATCAAACAGCTGTACGAGGCCAGCCAGGCTGGTGTGAAGATAGAATTGCTGGTGCGCGGTATCTGCAGCCTGATTCCGGGCGTGCCGGGCCTGAGCGAGAACATCTCGGTGCGCAGCATCGTGGACCGGTACCTGGAGCACGGCCGCATCTACGTCTTCGGGAACGGCGGGGAAGAGAAAATCTTTATCGCCTCGGCAGACTGGATGAACCGTAACCTTAACCGCCGGGTAGAGGTGGCTTTCCCCGTGTATGACCCCGTGCTGCGCCAGGAAACCCGCCAGATGCTGGATCTGCACATGAAAGACAACCAGAAAGCCCGTCTCTCAGATAACCAATACTGGGTTTCTGATGACCCATCATTGTCTGTGCACGCCCAGGATGAGGCTTACCGGCTCATGAAAGAAAAAGCCACGCAGGCCGGATTCCCGGTTACTTAGGGCCGCAACAGGTTTAAGAACTATTCCAACTAAAAAGCCAACGGGCCGGTATCAGAAGATATCGGCCCGTTGGCTTTTCAGTTGAAGTCAAAGCTGAAATCCGTTTAGGGGCCGTTTACAGTAAATCAGCCCCTAAACAAATTGGTTACTGTTTCAGGAAGCGGCGGGGCGGCACCAGGAACAGCTCCACGTTAAAGAAAACCGCGTCTTTGATGTGGGTTTCTATCAGGGGGTTGGCAGTGCGCGCGCGGCCATCGTACAAGTCAAATTTGTGGTTGTAGCGGTATCCTGTTTCCAGCCCGAACCAGATGAAGTCATAAATTTCGCGGTCCCAGCGGAGCCTTGCTTTGATCTCTGATTTCCGGAGCTCCACAGTCTCGTATTGGTTGAAAGGCTCGGTGTTGATGTTGATGTTGTAGGTAGAGCCATCAATGCGGTAGCCCAAGTACAGCAAGGATTTCTCTGAGAAGTTGCGCCGGAAAGTGACGTTGGCCGGAAACAGCGCCTCTACGCCCCACTTGTCGTTGAAGGTGCGGTTGTACAGGAAAGCCGGGTAAATGGTCTGCCGCCCGAAAGCATAGCCCAACTGCACCCCTAAACCATAAGACAGGTATCGGCTTTTCTTCCAGCCGTAAATGGCCTCCATGGAAGTTCTCAGGTAGCGCGTGAAGCTCACGTTATCATGTTTGCCGTAATCGCCGTTGAGTTCGCCTTTCACCCGGAAGATGATGTAGTTCTTGTAGTTGAGCGGTTTCAGCATGACCAACTGCCCGTCCAGGGAACGCAGGTTCTTGTCTTCCAGCCGCTGGTACAAGGGGTATTGCTGCGTTTCGGGCTCTTTGTAGTTGAACTCTTCCAGAAAGTAACTGCCGCCCAGCACCAGCTTAAAGTGCGGGTTATTCACCAGCGGCGCATAGGCCTTGAACTCAAACCGGTTGCTTTTTAGCACATCAGCGCGGGCGTCTTCCACGGTGCTCTGCTGACCTCTTGAGTGCATGCCAAACCGGGGCAGCCGCTCATACCTGATGATGATGCCCTTGCTCTTGCCCATGCCCACCACCGAGGGGTTAGCCAGTTCCTTCTCATCTGTGGTGTCCTGGGCCGCCCTTAGAGAATCAGAGAAAAAGCCCTGGGCGTTTACCGGCTGTTTTGTAAAAACCAGGCCTAAAACACCCATCAGGAGAAAAAACTTTTTCATAGAGGCAGGGCCGCAATATGTGGTTGTGGTAAGAGACATGTTAAAAGAGGAAGCCAAAATTCACGTTGAACAGTTTATCTTCTTCGCCCGCTGAGTAAGTGGCATTGATCACGGCCTGCTTGAGCACGTCAATCCAGATACCGCCCCCTACACCGCGGTGTATTTTGTTTGAGTCATCACCGTCGGCCCAGACACGGCCATGGTCCACCAGACCCATGATCCCGAATTTACCCGGGAACAAATACACATTGAACTTGAAGAGCTCTACCCGCACCTCGGTGTTCTGGTAAACGGAAGTACGCCCGGCAAAACGGGTGCGGCGGTATCCGCGCAGGTTGGTGAGTCCGCCCAGGGTATTGGCCTGGTAGAACGGGAAATCCCCGAAGTTGTGAGCCCCGCCCAACCTTGCCGCCAGCGTAAGCTGGAACGGCAGCCTTGGCCCAATGTAGAACATGAACTCAGAGCCAATACGCCCAAAGTTGCGGCCCTCCCCGCCCAACTGGTGGGAGTAGGAGAACTCGTTCAGCCATTTCAACCCGATGCGCGGGTTCACCGGGGTGCTCACCGCCTGCAGGTTCAAAAAGCCCCTTACGCCCGTGAACTGCTCCACCCCGAAGACTTCCTCTGAGAAGATCTCGTCTACGTAGCGGCCGGGGTAATGCTGCAGCTCATACCGGTCATAGAACGGCCCGATGCCCATTCTCACGAAGTGGGTGAAGCTGGTGTTGATGGTTGGCGACACCATCATCCGGGCCATCCGCACGCGGTAGTATTCTATCTCCCGGGTCTGCTCCGTCTCGTTGCCCAACCCGAAGAAGTTGATCTGGTACTGCGGTCCGAAAATGGCGGCTTTCACCCCCAGGTCCAGTTTGTCATTGAAGATCTGCTTGAACTCAGAATCATACCTGATGTTGTAGGCGCGGGTAGCGAAAGCGTAGTTGGCCCGCAGGTAATGCTCAGAGGCGTACGGCTGTTTCCTGAACTTGTGGTTGCGGTACAGCACCCCGCCGCCCAGGAACAGACCATCGTCCACGTTGTACTCTATAGACAGTCGCGGCCCAAAATAAGGAATCTTGTAGTTGTCGCGGTCATAGAGGTTCACGTCCTCAAAGGCCTCGGTTTTGTCCTCGGCCTCGGTGCCAAAGGCGATCTGGTTTTTCTCGCCGGTGAAATCATAGATCTTGGTTTTGCGCACCGGACCCTTCACGCTTGAATTGTCTGAGATGGAGTCATTGCCTTCGCCCCCAATGATGCGCACCATAGGGCCGGTTTTGGTGTTGCCGGTTACCTCAAACACATCATCGCCGCCCAGGCCGTACAACCTGATCTCTTCGGTTTCCTTGTTTTTGAACAAGCGGCGGTAAAGCACCTTGGAGACCTCGCCCTCTTTGTTGATTTTGCGCATGGTCACCTCGGTCTCGTCATCTGAAATGCGGCGCACTTCAAACTTCTCGCGCTTGTCAGAGCCGGAAATGTCCACGTCCTCAGCCAGGTGCAGGTAGTATTTCTCAGCTACCTGCGGCAGCAGGTCACGTCTTGATTTGAGGTTGGCGATCACCTCGGGCCCAGAGAGCGGAAACACCTCCGGTGGCATCTGGCGTACGGCTTCCTCAATGGCCTGGTCGGTCATGGAGGCTTTCAGCTCATTGGCCAGCTTGACCCACTGCTCACGCGTAACGCTGGACAGAAAGGTACGGTCTGCGGAGAGAGCTGAGAGGTTGAGGCCTTTATAGTCCCCGAAGTCTTTCCCGAAGTGCTGGAAATTACGCACCGCCCACCGCCGGCTCACAAGCCAGGGAATAAACCCGTCGGCTTTGAAGAACGCGATGTCACGGTCTTCGGGCACGGGCCGGTAAGTGCGGTTGTCTTCGCCGGATCTGGTTTCCACCCAGCGCCACTGCCCTTCGTGCCGGTCCCAGTCGCCAATGAGCATGTCCAGCAGGCGGGCGCGGGCAAACTCCTGCTCGTTCACCTGGTTGTCATGGTCATTGCGCTTGCGCTCCAGCAGTCTCTCGGTACCTATGATGTTGGTGGCGTTGCCCAGGCTGGCTACGTCTGAGTGATCCTCGTCTGCGTCTTCCTCCAGGAAAGCCACGGTGTTGTTGAACTCATCCAGGTACTGGCGCAGGCGCGGATCATTGGGGATGTACACCAGTTTGGGGTTGGTATGGTACACCCCGGCGGCATCGGCGAGTTTGGCGGCCACCAATGCGCCGTAAGGGTGCTGCGCCGAGATCTGGTCCTGCAAGATGTCACGGGCCACGGTGCGCTGCAGCGCTTCTGGCAACATGGCGCTGGGGTCTTTGTTCACGGAGCGGAGGGTGTACTCCCGGCCTTCCTCGTTGCGAAGCTTAAGGGAAGAGGTCTGCTTGCCACCGCCCTTCTGGTAAGGCACCAGCCCGCCTTTCTCGCGCTGCAAATCCAGCAGGGGAATGGTTACGGGTGTCTGCCATTCTCTACGGTAGTGGTTTCCCAGTAAGCCTTTTTTGAACGCACCCACCCCGTAGGCCTTGTTGGCCGGCGTGGTGATGGTGCTGTCTTTATAGTCTTCCTTGGAAATGGTGATCTGCTCGGTCTCTGGCTTGGCCTTGGCGTACATGGGCATCCGGAAGGACAGCCTGGCGGGCTCATCATCATCGTTCTTGGCATAGAATTCTACCCAGGCTTCGCCGTTGCGGTAATAGTTGATGCGGGCATATCCCTGCGACTTCTCGGCGTAGAGCGCGTCGCCGCCGTTTTTCACGTGCTGGGTTTTGCAACCGGCCCCACTGACAATGTGCGGCAGCTTGCCGGCCTTAAAATACTGCAGGTTGTGCTCATGCCCCGCCGCATACACAATGTTGTCATACTTGGAGAACACGGTCATGAGGCCGTTGATATAGGCCTGGTAGCTGGGGTGCGGAATGTCCTGGGCAATACCGCCGTACTTGCGCGCCAATGGATAAATGGACCCAATGATGGGCAACGGCAATACCCAGCCTTTGCGCAGGATGGTGAGCGGGAACAGGTGGTCTGTAAGCGTGAAATACCCCCCGTGGATACCGTTGCTGAACAGCGGGTGGTGCCCCACCACTACTATATTCTTGTCTTTGTTCTTCTGGATGATGTCTTCCAGCTGCACCAGTACGTCTACCTCGCTGGTGACGCCGCAGGGGTTATCGTCGCCGTAGGGTTTGTCATAGGGGTGCAGCCACCAGTGGGAGTCCAGCGCAATGAGCACGATCTCTTCCTCTATGAGCACCTCAAATGGGCCGGGGCAGCCGTTGCCGGGCACAAAGAAATCGGTACCCACCACAATGTTGCTGTCTGCCAGGTATTCTTCCACGAAACGCTCTTCCCGCACCACGGCCTCCCAGCCGTCCGGGGTGCCGCTGCCGCCGCCCCAGTCATGGTTTCCGGGAATCATGTATTTCTCGCCTTTGTAGCCTTTGAGAATATCCAACTGAGCCTTCATGCGGGCCTCGGCGGTTTTCCGGTCATAGGCATCTGGTTTTGGCAGGCCGTTGTGGTAGATGTTGTCGCCCAGGTACACCACGGCGCTTCTTTCCCCGGCCCGGTCAATCTGGGACTTAAGGTGCATGAGGGTGGGGTCTGGTTTATCGGTGAGCGGGGCGCCGGCATCCCCAATCAGGAACACGCTGTAGACAATCTCGGAGGTGTCTTTGGGCGTCTGGGACTGCCAATCCACCACATTGCGGGCATAGTAAGGTTTAGCCGTGGTACATGCCTGCACGAACCAGAAAACGGCAAAGGGTAAAAAGAGGAGACTGTATTTTTTTTTCATGAACGATAGATGCCAAAGCTTCAATCTGCAGGCCCAAGCGGTAACCGGCAAGCCGGGAAGTATTTAAAAGGCGGTAAATTTGGTCTTTATACGGAGCGCGGCCCTCAGAGATTATACCAGCCCTTCTAGAATAGCTTCCGCAGAATATTTGCCTGTATGACGTACGCAAAGGGGCTAGGGTTAGAAGAAATTTTGCCGAAGTAGATTCTTCTAATTCTTCTAGCCTCATAAAGAATTCATCCCATGCCTAGCCTTTTTGGCACAAGTTTTAGAAAAACAGCCTCTAAACCCTGGCGCAGGAATTAGGACTGGTCAGAGCCAGGCGAAACTTAAGTATGCTAGCATTCTACAGAAGAGCCACTTACAGGAACACCCATTGGCGGGGCAGGGTGCGCGGCGGAGTTCCGGCCCACAGGAGGACCGCTTTTGTTTGGGGCCCGTTCTAGGGAAAACGGCCTTGAAACAGTATCTCTGTACGCTGGGGCAATGTCTCTTCTGGCGCCCGGAGAGGAATACGGTCAACCTTGAAGGCCTATTTCGCGTTGTAGACCTTTGGATTCAACTCTATTGAAAGCAGCCCTTTTGCTGCTTTAGACAAGTGCTACGGGCAATATCGCTCTCACCTATCTTTATGGAAAACGAAGATCTCATCCGGAAAGCTGGCAACTACGTGTTCACGCTTTTCAAAGAGAAACTATCTAAGAAATTGGTTTACCACAACTACAAACACACGTTTGAGGTGGTAAAAGAGGCCAGAGAGCTGGCCCAGGGGTGCAACTTGCACCCAGAGGAAATGGAGATTCTTATGCTGGCCGCCTGGTTCCATGACACGGGCTATATCAGCACCTATGAGAATCATGAAGAGGAAAGCGTAGAGATTGCCACCGCCTTTCTTCAAGGAGAGAAATACCCCCCTGAGAAAATCGCGCAGGTGAATACCTGCATAATGGCCACCAAACAGGGCCAGACCACGCACCACCTGCTGGAAGACCTCTTGGTGGACGCTGACATCGCCAATATTGGGAAGGAAACTTTCTTTGCCACCGCCGAGCTCCTGCGTGTGGAGTGGGAGATTTTCCAGGACCGCACTTTCTCTGACCTGGAGTGGGCACAGTTCCAGCTGGACTTCCTGCTTTCCGTCTCTTTCCGGACCCAGCCGGCGCAGGCCAAGTTCTCCAAGCAGCTCAGCAAGAACATACAGGAGCAGCGCAACCACCAGAAAGAACTGGCTAAAAAGAAAAAGAAAAAGGAGAAGAAGAACCGCGAAGACCTGGCCCAGCCCAAACGGGGTATTGAGACCATGTTCAAGAGCACCTATGACAACCACATCAGCCTGAGTGCCATCGCAGATAACAAGGCCAACATGATGATCAGCCTCAACGCCATCATCATGTCCATCATTATCACGTACCTGGGCACCAAGTCCTCCATCATTGGGGCTGAGTTCACGCGTAACCCTATCCTTATGATCCCAGTGGGCATTCTGTTGGCTACTACTCTGGCATCGGTGATCTCGGCTATCATCTCGGCGCAGCCCGAGGTAACCAGTTTCCGCCTGCGGCCCGATAAGCTCACCAGCCGTCGCATTAACCTGCTGTTTTTCGGGAACTTCACCAAAATCCCGCTGGAAGATTTCCAGAACGGCATGCATGACATCATGCGCGACAAAAACGCGCTCTACAACAACATGATCACCGATATCTACTACCTGGGAGACGTGCTCAAAAACAAGTACCGCCTGTTGCGTATCTCCTACACCATTTTCATGATAGGCATTATCTTAACGGTGCTGTCTTTTGTGATCGCCATCTCCAGATAGGATATCCAGAAAGACACAAAGCAGAAGGGGCTGCCGTTGTAGAAACGGTAGCCCCTTCTGCTTTACAGGCTTATCTTCTCCTTTATTTCTGCCGATTCTGGTGCAGCTGTTCACATAGGTGTTTCAACTGCAGCAGCGAAGCCTTCATGAAGCCCTTGATCTGCTTGCGCCCGAAGTTGTCATAGAAGTAATCACCCACCGATACCCGGCTGTAATGGAATTCCAGGGTGAGCAGGGTTCTTCCCTCTTCCTGGTACAGGTGGTAAAAAATAAGGGCGTTGGGAAACATCTTGAAGTTGGCCATTTTCTCAATGACCTCTATTTTCTCGGGCGTGACGCGGCTCTGCAGGGTCTGCATCTCAATGGAACCACCTTTCTCCATCTCGCAGAAGTAGTTGGTGCCAATGCGGTTCACTTTTTTGGTGTCAAAGCGCGCGCTTTTCACCCGGTGCATCCATTTGGGTTTGAGCCGGTAATTCTGGATCACCCGCAGCACCAGCTCGGCGGGAGCCTTGAAATAGTCCCGCAGGGAAAACGTGTTGGGGTACTGCTTGTCGGTGTGCTCGGCTTCGGGGTCGGTGACCAGCAGGCGCAGCGGGGTAAGGAAGGCGTATTTATAGCGGATCTCCCCCACGTGCTCATAGCTGTTCATGCCGTCTTTGAGCTGGGACCAGGCAAAATTGTGCGCCACCGCCTCAGGGTCCTGGGTGTTGAGGTAACCCTCGGTCAGGAGCACGTATTCTGAGCCCTCTATGCTGTTTTTGAGCAGGCGGTGGGCCAGGATCACATCGGTACCCATGAGTTTAATATGGTCCCTTATTTGGGTCACACTGATGCGCCCATAATGCACCACTACCTTCAGGGTAAGTTTGTTCTCAGAGAGTTTGGGGCTGGACAGGATGTCATTGCGCTCCATGATGCGCAGGTAATTCTGGAAGTCCAGGAAAATCTGCTTGCACTGGCTCACGATCTGGTCAATGGCCGGGGCCTCGCCAATTTTATAGAACAGGATGGCATCTCCCTGAATCTCGCAGACTTCCATGTTGAGGATATTGGCCTCAATGATGATCTCCAGCAAATCGGCGATAAGGTTACGGCTGTACTGCACCCCGTTTTCATGCATGAACCGGGTGAAGCCGCTTATATCAGGGATGAACAGCAGTGCCGGCTGCGTGTCATCCGCTTCATGGGGCGCTAATGAAATATTGGTTACTGTTGACTCCATGGATAAATTCTAAGTCAGAAGCCGTTCAGTTGAAATCTCAACCAGTTCATCTGCTTGTTGGGTTACCTTCCAACGCCACATATACGTGAATATGGCCTCTTCCTTTGCCTTTCTGGCGCAGTTGTTGAAAATTTTCCTCAACTTCTTTCCCCAGCCTTTTCCAATACCGGCAGCTTACAGTCCAGACTGTGGCTAGGAGAGGCCTAATGCCCCTTTTTGCAGAGTCGCCCGCGCTGATGCATTCCGTAAACAAATACAGTTAATTCTTGCCCAACCAGCACAGAATACCCAGGCCGCCGGTTTTTAATTCTCATGGATCAAATTAACCCCCCGGCGCTTTTTGCCCTGTTTAAATAAAAACCAACCAAAAACAAAAAAGGAGTGACGGGCCATGTCTATGGTCTCCCTCACTCCTCTAAATAAACCCTAGATCCTTATTAGGAATTAGCGTCTGCGCTTTTTGGCTTACGGCCTCTTTTTGCGCCTTTAGGCTTGTTCAAAGAATCTGGAATTTGATTCAAAGCCTCATTCATTTGGCTGAAAATACCTAGCATCAATTGAACATCTTCAACATTTTGGCAATCGCGGATTACCTCCATTTGCATCTTGTCAAGCTTGCTTTTAAGTTGATCTCTCATAGTAATTAGGTTGTTATAGATTGAAATCTATGCAAATATATAAATAACGTTGATTCTTCAGCGAAAAGCTGCCAATTGTTCCCACTAAATTACACTACGAATTCCTCTACGCAATTTGTTTCTTATTAAATGAATTACTCTTGTAATTATTGCCTTAATTCTGAATATTTTCTTTTAAAACATTAATTAAACTTGTTCCACAGGCCAAATCTACCGGCCCAAGCCCTGGCACTTGTTTCATTAAGGCAGGAAAAGAGAAAACAAAAATGGTTGGTGCGTTAGATTTAGTGGCTTTAAAATTTTCTTGATATTAATTTTGCTTTACTTTTGCAAATAGACCAATGCAGCACTGCATTAAATGGCCCCGTAGTTCAACGGATAGAATAGAAGTTTCCTAAACTTTAGATCTGGGTTCGATTCCCGGCGAGGCCACTCTCCTTTTCTTTCTTCCCTACCCGCCCTATGGCGTGATCACCTTCCTACCCTCATAGTCCTGTTTACTTGCAGCGTCTTATTTGGATTTTTGACGACTTGCTTTATTTATTCCAATAATTCTTTTCAGGCTAATTCAATTGCACCATAAATAAGAGATTATCTGTTTGCAAGAGTTAATGAATGATCAAAGCACATCTTCACCTACCTGTCACCTAGAATTCACTACTTAATCAGGTTCTTTTTAGAAGTATCAAAAAATAAATCCGCTTCTTTTCTATGGCTGTGACAAAACTGGTGCATCCTTTGGCAAATAGAACAAAAAATAAAAGGCTTGGTTTAAGGTACAAATGATCAAACCGTGCTTACGGGTAATACCCACTTACAATTCCGTATAATTCCTGAACCTTTGTTATTCCCTTTATTACAAGCAAATTAGCCTTACACCAGCCAAAAAGAATAAACCTCAATGAGCATTTTGACCAAGAACTGATTCTGCCTGGGTATGCGGTAAGAGATGGCCATTTTCTGCTTGCATAAAGCAAAAGGCAAATTATGGTTTTCGTTTGCGTCTCAGCGGTTTAATGGCAAACAAAAAAGGCAAAACCAATGGTTTTGCCTTTCACTTATAGGGACTGAATGTTACTTCAGAATTACCTTCCTTACCTCGCTGTAGGCAGGAGCCTCCAGTTTTACGTAGTACAATCCTTTAGACAGCTTGTTTAGGTCTAACACCTTCATGTAATGGGTGTCCGGGTCTTGTATTACTTCGCGGTACACTACGTTGCCAATAACATTCATGATCCGGAGATCAGTCTTTTTGCCTTCAAAGCCTGCCAGGGAGATGGTAATCACACCGGTGCTGGGATTGGGGTACACAGACATAGACTGGTCTTCTACGTCTACCTTTGCCTCACTCTTCTGTTCTGTTGGCAGTGGCCGGGTCCTAACCTGGGCCGAGGTGTCAAAGAAGGTGAGACAAATAAAAAATAAGAGTATAAAGTGTTTCATGGGTTTTCTTTAAGCCTAAATGCTAAATTGATCTATCAACTTATAACTTGTTAACGATCAAGGAGTACACTTGGTTTTGTATTTTATACTGAACAAATACGTAAATGAGTTGTTTTAAATAACAATTATAGCATAAAAGCAACATCTTACCAGCACCTATGATTACCCGCAAAGTCATTGTCATTGGAGGAGGATTAGCCGGTTTGGTGAATGCTTTGCAACTATCAGGCCAGGGCGTAGAGGTGACGCTGGTAGAGAAGAAAAGGTTTCCCTTCCATAAGGTTTGCGGCGAATATATTTCCAACGAGGTTCTTCCCTTTCTAAAGAGTCTGAGCGTGGACGTAGAAGTGTTGAAACCCGCTCATTTAACCCACTTCCTGCTTTCTTCCCCCACCGGCCGCACGTTCCAGACCCCGCTTGATCTGGGCGGATTTGGGGTGAGCCGGTACACCCTGGACCACCACCTTTTCCAGTTAGCCCAGCGGCAGGGTGTCACGTTCCGGCAAGGGGTAAGCGCCACCGAGGTAGCTTTTGATGGACATGATTTCACCGTCACGCTTTCCTCCGGAGAGCAATTGCAGGCCCCGGTGGTCATTGGAGCGTACGGTAAGCGCAGTGCCCTGGACCGCCGCCTGAACCGCTCTTTCTTTGAGGAACGCTCCCCATACCTGGCGGTCAAATACCACATCCGTACGCAACTGCCCAAACACGTCATTGCGCTGCACAATTTCTCTGATGGATACGCCGGAGTCTCGGCGATTGAGGAGGAGCGCTACTGTTTCTGCTACCTTACTACCCGCCAGAACCTGAAAAAGCATGGCACCATTACCCAGATGGAGGCTCAGGAACTAGGCAAAAACCCTTGGCTACGCGACCTGCTCCAAAACAGCGAATTCCTGTATCCCCAGCCCGAGGTCATCAACGAGATCTCCTTCGCACCCAAAGCCTGCCTGGAAGACCACGTGCTCATGAGCGGTGACGCCGCCGGCCTCATCACGCCGCTGTGCGGCAACGGCATGGCCATGGCCATCCACTCGGCCAAACTGTTGTCTGAGCAGGTGCTGCTCTTCCTGAATGGCCAACAAACCAGAACCCAACTGGAAAACAATTACTCCAAGGCCTGGCAGCGGCAGTTTGGCGCCCGGTTACAGACTGGCCGCCTGGTGCAGCGCCTGTTCGGGAAGCCCATTCTGTCTGAGTTGGCGGTCACCAGCCTCAAATACCTTCCGGGCGCGGTGGGTGCCATCATGCGGCGCACGCACGGCAAGCCTTTTTAACCCTCCAGTTTTGAATTGACCTTCCTGCTTTAAGCCTGATTTCTACAAAATCGACCTGAAACAACCTTGCCTGTCAGTCGGAGGCTTGCATGTTTTTAATGGACTTTCGCGGGCTTTATTCTTTTGCCAAAACCCCAACCCGGGGTTATGAGTATGTTCCGGATGGCGGGCATTCACTCCCCCTCTGCCCGGAGCCCCGGCAAAACAAATCCGGCTCTTTAAACATCTTGCCGCATTTTTTGCTTATACTTATTATATGAAGAGTTACCTCTGCGCCATCGGCACGGCAAATCCACCGCATGCTTTTCCTCAGCAACAGATTGCTGATTTTATGGCCGAGGCCCTTCAGCTGGACCAGAATGATACGCGCAAACTCAAAGCCCTGTACCGGGTATCGGGGATTGACCAGCGCCACACCGCCCTCCCCGACTACGGTCGCCAGAACGGCGAGTACGAGTTCTACCCCAACACCCCGGGTCTGGAGCCTTTCCCCACCGTGGGCGACCGCATGCAGGAATACCGCAAAAATGCCTTGCCGCTCTCAGTGGCGGCCGCGGAGGAGTGCCTGGCCCAGGTTCCGGACATAGACGTCAGCCAGATCACCCACCTGATCACGGTCAGTTGCACGGGCATGTACGCCCCTGGCCTGGACATTGAATTGGTAGAGGCACTTGGCTTGCCTAACCAAGTGCAGCGCACGTGCATCTACTTTATGGGGTGCTATGCCGCCTTCAACGCCTTAAAAGTGGCCGATACTATCTGCCGCGCCGATGCCCACGCCCGCGTGCTCATTGTCTGCACCGAGCTCTGCACCCTGCACTTCCAGAAGCAGCAGCAGAGCGACCATCTGGTGTCTAACTCCCTTTTCGCCGATGGCGCCGCCGCGGTGCTGGTGAGCCCTAAACCGCTGTCTTCGCTGTCCTTGCGCGTAGATGCGTTTCACTGCGATCTGGCGCCTTCGGGGCACAAGGACATGGCGTGGCACATCCATGATTTCGGGTTTGAGATGACGCTTTCCTCTTACGTGCCGGCCTTGATCAAACAGGGCATTGGGCAGCTGACGCAGTCGCTGCTGCAAAAGCTGAACCTGAAGCTGGAGGAGGTTGAGCTGTTTGCCATCCATCCGGGCGGGCGCAAGATCCTGGAGGTAATTGAAGAGGCGCTGGGCCTTACCGCCAAAGACAACCGGCACGCTTACCAGGTACTGCGGCAGTTCGGGAACATGTCCTCGGCCACGGTGCTTTTCGTGCTGCGGGCGCTGTGGCAGGAACTACAACCCGGCCGCCACGAGGCACCCATTCTGAGCTTCGCCTTCGGGCCGGGGCTAACCCTGGAATCTATGTTGCTTTCAGTACACTATGTTTAGCGAGCGGTCCACGGAACCGGAGCTGATGGATGACCTGTCGCTGGCCAATGATGACCTGCGCCGGAACCTGCAGGAACTGGAGTTCATCAACGTCTGGCTGGGCGGGCATGACGTAGTGCGCAACGGCCTAAATCAGGTTATAAAGGACCCATTTCTGGCCTCTTTTCCCGAAAACACTCTTAGAATAGCCGACCTGGGAAGTGGCGGTGGTGATACCCTGCGCATGGTGGCCCGCTGGGCGCGGAGCAAAAACCTGCAGGTAGAACTGACCGGCATAGATGCCAACGCCTTTATGCTCCAGTATAGCACCGACCTGAGCGAGGACTACCCTGAGATCACTTACCGCCAAGCCGATGTCTTCTCCCCGGAGTTTGCCCAGCAAGAGTTTGACATTGTCATCTGTAGCCTGTTCCTGCACCATTTCCCGGAGGCGGCACTGGCCTCTCTCCTGGCCCAACTGAAAGATCAGGTGCGCGTGGCCGTGCTCATCAATGACATCCACCGGCATCCGCTGGCTTACTATTCCATCAAGAGTCTTACCCAAATGTTCTCGCGCTCGTATCTGGTAAAGCATGACGCGCCGCTCTCGGTGCTGCGGGCTTTCTCCCGCGCAGACTGGCAGCGCACGTTGGCCAAGGCAGGTATTGAAAGCTACCGGTTGCGGTGGCGCTGGGCCTTCCGCTGGCAGATTCTTTTTGGCCCGATTGCAGAAAAACGGCACCAAAACAAAAAATAATTTGTAACTTACTATAACAGAGAAAGATATACGTATTTACCGCAACATAAAAGCAGCGGTTACCACGAAGAATGATCCCTGTTAAATGCGGAAGCACTCCTTTACCGGCGAGGCCCCGCACATTGTTTCACCAAAACTTTTCCCATGGGCCGAAGTTCCTCAAAACAACCCCTTCAATTCTGGCTGCTTCTGGCGGCATCCATCCTTTTATCAGCCATGGTCATCAGCCTGTTCTTTGAAATCATGAAGGTGATGATCTACTTACTGCTTGTGCTCCTGCTGGTGCCAGTGATCTACCTGGCACTGAAACGCTCCCTTCCCTTCCTCCGCGGCGCTGACACCAAACTTAAAACCCGTATTTGATTTACCGTATCAGGTAGCATGTATCAAGTATCAGGACAAAAATCTTGCTACGTGATATGTGCTTCGTGATACCCATTTAAAAGAAGATCTGCTGGGCCAGCCGGAAGGTATTGGCGTGAGCTTCCACTATATCTGCGATGCGGGTGGAGTAGCCGCCGCCCATGCTGGCGCAAACGGGGATCCTACGTTGGTGGCATAGTTCCAGCACCAGCCGGTCGCGCTCTTTGCAGCCGGCCAGGGTGAGCCCCAGTTTGCCCAACTTGTCAGAGGCCAGCACGTCTACCCCGCTCTGGAAGAACACGAAATCTGGGTTCACCTGCTCCATGAGGGCGGGTAGATGCTCGCGTAATAACTTCAGGTAATCGGTATCGCCAATGCCATCCGGCAGGGGTACGTCCAGGTCAGACTTTTCTTTGTGCAGCGGATAGTTGTTGCCGCCGTGCATGCTGAAGGTGAACACGTGCGGTTCATCAGAGAAAATCTGGGCAGTGCCGTTGCCCTGGTGCACATCCAGATCCACGATGAGAATTTTCTGCGCCTTGCCTTCATCCAGGAGGTACTGGGCCGCCAGCGCGTTGTCATTGAGCAGACAGAAACCTTCGCCCCGGTCGGTGAAGGCGTGATGCGTGCCGCCGGCAATGTTCATGGCCATGCCGTATTCCAGCGCAAACTCCGCGGCCATCACCGTGCCGCCCATGATCATTACCTCCCGCGCCACCAACTCCTTAGACAGCGGGAAGCCGGTTCTCCTAATCTCGGAGGGAGTGAGTTCCAAGCCGTGCAGCCGTCGCCAATAATCCTGTTCATGCACCCGCACAATGCGCTCCTCGGGCAATGGCGTGGGCTGAAAGAAGTTCTCCTGCGTCACGGTGCCCTCGTAGAGGAGCTGCTGCGGAAGTAGCTCGTATTTAAGCATGGGAAACCGGTGGTTTTCCGGCAACGGGTGCGCGTACTCGGGGGACCAGGCAATCTTAAGCATAATTTCTGGGCAAGCTGTTTTTAGGATTATTCCTTTTTAACCTCTTCTGGGTTACTGAGACAACATTGTCTTGGCGCAGAATGTTTGTCTGCAACATTATAGGCAAGAGATAGTATAAGAGGAACAACCCGTTTCTGCGGAAAGGGTTTATTATCTATCCCAAATGTACTACCTACTATGAAAAAACTTTGTTTACTGTTAATAAGTGTATTTTTCTTTGAAGCGGCACAGGCGCAGGAGCGCGTACTGAACAGAGGCGTCATCAACCACAACGAGGAATCCGGCGGCGGAGAACGCACCAACAGCGGTTTCGGGGTGAAAGGCGGGGTCTTGTTTAGTTCGCTCCAGGGCGATGGCAAAGACATGCTGGACAACCTCAAGTCCTCTACCAACTGGCACGCCGGTTTTTACTCCCAGTTCAGCGTGAGCCGGGTGTTCTCCATCCAGCCGGAGGCCCTTTACACCCGCCGTGAGGTGAACGCCAATGACGCCGACAGACAGTTTGATTACATTGATGTGCCGGTCTTGGGCGTACTCAGCCTTACAGACAACATCAGCATCCATGCGGGTCCGCAGGTGGGCGTGATGCTTACCGCCAAGGAAAACGACAAGGAGATTGACAAGGAAGGCCTGAACACTTTTGACTACGGCGCTGCCGCCGGGATTGAAGCCAAAGTGTTTATCTTCAGAGTGGGCGGGCGTTACTACCGCAGCTTTGAGGACCTGGGCAAATTTGACTCGGCCAACGCCAACCGCGCCCTTAATGACATCAGAGCAGGCAACTTCCAGGTCTATTTAGGCGTAGGATTCTAACAAGCATTAATTATAGGGTTTTAAACGCAGAAGGTGCTTCCAAACGGGAGCACCTTCTGCGTTTTTAGCCGTTCCTGTTTTAGGATTATTTTAGCTAAAACAGGCCAAAACGAGAGCGCCGATGATCATGTCATCGGCGCTCTCGTTTTTTAGTTGGGTGAACTTAGGACCGGTCGTGCTTTCCTTCGGCAAACTCCTCAATCATCTTTTTGTTAAAGGCGGGAATATCGTCTGGTTTGCGGCTGGTCACCAGGCCCTGGTCTGTGACTACCTCCTGGTCTACCCAGTTGGCGCCAGCGTTGGTGAGGTCTGTTTTAAGCGAGGGCCAGCTGGTCATCTTTCTTCCCTGCACGGCTTGCGCTTCAATCAACGTCCATGGGCCATGACAGATGGCGGCGATGGGTTTGCCGTTGTCATTGAAGGCGCGCACAACGGCCACCGCCTGCTCGTTGGCGCGGAGGTAATCTGGGTTCATGACGCCGCCGGGCAGCAACAACGCGTCATAGTCAGAGGCTACGGCGCTTTTGAGTTCTTTGTCCACGGGGAACTCCTGGCCCCAATCGGTCATGGCCCAAGCCTTCACTTTCCCTGATTGCGGGGAGATGATGTGGGTTTCGGCACCGGCTTTTTCCAGGGCGGCTTTTGGTTTTTCCAGTTCTACCTGCTCAAATCCGTTTTCAACCAGAATGGCTATTTTCTTTCCTGTGAGTTTCTGTGACATGTGAAATAAGTTACGTATATGTTAAAATCTTATATAGTTGTACTTTGGTATAAACAGAATCGTTACATTGGTATGAAATACACTGTCTCTATGATCCCCCGGAGAATCGTTTGCCTCAGTGCTTTGCTCTTCAGTTTACTGCTGACCGGAAACGCTATGGCCCAGACCCAAAAGGTGGCCAGCGTGAAACTCCCGCACCTGCAGAAATACCTTAACTCCACCTCAGACACCACCTACGTCATTAACTTCTGGGCCACCTGGTGCAAACCCTGCATTGAGGAACTCCCCAACTTTGAGGCGTTGCAGAAGCAGAGTGCCGGCAAGCCGATTCAGGTGGTGCTGGTGAGCATGGACTTCGCCAAGGACCTGGAGAAGAAGGTGGTGCCGTTCGTGTCAAGGCACAAGCTGCAGAGCACCGTCTTTCTGCTGGATGAGCCGGACCAGAATGCCTGGATTGATAAGGTGGATCCTTCTTGGAGCGGCGCCATTCCGGCTACCCTTTTCGTGAACAACGGCCGCAAGCAGCGGTTTTTCATAGAGAAACCTATTACGCTGGCGCAACTGCAGGAATACATCACCTCTATATTTCCTCATAACCCTTAGTCTCCCACAAACCTTACGCTTATGAAAAAACCTTACTACTTACTCTTGCTCCTCAGCGTGTTCACGCTGTTGGGAACCTCCGCCTACAAAGCCGCCGATGGCGGTTATCAGGTGGGCGACTCCGCCTCGGACTTCAAACTGAAGAACGTAAACGGCCAGATGGTGAGCCTCCGCGACCAGAAAGAGGCCAAAGGCTTTATTGTGACCTTCACCTGCAATACCTGCCCTTACGCCAAGCTCTACGAAGACCGACTCATTCAGCTGCACAAGAAATATGCGGCCAAGGGTTACCCGGTCATCGCCATCAACCCCAATGACGTGAAAGTCTCCCCAGACGATTCTTACGCCCAGATGCAGAAACGCGCCAACGATAAGAAATTCCCGTTTGTGTACCTCTATGACGAGACCCAGGAAGTGGCCAAACGCTACGGTGCCACCCGCACGCCGCACGTCTACATTCTCACCAAATCTGGGCAGGACTTGAAAGTGTCCTATATAGGCGCGATAGATGACAACTCCGGTGATCCAGAGAAAGTACAGAAACGCTACGTAGAGGCCGCCGTGGACAACCTGCTTTCCGGCAAAGCCGTGACGCAAACCAGCACCAAAGCCATTGGCTGCACAATTAAATGGCGCAGTAACAGCTAGAAGGCAAAGAATACCAAAAACTTAGAAGGGCTGCCGTTTAGGGCTTGTTTTGCAGAAAACAAGCCCTAAACGGCAGCCCTTCTTTATGGTAAGTTCTGAAAGTTCCTAAACCGCTCCGGAAGGCGGCTGGGCCTGATTTTGCTTGGCCAACAGACTCTGTTTCACCCCGGCCATGCGCGCCTCCACCTCATACTTATTATTATAGTAGCCCACTTTTATAGATTCTACCAGGTACAGCCAGAGAAATCTGAGGTAGCCATGCTCCTGAAACTGACGCACATGGCACAGCTCGTGCGCCACCCAGGCACTGTCTTGTAAAAAATTTTCTTTGGAAACTCCGCTCAAGTGTATAGTTTTGCCCAGTACCATCGCCACGTTGGTGCCCTTCAACTTCCAGCGGGCAAACCGCGCCAGAGGTGAGTTCTCAATAATTTTCAAATTATTTTCCAGGGGCTTCATCTTTCTTTTTTGCCAAATTATACGGCAGACAAGCTTTTAAAGCTGCATTCTTGAATCGTTTTCCCTTCTTTACAATTCCCGCACAATAAATCCGGCTTTAAACGAGTTTGGTTTTAAAAGGTTTCATATTTACCTTTGAAATAATGAGAGTATGTTGGAAAATAGCATACTTTCTGTAAAAGGGCTTTCTTCTTGTTTTTAAGCGTCTCTGACGCTGACAGTTGGAAGAGCCGCGAGGTGGTCTCTGCTGCAGCCGGTACCACCCGATGTTTCACCATTAAAACAGATGATGAAAAGTTACATTCTGTCTGCACTAGCCTTAGGCTCTGCGTTTCTGTCCTTCTTTTATGAAGTGCAACCTTCTTCAGCCAACAACTACTCTGAAGAATCTTTATCGGTCACCCCATCAGAACAAATTCAGGAATGGGCGCTGGAACACAACAATTTCAGTTCTAACGATCCGCTCAGCGGGGTAACCAAAGAGAAAAGTCTCACTTTCAAAGACTCTCTTTTCTACAACTACTACTCCCAATCTCTAGGTCTTAAGTTAGATTACGACGAAGACAAAGCCCTGCTGGAAACCGTGGCTGACTGGATTGGCACCCCTTACCGCTCCGGCGGAAACACCCAACGCGGCACAGACTGCTCTGGGTTTGTAAGCAAAGTCTACAAGCAAGTG
Source organism: Rufibacter aurantiacus (assembly GCF_017916345.1). Taxonomy (NCBI): domain Bacteria; kingdom Pseudomonadati; phylum Bacteroidota; class Cytophagia; order Cytophagales; family Hymenobacteraceae; genus Rufibacter; species Rufibacter aurantiacus. Next base: position 1,195,748 of record NZ_JAFMSV010000002.1, read on the forward strand.
TATGGCATCACGCTTACCCACAGCTCACGCTCCATGTTCCATGAAGTAAGTAGAGTCTCCAAAAACGCCCTTGAAACCGGCGACTTGGTTTTCTTCCGCCGCGGACCCGGCCAACCCATCTATCACGTAGGCATTTACCTGGAAGACGGCAAATTCATCCATGCCGCCTCTAATGGAGGGGTAATGATCAACTCCCTTATGTCTCCTTACTACAAGAGAAACTTTTACGCCGCCGGCAGACCTATCTAATCTGCTGCAGCTTTAAGCATATCAAAAGCGCCTGCTCTGTTCTACAGGGCAGGCGCTTTTTTGTGGTCCTATTTCAAACTTGTTTATGGAAAAACAGCCCAGAAATCAGCTTGTTATCCACCGGCGTTTCTAACTATTTACCCTTAAAACAAGTATAGAAAGTGGTACAAGCCATTATACGCACCGACCCCATTTAACTTCTTACCTGATCTCCTTTCTTTTTTGTTACTTGCCGATGCGGAAGTGAGGCGCTGACCTTTACACCTGTTACTCAAACGTCAAAAACCATATGGAAAACCAAACCGATAACCCCAACGATGTACACAAGTCCTCCGCCTTCAAGCGATTTCTGCACAAGGCCGAAGAATACCTCAAGCAACCGCTGCGCATAAAGACCCTCCTGAACGATGCCTACCAGAAGGCGGCCGAGAAAAAGGACTTCGGGACGATTGCGTCTGAGGCGGTGGAGAGCGTGACCACTTTATCGCGCCTGATCAAAGCCTCGGTGAGCGGGGAGTACCATGGCATCCCTAAAAACACCATCGTGATGGGGGTGGCCGTGCTCATCTACTTCCTGTCGCCTATTGACATGGTCCCAGACTGGATTCCGATCATTGGTCTCCTGGATGATGTGACGCTGCTGGCCTGGTTTATGACCAGCATCAAAACCGAGATGGACAAGTTCCTGGCCTGGGAAGTTGCCAACGGCAGAACCCATGAAAGTAGCGCCATTGTGCCTGCCACCGCGAACACAGACCCATCTGCCCACACGCCTAAGTACGAGAACGAAGCGCCTGGCCAGTACGGCAGCAGCCGCCTGTCGGCTCCGTCTAATTCCGGCATAGGCTCCTCGGCTTCGCAGCAGAACCAGAGCTACGGCGAGGGCAACATGCAGATGGGCAACAACTCCTCGGGCTCACAGGGCTCTACCGGAGGCGTTATCCCTAACCAGCACCATGATATTCCGGTGACCAGCCTACACTCCGTGGAAGGCACCCCCATCCAGGAGATAGACCCAACGGCCACCCATGACGCAGCCCCCACCGACCACGGCGTACCCACCGGCTACGGCGAGCCAAACGTGCGGGCCTCTACCACAGACAGCACCCGAGTGCCCAGCAGCAACAGCTATGATACAGACCACGGCGGCAACATCCGCTAGGGGTGAGAATGAGAGATTGAATGAATGATTGAGTGAGTGAATCTTTAGAGGGAGACCTGGATTCAGCTTTACTCAGCTAATCTTTTTAATTGAAACATGATCTGGAAAGCGTCTCTGCGGAGACGCTTTTTTTATGCCGTTGCTTTCAGGCCTGGTGAAAACGCTTCTTGATTTACCTGCGCAAGCCGTATCTTTGCCAGGATATGGAGAGGAAGAAAAGCAGCCCCACCCTTGCATCGGGGATTCTGGAAAAGGAGATTGATACCATAGGCCTTGTGCAGTTTGTTCCCAGCGTCACGGCCAAATACGTTAGAATCAGCATAAGACCCGGCAAAGGCGTGCGGGTGACCTTACCAAAACGCGCCACGCTGGCCCAGGCCGAGGCCTTTGTGCAGGAAAAAGCCCCCTGGATCAGAAAGCACCTCTCTTCACAAGAACTGCAACAGAGCAAAAAGACGCTGTTCTCCCCCGATGTGGAGTTCAAAACTCGTTTCCACCAATTGCTCCTGCTGCCCCATCCGCTGCCGCACTGCAAAAGCCGCATCAAAGACGGCGTGCTGTACGTGTGGTACCCAGAGCTGGTAGATTGGCAACACGCCGACGTGCAGGACTACATCAAAAACGCCGTGGAATACACCCTTCGGTTGGAGGCCAAGCGTTATCTGCCCCAGCGCGTGGCGCATTTCGCCCGGCAGTTTGGGTTCTCTTTCCAGCAGGTGACCATCAAAAACGCCAGGACCCGCTGGGGCAGCTGCTCCCACACGAACAACATCAACCTAAACCTGCACCTCATGCGCCTCCCCGAGCACCTCTGCGACTACGTGATCCTGCACGAGCTGGCCCACACCGTAGAAAAGAACCACGGCCCCCGCTTCTGGGCCCTCCTGGACAAAATCAGCGGCGACGCCCGCGGCCTGGACAAACAACTCAAAGCCTACCGCCTAGAGGTTTTTTGAAGGAGTTCTGAGTCTTGAGTCCTGAGTTTTGAGTCTTGAGTCCTAAGTTCTGAGTCGTTTGGGAGCATACCCATTTGCGAATTTGGAATGCAGCAGCTTTGGGGCTGTTTCTCTGATGATAGCTTCGAAACACAACCCACCCCTGCCCCTCCGAGGAGGGGAATTTTGCAATGCGTCAGTAATGCGTCAGAAGGTGGCTGAGCCATATTTCCGGTTGTTGGTGATAACACCAACAACGGCGGGCAGGATGGGCGAGGCAGGGAGGAGAAAAACGAGGATAATGTAGGGGCATCTCTTGTGGGCGCCCTTTCCGGTAGGTGCAGGTTATTGCGGAGAAACCATAGGAGACAAGGCATGCCTTGTCTCTACATATTAGGTAATCCGAGCAGACACCATAACCATCTGTTTCCTGCGGCGGGCCAGGGCGAAGGCCTACAGTGAGGCCGAGACACGGGCTGCCGCACGGATGAACTGTTCAACCAGTAATGGCATGCGTTGGCAATGGAACAGATAGCCTTAGCCTGGTGGTACCTTTACTGAAGCCTCACTGTCCGAGCGTCAGCGAGTTTGAGGCTTCTTGATTCTTTTGGTTACTTTTCTCATCAAGGAGAAAAGTGACAAACGTGGGCAGACCGCGGCTGCAGTTCTGATACTTGTTAAGAAAAGAAGTAGGAAGTAATATCTCCAAAGTGGTTTTGAGGCTAACGCCTCACTGCAGTTGCAAACTGCAGACCATGGTAGGTCCAAGTTGAAAACTTGAACCAGGGATGAGAGAAGAAGGATCAGCAGAAGAAGTCATCCTCCTATCCCTTTAATGGAGGACTATGAAAGGTGACCATGTGCTTGGGAACTGTTTTACACCCGGTTTCTTCAAAACAGCCGCAAAACCTTCCAAAACCTTTATAAATGAAGAAAGACAGAAGGATAATCCCTCTGCCTTTCCAAGTCAAAAAATGAGCACTTTAATAAAGGGATTAACTTGCCTGTCGCATGGTGTGGCTGGAGACATAGTCTACAAAATCACCAACGGTGTTGAGTGGTACTTCATCGGGGATCACGATCTTGAAGCGTTTTTCCAGCTCCAGGATAATGTCCACTACATCTACGGTGTCAAAACCAAACTCCTTGTTCAGGTTTGCGGAGGCCCGGAGGCGGGAGGGCTTTATCTCCTTGGTCTTGCTGATGATTCTAACGACTTTGCGGGTAACAGCGGGGATATGGGCGGTAATCATATAGGTAAAAATTTAAAGGGTCCTTTTTCAATCAAATCAGCCTACCAGAACCGCTTCTTTCTCGCGGCGTTTGGGAAGTACCTTACTTTTGATTTTCTCATTGATCAGGTACATCATAGGCACTACCAACAGGGTAAGGAACGTAGCAAAGCTTAAACCAAAAATGATGGTCCAGGCCAGGGGTCCCCAGAAAGTCACGTTCTCGCCGCCCAGGAAGAAGTGCGGCTCCAACTCCGTAAAAAGCGTGAAGAAGTTGAAGTTGAGACCAATGGCCAGGGGAATCAAACCTAGAATGGTGGCGGTAGCGGTCAGCACCACCGGACTCAGACGCGTTTTGCCAGCCATCACAACCGCCTCCTTCAGCTCCATCCCCTCCCCTTTCAGCACATCCGTGAATTCAACCAGCAGAATCCCGTTCTTCACCACAATCCCGGCCAGGGCAATAATCCCAATCCCGGTCATCACTATTGACATATCCATATTAAAGACAGAGAAACCCAGCAATACCCCTATCACCGAGAAGATAACTTCTGATAAAATAATGAGGGATTTGGAAACCGAGTTAAACTGCGTCACCAGCACCAGGAAGATGAGACCCATGGAAGCTATACCCGCCAGGGAAAGGAAATCCATGGTTTCTTTCTGGTCTTCCTGCTCGCCACCCATGCGTATCTCGTAACCCTCGGGCGTAGGGAACTGGTCCAGGGCCGTCTGAATGTTGCCCACCACTTCATTGGGATTGTAGCCGCCCAGCACGTTGGAGGAAAGCGAGATCACTCGCTTCAGGTTCTTGCGTTTGATGCCGCCATAGGTGGTGGAATATCTGATGGTGGCTACCGCTGATACCGGTACCTGGCGCACCATGCCCGCGGCATCTCTGAACGTGAGCACCATGCCCATGAGCTGGTCAATGTTTTTGCGGTACTGCTCAGCCAACCTGATCTGGATAGGGTACTCGTCTTCATCCTTCTTGAACTTGGAAGCCTCCTTCCCGAAGATGGCCGTCCGGAGCTCGGAGCCTATCTGGGCAGTGCTTAGACCTTCACGGTTGGCCCGCACGCGGTCAATCTCCACGGTAATCTCGGGGTTTTTGTCTTCCAGATCGGTACGCAGGTCCTCCACGCCGGCAATCTGCAGAGAGTCAAGGTAGCGCTGCACGTCTTTGGAGACTTTGATGAGGCCGGCGAAATCCTCGCCGGCTACCTCCACCAGAATGGGCTTGCCCACCGGCGGACCGTTCTGCTCCTGCTCCACGGTGATCTCGGCCCCGGGAATGCCTTTCACCGCCTCCCGGATATCGTCCAGGTACTTAGAGGTTCTTATACCTGGCTCGCGGTACTGGTACTCCACAAAGGCCACCGTTACCCGCCCCCGGTTAGACTCAGCCTGTTGCCCCCCGGCCATGGGGTCACCGGCACCCACCGCCACGTTAGAGATTACAGACTCTACGTTGGGGTTATTCTGGCCCACCACCTTGAACACCCTACTCTCCACTACCTTTGTGATAGAATCCGTCACCACCTGGTCGGTGCCCACGGGCATCCGGATGTAGGTGTAAATGAAGTTAGGGTCGCCCTGCGGGAAGAACACTACTTTAGGGGCCCTGATAGCGGTGATCACAAAGGAGAATACCAGCAGACCGACTACCGCGGCCACCACCTTATAAGGCCGGCGGCCCACCAGCATCCAGCGCAGCAAACCCTCATACCTACTCATAAAGGCGGGTAGCACCCGACCCTGGAAACCGTTTATCCAGCCGGTGAAGACATACTTGTTTAAAACCACAAACACCATGAGCACCACCACCAGATTGCCAACCCCTGCCCAGCCTACCGCGTAACTCAGCAGCGCCACCCCGGCCATGATGACCATAGATAACCTGAAGGACTTTCTCTGTTTCTCCGGATCATGGTCACGGTTCATGAAGGATACCGCAAAAACCGGGTTGAAGATAAAGGCCACCAGCAGCGAGGCCATCAGGGTGAGGATGAGCGTAATAGGCAGGTAGAACATGAATTCGCCCACAATGCCGGGCCAGAAAGCCAGCGGCAGGAACGGCGCCACCGTTGTGAGCGTTCCGGCCAGCACGGGCAGGAACACCTCGCCGGCCGCCATCTTCGCAGATTTGGCAATACTCCAGTTAGTCTGGTGGAAAATGCGGTGCGTATTCTCAATCACCACAATGGCATCGTCTACCACAATCCCTAGCGCCAGCAGGAACGAGAAGAGCACAATCATGTTTAGCGAGAACCCAATCATAGGCATGATCAGGAAGGCGATAAACATGGAAATTGGCACCGATAAGCCCACAAATAAGGCGTTGGTGGTTCCCATGAAGAACATCAGAATCAAGGTCACCAGGATGAACCCAATGATGATGGTGTTGATGAGGTCATTGAGGGTGTGGCGGGTCTTGTTGCTCTGGTCACCGGTGACGGTGATCTTCAGGTTCTGGGGCAAGGTGGTGCCGTGCGCCTCTTTGATGATGGCGTTGATCTTATCTGAGGCTTCAATGAGGTTTTCGCCGCTGCGCTTCACAATATTGAGCGTGATCACCGGGTCATTGTCCAGGCGGGCGAAGCTCTCGCGTTCCTCAAAGGTATCGGTGACCTGCGCGATATCCCGCAGGTAGATGTTTCCGCCGTTAAGCGACTTCACTACAATGTCACCTATGATGGCCGGATCGGTGTACTGACCTACCACGCGCACGGCCCGTTTCATGTCACCTACCCGCACGGTGCCCCCTGAGATGGTCATGTTCTCGGTGAAGATGGCGCGCTCCACGTCACCAAACGTGACGCCGGCCACCTGCATTTTATACATGTCCATATTCACCTGCACTTCCTGCTCCAGGGCGCCCACAATGTCCACGCGGGTGATCTCGGGCAGGGCCTCTATACGGTCCTGCAGGTCCTCGGCGAACTGTTTCAGTTTCTCAGCGCTGAAATTCCCCGAGAGGTTCACGTACATGATGGGCATCTCTGAGAAGCTGATTTCCTGCACGTTGGGCGCCTGGGGCAGATCGGTGGGCAGATCGGTTTTGGCTTTGTCTACGGCGTCTTTCACCCGCTGCTTGCCTACCTCCACGTCTACATCGGTGTTGAACTCCACGTTGATCATGGCAAAGTCCTGCATGGAGGTAGAGGTGACCTTCTTGACCCCGTTCAGGGATTTGATCTGCTTTTCAATGGGCCGCGTCACCAGGTTTTCCATGTCTGAGGGCGAGGTACCGGGGTACACCGTGGTCACGATCATGGTGGGGATCACGATGTCCGGGAAGTTCTCTTTCTGCAGGCGGTTATAGGTGAGGATGCCCGCAATGGAGATGATAAATGCAATGATGTAGATACTGGTGCGGTTATCAATGGCCCAGCTGGTGGGCTTGAATTCCTTTATGTTATGAGACTGTTCCATTTGGTTCATGGTTAGGAAACCCTGGGCACCGAGGTGCGTTTGGGGTCTCTTTTTGGAAAAACGCCTTAGAAACTCACCGGCTGCCCCTCATTGAGGTTCTGGGCTCCGGCACTAATCACCTGATCATTGGAATTGAGGCCCGTGAGCACTTCCACTTTACCGCCGTAAGAAGTACCTGTGGAAATGTTCCGTTTCGCAGCCACGCGCTGGTTGCCTTTCTGCTCCACCACGTACACAAAATTGCCCTGCTCATCCTTCTGCACAATGTCCAGCGGCAGGGTGAGCGCATTCTCTTTGGCGTAATCCTGGATGCGTACTACCGCCACCATGTTGGGCCGCAGGTTCACCTTGCCCTGTTCAGAAGGCTTCACGCCCAATTCCACAGTGAATGATCGGTTATTGGGATTAATGTTGCTGCCCACCACGCGCACCGTGGTCATGATCTCCCGATTCAGATCGGGGAAGAGCACCAGCGCGTCATCGCCCCTTTTGATCTTGGCCGCGTAGGCTTCTGAGACCTCCGCCACAATCTTGCCGCTGCTGGCATTCACCAGCCTGATAATGCCCATACCGGGCGCCACCGCCTCCCCAGATTTAGGAACTACCTGGTCTACCTCACCGGAGATAGGCGCTTTCACGATGTACTGGGCCCGGGCAGCCTGCATGGCGGCCAACTGACGCTCCAAACTCTCCACGTTGTTTTTGGCGGTCAGGTACTGGATCTCCGTGCCGATGCGCTGGTCCCAGAGGTTCTTCTGTTTCTGGTACACTGTGCGGGCCAAATCAAGATTGGGGCGCAGAGCGGCAATCTGCTGGTCCAGCGGGCCGGCGTCAATGGTAGCCAGGGTCTGGCCGCGGCTCACGCGGTTGCCCGGGTCTACCCGAAGGCTGGTGAGTACGCCCGGCACCTTGGGGCTTACCATCACGTTCTGGTCAAAGTCCACGCGGCCCTGCACCTCCAGGTAATGGCGAAAGGTCTCGGGCTGCACATTCAACACCGATACCGGCACGGCGGCCACTTTGGGCGCACCGCCCTTGCCTTCTTTCTGCAGTTCGGTTTCCAGTTGGGTTATCTGGCTGGCCAGGGCGGCCTGTTCTTTCTTGAGTTCGGCTAATTGGGTGGCTTTGTCCTTCTCTTTCTGGCCGCAGCCTGAGGCGAACAGGGCCATGGAAATAAAGCCGGCGATGAGGTAGATTTTCATAGAAGATTGAGATGAAAGGTTCATGGGTGGGGTTTATTTCAGGAGTAAGGCACCAGTGGCCCGGTCTGCGTCTACCTGGGCGATGAGGGCGTCATAGAGAGCACTGTAGTAGCTGGTCTGGGCAGCGCGCAGGTCGGTCTCGGCGGTGATCACCTCCAGGTTGGAGCCCACGCCTTCCTGGTACTTGATGCGCGCCACGCGGGCAATCTCCTCGGCCAGTTGTAGGTTCTCCCGCTGGGCCCGCAGCACGCTCATGGTATTCTCTACCGTGACATCGGCCTGCCGCAACTCTAAATCAATGGCCTGTTGCAGCTGCTCAAATCCCAGCTTCACACTCTCCAGCTGTATTCTGGATTGCTGCACCTGGTAGCTTTTGCGCAGGCCGTCAAAGATGGGCACCTGCAGGCTCACGCCCACCACCCCAAAATCAAACCAGTTGCGGGTAGTGGTGTTGTTGGCCCCGGCGCGCACATTCAGCAGACCGGAGGCCGATTTCCCCACCCCGTTGTAACCGTAGTTGGCGTTGAGCAGGAGCCGGGGCCAGTAACCAGATTTGATATTGCGCTGCTGCAAAAGGGCCAGGTCGCGCTGGGTTTCCAGGATGGAGTATTCCACGCGGTTGGCGTAGGCAAAGGCGCTGTAGTTGATTTTGGGCTTGCCGGTAGTCAGGCTGCTCTCATTGAGCTGATCGGTGAGCAGGATGGGTTGGGCCTGGGGGTAGCCCATCTGGAACTTGAGCAGTTGCTCGCCCAGGGTCAGCAGCCGCTGGGCTTTGTCGCGGTCTATCCTGAGGTTGTTATAGCTTACGTGCAGCCGGTCCACGTCCAGCTTCTCCACAAACCCGTTGCGGTTCATGATGGAGGTCTGGCGCAGGAGCGTGTCCAGGCGGGTGAGGTTCTGGTCCAGCAATTTGATCTGCTCCGCGGCCACCAGCACGCTGTAATAGGCTTTGCTCACCTGCTCGGCGGTTTCAATCTCGCCCTGCTGGGTGTTTTTCTTCGAGAGCTGGGTGTAGGTTGAGGCCGCCCGCAGCCCAATGAGATAGGAGCCGTCAAAGAGCAACTGGGAGGCCGAGAGCACCGCGGCCCCGCTCCAGGGCTGCACAAAGGTGATGGCCTGGGGCCCGGACATCCCCTCGGGCACGGTGTAGGTGGGCGTGAGCACGATGTCCTGCCCCGAGTTGAGCTGCTGCTGGGTAATGATGAAGTTGTTGAGCTGCCCGCCGCCCCCAAAGGCGCTGAAATCTACAATGGATTTCTGCTGGATAAAGTTGTTGTTGATGTCTACCCCGGCGTTCACCTGCGGTAACCCGATGGCGCGCACCTCGCCTACTTTGGCTTTGTCTATCTGTTCCTGGTTCCGGAGCGTTTTGAGCGATGGGCGGTTCTGGAGGGCGAACTGGATGGCCTGAGACAGCGAGAACGACTGCTCCTGTCCCCAGGACGGCAAAGGATCCAGTACAGTGAGGAGCCAGGCTAACAAAAGCCAACTAACGGAGAGGCGCTTTTTCATACATTTAGTCTTCTTCAGTGATCTGTTTATGTTGATTGATCAATCTATGCCCCTTAAGGGTGGCCAGCCCCAGCATGAAATGCTCCAGCAGCGCTATCTGCACTTTCTGCAAGTCAAACCGGGTGGCCGGATAAGTCTCTGAATCAAAACCCAGCTCCACCTCCGCCAGGCGCAGCCTGGCCAGAATCTCCACGTCAATATCTTCCCTGAACAGCTTCTCTTTGATGCCGCGCTGGATGTGCTCTTTGGTCTGCTTTAAAAAGAAATCGTTTTTATGCTCCTGCCACAGCCCCCAGGAGGTGGGGTGGTATTTCTGAAGGTCATAGAAAATGCTGGGGTGCATCTGCCGCATGAGCCCGCGTACCATCTCCACAATCTGGAACATGGCTTCCAGGGCGTTGTTGGTAGAAGCCAGCGCCTGGCTGCAGGTTCCTTCCATGCCCTTGATGTACTGCTGCATGCCCTCAAACACCACCTCGTCTTTGTTCGCGAACCATTTGTAGATGGTCTTTTTAGACACCCCTAAACGCGCGGCTACATCATCCATTGAAACTGACTTGATCCCTTTCTGAAAGAAAAGGGCCAGTGCCTCCTGCAATATCCTGTCTCTGATTTCCATTTGTTTCCGTTGATCGGGGGTAAACCTATGGAAACTTTTCTTGTTCCCAAAGTTTCCACCACAAATGTTTTCAGCGTCCTAAGCCATTGATTGTCTGCATTTATAACTTTCCGAAGCAAGCCCAAAGGACCGGCAGAAAGCTGCTTTTACTGGCGTGTTGTTTAAGGCCGATTTCCTCAAAAACACTCCGGAAACGAGTACCACAACCGAAACCATCAATATCAGGACTGGTGCCATTCTGAGGCTGTTTTTGCCAAAGCAACCCTAAAACGGTTCCCTTACCCAGACTTCCAGTTGGGGTTTAGACTTATTCTTAGAAATATTTTTTGGTGCCTTTTTCGGGTTTTCAGGCGCTAAATACCCAGCACGGTTTTCAGGCGGGCGTAACCTGCTTTGCTGAGGGGCAGGCGGGTGCCGTTGCGGAGCAGGGCCACGTGGGTTTCCTTCTCCAGGGGTTCAATGCGGGTGAGCTGGTCCAGGGCCATCATGTAGGACCGGTGCACCCGCACAAACTGGCGGCTCTCCAAGGTTTTCTCATAGTAGCCCATGGTTTTCTTTTTCAGGAAACAGCCGTTGGCGGTATGGATCTTCACGTAATCATCGTAGGCTTCCAGGTAGTGGATGTCCTGCACCGGGATGATCCGGATGTCGTTGTTCACCTTCACCACAATGCGCACCTGCTCCTCGGGCTGCTTGGCTGGCACTTCTTCCAGCACTTTCACCGTGGTCTCTGGTACCGGCTGCTGCTGTTTCTGGCGCCATTTCTTTAAAGCGGCATCAAAACGCTCCTGGGTGAAAGGTTTGAGCAGGTAATCCACGGCGTTGGTCTCAAAGGCCTTGATGGCGTACTCGTCAAAGGCGGTGGTGAAGATGACGCCCGGCACCGCCTCCACCAGTTCCAGCATCTCAAAACCGTTGATCTTAGGCATCTGGATATCCAGGAACACCAGTTCCGGCTGATGCTGCATGATGGCTTTCACGCCTTCAAAACCGTTGTTGCATTCCTGCACCATCTCCATATCTGGGTACTTCTGCAGGTACTCGCAGACAATGCTCCGCGCCAGGGGTTCATCATCAATTACCAGACACTTGATCATATTTTCTGAGGTATTTTAACGGTGGTGATGAAAACGTTGTCTTGTTGGTGGGTGGTGAGCAGATCGGTGCGGGCGTACAACAGGTACAGGCGCCTCCGTACCGAGTCCAGCCCGAAACCGGTGCCCTGCTTGTGCTGCAGCAGCGCGGAGTCAAAAGGATTCAGGGTGCTGATGACCAGCATGGAATCCTGGAGGGTGGCGGTAATCTTGATCAGAATATCGTCAATGGTATCGTATAAGCCAAACTTGATGGCGTTTTCCACGATGGGTTGCAGCAAGAGGTAAGGCAAAGTCCCTTGCAGGCTCTCTTCCTGGTAATCTACCTGGGTCTGCAACCGGTGCCCGAAACGCACTTTCTCAATCTCCAGGTAAATCTGCAGGTGCTGCAGTTCATCGGCGAGGGGTACCATGGTCTGGTCATCTTTCCGCAGGGTTCCCCTGAGGAAATCAGAAAGCTGCTGCACCATTTTCTTGGCCTGGTCGGGCTGGGTCTTCACCAGCGCACTTATGGAGTTTAAGCTGTTGAACAGAAAGTGCGGTTGCAGTTGCTGCCGCAGGTTGAACAACTCGGCTTCGCGGGCCAGTTTCTCGGTAGCCGCTTTGCGCTCCTCGGCTTCCTGTTTCTCGCGGGCATAAAACCAGAGCCAATTCTGCAAGACAATGAACAAAATCATGAGCCACGCGAAGGCCAGCCGCACAAAGAACGTTTTGTCTACAAAGGCCAGGTACTCCGTTTGCGGCCCCAGCAGGTACTCCATTCCTGTATCCCAGAGCACCAGGCTGATCATGGCCACGCCCAAACTCCAAGCCATCAAGTAGACCACCTGCCGTCCGCCCGGCCGATAGAACCGAAGCGCCAAGGCCATCACGTATCCACTGCTCACTACCAGACCACTGCTTAAAGAGGCGTCTTTCCAGGCCAGCTCTACCGGGAAACCTGCCTGGTAAATCACCGCGGTTTGCACCACGGCCCACAGCATGGCCCAACCAAGGTACAGCAGAATATTCTTGAATGTAGACATAGTCAAGCAGTTGTTTGCCCCGTAAACTGGCGCAACCGATATCATTAGTAACTCTTGATCTCTATGCCTCCGCAGAGCACCGTCCCTCTCAATACCAGCACTTTGTCTGATTCCAGGGCCGCCTCCACGAAGCCTCTCTTATCATCTACTCCCCCGAAGATGGTGACCACCTCGGAGCGAACCCGCCAATGCGGCGGAACAATCAGGCTCACCCCTCCGAAGAACTCGGTGATGTTCAGAATCACTTCGCCCTGCATATCGGCGTGGGTGAGGTTGTATTTGGCGCCGCCACAGAAGGTCACAATATCACCACCTTTGAAGTCTTTGGTGATCACGTTTTTGGTGATGCCGCCAAACACCGCGGTGGCCGTCAGGAAGTCATCTTTTGAAAAGCTCTCGTTGGTGGGATTAGCCCGGTTGAAGTTAGGTCCCTGCGGTCCGAAGCGCCTTACGTTCTTCATGTGTTTCTCGCAGGTGTGCCTTGGTTTGAAGATAAGCCAAAGACCGCCCACCATGAGGATAATCGGCCATAAAAAATTTCTGAGCCGAATACCAGGCATCAGGTCCTCCAACAGAAACACGCCCCCGATGATGATGGGCACAATAAATCCGGGATTGCGGAACGAATGCCTGATCCCCGAAAACAGCCCTATCACAATCAACAGCACCTTCCAGGAGAAAACCCAGCTCGGCAAGAAGATAGCGTTCATCTGGTAGGCCAGCAACATAGCGCCAACCCCAATGATCAATAACCCGGCGGCCACCCGGCCCCCTTTGCCCGTAGGTCGTTCCCAGTGCCGGTAATCGCCTACTCGTTTTATGTTCGGATTTTCCATAACCTTGCTGATTTATGTTCCAAAACTAGGCAGAACCGCTGCGCGCCACAACGGGAATTAGGCTAAGCCCCAGAGAAAGTAGGTGAATGGCGGGTGGGCGTAGGTAAACGGAGGTAATTTGTTTTTTACCGATGCTTTTGTGTTTGTTTGGTCTGTTTGCGTTAGCATGGCGGAGCTGTTTACTTTCAGTTTTCTTGTGGGATTGTAGTCCGCTTTCGCTGGCGTGGCGCCGTTATTTGCGTGGGTGCATAACCTGATTTGTTGCATCGTTTCTCTCCGTGCGCTCACGGCCGCGAGGCCCCGCCTTCCGGCCTCGCGCTGCGCCAGCTTCCTTTGCTCCTTTCAGTCGCAATGCCTAACGGCACCGGAACCTGACAAGGCGCTCCACCGAAAGGCTGGAATTGGGAATGCGCTAGCAGGAACGACCCAGACCTCACAGGTTTTGAAAACCTGTGAGGTCTTCTGAATAATATGACATGGTTCAAGTCTGCGACTTGGACCCACCATGGCCGGCAGTTTGCAAAGCCGTGATGCACCAGCTTCAAACCATTCTCCCAAAGAAACTAAGCCAATTACAAGGGAAAGGCTACCTAAGCACTTCCCTGCAATCTGTTTAGGAGCCGATTTCCGTAAAACAGGCGTAAATCATATCAACAAGCTCAGCTAGCCGCTGCTCTTCCTTACAAAACCTTACGCATTCACCATTACTTCTTTATCTTTGCGCTATGCTATTGGAGAACATTAAACGGCTGACCCAAGAGGTAGAGGCCTATGCTATAGAGAACAAAGAGCAACTGGAAACTTTCCGGAATACGTATGTGAGCCGCAAAGGCCAGATTGCTGCGCTGTTTGACGAGATGAAAACCGTTGCCCCTGAGCAGCGCAAACAGGTAGGCCAGGAGTTGAACCAGCTCAAGCAGCTGGCGCAGCAGAAGATGGACACCGTGCAGGAAGCGCTGGAGCAGAATGCCACACCAGATGCGCTGGCCGGCCTTGACTTCACCTTACCGCCTGTACCTAACGCTTTTGGCACCCGGCATCCGCTGGCCCGTGTGCGGGAGCAGATCATCCGGATCTTTGAGCGCATTGGGTTTAACGTGTCTGAAGGCCCCGAGATGGAGGACGACTGGCACAACTTCTCTGCCTTGAACTTCCCTGAGAACCACCCCGCCCGCGACATGCAGGACACGTTCTTCCTGAGCAAGAACCCAGACATGCTGCTGCGCACGCATACCAGTAGTGTGCAGGTACGTGTAATGGAGCACCAGAAGCCACCTATCCGCACGCTGTCACCAGGCCGCGTATTCCGGAACGAAGCTATTTCGGCAAGAGCGCACTGTGTGTTCCACCAGGTAGAAGGCTTGTTCGTGGACCGTGGCGTGAGCTTCAAAGACCTGAAAGACACCTTATATTACTTCGTGCAGGAGCTGTTCGGGCCAGACACCCAGATCAGGTTCCGCCCGTCGTTCTTCCCGTTCACTGAGCCCAGCGCAGAGATTGACATTACTTGCCTTATCTGTAAAGGTGAAGGCTGCAACATCTGCAAGCACAGCGGCTGGGTGGAGATCGGTGGCTCGGGCATGGTAGACCCTCAGGTTCTGGAAAACTGCGGCATCGACTCCAAGGAGTTCTCTGGCTTCGCCTTCGGGATGGGTATTGAGCGGATCACCATGCTCAAGTACCAGATCAAGGACCTGCGCCTGTTCACCGAAAACGACGCCCGTTTCCTGCGTCAATTTGAGGCAATCTAGAACAGCGGGGTAAAAGCATTTCGCGGCACTGCCTCTGTTTAGGGGCTATTTTCAAATAAAGAGCCCCTAAACAGAAAATTTTCTGGTTTCATTTTCAGCCACTTATCAGAAATCAGGAAAATTTTATTTGCTAAGACTTGCACACAATCAGAATAGCCCCTACTTTTGCATCATCATTCAAGGTCACACGGCCAGAACATGATAAACTCCTCCTTAGCTCAGTCGGTTAGAGCACATGACTGTTAATCATGGGGTCCTTGGTTCGAGCCCAAGAGGGGGAGCTTATAAATCAGCCACTTACGAGATAAAACTTGTAAGTGGCTTTTTTGTGTGCACACAATTTGCACACTTCTATATCCCTCCTATGGCTTGAGTACCGGAGTGATGCCTCTGATGGTGTATTCCATTAACTAACTATTCAGGCCACTTTCCTCTGCCTTTCTGCAGTTGGCCTCTACTCATCTTCTACTTACTGTAGAATCATTCTAAATAACTTGGGATTCTAAGTTGTATGGCCTAATATTGTGTCATTATTTAGAATTAGTCTAATTATCGAGCTATCGACTTGATGTGCAATATGAGAGTACTTCCCTCACTGCCATATATAAAGCTTACCATTCCTTTAACCAAAGGGCTCTTTGCCCTATTCTTCTTACTTCTCACCTGTTCTTTGGCCGGATATGCCCAAAACAACGGAACAGTCTCGGGGAAGGTAACCGACGCCGGAAGCAAGGCCATTGAGTTCGCCAACGTGTTTATCAAAGGCACCGAGGCTGCGG
Source organism: Rufibacter aurantiacus (assembly GCF_017916345.1). Classification (NCBI taxonomy): domain Bacteria; kingdom Pseudomonadati; phylum Bacteroidota; class Cytophagia; order Cytophagales; family Hymenobacteraceae; genus Rufibacter; species Rufibacter aurantiacus. The sequence continues at coordinate 1,211,579 of NZ_JAFMSV010000002.1, forward strand.
TTCAGACCAATGCTGACGGTTTTTTTTCTCTCTCTGCGCCTGAAGGCGATTATGACCTGGTAGTCTCGTTTGTAGGCTATTCCTCAAGAACGAGCAGGATTCACATCACAGGGGGCCTCACCACCAACCTGGGCACGATTGCGTTATCTGGAAGCCTGAACGTGGACGAGGTAGTGGTAACCGGCAAAACGCAGAACACCGCTATCAAAGAAGAGGGATTCAACGTGACCGTGCTGGATACCCGGAAACTGTACAGCACCTCCGCTGATTTAAACCAGGCCCTGAATAGAACCACCGGCATCCGCATCCGGGAGGAAGGGGGCGTGGGCTCTAACTTCAGTTTCTCTTTGAATGGCTTTTCCGGAAAACAGGTTAAATTCTTCCTGGACGGCATCCCTATGGATAACTTCGGCTCTTCCCTGACGCTTAACAACCTGCCGGTGACCATGGCCGAACGGATAGAAGTCTACAAGGGCGTACTTCCTATTCATCTGGGAGCAGACGCTTTGGGCGGCGCGGTGAACATCGTGACCCGGGCCAACCCTAACTTCCTGGATTTCTCTTACGGCTTCGGGTCTTTCAACACCCACAAAGCCGCTGTGAACGGGGCCTTCACCAATCTTAAAAGCGGGCTAACCTTCCGGGCGAACGCTTTCTACAACTACTCAGACAATAACTATAAGGTGGATGTGCAACCCATCAACCTTACCACCGGCCAAAAAGAAGCAACGAGAGAAGTAGAGCGTTTCCACGATGCCTATAAATCGGGGACTCTTCAGTTGGAAGGCGGTGTTACCGGAAAGAAGTATGCCGACCTTTTCCTGGTAGGACTGATTGCCTCAGGCAATGACAAGGAGATCCAGACGGGCGTGACCATGGAACAGGTCTTTGGCGCCAGAACCACCCGCTCTTCCTCTGTGATCCCTACGGTGAAGTACCGCAAAGCGAACCTATTTGTAAAAGGCCTGGATCTGAGTCTGTACAGCGCCTATAACATGACGCAGAATCGGTTTGTAGACACCACCCGCCTGCAATACAACTGGAACCGGGAAACGAAAGAAACCAGCACGGCTGAGTTTGTCCGGACGCAGCTGAAGAACCGCGACAGTGAAGGCCTTGTAACCGCTAACCTCAGTTACGCGCTTTTTCCTGACCATTCCCTTTCCTTTAACTATGTCTTGTCTGACTTCGGGCGGAAATCAAGTGACGTGGAAGATCCGCAAAACGTGACTTTCAGGTATCCACAAGCCCTGAACAAACAGGTATTGGGCCTTGCCTGGCAGATGAACAAGAAACGTTTTACCGCTACGGCCTTTTCTAAGCTCTACCATTTAGATGCCAGTTCCTTTGAGCAGGTCTCTGACGGAACGGGTGAGCCAAACTATCAGCCCATCCAGACCAAAACCAATAATATCGGCTATGGAACAGCGCTGGGCGGTTTCATCCTGCCCCAACTTCAGTTGAAAGCCTCTTATGAGCATACCTACCGCCTGCCCGAGGCGATTGAATTGCTGGGAGACGGTCTGTTTGTCCGGAGAAACTCTGCCCTGAAGCCTGAGAACAGCGACAACGTGAACGCAGGGGCCATGTATTCCTTCAAACCCCACCCAGATCACCAATTCGCCCTGGAGGCCAATTATATCTACCGAAATTCAGATGATTACATCCGGTTGGACCAAAGGCAAGCCCAGCCTATTGACCGGCAGTACATCAACATGGGGAACGTGGTGACCAACGGAGTGGAAGGCGATTTCAGGTATTCCTGGAAAAACAGGCTCCAAATGGGATTGAACTTCACCTACCAAAGCATTGTGGACAGAGAGGAATTCCTGACCAGCACCAATCTCACAGGTACCACCGTCTACAGGAACCTGGGCTACGGTTACCGCATCCCTAATATGCCTTACCTGTTTGGGAACGCAGAGGTAGGGTATTCCTTCACTGATCTGGGCACAAAAAACAATGTGCTTACCCTCAATTACAACCTCAATTACGTGGAGGAATACTACTTCACGCCGGAGCACCTGGGATCTAACAACCAGGACGTGATTCCGCGCCAGGTAGCCCACAATGCCATGATCAACTACACGCTGCATGGCGGCAAATATGGCCTCTCCCTGGAAGCCCGGAACCTGACCGACAGCAAACTCTTCGATAACTACCTGCTCCAGAAGCCGGGTCGCTCCTTCTTCTTAAGGGCCAGATACTTTATCAGCAAATAATCACCAACCAATAATTATTTAAATGAAATCAGTGATCAAACAACTAGCCAAAATAAGCCTTTTTGCAGGAGTGGTCTTTACCTCCTTTTCCTGTAGCGATAACGAGAGCGACGATCCTACGCCGGGTACTGGAACAGACAAAGTGTATGCCCTGGGAGTAGGGGTTACCACTTCTACCTCCACCACTAATTATGTAGTGCAGACCAGCAACCTCATGAGCGGCACTATCTCCCTGACCGGGAACGGTTTGTTGCAGTCTGGCTACCGTGATTACGCTTTCGGGGGAGGCACTTTCTATAGTATTGGCGGATTAGGCATCACCGATGTCAATGCCATCACCCTCAATTCCTCTAACCAACTGACCACCAAAACCGGTCTTACCTTTGAACTGGCCAACAATGACTTCATAGGTCCAGACGGAACCGGTACTACTATGGTGGGCGTATCCTTACCTGCTTCGCCAACGGCTGGCCTTAATGCCAAATTCTATACGGTGAACGTTGCCTCCAACGCCATCACCAGCAGAGCCGATGTTCCCATGAACAGCATTCACCCTAGCAACAGAGATTGGCTGTTCCATACCGGCATGAGAGTAAGAGGAAACCAACTGTTCCAGACCTTCTATCCGGTGAACCATACCACCTACGCTACCGCTAACACCGATACCTGCTACGTGGCCATCTATAGCTATCCGGGCTTCGGGCTACAGAAAGTGATCAAAGATACTCGTACAGGTCCGGCGGGGGCATTCAATACCCAGTCAGGTATCTTCAAAACCGAGAACGGCGATTTATATACTGTTTCCAACAGCAGCTACAATAACGGCTACAGCCAATCAACCAAGCCCGCCGGCATTCTGCGTATTGCGGCTGGTTCTACAGAATTTGACCAAAACTACTTCTTCAACACAGATACCGCGCCTAACGGCGGCAAGATTGCCCACGCGATCTACATAGGCAATAATAAGTTATTTGCGGCCATCACCACGGTAGCTCCTACCCTGGCAGACAGATGGTCTGACAAAAACCTGCGCCTTGCCATTGTGGACCTATCGGCTAAAACCATCACTCTGGTAGCCAATGCGCCTCAGTTCACCGGTAACGGAGGCAGAAGCTTCGCGGCCTTGCTTGATGAAGGCAAAGTATACACCGCCATTTCCACCAATGGGGTGGTAAACATCTACCAGACCGATATCGCTACCGCCACCGCTACCAAAGGAGCAATGATTGAAGGCTCTTTCTTAGGCGGAATTGCCAGACTGAAATAACCTACCTACCACCAGCCTTGGCCTATTCATCTGAGGCTGGTGGTATTCTTTACCCATTCCCCAGCGTACATCATGAAAAGTAAAAAATCAAACAACCCAAGTCCGCTAAGACGCCTCAACGACTGGCTCCACCTTTGGCTGGGTCTGGTATCAGGCATTGTGGTGTTTATCGTGAGCATCACGGGTTGTTTTTACGCTTTTCAGCAGGAGATCAAAGATGCCCTGGAGCCCTGGCGCTTTGTGGAGGCCCAGGAAAAAGCTTTTGTACCGCCCAGCCAGTTGCTAGACACTGCTTTGGCCTACATGCCTAATGCCAAGCCCACCGGCCTGACCTATAGCAACCGCGAAGGCGCTGCCGCAGTGGGCTTTCAGAACAAAGAGCATTTTACGGCTGTTTTTCTCAATCCTTATACCGGCCAGTTCTTGAAGAAACAGCAATCATTGGGAGAGGGTGAGTTCGATTTCTTCCGCTTCATTATCAATGGGCACCGGGCCCTTTGGCTTCCTTATGAAATTGGCCGGCCGATTGTGGGGGTTTGTACCCTCATTTTCTTGGTGCTGCTCATTACCGGATTGGTGATGTGGTGGCCCAAACGCTGGAACAAATCCAACCGCGATAAAAGCTTTAAAATCAAATGGAGCGGCAGTTTTAAAAGGGTGAACTATGACCTGCACAACGTACTGGGTTTTTACACTCTGATCCTGGCCTTTGTGCTGGGGGTTACCGGCTTGGTCTGGAGCTTTAAGTGGTTTGAGGAAGGCCTGTACTACGTGACCTCCGGCGGAAAAGAAATGCCGGGGCACCACCATCCGCATTCAGACACTACTAAAGCGGGTTTGTTGGCCAATAATACGGTATCGGCGCTGGACCGGGCCTGGTACAAAACCATCGCCGTAGAACCAGACGCACAGGGCTTTTACATGACCCCGATTCTGGAAGACAAGGACGATGCCCTTGAAATCATCGCCTACCAGAACCAAGGTTCCTGGTACAACCGCAATGAGTATTACTATGACCAGTACACGCTGGCGCTTTACCGGGTGCAGGGTGACCGTTATACAGAGGCAAATACCGCAGACAAATTGACCATGCTCAACTATGACATCCACATTGGGGCGGTCTGGGGATTGCCGGGCAAAATCCTGGCGTTTTCCATCAGCCTCATCTGTGCCAGTTTGCCCATTACCGGGTTTCTGGTGTGGTGGAACAAAAATAAGAAAACCAAGAAGAAGGCTAATCTTGCCAGAAATGCAGAAAGCACCAGACCCAAAAATTCCGGTGTGGCAACGGCATAGAAGCGACCGAACAGCCCCATTCTCAGATTTCTTCACTTTCCAAAGCAGGCCTTCCGCCTGCTTTCTCTTTTTAAGTTTAGGGCTAGGAACCCGTAAACTTGTAGTGCGCTGCTGTATCTTTGTCCAAACCCCAATTTCCAGATAGCAAAACCACCATGCTTTATAGTTTCACCAATGACTACAGCGAGGGTTGTCACCCTAATATCTTACAAAGACTAACCGAGACCAATACCCAGCAGCAGGCCGGCTACGGGAACGATGCCTTCTCCCTGGAGTCTGTGGCCGCCATCAAGACTCTGTGCAAACAACCAGACCTGGATGTGCATTTGGTGGCCGGAGGCACGCTAGCGAACCTTATTGTGCTGAGTGCTTTCCTTAAGACCTATGAGTCTGTGATCGCTGCCGAGACGGGGCACATCAACAACCATGAGGCGGGCGCCATTGAAGCTACCGGGCATAAGATTGAAACCGTGACCACCCCAGACGGCAAGTTAAGCCCAGACCTCATCAGGCCGTTGCTCAACAAGTTTCCTGAGTACCATACCGTAAAGCCCAAAATTGTCTACATCTCCAACTCCACCGAGATTGGGACCATCTATAAAAAACAGGAATTAACCGATCTGTACGCCTTCTGCCAGGAGAACAACCTGCTGCTGTTCATGGACGGCGCCCGCTTGGCCATGGCTTTGTCGGCTCAGAAAAATGACCTCACGCTGGCAGACGTAGCCGCTCTCACCGATATCTTTTACCTGGGTGCCACCAAAAGCGGAGGGTTGATCGGCGAAGCCATTGTGATCTGTAACGCCAGCCTGCGCAAGGACTTCAAATACTACATCAAACAGCGTGGCGCATTGCTGGCCAAGGGCCGATTATTCGGGATTCAGTTCGTGGAGCTGCTGCGCGACAACCTCATGTTCCACCTGGCGGGCCACGCCAACGCCATGGCCAAAAAAATAGCCCGGCAACTGCAGGAACTCGGCTACTCTTTCCTGACCCAGTCAGAAACAAACCAGATATTTCCCATCCTGCCAGATGCATTTATTGCCCAACTTTCTAAAAACTACGGCTTCTTTGTCTGGCGGAAAATGCCCGGCGAAGTCTCGGCCATTAGATTAATCACCTCCTGGGCGACCCCCGAAGAGCAGGTAGACCAGTTCTTACAGGAAGTAAAAAGCCTTTCTGCGGCAGCAAAGTAATTACTCTTACTTACGCCTGTTACCTACTGAACCCGCCGCTTGTCCTTAGATTGATGGACACATTGATTTATCCAGAAGAGCCACTTACAAGGTAATACTTGGAAGTGGCTCTTCGCTTTTTAAGCCTTCCTGGTACTTTCCCCCTCCTTTTCTCCAGACTAAATACTGTTTTTTAACTTTAGAGGTATTTATTTCAAGCCTCTGCCAGGTAAGATGGATATAAATTCACTAAAAAATCTATTTTTACAATAGACATCCCCTAGCCACAGACCAATGAAAGCATCTCCCCCTGTATGCCTTCGGCAAAAGATTGAGGAAAAAATATCTGAGGTAGCGGCCATCGCCGATTTGTTGCCCGGCGTGGTCGTCATTCATAACATCCAGAAAGACCTGGCGGTGGAGTATATGTCCCTCAGGGGGCTCCGACAGATTGGGACTACCCTGGAAGAGTTGCAGCAGATGGGTGCGGAATTCCACTCCCGCTTCTTCAACCCCATAGAGTCTGCCGATTATATCCCCAAACTCATTCAGGGCCTGCTTAGCCGCAATGACCAGGATGAGGTCCTCTCCTTTTTCCAGCAGGTGCGCTTCCATGACCAGGAAGACTGGATGCTTCACCTGAGCTCGGTTAAGATTTTCATGCGTGATGAGGAAGGCTTGCCGCTGCTCTCCATCACCATTGCCATTGCGGTAAATCCTATGAACCACGTCACGGCCAAAATAAACCGGGTGCTGGAAGAGAACGCTTTCCTGCGCCAGCATTACCAGAGGTTCGCCCTGCTGGGCCCGCGCGAGCGGGAAGTACTGCGGTTGGTGGCCTTGGGCAAAAGTTCGCAGGAAATCTCGCAGGAAATGTACATCTCAGAGAAGACCGTGAACACCCACCGCCGCAACATCAAGACAAAGCTGAATACCCATTCCTTTTTCGAAATCTCGCAGTACGCCCGTGCCTTTGACCTGATCTAGGTGCTTTTGGTAGGGCTGGTGACGATTCCTTTTTCCGGCCCGATTTTTAAAAAAGAGCCCAAAAGAGGAATTTGCCCTTATCCTACAGCAAGCCGCGGGATTTGAACTCCAGGTATTTGTTGATGGTGTTGACGGTGAGCTTGTCTGGTGGCGTTAAGACGGAGTGGATGCCGTGGGCCGCGAATTCCTTTACAATCTGGCGCTTCTCATAGGCAAACTTCTCCGCAACGGCTTTCAGGTAGATTTCCTCGGTGCTGTCGGCGGGTTTCTCCAGTAGGGCGCGGGTCTCGGTGTTCTCAAAGAAGATCACCAGCACCAGGTGGTGTTTGGCTAGTTTGCGCAGGTACGGCAGCTGGCGCTTGGCGCCGTTGAGCGTCTCAAAGTTAGTGAAGAGCAGCAGCAGGCTCCTCTGTTTTATCTTAGTCCGCACGGTGACGTACAGCCGCTGGAAATCCGTTTCCTGGAATTTGGTGGTTTGGCTGTAGAGCAACTCCAGAATCTTCTGCAACTGCGAAGCCCGGCGCTCAGCGGGCAGCATTGACCCGATCTGGTCTGAGAACGTGATGAGTCCGGCTTTGTCTTCCTTGCGCAAGGCCACGTTGGAGAGTACCAGCGTGGCGTTGATGGCGTAGTCCAGCAGGCTTAAACCGGCAAACGGCATTTCCATCACGCGGCCTTTGTCAATCAGGCAATACACCTGTTGCGATTTCTCGTCCTGGTAATGGTTCACCATGAGCTCTGCTTTGCGGGCCGAGGCTTTCCAGTTGATGGTGCGTTGGTCGTCGCCGGCCACGTACGACCTGATCTGCTCAAACTCGGCGCTGTGGCCTACTTTCCGCACTTTCTTGATACCCATGGCCGTGAGGTGCTGCGAGGCCGCCAACAGTTCATACTGGCGCAGCTGCAGGAACGAGGGGTACACCGGCACTTCCTGCCCCTGCCCAAACTGGTAACGGCGGCGCACCAGCTGCAAAGGCCCGTTCACAAACACATTGGTGGCCCCAAAGGAATAGACGCCGCGCTGCACCGGCCGCAGCAGGTACTCAATCACGTGCGTCTCGCCAGGCGGCACCTGCACCAGGAAACTTGCATCGCGCTTCTGGAACTGGAACGGCAGCTCCTCAATCACCTCCAGCCGTACCGGAAAGCCGTAGCGGTTCTCCACGTACAGGTACACCGGGTTCTCGCTCCCGTTGGAAAGCTTCTCCTGCATACTGCGCGACGCCGAAATCCCCTCGGGGTGGCGAAACAGCGCGGCCATGTCTACCAGCACAAACAGCACCAGCACCCCAAACAGGATCTTCACCAGGAACAAAAAGGGCGGAAAGAAGAAAGCCAGCACAAACAACCCTACCGCCGCAGAGAAGGCGTAGAAGAAGTACCTGGTGAGATACAGGCGGTTAAAAAAGGAGATGAGTGCTTTCAGGGGTTGAGCGTTTTAGGGTTGATTTGGGGAAAACGGGTTTAAAATAGGGATGCGGTGGTTGCTTTGGAGTGAAGGTCCTTTGCTGTTTGAACGGCCTTGTCATCCCCCTACCCCCTTCAAAGAGGGACGGAATGCGTAGCGAAGGAGGAAATCAGCAAAAGGCATTTACATAGCCAAAAAGCAACTATACTGGTAACCACCCTTTAGCGGGGAACCTCGGTTTTCTGAATGATCTGCTTGATGACATCGTCTGGGGTGGCGCCTTCCATCTCGCGTTCCGGGGAGAGCAGGATGCGGTGGCGCAGGACAGATGGGGCCAGTTCCTGCACGTCCTCGGGGATCACAAAGGAGCGGTTCCTGATGGCGGCCAGCGCTTTGGCGCTGTTGAGCAGGGCCAGCGATGCCCGCGGCGAGGCGCCCAGGTACAGTGACTTGTTTGCGCGGGTCTGCACCACCAGTTGGGCAATGTACTCCAGCACCTTGGTATCTACGTGCACCTCGCGCACCTGCTTTCTAAGCATGGACACCTTCTCAGCGGTGAGTACGGGCCGGATCTCGTCCAGGGTCTGCTGCAGAGCCGGACGGTTGTGGTGCACACCCAAAATGGCTACCTCCTCGGCCAGAGACGGGTACTGCACCAGAATCTTGAACATAAAACGGTCCAGCTGGGCCTCGGGCAGTCGGTAGGTACCCTCCTGCTCAATGGGGTTCTGGGTAGCCAGCACAATAAACGGATCGGCCATGGCGTACTGAGTCCCGTCATGCGTGATCTGCTGCTCTTCCATTACCTCAAACAAGGAAGACTGCGTTTTGGCCGGGGCTCGGTTGATCTCGTCAATCAGCACGATGTTGGAGAAAATAGGGCCCTGCTTGAACTGGAAAGTAGCCGTACCCGGATGGAAAACCGAGGTTCCCAGCACGTCAGAGGGCATCAGGTCTGGGGTGAACTGGATGCGGTTAAAACCCACGTCAATGGTGCGGGCCAGCAATTTGGCAGTCAAGGTTTTGGCAATGCCCGGCACGCCTTCAATGAGCACGTGCCCATCCGCCAGGATAGCGACCAGCAGGAGATCAATAAAGGCTTCCTGCCCGATGATCCGCTTGCGGAGTTCTTCCTTTATTTGCCCTACGGCCTGCTGCAGGTCAGAGAAATCTGTTTGTGGTGCCAGCCCTAACGCGGCTTCTTCTAGTGGTTCCATGTTTATTCGTTATCGGCTGTTAGCTTGCCGGTAAAAGCTTTCTAATTGTTTGTTCAACTGCCACAGGTTATGATCTTCCAGGGTATCAGTGGCGCGCACGTAGTTGATAAGCCGGAAAAGCTCGCTTACTTCTGAGGTGGCAATCCCAGACTTATGGGCAATGCGGGTCTGCAGTTCCTGGTCCAGCACCCGGGTAGATTCAAAGTAATGCAGGCGCAGGTACTCCAGAAAGTAATTGATTTTCTTCTCGGCAATGACTTTATGGTCTCGGTAGTTGAAGTACAGGTTCCCGATGACGCGCACAAATTCCAGCGTGGTGTTCCTGGGTTTCTCCACCACGGGAATGATGCGCTGCGTGCGTTTGCTTTCAAACAACACAAAAAGCAGCAGACCCCCTAAGGCAAGGTAATACGCCCAGGCCAAAGCTTCATGGCTCAGCAGCACCCTGAACACCGAGTCATCGCCCTCGGCGCCCTGCTTCTGGTACTCGTCCCACCACACGGGCCTCACCGGCAAATGCGACAGCGCCTGCGCCGCGTACTTACTCTGCACCGGATGGATGACGTGGTAATTGGTAAAGGCTAATGGCACCGAACTGAGGTAAAAGCTTCCCTTCCCAAACCGGATCTGCACAAAGTTGACGCCGCCGGCCGTGTTCTTGCCCAGCACGGTGGCTGCGTGGTTTGCGTTCAGGGTGATGGTGCGGTTCACCTTGTCCCAGGCATACTGCACCGGTTTGTTCTTCGAAAGCTGCGGGTGCGTGAAAACCAGTCCCAGGGAATCATGTTTGGGCGCGAACTCCAGTTTAAAGCCCAAGGTGTCTTGTAGCGGTCGGGAGAAATGGTGGGAGCTGATGAAAACGTTGCTGCCCTGCGCCACAAACTGGAGCAGCGTTTTTAGCTCCAGCTTGTCTAATTGCGTAGCCCCATTGACAAACAGATAATTCACCGGTGCTGCCGTGCTATCTTCCCTAAGTATGCTGTTTTCCTCTACCTGGTTCACCACCGGTAACCGGACGGAGGTAACAGACTGACCAGGGAAAAGGTCTGGCAAGAGCTCAAAAAGCACGTAGGCACCGTACGGAATCTTGTCTTTGTTGGAGAAGGTCTGGTTCCAGTCAATGGGTTTAGGCCGATAGTATTCCACCACCACAAAAACGGCGAAAAGCACCCCCAGGGCCAGCGCGTATAAACGGTAGTTTTTCATGCCGTTTTTACTAAAGACTGGTTAAACTGCTGGAACGAGTTTCTTACGGCCAAAAACTTCTGCTCGTCTACCGCTGAGCCGCCGTACCACACGTACTCAAACAGCTGGGTCACGCGTTCAAATGGCTTCTGCAAAGGCGAGTTCTGCAGCTCGTGTACATAGCTCCAGTTGGTTTTACCCGGCCGCCAGTCAATGAAGCCACCGTCGGTGAGGGTTTTCAAAGTGCGCAGGTAATACAACCGGATGGCGCGGCGGTAATCACCCTGGGCCTCGGCCTCCTCCAGCAGGGCCGCAAAATCTATCTCATGGATGTTCTCGCGGTAGGTCTCATAGGAAAGGGCAGCCGCCGCCGGCTTTCTACCGAACAGGCCCGAGAAATCCACCTGAAACAGCTTCAAAATGACAAACACGGTGGTGGCAATGGCAATGGCGTAGAGCACGTACTTCCAGAAGCCGTTGTAAGAGGTTTTGCCCAGGAGACTGTTCAGGAAATCGCCTACGCGCCGCCAGAAACGCTCCCAGAAAGACATATCTGGCCGGATGTCCTGCTGATACTGAAAGTCTTTGTTCTCGCGGAGCTCCTGCAGTTTCTGGGCATTGGGGTAGCGCACCTGCAAGGGTGCAACGGCTGCCGGGGCCGGCGTTTGAGACGGCACGGCAACGGAGGTGTTACCGCTGAGCATACAGCACAGAAAAAGCAGGAAGAATAGAAGCTGGGGAAAGCGCACAGGCAGGATTATAACAGGTCTAAAGATGTCTCCCGCTGGGCACCAATCTGGTTTACCTGCTCCATCAGACCCACGCCTTCTTTCTTCTCCACCAGGTCAAAATACAGGAAAGCCACACCGGTGAGGCTAAGCGCATACAGCAGTAGACTGATAAAGGTGGTGAAGGAAGTGGCAATCACCAGCAACACATCGCTCTCGCCGGCCGGTAAGTGCAGAATACGCAGGATATACAGCGCCATGGCCGGCACCGAGGCCACAAACCCGATAACACCCTGCAGCAAGGCCAGCAACAGCAGAAACCCGAAACTGGGCCACCAATAGCCTTTGACCAGGTAAAAGCAGCGCTCCACGGCATCCAGGAAACCTACTTCTTCATGCAACATCACCAGCGCGAACATACATAAAGCCACTGCCACGTAGATGCCCGGCAGTACCAGCAGCAAAGTAGCCAGAATGCCTATCAGGATCACGCCCACGCTGGAGTACAACACCGGAATGAAGTTGCTTTTGATGCCTTCCCACACCTGGCTTGAATCAACCTGGCCCCGGTGCTGCATGTACTGCAGCATGTAAGAATAGATGGTGAGGCTCAAGAGCACAAAACTCACCAGCGAGAAAAACAGGCTCACCCAGTAATGCGCCGAGTTCACGGTCTGGGCAAACGTGTACGCCCCCATGGACCCGTACTCCACCGCCCCTGAAAGCTCCTCCAGTTGGGTACTTTGGTAGATACCGGAGAAGATTCCCGCCAGCAGCGCAAAAGGCACTACAAAAAGCAGAATGCACTTGAAAAGCGGCCTGAAGTTCTGCCGCAGAAACGCAATGGTGGCATTCAGTTTCTGGCTTAAATCACGCTCTAGCCTGAACTCAATCAACTGGTCTTTCATTAGGTAACTTGGCTTGCAGCCAGTAAGGATATAAGAGAAAGTAAAAAACGATCAATGCCGCCGAGCCCCCAATAATGAGCAAACTGGCGAACAGGGGCATCTGGGTATGGCGGGTCACAAAACCTTCCAGGAAACCGGCCATGATAAAGATAGGCACCAGCCCCACCACAATCTTCATCCCGTCTTTGGCCCCACGCCGGAAAGACTCCAGCCGGGAGAAAGTCTTGGGGAAGAGCAGGCTGTTGCCCATGACAAAACCGGCGCACCCGGCAATGATGATAGCGGATATCTCCAGGGTACCGTGAATCCAGATGGTGAGCATGGAGCTGAGCAGCAATCCCTGCTTGTAGAAAAAGTACTGGAAGGCGCCCAGCATGATGCCATTTTTGAGCAGAATCCAGAAAGTACCCGCAGAAAGCAAAACACCCATGGCAAAGGCAATGAACGCCACCTTGATGTTGTTATAGGTAATGGTCAGGAACATGATGGTTTCATCGGCCTGCTTGTAGACCGCCATGGGGTCACCCTTCCGGATGTTGTCCACGGTCTGGTTCACGTATTGGTCACCCAGGATGAGGCGCACAAAGGTGTCGTCATAGGCCGCAGAAATCGCCCCAATGAAAACGGCCGCCGCAAAAATGAGGAACGCATAGAACAACTGCCGGTGGTACTGCGCCATGAGCAAAGGCAACTCCTGTTTCCAGAACAGCACAAAGCGATTGCCTTTCTCTTTCTTGTTGCGGTAAATGGCCTGGTGCACCTTGCCGGTGAGGCTGTTGAGGTAGTCTGTGTTGTCAGAGTCTGGGTAGAAGGTACGGGCGAAGGCCAGGTCATCGGTGAGCTCAATAAAGCGGTCGGCGAGCTCATCTGGGTTAGACGTGGGCTCGGTGGCGTACCGTTTCCATTTAGCTGAATTCTGTTTGATGAAAGCGGCCTCGCGCATGCCTGGTCTTTTTGTTTCCTTCCAAATATATCTAACTTAGGCAAGTTAATAAAGCAGCTGACCAAGTAAATGGAAACCATCAAAATCAGGACCACGCAGAATGTGGAGGTAGAGTATGAGATCGCAAGCGTGGGTGACAGAATCCTGGCCTATATCATTGACGCGTTGGTGGGCATGGGCTGGTTTACCATCTGCGCCCTGGTGTTTATCCTGGTACTGGCTCCCGCCGAGGTACCCCAGGCAACTTACATTGTAGCAGCCGTTCTGGCCATGCTGCCTTACACCTTTTACGACCTGCTCTGCGAGATTTTCATGAACGGCCAGAGCCTGGGAAAAAGGGCCCGAGACATCAAGGTGATCAAACTGAGCGGACAGTCGCCCAGCATCGGGGATTATTTGTTGCGCTGGCTTCTGCGGCCCATTGATATCTTTTTTTACGGCATTGTGGCCATTGCTACTATCGCTATCACGGGCAAAGGCCAGCGCCTGGGCGATGTGGCGGCAGGTACCAGCGTGATCAGAACCACCGCCGTAAAGAAAAAGAACCTGTTTCAGGTGCAGCTGGAGGAAAACTACACCATTGTGTTCCCTGAGGTGGCCATGCTCTCAGACAAAGACATGGCGCTGGTGCGCAAACTGCTGGCCAAAGCCATTGAGCACAAGAACGAGGCCCTGCTCAACCGAATCGCGGAACGTGCCAAAGAAGTCATGGGCGTGAACCCTACCATGACCGATCGCGAGTTCCTCAAAACCGTCATCAAAGACTACCACCACCTCACCGCCGATATGGAGGCGTAAATCATCCTCCTTACAAATAAATAAGAGCGGTGTTTCAGTCCTGTTTTCTCAGAATCAGGCCTGAAACACCGCTTTTGGTTTTGAGCCTCGTCAAGGCTTTATGCTTTGGCTAGGATTCTTTGATGATGTTGGGCTTGATGCCGTTTTCATTCAGGTGGAAAGGGATGATGCTGATGGAGCCGTCTTTTTCCAGCACGGCGTATTTGATCTGGTCCATGTTCTCCAGGCCCTGGGTTTTGCGGGCGGCCTCCAGGATATCGTCTTCCTGCAGGCGGGCCTTGTTCATGCGATCCAGCAGCGGCTTGCCGTTTTCCAGAATAATAAGCGGGATGCCGTTGATGACGCTGTCCAGGAACCTGAACCGGTTGGTAGCCAGCGAGACCATGATATCAGCGAACACCATGGTCAGAATCACCAGCATACTACCGGTGATGGATTTATCGTCGTCTACCAGGGCATTCTGCACAGCCTCACTGATGATCAACAGCAAGACCAGGTCAAAAGCAGTCATCTCGCCCAAGGTTCGCTTGCCCGCCATGCGAAGGATAACGAAGACCAGGATATAAACAGTAAGGGCCCGTAAAATGATGGATTCCATAGCAGCAGTTTTGGTTGAACTTTAGAAATAGACGAATTGGTTGACCGCCATGCGCGCATTGCCCACGTTGACATCCAAGGGCTGGGATCCTGTTTTGTAAGGCACCAGGAAAAAGGTGATAAACCCATTCTGCACCAGACTGAAGGTGTACACCAGCCGGTGGTCCTTTACCTCCACGGAGATCGGCTCAGGGATAATCTGGTCTATCCGTACTTTATTGATGTAGTCATTGTTGAAACTGACTTGCGCATTCTGCCCGCCGGGAGTTACATGAATCCGGAGCTCGGTGCCTTTCTCTACCCGCATGAACTTGTTGAATTCAAACCGCACCCCATGGGAGATCACCGTCCGGTCACTGAGCAAACCCTTCCCGAAAAGCCCCAGGGCGGCCGCCGCCAGCACAAAAGACATGGCAATCCAAAATATCCGGGCCACCAGCCATTCCTTGCGCTGGAAGGCATAGTAATCCTCGGCCAGTGTTATATCCTTTTCCATATTCTGGCAAGTATGAAACCTCAACTCTAGGTAGTACCCTGAACCAGACTTTAGGTTGCTCTTACGCTTCGGCTTCCTGGAATTTGTTACCCTTAGTCAGGCCGTTCAGGGGTTGATTTTTGAAAAAGGGCCTCTAAACGACAGGTGTGGGGAAGTTGGAAAATCTGCGGTATGTGCCTTTGCGCAGGTCACCGCAGTTTAGATTGTTGGTGATAACACCAACAATGGCAGGGAGATGGGAAGGAAACGTTTTGGGCCTATTCTTTGGAAAACAGCTAGAAAACCCAAACTGTAGGGGCAATCCCTTGTGGTTGCCCTTTGGTGACAGCAAACGTGAAGGGCAACCACAAGGGATTGCCCCTACTTCTACAATGCCAATTCTCCCGCCGCAATCAGCTTCAAATTAAAAAGTGTTTCGGGGCTGTTTTCTGGAAAACAGCCCCGAAACACTTTTCAGACGGAGTATAAGCTATTAGGTCAGTTCAATTGCTAATGCACCAACCGGTACCATTCATATACTGCAGCAGAACCTACTGGTCCTTTGGCCGTTAGGCCTATGCGCACGCCCCGGTCCCAGGGTGGCAGGAAATCGCCGTTTAGGGGGTTGCCTTCGTTCAGAGGATTCCAGGTGGTGCCATCAGCGCTCCAGGCGAATTGCAGTTGGTCACCTTTAGCGGCAGTGAGTTTGAATTGCAGCAGATCTCCTTTTGGCGCCGCTACTTTAGAGTGCACCGTTTCTTTATTCTCTTTCACCGTCCATAGCGTGATTTCCCCGTTCCGCACCGATACCCCGATGGCGTTCTGCGGGTCCCCGATGGCGGCCAAGCCGGCGGCTACTCCCTGGCCCAATTGTTTCTGGTTTACGGCAGTGGTGGCGGTATAGTCTGCCTCTATGGTGCGCTTTGATAACACACTGCCCACTTTCTCAGGGGTAGCCTGCAGCAGCAAGCGACCGCCGTTACCCGGCTGCACCGTGAACTTGGGCGTCTGCTCCACAAACCATTGCCAGGAGGGTGCCAGGGTGCTGGTCGTGAACTCTTCCTGGATGTCCAGTTCCTCTTTGGCGTTGGTGTTGTACGGCGCGGTAGCGGTTAAGGCAGGGGAACCGTTCTTGAACGATGGCCAGCCATCCGTACCCCATGTGATTTCGTCCAGCAAGCCTTGGCGGCCCGGGTACACGGTGCTGTTGGCGCTGTAGGCGTGATACAGGAAAAAGTCGCGGCCTTTGCCATCAGAGACTACGGTGCCGTGCCCCGGGCAGGTCCAGGTTTCGTTTTTCTTCATGATGGGGTTACCCGCATATTTCTCCCAAGGGCCGCGTATATCCTTCGCCCGGGCCACGCCCACGCCGTAGGTGCAGGCGCGTCCGCAGCAGGCATCACCGGCGTAAAACATGTAATAGTAGCCGTTGCGTTTGATGAGGGCCGGGCCTTCCACCAGACCGCCTTCCCAGGTTCCTTTCTCGTTCCGGAAGAGCTCAAACTTCTCGCCGGTGAGCGCGGTTCTTTCCTCGTTCATGCGCTGGCCCCAGAGCGGTGTAGGCTTGCCTACGCTGTTGGCGTCTTCTTTCCAGATAAGGTACAGGTCGCCTTTCTCATCTCTAATGGGGAAACCGTCAATGGAACCCACTTCCTGGCACACCAGCGGACCGAGATCGGTGTAAGGGCCGGTGGCTTTGGTGGCGCTGGCCACGCCTACGCAGAGGTTGCCGCCTTTCTTCTTGGCCGTGTAGTAGATGTAGAATTTGCCTTTGTCATAGGTGATCTCGGGGGCCCAGAAATGCGCCTCAGCCCAGTCTGGCAGCTTATTGGGGAATACGTGACCCACAGTCTCCCAGTCTACCAGGTTTTTGGAGTGCAGGATAGGGTACAATGGTGCCCACTCAGAAGAGGTGGCCGTGGCCCAGTAATCATCGCCCACGCGCACTACCGAAGGGTCGGCGTAGTCGCCGGGCAGCACGGGATTGCTGTAGGTCACCGCCTGGGTGGAGGTCACGGGCGCGGCTGAGGTCTCTGGGGAGGTAGTGCCCTGGTTCTTTTGACAGGAGGAAGCCAATAGCCCCAGCACTACGGCTGAGATGGAGAGGAAGTATTTTTTCATAGGTAAAGGAAATGCCAGTCTGCCGGTTGGTTCCGGCCCTGGGTTTGTAAACGGTTAACCAATTCAATTCAGATAGTTCTATTTCTGCCCCGAGGGCACCGGTATAGGAACCCCGGAGGGCACCGGCTCCCCGAAAACCGGATAGCCATCGGCTGTCCAGGTGAATTTTTGCATCCGGATGTCGCGCTGCCAGCCAGGTTTTTCTGATTTCTTGGCGTGATAGAAAATCCAGTCCTCGGTGTTGTCCGGCGAGGTGGTGAAACTGCAGTGTCCCACCCCCAGTACGTTGGCGGTAGCCTGAAACACGGGCGCGCTTGACTTGGTCCAGTTACTCGCCACCATGGGATCGGCTAAGGTGTCTTTGAGGGTCAGCTGCCCCAACCGGTATTCCTTGAGCCACGATTCGCGGCAGGAGTAAATCAAAAAGGCTTTCTCTTTTTTCTTCAGCAGCTCAGGGCCCTCGTTGAGATCCAGTTCCCCGCCGGTTTCCCAGGGCTCGGTGGGCGAAGAGATCTTGGCCCGGTTAGAGGCAATGGTCCAGGGATTGCTCATCCGGGCGATGTAGAGATGCTGCTTGGTTCTGTCTGTTAAAGCATTCTTTTCCCAGCCAGACCATACCGCGTACAACTGCCCGTTGAGATAGAACGGCGACACGTCAATGGCCCACCTTACCGAGGACGGGTTCTCCAGGCTGTCGCCGGTGTAGAGCATGCCTTTGTCTGCGTACGGCCCAAACGGGCTATCGGTGGTGGACTCCAGCACGCCCGAGCGCTGGTGGATGAACGGCCCGCCCGGGTCTTTCCCGGCGGCGTAGTAGATGTACCATTTGCCCTGTAGGTAGTGGATTTCGGGGGCCCAGATGTTATGCGCATTCCAACCGCTGGCGGGGGCTTTCCATACGGGCACCCGCTTGCCCAATTCGGTCAGTTTCGTGGATTGCGAGACATAGATAGAGCCATTGCCAGAGCCGCAGGAATAGTACACGCTGTCTTTCTTCAGAACCCAGGGATCAGCGCCGTCCATGATGGGGTTGGTGAAATAAAGCGCGGATGCAGTCTCCCGGGCTTCAGTAGAAACAGGCGCAGGCAGGGTGGCACTAGACTTACAGCCCAGCAGCCACCCACCACAAGCAACTAAAAAGACTAACTTCTTTAAATGGGGATTCATACTTCTATTATGGCGCCTTCCTCCGGCCCAAGCCGGGATTATTCATTTTAAAACCAGCCACCCTCTGGCAACTACCCTCTCCATTTCACGTTTCCGTTTTGCGGCCAATTTCTAAAAAACTGGCCCAAAACAGTAACTGCTCTTCGAAAGCAGATTCAGTTTCTAGTATCAATTATTCAGGAGCGGATCTTTAGCAAATCACTGCGCGGCCACGGCCTTTTCTCTCACGCCGGTCATGCTTTTGATCAGGTCCACCTCGGCCTGGCTGTACGGCGTGCCGTCTTTCCTCAGGATGTCATGGAACCAGACTTTGGGCTCAGCGGTGTAATTTTTGTCCCAGCTGTCCCAGGGATAAATGGTCTGGGTTTTACCTGCCACGAAGCCCCAGTTCACCATGCCTACGTTGTGTTTCTTAGCCACTGGCAGAGAGCTCTGGAAGGTGCTGCCGTTGGGCCGGGCCATATACTCGGTGCAGATCATGGGCTTGCCGTAACGCTTGAGCCAGTTGATGCGCTGCTCCAGGTATTGGGCGCTGTCATAGTTATGGAAGGTAATGATGTCTGACTCATCCAGCATCACTTTCTCAATGGCCGTGAGCGAGTCTTCTCTTGACCAGTTCCCTTTCCAAACCGCCGAGGTCACCGGCTGCACCGGATTGGCGGCGCGGGCCCAGACAAAGCTTTTCTTCAACAAAGGCAACACGTAGTCCAGTTTGTTGGGCAGTTCCTGCTTGCCGTAAGCCGAGCCCTGGTTCAGGTTGTCTGGCTCGTTCCAGATGTCCCAGGCCAGGATGCGGTCATCGTTGGCAAACCTCCTGATCACGCCTTTCACGTAGCGCTCCAGGCGCGGGTGCTGGGTAGAATCCTGCAACCCCACTGATCCGGGGCTTTGCACCCAGCCTGAGTTATGCACGTGGGGCCGGGGTTCTCGCTGTTTCCCCAGTTTGGGGTTAGGGTCCCACACGGAGTCAAAGATCACCAGGATAGGCTTGATGTTGTGCCGCTGCGCGATGTCCAGAAACGTGTCTACCCGCTGCAGAAAACCGGCCGAGTCTTGCTGGTACAGCAGGTCATGCAGGTACACCCGTGCCGTGTTCATGCCCAGGTCCTCGGCCCAGCCCAGCTCGCGGTTGATGGTGGCGGTGTCAAAACTTTCGGCCTGCCACATCTCCAGTTGGTTGATGGCGGTGCTGGGCGAGAAATTAGGCCCAATGATGAAGCCCTTGTCTTTATACCAGGCTTTGGCTTTGTCTATACTCCAGACGGTTCTGGGTTTAGCGGCGGTTTCCTGAGTGGTGGCATCTTTTCTGCCGCAACTTTGGGTTAACAAGCCGCAAACCAGGGCCAGCAGGTAGTACTTCCATTTCATAGTTCAGTTTCAGTTAAGTGCGTAGTTTCATTTCTTTGGCAAGAGTTCTTGGGCTCTTCCCGCTTAAAGGATGTTTTCAAGAAATCAGGCCTTAAACAGTATGCTTATCAGTTTACCTCCAGTTCGTTTTTAGACGGCAGTTTGGGGAACGGCGCGTGCGGCTCGGTCTGGTACCAGTACACCACCGAACTGATGTCTGACTGCTGCGGCAGGTACCGGTCCTCACTGCGCCAGCCCAGGTCCTGTATGGTGATGCGCAGGTCTTTGCTAAACCGGACCGGGTCTACAATATGCCAGCGGTACATGCCAAAACGCTGTTGCGCGTTGTACAGCCCATCTGGCCTGATCACCTGGTGCAGGCCGGCGTAGGCGGTGGAGTACGGCTCGTACTGGCGGGTCTTCTTGTTCTCAAAGTTGTAAGAGCCACAGAAGTAGTCCTCGGTGCCGGTGCCGTTGATGGTGGGGAAATCTCTGTCGCCGTCCATGTAGAACTTGATCTCGCCTTCGCCCCACCAGCCGTTGTTGTTCACGCCCCAAGCCATGTAGGTGCCCACGTACTGGCCTTTGCCTCTGATACCGTCCACCAGGGTGTACAAAGAGCCCTTGGTGGGATTGTTGCGCCGGAACTGCGCGTGGAAATAGGCGGCATCGCTGGGGATATCGGTAAGAGTGTAGTCTATCTGATAGAACAGGTTCATACGCTCAGAATGGGTGTTCTCCATGGTGATGCGGCACTTCTTCCGGAACGGCATCACCCAGTATGAGTTGAAGGCGCTGCCCGGGTTCACGGTTACGGCCAGAGAATTCAGCGGCGCGTACTCGCCCCAGCCCATCCCGAAGAAATCGCCCACGGGCACCTCAATGGATGGTTCTTTCTCGTCGTCCCAGTATACCCTTAGAATAGAGTAGCGCCAGTTGCCGGTGGGGGTCATCCAGATGTGTTGGATGGCGCCGGAGCCGTCAATCTCGGCCAGGGTTACGGTTTTGCCACCTTCAATCCAGATAAACGGGTTCACCTTCCAGCCCACGCCCAGTTCCCGCGCCTGGCGCCCGTGCACACCTTTGTCCAGCGGAGCCATGCCGCCTTTGCCTTTCTCGCCGGTGAAGTTCTCGGGGCTGATGGAGCGTGTCTCGGCGTTGGAGGTACGGTAAAGGTTGCCCAGGTTCATCTCCAGGCCATTGAAGTTTCCGGACCGCTGCGCGAAAGCGGTCGTGGCCAGGCAGAGAATAGCGAATAATGAAAGTAAAGGTCTCATCAAATTCTATTTTGGTTTAAGTCCGACGGTATTTGGGTCAGGAAAGCCTTGGTCAACCTTGCGGGATTATCCCAGGACAGCCCCTGACCTTTGCCGATAAAGAAGCCCGAGTTTATGGCCTGTTCTTCTAAAAACAGGCCATAAACTAAGTATACTATATTTTGCTTCGGCTCTTTTCAGGGCAAAGGTTATTTCACCTCACCAGATGGCCTGGGAAGCGGCGTATTGATTTTCACCGGCTCACCGAAGTTGGGCGTCCCGTCTGCGTTCCAGGTGAACTTCTGGATGCGCGGGCTTCTGGTGTTGCCGCAACCCTGGTTACTGAAAGAGTTGGCGTGGTAAATGATCCAGTCCTCGGTGCCGTCCGGCGATTTGAAGAACCCGTTGTGGCCCGGCCCGAAGGCGTTGCTCTCAGCCTTGGTGGCAAACACCGGCGCGGGTGACTTAATCCAATCATCGGGGTTCATGGGATTGCCGTTGTCACGCAGGGTAAGGCGGCCCAAGGAGTAACTATCGGTCCAGCAACCGCTGGCTGAGTACACCATGAAAACTTTGCCCGCCGCATTCTTGATTACCTCGGGGCCTTCATTCACCAGGCCGTTCATCTCCCAATTGAAGGTAGGCCTGGTGATCATGACGCGGTCTCCCTCCAGGGTCCAGGGGTTGCTCATCCTGGCAATGTAAATCTGCTGGATGCCCGGGTCGTTGTTGCCCACCCAACCAGACCAGATGAAGTACAGCTGACCGCCGTGCTCAAACACTGATCCGTCAATGGCCCATCGGTCTGTAGTAGGGGTCAGTTTGCCTTTCATGGTCCAGGTGCCGGTGGTAGGGTCTGCGGCAGCGTTCTCCAACACGTACATGCGGTGATTCACATCATTCCCGTTATCGGCGGCGAAATAGATGTACCACTTGCCTTGCAAGAAGTGGATCTCGGGGGCCCAGAGGTTCTGGGAATATGGCTCTGAAACCCCAGGCGCGAATACAGTGGTAAAGGCCTCTTTGCCCAGTTGCGAGATGGCCTTGGTCTTAATCAAGCCAATGCGGTTGCCCAGGGTATGGATGTAATAGTAGGTATCGTTCTGCTGGTACACCCACGGATCTGGTCCGCTGGGCAGCAAGGGATTGGTAAAGGTGTTGGATGTATTGGTTACGGGGGTGACTGGTTTCTGTACTTCATCCGCTTCCTTTTTGCAGCTTGCGCCAAGCGCCAGAAAAAGGGTAATACCATACAGCAGCCGTTTGTAATGATGCATAAATTGTAAATAACTCAGTAAATAATTCTTTTATAACGCTCTCCTACCCTGTTGATTCCTTAGCGCCTCAAGGTCCTATATGCCCTTCTTTTAGGTAGACTTCACTATGCCCATCGCTGAAATTCCGGGTAGTAATTAACCAGATGGTGCTGGCATCTTTCAGGAACATAGACGAGTAATAGGCGCCCTCATTATTGGGCAGGTTGGGCCAGGGGTAGGTAATGTTAGTAAAGTTCATGGCCGAGCTGTTGCCCACCAGCACCAGCATGGTATTCTTTTTCCAGTCAGCGCCTACGGAACGGCCACCGGCATCCTGGCAGGAGAGAATGGTCTCGCCAGACGGTAACTGGATGAGGTACGGAGCCCCGCCCCAGATATTCTGCGAAGTAGCCAGCCAGCGCCGGCTGTTGGCGGTGGTGCTGGGCCCCTGGTAGTTGAAGCGGGCCTCCAGCGAGGACCACACAATCCAAGGTGATTTGGAGTTCTTCACAGATTCAATGGGGAAGACTATGCCTTTGCCGTTGTTCAAGACCACCGGTACCGGCATGCCGTCGCGCATACCGGGGGTGTAGGCCACTTGCTTGGGTAGTTTCCAGGTGGCGCCGTTATCCGTGGACCGCACCATCAGGATCTCCTGCTCTTGCGCGGTAGAGCCTGGCCCGGCCCACCAACGGGCTTCGCTGGAATAGAAAATCTCAATCTCGCCATCGGGTAGCTGCACCATAGACGGTTCCCAGGACCGGCCGGTAGCCACAATCACGGGCGGCCCAAAGGTCCAGCCCCGGTCATTGCTGATCCTGATCTGGATGTTGGCGTGGGCATTGTCATCTGGGTTGCCGCGGCCGGTGTAGGCCAGGATCACCCGGCCGTCTTTGAGCACCAGTATGTCTGGATTGGAGAAACCGTAGTAGCTGGGGTTGTTGTCGGCTAGGAGGGTTTCGGGGGCAGACCAGGTGGCGCCATCGTCAATACTCCTCCTGATGGCGATGTTGTCCCACTCGTTTCCGGGCGTACCATAATGATACGTCAGCAGCAGCGTGTCTCCTTTCACACGACGCACCCTGCCGTACTCCGCAAAATACACGTCATGCGACAACTTGGTGGCAGTGGCGTTCCAGGTGATGTTTAAAGAAGTAGTGCTGTTGTCTACCGGCGGAAAATCATCAGCGTGTACTCCTGGGTTGGGGCCCGGACCCGGTCCGGGATTAGGGTCATCCCCGCTTTTGCAGGAAAAGGTGAACAACACCCCCAGCAGCAGACACCAGACCTTCGTTTTAAGTAATTCCATTATTCAAGTAGTAAGCACCAGGTTCAGGCAGTTCGCCAAACCCGGTGAGATTGATTTCCCTCCTTCCGCTGGGTTCAGAAAACCAAGCCGCTACACCATAGATTCCAGAAACAAAATGACCAACAGGACCAGCAGCGTCAGGACCTGCTTTCTCTTTTTCGGTTTTACAACCCCGCGTCTCATATAGACAATCATCTAGTGGATACAATCACACAAAGCTTCATTCAACCATAAAAGCCTGGCCCACCTTCACCTGAAAAGGAGGCGAGACAAAGGCCACCTGCAGTACCAGCCCAGAAAAAACCAGAAGTCGGTTTTAAGCCCATTCTTGAAGAAATAGCCCTAAAACACCTTCTCAGGAAAATCCTGTGACAAACAGCAACACGGCCCTTGCACGGTCACCATTTGCCACAGGACCCATCCACAATTTCTGGCAAGCCGTTTGGGGGCCGATTTCTGCAAAACAACCCCAAACGGCTTCTGCGACTTTCCGGTTGGTTCTGGTTTATTGGACCACAATCTTGCGGTTCTCTACGCCGCCTTTGTTGTCATTTACCTGCAGAATGTAGACACCCGGCGCCAAAGCCAATTGCACGCTGTTCATGGCGCTGAGGGTTTTCACGGTACGGCCATCCAGGGTAGACACTTTCAGGTCGTACTTTTTGCCTTTCTCCAGCTTCACGTTGATTCTGCCCGGAGCAGGGTTAGGATACACCTCCATGTTCAGATCCAGTTTCTGGTCAGCGATGCCGGTGAGCACGCCGTTGGTGATGGTAAAGCTGGTCTTCATGAAAGGCGAGCCCATGAAGCTGTTGTCTATGGCCTGCACCCCGTAGCGGTATCTGCCCTGCGGCAGGTCTTTGATGGTCCAGGAGGTGTTGAGCTGCACGTTGCCCATTTTCTGCACCATCAGTTTACCGGTGGTGGTGTCTGCCATGGGGTGGATGTACACTTTGCCGGCAGCGTCTTGCAAAAAGATGTTGTAGGAAAGGGAGTTGGCGGAGGTAGTGGCGTCAGTGGCGGCGCTCCAGCTTAAGGTAACGGCGCCGCCAGTACCCATGGTGGCTTGCAGTGTGGCCGGCATGGCAGGCGCGGTGTTCACCGTGGTAGCAGGGTTTACCACAATCACCGATACCTTGTCATTGTAGGCGCTGTTGGCTCCGTTGAAGTTGTTGCCCGAGAAACCGGTGAGCATCAGGTCCAGGTCGCTGTCTCCGTCAATATCAGCTACCTCAATGGAGCTTTCTGATACACCCGGCAACCGGTCATTGTTGGCCATGGCCGTGAAGGTACCCGCGTTGTTCAGGAAAATGGCCGTGGCCTGTCTTTTGGCGGTATCATCCCAACCGGTGACAATCACATCCAGGTCACCGTCATTGTCCCAATCAGCGAAGCGGCCGCCGTCACCCACGGCAATCTGCCGGTAGGTAGAGAAAGTGGTAGCCTGGGCGAAAGCGCCGGCGGTGTTTTTGTACAGGCGGTAAATGTCACTGGAAGGTTCCCCGTTGGCGCCGCCGTCTCCGTTAAGGAGCAGGTCCAGGTCACCATCGGCATCATAGTCGCCCCAAACGGCGCCCCCGAATCCTTTCTGGATAAGGCCTAGGTCACGCACGGCAAACGTGCCGTTGGTGTTCACGAACATCTTAGAGAAGCGGCTATTGCTCACCACCTCAAAACCATTCACGAACAGATCCAGGTCACCGTCTTTGTCAAAGTCCACGGTCGAAATCTCGGGGTCAATGAACTTGAAATCATTGAACTGCGCCGACTCGGTGAAGCCGCCAGACTTGTTGTTGAAGTAGATCTTGGCCCGGGTGGCATCATTGGCCGTGTTGTTCGCGTTCCCGAAAGCATAGATATCTGTATAGCCGTCGTTGTTCAGATCGGCGAAGCCGGTGCCGGGAGTTACCTGCTGAATACCGGAGTTGGCTACCTGGGTGAACACGCCGGCGGCGTTTGACTTGAACAAGGCTGTAAACGGCGTAGCCCCAAAACCCGACTGCAGCAGGTCCAGCCTACCGTCATTGTCTACATCGCCCCAGTCAATGGAAGCAAACGCCCCTGCCAGAAAAGGAGAAGCTGTTTTGGTGAAGTTTCCGGCGCCGTCATTGATAAACAATTGCACGAAACGCTCAGTGCCGGAGACCTCGCCCATGATGAGCAGGTCCATGTCTCCATCGCGGTCAATGTCCACCGCCGACACGTCACCGTGCTGCACCGGGAAGTTCAGGTTTTTCATGGTAAAGCTCTGGGCGGAAGCCTCTTCCTGCTGACTTAACAATCCCAGACAAAGCAAAAACGGTAGATATTTTTTCATATGTTTTGGTTGATGGTTTCAGAAAACGGGTAAAAAAAGGCCGTGGAACTTGGGCAGCTCCACGGCTTTACTTCAAAGATCAATAACCGGGGTTCTGATTCAGATTGGGATTAAGGTCCAGCTCCAGCTGAGGGATAGGCAAGAACTCATCCTGCCCAGGCGTGAAGGAGTTGAAGGCTGGGTCTCTCTGTTTGGTAGTTGGTGAGGTGAGGTCTCCCCATCTTACCAGATCATGCCACCGCTGCCCTTCACCAGACAACTCTAGAAGCCGCTCATGCTTGATTTGCTCCAGGAACTGCTCTTTCGTGAGGTTAGGCTTCACGTCTGACAGTCTTGCCAAACCTGCTCTCTGGCGCACTCGGTCTACGTACTGATAAGCCTTGGCCGTGTTGCCGGTCTCGTTCAGCACCTCGGCATACATGAGCAACACATCTGCGTAGCGGATGTAGCGCCAGTTGTTAGGTGAGTTGTATTCCTCGGTGTTTTTCCAGTTGTCATTGAGGAACTTGCGGAACCATACCCGGTCATTGTTGGCACCGTAGCGTTGCGCGAAAGTCTGGCCGTACACCATGGTAAAGGCCGGACCTCTTTCATCTGTGTAGTCAAAGAGGAACGAGGCTGCCAAACGCGGATCACGGGCACCGGTGGTGGTTCTTTCATTGAACTCATCCACTACCCATCTGCGGGCCTCCACGTCTGACCAACCCACGCCCGGAGGAGACATAAACTTCGCCAAAGACTGGCCATAGTTCAGGTTATCGGCCCGCGGGTCTGTGTCATCGTCATGGTTTTCTGCGGGGTTAAGGGCAAACTGCCACTCAAACACAGACTCTTTGTTGTTCTCAGAGGTAACCAGGAAGTTGTCGCGGTAGTTAGGCATGAGGTCATAGATATTTCTGCCCTCATCTTCTACCAACCATTTCAGCGGAGCCACGGCTTCTGCGTACTTATGCTGCTGCATGTACACCTTGGCCAGCAACGCGTAAGCAGCTCCTTTGGTAGCCCGGCCCAGGTCGGCAGAGCCGTAGGTGGCGGGCAGTACTGCGGCTGCATCTGTCAGATCCCGCTCTATTTGGGCAAACACCTCTGCCTGGGTTGCAGTGGGCGGCAAGTCACCCACCACAGACACCTTGGTGATCAATGGAACGTTGCCGTAGATGGTAGCCAGGTGGAAGTAGAACATCCCCCGCAGGAATTTGGCCTCGCCAATGTAGCGCTGCTTCAGGGTCTCATCCATCTCAATATTGGGCACATTGTTAATCACCTGGTTTGCCCGATTCACGCCAATGTAACTATCCCGCCAAAGTGGCCCGTAGGTATCGCCCAGGTTGTAATCCGTTACCAGGAACTGGTCAAAGTTGTTCACCAGGTGCGAGGCCGGGCTAAGGCTTCTGCCTTCATCTGACCTGCCTATGTAGTACCAGGGCAGGAAGCGGGACATGCCCCGGTGCAGGGTACTGTAGGTGGCGTTCACGCCCAGCAGAGCATCGTTAGGTGTTTTCCAATAAGCTTCCACGGCCAGTTGGTTCGGATTCTCTATATCTAAATCCTTATCGCAACTGAACATGGCCAAGCCAGCTGCCATCAATGAATATGTTAGAAACTTTTTCATATGCCTTTCTATTTACACTTAATTAAAACCCGGCCTGAATACCCACAGAGATAACCCTTGGCGATGGCCAGTGTCCATTATCCAACCCTCTTTCCCGGATACCACCAGTCACGTCAGGATCAAGCCCTGAATAGTTGGTGATGGTAAACAGGTTCTGACCGCTCACAAAAAGGCGGGCGTTTGAGATTCTGGCTCTGGTGAGCAGACTTGCCGGCAACTCATAACCCAACTCAACATTTCTGAAACGCAGGTAAGAAGCTTCTTCTAACCAGCGGTCGCTTTCTGCCCGATTGTTGGAGATGATTCCCTGGTCATCTGTCTCCAACCCTATTCTTGGATCACTGGTATTGGTGTTGGTTGGTGACCAAGGGCTCAGGTCTGAGCGGAAGTTGGTGTTCTGGTAGATATCCAGCGCTCTTCTCACATCATTGTAGATGGTGTAGTCAAACACCCCCACCAACTGCACGTTCAGGCTGAACTGCTTGTAAGAAGCGTTGAACTGCCCGCCGGCTTGCAGAGAAGGCCATGGAGAACCCGCAAAGTCTCTGTCGTCGTTATTAATTTGCCCGTCACCGTTCTTATCAATGAATCTAATGTCACCTGGCTTGGCATAAGGCTGGATCACGGTACCTTCGGCACTTACGTGGCGGTTGATTTCGTCCTGGTTTTGGAAAATCCCATCGGTTCTGATCACGTACCACTCCCCAACCGGACGGCCTACCGCTGAGCGGGCATTACCGGTCTGGATAAAGGAAACCCCTTGGCCTACTTCCTCTACTTTGTTTTTGATGGTAGTGGCGTTGGCAGAAACATCCCATCTGAAGTCACTAGTGGTGCTGCTTCTGTAAGTGGCGGCAATCTCAAAACCTTTGTTTCTGATAGAAGCGGTGTTGATGAACGGGTTGCCTTGCAGGTTACCCAGGTAGCCAGGTACGTCCAGGTCCAGAATAGCGTCTCTTGACAATGAGTTATAGACGTTGAACTCCAAAGAGACCCTGTTGTTGAGGAAGCTGGCGTCTATACCAAGGTTCTGCTGCACCCTTTCTTCCCAGTGCAGGTCTGGGTTAGCCAGACGGGCGGCGTAAGCCCCGATGTAAGGCGTCTGGTCTGTCCCGAAGATAGCCCGGGGGCTGTTGTTGATGTAAGCGGTGTAAGGCCAGGAACCCAGGTTTGGCACCACAATCCCCAGTTTACCGTAAGACGCGTTCAGTTTCAGGTCAGACACCCAGGGAGCGTTGAAGAAGTTCTCTTCGCTTATTCTCCAGCTAGCAGCCACTGACGGGAAGAAACCTCTTCTGTAGTTCGCCCCGAAACGGGAATCCTCATCTACCCGGCCGGTTAAGGTAAGCAGGTAGCGGTCTTTGAATGAGTAGTTCACCCGGCCCAGATAACCAAAGATCTTGTAGTCATCACCCAGACCGCCGCCGGCAGAGGCCGTTCCTGTGGCCGCGCCAATGGTAGTATAATACTGACCGTTGGCATACAGCAGGTTGGTTCTGCCGCCGGCTGTATACTGTCTCTCTGCCTGTTGCTGGCTAATCCCTACCACCCCGTTGATGGAGTGATCCCCGAAGGTTTTGTTGAAATTGAGGGTGTGCTCAAACAGCGTGCTGAGGTATCTTGATCTGTCTTCAGTGATCTCACTTGGGTAAGAAGTGGCGTTAAACTGGTACACCCCTGTTTTTCTGATGCGCTGCAAATGGTCAAAGCTCACCTCTAAACCCACGTTGAATTTATAGCTGAGCCAGTCTACCAGCTTCACGTCTATATAGGCGTTACCCACCAACTTGGCGAACTCTGTTCTGTAGTTGCGGTAATTGCGCACTGCCACCGGGTTAAAAGCATAGGTCACAGCGCTGGTAGAGCCAATGCCGTAACCGTCCGGGTTAGACGGGGTAATGTAGGATGGATCCCGCACCGGTATAACCGGCAGCATGATGGCCATGTCATAGATGGGGTTGCCTTCGCCCGGAGACTTTGCGATGGAGTTGGTCAGCACCATGTTCTCGCCAAAGGTAACCCGGCCTTTCTGGCTGCTGGTATTCACCCGTAAGCTACCTCTGTCAAAGGAAGTGGCTTTCACAAATCCTTCGTTTCTAAAATAGCTACCTGAGATAAGGTAGTTACTTGTAGCCGTACCGCCAGACAAAGAAACGTTGTAATCCTGCAGGCTTCCGTTCTGAAGGCTTTCATCCTGCCAGTCTGTGTTGATGGCTGGGTTGAAAGTACCCTCGGCCACACTTGGCAGCGGGGTTCTGTTTGAGTTCTGGTACTGCATGCGCTGCATGGCGGCAAACTCGCTCGCATTCATCACATCCCAGCGCTTAGGGATCTGCTGCACCCCGTATTTGGCGGAGAAGCTAACTTTTGCCGGCCCTTCTTTTCCTTGCTTGGTAGTGATGATCACCACGCCGTTGGCGGCACGCGCCCCGTAAATGGCCGCGGCAGAAGCATCTTTCAATACCTGGATAGAGGCGATGTCATTGTTGTTGATGGTAGTGTTCGCGTCGGCGATCATTCCGTCAATCACATACAGTGGGTCGGTGTTCAGGAAACTGGCGGTTCCCCTGATCTCAATTCTGGCGTTGGCGCCGGGCACCCCCTCGGTTCTTACCGTTACCCCGGGCGTTAAGCCCTGGATAGACTCTGCCACCGAGTTGGCGCTCACTCTGCTGGCGGCCTCTGGGCTTACCACCGAAACCGCGCCGGTCAGGTCACTTTTGCGCACGGTCTGGTAACCAATCACCACCACCTCATTGAGGGTCTGCTCATCTGGCTGCAGGGTAATGTTGATGGAAGACTGCCCTGCAATAGGTACTTCCTGCGAGGTGAAGCCAATATAGGAAACCACCAGGGTGCCGTTCTCCTGGCCGCTGGCCAGGGAGATTGTGAAATTACCGTTGGCATCTGTAGAGGCACCGTTGCTGGTTCCTTTCACCAATACCGTTACCCCGGCCAAACCTTCGCCCTGGGCACCAACCACTTTTCCGGAAACCGTTCTACCCTGCGCCTGCGCTTCATAGGCCAGGGAGTTAACCATCAGGCAGACCATCAGCATCAGGAGCCAGTGGCCTATTTTACACCTCCCCAGATGGTAGAGTCCATTGCCCAACGGCATTTCATTGCGTAACTTTTTTT
Source organism: Rufibacter aurantiacus (assembly GCF_017916345.1). Lineage (NCBI taxonomy): Bacteria > Pseudomonadati > Bacteroidota > Cytophagia > Cytophagales > Hymenobacteraceae > Rufibacter > Rufibacter aurantiacus. The sequence goes on from NZ_JAFMSV010000002.1 coordinate 1,242,308, forward strand.
TCATGTAAGAAGAGTTAAGAGTTGTAAAAGCGATCCACTTCAGATTTTAAGACCTATAAGATTCTTAAACAAACAGGTGAGCGGGCATCAATTAACGATTTCGCAAATTAACGTAATCGATTACGTCGCATATTTACAAATTGGCAATTTAATTTCCTAATCACACCCCTCTAACTCTCTCGTTTTCTTATAATATTTATTATTTATGGCTTATTTTTTAGAGAATAAAGACAAAATACAGGTGTTAAAATGACACTTTATTAAGATTATGTAAAATATAGAGTCAAAAACACCTATTTGCGAAATTCATAAATTTTAAGATATATTTACGTAATCGATTACGTAACATGAGCAGAACCACCATTCATGATATTGCGAAGGAACTGAACACAACAGCAGCGACGGTTTCCCGTGCCCTTAACGACCATCCTTCCATCAGTTCTGCCACCAAGGAGATTGTAAGAAAAGCGGCTCAGAAACTCAATTACCGGCAAAACCGCGCCGCGTCCTCCCTTCGCTCGGGCAAGACGTACGTGATTGGGGTGATCATTCCCAGTGCAGAAATCAGCTTCTTCGGGTCCGTTATCCACGGGATTGAGAAAGTGGCCAAAAGCCAGGGGTACAGCGTTCTGCTGTTCCAGACAAATGAGTCTTATGAGGATGAGGCGCAGGGGATACAGACCTTGCTGCAGTCTAACGTAGACGGCATCATTGCTTCCATTGCCAAAGAGACCACCCGGTACGACCATTTTCAGGAGGTGAAAAACCGCAAGATCCCGCTCATCCTGTTTGACCGCGCCATAGATGAACTGGATGTTCCGGCCGTGGTCATAGATGATTACAAGGGCGCCTACATGGCCACTGAGCACCTCATCCAGCAAGGTTACCAACGCATTGCCCACATCTCCGGCCCGCAGCATATCCAGATTTTCCATGAGCGGCTGCGCGGATACGTAGATGCGCTCAAAGCCCATAACTATAAAGTGGACGGCGACCTGATCACCTACGGGAAGGTCTCCATAGACTCGGGCCGCAAATGCACCGAGGCTTTGCTCAACCTGCCCAAAAGACCCGATGCCATTTTTGCGGTAGAGGATTTCACGGCCCTGGGCGCCCTGCAGGCCATCAAAGAAACCCCCTGGAGCAAGCCCGGCCAGATTGGCCTGGTAGGGTTTGCGAACGAGGCTTTCAGCGCCTACATTACCCCGGGCCTAACCACCGTTGACCAGCAAACCGCCCTCATGGGCCAGGAAGCGGCCAATATATTCATGAACCTGCGCCAGGAAGAGCCCGTCCTGGTGGACCTTCCGCAGAAAATAATCCTTGACCCGGTTTTGGTTGTACGCCAGTCTTCTCTGCGCAAAAAAAACAGCCGGCGCCGGACAGAATAGAAAAATCTTATATTGCGATTATATAAGATTATCATTAAAAAGATAACTTCACCAAACGGTATATCATTTTCAACTAACAAACAACTGATTCACTCTCCTCTTTATGGGCTTACAAACCATTGACTACATTGTCTTCCTAACCTACTTCTTTATTGTATCGGGGTACGGCTACTGGATTTACCGGCAGAAGAAAGCCGACCACATGGACTCCAAAGAGTACTTCCTGGCCGAGGGGTCGCTGACCTGGTGGGCCATTGGGGCTTCCCTTATCGCGTCCAACATCTCCGCCGAGCAGTTCATCGGGATGTCGGGCTCGGGTTTCGCTATGGGCCTTGCCATTTCCACGTATGAGTGGATGGCTGCCGCCACCCTTATTGTGGTAGCCGTGTTCTTCATCCCAATCTACCTGAAGAACAAGATCTACACCATGCCGCAGTTCCTCTCGCACCGGTACAACGATGCGGTGAGTACCATCATGGCGGCTTTCTGGCTTTTGGTGTATGTGTTTGTAAACCTTTCCTCTATTCTGTACCTGGGGGCACTGGCCATTGAGACCATTACGGGCATAGACTTCTATTACTGTATGTACGGCTGCGCCATCTTCGCTATTTTCATTACCCTGGGCGGTATGAAAGTGATTGGCTACACAGACGTAATCCAGGTGTTTGTACTGGTGTTGGGCGGTCTGGCCACCACGTACCTGGCCCTGGACCTGGTATCTCAGCAATTGGGCGGCTCCGGCGCCTGGGACGGCCTGGTGCACCTGCGCCAGCAAGCCGGCGACCACTTCAGCATGATCCTTTCTGAGAACGAGATCATGATCCCGAACGGCGAAGGCGGTACCCGCGATGCCTACATGGACTTACCCGGTCTTTCCGTACTCATTGGCGGTATGTGGATTGTGAACCTGAACTACTGGGGCTGTAACCAGTACATTACCCAGCGCGCCTTGGGTGCTGATTTGAAAACTGCCCGCAGTGGTCTCCTCTTCGCCGCTTTCCTGAAACTGATGATGCCTATTATTGTGGTATTGCCAGGTATTGCCGCTTACGTATTGCACAAGAACGGCATGTTCCAGGCCGAGATGGCGAACGAACTGGGCCACGTGAAGCCTGACCACGCTTATCCGGTGCTTCTGAACCTGTTGCCGGTTGGTCTGAAAGGTCTTTCTTTTGCGGCGTTAACCGCGGCTATTGTGGCCTCACTGGCTGGAAAAGCCAACAGTATCTCCACTATCTTCACCCTGGACATCTACCGCAAGTACTTTAACAAAAACGCCTCAGAAACAAGATTGGTGACCTTCGGGAAACTGACCGTGGTGGCGTCTTTCATCATTGCTATTGTGGTAGCCCCGGTACTGCGTAACCTGGACCAGGCGTTCCAGTACATCCAGGAATACACCGGCTTCATTTCTCCGGGTGTGTTTGCCATTTTTGCGCTGGGCTTCTTCTGGAAGCGTACCACTTCTCCGGCAGCCTTGACCGCGGCGGTATTGACCATTCCGTTGTCTACCTTCCTGAAATTCCAGTTCCCTGAGATTCCGTTCCTGGACCGGATGGGGATTGTATTCGTGGTCTGCGTGCTCCTGATGATCATCATCACCTTGCTTGATCCTAAGAGCAAGCACAACCCCAAAGGACTGGAGATTGATTCCTCTATGTTCAGGACTTCTACCTCGTTTGCCGTAGGCTCTATCATCATCTGTGGAATTCTGGCCGCCCTTTACATCATATTCTGGTAGAAGAAATCCATCAAAAGAAAGTTGTTTACGTTTACCTCTAAAGGCATAGCATTTCTAAGTGCTATGCCTTTAGGCTTAATACAGATATTATGGTTGAAGACATTGTTGCCAAATTCAAGAAACTATACAAATCGGAACCGGTAGTAGCCCGCTCCCCGGGCCGGGTAAATCTGATTGGAGAGCACACCGACTACAACGAGGGCTTCGTGCTGCCAGCCGCCATCAACAAGGAAATTTACTTCGCGCTGGCGCCTAACGGCACCCAGACCATGCGGGCGTACGCCTTTGACCTGGAAGAAAGCGGCGAGTTTGACCTGACCAACGTGCAGCGCACGGATATAGGCTGGGCCAACTACCTTTTGGGCGTGGTGGCGCAGCTGCAGAAGGCCAACTTCGAGGTAAAGGGCTTTGACCTGGTGTTTGGGGGCAACATTCCCATCGGGGCGGGGCTTTCTTCCTCAGCGGCGGTGGAGTGCGGCTTGGCCTACGCCCTCAACTACCTTTACGCGTACGGCATAGAGCGCTTTGACATGGTGAAGATGGCCCAGAAGGCCGAGCACGAGTACGCGCTGGTGATGTGCGGCATCATGGACCAGTTCGCCAGCATGTTCGGGAAGCACAACCACGTGGTGAAGCTGGACTGCCGTTCCCTGGAATACCAGTACTACCCCTTCAACATTGATGATTACCGCATTGTGCTCTGCGACACGCAGGTGAAGCACTCTCTAGCGTCTTCTGAGTACAACACCCGCCGCCAGGAGTGCGAGACCGGTGTGGCCCTGCTGCAGAAACTATACCCACAGGTACGCAGCCTGCGTGACGTGACCGAGCAGATGCTGGAACGCCACCAGGATGAATTTGACCCCATCGTCTACAAACGTTGCCGGTACGTGGTGCAGGAAAACCTGCGCGTGGAAGACGCCTGCGAGGACCTGGAGCGCGGCGACCTGGTGGCTTTCGGGCAGAAAATGTTCGCCTCGCACCAGGGCCTGCAACATGACTATGAAGTAAGCTGCCCCGAACTGGACTTCCTGGCCGACCGCGCCCGGGAATCTGACGCGGTGCTGGGTGCCCGTATGATGGGCGGTGGTTTTGGGGGCTGCACCATAAACCTGGTGAGACTGGATAATTTGGATGAGTTCACCCGCCAGATGACCGAGGCTTACCAACAACAGTACAACATCACGCTTAAGACTTACGTGGCCGAGATTGTGGACGGCAGCAGCCTGGTTCCGATTGATTTCTCCAAGCGCTAAGCCCCACGTTTCCCATTCCAATACAGAATAGACTATGAATTCATTCGATATCACCGAGCACTCGCACCGCCGCTTCAACCCCTTGCTGGGGGAGTGGGTGCTGGTCTCGCCGCACCGCTCCAAGCGCCCCTGGCAGGGCCAGCAGGAGTCTACCGAGCAGGACACCCGCCCGGAGTATGACCCCACCTGCTACCTCTGCCCGGGGAACGTGCGCGCGAACGGCGAGACCAACCCCCAGTACCCCTCCACCTTCGTCTTCACCAACGACTTCGCCGCCCTGCAGGCCGACAGCCCCTCCGGCACCTTCACTACAGGAGGCCTGTTGCAGGCCGAGAGCGAGCGGGGCATCTGCAAGGTCATCTGCTTCTCGCCCCGCCACGACCTGACCCTCTCGGATATGGAGACCACCGAGATCAAAAAAGTCGTGGACCTGTGGCAGGCGCAGTACCTGGAGCTGGGCGCCATGCCCGAGATCAGCTACGTGCAGATCTTCGAGAACAAGGGGAGCGTGATGGGCAGCAGCAACCCCCACCCGCACGGGCAGATCTGGGCGCAGAGCTCCGTGCCGGGAGACCCGGCGAAAGAGACGGTGCAGCAGGAGCGCTACTTTTCAGAGAACGGCCGCAGCCTCCTCTCTGACTATCTGGCCCTGGAGCTGGAGGAGAACACCCGCATCGTGGCGGAGAATGAGTTCTTCGTGGCGCTGGTGCCTTTCTGGGCGGTGTGGCCCTTCGAGACCATCGTCATCCCCAGAAGGCACTTCGCGCACTTGGGGGAGATCACCGAGGAAGAGAAGCTCGCCTACGCCGACATCATGAAGCGGCTCTCCTCAGTGTACGACCGGCTGTTCCAGACCTCCTTCCCCTACTCGGCGGGCCTCCACCAGGCGCCCACCGACGGCAGGGACTACCCGGGCTGGCACCTGCACATGCACTTCTACCCGCCGCTGCTGAGGTCCGCCTCCGTGAAGAAGTTCATGGTGGGCTACGAGCTCATGGCCGAGCCCCAGCGCGACATCACCCCCGAGAGCGCCGCCGAAAGACTCAGGGCCCTGCTGTAGGCTATTTTTAGGCTGTTTAAAAGAAATCAGCCCGAAAACATAAGACGAAGACCTCACAGGTTCCAAAAACCTGTGAGGTCTTTTCATTTAAAGAGAGGTAGTTGGCACAGACGCTCGCAGGTCCTCCGGACGCTACGAGGTCTTTTAGCTTGGTATAAGCATAATGGCTTCTTGGCGCAGGGTAGCACAAAGTCGTTTTTGGCTCATTTAAAAGAAAACAGGCCCAAAACGGTTTTTCACGCATCTGAATAGGCTACCGCCCGTACAATCCCCACCTATTCAGACTTACTCCTATGACGATATCTTTTTACGGGGCGGCCCAGACCGTGACCGGCAGCAAACACCTGGTTACTTTAGAGAATGGCAAACGCATTTTGCTGGATTGCGGCCTGACCCAGGGCATGGGCGACAAGACCGAGGAACGGAACCGCTCCTTTGACTTCGAGCCCGAGAACCTTACCTGCCTCATCCTCTCGCACGCCCATATTGACCACTCCGGATTGATTCCGCTGCTCGTGCGCGAGGGCTATACCGGTCCTATTTATGCCACGCCGCCCACCCTGGAACTCTGCAAGCTTCTGCTCATGGACAGCGCCCGTATTCAGGGCAGCAACGGAAACGGCAACACGACACCGCTCTATACTGAGGAAGACGCCGAGCAGGCCCTGCAGCAGTTCGTGACCGTGCCGTATGATGAACCTTACCAGATTGACGAGGACATTGAGCTGCTCTTCACTGATACCGGTCACGTGCTGGGCAGCGCCGCCATAAACCTCAGATTGCAGGACGATGGCAAAGAGCGCACCCTCTGCTTCAGCGGCGACATCGGGCGGTTTGCCAACCGGATTCTGAACCCGCCGCAGGCGTTTCCGCAGGCCGAGATCATCATCTGTGAGTCTACCTACGGCAACCGCGTGCATGATAGCCTGGAGAATACCGAGGAGCGCCTGCAGAAGATTGTGCAGGAGGTCTGCGTGGAGCGCCAGGGCAAACTACTCATCCCGGCCTTCAGCATAGGGCGTACGCAGGAACTCATTTACTCTCTGAACTACCTGGCCGAGGAAGGCCGCCTGCCCGATGTGAAAGTATTCGTAGATAGCCCGCTTTCAGTGTATGCCACCGACATCATGCGCGACAATCCGCAGTACTTCCGCGACACCATGCAGGAATACCTCAAAGAGGATCCAGACCCGTTCGGGTTTCCGCAGCTTACCTACATCACCGAGGTAGACGATTCCAAAGAGTTGAACAAGATTGACGAGCCGTGCGTGATCATCTCCTCCTCAGGCATGATGGAGGCCGGCCGCATCCAACATCACCTCAAAACCAACCTCTCTGACCCCAACAGTGCCGTGCTCATCACTGGTTACTGTGAGCCTTCCACGCTGGGCGGCAAACTGATGAACGGCGCCGAGAAAGTCTACATCATGGGCGATGAGGTGGAGGTGAAAGCCGAGATGATGATCATGAAGGAATACAGCGCCCACGCCGATTACGGTGACATCGCCAAGTTCCTGCACTGCCAGGACAAAGAGAAAATCCAGCGCATCTTTTTGGTGCATGGTGAGAAATCTGTGATGACCCAACTAAAGGAAGATCTATCGGAGCTGGGCTACGGGAACATTGAGATCCCAGAGTTCCGGTTATCATACGTGGTGTAATTCCTTTGCTTGTTATCATGTGGAAAAGCGTTTCGGGGCTGTTTTGCTTAAAACAGCCCCGAAACGCTTTTGTGCTATTGCACGTGCCTACGCTTCAACCCGCTGGCGCGAGCTTGCAGCTCGTGCCAGCACTCATTTCAGAAAACCTTTTGTTCCCTGCATTGCAAAACCTAGGTAATCTGATTCATTTCAAATGAAACTCCCCTTTCTTGTCATCTTGGAAAGATCTTGTGAGCGAACTAGAGAGGCTTTGAAGCAACATCGCTACTGTTGGCCCACAAGATCTTTCCAAGATGACAAAATAGAGCAGCTTGATACTTGCAACTCCTGTGGACACGAGTTGTAAACCCGCGCCAGCGGAATTCTCCGTACCAAAGGAGGCGCGATTCTAGCTTGTTTTCCTCAAAACAGATTTAAAACGAGAGGCACTCAATCTGTGACGATGCCATAATGCGGGTCTTCCAGAATATTCACGTCAATTACGGCACCGGCATTCTGGAGCAGTTGGCGGCAATCTGGGCTGAGATGGCGCAGGTGCAGTTTCTTGCCGGCTTTATGGTAGCGCTCGGTGAGTTTGTTCAAGGCCTCTATGCCAGACATATCCACTACCCGGCTGTCCTTGAAATCAATGATTACTTCCTGAGGGTCATTGGCCACGTCAAACTTCTCGGTGAATGCCGCCACCGATCCGAAGAACAGCGGACCGTATAGTTCATAGTGCTTCGTGCCGTCCTCATCCAAGTACTTTCTGGCCCTGATGCGCTTGGCGCTTTCCCAGGCAAACACCAGTGCCGAGATGATGACACCAATAAGCACGGCCAACGCCAGGTTGTGCAGCCAAATGGTGATACCCGCCACCAGGATCCCCACGAATACATCGGCCCGGGGCATTTTGTTAATAATCCGGAAGCTGGCCCATTCAAAAGTACCGATGGATACCATCACCATCACACCCACCAACGCCGCCATGGGTACCCGCTCAATAAACGGAGCCCCCACCAAGATAATGACCAAAATGGTAAGCGCCGCAACAATGCCCGCCAGCCGCGCCCTGGCTCCCGCCGAGAGGTTCACCAGCGTCTGCGCGATCATGGCACAACCGCCCATCCCGAAGAAAAAGCCGTTCAGAAAGTTTGCGCTGCCTTGCGCCACACACTCGCGGTTGCCGTTTCCGCGGGTGCCGGTGATCTCGTCCACCAGGTTCAAGGTCAGCAGACTCTCGGTAAGGCCTACGCCCGCCATGATAAGTGCATAAGGCAAAATGATCTGGAGGGTTTCCAGGGAAAGTGGAATCTGCGGAATATGGAACGGCGGCAAACCCCCACTCACCGAGGCGATATCTTTCACCAACCGGGTCTCAATGCCTAAGCCCATGACTACCCCAAACACCACCAGAATGGCCACCAATGACGGCGGCACGACTTTGGTTATCCTGGGCAGCAAGAGAATAATGGCAATGGTCAAAGCCACCAGTCCGGCCATGACGAACAAGGCATTCCCTGACAGCCAAGCCTCTTCCCCGCTCACCATCGTTTTGAACTGCGCCACCTGAGACATGACAATAATGACCGCCAAACCATTCACAAAGCCGTACATCACCGGCTGCGGCACCAACCGGATGAACTTGCCCAGTTTAAACACGCCCACCAGGATCTGCAGAACACCGGCTAAGGCCAGCGCCGCGAACACGTACTCCAGCCCGTGCGACTGCATCAAAGCAATAAGCACCACTGCGGTAGCCCCGGCTCCGCCTGAGATCATGCCCGGCCTGCCACCCAATACCGCTGTCACCAAGCCCATGATAAAGGCCGCGTACAAACCAACCAACGGCGGAAAGCCTGCCAGAATCGCAAAGGATAGCGACTCAGGGATCATGGTCATGGCTACCGTAAGCCCGGCTAAAATTTCTTTTCTGTAATTTACTTTCTGGCTGAAATCAAATAAGCGTAAGTAAAGCTTCATTCTGGAACTCTGGATGGGGGAAACTAGGGCGTGACTATGCTTGCACCTTGAGATAGATATGGTTTGTGATCGGCTTAGGATAATGGTAGCACCATATCTACTGCACTAATAGGAAAAACTTTCTTTCCATAAAAACATAGGAAGGAGCACTATAAAGTGCCTACCCAATCACGGCACAAAAGTACTACTATTTCATATTTCACGGCCCCACCTTCCCGTAGATGTTCCATGGACAACAGGCATATTGAAGTAGTATAAAAAGAGTGTTTTGGGCTGATTTTTAAGAATATACCCTAAAAACAGGCAAACACTTTCTGACTGTTGCCCAATCTTTTATCCTCTATATCATAAAGACTGTGAATTAAGCTGACCGGTATAAATAAAAAAGGCCACCCCATGGAGGTGGCCTTTCCTATACTTGAAATGAATTACTTACTGCTTCACTACTCTTATTGTAGATTTACCTGTATTAGTCTGCACCTGCAGGTAGTAGATGCCAGGCACTTGACCCGTTAAGTCAGCGATGGGCTTGCCGGTTTCTAGCTGCATTTGCCGCTGGGAAACAGCCCGTCCGCTGCTATGGAACAGGGTCACCGTAGCCGGCCCACTTCCTTCTGTGGAGGATACATACACCTTGCCCGGAGTTGGATTAGGATACGCTTCCAGAGAAGCCAGGGCAGAAGCTTTTCCGTCTGCTTTCACTGCAATCACTTTGGAGTATTCAAATTTGCCGTCAAAGTCAACTTGTTTCAGGCGGTAATAGACAGTACCTGCCGGCGCAGCAGCATCCGTGAAACTGTATTCCTGTTTCTCGTTGGTCGTGCCATTGCCGTTTACCTTGCCGATAATTGCAAAAGACTTACCGTCTTGGCTGCGCTCTACCTGGAAGTAGTCGTTGTCTTTCTCCGTGGCGGTTGTCCAAGACAAATAAACAGAAGAATTCTTTGTTTGTTTTCCCTCAAAGGATGTCAAAGTAACAGGTAATGGACCTGGTTCAATAGTAGCGGTTGTTGTAGCTACTCCGGTTAAATTATAATTAAAATCATCTGCTCCTAGTAGCGTGGCCCCCGAAAGAGTAACGGGCCAAGTACCTGGCTCTGAACTGGCAAAGGTTGCGGTACCTCCAACAAGCGCTACATCATCTGTCACAACATGACCAACTAAGGTACGGTCTATAACTGTAGCTGTAGTGGTTCCATCCTTCACCTTATCCGCTGCTATGAACGCACCCGTAATATCTTTAGGAGTGATAGTAGCCCTTAATCCAATAGGCTGAACAATTCTATAATTGGATGCATCTGCTCCCTCAATGGTATATCCGGTCACTACTACCAATTTATTGACGCCAACATTTTTGTCTTCAAAGGTTGCATCCGCAAAAGAATTATTGATTGTAACTTTTTCTTCTTCTCCGTTGCTGGAAACAATTCCAACTAAGGTAGGATTGCCTAATAATTTTGCAACGGTAGTACCATCATAAGATCTGCTTTCTATGGACACGTTGGAAACCTCCACTGGTCTCAGTAGAATGTTAGCCGCTGTTACTGCTGTTGTATTAACAAGCTTGTAATTACCCGCATCTGCCCCTGTAATAGAAATGCCGGTTACGTTGATTTCCCGGGGGCCTACATTTTTATCAACAAAGTTGGCTGAGGCATAGGCAGCCCCAACAACATCCCCACTGATGGAGTCTGTTTTAAATGTTACCGTTGCCACAGTTGTACCATCATAAATTTTGTTTTGCCCAATAGTGGTAACGGTAAGATTCCTTTGGGTGATGTTCGCAAAAAGACCAGAAGGTTGAGTTAGAATGTAGTTACTAGCAGCTGCCCCCTTTAAAGTGCTGATAGAAGTAACTGAAATATTTTCTCCAACTTTTACACTTGAAAAAACACCAATACCATCATAAGAAACTTGGTCACTGCCTACTATACCTGTTAAGGTTCCGGTTATAACGGCGGCATTTGTCTTATCATAGACTTTGTTGCCTGCTGCCGCGTTTGTAAGGGTAAGCGCTTTCCGAGCAATAGTAAGGGTCACTTCCGTTCTGGTAGCACTAGGACAACCTGAGCCGCTCCTGGCTTCAGCATAATATTTATAAGTACCAGCCGCCTTTTCAGATGGAGTATAGGAGACTGAATTTGCTGCGAGCAACGTTCCACCCGTTGAGGCATTGTACCAATTGATTGTTTGTCCTGAGGGAACAGTTGCTGTGAAGTTAGGGTTGGAACTTCCATAAACAATAGTTTTAGCAACTTCTTCACTTGCTACTACAGGAGCAGCATTCGCAGCTGCGTTGATTGTGAAAGTAACTCCATTAGTTGGAGATCCAACATGATTTGGCAGAGTTGACCCTAAATAAATTCTATAAGTACCCGTGGCACTATTTACCGGAAGGGGAATAGATTGGGTGATTCCACTTGTCACACTTGATGGACCACCACTTCCGGTTCCGAAGACTGTAGTTGGCTTTTGGAAGGAGTGAATTTCAGTATACTGCCCTCCATTAAGACCCAAATATGCTTTAAAAGTGGTTGATGTATTATATTTAAAAGCATTTCCATTCCCATTACCATTAGTAGTTGAAAATGTGATAGTCACACTAGAACCTGCACAAACAGGATTTGGGGTGACATTATCAATTTTAATACTCTGTGCTTCAACTAAGGATATAGATCCAAATGAAATTCCAAGAAAAAATAACACTAGGTATATTATCTTTACTTTCCAAAATTTTGATTCAGCTAGTTTCCATTTAGGTAGACAAGCCGGATTTTCTTGCATTGATCTGGCCAACTCTAGATTGCGAAAACCTGCTAGCTTTAGCTCCTTTCCATCACATGAGTACAATTTGTCCATAAAAAAGGCATGTTTAATTTAAAGATTTATTATGTATTCAATATTTTCTTGCATTGATTACATAAATCTCACAAAAAAAATTCATCATCGCCCCATACTTACCTTTGTAAGTAGTTGTGTTATCCTTAAATTATCTATTTGAATATTTCAATTATTCATGTTCAAATAATACCATTGTATGTATTTACATTCTTTGTTTTCTGGTTAAACCAAAATGAAAGCAACAATACCTATCCAATTGCTCCTCAAAACACATAATTATTTTAAGCTATAATTACAATAGACACTACTTGATAATTTTATATTTTATTAAATTATTCTTTATTTATTTATATATATTTTTATGATTTTTTTGAAACACCAATCTATTTCAATAGGGAAAACTGCGATTATGCCTACACCTTTAATAATTGTTTGCTTATTTATTTGGCTTGATTGAAGGGAACACAAAGCCCTACATATTAAGACACTGACCTTTGGGAAGGGTAAATTTTAGTATCCTTTATAGTAGTAGGCCTTTAATTTGGGGCTATAGTTAAAGAAATAAGCACTGCTAGCATAACTGCAAAAGCGAAGGCCACCTCCAAAGAGGTGGCCTTCGCTTTTGCTTTAAGTGAATTATCTATTGTTTTACTACGCGGGAAGTCATCTTCCCATTGGCCGTCTGAACCTGGAGGAAATAAACTCCTGGAGAATAGTTCGAGAGATCAAGAGTCAAAGGCTGCCCTACTTCTACTTGAACATTTTGCTGCAGCACTACTCTGCCATTGCTATGGAACACAGTTACAGTGGCGGCACCACTTACTTGAGAAGAGGTAACATATACTTTACCTACTGTCGGGTTTGGATAAACCTCTAATGACGCCTGAACACCTGACTTAGCATCTGCCTTCACTGCAATTACCTTTGAGTACTCAAACTTACCGTCAAAGTCAACTTGTTTCAGGCGATAGTAGTTCACGCCGGCCTGCGCAGAAGCATCTGAGAAGTTGTAATTCCGCAACACATTGCTATTTCCGTTTCCTTTCACCTTTCCTACGCCAATGAAAGTTTTACCATCCTGGCTACGCTCAATCTGGAAATAATCATTGTCTTTCTCAGCAGCAGTTGACCATGACAAATCAATTGATGAAGACTTTTGCTTTCCTGAAAAAGAAATTAAAGAGACTGGAAGTGGATCATTTTTAGGAGTAATGTCAGCCATAAGCCCGGTTGGCTGAACAAGCGAATAGTTATTAGCATCCTTTCCATTCAAGGTACTAGTGGATACAACTTGAATATCATCCCCTACTTCCTTAGAGGCAAACAAACCTGTGCCGTTTAGGGTTACCTCATCTCCTAATAAAACACCCACTAACTCCCCTGTAATTGTTGCTGCAAAATTCCCATCTACAATTTTATTATTTGCAACAGCATTTTCAATGGTAAGCGTTCTTGGTATAATTTTTGCAAAAGTTGATGCAGATGAGCTTGCTAACGTATAGTTGAACGCGTCAGCTCCACTGATTGAGATTCCTGAAACATCAATTATGCTTTTAGGCTCTATTACATTTTTACTTTCGAATGTTGCAACATAGGAGTTAGCTACATTTACAACATCACCCTGTATCTTATCTGTGGTCAACACTACGGTTGCTGCCACATCACCGTTATAAATCTTATCCTGCCCAGAAGCGGTTACGATTAGTGTTCTTTGAGTGACATCTGCCCTTAAAGTTGGTTGAGTAAGCGAATAATTACTTACACCATTACCAATCAGAGTAAAACCAGTCACAGTCACAGCCTTACCAGTACCAAAATTTTTGGTATCAAAAGAGGCGATGCCTACTGCATTCGGATTCAATGATACTTCTTGATTGAAAACGCCATTAAGAACAGGAGCACCAGACAAAGATGCGCTTCTCGTTCCATCATACACTCTGCTTACAGCTGATAATCCTGAAATTGTAAGCTCCTTTGCTGTGATGTTGGCTGTGATAGCACTACTTCCATCAAGGATATAATTACCTGATTTTGTACCTGAAAGACCTAAACCTATTACATTAACAATTTTTTCATTCCCAACATTCTTGTCCACAAAACTGAATGTTCCAGTCAAAGTAACATCATCCCCGTTTACCACACCTACTAATGTCGCAGAAGCATTATTGTCACCATTGTATACTTTGTTAACACCGAGAACACTTAATGTTTTTTGAGAAATAGTGAATTGGTCGCTTACAGCAGAAGCAAGGTTGGGGGCACTGACAGTGATTCTCTTAGTACCTACGGTTGTTGTTTGTAGGTTAGAGAATACCGCACTTCCGTTACCTGAAGAGGTGCCAATATCCTGGGTATTGTTTATCACACTACCATCACCAGAAGTGACAGAAGCAGTAACAATAAGCGAGGTCCCCAAATTGTTAGTTGTAAAATTATTAAATTGATCCTGAACCCTTACAACTGGAGTACCAACTCCCATCCCGTAAATTTCTGAACTAGGCTGCGTTTGAAAAACTAGTTTAAGTGCTCTTCCGGCTATTTGAGATAAAGTTCCCAAAGTAAGTGCAGTAGGTGTAGTACTAACTACCGCTGCTCTATTTGAGAAGGTACCGGTAATATTTGATCCAGTTGAAAGTGGACTTCCTTTTTCAGCTTTTACTTTAATTCCAGAAATTGTAAAAAAATCGACTTTGTTATCTTGAGAAGGCGCACTCACAGCCACGGTAATAGCAGTGGTCGTAACAGTCCCCAAACTTACAGTAAAATTAGAAGGACCTTGTGAACGATCAACTACTACAGTAATACTATTTGGGGTAGTATCAAAAATCCATCCAGCTGGAGCATTAACAACGAAGTTAGTTCCATTACCACCTCTTAAGAAATCTGCTTTTCCGGTTTCAGACACCACAATATCACCTAAGCCGGTAAATGCTCCTCCTCCTGTAGCATTTAGGGCTAAATCAGCAGATAGATTAGCTCCACCTGTTGCAAGTGTAGTAACTTTAATCTGAGCCTTTACTTCTATAGAGTTGAATACAGACAACACTGCCATAACAAGCATTACCAAAAGAAGCTTTCCTAAAGATTTAAAACTCCCAAACAAGTACAATTTTTTCATAAAAGGGTTACTAGACATTAATTGATTATTGTATTACTTAGTTACTTCTTTTAACAAGTCCTACAAATTTGGCAATACTATCTATCAATTCACCACTTTTTGAAATATAACAATTTTAATAAGTCAATATAATAAAGCAAAAATTTAGTTTAATTTAATATCTTATTATTTAAGTTAAGTGATATTTTCATTTGGCTAGAAGAGCAAAAAAAGCTAGTCTTACAAAATAATATCATATTTTAGACCAGCCAAACATATGTAACTACATTTAATGTATAAAGACTAATCCTCTCTATAATTTTCTAATCAGCACTATAATTTTAATTAAATTATTTATATAACCTTTTTAGAAATTCTAAGTAAAACCATAATACTAAATGTATAATTTTAAAGAATTAGTCCTATTATTTATTATGCATGCCTACTAAATAGGTTTACTTTTATTTCATTTATTGATTATTCTCAAGTTCACATAACATTTTATTGAATTCAATTCAAAATACTACAGAGACTTTCATATTATTTTAAATTATATTTTGTTCGCCTAATAGAGCGGGTAATAAGTCATAACACTACTTAGAAATAAGAGGTTAGTATAATGCTGCTTTAATTAGAAGAGAAATGGAGCAGAAAAACCAAAGGATGTTGTAATCATGACCTAACTAGACCAGCAAGCTACTACAACTACTTACCTCCCTTTCAAAGGTTATTTAAATATATAAATCCTTCAATATTATAGTCACCACTCCTTTTCCGAACTTTACTTTTAATGAGTGGGAAAAACCAAAAAAGCACTACGAAGCACCAAGTGATTTGACTCTCAGCATTCAGAGATTTTTTCAAACTTTCCCTAGTGAATAATAGGTTATAATAATATATGGTATTTTAAATATTAACCAAAGTTCACGGATTTGGTTAAGTGCTTTTTATTATTAAATAACTGACGCCAAGAGCATGCACTCAAGAAGAGCAATGACTTAACTAAATGCAAATCACCAAATTTCGCTTTATCAACAAGCCTAATCTTTGACCATAATCAATAATTCATATAAAATTAACAACCCAAAAAATTCTAAAAACCTCGTCTTCACCTTAAATATTCTGAGTTGATTGAACCATAAACAAAAGCCGAGAGTTACGAAGAAGCGTAACATATGGTTACGTTGCACTTTGTCTTTAACTCAAAAAGATTGACTATGCGATCAACTAATTTCAAAAAAGCTGTCTCTTTCTTCGCGCTAGCCTCTGTATTTTCTATGGCGGGCTGCCAGAAAGACGAGCTTTTAGAAGAAACGGCCACTGCGCCAACTCCTCCTGCCGCTGCCTCCAAAGTGGTAGAAGGTAAATACATTGTTGTCATGAAGAATGGTACTGCCGCTTCTAAACAAGAATTAAGAAACCGTTTATTTTCAAGATTAGGCATAAACCAGGATCGTGTAGGCGAAGTGTTTGATGGTGCATCTAATGGGTTTACCGGTAACCTCAGCAAAGACCAGGTGCAACAGTTAAGGCAAGATGAGAACATTGCGTATGTAGAGCAGGAGCAGACGGTTCAGCTAGAGAATGCAGTAGCTACCCTTTCTGCTGAAACTACTACCTCCACCACCGCCACTACCCAATCTATTCCCTGGGGCGTCGCCCGGGTAGGATACGGCGATGGTACCGGCAAAACGGTTTGGGTCATTGACTCAGGCGTACAGTCTACTCATCCAGATTTGAACGTAGACAAGACCCGTAGCAAATCCTTTATTTCCGGAGTTACTTCTTGGGAAGACGGTTACGGCCACGGTACAGCGGTTGCGGGGATCATTGGCGCTAAAAATAACACAACAGGCGTAGTCGGTGTGGCTGCTAACGCGACCATCGTAGCGCTGCGCGTTTTTGACAACACCGGTTACGGGACCCTTACCCGTATTTACTCGGCGTTGAATCATGCCTACACCTATGGCAAAGCTGGCGATGTAGTGAACATGAGCTTGCGCGTGGCCGCTTCCACCATGCTGGATGACCTGGTGAAGAAAGTAGCTGCCAAAGGTATGTTTGTGGTGGTGGCATCTGGTAACAGCTCCATTGACTGCAAGGTAGACTCTCCGGCCCGCGTGGTGGCAACTAACGTCTACGTAGTATCCAATATGGACTCTTACGGCAAGTTCAACCCTTCCTCTAACTTCGGGGCTTCTGTGAAATATGCAGCGCCGGGCACCAACATTAAAACTACCTGGAAAGGCAGCGGATATGTGAACGGTAACGGTACTTCTTATGCAGCTCCGCACGTAGCCGGCATCCTGGCCTTAACCGGCGGAAGAGTTAATTCCCAAGGCTTGGTGACCAATGACCCAGATGGTAAACCAGATCCAATTGCATTGAGATAGTAGCATCACTAATGCTCTAAACAAGAAAGGCTCGTCTACAAGACGGGCCTTTCTTGTTTAGAGGAACTTGGCTCATCAATGATCCAAGCTGGCAGAGATCCAGCGGTATAACACCCATCGCTTCTCTTGTCAAAAAACTGTTTAAAGCCTGTTTTACCCAAAACAGTTCTAAACCAAAAAAGCGAATCAGCTTCATGTTAGTTAATCTTACTTAGGCTTGAAATTGCTTTCCAAGCTCTTCCACTTCAAAGGTTTCCACTTAACTCCATAACAAAAAACATACTTCTTATCAGACCTAACTTCTCACAACAGACTATCTATATCTATACTTGGACAGTATTCATCAAACCTTACATATCAGGAAAATACAGAGCGACAAGGCTGAATAAATGGCAGAATGGGAAAACCAGAGTTTAACCTTTTTGTATAAAACAGAGTAATCAGAATACAAATGGTTCAATGGTGTAAACCAAGCCTTTAATCAATGACCTAAACTTACTGATATGAGAAATTTACAAGCATACTTTTTCGCGTTCATGCTGATCATGTCCATGACGCTTTCCAGCTGTGATGTTATCGGGGATATTTTCCAGGCCGGTATGTGGACAGCGGTGATCATTATCGTTATCGTGATTGCTCTGATCATGTGGCTACTCCGTAAATTACGGGGCGGAGGAAGAAACCGGCTCTAGGGTTCATTTACTCCAGCAACGCTAAAAAGAGAAGGCCACCCTTACAGGTGGCCTTCTCTTTTTAGTTAGATATTCATTATCTTTTACGCTGCTCCGGCATGGTGCCCATGATCCAATCCCAGAGAGGAGAGGACACGCCATAAGCCCGCTCAGGATCCTTGTAGTGATGGATGCTGTGGTGAATCCAGAGCTGTTTCAAGAAGTTCTTGGGGGGCGCGTAGGCATGCACCGCATAGTGCACGAAAAGGTAAAGCGCGTACCCAAACAGGAATCCGGCCACCAGGCCAAACACCAGCGACCCGAAGATCAGTTTGAACACGAAAAAGAAAAAAGAGGCGATAAACAGACTCACGATGGGTGGCATGGCCAGCCTGGTTTTGTCTTTGGGGTAGTCGTGGTGGTTTCCGTGAAACGTGTACTGGATGTTCTTCTTGAACTCATTGGTGGGCGCCATGTGGAAAATGTAGCGGTGCGCCATGTACTCCACCAAGGAGAAAATAAGCCAGCCGGCCACAAACAAACCTACCGCCGAGAGCACATCCAGGAAGCCGTACTTAAAGCCGTACACCAGCAGACCGGTAGCAATCACCAAAAAAATTGAGATAGGAAGCGCAATGTGCGTATGGGTGAGCCGCTCCAGTACTGGATTCTTGAACAGAGTTGCAGATCCTTTGTGATTCGGTTTCATAGTAAACGGGAAAAATTAAACGAAACGTTTCTTGCCAGGAAACGCACAAAAATAACTAAAATTATCTAGATACAGCCACTAACCTGATCTGTGGCACCAGGAAGACACTGTACTATTTCCTGCGCAACAGCAGCTACAGATGAGACACCGGCGCCAACCTGGCAGGATGCCTGTTGGTAAAACGGTTCTCGTTGATGCAGTGTATCAGAGAGATACCTCAGCAGCTCATCGGGGGATTTATCCCGCAGCAAGGGCCGGCTCTGCAGGTCAGAAGGTCTTAAACGGGCCACTAACTCGGTGGGGGTGAGTTTCAAATAAACCGTGGTGCCTTGCGAAACCATAAAAGTCATGTTTTCACAGAAACAGGGCGCACCGCCACCGGTAGCCAGCACCAGGCGCTCAGGCCGGGCGGCAGCCAGGCGCAGGGCCCGGGCCTCGGCCTGCCGGAAATACTCCTGCCCGCGCTGCTCAAACACCTGCGGCACCGTGCATCCCTCCTGCTCCTCAATTAAGGCATCCAGGTCCAAAAAGGTGTATTGCAGCCGCTGGGCTAGTTCCATTCCCACCGTTGATTTTCCGCAGCCGGGCATACCTACAAGGAAAATTTTGGAAGGACGTTCGTTCGGTTGGGGCAGCACTTGGGCGGAAAACATGTAATCAGGCACAATATTCAAGGGGTCATCAAACCAGGAATATACCGGTTCGTTTAGGGGCTACTTTCTCAAAAACAGCACGCAAACAGCATGTACGCAATGGTCTGTGACAAGGTCCAACAATTGAGGAAATATATGCAGCACCACCATCCTATTCAGATGTATACGATGATTGCTGGAGACTGAATAATCAAACCAGCAGTAACCCGATTCATTCCCGATAGACACAAACATCAGGGGAAAACCTTTCTCCCCTAACAGGGTCGTTCATTACCCACTTCCTTTGCAACCCACGTTTTCAAGCTATTTTATTGAAAGACAGGTCAGAAACGCTGTGTCTATAACAGGGCAAATACATCAGTGCAGACAACAGCTATTTTACCAGGTTCTGCACCTCCGGCAGGTCTGGGATATCATTGTAGTGCCACTTGCCTACCACAATGCCGTTCTTGAAAAGCAACAAGCCCGGGTTGGACCGGATCATGGTTTTGAGCACGGTGGCATCGGCGAAGAAGTAAGGCGCCGAGAGGTTCACCTCGTGGCGGAACACGTCAAACTCCTGGCTGCTGCTGGAAGTGATAACCACCGGCACCACTTTGGGCGATTGGTTTTTCTCCAGACCGGCCAGCAGGGCGTTGATCTCCTTGAAACTTTCCTGGTCAGCTTTGCTCACGTCTTTCACCAGAATGAGCAGGCGGTTACCCAGGAACATCTCCTTCGTGAAATCACCCTGGTCGTTCCAGATGTTGAAGTCTGTGATCTTGGGGCCATCCTCCGGGTTGAGCGGCACCATCTTCTTGAATTTGTAGGTGGTGTCTGTGGGGTAGCTCTGGAAGATAGACTCCACGCCTGCTTTCTCCATCACGTACTGATACCGCAGCGGGGCCGACGGTTTCATAAGTTTGGGGATATTGGCGCCTACCCGGTAAGCCCTGAAATCAAGGAACGGCTCGTGTTGGTACGCATACACGCTAACGGTCACCGAGAAGATCAAAGCCACCAGCACAATGGCACCCGTTACGCCGCGGTTCATCTGGCCCAAGGACAGAAGATGACGCTGGGTGAACAACAGCACAAGGATGAGCATCAGCAAGATGATGTCCTTCGTGAACGACTCCCAAGGTGTGAGTTTGATGGCATCCCCGAAACAGCCGCAATCAGTTACCTTGTTGTAGTACGCCGAGTAGAAGGTAAGAAAAGTAAAGAACAGAATCAGGAAAAAGAGCAGCCACAAGACTGTCTTCAGGCGCCAACGTACCAGCAGGGCCACGCCCAGCACCACTTCCAGGGTACTCAGGAAAATGGACAAGTAGAGCGCAAATGGTTTGAACGAGAGAAACACTGAGGAGAAATCGGTGGAGAATACCTCAAAATATTCTTCCAGTTTGATAGCGGTGCCCACCGGATCATTCAGTTTGATCAGGCCCGAGAAGATGAACAACCCGCCCACCACTATCCAAGCGAACCTACTAAGCAGACGGAGTACCATGGTCAGGATAATTTAGTTTTATCAGGCAAAATACAGCATAGTTGAGCATATCACGGTAATTGGCCTCCACCCCTTCAGACACCAACGTCTGGCCGGCATTGTCCTCTATCTGTTTGGTGCGGTAGATCTTCATCAGAATCAGATCGGTCATGGACTCCACGCGCATGCTGCGCCAGGCCTCGCCGTAATCATGGTTCTTGTCTTCCTGCAGCGCCTGCGTCTTCCTGATTTCCTCCTGGTACAGTTCCCGCACCCGCTCCACCTCCAGGGCCTGCTCGGTTTCGCCCTGCGCCAGAAGTTGCTCCTGCATAAGGGCGATGACGCAGTAATTCACAATAGCCACAAACTCAGACGCAATATCGTCCTGGATCTTCTGTGTGCCCTTCTCCTGGATAGACCGTATGCGCTGCGCTTTGATGAAAATCTGGTCTGTGATGGAAGGCAGACGCAGGATTCGCCAGGCGGTGCCGTAGTCCTGGGTTTTCTGCAAAAACAGGCGCTGGCATGCTTCTACCACGCGGTTGTACTCCTGGGCGGTTTGGTGAATCAAGTTTTTCGTTTTACTTTTATAGGAAATGGAAATTGGCCAATTGAACGCGAAAGATACACTTTTTTGCAAAAAAACCACCCTCAACTGCGCTGGTAGATTGGTCTTGTTGCAGCAGCCCACGGTAATGGGTATCCTCAACTCCACCCCTGATTCCTTTTACGCCGGCAGCCGTCTGCAGGGAACCGATCAGGCCCTGGCCCAGGCCGAAAAGATGCTAAAGGAAGGCGCCACCTTTCTGGACGTGGGCGGTTACTCTACCCGGCCCGGCGCGCCCGAGGTTTCAGAACAGGAAGAGCTGAATCGCGTAGTACCCATTATAGAGGCGCTCTCCAAAGCTTTCCCTGAGGCGCTGTTGTCTATTGACACCTTCAGGGCCCGGGTGGCGGAAGAGGCAGTACGGCACGGGGCGCACATCATCAATGATGTCTCCGGGGGCACGCTGGACGAGGGTATGTTCCCCACAGCGGGCCGGTTACAGGTACCGTATATTCTCATGCACATGCGCGGCACGCCGCAGAATATGGCTTCGCAGAACCACTATGAGCAGGGTCTGCTGGAAGAGATCACTTCTTTCCTGGCCCAGCGGGTGGCAGCATTAAGGGCAGCCGGGGTGAAAGACATTCTGCTGGACCCCGGTTTTGGTTTCGCGAAAAATGTGGACCAGAACTACCAGTTGCTGCGCCGGCTCAAAGAACTGGAACTGTTTGAGTTACCGCTGCTGGTGGGGCTTTCCCGCAAATCCATGACCTACAAACCGCTGCACGTGGGTCCCGAGGAAGCCCTCACGGGCACAATTGTTGCTAATACGCTCGCGTTACTGAACGGGGCAGACATTCTGCGGGTGCATGACGTGAAGGAGGCGGTACATACTATTGAAATTGTAAAAAAGATGTTGACGGCGTGATTCCATTGTTTTCCATAGGGTTTTTAGACATAGAGTGGCTGGACATTATTGATGTGCTGCTGGTGACAGTATTGCTGTACCAACTCTACAAACTCCTGACCGGAAGCGTGGCCCTCAAGATCTTCTTAGGCCTTTTATCTATTTACCTGCTGTACCTGGTGGTGAAAGCCGCCGGCATGGAGTTGCTCACCATCATTCTGGGGCAGTTCATGGGCGTGGGCGTTTTAGCGGCCATTATTGTATTTCAGCCCGAAATCAGGCGGTTTCTTTTGATGATAGGCAAGACCACCGCCTTCAACAACGAGCGCCTGTTTAAAGGATTCCCCTGGCGCCGCACCGAGCCCACTGACAAGCTTTCCATCACGCCGTTCATTGAAGCCGCCAAATCCCTGGCCGGCAAGAACACCGGTGCCTTGATCGTTTTTGCCCGCAGTTCCGAGCTGCGCTACTTCGCCGAGTCCGGTGACGCCATTGACGCCATTGTGAGCAAGCGCCTTCTCATCTCCATCTTCAACAAAAACAGCCCTCTGCACGACGGCGCCGTCATCATCCAGGGCAACCGTATCAAAGCTGCCCGCTGCATCCTGCCCGTGACCGAGAGCAACGATGTGCCTGCCTCTATGGGTCTGCGCCACCGCGCCGCCATCGGCCTGTCTGAAGTCACCGACAGCGTAGTGCTGGTGGTCTCCGAAGAAACCGGCCAAATTGCCCTGGTGCGCAACGGCGAAGTCTACCGCAACCTCTCCGCCGCCGACCTGCGTTCCAAACTCAACCACTTCCTGTTTGACATAGAGCCGAAGGTGGTGGAGAAAGTAGCCGCCGCGTAGTTAATTGCCGATTTTTGATTGTTGATTGCTCCCCTTACTCATCTAGTCTGCCCAAGCACCTCTGGAACGAGTTTGCCTTAGATTTTCTTTTCATCACCCCGCCCTGCGGGCCCCCCTCCTAAATCAGGAGGGAGTTTCTGTTTGCCTTCGCTATACCGTCTACTCAAAAGACCTCGCAGCGTCCGGAGGTCCTGCGAGCGTCTGTGCCAATGGCCCCTCCCCTATTTAAAGCCCATTTTCTGGAAAACAGCCCAAAGCGCTTAACAGCCACCAAACAGAGAAGCGGTTGACTTAATGGAATTGACTATCTTTTGGGCATCAACCAGATGAACATGCGATTCTCTTCACTCCTCGTACTCCTTTTCCTGTTTTCCTTCACTTTCTCAGTTTCCGGGCAGAAAACAGCCAAAGAAAAAACAGACGTCAAACTCACCCAGAAACTACAGGCGCTTACCAAAGACTTCCAGGGCGAGGTGGGCATTTACGTGAGGCATCTGAAGACCGGCAAGACCGTGGCCATTAACGCCGATACGCTTTTCCCTACTGCCAGCATGATTAAGGTGCCTATTATGGTGGCCATGTTTGACAAGATAGAGCACGGTGAGATTGATCCTAAAGCCACACTCCGCTACCGCGACTCCCTCTATTATGCCGGCGAAGACATTGTGGGTAATTTTAAGGATAGTTCTACCGTGGCCCTGAGCAAAATCCAGATGCTTAGCATCATCACTTCAGACAACACGGGCAGTTTGTGGCTGCAGCAGTTAGCGGGCGGCGGGGTAGCCATTAACGCTTGGCTGGAGAAAAACGGCTTCACCTACACCCGCATGAACTCTCGCACTCCGGGCCGAAGACCCAATTGGGAGAAGTACGGCTGGGGCCAGACCACACCGCGCGAGATGGCTACGCTGGTGACCATGATCCGAGACGGGAAAGCCGTGAGTCCCGCCGCCAGCGAGCGCATGTACCGGAACCTGGGCCGCATCTATTTTGACGGGGAGGCACTTTCGCAGATACCACCTTTTGTGCACACAGCCTCAAAATCCGGGGCGGTGAACCGTTCCCGCTCCGAGGTAGTGCTGGTCAACGCCCCGCACGGCGACTACGTGTTCTGCATCATCACCAAAAATCAGAAAGACGAGAGTTGGGAATACAACAATACCGGGTATGCTTTGATCAGAGCCGTTTCCAAGATTTTATGGCAGCACTTTGAGCCCAAGTCTGACTGGAAGCCAGCCCAAGGCGTGGAGAAATATTAAAAGAGGCACCTATGGAGGAAATACTTGGTTTAACGGAACGAGAAGAGACCATTCTTAAAGAATTTCCTTCGGGTATCCAGTTCTTATATCCTTGGCGCAAATACCAGGAGCGGGTGCTGAATGAACTGGATAGCCACCTAGAGAACGGGCATCTGCATGTGATCGCGCCACTGGGTTCAGGGAAAACAATCCTGGGGCTGGAAGTGATGCTGCGGCTCAACAAGCCTACCTTGATTCTAGCCCCCTCGCTGGCCATCCGCAACCAGTGGATTCAGCGTTTCTGCGATCTTTTCCTGAAAACAACTCATAAACCAGACTGGATCTCCCGTAACATCAGGCAACCTGCCTTTGTCACGGTGATCACCTACCAAGCCCTGCACACGGCCTGTAACAATCTTTCTGTCTCAGAGGAAGAAGAGGAGGCTTCAGAAGCAGAAGTAACCGAGACAAAGGCCGCCGCCCGCTCCAACGCAAATCTGGAAGGCATCGTTAAATTGCTCCGGCAACAGGGGGTGCAGACCATTGTGGCAGACGAAGCCCATCACCTCAAAAATGAATGGTGGAAAACGCTCATTCAGGTGAAAAAGAAGCTCCGCCCAACGGTTGTAGGACTTACCGCCACACCTCCCTATGACGTAACGCCTCTGGAATGGCAGCGGTACACAGAACTGACCGGTGGACGCTGAGATTTTCGTACCAGAGCTGGTGGTAGAGCAGGACCTTTGCCCGCACCAGGACTACGTCTATCTCTCCATCCCCACGCTGGAGGAGTCAAAGAAAATTGTAGAGTTCAGAAGCAAGATCCTCCAACTCTTTGAAGAACTGAAGCAAGATCTAACGCTGGCCCTGGCGCTGGAACAGCATCCCAGTTACGCTCAGCCGTTAGAACAATTGGAGTGGATCTACACAAATCTTAAGTGTTACTCCGCTACGCTCATCTTTCTGAACGGCATCGGGAAACAAATCTCACCGGACCATCTGCAAGTTATAGGTGATCCAAATTTCAAGATTCCGGAGCTCAATTATGAGTGGATGGAAGAAGTGCTCCAATTTTATCTGTTCCTTGCCCCTGCAACTTTCCTTGGCTTTGAGGAGCATCAGGAGCACCTGAAAAATAAATTAAAGCGCTACAGTGCACTGGAGAAAAGGCAGATCAGTTTCAGGCACAGCCACAGAATACAATCTTTCTTGGGCACCAGCTTGAGCAAGCTCAAAAGTGTAGAGCAGATTGTTTCTTTTGAACACCAGACGTTAGGCAAAAACCTCAGGCTGGTGGTGCTCACAGACTTCATCAGAAAAGAATACCTACATCCGGCCGGGCATCTGCCCCTGACCAAAATGGGTGCTTTGCCCATCTTTGAGCAGTTACGAAGAAGCCAGGAGAAAACCATTAAGTTGGGCGTTCTGACGGGCTCCGTGGTGATTCTGCCGCAGGCTGCCTTTCCTGCCCTTGAGCGGTTTGCCTTGGCAGCAGGTATTCTTACCATAGCTGCCACCCCTCTCGCCTACGATGCCAGCTACCTGCAGATCCAATTCACGGAACAACTGAAACACGCCCTGGTACATTTAGTCACCCAGGTATTTCAGGCCGGTGAGATTGAGGTATTGATTGGCACCAAATCTTTGCTGGGCGAAGGCTGGGACGCTCCCTGCATCAACACATTGGTATTGGCTACCTCTGTGGGCTCCTTTGTCTCCTCCAACCAAATGCGCGGACGTGCCATTAGAGTGCAGGCAGGCAACACTGCCAAGACGGGCAATATCTGGCATCTTGCCTGTCTGGATGCCACAGACGCCCAAGGCGGAAATGACATGGAGATGCTGCGCCGCCGCTTTAAGTCTTTTGTAGGAGTCTCTCTCAAAGAGGAAATAACGCTGGAAAACGGGCTGGGCCGGCTTAATTTACCGACCGGCTCTCTTACCGCAGACCAGATTAACTCCAGTAATGATCAGATGCTTGCCTTTGCCGCTCAACGGCACCAGTTGCAGGAACGCTGGCAGCAAGCCCTGGCCAAAGGTTTGTCCCTGGTGGAAGAGATCAAGATTCCCTTCCCTGAGACCCGTCGCAGCTACCAGGCTTCTAAATCTCTGTTTTACAACCGCACCATTGCCTATCTCTTGGCAGAGCTTATCAGCATGATCTTGGCGTTTGGCAACGGTGCCCTCCAGGGTTTAGGTCGTTCTGCCCGCCATATTCGCACCACCACCGACCTGTTCTTTTACCTGGCTTTCATAGGTGTCATTGGCATGCTCTTTTTTGGAAGGCAGCTGTATACCACGGCCCGGCTCTATGTCAAGTACCGCGATATTTCCGAAGACTTCAGACAAATTGGCGAAGCCCTCCTGCAGTCATTGGCAAAAGCAGGAGTGTTACAGACGGAGGTAGCCAAGCTCAACGTGGTCTCTTCTGTAGACGCACATGGCAACATCTACTGCCACCTAAATGGCGGCACCACCTTTGAACGCTCTTATTTCATCAAAGCCCTGCGGGAGATGATTGGCCCAGTGGGTAATCCGCGGTATGTCATCATCCGGAAGAACTCTTTTATGAAGTTTCTGCTGCAGAAAGACTACCATTCCGTACCGGAGGTGATCGGGAAAAACAAAACACTGGCGGAATTTCTGGAAAATCAGTGGCGGAATCTGGTAGGACATTGCGAACTGGTTTTCACCCGTAATCTGGAAGGGCGCAAGCTATTGCTAAAAGCCCGCCTGCACTCTCTTGCCTCAGAGTTTGAAGACAAAACCGAGCAGGTAAACAAATGGCGATAAGCAGTTATAACGCCCTGAAAAGAACAAAGCCCACCATCCGCACTAAGTGCTTCAGGTGAGCTTTTTCCCTTCATGAGATAGTAAGACCGCTATATTCGGCGCTACCCCTATCCTGTAGCAAATATTTTTAAGATAAAATTGGCGCTGGTAAGCGGAACACATCCTTAAGGGCCCGGCGGGCGGCGTGAAAACCGCACATGCCGTGCACCCCTCCGCCCGGCGGCGTGGAGGATGAACAGATATAAATGCCTTTGGCCGAGGTCTGGTACGGAGACAAGGTCACTACCGGCCGGGTGTAAAGCTGGCCCAGGTCAATGATGCCGCCGTTGATGTCGCCACCGATGTAGTTGGGGTTGTGCGCCTGCATCTGAGCGGTGTTCATGGTGTGCCGCGCCAGGATCAAATCTCTAAAACCAGGCGCAAAACGCTCCACCTGCCGTTCAATAGCATCGGTCATGTCAATGGTAGAACCGTTGGGCACGTGGCAGTACGCCCAAGCTGTGTGTTTGCCCTGCGGCGCCCGGGTGTTGTCAAAGAGACTTTGCTGGGCCAGGAGCACAAATGGTTTCTCAGGATGCTTCCCGCTCGCAGATTCCCTTTCCGAGGTCGCAATCTCTTCCAGCGTATTTCCCAGGTGGATGGTCCCGGCCTGGCGGCACTCGGGCGCGCTGAACGGAATGGGTCCGTCCAAAGCCCAGTCTATTTTGAACACGCCCATGCCGTAGCGGTAGCGCTGCAACTGGCCTCGGTAGAAAGGCGACAGTTTCTCGCCGGCGATGTCCAGGAGTTGTTTAGGCGTCACGTCCAGCAGCAGGGCTTTATGGGAAGGCAGTTGCTTGAGAGAGGTCACGTAGTGCCCGGTTTCAATCTTCCCGCCCAGACTCACAAAGTAAGAAGCCAGCGCGTTGGCTATCTGCTGCGAGCCGCCTTTAGGCACCGGCCAGCCCTGCAAATGCCCCACCGCCATGAGCACCAACCCGATGGCCGAGGTAGTAAGGTTAGACAAAGGTTGGATAGAGTGCGCGGCCATTCCGGCCCATAGGCCCCGAGCCTCCTGGGTTTTGAAGCGGTTGGCCAGAAACGTGGCCGAGGTCAGGGCATTCAGCCCGAAGGCGGCCATGTCAATGGGGTGGTTGGGAATACGCAGCGGGCCTAACACATCCTTCGCCAGGCCGGGCCAACTCTTGACCAGCGGCTGCATCAGATTGAGATATGATTTCCAGTCTGTTCCCAGGGCCTGCGCGGTTTCCTCTAAAGACAGGTGCAACGCCGCCGCTCTTCCGCCATCAAAGGGGTGCGCCGCCGAGACCTCGGGGTACACAAACTCCAGCCCGTGCTCCTGCAGCGGCAGCGTCTTGAAGAAAGGGGAACCGGCCGCCAACGGGTGGATGGCCGAGCACACATCGTGCACAAACCCGGGCAGGGTCAGTTCCTGGGAACGCAGCCCGCCGCCCAACTGGTCTTTGCCTTCTATCAACAGCACCTCCAGCCCCGCCTGCTGCAGCACAATGGCCGCCGACAAACCGTTAGGACCAGAACCAACTACCACTGCGTCATATTGAGTAGTGCTCACGCTTGCTTTTTTTAAGGGTTATGGTATCTCCTGCAACAACTTGGTTTGCGCTTTGTTTTAAGCTAGATTTATGAAAACAAGGAGTTAAACAGAACGAGGTTCTTGCGTATACGTGCTACAAGCTACTCATTTTTTCCATGCCTGACGCACCCTTTCTGCCGCTTTTTCCGGACCTCACGCCCATCCTCAGCAACGTGACCGCCCTTGATTTTGAAACCACCGGCGTAAGCGGCAGCAAAGGCCGGGTGATTGAGATAGCGGCCGTGAAAAGCGCCCACGGCAAGATCACCGGTCGGTTCCATACGCTGGTGCAACTGAAAGGCGAGCTCCCCAGGAAGATCACGGAACTCACGGGCATCACACAGGAAGATTTGGCCAATGCCATGGACGAGCGCACCGCCTTCAGCATCCTCAAAGAGTTCATCGGCGACAGCACGGTGGTGGCGCACAACGCCCCGTTTGATCTGGGTTTTCTCTACAGCACTTACCGTCGGCTTAAACTTGGCCCGGTGCAGCATCCGTTTATAGACACGCTGTCGGTGTGCCGTTTGCGGCAGCCCTCGCCGCGCAGCCTGCCCGATATGTGCAAGGCCTACGGCATCCCGCTTACCAGGTGGCACTGCGCCCTGCCGGATGCCACAGCCACCTGGCAGCTGCTCCACCGCCTGCACGAGGAAAGTCCTCTGGACAACATGCGCAACAAACTGGTGCTTAACCCCAAGTACGGCACCCCTTACTGGCTTCCGCCGCTGGCCGAACTTTTACCCACTCCCAACGCATCCGTACAGGATGCTCCTATCAACAGCAAAGATTGACGGATAGGCTGCGGCCTTCAGCACCATTGGGTGACAGGAATTTAACAATACCTATACGTCTAACGCCTAGTAGCTTTCATGATTTTTGGTATTTGCCTCCTGAAAATCCCGTACAAATTCAACGCACCAAGATCCTGCCCTTCCGTTTAGCATATTCTGGGAATAGCGCTAAGTCCGTCTTTTATGACTATTCCATTCCTCTAAATCAAACTCAGATTAGCTTATGCGGAAATTGAACATGGGAAAATTACGGCTGGTGTGGGTCTTTCTGTTAAGCGGATGGCTCTACTCCTGCTCCTCAGACAATGACACACTAGACCAGATAGAGCAGGAACAGGGTTTCCTCACCAAAGGGGTTTACCCGCTGGAGGATGTAGGTGACCTGGACATTCTGATCAATGAGATAGGCAACAGCCAGTACGTTCTGATTGGGGAAGCCTCCCACGGCACATCAGAATTCTACACCTGGCGGGCCGACATCACCAAGAGGCTTATTCAAGAGAAAGGGTTTAACCTTATTGCGGTGGAAGGTGACTGGCCGGCCGCCTATTCTTTGAACCAGTACATCCAAGGGCAGGCGGGCGGCACCGCACAGCAGGCGGTGCAGGCTTTCCAGCGCTGGCCTACCTGGATGTGGGCGAACCAAGAGGTAGCCACCTTCTCTGAGTGGCTCCGGCAACACAACCAATCATTGGCCCAGAACCAGAAGGTAGGTTTCTACGGCATGGACGTCTACAGCATGTGGGAATCACTGGAGGAGGTACGCGCTTATATGGAGACGGCAGACCCCGCCATTGCCCAACTGGCCCGCAACGCCCAGATCTGCCTGGAGCCTTACAACCGGGATGAGCAACTGTATGCCCAGGCTACCGCGCAGGGCACCTCATGTGCGCAGCAAATGCAGGCCCTGCTGGAGGCGGTGCAGGCCTACCGCTCCAGGCAGCCCGCCAACCATGAGGCCGCCTTTAACGCCGAGCAGAACGCCCTGGTAGCCGTGAACGCGGAACGGTACTATACCCAGATGATCAGGAGCAGTACAGGTTCCTGGAACGTGCGAGACCGCCACATGCAGGAGACCGTAAACCGTCTGGTAGCCCATAGGGGAAACGGAGCTAAGATCGTTATCTGGGCCCATAACACCCACGTAGGTGATGCCCGCTACACAGACATGGCTACCAGTGGCATGGTGAACATAGGGCAACTGATACGAGAGCAGCACGCCGCCCAAGGAGTGTATTTGGTGGGCTTCGGGTCTTACCAGGGGCAAGTGGTGGCGTCTTCTATGTGGGGTGCCGCTACCAGGGTCATGAACGTGCCGGCCGCCATGAACAACAGCTGGGAAGATATCCTGCACCGGTACAGCGCCGAGGACAAACTCCTGCTCATGCGCGAGCTGCAGGACATCCCCGAAGCGCTTCAGCGGCGCGGCCATAGGGCTATTGGCGTGGTGTATAACCCGGCATCGGAGGCAGGCAATTACGTGCCCACGGTCCTGCCCCGGCGCTATGACGCCTTCCTGTTCATAGACCAGACCACCGCCCTCAACCCGCTTTAGGCCTGCTTTTAAGAAATCAGCCCCAAACCAACACCCGACGAGGAAACGTACCTGTTTCCAATGAAAAAGGGGGAGCTGTCCGGCTCCCCCTTTAGTATTTTTGTCTTTGTTGTTTTGTCTTTAAAAGGCTTTGTCACGCCTCTTTTCAATCTTTCAAAAACAGCTAGTCAGGCTGAATTGAACATCCATACCCAAAAAGGCTAGTCAGGCCGTTTGAGCTTTTTTATCCAACGGGGGCTAGTCAGGCCGCCCATGAACGGTTCTTCTATGGCAGTTAGTCAGGCTGCTAGAGAAGTTTGACGCTTTTGGCCACGTCGTTGCCTTCATCATCTTTCTCAATCTCGAACTCCACGCGGTCGCCTACGTGCAGCTCATTGAAATCTGTGTCCACCACGTTGGTGAAGTGGAAGAACAGGTTGTTGGGCGGGAACTTGATGAAACCGTACCCGTTTTTGAGGCTCATGATCTCTCCTTCGCCGTGCCCGCTAATGTTCCCGATGGAGTCTCCATAGTCCTCGTCGTGGCCATGAGAGGCGGTACTCCGCTTCTGGTCTGGCTGTACGAACAACCGCTGTATGGTGGCATCGTTGCGGGCAATGCGCTGGTCAATAATGCCGTGCATAGCCATAGGATAGGTTACCTCAGCCAACAGATCCTGCGACGGGCGGGTTGTCATCCGCTGGCCGTTGTCTGTGGTGTACTCAAACTCCCAGGTAAGCGCCATCACGCGGGTTCCCAGGGTGTTCACCTTGCGTACCATGGGCACGTAATCCCCGTCTGAGGAGATGAGCACCAGTACATCGAACCGTTTGTAGAAAGCCTGTTCAAAGGCTTCCAGCGCCAGCCATACGTCAATGCCGCGTTCCTGCTTGTACCCCTCCGGTGTTGTCCGCACCGGTAGGTAATGGGTAGTCACGCCCTCAGACATAAGGATGTCATCAAACACACGGTCCCAGTACAGGGTGTCGCCTCGTTGGCTGGCCTCATAGGCATTGAGCCGGCCCCGGAAATAGTGGGCGTCTACGATTCTACAGAAACGTGGGTCCACGTCCTCCTCCTCGGCCACTTGTTCCCTGATAAATTCATGGAGGCCAGAAATACTAATCCTGCGTTTGCGCTGATGGCCGTAGGCATAGTAATTACTGACCTGCAAGAAGTAATTGCCGTCATAGAAGACGCCAATCCTCACTAGTTTTTCCTGCATGTGGTTTTAGTTTTTGTCTGTCTTTTTTATTTATCTATTTAATTTTTTGTGTTTGTTGTCTCAACCTATTGCCAATTCTATAAGGTGCTGGGGGAATAAACGGGCGAAAGCGGCAAAAGCCAGAGGTGTTTTTTGGGGAGGGGGAGCAGGAAATAGTTCGCTTTGGATTCTTTTTGGGAACTGAGGGGGAAAAATCTGCTATATCTTAAAAATACCTTCATTGAATTTTAGTCTGGGGGACCACTTTCTGATTCATTTTATCATCTGCTTCTACAGCAGTTACCAATTACCGGTACAGGCGCTCCTTCGTCCGGAAGCCGTACACTATTGCTTTCTCCTAAATGAAAGAGCATCTCCTTTAAGGAATTACAAAGCAAAAGTAGGGAATGATCTCTTTGCTGACAACCTAAATTCCATATAATAATAAACGCCTCCGCTGGTAGCATAGTACATACCAACAGAGACGTTTTAGGAGTATTTCTGATAAAATAATTTAAAAACAAAAAGACACTTTTGCTGTTATGCAGCAGAATATTTCTATTTACAGAACCTCTCTATTTTACCCTCAGGGCAAAGGAAATTTGTTCTCCTTTCCGGATGGCATCAAAGACAAAACAGTCGCCGGACTTGAGGTTTGGTTCTGCCGGATTGGAAGCCCCGTTTTTACCGGCTGCAGGGCCCATGCACCAGGCGTATAATTCAAGTTTTTGCAGGCTTGCCCTGTCTTTGAAAGGAAGGGCCATCACGGGTCTCAAATCCCGCACCAAATACACATTCGCGCTTTCCAAACCCTCTATGGGATTGACCATCACCCCGGCTTTCAATTCTTCCAGCGTGTAGCTTTTTGCCAGATCCCTAGATTGTCCATCCCTGAATAACAGGCATATGGGTTTTTACTCCGCCCAGCTTACGCAATCGTTTGCATAAAAATTCAGCAACAATACGGGCAGGAGAGATTTTAATAGAACTCTAGATTTCATCATAGTTTGGAATTGAATTATGGACTAAATAAATCAGGAATTCTATTGGTTTAGTTGATTTGAAGAACCTCCATATCTCTGCCAGCCGACTTGGCTTTTATAAATATATTTAAAAAAATATACTTCCTGACATCACCCAGGATTGGGTAATTTTCTTCTGTACAAGCGTCAGTAAAACTGTTAACTTAGTTTAACAACTAATTATTTAGTTGTATAATTTTAAATTCCTCTCACCTTATCATTTTTAGCTACCAGAAAGTGGTCACGCCAAAAACAAAACCGGCCGACCAATCTGAAATTGGCCAGCCGGTTTTGTCTCGTCTTCTCTTAATATCTTAAGAATTACCCTTTCAGGACACCCAGTTCTCTACCCACCTCGGTGAAGGCCTGGATGGCGCGATCTATCTGTTCCTGAGTATGTTCCGCGGATAACTGTACTCTTATGCGGGCCGCTCCTTTGGCCACCACCGGGAAGTAGAAGCCAATCACGTAGATGCCTTTCTCCAGCATGCGGGCGGCAAACTCCTGGGCCAAAGTGGCTTCGTAGAGCATTACCGGCACAATAGGATGCACACCCGGACGGATATCAAATCCGGCGGCGGTCATGTTCTCCCGGAAGTACTTGGTGTTCCACTCCAGACGGTCACGCAGCTCAGTGGTAGAGCTCAGCAGTTCCAGAACGGCCAGGGAACCACCCACAATGGACGGGGCCAGAGAGTTGGAGAACAGGTACGGGCGCGAGCGTTGGCGCAGCATGTCAATGATCTCTTTGCGGCCCGAGGTGAATCCGCCCATGGCGCCGCCCAAGGCTTTACCCAAAGTTCCAGTGATAATGTCCACACGGCTCATCACGTTGTGGTACTCATGCGTGCCACGGCCGGTCTTGCCAATGAAGCCGCTGGAGTGCGACTCATCTACCAACACCAGGGCTTTGTACTGGTCTGCCAGGTCGCAGATTTTGTCTAGCTGCGCGATGGTGCCGTCCATGGAGAAAGAACCGTCGGTGACAATGATGCGGTGCTTAGCGTTTTGCGATTCCTGCAGTTTGGCTTCCAGATCGGCCATGTTGTTGTGCTCGTAGCGGTAGCGCTGCGCTTTGCACAGCCTGATGCCGTCAATGATGGAGGCGTGGTTCAGGGCATCGGAGATGATGGCAGACTGCTCATCGAACAAAGGCTCAAACACACCGCCGTTCGCGTCAAAGGCCGCCGCGTAGAGGATGGTGTCCTCGGTGCCCAGGAACTCGGCCAGTTTCTGCTCCAGCTGCTTGTGGATGTCCTGGGTTCCGCAGATGAAACGCACGGAGCTCATGCCGTAGCCGTGGGTGTCCAGGGTGCGCTTGGCTGCCTCCAGCACCGCCGGGTGCGAAGAAAGCCCCAGGTAATTATTTGCGCAGAAGTTCAGCACCTCGCCGGTCTGCTGGGTTTTGATCTCGGCGTGCTGCGGGGTGGTGATCACGCGCTCTTTTTTATACAGGCCATTGGCTTTGATCTCGGCTAACTGCTGCTCCAGATCTGGTTTTAAGGTTTCGTACATATCGGTTAGATAAACTTGCTACTGGTTTTATGTTGTTTCTAGCCTGTTTCCTGAAAAACAGCCTCAAAATGGGTTTTCTGTTCAGTTGGTCCGCAGAAACTGCGCAATATATTGGATTATCTGCTGCTTTTGGTTGGCGGTGGCTCCGTCCCACAGGTCATTGTGGAGCGTATTTTTCAGCTGTATAACTCTGATTCCAAACTTTTCTTGCTCAACAGCCGTGGGCAACACCCCAATATCGGCGGGCTGGTCACTGGAACGCAACGTGAGGATGCGGGGTTGGCGGGTTCTGGGCAAAGGCACGCGGCGGTTATCCAGTGAGATGACTTCCCGCACCTGGTCTGGGTACTCCTGCGCAAACAGCATGGTCATGTCTCCGCCGTTGGAATGGCCCACCAACAGCAACTCACCTTTATTCAAGTCCGGCGTTCTTCTTTCCAGTTCTTGCACCACAAACCTGATGTTCTGCACCCCGCGCTGCCAATGGGGCAGCCTGGTTTCATACACCGGACCGGTGAGGGGCATGGGCGCATCTGAGGGAAGTTCATGCTGAATACTGGCCACCAGATATCCCTGGGAGACCAGGTAATTAGCGATAAAGGAATATGCCGTGTTTTTACCGCCGTACCCATGGTTGAGCACCGCCAGCTTCTGCTTTGTTTTGGCGCTCTTTTGTGAAAAACGGCCCGAATAAAGCACCACCGGCACAGCTCTGTTTCGGGAGGCATCCACCAGGTCCAGCGCTTGGGTGTGGACAGCTACTGGGGCTTCTACCGTGCCAGGATTCTCCTTCCATTTGGTTTCCGCACTGTATGGCGCGCAGCCCGTCGCCCAGAAGCCTAAAACAGAAAAAAGAAGGAGCCGTAACCGCATGCAAAGAGAGTTGTGTTAGAAAAAGTAAAGGAGTTTGCCAGATGCCCTTCTCGTTTTCTCACCAAAGATACAAAACCTGTCCACTCTCCCTATTTTTTGGAGCCACTTGAATAACGTACATTTGTTTTCCTATTCAGCACTTGCATGTCAAAACAGAAAAATGCCATTTTAGTGATAGGCGCCTGCGGCCAGCTAGGCTCTGAACTCACCCTTGAATTGAGAAAGTTATACGGCGATGCCAACGTAGTAGCCGCCGACATTCAATACCCCAAGCAAGCCGATCTGCGCGAGACCGGGCCTTTTGAGATTGTGGACGTGCTCACCCCGCAGCACCTTACGGAGCTGGCCTCGCGCTACAAGTTCAAGCAGATTTACCACCTGGCGGCCATCTTATCAGCGACGGGTGAGAAGAACCCCAAATTTGCCTGGCGCCTGAACATGGACGGATTGTTCAACGTGCTGGACTTCGCGCTGGAGCAGAAAGTGGAGAAAGTGTACTGGCCTTCGTCCATCGCGGTGTTCGGGCCCAATACGCCGCGGCAGAACACGCCGCAGGATACTATCATGGACCCTAACACGGTGTATGGCATAAGCAAGCAGGCAGGCGAGCGTTGGTGCGAGTACTACTTCAACAAATACGGTCTGGATGTGCGCAGCCTGCGTTACCCCGGCCTCATCGGTTACAAAGCCCTGCCAGGCGGCGGCACCACTGACTACGCCGTGGACATCTACCACCAGGCTTTGGCCACCAACACCTACAAGTGTTTTCTGAGCGAGCACACCCGCCT
The DNA here is from genome assembly GCF_017916345.1 of Rufibacter aurantiacus. NCBI lineage: Bacteria > Pseudomonadati > Bacteroidota > Cytophagia > Cytophagales > Hymenobacteraceae > Rufibacter > Rufibacter aurantiacus. The sequence continues at coordinate 1,278,868 of NZ_JAFMSV010000002.1, forward strand.
GCCCATGATGTACATGCCCGATGCCCTCAAAGCCACCCTGGACCTCATGCACGCGCCCGCCGAGCAGGTGAAAGTAAGGTCATCATACAACCTGGCAGCCATGAGCTTTACCCCTCAGGAGATTGCATCCAGCATCCAGCGCCACTACCCGGACTTCACCATCACCTACGAGCCAGACATGCGCCAGCAGATCGCAGATTCCTGGCCGCAGAGCATTGATGACCTGGCCGCCCGCCAGGATTGGGGCTGGAAACCGCAGTACGACCTGCACACCATGACCGATGACATGCTCCTGCACCTGAAACGCATCAACAACTAAGATTCGCCGCTTTGGCCTCCAGCTTACCTAAAAATCCCTGCCGACCTGAAAACCGGCAGGGATTTTTGGTTTCTGCCCTCTTTTTCAGAAAACTGGCCCTAAACGGCCCCACCCTCTCTCTTTTGCGCCGTACAACTTTCCGGCTTCCGGCTGTAGCAACCGGCCACCCATAAAGCTATGATTGTTAACCCCCATGAGAGAGGCTGGGAGATTATCTACCAGCAGGCCCACGCCCTTTTGGCCGCCGAGATAGGTTTTGCTTGGCTTCCGGAGAAGCGGCCGCTTTATTTTATGCAGACGCTGGCGGCCATCGCCCAGCACGATGACGGTCAGCAGGACCTCACGGGCCGCTACGCCCTCACGCCGGCCGGCGCGCCCGCCAACTTCACGCAACTGCCCTTCTGCCTGGAGCAGGCGCAGCAGGTCATGAAAGAAGCCCGGTTCCAGGGCCGGTGGCGCAGCCTGCTCACCAGCATGCACCTTTCATTTCTATATGAGGAACTACGGGGCCAGAAAAAAGAGTGGGACGCTTTCCTGGATGAACAGCTCCTGTGCCAGAAGAAATGGCGGCAGGGCCTCAAGGTAAAGAAAGCCCAGGCGCAATATGCCTATGATTTCATGCAGTGGTGCGACCGCCTTTCCCTTATTCTGTGCCGCAATGAGCTGCCCGAAATGGAGCGCGCCCTGGAGGTAAGCAACGGCCCGGACCAGGTGAAATACGAGGTGGCGCTGCTGAAGAACGGCACCGTACGGGTAACGCCGTGGCCTTTCAGGGAGAAGCAGGTGAACCTGTGCGTGGAGGCCCGCTGCCTTACCCAACTGCAGTTCTCCTCAGACCAGGAACTGGACAAGGCACTGTGGCAAACCCCTGTTACCAGAAAAGAATGGCTCCTGCAAAAAGAACCCTAACAGGCCTTTGGGGCGGCTAGAACAGCATTTTCTCTCAACTCAGGGCTGTTTTCCACGTTACCGATAGTTTAACGAATGCATTTTACATGATGGCCATCCATATATCTTCCGATAACGAACTGCGCTCCCTTATCTTTGAGAAAGACCGGGTCATTGTCAAATTCATAGACAAAGACTGCCTTATCTGCAAAGCCCTGGCTCCTTCTTTCAAGGAATTCTCAGAGAACCCCATGTACAGCGATATCACCTTTCTGCAGATGGACGCCTCTGAGAACCCGGTTTCCAGCAAGGAGGTGAAACTTACCGGTACACCTTTCTTTGCCATTTACCACAAAGGCACCCTGCGCAACTGTGCCCTGCTTTCCTCTAAAGAAGACGTACGCGAGTTCCTTGACCAGCTCCTGATGGCCCAATAATCACGCGGTTTATGCTTACTTTTGCCAAAACAGCCGTAAAACAACATCGGCTTATTACCAAGGCATCAACATTATAGACGGCATGCGAGGGCGCTCTTTTCATTTTTTATTTTTTGTTCTGCTGTGCGTCTGCGTACTTCCCGCTTGCCAGAAATCAGCGTCGCTTAACGTGCCGGCCCCCGAGGCCCAGGTTTCTCCCCCGCCTCTGCCAGAACCCCGTCTCTCCACCATCACCTTGCCCATCACCATCCCCGTCTCAGCTTTGGAAGGCATCCTGAACCAGGAACTCACCGGCATTATTTACCAAGACGATAACCTGCAGGACGATGACCTCATGGTCAAGGTGACCAAGGCCGGACCCATGAAACTGCGCTCTGAGTTCAGTAAGCTGTCTATGGAGGTTCCGCTCAGGATCTGGGCCAAAGGCCGATGGCAGTGGAACGCCTGCGAGCTGTGCAAAAACATCCAGAAAACCGAGGAGACCGAATTTGAGGTCACCGTGCGCACCGACAGCCGCCTGCAGCTCCTCCCCGACTACAACCTGAAAAGCTACACCAGTGGCGATTTCGCCTGGGGGGCGCGCAAACCCACGCTGTCTTTAGGACCTCTTCGGTTGAACCTGGCTCCTTTCATAGAACCCAAGCTCAAGGCCCAGCTCGCCCCTATGCTCCAGCTGCTGGACCAGGAACTACAGAAGCGCGTGCCTCTGCCTACTTACCTGGCTCAGGCCTGGCGTCAACTGCAGGATCCGCTGCTTTTGAACGCCCAGTACAACACCTGGCTCTCCGTGGAACCCAAGGCCGTGCGCCTCACCCCATTGGAGCTTCAGCAAAACAAACTAAGCCTGCAGGTGGGCATAGATGCTTTCCTAAAGGTTTTATCGGGCCAGAAACCAAGCCAGACGTTGGTGGCACTGCCTAACTATACTCCCACCCGTACACTGCCCCAGGTGGCCCAACTCAACATAGCCAGCGATGTTTCTTTTGCTTACCTCAACCAGATACTGGAAAAGGAAGTGAAAAACCAGAACTTCAGCTTTGAAGAGGGCAAACACCAGCTCACCATCCATGACGTGGCCATCAGCGGGAAAGGCACTCAACTGCTGCTGGCTTTGGACGTGAGCGGCCAGACCAAGGCATCTTTCCTCACTAAGAAGTTCCAGGGCAAGGTATGGCTGCAGGCTACGCCGTTCTATGACGCCGCTACCCAAAGCATAAAGGTGCAGAACCTGGAATACACCCTGCAGACCAGGGACAAACTGGTGAACACCGCCCAATGGCTCCTGCAGAACAAGTTCAAAGCCCAACTTGAAAACCAGATGGTGTTCCCGGTCAAATCCCAACTGGCCAACCTCCGGCAGGCCCTGCAAGCCGGCCTGAAGGAAAATCAACTGCAGGAAAGATTCCTGCTCCGCGGCGCCGATTTCACCCTGGAGCCAGACACCCTGTACGTGACCCCTACCGGCGTGCAGACGCACTTCCTGGCCTCGGGGCAGCTCACGCTTTCTTTTCAATGAGTGATTGAGAGATTGAGTGAATGTCTGAAGGGGGATGGAATAAGCACGTTTTCCTGAAAACAGGCCCAAAACTAATTATCAGTAAACAAGTGCCTGGATTACTCCCGGTAAGACCATCAACCATCTTCCCATTTACACTCACTCACTCACTCAACCAATACATCATTCATTCCCAAAATCGCTCAATCCTTCAAAAAATCAACAATTGAGCGCTTGTTGCCGTAGTTTCAGATATTTCATCCCTGATTCTGAACTGAATGGCTAAATATACCGCAAAAAGCATCCTTGATCTTGTTAAGAACTCCGCCTCTGAGTTCATGAAGAACAACTCGCTGCGGCTGGCGGCGGCACTCTCCTACAACACTATCTTCTCCCTTCCGCCCCTTCTGTTTATCGTGGTGCGGTCGGCAGGCTACTTCTTTGGGGAAGAGGCGGTGAGCGGTCAGCTGTACAACCAGATCAAAGGGATTGTAGGGTCAGAGGCCGCCACAGAGATCCAGAACATGATCTCCAAACTGCACATGGAGGGCAGCAGTCCGCTGGGCACCTGGATAGGCATAGGCACGCTGATCTTTGCCGGTACCACCATTTTCGTGACGCTGCAGGAGTCATTGAACCAGGTCTGGAACCTACAGACCAAAGCCAAGAACGGTATCCTGAAACTGGTCATAGACCGCATCCTGTCTTTGGGCATGATCCTGAGCGTTGCTTTTCTGCTGCTGGTGAGTTTGGTGGTGAGCGCCATGATTGGCATTCTCACCGACTACATGCAGAAACTGCTACCTGGCATAGCCGTGGTTTTCATCTACATTCTGGATGTGGTGGTGTCACTGGGGCTTATCTCGCTGCTTTTCGCCCTCATTTACAAATACCTGCCAGATGCCCACATCCGCTGGCGCGATGTCTGGGTGGGCGCTATTATCACCGCAGTCCTGTTCCTGGTGGGTAAATACCTCATTGGCTGGTACCTGGGCCGAAGCGACTTCAACAGCTCTTATGGCGCGGCGGGCTCCCTAGTGGTACTGCTCTCCTGGGTATACTACTCCTCGCTCATTATCTTCTTCGGGGCCGAGATCACCCAGGAATACGCCGACAACTTCGGGCAACCTGTTACCCCCAACCATAACTCCGTCAGGATTGAAGTGCGAGAGATCCCCTTTGATGAAACACCCGAGGCGCAGAACTCCGGCCGGCCACCTTCACAGGGGCGTTTCAGAACCTAGTTGTTTAGGGGCTGCTTAAGAAAAATCGGCTCTTAAACGGTGTCATACCAGTACAAAGTGGGTATCTCAATACGCTGGTCATCCTCCGCCCGGGATGACATGGGCCGACTTTGAAAAAATACCAAAAAACCCGCAACGCTTAGGGGTATCCAAGAGTATAGTGGTCATGAAAGCAGGATTATTTTTTTGCGCTTCTGTGTAGCTTTGCAAATCGTTTTTTGTATATTAGAATACAATTCTGACTAAGTTTCTTATCATTTCTGACCTGGGTATGTGGCGGCTGATTTTGCTTTTGTGTTTAATCCCACTAGGGGTGCAAGCTGGCTGCCAAGGCAACCAGGAACCAGATACGCCGCGGGTGGCAAGGGCAGCAGCTAGGCCCAGGACCACAGCTCCCAAAAGCACCTATGCCCCCAATTTCAACAACACCGCCCGTATGGAGGCGTTCTATCAACGCATAGAACTGCTGGAACAGGAGCATCCGGAGGTCATCAAGGCCACCGCATTTATCTCCAACCCTTTCCTGCCCGTTGAGGAGCCCGTGCTGCAGCAGTACGCTGCCCAGGTGCGCACCAAGTTTGAGGTCCTGAAAGACACCATCCATAACCAGCATAACACCCGCTACATAGACACGCTCTTCCAGCTCAACTTTGATTCCAGCACCGTGGAGCTGTACTACCCTATGTACACCAAGCGTTTCATGCTTTCTTACGCCGATATCAAGAGCCCTAACCTATCCCTGAAGAACGGCATCAAGGTAGGCTGTACCCGCCAGGAACTGCTGCAGAAACTCATGGGCTACAAACTCTTCATCAAAGAAACCAAGAACGTGGTGGAAGTCTGCGACTGGGAACGCAACTCCTGGCTCAGGTTCCATCTCTCCAAAGGCAAAGTGAGCAGCATTCAGTACGAAGGCTACATTGATTGATTAGGAATGGGGAATTAAGAATTAAGAATTAAGAATTCGGATTCCCGTTTTTCCAAGTTGGTGTGTTTTCCTTTTAGAGCATCAAAAGTCTTAATTCATCCTTCTTTCAAGGAGAATATAATCTTTTCTTTGCGCCTGTTTTCTGAAAAACAGCAGTTAAACAGCTGTCTAGGCCAACTTATGTTGCAGGATATCTATGTGCACTTTCTGTCTTTCTGTTTTAAGGTTGTTTTACCAAAAGCGGCCTTAAAACCCTCTAATTCTTAATTTCCGGTGCATTCCTGCTTGCTAATCCGTAATTTGCTTCATGAACCTGGAAGTAAGACAAACCAAAGACGGCTCTACCACCCTATTTGTGCCGGAACTGAACGAACATTACCACTCGGTGCACGGGGCACTGCAGGAGTCTTTGCACGTGTTCATCAAAATGGGCTTAGAGGCCACCCTGGAACGCCAGTCTGCCGTGCGCCTGCTGGAAGTTGGGTTCGGGACAGGTCTCAACGCCCTGCTCACGTTGCAACACTCCCTGGCTACCAAGGCTACGGTGGAGTATGACACCCTGGAGAAATACCCGCTTCCCCCCGAGGTGGTGGCCCAACTGCAGTTCGATAAATTCATCCTCAACCCCGAGCTACTGGACTTCTTCACGCCCCTGCATAACGCCCCTTGGGGGCAGCCAGTGGCCATTACCCCGCAGTTCACCCTCCGCAAACTGGAAACCGATCTGGAAGCCTTCTCCCCCTCTCCGGAAAGCTACGACCTCATCTATTTCGATGCCTTCGCCCCGGAGAAGCAGCCCCACCTCTGGACCGACGCCATCTTCCAGAAAATGCACGACTGCCTCAAGCCCGGCAGCACCCTGGTCACCTACTGCGCCAAAGGCAGCTTCAAACGCAGCCTCAAAGCCGCCGGCTTCACCGTAGAAGCCCTCCCCGGCCCACCCGGCAAAAGAGAAATGACCCGTGGCGTGAAAGCCAACTAAGTTTTGGGCTGGTTTTCTGAAAACGGGGTTTAAACGACAATTCTTGTTAACCCAAGCAGGTAGCTGAGCCGCAGTTCTGGTTGTTGGTGATAACACCAACAACGGATGAGGAATGTCAACCCACCCCAACTTCTCTGAGGAGGGGAATCTAGCAATGCGTGAGAAGGTTGTTGAGCCGCAGTTCTGGTTGTTGGTGATAACACCAACAACGGTGGGTGAGGTTGCGAGAGAACTGTAAGAAATGTAGGGGCACCTCTTGTGGGTGCCCTTACCAGTTTTTCCGGTAGTGGCCGGCTATTGCGATAGAACCTTTGGAGACAAGGCATGCCTTGTCTCTACATGATCAGGTAATCCGAGCAGACACCATCTGTCTCCTGCGGCGGGCCGGGGCGAAGGCCTACAGTGAGGCCGAGGCACGGGCTGCCGCACGGATGAACTGTTCAAGCAGTAATGGCCTGCTTGGCTATGCAACAGAGGACGCTGGCGGGGTGGTACCTTGATTGAAGCCTCACTGTCCGAGCGTCAGCGAGTTTGAGGCTTCTTGATTCTTTTGGTTACTTTTCTCATCAAGGAGAAAAGTGACAAACCTCCCAGCGGAGGAACAAGCCCCGGAGGCAGAGCAGGAAGGAAGTGGGAGGTAGCTGCGGTTAGTGAATTGAAGGGTAGTATATCGCCGTTTTTGGTGAGAACACCAACAGCGGGGATATATTTCAATCAGGAACCTCGTCCAATTTGCCAATCAGGAGATTGGCTGTCCGGGAAGTGCGGAGAGCGCTGCCGCTAACTCTCCGCACAACGCAAGTGAAATCCGTGTTTGAGGCTGGCGCCTCACTGCAGTTGCAAACTGCAGACCATGGTAGGTCCAAGTTGAAAACTTGAACCAGAGGAGAGGTAAAAAAGGCAAACAACCCCTGCTTAACTTTTTAAGGAGAAGCATTTAAAATGACTTTAACCAACTGGCACCTAATGGCAGCCCCGAAATTCAAAGACCGTTTCGTATCTTCAAGCTTCCAAACACCTACAAAACCCTTTACATGAGAATTGTTTACACGCTGGCCCTCTTCTTAGGGGCTAGTCTGGGGCTTTTCGCCCAAACGGGGCAACCCCAGAAAGCCAACTACCAGCTGGCTTCCCGCTTCTCTCCCAAAAAACTGGAGAAGCTAATTTTCACCACCAGCCTGGATCCGCACTGGCTGAAGCAAACCGACCGGTTCTGGTACCAGTATGAGACCTCCAACGGCAAGAACTGGTACATCGTGGATCCGGCCACCAAATCAAAGCAGGCCATCTTCAACACAGACCAGTTGGCTGCAGCCATCACTACTATCGTACGTGACCCGTTCGATGCGCAGCACCTGCCCATTGAGAACCTCAAGTTCACCGAGGACGAAAAGAACGTGCAGTTTGAGGTGAAGAGCACCATTGACCAGGTAAAGAAAGACCGCCTGGATAAAAAGGCCGCTGACTCACTGGAGAAGAAAACCTTCTACTTCCAGTACAACCTGGCCACCCGCAAGCTCACCGAGCTGAAGGACTACAACAAGCCTAAACGTAAGCCTATGTGGGCCTCCATCTCCCCAGACCAGAAGTTTGTGGTGTTCGCCAAAGAGCACAACCTGTACTGGATGGACCGCGCTAACTACGAGAAAGCCCTCAAAAATGAGAAGGACTCTACCATTGTAGAAACCAAGTTCACCACCGATGGCGTGGAAAACTACTCTTACGGCGACTCTCAGGGCGAAACCAACGTGGAGCGTGAGAAGAACCGCAAGAACCGCAAGCCTGCTTTCATCATGTGGTCGCCGGATTCTAAGTATTTCCTCATGACCCGCACCGATGCCCGCAAAGTGAAAGACCTGTGGGTACTGCACAACACCGCCACCGGACGTCCGGCGCTGGAAACCTACAAGTACCAGATGCCTGGCGAGAAAGAGGCGCCAATCAGAGAATTGCTGTTGTTCAACTTCGCGGATAAAACCGCCAAGAAAATCAACACCGCGGCTTTCAAAGACCAGGAGATTTCGGTGTGGCCAGCGCCCGCCAAGCAAAGCTCCCGCGATGACGAGTTCCGCGCCAGCCTGTGGCACGGCACCAACAGCAAAGTCTACTTCACCCGCACCAGCCGCGACCTGAAGAAGATTGACGTGCTTTCCCTGGACGTACCATCCGGCACCGTGAAGCCATTGATTGACGAGCGCTTTAATACCTACGTGGAAGTAAGCCGGGTGGGCCTAGTAAACGGCGGAAGCGAGTTGATCCATTGGTCTGAGCGCGATGGCTGGGGCCATTTCTACCTCTATGATGGCAACGGCAAGCTGAAAAACCAGATCACTTCCGGCGCTTACCACTGCGAGGAGATCGTGGGCATTGATGACAAAGCCCGCGTACTGTATTTCACCGCCAACGGCCGCGAAGCCAAGGAAGACCCCTACTACCTGCACCTGTACCGCGTGAACTTTGACGGCTCTGGCCTGAAACTTCTCAACAGCGGCAACTTTGATCACCAGGTGAGCATGAACGACAGCCGCAAGTTCTTCGTGAACAACGCCTCGCGCGTGAACACCGTGCCGGTTTCAGCGCTGTATGACAGCAACGGCAAAAAAGTGATGGACCTGGAGAAAGCAGATCTGTCCCGCCTCATGACCACTTCTTACAAGTTCCCGGAGCCTTTCATCGTGAAAGCTGATGACGGCGTGACCGACCTTTACGGCGTGATGTACAAGCCTTTTGACTTCGACTCCACCAAGAAGTACCCCATCATTGAGTATATCTACCCGGGCCCGCAGACCGAAGCCGTGAACAAGGCCTTCGGCAGAAGCATGGACCGCATGGACCGTCTGGCCCAGATGGGTTTCATTGTCATTACTGTGGGTAACCGCGGTGGTCACCCGGCGCGCTCCAAGTGGTATCACACCTTCGGCTACGGTAACCTGCGTGATTACGGTCTGGCAGATAAGAAAGCCGCCGTGGAGCAATTGGCTGATCGGCACAAGTTCATTGACATTAATCGCGTGGGCATCACCGGTCACTCTGGTGGCGGGTTCATGTCTACCGCCGCCATGCTGGTGTACCCAGACTTCTTCAAGGTGGCCGTATCGGGTGCCGGAAACCACGAGAACAACATCTATAACCGCTGGTGGTCTGAGAAGCACCATGGCGTGAAGGAAGTGATCACCGCCAAAGGCGACACCACCTTCCAGTACACCATCGATAAGAACCCGGAGTTGGCCAAGAACCTGAAAGGCCACCTGTTGCTTACCCACGGCGACGTGGACAACAACGTGCACCCTGCCAACAGCATCAGAATGGCCGATGCCCTCATTAAGGCCAATAAACGCTTTGATTTTGTGATGATGCCCGGCCAGCGCCACGGCTACGGCGACATGACGGAGTACTCCTTCTGGATGACCGCTGATTACTTCTCTAAATACCTCCTTGGTGACTTCTCTCAGCCGGTAGACATCATGGAAATGAACAGAGAGGCCGAGCAGAACAACAAGAGACCTTCCAGCAACAGAACCGCTCAACCTGAAAACGAGGAATAGTCCTTCACTACTTTAGCACCAAAAGCCGCAGCCTGTTCAGACTGCGGCTTTTTTATTTCACTGGCTTTAGGAAAATCTACTGCTTTCTTTCATCCCCCACGAAGGTCCTCACCCTAGTATCTGTAACGAGTAGTCACTTCTTCGTCCCCCTTTGAAGGGGGTAGGGGGATGACTACTCGTGCAGAGAATGGCGTTCCTAAGAGGTAGGGGCAATCCCTTGTGGTTGCCCTTCACACTAGGAGGATAAATGCACTTAGCAAAAGTATCGGTTCGTGAAGCTGCCATGTCATCCCCTACCCCCTTCAAAGGGGGACAGATCGGCTTGCCGCAGTTTTTGACTGCAGATCCAGGCCTATAAACCTTACTTTTAACCTGTAATCTATTTCAGGGCTGTTTTCAGAAAAAGGAGACAGAAATGGGGTTACAAGAGCAGATAGTAATCCTTTCAGCGGCTTCGGCAAAGGCTACCAATCCTTTTATATACTGTTTTCCGTATAAAGCATCTATGAAAAAACTGCTCCTCGGTTTGCTGCCTTTGCTTTACCTGTTTACTTCCTGTTCCAGAGAAAATGCCGTTCAATATGAGACCAATCCGTCTGCCGATGCGGTAGCGGCTTCGCCTAGCGTTTCTTTTACCAGCTTCGCCGGGGAACTGCCGGCGCTGGCTTTGCCTTTCAAGGCGACCTGCTCTTTTGAATACACCTTCGGGGCCAGATTAGACACCACGGTGGCCGGCAGTTACCTTAAACCGCACGAGATTCCTTACCGCCGATTGCCGATTAACAAGGAGGTGACTGCCCTCCTAGTGCTCTTTCCGTCAGATGAAACCGTGCCCAGGATCAGGACTTATAACCAGGAGGGAACCCAGCTAGATGAACAGGATTTGAAATTCAACCCCTGCGGCGAGGAGCCCGGCTTTAAACACAGCGAGCAATTCACCATCCAAAAGGACTTCACCATTGAGCACCTGGACAGCACCACCCGGTGGCAATTTGATGCAGCGTACAATGAGGTGCCCAACACTAGAAAGCTCACCGTCACCCGCAAACGCTTCAAGATTTCGCCGCAGGGAGATATCACTGAAATAAAGTAACCGGCGGCAGCACCAGGAACCTGCCGTAGCTTTTACCTTCGCGCAACTGTTTATTCTATGAAAGACTTCAAGAAATATTACCTGCTGCCGGCCACGCCGGAAGAAGTGTATATAGCCCTTACCAACCCCATTACGCTGGAGATCTGGACCGGCGAAACCGCCGAGATGTCCACAGAACCCGGCTCTGAGTTCTCGCTCTGGGAAGGCAGCATTGTGGGCAAGAACCTAGAATTTGAGGAAAACAAGAAGCTGGTGCAGCAGTGGTATTTTGAGGGCGAACCCGAGGACTCCATTGTGACCATCAAACTGCACCCGCACAAGCAGGGCTGCTCCATGGAGGTAAAGCAGACCAACATCCCAGACGAGGCCTACGATGAACTGGTGGAAGGCTGGAACGATGCCTACGCCGGCGCTCTGCTGAATTTCTTTGAAGAGCAGTAGCCAACCCCGTAACAGCGTTTCCTATTTTTTGACCTGATTTCACAAAAAAGGCCGGTAAACTACCGGCCTTTTCTTTTGTGCTTTTACGTGGGGTTAGTCTTTGTCCCACCAAACTTTGCCGTACAGGCCATCGGTACCGCCAAACTGACGCTGCACTGCCTCTTTATAGTTAGCTTCGTTCGTGAACAGCTCAGTGGTGGCATAGCCTTGTCTTGTAGGGATGGCCGTTCCGCCGGGGCTGATCAGCTCATTGGGGTAGCCGGTCCTTCTCCACTCGGCCCAGGCCTCAAACCCGTGCATGTACAAATGCACCCACCGTTGCTCGGCAATCTGCTCCAACGCCATTGCGGGGTCATACTGCACACCTGGTTTGGTTAACAAAGCATTGGCTGCGGCAATGGCAGATGCCTCGGAAAAAGTTGGGCTAACGGTCCACTGAATCACCGAATTCCGGATGGCCAGGTCATAGTTGGTTTTGGCTTCGGTGTCGCCACCGGCAATCCAGCCTAGTTTAGCGGCTTCGGCTTTGGCAAACAGCAGTTGGGCGTACGTCACCAGGTGAATGCTGGCATCTTGTTTCCAGATGGCAGTTCCCAGCAAGGATACCGCGGTGGTGCTTAGGTTCTCCGTTTTCCCGAACTCCTGCCCTACGTACTGACCGGCGGAGTTTTTGTCGCCGTAAACCGCCAGCCTTGGGTCTTCTACCGGCTTCATTTTGTCTACCAGGGTATTGCTCAAAGCCCACCATTTCCGGTTCTGAGTGAAGACCTGGCCGTACCAGTAATTTTGGTTGTTTGCATCTGGCAGGTGCTTGAACACCAGGTTGTCATTGTTAGACGTCATGATGCCAGCGGTCAAAGCCTTATTGAACTCCTCGCTTCCTTTGGTTGGGTTCACTTTAGAAAGACGCAAGGCCATGAGTAACCTGATGGAGTTACCCAGCTTTTTCCACTTGGTCATATCACCGCCATAAATGATGTCATTGGCGATGGTCCCGGGCACTATGCTTTTATCAGCCTCATCTAAAAGCAAGAACAGGTTGTTGTAGATAGATTCCTGGGTATCGTATTTAGGCGTAAGGTTTTCTTTGCCTTGCAGGGCCTCTGAGTACGGCACGTCTCCCCATCGGTCTGTGATGTGCCACATGAAATAGGCTTTCAGGATTTTGGCCACCGCCAGTTGGTTCACGATAGGTCCTTCTTTCACATCCAGGTTCTGGGATTTAAGCACAGATTCAAGGTTCATTAAGGGGCCCTGGTACAGGCCATAGAAACTGGAGCTTACCTGGGTGTAGAGAGACAGGTTGGGGTACTGGGTCTCTGACAGGTACTGGGCATAGTATTCTCCCTGCGGAGACGCGCTCAGTCCTGGCAGGGAAAGTGCCGCGTTGGCAATCAGCTGGGTATTGGAAGCCACTACGGGCAGGTTTGGATTCACGTTCATGTCTCCAAAGTCATTGCAGCTCCCCAAAAGAAAACAAGAGAGCAGTACTATATAAATCTTCTTCATGCTGTTTCTTCTTAAAAGGTGATGTTGAGATTAACCCCGTAGGAACGCACCGTGTTAGACTGACCAGACTCATACCAGCTGATTGATTGGCCACCGGTAGAGAGTTCTGACGGGTCTAAGCCTTTCGGGGCTTTCTGCCACAACTGCGCCACGTTACGGGAGATGAAAGCGATGCCCACTCTTTCAAAAGGCAATTTGCTGAGCATGGCTTTCTCAAAAGTATAGCCCAGGCGCAGTTCTCTCAGTTTCACGTAAGAGGCATCGTAAATCCATTCTTCGTACACGTGGGTACCCAAGGTGGTTCTGTAGTAGGCGCGGGCGTCTACGAAGCCGTTGAACTCCTGACCGCTTACGTCAACGTTGTTGATCTTCACGCCCGGGCCATAGATGCCGTTTACTTTCACCCCTCCGCCTTCAGACACGGCATCACGTACGTTTTTGCCGTTCTCGTTGAGGGCAGCGGTTTCCGGGGCCATTCCGGTTTTCACGGCCAGCATTCTGGAGCGGCTGAAGAACTGTCCGCCAATCTGGTAGTCAATCATGGCGCCTAACTCCACTTTCCAGATTTTAAAGGAGTTTTGGAAACCGCCCGTTAGATCTGGCAGCACGCTTCCAAAGTCATGGTTGCTCTCGGTAAACAAGGGCCGGTTGTCCTTATCAAGCAAGATTTTACCGGTGGCCTCATCCCGCTGATACGCTTTTCCAATCAAGCTACCGAAAGGCTTACCCACGTACGAGTTCAGGTAAGAGGTAACGCCAGAGTAGGTGGTGTTGTCATAGGTATAGACATTGGTGCCAGGGTATAACTCTTTCACCATGCTCCGGTTGCGGTTCAGGTTGAAGGTAGCATCCCAGGTGAATCTATCAGACTGGACAGGGGTGGCCATCAAGGAAAGCTCAATCCCGTTGTTTTCAATTAAACCGGCGTTGATCACGGTAGAACCATACCCGCTGGTGCCAGACACATCCAGGTTCAGGATCTGGTTTTTGTTCCGCTGCACATAATACGTGAACGCCATGCCTACTCTGCCTTGCAGGAACTTGAGGTCCAAACCTGCTTCATAGGAATGCGCGAAAGAAGGCTTGATGGCTGGATTATTCAGGTTGTCCGGAATAAACAAGGTATTGGTAGTAGCATTGGGAGCAGCGTAGATGCCACCTACCCCGTAGTTGTATGAAGTTCTGTACACATCCAAGTCAGCACCGGCCTGAGCATAGCTCAACCGCACCTTACCAAAAGAAAGCGGGTTCCAGCCGATCAGCTCACTGAACACCATGGAGCCGGAAACTGATGGGTACCAGTACGAGTTGTTATTTTCTGGCAGAGCCGAGGAGTTATCGTTCCTGATAGAGGCATCCAGGAAGTAGGTGTCCTTATAGCCTAAAGAAAGCATCCCGAATCCGCTTCTGATCTGTTTTTCCAAAAGGTAGGATGAAACAGCCGGTCGGTCAATGGAAGCCGCGATGTTGTAGTAGTTCGGGCTGGAGAGTCCCCCCACGGTAGCTTGTGACACGTAGGTATACTTCCGGTCGAAGATGTTGGTACCCACGTTCGCGTTCAGTGAGAAATCACCCCACTCTTTGGTATACTGGGCCAGAAACTCATAGTTGTTCTCGCGGTTCTGGTACTTGCCCACAGAGTACCCCGGAATTCTTCTTCCCCCGAAAGCCACGCGGGATTCGATGTTCTGGGTGAACATATCTGACCGCACAAAACCGCTCAGTTTCAGGGAAGGCAATACCTGCCAGGATAAACCTACGTCTCCAAAGAACCGATCTCTGCTGTCATTACTGGTGTTCTCATACGCGTCAAAATACGGGTTGTCCCAATACAGGCCCCGCAGGTTGGTGATCTCGCCGGTGGTGGTGCTAGGCCGACTCAGGTTCCACTGCAGGATAGAGCCATCCGGGTAGCGGTAGTTTTTCATACGCTCCATGTCAATGTTCCGCTGGAACCACTGCACCATGTACCGGGCTCCCCACTCAGACCCCTGTGAAGGACGCTGGGCGCTGTTGGTGGCGTAGTTGATGTTGGTGGAGAGCGTCAGTTTTTTGGTTAAGTCCAAAGCAGCACTTAAACCCAGGTTGTTTCTCTTAAGCCAGGTATTTGGCTCCACGCCCTCAATTCTGGTATCGTTGAAGCTTAACCGGAAGGTGGTGTTCTCGTTTCCGCCGGAAACACTCACGCCGTTGTTCAGGTTGGACCCAGTTTCATAGAAATCCTCAATGTTATTAGGGTGAGCCACAAACGGAGTCAACTGTCTGTACTCTGGGTCCTGCGGGTAAAAACTGAACACCTGGCGCACCAAGGTGCCATCCATCTTTGGTCCCCAGCTTTCGTCAATGCTCATGTCCACGTATTTGTCACCGTTGGGCAGGGTTCTCCAGGTTTGGCTGGATCCGCCGCCGTACACATTCTGCAGTGGCAAGAAATTACCGGCCTTCTCCACCGAAAAAGCAGAATTCAACTGCACCGATACCTTTTTAGCTCCTTTCTTGCCTTTCTTGGTGGTGATCATCAACACGCCGTATTGTCCTCTGATGCCGTACAGCGCCGAAGCCGGCGGACCTTTCAATACGTTGATAGACTCAATATCCTCCGGGTTGATATCCTGACCAAGGTTACCGTAGTCTGCCCGGTCACTTCCGGCAAAGTTGGCGTTGGAGATTGGCGTTCCGTCCACCACAATCAGCGGCTCGCCGGTGCCTTGGATAGAGTTCACACCTCTGATCTTGATTTTCTGGGTACCGCCCATGCTTGATCCGGAGGAGCCCACTACCTGCACCCCGGCCACTTTCCCGGCCAAGGCACCCAGTACGTTCTGCTCTTTGGTATAGGTCAGGTTTTCTCCTTTCACTTCTTGGGTAGAATAACCTAAGGAGCGCTCACTGCGCTGGATGCCTAAAGCGGTTACCACCACTTCATCCAAGGCCTTGGCATCAGGAGACAGGGAAATATTGAATGAGGATTGGCCCGCTACGGGTATCTCGCGGGTCAGGTAGCCCAGGTAACTGAGCACCAGTACGGCGTTGTCATCCGCTACCCTGATTTTGAAATCCCCATTGGCATCGGTGGAGGTGCCGTTGGTGGTGCCTTTGACCACCACACTGACGCCGGGCAAGCCGCTGCCGTCGTCTGAGGCGGTTACTTTGCCGCTTATTTCCCGCTGCTGCGCATAGACCATGCCCAGCGAGGAGAGTAGCGCCAGTAAAAGAAGTAGTGTTTTCTTCATGCTTTAGTTTGGTTTAGTAGGTGAGAATAAGGTTTATGAAAGGTTTGTTGGTGCCTCCGGAAATACGAACGGATAATATATATAAAATCAAATATCTCCTAAAGTATGACCAAAAAATCTATACTTTTTTAAAAGGCACTGAGGCTTTTATAATAAACCAAGGAAACAATCTCCTCTTTTTATAAAAAAATTAAAATCATGATGCTGCGGATGATTTCCACAAACCTTAACCAGATGAATATGCCGCAAAAAATCAGCCTGCCTTTTAAGTCTGATTTTCAGAAATCGGGCTTAAAAGGCAGGCTGATTTTTCCTTTTCTTAAGAGTCAGGAAAGGTTCTCTACACTTTCAATAATATAGGTCTAAGGAACTCAGTCCTGGAAGTTCGTAGGGGCTTTGGCCTTTTTTCTGCTGATAACTTTGTCCATCACGTGGGAAGTGAGCAGCACTGCATTGACACCTATGAAATTGCGCCAGAAAACAGGTGCACCTGAGGTGGGTTTCACAAAGTAATGGTGCGCTGCCAAGGCATTCATCATCCCGAAGGTAGCCCAGCCCGTTTCGTCATTTTCCGGGGCTTTTCCCCCGTTGAAGGCAGCCAGTGACATCACGTGCAAGCCTGCCGCCGACCAATAGGCCCCGTTTTTGGCAAACCCGATGGAACTCACCAAACCTACCACGGCCTCGCCTACCAGGAACATAACCACTTTACTTTCCTTCTTTTCTTTCACCTCTTGCCTGAAAGAGATTCTCTGATCAAAAGACGGAGTAAAAGTGCCTTTTTCAGCGCCGTAAGCCATCAAGGACTCACTTGGCCTTGAGAGGCGCAGGATGGTAGTGGTCTCCCCAGAGACTGAGTCAGCAGAAGCGATAGACCGGGCGGAATCTGTTGCCACAGAGAGGCGCTGACCTTGGCTGAGGCTAGGCAGGAGCAATAAAAGGAGAACAAGGGAGTAGAATGACTTTTTCATTGGATTTGCAGCAGGCGCACAGGTAAGATTCACCTATCATCGGTTTCGTTGCATAAACACGAATATATATAGAAAAACACTAATACAATCTAGCTCCGTGATTTGCTTTGTCTTAGTATTTCCAAATTTTCATTCGCTGTTTTTTGCGGTTGATCGTTATATAAGACATCAGTAAAAGAGGAAGTTATGAGAAACTGCTACATGCTATCGCTACTCTTGCTATGGGCTACTTGCGGCTGGGCCCAGACCAATCCGCCCGGTGCCACAGAACGGGTAAAAGTAACGGTGCCCCAGGGCATGCGCAGCTCGCCTTTCAACACAGACCGCTTTGTTTCCTTGCCCAGGAACTTCTCTCTGGCCGTCTACACCCGCATCTCCGGCGCCCGGTTCATGGCCATTGCGCCCAACGGTGATCTGCTGGTATCGGTACCGGGACAAGGTCGGGTGAAGCTGGTGCGGCCCAATGCCACCGGCGATCCGCAGGTAACTGACTTCGTGAGCGGGCTCGCCCGACCCCATGACTTGGTTTTCCACGAGATCAACGGTACCATCTATCTGTATGTATCGGAGAAGAACAAGGTAAGCCGCTATACTTACCAAAACGGGGATTTAACGGGGCGTAACCGCGAGGTCATTGTAGACAACCTGCCGGATGCGAGCCTTCCTGAGCTGAACGGCAACTACGGCCACGAACTGAAGAACATCGCCCTGGACCGGAACCACAACCTGTACGTGTCTATTGCCTCTACCTGCAACGCCTGCCTTTCAGATACCCAGAGTGATCCCATCAGGGGAGCCATTTACGTGTATGATGCCCAAGGGAAAAACCGACGGCTTTTCGCCCAGGGCCTCCGCAACGCTGAGGGGCTGGCTTTTATCCCGGGCACTGATGAACTCTGGGTGACCGTGAACAACCGCGACCAGATCCGTTACCCCTTCAATGATGCCACCGGCAACTATGGCAAGATCATCCCCAGCTACGTAGACAACAACCCGCCGGAGGAATTCACCAAAGTGCGTGACGGCGGAAACTACGGCTGGCCTTTCTGTAACCCCACCTTTGCGGAAGGCCCGGACAACATGCCCTTCGCTCCGGATTATGAGCTGAACAAAAACAGCACCGTCAACTGCGACAACATGGACCGGATCTCCAAAGGGATAGCCGCCCACTCCGCCCCGCTGGGTTTCATCTTCACTCAGGGAACCGGATTGGCTGCCCCGTACAACAACGGCGCCATCATTGCCCTGCACGGCTCCTGGAACCGCACGAAGAAAACCGGCTACAAAGTGATCTACTTCCCTTGGGACGCAGCCACCCAGAAACCCGGCCTGCAGGTTTCCCTTATAGACCACATCCTGAACGAAGACTCCACCAGCGCTTGGGCCCGACCCGTGGATGTAGCCATTGACTTACAAGGCAACCTGCTGGTCTCTGATGACCAAAGCGGCACCATCTTCAAGATGACATACCATGATCCGCTGGGCGCAGGAGACAACCTGCCGGCGGGCCATCAGGTAAGCGTGGCACCTATGCCGGCGCAGAAAAGCACGCTGCTTACCATTGAGGTACCAGCGTCCATGAGGGCAACCGTTACCCTAGTGAACCTGCAGGGCGATAAACTCTGGGAAACGACGCAGAACCTTGGCAGCGGAAGCACCAAAATCAGGGTAGCCACCCATCACCTGGCCGCGGGCATGTATCTATTGCAGGTAGTAACGCCTGCTTTCCAGGTCTCCAGGAAAGTAGTGGTACAAAAAGAGTAAGGTAGTAGGAGGATTATTAGTCCTGAGAGTCTGACGACTTGAAGGTCCACACCTGCCCGGGGGTGATGACGGCATCCAGGGTAAGGTCCGTGGCACTTACATCATCAATGATCTCCACGGGAGACTCCAGGGAGAGGCCCAGTTTTTGGCTCATTTGTGGCAAAAGGGCCAGAAAACGGTCATAGTAACCTTTGCCGTAGCCCACGCGGTGGCCTTGAAGGTCAAACGCCAGCAAAGGAACCAACACGATGTCAATCTCAGACTCTGGGATGGGCAGGGCGTTTACCGGCTCCGGAATGCCCCACTTGCTTTCCTGTAGTTGGGTATCGGGGGTGATGAGGAAGTGGGCCATGGAAAAGTCCTTCGGGTTGGCCACGGGCACTGCCACCTGTACATTGTGTTGCCACAGCTGCTGCACAATGGGCCAGGTATTGATTTCCTGCTGATGCCTGATGGGCAGGAAAGTATGAACCGTCTGCCCCGGCTTGGGCGCGAACTCGGCCAGGAAACGCTCCGCGATGCGTGCGCTGCAGACTTCTACTTCTTCGGCCGTGAACTGCATGCGCCGCTGGGAATACTCCTTTCTAAGATCAGCTTTCAGGGCCATGGCTATTCTTCCTGAAGTACGGTAAAACAGTAGGAAAACGGCTTAAAGGCGGCCACCAGTTCCTGGATGAAGTTGGGGTTGTTGGTCTGGTAGGTGAGCAGGTTGTCTACGCGCTCCTGTAGCACACCCGTAGGGAAAAGCTTCTCCTTGAGGTTGGCCAATTGGTTATAGGCCGTGTCATTTTTGTTTTCCACGGCTTTGTTCAGCTTTTTCTCCAGCATCTGGAAGCTGTTCAGCGCTTTCTGAGTTTCGGCACCCACGGCTTTCACCAAAGTAGGATCAATGGATTGGGCTAGCTCCTCTATCTGCCTGAAGGCCTCTTCCACGGCATCGCGCTGTTGTTGCAGACTTACCTCTTCCTGGTTCAGCAGCTCGGCCAGGCGTTTCTTCAGCTCGGGCAACTCCCGGAACATCTCCGCCACGGTGAAACCTAGTTTCTCCATGCGCTGAGCATTGGGCTTGGTGATATACATGGCAGAGTTGCGCAGCATCACCGCCGGATAAGGCACGCCATAGGCTTCAAACGTGCCTTTCAACTGGAACCAGTATGCCACCTCGGCCCCACCCCCAATGTACGCCAGGTTGGGAAGCACCAGTTCCTGGTACAGGGGCCGCAGCACTACGTTAGGGCTGAATTTTTCGGGCTGCTCCTGGGTTAAGGCCAGAATCTGCTCGCGGGTGAAAGCCAGGTCGGTGTTCAGGACTTTGTAGAGGCCATCTTCCTGCACAATGCGCTCACGCAGGTTCTGGTCCAGGTAAAATAGGTTGATCTCGCGCACCATCACCTGCGGTTTGTAGTGCTGCTCCAGGGCCGCATTGGTTTTGGTGACGGCTTTATATCCTACCTGCTCGGTGAGTTCGCGCTGCGCGACAGGGCTGAACGCCTGCTTCAGAGTGCGGCTATCTCCGTCTACGCACACCACACCGTACTCCCCAAACAAACCGTTCACGATCTGGCGCATGGCCTCGGCCAGGGTAGCGCTGCCGGTGTAGGCCTGCTCAAACAACGGATAGCTCTCCGGCATCTCGTCCAGCAGCTCATTCAGACCATCGGTGGAGAAACGTCCCACGGCTCCTTTGGCATCACTCTCCCAGGCATACTGCTTCCCAAAAAGCGTGAAGTGGTTCACCTCGGCAAAGTCGTGGTCCTCTGTGGCCATCCAGTACACCGGCACAAACTTATAGTCTGGGTAGGCTTTCTGCAGCTCGCGGGCCGTGTTGATGGCCGTTACAATCTTGTAGATGAAGTACAGCGGCCCGGTGAACAGGTTCAATTGGTGCCCCGTGGTGATGGTAAAAGTCCGGGCATCGGCGAGCGCCGAAATATTGGCCTGCACCGCCTCCGTCATTTCCAAGCCCTGGTATTGCCTATTCAGTTCCTCCACCAACACCTGCCGCCGTTCTACCGGGAAATTCCGCTCCTGAATGAGGGCCGGAAACGAGCTGATTTCAGGAAAATGGGCGTAAAACGGCCGGAGTTTGGCATCCTTCCGCAGATAGTCCAGCACAAGCGAGGAAAAGGCACCGGTGGCGCTATAGTCAATACAGGAAACTTTCATAGTAAGGGCATGCCGGCGTTAAGCGCGCACGCCGTGCAAAGGTAAAATCTATTTTCAGAATAATACCCGTAGTACGTTTCTAAGCCAGTGGTGGATGGTGTCGTGCAGGAAACTGCGTGGTTCAGTTACGTTTTAGGGCCCATTTCTGTAAATGAGGATGAAAACAACTTCACCACCCCGCCCTTCGGGCACCCCTCCTAAATTAGGAGGGGAGTTTTTGTCTGCCAACGCTATTTCGTTTGCTCAAAAGACCTCGCAGCGTCCGGAGGTCCTGCGAGCGTCTGTGCCAGGAGCCTCTCCTTTCGCCAATCAGGAGATTGGCTGTCCGGTTTGTGCGTAGAGCGCTGCCGCTAACTCTATGCACAACAATAGGCTTTACGAGTATGGCAACTCGCTCCAGACTAAGACAAAAAGGCCACAGTGGCTCAATGCCCTATAATACAAAAAGACCTCACAGGTTTTGAAAACCTGTGAGGTCTGCTGCCTCCTTTTAGAGGTATTTCTTAAGAAACAGACGGTAAATGCGCGGAGGCTTCTTTCTCTGCCGGGGCGTAATTGTTCCCCACCACTTCGCCGTACAGGTCGAAATCCGAAGAATCGGTGATTTTAACTTGGGCGAAGTCTCCCAGGCGCACGTAGGTGCTGTCTGCGGGTACCAACACTTCATTATCAACCTCCGGAGAATCATACTGGGTACGGCCCACGAAGTAGCCGCTTTCTTTGCGGTCGAAGAGCACTTTGTAGGTGTTGCCTACTTTCTCCTCGTTCAACTCCATGGAGATGCCTTGCTGCAGTTCCATGATGGCATCGGCGCGCTCTTGTTTCACCTCATCGGGTACGTTGTCCTCTAGGGTATGTGAGTGCGTATTCTCTTCATGGCTGTAGGTGAAGATGCCCAGACGGTCGAAACGGGTTTCCTCTACCCAACGGTACATTTCCTCGAAGTCCTGCTGCGTCTCACCGGGGTGACCGGCGATGAGTGTAGTGCGTAGGGCGATGTCCGGTACGCGCTGGCGAATGGTGTCTACCAACTCCAGGGTGCGGCGCTTGGAGATACCGCGGCGCATGGTCTTGAGCATGTTGTCTGAGATGTGCTGCAACGGCATGTCCAGGTACTTGCAGATATTCTCGCGCTCTACCATCACGTCCAAGGCATCCATTGGGAACTGGCTTGGGTAGGCGTACTGCATTCTAATCCACTCAATGCCGTTCACGTCTGAGAGACGCTGTAACAGCTCGGCCAGCTTGCGCTCGCCGTAGTGCTGCAAACCGTAGTAAGTCAAATCTTGGGCAATGAGGATCAATTCTTTGGTGCCCATGTTGGCCAGGCGGGTGGCTTCTTTCACCAGGCTGTCAATAGGACGATCTACGTGCTTGCCGCGCATCAAAGGGATGGCGCAGAACGAGCAGGGACGATTACAGCCCTCGGCGATCTTGAAGTACGCGTAGTGCTTAGGCGTGGTAAGCAGACGCTCGCCAATGAGTTCGTGCTTGTAGTCGGCCTCAAGGGTTTTCAGCAACTGCGGCAACTCCAGCGTCCCGAAGTAGGCGTCTACCTGCGGAATCTCGGCCTCCAGGGAATCTTTGTAGCGCTGCGAAAGGCAACCGGTCACGTAGAGTTTATCAATGGCGCCTGCTTCTTTGGCATCGGCGTAGCGCAGAATGGTGTCTATGGATTCCTGCTTGGCATTGTCAATGAAGCCGCAGGTATTCACGATAATGATGTTGGCGTCATCTTTCTCTGAGTCGTGCACCACCTCGCGGTCATTGGCGCGCAACTGCCCCATGAGCACTTCAGAGTCTACCAGGTTCTTGGAGCAACCCAGCGTGATAACGTTGTATTTGTCTTGTTTAAGCGATCTTACTTTCACGTGCCTGTCTTAGGGAATCTTTGTTATGGGATGCAACAACCAAAACGGGTCATTTGGTTTACTTTGCGCCTATTTTATTGAAATCAGCCTCTAAATAGCCTAATCCCAATACCTGTTATATTATCTGGTTCAAGTTGAAAACTTGAACCTATCTTGATCTGAAGTTCAAACTCCAATGAGGCGGCAGCCTCAAGGTAGGTATTCCTGACTTTTCTGCTTCTATGTCTGGCAAGTTGAAAACTTGCGTCAATGGTTGCTCCAAGTTGAAAACTTGAAGCAGGAAGAATTTAAAAGCAGTAAAGATTTATCCATTCTGGGCCTGCTTTTCGCACAACAAGCCCAAAACAGATTTACTATTTCTTGGAGAACAACGAATCTACGAACTCACGCTTGTCAAACACCTGCAAGTCTTCCACACGCTCGCCTACCCCGATGTATTTCACCGGAATTTTGAACTCGTCTGAGATGCCGATGATGACGCCGCCTTTGGCTGTTCCGTCCAGTTTGGTCACGGCCAGAGCAGTTACTTCGGTGGCTTTGGTGAACTCGCGGGCCTGGATGACGGCGTTCTGGCCGGTGCTACCGTCCAATACCAGCAATACTTCCTGTGGTGCATCCTCAATCACTTTCTGCATCACGCGCTTGATCTTGGACAACTCGTTCATCAGACCCACTTTGGTGTGCAGACGGCCAGCGGTGTCAATGATCACCACATCGGCGTTCATCTCCACACCTTTCTTCACGGCGTCATACGCCACAGAGGCCGGGTCGGTGTTCATGCCGTGGTCAATCACAGGAATGCCTACGCGGTCGCCCCAGATCTTGAGTTGGTCAACAGCAGCGGCACGAAAGGTATCACCAGCGCCCAGCACTACTTTCTTACCGGCTTTGTGGAACTGGGAGGCTAGCTTACCTATGGTAGTGGTCTTGCCCACACCATTCACGCCCACCACCATAATCACGTACGGGTTTCCACCAGTGTCTGGAAGGGTGAAGTCGGCGGCTACGCCTCCTTTGTTCTCTTCCATGAGGTCCGCAATCTCTTCGCGCAGGATGCGGTCCAGGTCTGAGGTGCCCACGTATTTGTCCCGCGCTACGCGTTTCTCAATACGGTCAATGATCTTGACGGTGGTTCCAATCCCTACATCAGCATGTACCAGCACGGTCTCCAGCTCATCCAATACTTCTTCATCCACCTTAGACTTGCCTACTACGGCTTTGCTGAGCTGGTCAAAGAAACTGGTTTTGGTTTTCTCCAGACCTTTGTCCAGAGATTCTTTTTTGTCTTTGCTGAAGAAACCGAAAAGTGCCATAGCGGTCTAGGGAACTATTGGAGGTAAAAATTAGAAATTAGAATATACCAAAAAAGTCCCTGGTATGGAGGGACTTTTACAGGTATATCATCAATGCGATATCGGCAATTATTTTTTCAGGGCGTCCTGTACTTGATCTACAGGCACCATTTCTTCTCTGAAGGTATAAGCACCAGTCTTAGGAGACTTAACGGCTTTGATCACCTTCGCCCAGTCTTTACCGGTAGAAGTTTTCAGGGTTGCAACTACTTTCTTAGCCATGGTTATTTAATTTCTTTATGTACGGTAACTTTCTTCATGAACGGATTGAACTTCTTCATCTCCAAACGCTCAGGAGTGTTCTTTCTGTTTTTGGTAGTGATATACCGAGACATGCCAGGTACGCCGGAGTTTTTCTGCTCAGTGCACTCCAAAATCACCTGAACTCTATTGCCTTTAGCTTTCTTTGCCATCGCGAAGTTGATTTTTATTTAGGACTGCAAATATACGAGGCCAGTCCTGTATTTACAAATGCTTTTCTACTTTTTTACTTTGGGTATCACGCAGTTTGCGCCCCAAAGCCTGTTCTTTTTCACTCTGCTAAGTTCAGGTGACGCGCTTTAGTTCCTTTTGGGCCTGTTTTCTGCAAAATGCCCCCTAAACCCCTTCTCCGTTTGACACTTGCCACCAGTGGGCGGTGCCCTTACTTTAACTCGGGCAGCTTGAAGTTATCCAGGGGGCTGGGCTTGGCCATGGTGGCCTCAATGTCTTTCACCGTGCGGGGCGCCGCCACCGACAGGTTCTCCCAGCCATTCTCCGTGATGAGCACATCATCCTCAATCCGGACACCGATTCCCCACCACTTCTTATCGCAGGGACTTCCCTCCGGGATGTAGATACCAGGCTCCACGGTGATCACGGTGTTGGGCTTGAACGGTCCGTAGGTACCGCGGTCATGCACATCCAGGCCCAGGTAATGCGACACGCCGTGCATGGTGTAGCGGCGGGCTTCCTCGGCTTTCTTGATGATGCCCAGTTTGATCAGACCTTCGGCCAGTACCGCCTGCGCGGCCACGTTAGGAGCACTGAACATATTGCCCACTTTGCACTCCTTGAACCCGGCCTCCTGGGCGGCATACACCAGCTCATAGATCTGTTTCTGCTCTGAGGTGAATTTGCCGTTGGCCGGGATGGTGCGGGTCACATCGGCGGTGTAGCCGTGGTACTCGGCACCCAGGTCCATCAAGACCAGTTCGTTGCCCAGTTTGGGCTTCTCGTTCTCGATGTAGTGCAGAATGCAGCCGTTGCTGCCCGCGCCCACTATAGACGGATACCCCTCGTACTCAGCGCCGTATTTCTTGTAGACGAACTCATGCATACCCTGCACCTCGGCCTCAGACATATTGGGCTGCATGGCCTTCATCACCTCCAACTGCCCAATCGCTGACATGGCCACCGCCTTGCGGAGCAACCTCATCTCCTCAGGCGATTTGGTTTCCCGCATCTCCGCTAAGGCAGTCTCCATCGCTGATAAATCAAATTTTTCTTTGGGCATGTTAGCGACCAGGGCAGCCCGGGCCGGTGCGTCTTTGGCCGCGAGGTAATTTTTCAGGAACGCGTTGTTACTTAGGTTCGAGTTGGCGCCCATCTGCCGCTGCACCTCCTGCTTCACCTTATCGCCAGACTGCGCATCATATTGCCTGATGATTTGGTAGAGTTCCTGATGGGCGAAATCTTGGTCGGGCCGAAGGCCGATCTTCTGGCGGAACTGCGCTACCAGATCATACAAATCGGCTTTGTCGCCAAGGTCGTTTCTGAGGTCCGTGGGTAGGTTCAGGAACAGAATCTGGTCAAAGGCGGCGGTGTCCAGCTTGAAGTTGGCGAAGGCGGTGGCGGGCAGCGCGTGCGTTAGGCCTAAATACTGCTTCACGCCTTCCTCGCCCAAGCGCTTGCCGGTCCAGGACTCGCGCTGCGGGTTGCGGGGCTGCGCGAAGAGTACCTCCTGGGTGGCTACGCCGTTGACCATGTGCTGGTCAGAGAAGAGCAGCAGCACAGAGTTGGGCTCACGGTAGCCGGTGAGGTAATAGAAATCGGGGTCCTGGTGGAAATTGAAGTCCACATCGTTGGCCCGATTCCGCAAAGGGTTGGAAAACAAAACGGCAACGGAGTGGGCCGGCAGCTTTTGCCGCAGGGCCTCTCTCCGTTGCCGGTGAAATTCTTTATCCAGGAAATCCGCAGGTTTGTCCGGGCCGGTTGATTGCGCGGTCACCCCTATCGGCAGCGACACAAGCAATGTAAAACAAAGGTGTCGCAGAGCCTTCATGGCAGAAGCTTAGTAAACGATGTAACCGTCTTCTTTGGCTTTCTTCAAAACGGCAGAGATACCGTTTTTAGAGATAGTGCGCAGCGCAGAGGTAGAAACTTTCAAGGTTACCCATGCATCCTCTTCAGGGATGTAGAAGCGCTTCTTCTGCAAGTTCGGGTAAAACTTGCGTTTTGTTTTATTGTTAGCGTGCGAAACGCGGTTACCCACCTGCACTCTTTTACCGGTTAAATCACAAACTCGTGCCATTGTATCGTTAGTATCGTTTATTACAAAAGGGATGCAAATATCCGCAAAAAGTTATGCAATGTCAACCCTTGCGCACAACTTTTTTCTTTAATGTGTTCTTCAAAAGTGTTTTAACCCGCCTCAGCGCCATTTTTGCTTCCATCTGCCGGGGCAGAATTCCCCTTTTTGGTGAATCCGTAAGGGCAATGTTTGCAGCCGCTCTGGCAGCAGTAACCGCGCCGGAGGTGGTACTGCTGGGTAAAAACCATGAGCCCCTGCTCGTTGAAATAAAAATCGCCGGGCTCCAGCGGCGGCGGTTTGGGCTTCATGCCACAAAGATACAAGCCCCTTTTCAAGGATGAAAGCCAAACCAGCTCATTTCCGTTTACAGGCCGATTCTGAGAAAAGGGACTAGAAACTAGAAAGGCGCCGGCCGGAGAAGTTCAGGCAGGCAATTCATCAACCAACGGCCTTTTTTATTTCAGGCCAGTTTTAGGGAAAACAGCTGCTAAATGCAAGTCAAATTGACTTCTGCGGGCCTGAAGCGACAGGTTTCTTCCGCATTCAACAGTTTTCAGTACATTTATCTCTGAAAGCGGTTCCTGCGTATTTATACAAGCAAGTAACCGCACCGCCTAATTCTTTCACCTAAACTTTCTACCACATGAATACTTCCACCATTACCTCCAGCCAAGAGGCCATCGCCTTAGAAGACAAATACGGGGCCCATAATTATCATCCGCTGCCGGTGGTCCTCAGCCGCGGTGAGGGGGTATATCTCTGGGATGTGGAAGGCAAACGGTACTATGACTTTCTCTCGGCGTACAGCGCCGTGAACCAGGGCCACTGCCACCCGCGTATCATTGGCGCCCTTACCGAGCAGGCCCAGCAACTCACGCTTACTTCGCGCGCCTTTTACAATGACAAACTGGGCCCCACTGAGAAATACCTGGCAGAGTTGTTCGGGTATGACAAAGCCCTGCTCATGAACTCCGGCGCCGAGGCCGTAGAAACTGCCCTGAAACTGGCCCGCAAGTGGGGCTACAAAGAGAAAGGCATTCCGCCGCATGAGGCCGAGATCCTGGTAGTAGAACACAACTTCCACGGACGCACCACCGGTATCATCTCCTTCTCCACCGATCCCAGCAGCACCGTGGGCTTCGGGCCGTACATGCCCGGCTACAAAGTGCTGCCTTATGATAACCTGGAAGCGCTGGAGCAGGCCCTGCAGGCCGACGCCCACATCTGCGCCTTCATGATTGAACCCATCCAGGGCGAGGCCGGCGTAGTGGTGCCTTCAGACGGATACCTGAAAGGCGCCAAAGCCCTATGCGAGAAATACAACGTGCTCCTGATCATAGACGAAATCCAGACGGGCATTGGCCGCACCGGCAAGCTGCTGGCTTCTGACTATGAAGGCGTGAAAGCCGATATCCTGATCCTGGGCAAAGCCCTCTCCGGTGGAGTATTGCCGGTTTCAGCGGCGCTCGCCGATGACCGCATCATGCTCTGCATTCTACCCGGCGAGCACGGCTCTACCTTCGGAGGTAACCCGCTGGCTTGCGCCGTAGCCGTAGCCGCCCTGGACGTGATCCAGGACGAGAACCTGACCCAGAACGCCATGCGCCTGGGCGAGATCTTCCGCGCTCGGATGAACGAACTTAAAGCCCGCCACCCAGAGTTGGTAAGCCTGGTGCGTGGCCGCGGACTGCTCAACGCCGTCATCATCCAGCCTACTCCAGATGGCCGCACCGCCTGGGATGTCTGCGTGAAGCTGATGGAGAACGGCCTCCTGGCCAAACCTACCCACGGCGACATCATCCGCTTCGCGCCACCTTTGGTGATCACCGAGGAGCAATTGAACGCCTGCTGCGACATCATCGAGAAAACGCTGGCCGAGTTTTAATCGGACTTAACCCCATTCAGAAAGGCTGCCTGAACTTCGCGTTTGGGCAGCCTTTTGCTTTTGGTCTGTTTTCAGGAAAGTAACCCTTAAACATGAGTCAATTGCAAGGTTGTGGAAAACATAGCATCTGACAATCATGCGCCGTACCTTTGCGCCGCGCCGGAGAAGGTGGGCAGAAAATTTTGGTCCTGTCTACACTTTTCGCCGGACGCTTTTGTTGTATCAGCAGCAGGCCCGTTCAGGACAAGAACCCGCTTGCTTAACCCTAACCGCTGCTATGAACCATTTAACCCGCCGGCCCCGCCGGAACCGTAAATCAGATGTCATCCGTAATCTGGTACAGGAAAATCACCTCACTTTACACGATCTTATTTTCCCCATATTTGTCACCGAAGGCCAGAATGTGCAACAGGCCATTCCGTCCATGCCCGGCATCTCCCGCTTCAGCCTGGACCGCCTGGTAGACGAGGTAGGCCAGTGTGTGGAACTGGGCCTCAAAGCCTTCGCGCCGTTCCCCAACATCTCCGAGGACAAGAAAGACCGCTTTGCGCAGGAGAGCAAGAACCCTGAGGGTCTTTTCCTGAAGACCATCTCTGAGCTGAAGCGCCAGTTCCCCGGCATTGTGTTAACGACCGATGTGGCCATGGACCCCTACAGCACCGACGGCCACGACGGCATTGTGGACAACGGCGAGATCATCAACGATGCCTCTCTGGAAGTTCTAGGCCAGATGGCTTTGGCGCAGGCCCAGGCCGGCGCCGATATTGTGGCTCCGTCAGACATGATGGACGGCCGCGTGGCGCACATCCGCCAGCTCCTGGACAAGCACGCCTTCTATAACGTGTCTATCATGAGCTACACCGCCAAATATGCCAGTGGTTTCTACGGCCCGTTCCGCGATGCCCTGGAGTCTGCCCCTAAGCATGGCGACAAGAAAACCTACCAGATGAACCCCGCCAACAGCCGCGAGGCCCTCATTGAAGCCGAACTGGACACCCTGGAAGGTGCCGATTACCTCATGGTGAAGCCCGCCCTCTCCTACCTGGACGTAATCAAATCGCTCCGAGATAACTCTAACCTGCCTATTGCCGCCTATAACGTGAGCGGCGAGTACGCCATGGTGAAAGCCGCGGCCCAGAACGGCTGGCTGGACGGAGAGAAAATCATGCTGGAAACCCTTTTGAGCATGAAACGCGCTGGCGCAGACATCATCCTCACTTACTTCGCTAAGGAGTTTGCCCAGTACGTGAAGCGCTAATTCATTTATGCCCTGTTTTACCAGAAACAGCCTTAAAATAGAAAGGGAGCCTCTCAAGGCTCCCTTTCTATTTTGTAATCCTTGGTTAAAAATTACCCTTAAAACAGAAGAAGCTGCCGGAGTACTCTCGGGCAGCTTCTTCTGTTTTAAGGCGGCGGGTATCTTACCGGAGGAAGGTCAGGCGTTTGGTGTACTGCTTGCCATCAATGGTAAGCTGGTATAGATAATTGCCCGAGGCAACAATTCCGCCGCCGCCTGCCCTGCCGTCCCAGTTAACCTGGTGCGTTCCGGCCTGCTTTCTGCCGTTCACCAGGGTGGCCACCGTTCTGCCGCTCAGGTCATATACCGTCAGCTTCACGTTGGCTGCTTTCTCCAGAGAGAAAGGAATGGTAGTCGCCGATCCTGAGCGGAAAGGGTTAGGGTAGTTCTGCTTCAGCCCGAACTGCGCGGCATTGGCTATTTCTTCCGGGGAGGCAAGCGGGCCTGAGTAGCGGCGGCTGTACACCCCGTTTCCGTGGGTACCTACCAGCACCAGGTCATCGGTGGTACGGCTGAGCACCATGTCTACCGGCACCTGGCCAATTGAGCTGGCACCCTCCCTTATCCAATTGGTGTTTCTGCCGCTGAGGGTAGCTGTGGAATACAAACCTGTACTGGTACCCACCAGGTATTTGGTGGTGCCATCGGGGTTAGGCAGGATGGTGAGCCATCTGGTTGACGGACCATTTCCTTCCTCATCTCCGTTCTCTTCCAGGTTCCCCGAGATGGCCGTCCAGGAAGTTCCGCCGTTGGTGGTATAGAAAAGGCTTTCCACTTTATAGTTCGTGAACACCACAATGGCTTTGTTCGCGTCACGCGGGTCAATGGCAATACAGCCTATGTTAGCCCCCGATGGGAAGCTGGTTCCGGTAACGGTGGTACGGGTAGGGGAAGTAGCAGATGCATCATTGAACTTGTAGAGTTTCCCGGACCGGGTCCCGAAGTACACCACGTTGGCCGGCGACTTACTCACCGATACCGCAGAAATCTCCTCAGAAGAAGTCAGCTTGGTTACCACTTCCCAGCCCAGGTTAGACTGGTTTCCGGTGCTGTTGGCCGGAATCTGCGAGATATTCTTGTTCCGCCACAGGGTGTCTCCGGCCGGCAGGAACATGTGGTACTCATTGTTAGGGTCAATGGTGTACGGGTTCACAAACAGGTAACCGCCGGCTTTAGGCGGGTCAATGCGTGCGTAGCCGGTATAGTCTCCGTTGTTATTGAAAGCAAAGCGGTACACCGTGCCGTTCTGGGAAGACACCAAGATAGAATGCGTAGTGACCGCCGTAAAGGCCCCGTCTCCGCCCAGTTGTTCTACCCAGTTGGTCTGCTCTTCTATGTTGTCCACAGCCCAGCAGCCGTTGTCTTGCATACCGCCCACCACAAAATCATCGGTGGTGTTCAGGTCAAAGGCCACGGTGTAGAACTGCGTGGTCTGGTAGCCCCGGTTCAGAGACTCCCACGCCACCGAGCCCGCCAGCACATTGTTCGTTCTGGAAAGCCCGCCGTCATGCGCAGAGATCATAGTATTAGGGCTGCCCTTGTAGAAGACTACCTCGTGCTGGTCTGGGTGATGGTTGGGGTATTGCTCATAGGTGGCATTTGAGGCAATGTAACCTCCAATCTTAGTAGTGGCGGTAGTGTTGGTAAAGCCACTGGTAGAGCGGTAAAGGTTGGTACCACCCAACACCACCAGGTTAGGATCGGTGGGTTTGGATCTTACCACCATGTTGTAGCCGCCCTGCAGGTCCAGGTCCCCGGACTTGCCGCCCAGCATTGGAAGGTTTGCGCTTAGGTCGGTCCAGGTGCCGCCTGCACCACTGCCGTTTCCAGACCCATATTGGTATTTCCAAAGGTTGGCTTCGCTGCCGGCGTTCTCCGTGGTATAAACAAAGAAGTAGACGATGTTCTCGTTAGACTGCGAAATGTCCATCACAATGCGCTCATAGGTATCCGGGAATTCAGCGGGGGTGATGTCGGTCCAGGTGGTGCCGTTGGTGGAGCGGTAAATGCCTTTCTTGGTAGAGGTGCGACCGCCGTTGGCATACTGGCTCAAGGCTGCGTACATGGCGCCGTTATTCCCAATCGCGATGTCGGTGAAGAAAGGGCTGGTGTTAAAATCCTCAGTATCGGCCCCAAAACCCAGAACGTAGTCCCAGGTGGTTCCGCCGTTGACCGAGCGCCGAATAGAGCCCGCCGTGGCCGCAAATACCTCGTCCTGGGTGGCGTTGGCCGGATTGGTGGCTACGCGGTAATTATACTGGAAAACGCTGGTAAAAGAGGTGTAATCATCGGTTTGGGTGCTGGGCAGCGGGTTCCAGGTCACGCCATTGTCAATGGATTTGAAGATCCCGTTTCCGTAGTAGGAGGCGCCGGGCGCGTTGGCGGAGTTACCAATCAACTCACCCGTACCGTAATACCAGACATTGCGCTTGCCGGCTCTTTTGTCCTGCGAAATGGTGGTAACACTGTGCAGCATGTTGGGGTTGGTGACCTTTACCCAGGAATTACCACCGTTGCTGCTGCGCCACATGCCGCCAGACACGCCACCCGCCAAGATGTTGTTCTCGTTGGCCACATCAATAGCCAAGGCGCGGGTACGGCCGCCAATGTTGTAAGGACCGCGTCTGTCCCAGGTGAAAGTGGCCATGCGGGCATAAGGATTCGCCTGGAACAGAACCTGCTCTGCCGTGAGGATTCTGTTGGAATAAGCCAGCTCCAGTTCCCTGATGCCTTCGGGGATTTTGCCGGTAGCCGGATCCCTTAACCTTGACACCTCATACGCCTGCCGGGCATCTGGGTCTTCTTCGCTGCCGATGGCGCCTTTCTTATGCAGGCGCTCTGCACGTGCCACCCGTCCAGCCTCTTTCAGGCCCTGGGCCGAGAAATGCATTTCCCGACCACCCATAAAGGCTGGGGAAGCAGCAAGGTAAAGTAATGCCCCAAAGAAAAGAAGCAAAGCGCCTGACATCCAGAATTGACGCTGCGGGGATAAACGTTCCATGAAAAATTTATGTGGTTGTGGTCTGAAGTACTGTGGATTTATGATACTTAGGCGAAAAAGCGGCTATAAAAAACTCATTCTGACAAGGCATAGGAATGGATCACCAAAGGGGCTTTCTCGTTAAGAGAGTTTTTCAGTTCGGCTTTGATTTTCTTTCCGGCGGTTACACCCGGTCTGCCTTTGCCGGGCTGCACCGTCATGGGGAAGTAAGCCAGCATCTGCTGTCCCTGTCCGAGTGATTTGTTGAAGCCAGATCCGTAGCCCAGCACTTGCATAATGCGCACCTCAGCCTTGCAGGGCGCCTGGCTGCAGGGTCCGTTGCCGGCGGGCTCCACCTCAGGCAAGATTCTCACCACCTCCAGCACCGCGCGGGCACGCCCAGGCGCCACAGGCTTCTGGTCAGAAACCGGGGGCTTTTCTGTGATGGAACTAAGCTTGGACGGTGACCTGGGCATCTCTGTCTGGGCGTCTTGTTCTGTCTCTGGCAATCTTTTACATGCAAAACCCACCAACAGGAATAAAGTTGGCAAAAGAAGCAGGATTCTCATTCCGGAACAGGTTCTACGCATAAAACAAATATAATTACAAAGATCAGGTTTTAAACATCTTACTATAAATATCTAAAGACAGAACCTCCGAGGGCGCTTATTTACGTATAAGCCGCAAAAGCAGCAACCTTGCCCCCAGTAATGGGTATAGGAGAAAAATACCGTTCTATCTATTCTATAGCGTCAAATCCATGAAAACATACTTCCTGCCGCCGCCCTGCAAGTGGCTGGCACTGGCTTTTCTCTTCCTTCTATCGGCCTGCGATATGTTTGAGTACCACCCGTACGCAGGTAACCTTGAGTTCAAAAACCTTACCGCCCAGAACGTAGCCCGCATCAAAGCCCTGGAAAGCCAGTACAACCCAGAGACCCCGCTGCGCTTTGCGTTGACCGGTGACACCCAGGGCTACTTTGCCGAGACCGAGGACATGGTGAAAGACATGAACTCCCGCGACATTGCCTTTGTGATCCATGCCGGTGACTTGACCAACTACGCCTTCACCGATGAGTACGAGCGCATGCACCGCGTGCTGGCCAAACTGAAGATGCCGTACGTTACCGTGATCGGGAACCATGACTGCCTGGGCGATGGCGACAAGCTTTACAAGGAAATGTATGGCCCCCTGAACCACTCCTTCACCTTCGGGCCTAATAAATTCATTCTGCTCAACACCAACTTCCTGGAGTTTGACGCGAGCGTGCCCGACGTGAACTGGCTGGAACGGGAACTGCAGACTCCCCAGACCATTGTGAACAAATTCGTGATCTCGCACATCATCCCTGACAACAGCGAAGCCAACCCGGCCCAGGAACAGACTTATGTGAACCTCATGCGCAAATACAACGTGCGCCTTTCTTTGCACGGCCACACACACAATTACCGCGCGTCTGAGCTGTACCAGGACGGTATTCCCTACGTGACTACCGCCGCGTCTTTAAAGCGGAGCTATGTGATGGTGACAGTGATTGGAAACCAGGCAACCTACGAAAAAATTGATTTCTGATTCTGTATGAGAAACCTTTCCGCTTTTTGCCTGCTTTTCTGCCTCACGCTCTCCCTTACTGCCACCGCGCAGGACACCTCTGATAACGCCTCCCCAATTGCCTCTGACAAGGTAGACCGACCCAAAAACAAATGGTACGCTCCAGATTACGTGGTGGCGCAGCACGCCGGCCTTATAGGCATCCTAGCTATGGGCGTAGGCTACGATTTCGGGAAACATGACCGCACCAATGCTGAGCTCATGTATGGGTTCACGCCCAACTACGGGTTTAAGAACACTACCCACACCTTTACCACCCGGGTGTACTACCAGAGCCACCCCAAGCCGCTGTTCAAGGGTTTCCAGGTCAGTTGGATCAAGGCGGGCGCGGGCATCAGTATGACCATTGGCGAGCAGTTTGAGACCTTCTTCCCCAAACACTACCCCGAGGGCTATTACATCTGGCCCACCGCCACACGTATTCTTCCCTTTGTGGGCTCCTCGCTGGGTCGGGAGTTTGGGGGCAAGAAGCGGCCCCACTACGGCGAACTCTACGGCGAGATCGGCACCAGCGACGTTATGATCGTGGACAAGTACCGGAACAAAGGCATCTCCGTACCAGACATCCTCAACCTGGCCATCGGCGTGCGTCTTTCGCTCTAGTGAGGCCGTTTAAGGGCTGTTTTCTGGAAATCGGGGCAGAAACAAAGCTTAAGGGAAACAGTTCTATTCTGGTGGGCGTTGGTTTCTCCGGCACAAACCCTCATTTTTGCAGCGGCTCTCTTCAAAGCCATGCCGCGCGCGGATATTGTTATGGATTATAATTACCTGAAATCGCTGCACATCATCTTTGTGGTCACCTGGTTTGCGGGCCTGTTCTACATTGTGCGGTTATTTGTCTATTACGCCGAAACGGCCCCTAAACCGGAGCCCGAGAAAAGCATTCTGCAGACGCAGTTTGCGCTCATGCAGAAACGGCTGTGGTACGGCATCACCTGGCCCTCGGCGGTACTCACCGTGATCATGGGCCTGAGCCTCCTGCGCTACTATGACCCTATCCCCACCTGGCTGTGGATCAAACTAGGCTTCGTGGCCGGGCTGCTGGCCTATCACCTGTACTGCCATCGCATCTTCAAACAGCACCAGCGCGGCGAGATAAAGCAAACCTCCACCGCCTTGCGCATCTGGAACGAGGTGGCCACGCTTTTCCTGGTGAGCATTGTGTTTCTGGTAGTTTTGAAAAATGGCCTGGACGCTACCTGGGGCGTGCTGGGTTTCATCGGGTTATCGGTTCTGCTGATGGTAGCCATCATGGTGTACCGCAAACTCAGGAAGGCCTGAGCGTTCTTTCCTTTTGGCATTATTACGCCTACTGTCATCCTGACAGGACCTTCTAGGCAAGCTGCAACAGCCGTTTAACTCATCACCTTTTTGCTTCTGGCACCAGTACTTTGGGGGTTTCACCTCTTTCCTGGAAATCAGGTTTTAAACAAACCCGCCTTAAAAAGGAAACGGCCCCAAAGGGGCCGGCTCACTACAAACAACCAACATGACAGCGGCTTACTGGTAAGCCGCTATTACCTTTTCGTATTCATATTTAGAACCCACGGTTTTGGCCGCCTGGGAATACGCTTCTTTTATTTTCTTGTCGTCTTTGGGGAGCTGCAAGGCCATCTTGCGGAGCAACTTGGCCTTTTCGTAATCTGAGTTTATGCTTTGGCTGGCTTTGAGCAGAGGCAGGTACTGGGTTGTGCTCAGCCGCGAGTTGCCCAACAGGCTGCTGTACGCCTTGGCTTTCTCATAGTCAGACCCGATGCTGTTGATAAGCGGCAGCACCCTGTCAAAGTACCTGACCACCTGCTGCTCATGGCGCATAAGCGGTTGCAGTCCCTTGGTGCGCTCGTAGTCTGAGGAAATGTTCTGCAAAGCCCGCATAGACAACTCAAACTGCTTTTCTGAGAGCTGGGGCCGGCTGGCAAGCGCGTGCAGCACCTTCACCTTCTCGTAGTCAGAGCCAATGGTGGCAATGGCCTCGGCGGTTTTGTCAAGGGCTTTCTCAGAGAGTTTCTCCTGCTGCAAAAGATGCCTTAACACGCGAGACTTCTCGTAATCTGATCCGATGGTAGCACTGGCAGCGGCGTAAGCCTCGGCGGTCTCAGAATTCTGCAGAAAGTTCTGGGGGAGCTTAGTGAGGATGGAAGCAGCTTCGTAGTCTGAAGTTTTCCCCTGGGCCACCTGCTCCAGCAGCAAGCGCATATCGCCCGGTTTCAGGTCTTCTCTGCTGAGGAGGTACTTGTACATTTTGGTGCGGCCGGAGCCGGCTTCCATCCCTGCGGTGTAGGTCAGCAATTTTTGGGCGCCACCTTCCTGGTACAGCCGCGCGGCACGGGCCTCGGCGCCCAGACCGGTTTTGGACACCATCTCGGGCAGGTACTTCGCCAGCCAGGCCTGTCCGGCGGTGGCGAAGTCCTGAGGTTCGCCGTCAACCCAGTATTTGCCTTCCAGGGTGCCGCCGTTATTTTCCAGCACTACCTTGTGCTCCGGCCCAGATTTCTCCTGGCGCGCAAACTCAAAACGCCCGCCCTGGCTCAAGCCAGTGATGGAATGCTCATCCTCGGCTACCGTCACGTTTCCGCTGGTCACCAACTTCAGGCGCAGCCCGTTGTCATCGGTGGTGATGTAGACTGTTTCCCCTTTGTCTCCTTTGGTGCTAAACGTGCCGTTGATGACCCGCACCTCCTCACGGCTGGCCGTAGTGGTTTTCTGCCCGCCCTCTGAAGTTTGGGCATAGACCGGCGCCACCAAATTAAGACAGCCGAAGACAATAAAGGAGGAAAGCAGAAATGGACGCATGGAATGACTTTTTAGTTGATGTCTTACAAGTACTTGAACCCTTTCTCTTTTATCTAAAGACAACCCCCGTTTTGGGTGGTTGCATGCAATTGAGAAAATGTTCCTATTACTTTCTTTGACAAGCGCCATGCCAAGAGTTTATATTATTGATTTACAATCAATTGCATCGAACACTTAAAACAAAAATGTTCGCTTCCGAACAACAATCATTCAAAAGCGAACACTTCAAAAAATCGTTTTAGGCTTATTTAAGATAAAACAGGCCCGAAACGGAATTCATGATTCTTTTGGCTTGGACTATTCTTCTTCGCGCTCTAGCAGCAGCACCGATGACTGCGGCACAATGAAATATTTATCGCCCAGGTAATTGATTTCCACGGCATCGCGCTGCAGGTAAATGGCCAGATCACCTTCGCGGGCCTGCAGTGGCAGGTAGCGTACCTGCTCCTTCTCGTCCTGGTTCCATATCTCATCATCCAGGCCGTAATCGGAGGGAATGGGGTAGCCGGGCCCCACGCGCATCACGTAGCCTTCCTGCACCTTCTCTTTCTCCTGCACACCGGGCGGCAGAAACAATCCGCTTTTGGTCTGCTCCTTCGTGCTCTTGGGTTTAATGAGCAAGCGGTCTCCTACTACAATCAGCTTCTGCAGTTTATTGGCGGGTGAGTCTTTGCGCATAGCGGTAAACGTTGAAAGTAAATGGACTGCAAAGATAAAGCACCAGAGAGGTATTACGCTACTAGGGAAGTGAGGGGGACGGAGAGGAGTTGTGTTTTGAGGGTGTTTTTAGGAAAGTAGGCTAGAAAAGCAGAAGGACAAAATGCTCTCCCTCTTATCATCTTGGCCCCTCTTCTGTCATCTTGGAAAGATCTTGTGGGCAAACTAGAAAGGCCATGCAGTAACCGCTATTGCAGTTCGCCACCAAGATCCTTTCAGGATGACAGGAAGGAAGAGTGTTAATTGGTCTTGTCTCTATCTACATTGAAGAACTCTTTGAATTTTATTGTAGAGATCATAAATCTTTTTTCCTCAATGACCACCCTACTTCCAATTACAGGGTTATTAGGAGTCATATTGGAATATAAATCCTCTTCCCTCCTAATACCTACGGTGTCCCAACGGGCAATGAGTTCTTTCATTCGATCAGTGAAATACAGCTCTTCCTTTGGAAAGGAAACTTCTTTCCCATCTTCAACATAGTAAATAACTTTCTTTTTGTTCCAAACGCTGCCGTAAACTTTTGCTTGTTCGTAATTGTAGGTCTCAAGAAAGTAAAGAGTGTCACCTGACCTACCAGACAGGTCTAATCTAAATTTCTCTAGTGCAGCTTTCCTTCCTTTTTGAAAAATGAACTTCTTTGTTGAATGATTTTGGTATTGCTCTTTGCTGATTAAATGTGACATCCTATTCAGCCCAGATGCATGACAGCCAATTAAAAACCATGGCAAAACAAGAATGGCAAGCCAGTAACTAGTCTTCATGTTGCGACACCTTATTAAAGCCTTACTTATTTCGGAAGCTTAGAAATTCAATTTTGCCAAAAACAAAAGCCCCTCCTTTCAGAGAGGCTTCCGCTTTCAAAGTTATTTCAAGCCTGATTTCCTTAAAACACTCCTAAAACCCTACTCCATCATATCTGCCGGGCGGGGAGCCTGGGGCGCTACGTCTGGGTTCCAGCTCATGGGGTAGTTTTGGTCAACCAAATCCAACGCGTCAACGGTGAGGTACAGCGGCTTGAACGTGTCAATCATCACGGCCAGTTCATGCGTCTCTTTCTTCCCGATGCTGGCTTCCACGGTGCCGGGGTGCGGGCCGTGCGGGATACCGCTGGGGTGGATGGTGAACGAGGCGATGTCAATGCCTTTGCGGGACATGAAGTTGCCGGCCACGTAGTACAGAATCTCGTCTGAGTCTACGTTGGAGTGGTTGTAGGGTGCCGGAATGGCCAAGGGGTGGTAGTCAAACAGCCGGGGCACGAAGGAACACACCACGAAACCCTGCGTCTCAAAGGTCTGGTGCACGGGCGGCGGCTGGTGGATGCGGCCGGTGATGGGCTCAAAGTCATGGATGGAGAACGCGTATGGGTAAAAGTACCCGTCCCAACCCACCACATCCAGCGGAGAGAAATCATAATAATACTGGTGCAGGAACCCTTCTTTCTTGATCTGGACCAGGTACTCGCCGGGGTCGCTTTCCTGGATCAGTTCGTGGGGCGGACGCAGGTCGCGCTCGCAGTACGGGCTGTGCTCCAGCAGCTGCCCGAAATGGTTGCGGTAGCGGCGCACGGTCTCCACGGGGCTGAAGCTCTCGGTGATGAGCAGGCGCACGGGGCCTTCGTTCCATTTCCACTGGTGGATGATGGTTCTGGGGATGACCACGTAATCGCCGGCCTCCACTTCCAGGCGGCCCATCTGCGAGCGCAACTCCCCTGATCCTTCGTGGATGAACACGATCTCATCGGCTAAGGCATTCTTGTAGAAGTACGTCATCTGGCGCTCGCGCGGAAGGCAGATAGAGATGGTGCAGTCCTTGTTCATCAGGAGC
The DNA here is from genome assembly GCF_017916345.1 of Rufibacter aurantiacus. Classification (NCBI taxonomy): domain Bacteria; kingdom Pseudomonadati; phylum Bacteroidota; class Cytophagia; order Cytophagales; family Hymenobacteraceae; genus Rufibacter; species Rufibacter aurantiacus. Next base: position 1,318,729 of record NZ_JAFMSV010000002.1, read on the forward strand.
GTTTTGCGGGCGCCCAAGTAATCCTCGCCGGTGGTTTCGCCTTTGAACGGTTTGATATGGTAAGGTGCCAGCGGCACATCTGACTTAACCGGTCCGTAGGGCACCGGCTCTCCTATTTTGGTGATCCTGGTGGGCGCGTGCTGATGGTAGAGCAGCGAGGAAACACCCGAGAAACCCAGCGTCCCCACCAACTGCTCATGGTAGAGACTACCGTCTGGCTGTCTGAACTGGGTGTGTCTTTTGCGGGGAATTTCGCCTAACCGGTGATAGTATGCCATACCTTTTCAATGGGTGAAGGAGTGATGGATTGAGTGAGTGAATGTCTTTTGCTGCGTAACCTATTGTTATTCCAAAGCCGCTTACCAGGGAATTACCTACGTAAGAAGCAAGCTGCGTTTAGGGGCCGTTTTGGTAAAATCGGCTTTAAAACAAAAATACCTGATACCACGGCAGTGACATAGCTTACTGTTTACCTTCCGCAATTCCGCCTTGGCTCCGAAGCGAATAAGTTAGGATATTAGCGCCACAAAGCAAAAAGCGCAACAGGAAATCCTGCTGCGCTTTCTATCTAATTGCCTGGGAATTCTATTTCCCTAAGCTGATGTGCTTGGCCTGGTCAAAAAGCCCCAGCGCCCGTTGGAAATCAGGATCGATCTCGTTGAGGACAGGGTAGAAACCTTCGGCCTCGTAGCGGCTGCGGGCAATAAAGGCCTTGAGGTTGTTCCGGATGGTTTTCTCAGACCTTTTCAGTTCTTTGTTGTCTACCTTGATGGCGGCGCGCTTGGCTTCTTTCAGGAGTCCCTGCATCATGGTTTCCGAGACCTGGAACGACTCCTGGAAGCTGGCCAGGGAAGTATTCTCCAATTGCTGACGATGATCACGGAAGTAATTAAGGGCATACTCGCGCAGCACGTTCTTGCGGTACAGCTCGGTTAGCAGGTTGGTGTTGTCAGTGGTGTCACGCGGTACGAACACGTCTGGCATAATACCTCCGCCGCCGTAGACAATGCGCCCGTGGCTAGTCTTGTACTTGAGCGAATCGTTGAATTTGATGCTGTCCTGGCTGAAGAACTCGCCGTGCTTGTAGCGGTTGGCAATGTCCATCTCGTAATCCTCAGCAGACTCTGGGTCATACGGCTTTTGGATAGAACGGCCGCTTGGCGTGTAGTAGCGGGAGATGGTCAGGCGAAGCTCCGCGCCGTCAGAAAGGGGAATAGGCACCTGCACCAAACCTTTCCCGAAGGAACGGCGACCCACGATCAGGGCGCGGTCATGGTCCTGCAAGGCACCGGCCAGGATCTCAGAGGCCGAGGCGCTTCCCTCGTTGATCAACACAATCAGCTCGCCTTGCTCAAAATCACCCTTCACCTTGGCGTAGTAGTTGGCATCGTACTTATTGCCTTTACCATCTGTGTACACCAGTTTCTTGTTTCCGGCGATGAACTCATCGGCCATGCGGGTAGCGTGGTCCAGGTAGCCGCCAGGGTTATCGCGCAGGTCCAGAATCAGGCGCTGCAAGCCTTGTTTTTTAAGGGCCGTCAGCTTGGATTTGAATTCCTCATAAGTACCGTTGGAGAAGCGGCTTACTTTGATGTAACCGGTCCGGTTGTCTACCATGTACCCCGCATCCACGGATACGGACGGAATTTTGCGGCGCGTTACCGTGAACTGCACCGGCTTGGTTTCATGCGGACGCAACACCGTCAAATTCACCTTGGATCCTCTGGGGCCCCGCAGCTTCTTGAACACCACCTCATTGGAGATATTCACCCCAGCAATGGTCTCGCCGTTCACTTTCAGGATCTTGTCACCCGCCTGGATGCCCACCTGCTCAGAAGGGCCACCGCTCAGCGGCGCAATCACGTACAGCGTATCGCGGAAGATGTTGAACTCCACCCCAATGCCGTCAAAATCGCTCTCCAGGTAAGAATGGGCCAGGGTGAGGTCTTTGGCCGGAATGTAAGAAGAATGCGGGTCCAGCTTCTCCAGCATCTTGTTGATGGCGTATTCAGAGAGATGCTCAGTGTTCACCGTGTCCACGTACTCGCGGTCAATGTAGCTCAGGATCTCCCGGAACTTAAGATAGCCCCGGGCGGTACCCTGCGGATTGTTGGAGCTGGGCTGGAATAAGGTGGCGCCCACCAAGATACCCACGGCCATGGCCAGGCCCAGGAAGAGCGGCAAGCGTACCTGAAACAAAGAATTCTCTATTTTCTTAGGCTCTGTTTTCTCAGTCATATATTATACTAATCACATTAACACAAAAGAAGACTTATCTTACAAGATATTGACTACTTATCAGTTGACCACTTCAGACAAAAACAAATCTTCCTTCATAATACAAAATACAACTCAGTAAAGTTGCCTTCACCGGGCTTATGCGTTAGCGGATAGTTTCTGCGCCATTTTCCTGAGCTCGCGGGCGTACACCTGGCGGTAGTTACCATTGCGGGTGGTAGTATCTGCGGGCGACAAAATGGGACGGGCCTGCACTCTTTTGGCCGTACCCAAGGCGACTTCGGCAATCTGCTTATCAGACCAGTGGCCTTTGAGCGCCCGCAGACACTTGTAGATCAGCTCTGAATCCTCAGATTTGGCTTCCACCAACTGCTCTGTATAATAAGCAATGGTGAGCAGCACGCGGGTATTGCCCATGTCCTGGTAATAGTGCGGGAACAGTTCATGCCGCAGCATCTCGTTGGCGGCCTGCTGCTGCAAGACAAACAGGTAATCTTTCTGCAGGTTTTGCAGCAACACGCCTTTTATATCGGCGTGCTTGTCGGCCCAGTTGGCTTCGCCGGCATGCGCCTCAGAGATACGGGCAATCTCCTCAAACGGATTTTCCTTGACTCCTTTGGGTGGGGTGAGGCCTGCGTATTTAGATCCTTTGGGATAGGTGATCTCGTACTCGGGTTCTTTGGCCCTGGCCGAAGCGGCAGTAGAGGCCTGGGCGTTGGCGGCCGCCACAGAGTCTGCAGTTTGCTTTTTCTCCCCTGTGGTGGTTTTGGTGGCCATGTCACGGAGCATTTTCTCGCACGAGGTAAGGCTTAAGATACTAATACAAGCCACTGCCAACACGGCACGGCTACGGAAGGAATGAATCATGAAATGAATTATAAACCAATGTTTTAAAGTCAGGCACCAGCAACTATATCCTTCCTCTCACTCCTAAAGTAATGCTTTAGGTGAGCCCTCAAAAAGGATTAGGGTAGAATATTTATTCACGTCTTATCCACTTAGCTATCCACCCGCTTGTCCACAGGCTTATCCACTTTGCCGGGGCTTTTCAGGCGGCTGGCCATCTTCTTCAGCTCGCGGGCGTAGACCTGCCGATGGTACCCATTGGTGGTGGTTGTATCTGCGGCAGCCTGTTTCTCGCGGGCCTGTACCCGGGTGGCGGTGGAAAGGGCAGCCTGGGCAAGCTGCTCCTCAGGCCAGTATTGTTTAAGCGCCCGCAGGCACATGTAGATCAGTTTAGCATCCTCAGACTTGGCCTGCAGCAATTGATTCGTGTAAAAACCTATAGCTTCTAACATGTTGGGCTGCGTGGGATCACTGTAGTAATGGTGGAAAAGCTCATGGCGCAACATCTCGTTGGCGGCCTGTTGCTGCAACACAAACAGGTAATCCTTGCCAGCGTGGGCCAGCAGCAGTTGGCGCATATCGGTGTCTTTGCCGGCGTAGTCCCTTACTTCCCCATTGTCGTTCACAATCCGCTGCACCTCCAGGAAAGGATTGGGTTTAACATCTGCCGGCGGCGTGAGGCCCTGGTACTTGGAGCCCGCCGGGAAAGTGATGGTGTACTCCTGCTCCGGCACCACCTGCGCGCGGATGGGCGCTGAGGCCTCCACTTTGGTAGACCTGAAACCGGGCCAGTTCTCTGCATCGGTGTCTGGGTTCAAGAAGAACCGCTGCACCACCAGGGTGGCCAACCCTAAGGCAATCAGGAATACGTCAACTCTATAGCTCTTATCCATGTGAGGGCCTCCCGTCATAAGATGCGCTGCTTCTGTTTCTCTTTTCCACAAGATGCGTTCCGGGCCTTTTTTCCATAAGACAGGGGTAAAACGCACCAACACCTGTTTACCGTGCCTCGTGTTCGCCGGTTTGGTACTCAATTTTGTTCTGCTCCAGTTGCTGCTTTTGCTCAGGCGTGAGCGGCGCCAATTGCCGAAGATCAGGCTGACCCGCGTTTACCCAGGCCGTGTACCAATAACTGGCCACCAGGTGGATGGCCAGCCGCATCTGCCGCTCCACCTGCCCGTTCAGCCCACGGTGGTAGGCCTGGCTGAAATCCCTGGAATAGACCTTGACCGTAGTGGCGCCGCGTTCCTCCAGGCTGTATTTCTTGTCCTCGGGGAAAGTCTTGGTGAGCTGTTTCTCCACGGAAAAGACCGAATCCAGGGCGGCATTAGACCTGGCCACTATCTCCCAGGCGGTGCGGCCGGGATTGGTTAGGTGCTGCGGCGGACCTATAAAGAAATCATATTCCGATGCCCAAAGTTCCGGCAGGCGGCTTTCCCACAACCCATGAATACCTCTTTGGTTTGTGAACTGGCCGTTGTAGTTGTGGGTGGTGTGGAGCGGCACGCAGGCATCAGCTACGTAGTGGCCCAGCTCCGCCGAAAGCCGCAATAGACGCGGGACATCATGCTCCTGAAAAGCCTGGGTGAGCTGGTACTGCACCAACCCGATGTGCCACGGCACAATGCCGTGCCGCTGGAGGGTATCCAGAGTAAATTGCTTTACGGCATCATCCCAACGGCGGGGCAGTTTGCAGGCAGCGCTGTCTCCGTACACGTCCAGGTCAATGAAATGGCGGGCACCCTCCTCCGGCACGGCATACCGTCTCTTGTCCGGGGCCACAGCCTGTTCAACTAAATATGGCAGGTGCTGCTTGTAAAACCCGATCATCTCGGACGGCAGGGTGTACACGGCCTGCTGGTTGATGCGCTGGTGCGCGTAGAAGCCCCAGGCCAGGGCAATCCGTTGCAAGCCAAGCAAAAGCACCAGAAGCAGAAACCGATTTCGCATGCAGTAATATACGAGTTCAAGGCAAAAGAAAAGGTCTGTCTTTCAGGCTTCTTTTCCCGAAAACAGACCCAATGCAGAATGGTAAATTTGTAGTCAGACCAAGACCGGACGTTTAGCGCCAGTTTTTAAGAGTACAGGGCTAAAACAAATCAGAGTTTGGCGCTTTTCTTAGCCTGCAGGTAATCTTCTTTCTTGAATATCTTAATGCCGTAGTAGTTGATTTGCTTGTAATCATAGAGGCGCGCCACAATCTGCTCATCGGCGTAATCTGTGTAGGCGTCCACGAAGTCAAGGCCTTCTACCTGCTCCCCGGCCTCCAGCACGGCCATATCGCGCTGCTTCACGTTCTTCCTGATTTTGTCAAAGGTAGGTCCGCCCTGGGTATTGTAGAGGATTCTGTTGGGGCTGGTGTCACTGTAATAAAGGATACACCAGGCATCGGCGCCTTCCCCCTCGGGATTATAGGCCCAGACGGCTTTACCCATCTTGCCCTCGCTGGGACTCACGTCTGATTTAGACACCCAGCCTTTGCCCTGCAGGAAACCACCGATCTCCTGTTTACCCATGCCCTGCAGCTTCAGAAGCTGCTCCAGGTTCAGACTTTGCCCCGCACAGGTGAGAGAGAGCAATACAAATAACGGAAATAGAAAGAGCTGCTTCATACTACTTTCCTAATTATAACTACCTGTAAGTAAGTTACATCATTTTACTGAGAAAAGAAAGCGTGAGAAGCGTCATGTATCTGAGTAAGGTTGAAAAGTCCCCATAGATGCAAGTGCAAAGGCAAAATAAGAGCTGGTTGGAGGTAAGCACCGATACAGCAGGGCCAATCTGGAGATTGGCGGTACAGTGGCTGCGTAGAGTGCTATGCTAACTCTACGCAGAACAGGGATTGTAGGGCACCTCTGGTGGGTGCCCTTGCAGGTAGCGCCTGTTATTTCCGGTAGCTATTGACTATTGATGTGAACCCGTGGGAGACAAGGCGGTGCATGGTCTCTCCATGATCAGATAACCCAACCAAATGCCACAACCACCTGTTTCCTGCGGCAGGCAGGGACGAAGGCCTACAGTGAGGCCGAGCTCCGGCCTGACGCAAGCAGGGACAGTTAAAGCAGTATTAGCCTGCATTAGCTATGGAACTGAGGACGGCAGCGGGGTGGTACCCTTACTGAAGAAAAGACTGTCTGAGCGTCAGCGAGTTTCTTTTCTTCTTGATTCTTTTGGTTACTTTTCTCATCAAGGAGAAAAGTGACAAACGCGGGCAGGCCGCGGCTGCAGTTCTGAGACTTGGCATGGAAGGAAATAGGAAGTAAAGGCACAATAACACATAGTAGGGGACGCCATGACCGGCAGGTGTAAACACCCCTCTTTATGAGCTGCGCTCGCTGCCTCAAACTCTCGTTTGGGCAATCCTCAAGGGGAGAATCTCGGCTACTCCGGAATCAAAGGTAAAAGCAATGAATTACCAGCTATGCTGAGTGAAAAGTGCCTTTGAGGCTCACGCCTCACTGAAGTTGCAAACTTCAGCCCATGGTAGGTCCAAGTCACAGACTTGAACCAGAGAAAGAGATTGATAAAGGAAACAGCCTCGAAAACCAAAATCGCCTGTAAAACAAAAACCTCACAGGTCTGGCAGACCTATGAGGTTTAAAAAAATCAGAACCAGTATATTACCGCTTACTCAACCCAGCAAACTTCATGCGGTAATCGGCGTCTACGTCACCTTTGGTGATTTTGGTGAGTTTGCCTTTGAGCAGGCGCTTTTTCAGGGCAGAGAGATGATCAGTGAAGAGGATGCCTTCAATGTGGTCGTACTCGTGCTGGATCACGCGGGCGGTCACGTCATCGAACTCCTCAATGTACTCTTTGCCTGCCAGGTCATAGTACTTGATCTTGATGCGCTCCTGGCGCCACACTTCCTCCCGGATGCCGGGAATGCTGAGGCAGCCTTCGTCAAAACCCCACTCCTCGCCGGACTCCTCTAGGATGGTGGGGTTGATGAAGGCCTTTTTCACGCCCTGGTCTTTCTCGTCCTCGTCCATGAAAGGGTTGGAGTCAATCACGAACAGACGGATGCTTTTGCCTATCTGCGGGGCGGCTAGACCTACGCCGTGGGCGTGGTACATGGTCTCAAACATGTCTTCAATGAGCTTTTCCAGCTCAGGGGAATCTAAGGGAATGTCTTTGGCTTTGGTGCGCAGCACCGGATCGCCGTAGGCAACAATAGGGTAGATCATAGATATTGTCTGCTCTCTAGGTAACTCTGTAAAATAATGGTGGCGCTGATCTTGTCCACGGTCTCTTTGTTGGCGCGGGCTTTCTTGCCCAGGCCGGCGTCTATCATGGTCTGGAACGCCATTCTGGACGTAAAGCGTTCATCATGGGTGATGACTTTCTTGTCTGGGAACTGTTTCTGCAGTTTCCGGACAAAGCCCACCACGTGCTGGGTGTTATTGGTGGCTGAACTGTCCAGGTGCTTGGGCATGCCCACCACAAAGGCCTCCACCTCCTCCTTCTGACAGTACTGCGCCAGGAAGGTATGCAGGTCCTTCGCGTGCACCGTATCCAGCCCCGAGGCGATGATCTGCAGCGGATCTGTGACCGCCAGCCCCACCCGCTTCACGCCGTAATCTATGGCCAGTATGCGCCCCATGTCTCGGTTTTTACGTTGTTTTCCGGAAATGGGCCCACAAACAGCGCAGGCATTCTGCTTTGCATGGTTATCGGCCCCGGAATGAGGGCAAAGGTAGCGCATTATTCTGAAAACCCGGCTTCCCCGCCACGGCACCAGTTTTCAACCGAACGGTCTTTTGTGTATCTTGGGAGGTAAAACGAATTTCTTACCCATGTCTCTTCTTTTTTCCGGCCGGTCTCTCCGGCTCACTTTCCTGGCGCTCTTCCTGTGGTGCCTCTCCCACCCTGTTTTTGCCCAAGCCGATCTCCAGAAACTGGATGCCTATTACCAGAAAGCCCTTAAAGACTGGAACGTACCGGGCATGGCCATCGCCATCGTGAAAAACGACTCGGTGGTGTTTGCCAAAGGCTACGGCGTGCGCGACCAGCAGAAAGGCGGTGCCGTGGACGCCAACACCATCTTCGGGATTGCCTCCAACACCAAAGCCTACACTGCCGCCGCGCTGGCCATGCTGGTAGACGAAGGCAAACTGAGCTGGGACGACCCCGTAACCAAATACCTGCCTTACCTGCAACTCTACGACCCCTACGTGACGCAGAGCCTCAACATCAGAGATTTATTAAGCCACCGCGTGGGCCTGCAAACCTTCTCCGGCGATATACTCTGGTACAACACTACTTTCAGCCGCAAAGAGATCCTGGAGCGGGCCAAATACCTCAAACCCGCTTACCCTTTCCGGGGCGGCTACGGCTACTCCAACCTCATGTTCATCGCCGCCGGCGAAGTCATTGAGGCCATCAGCGGAAAACCCTGGGAGCAGTTCATCCAGGAGCGCATCTTCAGGCCGTTGGGCATGAATCGGTCTTACATCTCAGTGAACCAATTGAAGGGAATTGAAAATGTGACCACGCCGCACGGCAATCCTACTTCTGAAAACGGGAAACCCGTGCCTACGGTGCTCACCGCCTGGGACAGTTGGAACCCGGCCGCCGGTATTTTCACCAGCGTGACCGATGACGCCAAATGGCTGAAGCTGCAATTGAACCGGGGCACCTACAAAGGCCAGCGCCTGTTTTCTGAGAATGCCTCGCACACCATGTGGACCATGCACAACGCAACACCGGTAGCAAAAGAGATGGAAAAAACCACGCCTTCCGTTCATTTCAGCGGAGCCGGCTTGGGTTGGATGCTGAACGACTATCAAGGCAAGAAGATAGTGGTGCACGGCGGCGGGCATGAAGGCATGAACAGCCGCACGGTGCTGGTGCCCGAGGAGAAACTGGGCATCGTGATTCTGACCAACAGCATGAGCAGCATCATGGCCCCTATTGCCAACTACACCATAGATCAGTTCCTGGGCATTCAGAACGGACGAGACTGGAGCCAGTTCAACCTGGAGATAGCCGCCAAAGCCCAAGCAGCAGAAAAGGCAGCAGAAGCCAAAGCCGCCAAACAGAAACCCACCAAAGCCAAACTCACCCGTGACCTGAACGCCTACGCCGGCACGTTCCACAGCCCTTACTATGGAGATGCGGTGGTAACAGTGCAGAAAGGAAAACTGATGCTGAGCTTAGTCTCAGCCCCGGCCTTAGGCGGAGAACTCACCCTCTGGCAACCCGATATCTTTGACTTGGCCTGGAAAAACAACTTCGCGCTGCTCACGCCTACCAAGGCGCGTTTCCTGCCTGGTCCAGACGGTTCCATCACCGAGCTGCGCCTGGACGCGAACAACCCAGATCTCCATTTCTCAGAATTGGAATTCAGCCGAACTAATAAGTAATTTTTAGAAAAACAGCCCTTGAACAGGAAGCCCCAAAGCCGAAGAGGACGGAACTCCTGTTTAAGGGCTGTTCTTAGAAAAATGGCCTTAAAACAGCTTCGGCTGTAATAATCCATTCCTTCCTCCGACTAAGGAAATACCCCCTGCGGTAGGTCTGGGCCTAAATGCTCAGCTATCTCAATTTAAATCATTAACTATCATTTGTTTACAAAAAAATCTCTCTTTTGTGATAAGTGGGAATAATTCCATATTATTATAAGCAGAGTCATCCTTTTACCCAACCCAAACAAACTATTCGCATGTCAAAGAAGAGCACTCTGGCAATCTTGCTGGCTGCCGCCATGTTAACCCAGGCCCAGGCCCAGACCAAAGCTACGCCAGCCAAGAAAGCCTCTACTACCACCACTAAAGCCCAGCAGGGTGGTACTCGTAAGTTAGAGACGGTGACCCGCAAAAGTGGCGAACTGGTGATCCCTTACGAGAAATACCAGTTGGCCAACGGCCTTACCGTGATTGTGCACGAAGACCACTCAGACCCCATCGTGCACGTAGACGTGACCTACCACGTAGGCTCCGGCCGCGAGGAAGTGGGTAAGTCTGGTTTCGCGCACTTCTTTGAGCACATGATGTTCCAGGGATCGGATAACGTAGCCGATGAGGAGCACTTCAAGATTGTATCGGAGGTCGGCGGAACCCTGAACGGGACCACCAACCGTGATAGAACCAATTACTTTGAGACCGTTCCTTCAAACCAGTTAGAAACTGCTTTGTGGTTAGAGGCTGACCGCATGGGCTTCCTGCTGGATGCCGTGACCCAGCAGAAATTTGAGGTACAGCGCGAGACCGTGAAGAACGAACGTGGACAGCGCGTAGACAACGCCCCTTACGGCTTGGCTTACGAGAAAATGAGCGCCGCCTTGTATCCGTACGGTCACCCTTACTCCTGGACCACCATCGGGTACATTGAGGACCTGAACCGGGTAAACGTGAATGACCTGAAGAACTTCTTCCTGCGCTGGTACGGCCCGAACAACGCTACCTTAACCGTAGGTGGTGACGTAACGCCAGCCCAGGTGGTGAAACTCGCCGAGAAATACTTCGGTTCAATCCAGCGCGGACCAGAGGTGAAAAACCAGAAACTGCCTGCCCCGGTATTGACCCAGGACCGCTACATTTCCTACGAGGATAACGTGCGTTTCCCGTTGGTACGGATGGTGTTGCCCACCGTGCCGGCCAATCACCCAGATGAGCCAGCCCTGGATGTCCTTTCTGATATCATTGGCGGTGGCAGAACGTCTATCATCTACCAGAACATGGTAAAAACGCAGAAAGCCAACCAGGCCAGCGCGTACCACTCCACTTCTGAATTGGCCGGTGAATTTTCGCTTTCGGCGCGTGTGCTGCCTACCCAGAACCTGGCCGATGCCGAGAAACAGCTGCGCGATGCCATTGCCGAGTTCGAGAAAAAAGGCGTGACCGATGAAGACATCGCCCGTTACAAAGCTTCTTACGAGGCCAGCATCATCAATCGTCTGTCCAGCGTATCTGGCAAGACCTCTACCCTGGCGGCCAATCAGTTCATGACAGGTAACGCCAACCACCTTGTTAAGGAAAGACAAGCCGTGAACGCGGTAACCAAAGCCGATGTGCAACGCGTGTACAACCAGTACGTGAAGGGCAAGAAAGCCGTTATTTTGAGCGTGGTGCCCAAAGGCAAGTCTGAGCTGATTGCCAAAGCCGATAACTTCAAGGTAGACCCATCTGGCTACAAAGCTCCGGCTGACCAGTACTCTGGCCTGAAATACGTGAAAGCCAAAGACACTTTTGACCGTAGCAAGAAGCCCGCTGCTGGCGCTGTTCCGGCCATCACCGTTCCTCCGTTCTGGAAAGAAAGCCTAGCCAACGGCATCAAGGTTATAGGCACGAAGAGTGACGAGGTACCAACCGTAACCCTGTTGTTCACCCTGCAAGGCGGCCACAAACTGGAAGCGAACGATCCTTCTAAAGCCGGTATCGCTTCTTTGACCGCTTCTATGTTGAACGAGTCTTCCCAGAAATTCACCGCCGAGCAGATCAGCACGGAGCTGGAGAAACTGGGTTCATCCATTGGTTTCGACAGCGGCGAGGAAAACATGACCGTCTCTGTGTCTTCCCAGGTGAAAAATCTGGATGCCACGTTGGCCCTGCTGGAAGAGCGCATGTTCCACCCTCGTTTTGACGCTGCTGAGTTTGACCGTATCAAGAAACAAAGACTGGAAGCCATTAAAAACCAGAGCACCCAACCTACCGTGGTTGCCGACAACGTGTACTTAAAAATGCTGTACGGCGAGGGTCACATCCAGGCAATTCCGGTAATGGGCACCGTGAAAACCGTGGAAAGCATCAGCCTGGATGACGTGAAGAAATTCTACGCGAACTACTTCTCTCCATCCGTGACCAACCTGGTAGTGGTGGGCGATGTAGACCAAAAGCAGGTGATGACTAAACTGGCCTTCCTGAACAAGTGGACTCCCAAGCAGGTGACCATGCCGGCTAGCTTCAAGGCGGCCAGCATTGACAAGACCAAGATCTTCATCGTAGACAAAGAGAAAGCCGCCCAGTCTGAGATCAGAATAGGCTATATGGCGCTTCCTTACGATGCCACAGGCGAGTTTTACAAAGCCGGTCTGATGAACTACGTATTGGGTGGCGCTTTCAACAGCCGCATCAACCTGAACCTGCGCGAAGACAAAGGCTACACCTACGGTGCCCGTTCCGGCTTCAACGGCACAGAGGAAGCTGGTCCGTTCGTCGCTATGGCTGGCGTGCGTTCCAATGCCTCTGATGCCTCGGTAGTGGAGTTCATGAAAGAGATCAAGCGTTTCAGAGAAGAAGGTATCACCGATGCCGAGCTGGCCTTTATGAAGAACGCCATCGGGCAGTCTGACGCCCGTCGTTATGAGACCGCGTTCCAGAAAGCTTACTTCCTTAACAACATCCTGCGCTACAACCTGACGCCGGACTATGTGACCAAGCAGAACGAGATCCTGAAAACCATCACCAAAGAGGAGATCAACGCGCTGGCCAAAAAGTACCTGCCGGTTGATAACATGAGCATCATGCTGGTGGGCGACAAAGCTGCCATCAAACCAGGGCTGGAGAAACTGGGCTATGATGTAGTGGAGCTGGACCCAGACGGTGCCCCGGTAATGGCGAATGCCGCTGCTGCCCCGGCTACCCCTGAAGTGAAGAAAGCAGAACCTGTGAAAAAAGGCCGCAAAGCCCGCGCAGAAGGTCGCGTTTTCTAGATTGATATTTGGTGGGTTAGCCCCTAAAAGGGAGACCTGTTTTAAAGGCGTTTTCGGGAAAAGACCCCGGGAACGCCTTTTTTTATTTTACATCGTAAATACAATATATAACTGATAACAAGCGGGTTACTTAACGCACTTTTCAGAATTAAAGAGAGTACTTAAAGATGCGCTGCCATGCCAAGATTTCTCCTTTTCTGCGCCGTTGCTATGCTGTTGGCCGGGCTCAACGCCTGCTCCTCAGACCCCGCTTTGCAGTTTGAGCGTCCGCAGCCCCTGACCGGCACAGAAGAACCCGCTTTCCCGGAGGCGCTTTGGGGGCAGTACTTCAACGCGCAGGACAGCACCACCCTCCTGCTCACGTCCTCGGCCCTGGTCCAGAAAATGCAGTTTCTTTCTCCTACCGCGGTGCAGGAACTTAAACAGGATTCCATTCCGTACAAAGTGGAAAACGGCCGGCTCTACCGTAGCGATTTCCCTGAGGGACTGCCCATCGTGCGGAGCACCCCAGATTCGCTTTACCTGCAGGTCACCATCCTGGATACGCTGTTCGCGCAGGATGCCACCCACCAACTACGGTCTTTCAAAGGAATGTATTTCCTAAACCAACAGATAGCGCCCAACCGCTGGAAGGTTTTCTGCCTGAGCCGGCAGGGCCGCAAGCACATCCGGCTGCAATACCTGGATGACTCCGTGGACCGCGTGAAACTGGAGGAGATCATCCCCCTCCGCGAAACCGGCAAGGTGTTCCTGGCCGATCCCTCCCAGAAGGACCTCCGGAAGTTCCTCAAGCAAGGTGGCTTCAGCCAAAGGGAAACCTACACCCGCGTTTCTGAGGGTCCTGACCTCTAAAGAGCAGCCGTTTCTTTTCCACGGCTTTCTCCCGCAAATTTCCAAACCGCGTTTCGCAGTCAATTTTAGGAAAACAGGCTAAAAACCCAACCGCTGGCGCGAGCCTCCGGCTCGTGTCCGCACGCATTGCAGATCCTCTTCTGCTTCCTGGTTTCAGAGTTCAGGCATTACCCCTCCATTCTAATTGACAGCACTCTTCCTGTTTGTCATCTTGGAAAGATCTTGTGGGCGAACTGAAAAGGCGTTAAAGAAACGCTACTACCGCTTGTTCCCAAGATCCTTTCAGGATGACAAAACGGTGTTTTAAAATGCGTGCGGACACGAGCCGGAGGCTCGCGCCAGCGAAGATTACCTAAATCTCGGAGAGTGACTTAGTACAAGAGAAGACTATTGCGTATTAGGACTGTTTTTCAGAAAACACCTTAAAAGCTCTTCCGGAGTTGCAGGCCCGTGTAGAAGTTGCGGCCGGGTGCGGCCTGGAAGTAGCGGTTCCCGAAGGCGTTCAGGTCATTGCCCAGGCTGTAATCGCGGTTAGTGGCGTTGTCTATGCCGCCGTACAGGTCCAGGTGCCAGGTCTGCGCGAAGGTGCGCCGGAAACCGGTGCGGGCGCCCAGAATGAAGTAGTCTGGGGCGTACACCGTATTGGCATCGTTCAGCGGAATTTCGTCTGAGTAGTTGGCGGTGACGTTGAGGTAAAGGCCCAGTTGGCTTTCTACGTCAAGGCCGGCGACGGCCACGTGCGGCGCGGTGCCAGTGAGGCGGTTGCCTGAGAAATTGTTCTCGTTCTGCTGGTAGTCCAAAAACCGGAAACGGTTGTAGGTGTAGGTTCCCCAAAGCCGCAGTAAGCTGAGCGCCGCTTTGGGCGCCTGCACAAACGCATAGCCGGCGGCCACTTCTACGCCCTGCTGCCGGGTAGTGCCGGCGTTCGCGAACACGGCTACGCCTGAGGGGGTGGTGCGGCTCACAATGGTTTCCTTCAACTTGAAATGGAAAGCGACCACATCAAACGTGAACCGCTGATTGAACAGGCTTCCTCTTACCCCAGCCTCGTAATTAGTGCCACGCTCGGGCTGCAAAGAAAGGTTGATGCTGGCATCTGAGGGACGAACCTCGGCCTCAGTGGGCGGCGAGAACCCGGCGCTTACGCTGGCGTGCGCCGATAACGTGGGCGAGATCACTTTCACCAAACCAACCCTGGGCGAGAACTGCGCGTCAATGCTGCGGCTTTGTTTATACCCCTCGGGGTTGGTGCTGGCGTCTGAGACACGGGCCAGGTCATAGCGCAGTGAGTTCAGGCTGGCGCCCAGCGTGAGCAGGAAACTAGCCGGCAAATCCACCTCGGCCTGCCCGAAGACAAAGCCTTCTTTCACGGTCACTTCATCGTCATAGTTCAGAGGACCGGGCGTACCGCCTTTGTTCACGTACTGGCGGGCATTCACAAAACGGCGCTGCCCCTCGCCCCCCAGGGTGAAGCGGGTAGGCAGGCTGGCTACCCGGGTGCGGTACGTGGTACGGGTTCTCGCCCCGAAGCTCTGGTTTACGTTACGCTCATAATCGGTTACGAAGGGGTGGTTCAGGAAACTGAACACCCCAAACAGAGAGGTGGTGTTGCTCCAGCGGTCGTTGAACTGGTAGTTGTGCACAAAGCCAAGGTTCAGGCCTTCCACGTTCAAAGAAGCGTTCTGATCTTTGTTCAGCTGTCGCGCCGCCCTAGGGTTGGCGGCAAACTGTTCCCGGGTAAGGGCGCCGGGCAGTTCATAGAACAGGTCTGAGTACAGAGCATGGAAAGAGAAGGTTTGCTTCTGATTTGGGAAAAACTGCCCTGAAAGGAGGACGTTCTTGCGGTCCATAGCACTCTGCTCGCGGTAACCGTCCAGGGTT
Organism: Rufibacter aurantiacus; assembly: GCF_017916345.1. Lineage (NCBI taxonomy): Bacteria > Pseudomonadati > Bacteroidota > Cytophagia > Cytophagales > Hymenobacteraceae > Rufibacter > Rufibacter aurantiacus. Next base: position 1,334,198 of record NZ_JAFMSV010000002.1, read on the forward strand.
TGGCGGTCAAAGCGCAGGAGCAGATTAGATTTCTCGGAGGCCACGCTGGCGGCGGCAAATCCCCGGCGCAGGCCGTAAGAACCTACTTGTCCGCCGGCCATGACACTGCTTTCTATAGGCTTGGCCGTTTCCAGCAGAATGGTCCCGCCCGTACCGGCGCCGTACACACTTCCGGCCGGACCTTTGATGACTTCTATGTTCCCGATGAGGCCCGGGTCCAGCATGTTCAGCGGAATGGTACCGTTCGCTTCCACCAGGGGCACTTCGTTCAGGTAGATTTTCACGTTACGCACTCCGTACGGCGCCCGCAGCGAACTTCCCCTGATGGAGATGCGGTAACTGGCCGTAGCCCGTTCTTCCATGCGCACGCCGGGCAAGGTATTAAGCGCGGGCACTAACGTGGTCTGGGAAAAACGCTCCAAATCACGGGTAGACAGCAACCCGATGGCGCCGGCAGTTTCCTGTAACGGCCTCCGGGTTTCATAGCCTCTCACCACCACCTCCTGCAGATTCACGGCCAATGGCTCCAGCAGAATGACCAACGGCTTTCCGCTTAGCGGCACCACCAGTTTCTGCAACTGGTGACTGGTCACGCGCTGCACCAGCAAAGTATCAAAACGCGAAGCCAGCACAATCCTGAACTGGCCGGCGGCATCGGTGAGGACCTGGGTTCCGGTAGCGGCCTCGCTCACCAAGGCACCTTCCAACGGCTGCTGCGAACGCGCATCCAGCACGCGCCCGTCTACGGTTACCTGGGCCCAGGCCGTAAAAAAAGAAAAGAGGAAAACGAAAGCGAAAAGGTATTTCATGGGATGGAATTCAAAGACAAGCAGAAGAAGGGGCGGCCGCATTGGCTTTCCTTTTAATGCTATTTTCAGGAAACCGGGCTTAAAACAAAGTTTGCTTCCAGCCTTGCCGCTGCCGGATTTGCTTACGGAATCTGGTTAGAACCGGCGGTACAAACCTAGGAAAATCCTCTCGCTTTTTCCATCAGTTGTTTGGCACACCCTGATTTGCTTCTTAGCCTCCCTTAGGCGAACGCCACTGAAACAATCAAGCTTAGCCGAGCCGCCTTGTGCGTTGTCCAGCTTGTTGAACAATAATATAGCTGAGCATGCACTTTATAGGACGGTAACTATATAGTATATTCGGTGGCCCGGTTCCGTTTATCAAGCTACCGTTGGTCGGATAACCGGAAGTTTGGTTCTGTTCAAGGTGTCAATAAACGGAACAGCTCCGTTTACACAGTAGTTAGGTCTAATTTTAAAAACAGAAATGAAAAATTTGCTCCTCGTTCTACTGATACTTTCTTCCGCAATGGCTTACGGTCAGACAGTGAAGATTACGGACGAGCAATACAACCAAAGCGGTGCTATCAAAATAGTTTTTGTCCAGAGCATAGAGGAGGCCAAAGAACTCGCTGAAGAAGATATAAGAAAGGGACTTCCTTTTCTGCTGCTCCAAAGTGGTATATCACCAGTAGTCTATCCCACGGACAGCGAGTTTGAGGAAACTTTCAAGGCCTATTATTACGAATCTGGCTGCACTGGCCCTAGACTAGAATACGCGAGAGCTTACAACCAAAGAATCTTCTCCTACCTTACAGAAACACATGGGACAAAGTGGAAGAGAAAAATCAGGAAGGATGTAATCGGGTTTAAAAAGTGATAGTCAAATAATTCAAGCTTTTGCGTTTTCAGCCTGATTTTCAGAAAACGGGCTAAAAAGGTACAATTTAAAATAACCGGCTTCACCTAATATTTGCACCTGTTTTAAGGCTATTTTCTAGAAACCAGGCCATAAACAGTAAGAAAATGCGGTCACTAAAAAGAAAAAACTAGACCTAACAACGTGTAAACGTCAGCAGCGGCCGACGGCCTCGCCCTCGTTTACACAAGTACGTTAGCACCAATAAAAAAGAAATGGATAGAAGGATTCTGATTTTTTCAATCTTATACACAATTATCACAATCTTCTTCTTTATCAACATCAGTAAAGACCAAAGTAACTCTCTTACCTATGTTTACATCTTCCCCATTTTCTGGGTGTTAGGAGGAATTACATTAGGACTACTGTTATGGTTAGGAAGAGTAAAAATGAAAGGCTGGAATACCGTTGGATTCTTATTTAGCACTCCCTTGCCAACTTTTGTTCTCATAACAATAGTAAAGACTATGAATCCATCTCCTGAATACACTCAAGAGCATAATAAAAATGGACACCGCATCAAGGAAGTAAAATATTCAGGCGGCATCTTAAAGCCAGAGAGGAAAGAATACTGGACTAGCGTAGATAGTGTAACTGAAAAAAATCCGTATCCTTTATCAGAAGAATATCGCTTGGACAGCATAATCTACTATGACAAATCTGGGCAGGTAAGTAAAAAGGAAGTGAAATAGAACATAAAGAATTACTGGTGCTAACACTGTGTAAACACCATGCTTCGCCCAACGGCCTCGCACGTTGTTTACACGAGACCGTTATGCCTCATTTTAAATAATAATGAAATTATTTCCATCGAACAGTTACACTGTTGAGTTAAGCAACGACAGTTCTTTAGCATTAGAAAACCTTAAGCAAAACACGAAACTTACCGATTCACTTGTTTCGGAATTGACTCAGAAGCCATTCATTGGCCAAGTTCAAGAAAGTAGGTTTAAAGTGATTTCCTCTGCCCCAGGATATGGCTCGCTTTGTGTCCTAATAGGTAATTTTCAAGGTAAAGAAGGCATAATCAATATTAAAATACATAATGCATTCAAAGTTCTTTCCTTGATTCTCATGATTCTCCCGATAATTCTAGTAGGAGTTACCCTTGCAACAAGAGAAGTGAAATATCCATTTGATTTAATTGTACCTATTTTGATGGCAATTACATTTGTTAGATTTGGTCTTATAGGGTTAGGATTTCGGATCGTCTCAAATAAAAGTCTGAATCGGCTAAGAGAAGTAATAAATATGCGTGAAATAAAAAACGTGGCATAACAAGGTATAAACGTCACCTCGGCCGACGGCCTTCGGCGTCGTTTATACGAGACCGTTGGGTGCAAATAAATTACATATATGAGGTTATTAATTATCTGCTTTTTAATTTGCAAAGGAATCCTTATATCATATTCTCAAACAATGGAGAATAATCCTATAGCAAGAACATTAGAAACTTTTAAGCTCCACGAACTAATTTCTGAACCTGCATACTTGGAATTAGCAGAAAGAGTAAAAGAAGGAGAAATAACTACTAATAAAGAGCTAATTGGCCGTTTGATAAAACTTCATTTCGAAGGAAGGCCTGAAGATGTACAGGAAACCATAAAACTAAGGGATACAAAAGAAAAATATTATTATGTAGTGCCTCGTGTTTTAGTAGATATTGAATTGCCTCAAAAGTATTCTGATTTAATTGTCAATTTCTATGAACAAGGAGTAATAAGTAAAAAGAGTAAAAATAAGATGCTTAAAAGTTTAAAGACCCCATCTGCTCTAATTGATGTTAGTGTGCAGGAAGGGACTTTCCATTATTTTTATCTTAAAAGCATTTGTGAAGCAATAAATTAAAAAAATATCAGCACCTAACACTGCATATATGCCAGCTTTCGGCCAAAGGCCTCAGCCGTCTTTTATACTAGGCCGTTGGCTGTCAAAAAAACTATAAAATGAAAAAATTATTACTCCTAATTGTACTGACTTTAAGTACGTCATTTCTAACGGTTGCTCAAA
>NZ_JAFMSV010000003.1:0-1046569 GCF_017916345.1 Rufibacter aurantiacus
TTGATTGGTCCGATTACATTTGTGTGGCTGTCATATACCAAGTATCTATGTTGAATCCTCATATTTTGTTATTTAGCCTTGCACATAACTACTGTATATAAGGAGCTGTTCCGGTTATTGACACCTTGAACAGAGCCAAACTTCCGTTTATCTGACCAACGGTGGTCAAATAAACGGAACTGCTCCCCCGAATGTAATATATATCCCTCTCATTGTATTTTCTATTTAGCGGCTATTTTCTCAAAAGCAGCCACTAAACAGACAGCCTTACCTTATTGCCTCATACAACACCTCTATTAGGCGCTTCGCATCTCTGCCGGTGCAGCCGGGGATTTGTTTGCGGTAGCTGGTGTCAAGGCGGCAAGAAAGACGTTGGCGTGTTGATGGCAGATGGTAGAAGTCTTAATGGAATTGTGGCTTTTAAAAACCGAAAACTCGTATTAACCATATAAGCAAAGTAGTGCTTCAGGGTTTAGTACTGGGGGGTAGTCAGTATTAGTTACTAAACTGGGCCTAAACTTCCTGATTCTACTCAATTGTGGAATAAAAATAGGTAAATACGCCTTGGATTTCCTGTTTCGTATATAGTAAGTTAAAGAGCCGGCGCTCTTTCATTCTTATTAGGCCTTTCTGAAAGTAACTGCTTGTTTTATGGCTATTATAAATGGTACTTCCGTTATACTGTATCCTTCAGCCGGATACTTAATTCACAGTTATTCTGTAGAATATATTATTTCTTAGGTCTTTTTAGTCTTTTCAGGCTTCTTGGGTGAACAGATGGCTAGTCAACTCAATAACGCTTTCTGCTTCTGGCTTAACTGCTGGTGCTCTTTTATAGCTTAGGCTTCTTTTATTTACTTCTATGCATTCCACCCCAGATTTTTCTTTGAACCTGCCCCAGGTTTTTGAAGCCCTGCCTGACTGCTACCTGGTATTATCCGCAGACTTTGTTATCCAAGGCGTGACGGAAAGCTATCTTACATCTACTTTCACGAGCAGAGAACAGTTAGTGGGTAACTCTTTTTTTGAGGTATTTACGGGCCAGGAGGGTCAGCAGGAAGCGGCAATTCTCCGGCACCTGAAGCAATCTTTTGATAGGGTACTGAAAACGAAAAAGCCAGATAGCATGCCGGTGCAGCACTTTAACTTAAAAGATCCTGAAAGGCCCAACCTCAAGTTGGAACGGTACTGGAAATCTTTAAACACCCCGGTACTGGATGACAAAGGCGAGGTGCTTTACATTTTACATAGGGTAGAAGATGTTACAAAAATTGTTCGGCAAAGCCATAAACTGGAAAACCTGACCAGGCAGGAAGAAGACACCAAAGCAATTGCTAACGAAAGTCAATTGTTGTGGTACATTGAGCAAGAGAAAGTTAAACGGGCTTACGAAAAACTGGAAGAGGAACACCGTAGGTTTAAGGAAGCCCAGGCTCTGGGGCACATCGGCAGCTTTGAGCGAAATTATAGTGAACAAACCCTTAATTGTTCTGATGAATTTTACCGTATCTACGGTTTAGAACCTCAGAGTGAGGAAATAACAACTGATAAAATAATAGCCTTTTCGCATCCAGAAGAACGGGAGATTTTGCGGGAACGCATTTGGCAGGCACAAATCTTTTTGGAACCTTTAGAGTTAACCCACCGGATAATCTGGCGCAATGGCACCATTCGTTACGTTCACCGGCGGGCCGTTTTAACCCCAGATGCGCAAGGAAAGCCGCTGAAAGTCTACGGAACCATTCAGGACATTACGAGCCAGGTGATGGCTCAGGAAAAAGTCCAGGCCAGTGAAGCCTTGTTACGGAAAGCCGAAGCAATAGGGCAAACGGGTAGTTATGAAGGAGACTTGACTACCAGGAAATTCCGGTTTTCAGATAACATGTACCAGTTACTTGGCCTGCAACCGCAAAGCCTTGTCCCGGACCTGGATTTTATTGATTCTATATCCCATCCGGAAGATGTTGCTCAGGTACGGGAAATAATTGGTAAGGCTGTTCAGTCAAAAAAACCTTACCAATATACGCGCAGAATTTACCGGCCTGATGGTGAAATGCGCTACCTTTTAAGTAATGGAAAGGTGGTTTGTGATGAAGCCGGCAATGCCATCAAAATAGTAGGAACGGCCCAGGACATCACTGAAAAGAAACGGGCAGAAGAAGAAATAAAAGAAACCAAAGATTTACTGGAAGCCACCTTCAATGCTTCGGTAAACGGCATAGAAGTTTTCCAGGCGGTGCGAAATGACGCCGGGGAAATAATAGACTTTGAATGGTTACTAGTGAATCATACCACGGAGCGTTACGCCGGCCGAACGGACTTAAAGGGGCACAAATGGCTTGCCACTTACCCAAAGCTCAGACAAACAGGCATGTTTCACCAGTGCAGGAAAGTAGTAGAAACCGGGCAAGTTCTGGATTATGAGCACTTTGACCAGTATAAAGATTTTGCTGCCTGGTTTCAGACCATGGGGGTGCCGTATAGAGATGGGCTAATTCTTACCTGGACGGACATAACCAACCGGAAAAAAGCGGAAGCAGAACTAACCCAAAAGGCTGAATTACTGCAAACCATTGTAGATACGGCTTTTGGCGGCATGGAGCTATTGGCGGCTATACGGGACCATGAGGGAAAGATTATTGATTTTCGCTACCTTATGGTTAACACGGTACAGGCCAGGTATGCGAATATATCCAGGGAGAAAATGGTAGGTAATACGGTGCTTGCCTTTTTTCCCTCTATCAAAAGTACTGGGGCTTGGGAGTGTTTACTCCGGGTAATGGAAACCGGTGAAACTATTCAGCAACTGGAAGAATACCATGCCGATGGCGTAGAGGGCTGGTTTGACCAGCATTACGAGAAAATAAACGATGGTATTCTGGTTTGGAACGTGGATGTAACTCCCATCAAAAAAGCTGAAATTGAACGGCGGGAGAGCGAAGAACGGACCTGGAAATTTATTGATTCCCTGCCTCAGATGGCCTGGACCGCGGCTGTAAACGGGGGCAGTACCTACTATAACCAAAAAACCTACGATTATACCGGCCTTACCTTTGAGCAGATGAAAGAGTATGGTTGGGAGCAAATCTACCAGGAGGCTGAACGAGCCCAGGTAGAACAGGAATGGAAAACAGCCATTGCCTCGGGGAAAGAATACCGGAAACAGTCTCTCATGCGCCGTTGGGATGGCGCCTATCGCTGGCAGTTAGTCATTGCCCAGCCCGTAAAAGACCACGCCGGCAACATTACTTCCTGGGCAGGTACGGTAACCGACATTCACGAAAGGGTTATTGCCGAACAAGAGTTACAAGAGAACAGGCAACTGCTCAAAGCGGTTATAGATGCTTCCATAAACGGCATCCAGGCTTTCAGGGCCATACGCGATGAAGAAAACCAGCTGATTGATTTCGAATGGATTCTTACAAACCAGGTAACGGATACCTTCTTACAGAAAAATGATTTGTTGGGGAAGCGATTAACAGATAAATATCCGGGTACGAAGCCAGTTGGAATTTTTGATAAGATGAAGCAAGTGAACGAAACTGGAAAAACCGCTCACTTTGAAGTCTGGTATCCCTATGATGCTTTACACCATTGGTTTCAATTTATAGTGGTAAAAATGGGAGATGGTGTAGTCCTAACTTTCCAGGATATAACAGAACGCAAAAAACTGGAAGAGCAACGCCTGCAGTGGGAACTCCAGAAGCAACAGGAGTTGCTGCATGCCATCTTAGAAACCGAAGAAAGAGAGAAAAAACGGATTGCTGAAAATTTGCATAACGGGTTAGGGCAAGTTCTTTTTGCCGTTAAGATGCAATTAGACCTGCTCAACCCAGAGGAGTCTGTAAAAAGCGCAGCCCAAACAAAGGCCTTCTGGCAAAGAACAGACCAGCTATTGACCAATGCCATTGAACTTACCCAAACCATCTCCCATGAGCTTACCCCAACCGTGCTGGAAACCTTTGGATTATCTGCAGTGCTGGTGGATATATGCAAGCAATTAAGTACTAAAAACCTCAAAGTGCATTGCAAGATTGATTTTAAATCAGTTTTAGAAAAACACCTCCAAACCGCTATTTACCGGATTGTTCAGGAGCTGCTGAACAACATTGTGAAACATGCGCATGCTACAAACGCCTCTATAACCGTGCTGGAAGAAAAAAGTGGTATTCTCATCTTAGCCCAGGACAACGGAAAAGGGTTTAAGGCAAAGCCACTTCCAGGTAAGGGAATGGGTTTAATAGGTATTGGCGACCGGGTGAAACTACTGAACGGAACGCTACAGATCCAATCTACCGGTCCCGGAACAACCATCACCATTAAATTGCCCCTTAAAAACAACCATCCTGGCGTCCGTAAAACAGAAGTTGTTTTATAAAATACGTATAAAATAAGAAGAGGAGGATGTAGCAGCACCGTAAATCATTAAAGGCAGAAGGTGAGTAATGAAAGGTACCTTGATCTTACTTATTTCCATGACCAGGAAAATACCCCGTTTAAACGCCTTTTTCTGCGGGTTCTTTACTGCCCGGTTCTTATGCTTTGTTACTACTTGTGCTTTATTACCTGGCATTTAATCCAGGGTAACTTTCCAGAAAACTTGAAATGATAAAAGTAGCTATCGCCGATGATCACGCACTTGTAAGAGAAGGTTTAAAAACCATGCTGAATAATTCTCCGGACGCCGGTATAAACCTGGTAGACGAAGTAGAATCAGGAACTGATTTGGTGCAGCTTCTTAACCAAATAGAGGTAGATGTAGTGCTTATGGATATAAGCATGCCAGATATGGATGGTTTACAGGCCACCCGTCAAATCAAGCAGCAGCACCCCTTGGTAAAAGTACTCATCCTCTCCATGCTGGAAGATGAACGGTTTGTAGTGGAAGCCATGCAAGCGGGAGCAACCGGGTACCTGACCAAAACAGTAAGCCGCAAAGAACTGGTTCGGGCAATTCAAATAACGGCTGGGGGCGAGGTGTATATTGGTACGCACATCTCCTTAAAGCTACTCGGTAAAATTCCCTTAGAGGATAGTAAAACACCAACGCCCGAGGAAAAATCAGATAGTAATCTTACCAAGCGGGAGTTGGAAGTACTAAGCCTGATTGCTCAGGGTTTTACCACTACCCAAATGGCGGATAAACTTTTCACCAGCAAACGGACCATAGAAAGTCATCGGCAGCATTTGCTTGAAAAAACAAATTCTAAAAATACCGCTTCTCTTATTGCTTACGCAGCCACCCATCATTTACTCAATTAACCAGGTGGGTAACCCATCCCCGTATTTCTAATAGGTTATAATGGTTAAGGTTTGGCTTTACGTATAACCCGTAATCATCCTGTAAATGCTTATCAATGGAAGCTTATTATAAGTTTACCTGATAGGCCTCTGAGTAAAATTCATACTAAAAAGTACCATTTCTGGTGCAAATATCCGTGAATTCCTCACGGTTTTAAGTGCTTTCTGCCATTCCTCCGTGTTTTCATAGAGCATAAATCAGTATAACGCTCCCAAATTTCAAGCGTTTTCTTCCTTATCATCTCCACCTTACTGAATGCATTCTTAAATCAACTATCACCTTAACCCATCTACCTATGAAAGCTTTAGTATTTCACAAACCCAAAGATGTTAGTGTAGATAATGTTGATGACCCAACAATTGAGGAACCAACCGATGCCATTGTGCGCATCACTTCTACGGCCATTTGTGGTTCTGATCTCCACATTTACAACGGCTTTATGCCCCAGCCGCATGATTTAGTTCTTGGCCACGAGTTTATGGGTATTGTGGAAGAAGTAGGCAGCAGTGTGTCAAAATTAAAAAGAGGAGACCGGGTAATTGTTCCATTTCCAATTGGATGCGGGCACTGCATGTTTTGCCAGCATGACTTAGCCACCCACTGTGAAAATTCCAATGATAAAACCTACAGCCAGGATGGTAACCTGGCAAAAGCGCACGGCGGCGGCCAGTTATATGGTTTCACGGCCACTTACGGCGATAAAAACGGCGGCCAGGCGGAATATGCCCGCGTACGTTACGCCGATTACAACCCAAGGATAGTACCGGATGGTATTCCAGACGAAAAAATACTATTCCTCACCGATATTTTTTCTACGGGCTGGGCAGCCTGCGAGTGGGCAAACGTGTCGCCCGGCGAAACAGTAGTAGTATTTGGTTGTGGCCCAGTGGGTATAATGGCCCAGAAAGCCGCCTGGCTTCATGGCGCAGGACGGGTAATTGGGGTGGACATTTATGATTACCGGCTGGCGAAAGCCCGCGAAACCGCCGGCTCAGAAACCATTAATGCGCATCAGGTAGACGCGGTAAAAGCCATTGTAGATATGACCGGTGGCTACGGCGCCGACGTTTGTATTGATGCCGTAGGCATGGAAGCAGATAGAACCACGCTGGAAAAGGTAGGCAATGTACTGCACGCCGAAAAAGGCAGCGACAAGGTGCTGGAAAATTGTATTGACGCCGTACGGCGAGGCGGTAAGGTATCAGTTGTAGGGGCCTATGGCTACCCATATGACAAATTCCCCGTGCAGAAATGGTGGGAAAAGAACTTTACGCTTCGGGGCGGCCAGGCCTGGGTACAAAAATATATTGACCACCTGATTACCCTGGTAGCCGAAGGCAAAGTAACCCTGGATGACATTATTACCCACAAGGTGCCGCTGAGTGAAGCTGCCCGCATGTACCAGATCTTCAACGATAAAGAAGACAACTGCGTGAAGGTAGTACTTAAACCCTAGGGTCTCCTCCATGGTTGGTGTACTGTAAGTTTAAAGTAAACGAAAAAGCTATTTAAACTTGGGCAGACTTAGTTTGAGCAGACTTTTAAAAAATTAGCCCGGAAACAGAAGCTTGCCCGAACGTTAGGGAGAGGCTTTTGAAATCCAGAAGGTTCAATTTGCCACCTAGGCACAGTAGTGCTTCATTGTTTAGTACTGTAAGGTAGCCAGTATTTGTACAAAACTGTTCTGTGAAATTGTTTTTACCATTTTGGCCAAACCAGGTCCAAAACGCCTCATCATAAAACACAACACCATTACGCTAGGTAAAAACCGGTTCTAAAGAATTTGTACTTATCAGTGGCAAAATAGGTGTCTTCTTTATGGCCTTTCCTCTTATTCAAGAAATGTCCCCCTGTATCCCTTCTATCACGCCTGGGTTTGAAATTCACTTCTGCTTAATTCTTTATGCCTAAAAAAACCGCTTATGCTAGCAATGAACTTTCGCGGCCCTTTTCAAATTAGGGCAGACCGCAACCGACCGGAACCGGAGATCAAACATCCCATGGATGCTATTGTCCGGGTCACCCGATCCCTGGTTTGTGGCTCGGACTTGCACCTGTACCACGGGTTAGTGCCCGACACACGGGTGGGGATGACCTTTGGTCATGAATTTACCGGTGTGGTAGAAGCAGTTGGATCAGAGGTAAAAAAACTGAAAGTGGGCGACCATGTATTGGTACCATTTAATATTGCCTGCGGCTCCTGCCCGCATTGCAAACAGGAATTGTTTGGTAACTGCCATGAGGCTAATTCAGAAGCAACCGCCGTAGGGGGCTTTTTTGGCTATGCCCACACCGGGGGAGGGTATGATGGAGGACAAGCCGAATACGTTAGGGTACCCTATGCCGATGTGAGCCCCACCATCATTCCCGAAGGTATGGACCTGGAGAATGCCGTACTCCTCACGGACGTGGTACCCACAGGTTACCAGGCGGCAGAGCAGGCTGGCATCCAGAAAGGCGATACCGTGGTGGTGTTTGGAGCCGGACCGGTAGGTCTTTTGGCAGCCCGCTTTGCCTGGTTCTTTGGTGCCGGACGAGTTATTGTGATTGATGAATTAGACTACCGCCTGGAGTTTGCCCGCAAATTTGCGTTCGCCGAGGCGTACAACTTCAGAGAAATGAAAGACCCGGTGGTATTCCTGAAAAAAACCACCGATTACTTTGGTGCTGACGTGTGTATTGATGCCGTGGGTTGCGATGCCACCGGCAGTACCCTGCAAAACATTACCGGTAAAGAATTACTGCTGCAGGCTGGTAATGCAACTGCCTTTCATTGGGCTGTTAATGCTGTTAAAAAAGGTGGTATCGTGTCCATCATTGGGGTATATGGTCCGCCCTGGAACCTCGTTCCCCTCGGCAGTATAATGAATAAAGGCATTACCATAAGGGGCAACCAGGCCTCAGTGAAACGGCTGCTTCCCAAGCTGATTGATCATATCATGAGCGGCAGAATTAATCCGAAGGAAATCATTACGCACAGGCTGCCTCTGGAGGAAGTGTCAGATGCCTATCGCATGTTTTCCAAAAAGCTGGACTACATGATCAAACCTGTGTTAATTCCTCCAAGAGCCAACGTTTAAAACCGTTTTACTATGAAGAATGCATTAGAAAACAGAATAGATGAGTTCCAGGACAGGGTTATCGCCAACCGCAATATGGCTGATCTGGCCTTAAATATACCTGGCTGGGGAATGGATGCAGATCCCGAAAATGATCCCACTTACCCCATGAAGCATTATAACGGTGCTGACCACCAACGCCTCAATTATGAAAAGGCGCCCCAACAGCCCCTGGATATGGAGGTCTTTCATTCCATTGAGCGCCCAGGTGTTACGCGTGTCTTCGGTACTTCTACACCCCCGGCAGGCCTGAGTGGTGCAATACGTAGATATGCCTACAAGTACAGCGAAGCCACCGCCACGCACTGGATGACGCTCATTCTGGCAGACCGGGTAGATGTGATACAGGGAAAAATCAATGACCTGAAACACGGCGTTATTCCCAACCCCTGGAAAGAACGGGGCTGGAGTGCTGAATGGAAATACAACCGTTCGGCTTTTCTTGGCAGGGCAGCTACTACGGCTTTGCTTATAACTGCAGGTGTTTTATGGTTTAAAAGAAGATCCTTGAATAAGCAACTTCTGGGAAGGAGGTAGTCTATACAGTATCAACCCAAAAGTTGTCACTGGCTGAACAACTTTTGGGTTGATACCTATAGGTAAGAGGTACGCTTGTGTCCTGCAAGACCACTTAAACTGGTGAGCAGAATGGGAGCGACTTTCCCTCCATGCTCAAAGCCGACGTTGATAATCCTATAGGTTCCAATATTCTATACACCTGCCTGCCTTAGCCATTTGCTTATGAAGCGTCCGTGCCAGAACGAAACAGCTTGCCTTCAAGGAGGATAAACTTTCCACGTTTAATTATTCACTATTTACTGGCCCTTCTTATTAAATCATCTCCTAACAGATTTTTACTCATAATAAATTTTAAACCCTATGGCTAATGCATTTAAAACATTTGGTCCGCCTAATTCAAACCAATCTGCCAGGCAGGGGCAAACGAAAAGCTTCACCAATGTAGGTACATCTGGCAGAGTATTATCGGTGTTGGGTGGTGCGGCTTTGGCCTATTACGGTTGGGGCAGAAAGCAATCTCCTCTCGGGAAGAGCTTAACCACAGCAGGCGGTTACCTGGTACTACGGGGAACAACGGGTTTCTGCCCGTTTAATGAGCTCCTGCACGTAGATACGGCTCATCCTGAAACCCAGGGATTTGAAGTCACTTCCAGCGTTACCATACTTAAACCACGTGAGGAGGTGTACCAATTCTGGCGCCAGCTAGAAAACCTGCCCAGGTTTATGCAATACCTGGAAGATGTGCGGCGAACAGGTCCCAGGCGCTCGCACTGGGTAGCCAAGGTGCCCAAAAATATTATCTACAAAGAGAAGCTCACTACAATAGAATGGGAAGCCGAAATCACACACGAAGAGGAAAATAGCCTGATCGCCTGGCGCTCACTGCCTGGTTCTGAAGTTGAAAATTCCGGTGAGGTCCGTTTTACGGATGCTCCCGCCAACCGGGGCACCGTGGTGCAAGCTACCATTTCTTACAGACCGCCGGCAGGAGCTGCCGGGCAGCTAGCCGCCAGATTGCTGAATCCGGCCTTTAAGGAACTGGTAAAACAGGACGTTCGCCGGTTTAAGCGTCTGCTGGAAGCAGGAGAAATTCCCACCATAATTGGCCAACCCTCCGGCCGCAAAGATGAGAACTACTAAAAACACTTTTTCTAAAATTTAATAAGGAACCTATGAAAGCCATCTGCTGGGAAGGAATCAATAAAGTGAGTACGGAACGCGTACCAGATCCTACTATTTTGAATCCACGTGACGCGATTGTGCGCGTTTTTTTATCATCGGTATGCGGCTCAGATTTGCACTTGCTGGGTGGCTATATACCCGCCATGCGTTCCGGCGATATTATTGGCCATGAGTTTATGGGCGAAATTGTAGAAGTTGGCCCCGAAGTAAAAAACCTAAAGAAAGGCGACCGGGTGGTAGTGTGCTCTGTTTTAGCTTGTGGCGGGTGTGAGTACTGTCACCGGGAGGAGTACTCGTTGTGCGATAATTCCAATGCCGAACCTGAATGGACCGAGAAGGCTTACGGCTACCCCGTGGCAGGCATTTTTGGTTATTCTCACGCTTTGGGAGGTTACGCCGGCAGCCATGCCGAGTATACCCGGGTTCCCTTCGCCGATAATGTATGTTTTAAAGTACCGGATGGGGTAAGTAATGAATCCGCCTTATTTACCTCAGATGCTTTCCCAACCGGGTATATGGCCGCCGATTTCGCCGGCATTGAACCGGGCGACACCGTGGTGGTATGGGGTTGCGGCGGTGTAGGCCTGATGGCCATGCACAGCGCCTGGTTGCTGGGAGCCGGCCGGGTAATCGCGATTGACCAGTACCCGTACCGGCTGGAGCAAGCCCGTCTCAGGGCAAATGCCGAAGTACTGAACTTTAAAGAAGTGGATGTACTGGAAGCTTTGAAACAAATGACCGGGGGCCGTGGTCCCGACCGCTGTATAGATTGCGTGGGTATGGAAGCCAACAGCACCGGAATTGAAAAGGTATATGATTACGCCAAGCAGTATGCCCGACTACAGAGTGATAGGCCTTCCGTGCTCCGGCAGGCAATTATGGCGTGCCGCAAAGGCGGAACGGTATCAATTATAGGGGTGTACGGAGGGCTTATAGATAAATTCCCAATGGGACCGGCCATGAACAAAGGCCTGACTTTCCGGATGGGCCAGCAGTTTGGCCAACGGTACATTCCTAAACTGCTTGATATTGTAGCCCGCGGAGAAGTAGACCCAGCCTATTTGCTCACCCATAAATTACCCCTGGATAAAGGACAGGAAGGGTATATGATGTTCAAAGAAAAAGCAAACAATAACATGCGTTCAGTGTTTGCCCCGGCGGGATAAAGCAAGTCAGTGTCTTATTCAGGCAAAAAGTAAAAAATGCTTTTATCCCTCATTAGGGGTACTGGTGCCCTTTAGCATTACCACAGAGTTCCTGCCCGCTTTGAGAGCAGGAACTCTATACTACCTGCCATTAGCCAAATTCGGAAAGGAGAAGAAACTAGTGAAGGGCTAATCGGCTGAGTGAAAAAAGGTAAACAGCGAAATCAAGCATAGGAATAGAAAAGCAAAGCAGCCTGTTTATTCCTAGCGCCCTAATAGACCAAATAAAGGAGCACATTAATACACTGAACCATGACAATGATTACAAAAGGATTACTCGTTCGGTTAGAGGCGAAACATGGCAAAGATGACGAGGTGGAAGATTTTCTTTCTTCGGCCCTGCCATTGGTACGGCAGGAGGCCGGAACAAAAGCCTGGTTTGCCGTTCGTTTTGGCCGTTCTGAATATGGCATCGTTGATTTTTTCCCTGATGAAGCATCCCGTGATGCACATCTTAACGGGGCAGTTGCCAGCGCCTTACTGCAAAAGGCAGATGAGTTATTAGAAACCTCCCCGGGTATCCAGAAAATAGAGGTACTTGCCAGCAAACTGCCCACCCAACCGCCAACTGAACCCAATACAAAAGGGATACTGCTCACCTTTAAAGCCAAAGAGGGCCACGAGCAGGAGGTGGTACAATTTTTAAAAGATGCCCAGCCTTTGGCCATGGCAGAAGAAGAGACTATTGCGTGGTTTGCTATCCGCCTGCCAAATGGTGAGTATGGCATTTTCGATGTTTTCCCTGACAATGGTGCCCGTTTAAAACACCTCACGGGCCGTATCCCCCAGGAATTAACCAAACATGCGCTTTCGTTGCTGGGCAGTTTCCCGGATATGCATTTGCTTACCGTTACGGCAGAGAATTTTAATCCCTGATTCAATTAAAAGCAATCGGACAGCTTCGGCCGATAACGACTAAATCATTCAAATTCCTGAGGCGTAGGACTTCATTATTTCTTGTTCGGAGGATCGTTTTCACAAATATGATATAGTAGAAGTATAGGTAGTTCCATTCCTTTGAACCGTTGTTTTGCCATCTAAAAGCCGGGTAAATACTATAAATTCAAAAGAGGGTGGGTATAAAAAATCAACGCTTTCTTAATTCGATACCATTGGGTGGTATGTTAACTTAATTGAGTTACTATGGAAGGAAATGAAACGCTCCGCTGGCTGCAACAGGGGTTGGGAGCCATAATTCTAATGCTGGTTTTGCTGGACGTTTTCCTGACCGTTTTATATGCGCGGATCGGGAGCAGTGTTTTCAGCAACCGGATTGCCAAGTTGGTATGGGGTTTGTTTCGTTTAATTTCAAAACTGTTCGGCCAGCGGGGGAGCCAAGGGGTGCTGACTTTTTGCGGCCCGGCAATCCTTATCACCCTTTTGGGTTTCTGGTCCTTAAGCCTGACGTTAGGCGTAGCGCTAATTATTCATCCGGCGCTGGGTTCTGCTATTAATAACAGCAACGGCGATACGCCCACCGATTTTATTACGGCCCTGTATGCCGCCGGTAATAGCATTTCTATTGTAGGCGCCGACGACCATACCCCGCAAACAAATCCATACCGCCTGTTTTATATTTTCACTTCGCTGGTGGGTATGTCGGTTACTTCCTTAACCCTTACTTATTTAATGCAGGTGTATAATGCCCTGCAGCGGCGCAATGCAAATGGGCTGAAAAGCTACCTGCTCGGCGATGAAACCGGCGATGCTGCCGAATTGATCTGCGGGCTGGGTCCGGAAGGTAAATTTGATAACGGCTTAGATAGTCTGGCCGAAATAGCTACAGGATTAAGCCAGACCAAGGAAGCACATCATTTTTACCCGGTGCTATTTTTCTTCCGGTTCCGCGAGCCGTATTACTCCGTTTCCAAATCGTTGTTAACCGCCTTCGATACAGCGAGCCTGATCAAGAGCGCTTTAGATGACAAAGAATACAGTACCGTAAAAGAATCGGCGGTGGTGGCCCAGCTTTGGCGGGCAGCCATCCTGCAGGTAACTTCCCTGGAAAATACTTTTCTGCCGGGTGGCGCCCCTGAAGGCAAAAAGGAGCCCGACGCCCAAACGTATGATCGCTGGCGCCGCCGTTATAAGGCTGCTTTAAAACGGTTTAAAGAGGCGGGTATTAAAACGATTGCCGATGAGCAGGAAGGGGCGGAAAGATACGTCGCCTTACGTTCCCGGTGGGAGCATCACATTACCGCTCTTGCACCCGTAATGGCCTACCGTATGGAAGAAATAGATCCCGCGGGTTTCAACCCGGAAAGCGCTGAAGATCGGCAGGAATTCCGGAAACGGGTGTATGCTTTTGATTGAAAGGTAATTTTTGAATTTAGATTTTCTTAGTTCAATCTTTCTGAGGTTGGTGTAATTAAACTGTTCAGCAGCCATTCATTATTACTTTTATTTTCTTCCTGAACAGCTTTCTAAATAAAAATGCCCCTCCATTCATTGTTGAACGGCTTTTTTGTTGCAAGTCCAGACTTCATTGCCTCCCGTTCCGAGGATAGTTTTCTTTTCGTCCAGGATAGCGGTTTCACCTCCTCATTCAAGTTCAAAATGATAAGTCTCGCTGGTCAATTTTATAATGAAAAGAGTGGCCCAGATGATAAAGGACACTTTACCTTCCATTATCAAAAGAGAGCATAAGAACGTATTAACCTGTAAAATTTCTACCATAACATTTCAATTAAAACTACCTACTCATGAGTACACACAGTGAACAATTGGAACATGTATTTTCAGACAATACCTACCAGCTAACCGGGGTAGCGGTATCAAAAGAGGGGCGTGTGTTTACCTGCTATCCTCTATGGCCCGGTCCGCACAAATGGGACGTGGTGGAAATCACCGGGCCTGATACCTGCAGGCCTTACCCAAATGAATATTGGAACAGCTGGAAAGAAGGGGAGGACGGAAAGAATAAATGGGTTTGTGTGCAGGCGGTGTATGTGGATGAGGAGGATTATCTGTGGGTGGTGGACCCGGCCTGTCCCAAAATGGAGCAAGTGTATGACAATAGTTTTAAGCTGGTAAAGTTCAACCTGGCTACCAATAGCATAGAAGAGATCTACCGGTTTGATGGCGTACTAAGCGACAAAAGCTATATCAATGATGTGCGGGTAGACACCCAAAGGAAGGTCGCTTATTTAACGAACTCCAACGAAGGAGGAATTGTGGTGGTGAACCTTGAAACGGGAACCATCAGGGAGTTACTGCGCGACCATTATTCAGTGAAACATGACCCTTCCTTTAAGCTGATTGTGGATGGAAAAGAATTCAAAAAGGAGGGGGAGCCGGTTCACCTCCAATCTGATGGAATTGCCTTAACACCAGATGGCGAATGGCTGTACTACAAACCCCTCACCGATAATAAACTATACCGTATCAGAACCGAATATTTGCGGAATGAAGATTTGCCGGAAGATCAACGGGAGGCTGCGGTAGAAGATCTGGGAACGTTTGCGGTAACAGACGGGATGATCTTTGACAAAAGCGGCAACCTTTACCAGGGAGATTACCAGAACTACAAAATGGTCAAAATAAATCCGGCCCAAAACCAGGAAGATGTAGTGGCAGACGAAAGACTCATTTGGCCAGACAGCTATTCCATTTCACAGGATGGTTATTTATACATCAGTTGCTCCCAGATCAACAAGCAACCCGATTATAATGAAGGCGAAAATAAAAGAACAACCCCTTATGCCATTTACCGGATGAAGCTGCCTGCCACCTAAATAGCAGCAAGCCAGATTTTGTTAACCCATTTAGCTCAGTAAGTAGTTGCGCCTGCCTGAAGGATTCCTATGCGGTTTTTCTTTTAGAACTTCAGGACCACTTTACCAATGGCTTTTCCGCTTTCTAGCAAATGGTGGGCTTCTTTCAGGTTTTCGGCGGTCAAGCCTTGCATGGTCATATGAAGGGTTGGTTGTAAGATGCCCTCATCCAGCAGTTGAGCAATTTTGTTCAGGATGTGGTGTTGCTCTACCATGTCTTCTGTTTGATACATAGAGCGGGTAAACATCAGCTCCCAATAAAAGCTGACGCTCTTTCTTTTTAGCTGGTTCAATTTAACAGGCTCTGTTGGGTCGCTGATGGAGCCTACCTTTCCAAAAGGTATAATGAGTTCTGCTATGGCCTCCCAATACTGGTTCAGGTCTACAAAGTCTACAATAAAATCTACCTGTTCAAAGCCGAGGTTTTTTACCTCACTCACCAGGTTGGTGTGGTTGACAACATGATCTGCCCCCATTTTTTTACACCAATCAATAGTAATGTCTCTTGAGGCGGTGGCAATAACGGTTAACCCCAGCAGCTTTTTAGCCAGTTGAATGGCAACGGAACCAACACCTCCTGCACCGCCAATGATAAGCAATGTTTTGCCGGCATCTTTCTCTTTGCTCAATTGAAAATGGTCAAAGAACAGCTCGTAGGCAGTAAGGGAAGTAAGCGGCATGGCGGCAGCTTGTTCCATGCTGATGTTTTTCGGGGCGAATCCTACAATGCGTTCATCCACTACCTGATACTCCTGGTTAGAGCCTTCTCTGGTAAGGTCTCCTGCATAAAATACCCGGTCACCTTTCTGGAAGAGGGTAACTTCCTCGCCGGTAGCTTCTACGGTACCAATCGCATCCCAACCAATGACCTTAGGCGTATCCTGTTGCTTGTCTTTCAGGCTGTTTCTTCTTATTTTATAATCTACAGGGTTGACCGATATGGCTTCCACCTTTACCAGAATGTCTCTTCCTTGCGCAGTTGGTATTTCTTTTTCAAACTGGATAAAGCTATCTGCCTCCTCAATGGGTAATGATGTTTTAAATCCAATTGCTTTCATAAGATCTGTTTCTTTGGTTTTAACTAGTAGTTCTAGAACCTGTTACCGATAAATTCCTGTGGGGTTGTCAGGAATTCTTCTTTCTCCTATTGCTTTCAGTTTTAACTTTTGGGAATGTGACGGCTAACAGGCTTGGCCATAAGGCGCCGTAGCTGGTTTATGTGTGTGGTTAGGCAATGGTTTATTTTATTTTTACTTCTCTATATATTGCAATAGGACTAACTGCAATTTTCGGATAACTTGGAACAAAGAAAAATTTTTCAAAATTTTCAAATGTAGAAAAAACGTTTCTAAATGCCTTTTCAAAAACAGCTTCTTCTTTTAACTCACTTTCTTCATAACCAATATATTCGTCGTTTAAGTCAACGCGAACTTCATCCTTTTGTGGACATGAAGTTATAACACCCACTATTGATAACTTAATATTTGGTCTACTGCCATAGGTGTAAATAATATTTTCAAAATCGCCATTGACTAAATACTTACTTTTTAAGTTAGCTAGAATTTGAAAGTCATTAAATATATCAAATGGGGCTAATCTGAAATTCAGTCTATTTGGGGTAAAAGTATTAAGGAAAGTTTCTACCCTTTCAATAAATACTTCATCTAGAAAAATGGCACCAGTTTCACTAACCATTGTCTTATCAAAGTTCTTTTCAATGGCTTTTAACTTTAATAATTCTTTAGTGTTATTATTTTTTGTCTTCAGTTCTTTCCGTAAATCGTTTATTTGTTCTTTAAACTTTTTTGCTTCGGGATTATTTTGTAAAACAGAAGCAAAAATTAACCTTTGGATTTCATTGAAATTTGCCATGATTCTTTTAAATCTTTCAAAATCTTCAAAAGAACACCACCCAGTTGCCTTTACATAGGTAAATGACGGCACATCAATAAGAAAATCATTGAATGATTTTCCCCCATCTTCAAATGATGCATTTAGGTCATTTAAAATTTTCTTTTCTGTTAAGGATTTTTCAACCTCATTTAATAGTTCATGATAAAGCTCTATCCTTTCAGTTCTTATTGAACGTTCTTTATCTGATTCACCTAATTTCCCCTTTAAAATTTTTATATCAAATCCTATTTCGGATGAAAGCCCTCCTTCTTCTTCAATTGCTCTAGTTAGTTCACTTATAGCTCCTCCATTTAATTGGCTGTTTATCGATTTAGCTTTATCAAAGTCAAAATATATCAAGTCTTTTATCGATTGCATTTATGCTTTTGTTAAATGTTGCCTAACGGCCTCGTGCATGACGCGTGCAAGGCCGTCGGCCGTAGCATGGCTTATGCACAATGTTGGGTGGTGTTTATTCTATAATATTAACTGCTCTATTATTAATAAATTTATGAGCAATTTCAAAATATTCCTTCGTCGGATGTAAAGCATTCGGTATTCTGTTCGCCCAGTCATCTATGTCACGATACAATAGCCATGCAACAGCTCTAAACGTTGATTGAAAAATATACCTTACATGTTCAGGTTCTGGTTTACCGTCAGTTAAAGGTGCAATAAAAGTTGAAGTCAAGGCTATGTTCCAAGGTGCTGTAAAGGCGAATGGATTGTCAGTCATACCCCAAATATGAGTTAGAGTATAATTAGTAACATTTGATGATTTACCAAATGAAGAAAGAATTCCAGTGAGTTCCTTAAATAACTTTCTTACTTCAGAATTTCCATCCTTGTCAGCAATTACGGAAAGCTCTAACTTACCATCTTCTAATATTATTTTAGTGAATTCTTTAGCAGCTTGTTTCCTATCAGTGCTAAATACAGTTGCTGTATGTCGAATTACTCCTGTATTAGTTGAATAAATTTTTTCTTTAAGCTCATGCCATTTATTTTCAACTTTTTGAGGATTAAGATAATAGACATTTCTCATCGCGAATTCCAGAAATTTCTCCTTGTCCCCTTGAAACTGTTCTAATAAAGGCATTAACCCGTCTTTATTTATTTCTTTTCCGTCAATAGTTCTCATGTTTTTAATTTAAATAACACCCAACTAGTTGCTAAACGGAATAACTCCAGTTATTCCCCTAGATATTGAGCCAAACTTCCGTTTATCCCACTCCCGTTTGTTGGATAAACGGAACTAGACTAACGAATATACTATATAGAAGTAATAATATATGACTTTTATTTTAAGGTTGATTTCACCAAACACCCCTGCCAAAACAACCCTTTATAATATAGCTATCTACCTCAACGCCTCATACAACACCTCAATAGGGTGTTGGGCGTCTCGGCCGGTGCCGTCGTGGATTTGGTGGCGGCAGCTGGTGCCGGGGGCGGCGATGATCACGTCATTAGCCGCAGCCCGCACGGTAGGGAAGAGCACCAGTTCGCCAACTTTCATGGAGACCTCGTAATGCTCGGCTTCATACCCGAAGGAGCCAGCCATACCGCAGCAACCCGAGGGAATCACTTCCACCTTGTAGTTGGCCGGTAAGCTAAGCATCTGCTGGGTGTAGAGCACGCTGGAAAGCGCCTTCTGGTGGCAGTGGCCGTGCAGTTTAATCAGGCGGGCCTCGGTTTTGAAGAGGTTCCGGTCAATGTTCTTGTTCAGGATCTCGCGGGCAATGAACTCATCAAACTGCAGGCAGTGGATGGACATGTGTTTGGCGTCTTCCAACTGGTCTTCGTCTACCAGGTCCAGGTACTCGTCGCGGAAGGAGAGGATACAGCTGGGCTCAATGCCAATGAGCGGGGTTTCCGCCGAGACCAGTTTGTGCAGCATGGCCACGTTCTTCTGGGCCAATTTCTTGGCCTCGCGTACCAATCCCTTAGACAGGTAGGTACGGCCGCTTTCCTCGTGCTCCGGCAGCACCACTTCGTAGCCCAGTTTCTCCAGCAGCAGCACCGCTTTGATGCCAATGGGCGTGTCATTGTAATTGGTGAACTCGTCGCAGAACAGGTACACCTTCTTTTTGGGCGCGGCGCATTCTTTTACTTTCTCGGCCTGGTGCTTTTTAAACCAACTGCGCAGCGTGGTTTTGTGCAGGAGCGGGAGGGAGCGTTTCGGTGCAAAGCCCACCGCCTTTTTGAAGGCGTTTGCGGTAAAAGAGTTCTTGAACAGCAGGTTGTAGGCCCCCGGCAGCAACGAGGCCAGCTTGTTCGCGTTGTTGAAGTTACTGATCAGGCGCGTACGGAACGGAATGCCGTTGGCGTCATAGTAGTGCTGCAGGAACTCGGCTTTGAGCTTGGCCACGTCTACGTTAGACGGGCACTCAGACTTACAGCCTTTACAAGAGAGGCACAGGTCCATGGCCTCTTTGATTTCCTCGTGGTCAAAGCGGTTGGCTTTAGTAGAGCGGGTCAGGAACTCGCGCACGGTGTTGGCCCGGCCGCGGGTGGTGTCGCGCTCGTGGCGGGTCACCATGTAGCTGGGGCACATGGTACCGCCGGTGAGGTGCGTTTTACGGCAATCGCCTGAGCCGTTGCAAAGCTCGGCCGCCCGCAGCACGCCACCCGCATCTTTGAACTTGAACACGGTGTCAAACTCGGGTGTTTTCTGGCCCGGCTCGTAGCGCAGGAAGGTGTTCATGGAAGGCGTGTTCACAATCTTGCCCGGGTTGAAGATGTTGCCCGGGTCCCACACGCGTTTCACTTCCTCCAGCAGTTTGTAGTTCTCCTCGCCAATCATGAACGGAATGAACTCGCCGCGCAAACGGCCATCGCCGTGCTCGCCGCTCAGGGAGCCGCGGTATTTTTTCACCAGCGTGGCAATCTCCGTAGCGATGGAACGGAACAACTGGTTGCCTTCCTCGGTCTTCAGGTTGATGATGGGGCGCAGGTGCAGCTCCCCGGTACCGGCGTGGGCGTAGTGCACGCAATACAGGTCATACTGCTCCAGAATAAGGTTGAACTCCCGGATGAACTCGGGCAGGTCGTTCACATCTACGGCCGTGTCTTCAATCACCGCCACCGGTTTGGCATCGCCGGGAATGTTGGACAGCAGCCCGAGGCCAGCTTTGCGCAGGTTCCAGACTTTTTTGGTATCAGCGCCGGTTACCAGTGGGTAGTGGTAGCCCAGGTTGTTTTGCCGAAGGTCCTGCACAAGCGCCTTCGCCCGGGCTTCAATGTTGGCTACAGAATGATCGGTGAGTTCCACCACCAGGATGGCCCCAGGATCACCCTGCACAAAGAAGCGGTTCTGGCTCTGCTCAATATTGGTTTTGGTGCACTCCAGCACGTAATGGTCCATCAACTCGCTGGCGCTGGGGTTGTGCAGCAAGGCCACCAGGTTCGCCCTCAGTGATTCATCCACGCTCTGGCAGTGCACGCACAGCAAGCCAATCTCCTTGGGCGGCAGCTGATTTACGTGCAGCTTGATCTCGGTCAGAAACGCCAGCGTACCCTCAGAACCGGCAATGAGTTTGCAGAAGTTGAAGCGCTCGTCGGTCTCGGTGAACGGTTCGGTTTCCAGAAGCAGGTCGATGGCGTAGCCGGTATTGCGGCGCTGGATGCTGGGCTTGGGAAACTCCGCCCTAATGTTCTCCTGCGTCTGCGGGTGGCTCAGCATGGCTTTGGTGGCCTGGTAAATGCGCGTCTCCAGATCACCCGAGGTATTCTCGCCCCGGCATTTCGCCTCAAATTCCTCCTTCGTCAAAACCCCGAATTCAGCCTCGGTGCCATCGCTCAGAATGGCTTTCACGCTGATCAGGTGCTCGCGGGCACTGCCGTACACGATGGAATTGGAACCGCAGGAGTTGTTGCCCACCATGCCACCAATCATAGCGCGGTTCGCCGTAGACGTCTCAGGGCCGTAGAACAAGCCGTGCTGCTTCAAAAACATGTTCAGCTCATCCCTAATCACCCCGGGCTGCACGCGCACCCAGTTCTCCTGGGGGTTTACCTCCAGAATCTGGGTAAACGTGCGCGAAACGTCCACCACAATGCCGCTGCCCACCACTTGGCCTGCCAGCGAAGTACCAGCCGTGCGCGGAATCAAAGACGTGCCTTCCAGTTTAGCGAACAAGATGAGGGTTTTGATATCCTGGATGGAGGCCGGAAACGCCACCGCCAAAGGTTTCTCGCGGTACGCCGAGGCATCGGTGGCATACAGCGTCCGGATGGTGTTGTCGTAATGGAGTTCGCCTTCTAATTTATGGGCAAGGTGAAGTAATTTCTCTGGGCTCATGTACATGGGGCGGTTCCCAGACCTCCGCCGGGGCGGGACCGGGGAACCGGATAAATATGCTTTTTTTGCTCTTTTTCTCCTGAAAACGGCCTACGTTTATCTCAAAACCTGAGAAGGCAGATAGATATTGCGCTGTCAGAAAGGAGAAGCTCTAATGTAAGGCAGGATGGGGGAAAGTCAAAAAGAGAATTAGGGTCAACTACTATTTCAAAGGGGAAAATGGCAGCCCGTTTTTAGGCCGATTTCTTCTAAACAAGCCCTAAACAGCCTTGTTGCTTTTCACCGGTCACCTCTATTTGATAACCTTTTCCCGCTGCAGGAGCGCTTTCCATTGGTTTGATTCGGCTACTTCCTTGATCACCTGGTTGCGTTTCAGGAGTAGGCGCTTCATGTAGTTTTCCAGAAACAGGGCATCGGCTAATTTCCCCAGAAAACCCAGGGGTGAGGTGTAGTCGAAGGTGTCTATCATGTGGGTTTCTTCCGCTGAAACGGCTTCAAAGCGGTGCTCGTGCCAGATTCGTTTAAAGGCGCCTTTTACCATTTCGTCTACAAACCGGTGCGGCCTTTCTAGTACCGTGATGCTGCTCGTGAGTTTCTGCCGGACGCCAAAGTGGGTGGCTTCCCAGGTGACAGTCTCGTGCAGGTCAATCACCCCAGCCACTACGCCGGCCACTGCTTTTTCATCCGTCTGCTGGGTAGAAAGGGTGTGCAGGTCAATGCTGCGGGAGAGGTCAAAGCAGCGATCAATGGGTGCCTGGATGAGGGTCTGCAACCTAATGATGGGCATGGCAATGGGGTTAAGGGTAGGGCGCTAAGATAAGGCCTGATAACAAAAAAGCCGTTTCGGGCTGTTCTTCTAAAAACAGGCCCAGAAACGGCTTTCTGCAAATTGGGGGGATATACTACAAAATTAAAATCCTCTTCCGCCACCTGGGTACCCACCACCCGGACGGTTCATGTCATTGTTAGGGCGAGCACCGCTACCACCAAACATGCGCAGGTTGTAGTTAAAGCTCAGCATGAAGTAGCGCTGCAATACGGTGGTCTGCACGTCTTCAAAATACCCGTTGTAAAAATTCCGCTGGATGCTGGTGTTCTCACCCAGAATATCAAAAGCTGACAACCGGATTTCGGCCTGGCGGTCTTTTAGGAATTTATACCCGATGCTGCCGTTCCAAAGCATGAACGTGGGGTCAATCCCCTCAGCTAAACCGCCGTTGTACTGGTGATTCAGCTCAGTAGTGAGGTTTAGGCCTTTCCAAACAATCCAATTTAGCCTGAATTGGCTGCTCTGGTTGTAGTAGTTGTTGTCCTGGTTTTTACGATCCGGATGAGAGTACTTCGCATAATTATAGGTGGCATTGGTGGCAACTAGGAAGTCAAAGTTCTCACTGATGTTGGAACTTACTACCACACCACCGCCCATGTTGGAAGTAGTAGTGTTGTTTTCTACCCCATCTATAAGCCCTGGCGTTTCGTTATAGGTGGCATTCAGGTTCAGGTTGAGGTTAGACTTAATGAAGGCCAATGGCAAACCATAGGTCAGGAAGGAACGCAGGGAGTATTGTCCATTCAGGTTCACGGGTCTGTTCAATTGCTGGTTTCCTCTCAAGGTATCACCTGGAGACACAATCAACTCCCTATTAGGAGCATTTCTGGGTGTGATCGTGTTTCTACCAATGTAGTTCTGGGACGTCGAGCCGCCCAGCACAAAGAAGAAAGAAGAGGACCTCCCAGGGTTGGCAGACGAGTACCGCATGTTGAAGTTATGGTTGAAGCTTTGGCCTAAACCTGGATTGCCCTGGTTCCAAACAAGTGAATTGGATTTATCAATGGCACTCTGCAACTGGTCTACGCCTGGCGTTTGGGAGCGGCCGTTGTAGAAGATTCTGATGTTACGGTCCTGGTTGAAGTTGTAACGCACCATGGCAAACGGCAACACATTGTGATAATTGTACTCAGGGTTGATAGGAGTAGGGTACAACTGATCGGTTTGCATGTTCAGGAACTGGTAGCGGGCGTTCAGCATCACCTGGAAATCACGGGTGTTGTAGCGCCAGCCGGTGCCAAACTCCTGTGTCATGGTTCTGTTCTCTACGGTGCTGGATTGGTTAGCCAGCAGGTTGTCATACACCTCACTGTTTTCAGCGCGATTATAGGTACGCTTGTCGCCGTCTGAGTTGCTGTAGTTGGTGGTGTAGGTAAGTTGCAGTTGGGTGTTTTTGGTCAGGGGCTCGGTGTAGTTCAGGTTAGCACCCAGGTTCAGCCCTTTGTTGTCCAGGGTGGAAACCTGGTCAAGAATTTCAGTCTTCTCCTCGGAGATAGTTTCTGAATATTGTTGGCTGTTGCCTTTGTTCTGGTTGTACCCTGTTGTCACGTCTAAACTGATGGTACGGCCTCTTTTAGGGAAGCTGTGACGATAGAGGATGTTGTTGTTGAAGTTCATCCCGTCCAGGTCAGACCCGAAGTTGTTCAGCAGGCTGGTGAAAGGAGATCCGGCCAGGGTAGCGCCCCGGTCAAAGCTGGTGCCGGTGTTGCTCTGGAAGCTCAATCTCGGGCGGATGATGATGGAGTTGGCCGAGTCAATGTTGTAGGTCAACCGCAGGTTGGCGCGGTGGTTCACGTTCTTAGTGTCTGAGTTGCCGTTCTGGCCGTAGGTGCTTTCCTCTGAGCCGTCAATGCCGTACTGGCGGAAAAGGGAGTAGTTGGCTCCGGTATTGGAGTGGTTGAAGAAGTAGCTGCCCTGCACGTCTACTTTCTTGCCCCATTTATCAAGGTAGTTCAACCCGATGGCGTTGGTACGGGCAATCCCGTTATTGGAGTTCACCAGGAAATCGCCGGTATTGTTACCGCCGCCCCAGCCTCCGCCGCCTGGTCCGCCACCACCGCCACGGGGACCACCGCCGCCGCCACGGTTTCCACCGCCCCGGCTAGAGGCACTGGCTACGCCCACCAGATCTTCTGAGGAGAAGTTCTGCTCGTTCACGTTGTTGCTCAGACCTACAATGGAGATGCGGCGGTCGCCCTCAAACTGGTTGATGTTTCCGCTGATTCTGTAACGTCCGTCCGTTCCGGCTCCCGCGCTGATGCGCCCGAAACGGCCGGTTCTGAACTCAGGCTTGGTCACGATGTTGATCGTTTTCTGCTCGTTTCCGTCATTGAAGCCCGTAAACTGCGCCTGGTCGCTCTGGCGGTCAAACACCTGGATTTTGGAGATTACCTCGGCGGGCAGGTTTTTCAGCACCGCGCTGGGGTCTTCCCCGAAGAATTCTTTTCCGTCTACCAACACGCGCTGCACGCGCTCACCCTGGGCCTGCACCTGTCCGTTCTGGATGGTAATACCCGGCATTTTCTGGATGAGGTTCTCGGCGTTGGCATCGCGGTTTACCTTAAAAGCCGCGGAGTTCATCTCAGCGGTATCTTGTTTCTGGATCACGGTAGCGGCCCGACCTACCACTTCCACCTCGCGCAGGGTAGTGGCGCCGGAGGTGAGGGTAAGCGTACCCAGTTGGATAGGAGCACCCGTAGCGGTAACGGAACGGTACAACGTACCGAAGCCCAGGTAAGAGATCTTCAGCACAAAACGCCCGTTCTGGACACCGGCAATTTCAAAGCGACCTTCCACATCGGTAGCGGCGCCCTTGTAGACGGAGGAGTCCTGCGCGTTCAGAAGCGCCACTGTAGCCCCGATAAGGGGTGAGCCGCCGCCCACGGCCTGTCCTCTCACGGAGGTAGTCTGGCTGTACCCTAGATAAGAGATTAAAAGAAATAAAAAGAGTAAAGGTATTTTTCTCATTGCCTCATAGTTTCGATTTAGACCATTACCAGAGGACTTGGTTTAATACAGGCAAAAAAAAACTGTTTAAAGGCTGTTTTCTCAAAATCAGCCTTTAAACAGTTTTCATGTTTTTAAATCAGCAGCGTGCGCCTAACTACTTTTTACCCTTTCAAAAAGGCCAGCAGCGGCTGGAGGAAACGGTTGTAGGCTTCAATGTGCGGCAGGTGCCCCACGTTGTCCAGTTCCACCAGTTTGGCATTAGGGATCTTTTTGGCGGTTTCTTTGCCCAAGGCCGGGTAGTTGCCCAGTTTCTCGCGGGCGGCGGCCGGCGCGTTGGCTTTGCCTAGGGCGGTACGGTCGCGTTGCCCGATGATGAGCAGGGTGGGCATCTTGAGCTGGTCAAACTCATAGACCACCGGCTGCGTGAAGATCATGTCATAGGTGAGGGCGGCGTTCCAGGCTACTTTGGGGTAATCGGGTCCGGTGGTCCAGCCGGCCAGCAGGTTCACCCATTTGTCGTACTCAGGTTTCCATTGGCCGCCATAATAGTTGTCCAGCTGGTATTTCCTGATGCTTTCCTGCGTCTGCTTCAACTCGCCGGCATACCATTTCTCTACGGTCTGATACGGTACCCAGCGCTTCCAGTCCTCCAACCCGATGGGGTTTTCCAGCACCAGTTTTTCGGCTGTTTCAGGGAACATGAGCGCAAAACGGGTGGCCAGCATGCCGCCCATGGAGTGGCCCAGCACGGTAACCTTCTGCACCCCTAAAGTATCCAGCAAACCCTTGGTGTTCTGCGCCAGCATCTGGAAGGAGTACTGGATGTTCTGCGGCTTAGACGATTTCCCAAACCCTATCTGGTCCGGGATGATCACGCGGTACCCGTTCCTGGACAGGTCGCGGGCGGTTTGCTCCCAATAGGCGCCGTTGAAGTTCTTGCCGTGCAGCAACAGCACCGTCTTTCCGTTGGCTTTCTGGGGTTTCACATCCATGTACGCCATCTTAAAAGCCTGCTGCTGCACCTTCACCGGGTGGAAAGCCACCGGAAACGGGTACGGGTAATTAGTGAGTTCAGCATCCAGGGGTTGCACCTGGGCGTGTGCGGCAAAGGCACTGGAGAGGAAGAAGGCAATGAATAGTATTCTGAGGGATTTCATGTTCAATCTGATGGCTAGATGCAGGGAAAACGCAAAACAGTTTAGAACATTGTTTTACGAAATGAGGCCCTAAACGCCCACGGCTCCCTGGAAGAAAAATAGAATATCAACCATTGCTGGTTATTTGGTCGCCACCCGCCAGAGGGTATTGCTGGAGTCATCAGCGACCAGCAGGGAGCCATCCGGAAGTACGGCTAGGCCCACTGGGCGGCCATATACCTCGCTTTTCGCGGAATCAGCAATGAAACCGGTCAGGAAATCTTCGGGCGGGCCGCTGGGTTTTCCGTTCTGGAAAGGGACAAAAACCACTTTATACCCCACCAGGTCAGAGCGGTTCCAGGAACCGTGCTGGGCCACAAACGCGCCGCCCCGGTATTTACCCGGAAAAGCAGATTTCTTGTAAAAGGCCAGACCCAAAGAGGCGGTGTGCGCGCCCAGTTGTACCTCGGGCACCAGGGTTTTCTTCACCAAGTCGGGGCGCTGGCCTTTCATGCGGGGATCTTCGTTCTGCCCGAAATAAGCGTAAGGCCAGCCGTAAAAACCGCCTTCTTTCACGCTGGTAAGGTAATCGGGGACCAGTTCATCGCCTAGCTCATCGCGCTCGTTCACGGCAGCCCACAGGGTGTTGGAGCCCGGCGCCCAGTCAATGCCCACCGGGTTGCGCAGGCCGCTGGCGAATACCCGCTCCCCAGATCCGTCGGGGTTTATCTCCAGGATGCTGGCGCGCCTTACCTCGTTTTCCATGCCGTTCTCACCGTTATTGGAGCCAGACCCTACCGCGATGTAGATTTTGGAGCCATTGGGGTGCGCTAAAAGGTTGCGGGTCCAGTGGTTGTTATAGCCACCGGCGGGCAGTTCCAGGATCTTCTCGCCTTTGCCGGTGATCTTAGTTTGGCCGGGTTGATAAGGGAAACGCCAAAGGGCATCGGTGTTGGCCACATAAAAGTAATTGTTGAGCACCAGCATCCCGAAGGGCTGGTTCTGCCTTTGCAGGAAAGTGTACCGCTCCTCGGGCACCCCGTCCTGGTTCGTATCCCGGAAAAGAGTGATCCGGTTTGCACTTTTACCCATGTTCTGGGACATGGCCTGCCCGGTTACCTTGGCGGCAATTTTCTCGGCGCCTTTTTTGTCCGTCTCTGCTTCAGACACAAAGATGTCGCCGTTGGGGCCCACGTAGATCCAGCGCGGATTGCGCAGGCCATCGGCGAATTTGGTTACCGTAAAGGCCGCGGGCGCCACCGGCGTTTTATCAGCGGGCCAGCCAATCACCTTGCTGTAGTTCTTCACCGATTCGGTGGCATAGGGTTGGGGCAGGGGCTCTCCCGCAGTGGTTGGGGCTGTTTGCGCCTGGGCGGCGTCACTGGCTTTTTCTTCTTTGGATGGGGAATTGCAGGCGAATAAGAGGCTTCCTAAGAGGAGGCAAGCTGCCGGAATCCGTATTATTTTCATGTTAAGAAGGGGATTGGTACGTATTTATTACAAGTATATACGCAGACGAGGAGAGAAGTTGAACGCTGGTTTTTCTGGTGAGTATCAAGCTTTGTTTTGGGTGCGTTTTTGGGAAAGTAGCTTCAAATCACCTGGTGCCATGTTATGCGCAAATGACAGATAAGGATGGCGGGGCATCTTTAACAATACTTTAACTTTTCATTAGGCAGGCCTTAACACCTTGGCATATAGCACTCTACTATCTTTACCAAAAAACAACCTACCTATGAAAACCCTGAAATTCACCCTCAGTCTGCTGGCTTTACTGTGCACTTTTTCCCTGGCCTTTGGGCAGGAAGGGGTGATTGTGTACGAAGTGAAAATGAACATGCACCGTATGCTCAGCAAAGAGCGGGAAGCCATGAAAAGCATGATTCCCGAATACAACGTGAACAAGCAGGCCCTGTACTTCAACCCCGAGGCTTCTTTGTACAAGCGCCTGGTAGATGAAGAAGAGGAGGCCACCGCTGGCTCAGGCGGGGTGATGTTCAGGGAACGGAATGCCTTCTGGGAGCTGTACCTCAAACCAACTCAGTCTAAAAGGGTTTCGCTTCGCGATTTCAATGGCAAAAAGTACCTGGTACAGGACAGCCTGACCATGCTGCCCTGGAAATTTGGCGAAGGAACCAAAACCGTAGCCGGCTACCCCTGTAAACAAGCCTCATACTTTGATGAGAAACGGAAACAGACCGTAGTGGCCTGGTACACCGACAAACTGCGGCCTTTCCTGGGGCCAGATTCCTATGCCTCACTGCCGGGTGCCGTGCTGGAGGTAGACATCAACGAAGGAGAGCGGGTGATCAAAGCCCTGCAGGTAGATCTGCGGCCGCTCAAAAAAGGCGAACTGGTGGAGCCCACCAAAGGAGAAAGGATCTCTGAGAAACAATTCCAGGCGCTGATGAATGAACAGATAGAGCGCATGCGCCAGAACGGCGGCAATATGATCATCCGGAACTAAGCACCCGCTAACCCAACCCAGTCTTATTCTGTATGAAAGAACTTTTACTTTTTGCCTTCCTTTTGGTAGGCCAGGTAGCCTTTGCCCAAAAGATTTCTATCAAAGGGAAAGTCCTGGACGAAAAAGACAGCCCATTGCCTTCTACCACGGTCCTGCTTTTGCAGCCCAAGGATTCCACCCTCGTTTCCTTTACCTCCACCGATGCCCAGGGCGCTTTTGAGTTTAAAAACGTGAACAAAGGCACTTACCTGCTTAAAATCTCCTTCGTGAGTTACAAGCCTTTCTACCAGACCATTGAGACCCCGGAAGCCGCAGGACTATTGGAGGTGGGTACCATTAAACTGAAGCCAGCGACCAATGAACTGGGCGAGGTGCTGGTAAAAGGCGAGCAGGACCCGGTGACCATCAAGAAAGATACCCTGGAGTTCAACGCCGGCTCTTTCAAGACGCAACCAAACGCGGCCGTGGAGGACCTCCTGAAGAAACTGCCCGGGGTGCAGGTGGAGACCGATGGTTCTGTCTCGGTGCAGGGCGAGAAAGTGAAACGTGTGACGGTAGACGGGAAAGAGTTCTTCGGGAACGACCCTAAGATCGCCACCAAGAACCTGCCCGCCGATGCGGTGAACAAGGTGCAGGTCTACGACAAGAAATCTGACCAATCTGAGTTCTCCGGCATTGACGACGGGCAGCGCACCAAAACCATCAATTTAGAACTGAAGGAAGACCGCAAGAACAGCATGTTTGGGAATGCCATGGCGGGCGTAGGCACCAGGAGCCGTTTCCAGAGCAAGTATAACCTGAACCGGTTCCAGAAAGGAAAGCAGTTCTCGGTGCTGGGTATGGGCAACAACGTGAACACTCAAGGTTTCGGGATTGACGAGTACCTGGCTTTCTCGGGCGGCATGCAGCAAATGGTTTCTGGCGGGCGGTTCAGGATTGAGATTGGCGGCAACTCCGGGATTCCGCTGAACAACGGCGGCCGCACGAACGGCCTGATGCGCACCTACGGCGGCGGACTCAACTTTGCACAACCCTTGGGCAAGAACACCGAGGTGAACGGCAATTACTTCTTCAACCACCTGAACCATGACGTACGCAGTACCATTGACCGGGACGAGGTGCGCACCACTGGTCCGCTGGAGTTCACCCAGACCGGAAGCCAGGAAAATACCCACACAAACCATCGTCTGAACCTGGCTATTGACCATAAAATAGATTCAGCCAACTCAGTGAAGTTCACCACCTCCCTGGGCATGAACCAGACAAAGGCATTTGGCAACTCTCTGAGTGAGACCAGAACCGGGGAAGGGCAGTTCCAGAACCGCAGCGACAGCAGAAGCAACGCCAGCGGCGAGGGGCAGAACCTGGACGCCAGCCTGCTGCTGCGGCATAAATTCCCCAAAAAAGGCCGCACGCTTTCGCTCACCACCCAAGCCAGGCTGAACAACGCTGACAATGAGAATCGTCTCACCGGCGTGAACGAGTACGCCAGCCAGCCCCGGCAGGAAATAAACCAGTTCCGGGTGAATGAAACCAATACCTATAGCTACAGCGGTAATTTGAACGCCACCGAGCCGCTGGGTAACCGCCGCTACCTGGAAGCTTCTTACCTTTTCAACCAGAGCCACAACGAGTCTGACCAGCAGGTGTATGACCTGCAGGAAGGGGAGCGGGTTTTAAACCAAAGCCAGAGTAACCTCTACAACAGCGATTTCCGGTACCACCGGGCGGCAGTCAATTTCCGCATTAACCGCAATGCCTTCAGCCTTGCCATCGGGCCTGGGTTCCAGCGCTCAGAGTTGTTTGGCTACGTGCGCCAGAAAGAGAACATGCCGGTGCGCAAGACTTTCACCAACGTGCTGCCCACCGCGCGCTTCAACTATGAGTTCAGCAACAACCGCCGGGTGGAAGTAGATTACGAAACGTCTATCCAGGAGCCCAGCGTGCGCCAGCTGCAACCGTTGCCAGACAGCAGCAACCTGCTGAACGTGTACGTGGGGAACCCTGGGCTTCGTCCGGCTTACCAGCACCAGCTGCGGGTTAATTTCAGTATGTTCAACCCCGCTTCCATGATCAGCTTCTTCGCCTTCGGGCTCCTGGACTACACCACCGATGCCATCACCAATTCAGTGCGGTATGACCAGAACCTGGTGCGCACCACGCAGCCGGTGAACGTGAAATACAGCCGCATGTCTAACCTGAACCTGAGCCTGGGGTACCCGCTGCGCAAGCTTAAAAGCCGCCTCAACGCGGGGGTGAGTGTACAGGAGCAGCAGGGCCTTAACCTCATCGACGAAATACCCACTACCGTGGACAACCGCACCTTCTCGGGCAACCTGCGCTACGAGTACCGCCTGGACCAGAAGTTTGACCTGAGCCTGCGCGCCGACCTGAGCCTGCAAACTACTGATTACAGTTCTGAGGGCAGCCAGGACCAGCGCTTTGTGAACCAGACCTACACCGGCGAGACCAACGTGTACCTACCTAAGCAGTTCCACCTGAATTCCACCCTGGAGTACCTGGTGTACCACAACCCGCAACTGGGTTTCCGGCAGAATATTCCACTGCTCAACGCTTCTGTAGCCAAGCAGTTTCTCAAGAACAACAGCGGCGAACTGCGCCTCACAGCCGTGAATATGTTGGACCAGAACCTGGGCATCTCACAGACCACCGGCCCCAACTACGTGCAGACCGAGACTTTGAATTCCCTGGGCCGCTACTTCATGCTACAGTTCACCTACAGCCTCAACAAGCACATGAACCCAATGGCCGGCCGCGGCGGCATCCGGATTATACGATAGTTATGCATTCTTCAAATCGTTAAAAGCAAATCGCCCGGCAGGATATCTACCGGACGATTTTTTGGGGCCTTGCTAAAGGGAAGGCAGCGCCCTTTCATCCTTACGGATGACGTCGTTACGGTGTAACGACGCTACATTCTCCTGTA
The DNA here is from genome assembly GCF_017916345.1 of Rufibacter aurantiacus. NCBI lineage: Bacteria > Pseudomonadati > Bacteroidota > Cytophagia > Cytophagales > Hymenobacteraceae > Rufibacter > Rufibacter aurantiacus. The sequence goes on from NZ_JAFMSV010000003.1 coordinate 31,625, forward strand.
GCGACGTTACAATGTAACGACGTATTTATCCTTTCAGACAGCAATTCTGTTTCTACTTACTAAACAGGTCCAGAATTTAACTTGATGGTTAAACCTGATTCAGCCCGCTTGCACCACTTTATCATAAATCCTTTTCACCTGCGAATCTCCGAAGCCGTAAATGCCCTCTTTTTCTGAAAACGCCCGGAAAACGGAGGGGAAGTCTGAGTCTGAACTTTGGATGATTTCCTTGATTGTCCGCTCCGGCCTGGGCTCTTCTCCGCTTTTTGGAAAACGGTCTAAATGGGCCTGGCATACTTCCCGCAGATAGGGGAAAGCTGGGGAGGACTTAGCGGAAAGTTTTCCAAGCTTTTCTAAATCATTCTGTTTGAAAGCAGTCCACAGTTCCTTGCTTAAGGTGAGGACTTCCTCTTCCAATTTTATCCGGTGCTCAAAGCAAAAAAGCAAGTCCTGGACGGTGGCCCCTCCGAAATCCTGCCATACTTCCTGTTCATCCAGATGGGCCGGGTAGACGACATTTACCTCTTTCCTTCCGGGCAAATCATAAAGCAAAGACAAAATGAACCATAGGTTGGCCCGGCAGAAAAGGTCATAGCCAAACCACAGGTTGAATTCTGAGTTGTCTTGGGAGGAGAGCAAGCGGTTCATTTCGGCTACTACGGCGGTGGCGTATTCCTCCTCAGGAGCCTGGTAAGCAGCGCTGAGATAGCGCGCCCGGGTTTTGAAAAACTCCGGCAAGGTGTCACCGGATAGGTCACCTTCCACCAGGCATTCCCGGGTTACTACCATCTGCCCGCTTAAACCCATGGCCTTAAAGCGGTCGGTTAGCGCATCGCCATTTAAGATGTGGTAAACCATGTTTTAACTTAACATTTTTAGCCCGGAAGCAAAAAGGTCATTGCCCTTTGGTGAAAGAACAATGACCTTTTTGAACTAGTTATTTCATGTTTATGATGCGCTTAGGCTTCGCCCATCATGAGCCCTTCAATGGTGTGGGCCTGCACAATGGGTTCTAAGGTATCTACCAACCGGTAGGTGAGGTGCTGGCGCACGCTTTCCGGGAGTTTTTCAAAAAAGGCCCTGGAAACCTGCAGGTCGTGGCGCTCGGCGTTGATGCCACCGGGCGCGTCTACCCCCAGCACCAGCGCCGGACGGGCCTTGTCTGATCCGTTGCCGGTGCCCCGGTGAATGGTGAGCGCTGAGCGGGCCGAGATGTCGCCCATCTGCGGCATTTTACGCTGGGCCCGGGCCTCGTAGCGCGGATACAGAGATTTGGGAGGGAACATGCCGTGCTCAAAGCCATCGGGTAAGTCCCACTGGGTACCGGGCGCAATCTCAAACGGACCCATGTCTTCAAACACATCCACGGTAGTGAGGTTAAATGCCAGGGAATTGAGGCGGCGACCTATGATGGTGTCTTCGGGGGCGGGGAAGTCGCGGTGCCAGGGTTGGTTTACCGCCCCGGGGTTAGGCACGTCAAACCCTATCTCCACAATCTTGTAATCTGGCCCCAGCACGGCCTCGCACACGGTGGTTACCCAAGGGTGCGTGACCAGGTCAATGAAGCCGCTGATGTTTTCGGGGTGGATCTCCACGTAGTGCCGCTTGGGACCTCGGCCCACCGCCCCGCCAGGTCTTTGGAGGGCATCTTCGTAGAGCGCCAGAACGTCCTGGTGCAGTTGCTGCACCCATTCCCGGCTGAAAGCGCCTTTAAGACCGATGATTCCCTCGCCGTAAAGGCCGCCCATGATCTGGGCTATATCGTAGGCAGGTGTCTTGCTTTCCTGCGTGCTCAGGGTAGCAGTGGTACCCTGGTGATGTTCTTGCCAACTGTTTTCCATATCTCTCCGCTTTTTCCTGCAACTGTTGAAGGCTTATGATGAAATATTTAGAACGAGCGGGTAGGGGTTTTGTTTCGGGCAAAAAGGTAGGGCCAGTCATCAAAATCCGTCGTGTTCAACCACCAGGAGAAGGGCAAAGCCAAGGCAGGGTACATTCATTTTTAGGCCAATTTTTGGAAAACAGACATAGAAAGGGCATAAAAAAAGAAGACTCCCACAGGGAGCCTCCTTTTTACCTAATCCTATTTTTTTCCTATGATTCTATTTATTTCCAGTATTTAATTTTTGATGAATCGCTTATAAGTGACCTTGCCGTTATGCTCCAGGGTAAGCATGTAGAGTCCGGCCGGTAAAGCCTGTACGTTGACTTTGTTTCCTTTTACCCTGGTTTTCATCACCTCGCGCCCGGCCAGGTCCATGATCACAAGGGTGTTGCCGTCCAGGTTTTTAGAAGCTGAGAAACGGAGCTCACTGGAGGTAGGATTCGGGTATAGGCGCACGCTGGCTTTCAGTTCGGCGTCTTCTTTCACGCCCAAGGGGCCGGGGTTGTAATAGATGTTGTCAAAGAATAACTCGGCGCCGGCGGGTGGAGGCGTCACGGAGGCCACCATGAACGATTGGTTCACGTTGTTGAGGTTAAAGCCGCTTACCGTCATGAACCTGGACAATGGAATGGAAACCTGGTGCCAGTTGCCGTCGCGCACCAACCCGAATTGATCACCGGTCTCTGGGATGTTCACCCAACTCTCCACCTCGCCGCTCTTTATGCCCACCTTGAGCGTGCCGGGGGCAGTGGTTTTCATATGGAATCTTAGTGAGCCGTTGGCGGCAAACGCCGATAGGTTTTTGGGCTTGTTCGCAATCCCGAAGCCGTACCAACCTTTGCCTCCTGTCTCCTTCACGGCGATGACCTCAGTGCCCTCAAAGGAAACGGGTGCCGGTACAGTGATTTGGGAGAGCGTTCCTTCCCATAGGTAGAGGTTGGCGTCGTTCGTGTAGCTGAGTTTGGATAAGGTTTGCGTGGTCTCGGTGTAGATACCGTAATTGCCGGCGGCGGAGATGGGTTCCTGACCGGTGGAGATGTCATCCCCGGCGTTCTGGTATAGTTTGATATAGTCCACGTACATCTTGGCCGGCAAAGGAGCCGTGATGCCTGATGGATTGGTAATGCCGGGGTAATTGCCGCCCACGGCCAGGTTCAATACCAGGAAATGTGGGTTGTGGAATTCCTCCAAATCACTGCCAGCGGCCCCGGCGGTATTGAAGGCGAAGAACTCATGGTTGTCCACGTAAATCCGGATGAACTGGCTTGTCCAGACCATTTTGTAGGTGTGGTAATCGTTGTTCAAGTTAGCCGGGGTGTCATAGTGGGTGCCGTAATCTGCCTGGCTGTTGTTGTGCTCCCAGTGCACAGCGGCCCCTACGCGCCTGTTGGTGAGCCCAGCCTGAATCGCTTCCCTGATACCCATCTCCAGAATATCTATCTCCCCGATGGCTGGCCACACGCCCCCCACAGTGCCTAAAGTCCAGAGAGCGGGCCAAAGGCCGTTCTGCAGATCGGGGACTTTGATGCGGGCTTCCACCGTGCCGTATTTGAACTGCACCTTGCCTTCGGTTTTGAGGCGGGCCGAGGTGAACTGGCGGGTCTGGAATGCTTCGCGGCGAGCTTCTATGACCAGGTTCCCGTTTTCTATGCGCGCGTTTTCCGGACGGTCTGTGTAATACTGCAACTCGGCGTTGCCCCAGCCGCAGAGATTCCGGTTGCAGCCGTCTCCCACCTCAAAAGTCCAGTTATTGGTATTAATGGTAGGTCCGTCAAAGTTCTCTTCCCAGACCACAGTTTGGGCCTGCCCTGAAGGAGACAGGGCCAGTAGCAACCCCAAAGAACCAATCGTTTTCTTTAAGGATTTGCTTTTGAAAAGAAAGGCATAGTAATGGTGGATCATGCAGTAGAAATTTGGAGTGAATGGGGGATAAGGGCACCTTTTATTGCCGTCTTCACTTCCAAAAGTACTCTTCTCCTGATTTTCAGGCTCAAATTGCCCTACTACAATACTACATCAGGGTAAAGAGACTACTACAACATTTCTACATCAGGGTCTTTCTTGTTTACAGACCATGCCTTTAGGGTTACCTGTAAGCCATAGCGGACATATCAGATGGAAGCCCTGTTTCCCAGTAGATGGTTGGACTATTTTCAATAAAGTCTGCTCCCCATCTCCGTTTTTAGCCCATAAACAGAAAACCCCGGTCTGAAAAGGCCAGGGTTTTCTGTTTATGGTTTTAAGGCCTTTTTCTGAAAAACGGCTTTAAATCACTTCTTATAAAACAACTTTGGTGGGCTCAGAGGCGGCCTGCACGTGCAGGGAGTGCTGGTGGATTTCCTGGAAGATGGCTTTCACAAATACTTCTTCTAAGCCTTCGCGGGCAGCGGCCTTGAGGCGGTGCTCCATCACCTGTTCCCAACGGCCGGTTTGCAGCAGGTTCATCTTGTTTTCTTTCTTGAGCAAACCAATCTGCTTGGCTACCGCCGAGCGGCGGGCAAGTACGTTGATCAGCTCGTTGTCCAGGTAGTCAATAAGGTTACGGAGTTCGCTCAGTTCTTCCTCGTTCTGGGTGGCAGAAGAAACCACGCGCTCTACTACCAGGGAAGCCAACAGGTCTTTCAAACCTTCAGGGGTTACCTGCTGGGCGGCATCGCTCAGGGCCACGTCTGGGTTGCAGTGGGTTTCAATCATGAGGCCGTCTACCTGCAGGTTAAGGGCCTCCTGGCTGATTTGCTGGAGCAAGGAACGCTTACCGGCAATGTGGCTTGGGTCGCAGATCAAAGGAATCTCAGGCAGTAGTTTCTTGAACTCGTAGGCCATGTTCCACTTGGGGTGGTTGCGGTACGGACGGCTATCAAAGGCCGAGAAGCCCCGGTGAATAGCCGCCAGATCTGTGATGCCGGCCCGGTTCAGGCGCTCCAGGGCACCCAACCACAACTGTAGGTCTGGGTTTACCGGGTTTTTCACCAGTACCGGCACGTCCACGCCTTCCAGCGCATCGGCAATCTCCTGTACTGAGAAAGGGTTCACCGTGGTACGGGCACCTACCCACAGCACATCCACGCCTTGTTTCAGGGCATCGTTCACGTGCTCAGCGGTGGCTACCTCGCAGGCAGTCAGAAGGCCGGTTTCTTCCTTCACGGTCTTCAGCCATTTCAAACCTACTTTGCCAATTCCCTCAAAAGCTCCCGGACGGGTACGCGGTTTCCAGATGCCGGCGCGGAAAATGGTTACTTCCGGCACGACCTGCAAACCGCGGGCGGTGGCCAACATCTGCTCTTCGCTTTCGGCGCTGCAAGGACCGGCAATAATCAAGGGTTGTCCATCGGCCCGTTTGAAGATGGTTTTAGGCGACAGGTTTAGGTGCTTCGTACTCATAAGGAGATTTCGGTTTTGGCCGAGGTTAAGTGTTTTGAAATTCTGTTTGTTGCTTCTTCAATCTTGGTTTCGGGGAGGCAGAGGGAAATCCTGAGATAACGCTCACCCTGCGTCCCGAATATTTTTCCCGGGGTAAGAAAGACCCCGGCTTCGTAGAGTATTTCGTCTAAAAAGGCTTCCACGTTGATCACTTGGTCGGGTACCCGGGCCCAGACAAACATGCCTACCGCATTTTTCTCGTAGGAACACCCCAGGAGTTCCAACAGTTCATAAACTTTCTGCCGGCGCTGGGCATACACCGCGTTGCGGGCTTCGTGCCAGGCATCTGGGTTAGACAATGCCTGGATGGCAGCGTGCTGGACCGGCAGAAACATGCCGGAGTCAAGGTTGCTTTTCACGCGCAGCACGCACTGGAGATAGTCCTGGCGGCCCAGCACCATGCCTACGCGCCAACCAGCCATGTTATGCGATTTGCTCAGGGAGTTGAACTCCAGGCAGCATTCTTTGGCGTTGGGCAAAGACAACAAGCTTAATGGCTTTTCATTGGGCAGCACCAGGCTGTAGGGGTTGTCGTTGGCCAGCAGGAATCTGTGTTTGAGGGCCAGTTGCACCAGGTTCTCCAGAACCTCGGCGGTAGCCTCGGCGCCGGTGGGCATGTGCGGATAATTCACCCACATGAGGTTGATGTCTCCTCCGGCCAGCAACTGCTCCAGTTCCTCTTCCTGGGGGAGCCAGCCGTTCTCTTCCTTTAAAGAATAGAAGACTGGTTCAGCACCTACCAGTTTGGCGGCCGCGGCATAGGCCGGATAACCAGGATTAGGCACCAGCACTTTGTCGCCGGGGTTCAGGAACGCCATGGACACGTGGAAAATCCCTTCTTTGGAGCCCATAAGCGGCAACACTTCCGTCTCAGGGTCCAGGTCCACGTTGTAAGTGCGCCCGTACCAGCCCGCAATGGCCTGCCGAAGCGGTGCGATGGAGTTGTAAGGCTGGTAGCCATGCACGCCGGGCTTGTGGCTGGTTTCTACCAGCGCCTGAATGGTGTCCTCAGAAGGAGCCATGTCTGGGTCGCCGATGCCCAGGTTGATGATGTTGCGGCCCTGGGCGTTAAGAGCCCGTACTTCGGCCAGTTTGCGCGAGAAGTAGTACTCCTGCACATGCTGTAGTCGGTTGGCGCTGGAGATAATCATACTAATTCGATTTGGGCCTTTACAATAGGAGAAAGACAGCCTGCTAAACGGTCCTGCGGAAGCGGCGCCTCAGCCTTCGGATATTGGCCAATCACGTTCAGGTTGGGAGCTACCACAGTAAGCGCTTCCAGGGCCTGAGAGATTTCTTGGGACAGTTGGCCCTCCAGTTCCAGAACCCAATGCTCCCGTTGACCAGGGTTCTCTAAAGGAAGCGGCTGCAGCATGGTTAGTTCCAGGCCGTTTTCCACTTTTTCCAGGATAGTGTCCATGGATGCTTTTACCTCGGCCGCCGACAGGATCACGGTGGCTTTGTTTCCTTCAGCCGTAGATTTCTCGCGGGAGAGCACCACAAAGCGGGTGTAGTTCTCCACGTCATTGGCTACGTTTTGGTGTAGTACCTCCAGGCCGTACAACTCGGCGGCTTTGCGGCTGGCAATGGCAGCCACCCCGGTGATTTTGCCTTCCTGCAAAATGCGGGCTGTGTCGGCGGTGTCAGAGGTTTCTTTTGTTTTGATGCCAGCCAGGCTGTTGATGTAGTCGCAGCACTGCAGCAGGGCGATGGGGTGGGACCAGATCTCCTGGATATCTTCCAGTTTCTGGCCCGGCAACGCCATCAGGGTTTGATCTAACAGAAGCCAACGTTCTGCCAGCACAGAAAGGCCATACTGGTCCATCATGCCGTAGTTGGGCAACAGCGGACCCGCCAGGGAGTTCTGCACGGCCATCACGGCAAAATCCACCAAACCAGATTCCAGGGTTTCGCATAACTCCGGGAAGGAGGCGCAGGAAACCATGTGGAGGTGGGCCGCCGGGAAAAGCTGCTTGGCGGCGGTTTCGTGGAAAGAGGAGGGGCCTCCTTGGATGGCGATTTTTATGGCTCTGTTCATAATGAAAAAAGCCCCGCTTTAGGCGGGGCTCTGAGGTTTTTCTTATTGTATCTTAACGCAAAGTCTTACCTGTTGAGCCCCGGCTGAGGTCCAAAAAAGTAAAAACCGTAAAAGTAAGAATTGCGCTGAATCATTGTCTTGCTGTAAGGATGCTCAAACATACAGCCTCCTCTAATCACTTCCAAATATTTTGGTGAAAAAGATTAAAAACTTTCACAAAAACGCTTGTTAGTTTGAGAAATTAACGGTATAAGCAAACAGTCGTTAGTAGTTTCTTAGCCCAAAACTCCTTTTAAGCTTCATTTCTCAAAAACAGGCTTGAAATAACTTCCTTTCCAAAAGGTTAATTTTTCTGCGCCAGCGCTCTTTGGGCCAAAGTCTTCCTGAGCCTCTGGAAAGTTTTAAGCGGGCCAATGGCTACGGTGGTATTCACAAGCCAGGCCGGCACAGAGCCGCCGGGATTTACCTTAAAGGTATAGTTCACCTTAATATGACCATTGCTGCCCGGAGTAATCTCCCACACCGCCAGGGAAGAAGGAATCCGGATGAATTCTTTCTTTTTAGGCAGGAAGTCATTGACGCTTTTCACCTCCACGTGGGCCTGGTTGTTTTTGACCGGGGAGAAGGCCGCTTCCACCACCATGTCACGGTCGGTAAGCGGCCAGGGCATGTCGGCCTCAGTGTAGTAGACCAGTCGGTTCTCGCTTTTGCGTTTCAACAGGGCGGTCTTCCGGTTCAGGTATACCCAATCTGAATGGTGCTCCACATCTTTGAGCAAACTTACCAGTTGGGCCGCCGTTCCGGGCACTTCGCATACTACCCTTATTTCTTTAAAGTTGTTATCCGGTACCTGACGGGTGTACACTTCAATGCCATCCTCGTTTTTCTGCAGTTCCCAGTTGGCTTGGGCAAAGAGGGGAGTACCGCCCAATAACCCCAGTGCCAGGCCCAGGAGAATAATTCTTTTCTTCATCTATAATGCGCTTCTCTCTTCCAGGTCACCTGCAAAAGAAATGCCGAGGTGTGCCTGGGTTTCTATGGTCAACGTTCAGAAGGCAAAATTATGACAGACAGAGGGTTTTATGGCTGTTTTTATGATTTATGCCCCAAAGAAGAAAATCTGGTCAAAATTTACTCATGGTTCCGGTCTGCTGGCTCTTCTTTTTATTTCTCCTTTGTTTGAGTAAGAAATGTAGCCATTTGTCAAAATAATAAGGGCTACAAAAGGTAAAATCCGTGCGGTTGTATTGGGGCCGGAATGTCCTTTTCGCCCAGTAATTGCCGTATATTGATTTCGATGGTTCTGGCTATGGCCGTTACGGAAGTATCACTGGGCCTATTGCGGAACGGGTCCTGTAAATGGTAAGCAGTTTTCTCCAGTAATAGGAAAATAGAAGAAAGGATTACCAGCAGGGGCAACTCGTAAATAAGCGCAATTTCCCTTAATGAAATAGAAAGCGTAATCACGAAAAGGTAGATGGCTAAATGCAGAAATAACCGGTAAGTTTTAGGGAATACCGTGCTGTTGATTCTTTCGGCTTTCCCCATGGAATCTACCAGCCTTACCAAGGTGGAATCAAGCTGTACTTGTCTGAAAGTATCTATTTCATTGGTAGCCTGCAGTTGTTTAATGTCTAGCGCGTTCAACTGAACAAGTGCCAGGGGTTTATTTTTGTGCGGAGTTATTTGGTTAAGGTCATTTTCCGTTAAAAGATGCTGTGTGCCTTCCAGCGGGTCAAGGCCTCTTAGCGACTGTCCCAAAGAATAACACCAGGCAATCTGGCGGTAAGCCAGGGTGGTAATAATGGGGGAAAAAGCGTTTGGAATATAGGTTTGCAACTGAATCACAAAGCTTCTTGAATCATTCACAATGGCGCCCCACACTTTTCTGGCTTCCCACCACCGGTCATAGGACTGGCTTATTTTAAAGGATAATAAGACTGTAATAGCGGTTCCCAGGAATGCCGGAATATTGCTGGGCATCTCAGGAATATTATCTACAAAAGCAGAGGAGAGAAAGTGCGCGCAAACCCCAATCAAGATGATGATCAATAAGTCAGTTTTGATCTTATTGTAGATGTATGATAAGGGGATTCTCTTTTCTAAAAGCATACACAGAAGCAAAATTGAGTTAAACAGCAATCTGGAGGGCCGTTGCAACACTGCTACCAGCCCTGGAAAAGAAGACTGCCCGTTTATACGCGTAGGTTCTGTCTTGTTGTTGCCTTACCTGGGGTACGAAATTTCGCGTGCAGAAGTATGCCTGAAACTTGAAGAAAGGAGGAAAGAGAAAAATAAAAAAAATCAGTGAGCCTGTAAGCCGGGTTTTGTCCTCTGCCCTGGGGCAAATGGCTTATCATTTATCTAGGCCCGTCCTCACGAAGGGGCTCCATCAACCTACCCGCTGACATCGGACGAGCAGCCCTTAGCCTTGCCCTAAGACAAGGCGCTGTCAGCCTATTTGGTCTTTCAACTCCTGAGGTTTACCCAGCCGGACTAGTCACCTAGCCGCTGGTGCGCTCTTACCGCACCTTTTCACCCTTACCACCTTTTAATTAAGAATTAAGAATTTAATATTAAGAATGACTCCTAATTCTTAACTCCCCCATTCCTGATTAATCGGTGGCGGTACTTTTCTGTGGCACTGGCTGTCACCTGGCCGTCTCCCGCCAAGTGCCTTCCCGTTAGGAAGCAGGATGCTCTGCGTTGCCCGGACTTTCCTCTCCGCCCGAAGGCGCAGCGATAAGCCGGCTCACCGATTTTTTACAAAGGTAGGTCTTTTGGACCGGATTTGCCCGTAAACCCAGCCTCTGTTTACCGGCTGTTTTCGTGAAATCGTGTCTAAAGGGCCATTACTGATATTCCATCCTGCAATACTTGCTTAGCGGTATAGGACAGAGTTCCTGTTTTAAGACTGGTTTTAGGAAAAAGGATCAAAACTATCCGCTTAGAAGATTTAGGCAAAAAATTTAGCCCTGGCATTGCTTGCCCACCGGTGCTAAACGTAAAGAGAGGAGGATAAAGGGTTGCTGCCATGAACACTATTTCTGAAAAATCAATCAAAGGCTTGCTGAAAAAGGTGGAGGAACTGCTGCAGGAGGCTACTGCGCTGGAAGAGGAATTCGGACCGGTGGTGAACAAGGTGCACCCGTCGTACAAAGAAAGTAGCAGGAACCTCCTGCACTACCTGGCCTTACGCAAACATGACATCCGGGAGCTGCAGGGGCAGTTGTCCCGCCTGGGCCTTTCTTCCCTGGGCCGCGCCGAAAGCCACGTGCAAGCCACCCTTATTGCCGTCAGGAACCAATTACGCTTATTTTTGTCCCACCTTACCAATACATCGCCTGATGTGGTGCCTTTCGCCTCCATTCCTTCAGAACTGCCCTCGCACATCACCGATTTGCTGGGGGAGCCCTCACCCAACCGGGAAAGCCGTATCATGATCACCTTCGCCGCCGATATGGCAGATGATTACCCGTTGGTGCGGGACCTGCTCAAGGCCGGCATGAATTGCGCCCGCATCAATTGTGCCCATGATGATACCACAGTCTGGGAGAAAATGGTGGAGCAAATAAGGAAAGCCGAGCAGGAGGTGGGCCGCCGTTGCATTATTCTCTTCGACCTAATGGGACCCAAACTGCGTACCGGCTCTCTTAAACCCGGACCTAAGGTAGTGGGCATACACCCCAAAATTGATGAACTGGGGCAGATTTCCGCGCCGGCAACGGTGTGGCTGGCGCCCCCGGGAGTACCGGCACCGGGAAGGATAGACAAAACCCTGCGGGTATCGGTAGAATGGCTCGCGCACCTGAAAGTTGGAGGTAAGATCACCTTCAAAGACACCCGCCGCCGGAAACGAACCTTTACCGTCGCAGAAATGAAAGGCGGTGGGGCATTGGTGCATCTGCGTCAGTCGGCGTACCTAAGCCAAGGCACGGACCTAAGGCTGGCGCTGGAAAAAGGGAAGGAGCTCAAGGAAAAGCTGGAGGCCCTGCCGCCGGTCATTTTCCCGCTCACCCTGAAAACAGGGCAGGAGTTGATTTTGCACCGTGAGAACATTCCCGGCGAGCCCGCCCGCTATGACAAGGAAGGAAATCAAATTGCGGCGGCGCACATCTCCTGCACCTTGCCCGAGGTGTTCAGCCGGGTTAAGAAAGGTGAGCCCATCATGTTTGATGACGGAGAAATAGAGGGCATCATCAAAAAAGTAACCCCCGATGAGCTGTTGGTGGAGATCACTGCCGCCGATGAGGAAGGTAGCAAATTGCGACCCGACAAAGGCATCAACCTTCCTGAAAGTGACCTGCAACTACACAAACTCACCGAGAAAGACCGCGAGGACCTGGCCTTTGTGGTCAAGCACGCCGATGTGGTGAACCTTTCCTTTGTGAGCAACCCCGGCATGGTGGAGGAACTGCAGCAGGAACTCCAAAACCTTAACGCCGGTCACATCGGGATCATGCTTAAGATAGAGACCAAGGCGGCCTTTAAAAAGCTGCCCCTGCTGCTGCTTACCTTGATGCAGAAACATCCGGCCGGCATCATGATTGCCAGGGGAGATCTGGCAGTTGAACTGGGCTGGAAACGCCTGGCCGAGGTACAGGAGGAGATCCTCTGGATTACCGAAGCGGCCCACCTGCCCGTAGTTTGGGCCACGCAGGTCCTGGAGAAACTCACCAAGAAAGGCCGTCCGTCCCGCGCCGAGATCACCGATGCCGCCATGGCCCAGCGTGCCGACTGCATCATGCTCAACAAAGGTCCGTTTATCTTAAAATCTGTAGCCGTGCTGGACGACATCCTCAAGCGGATGCAGGAACACCAATACAAGAAATTCTCCCTCCTCCGCAACCTGCACGTCTCAGAACTGGACCACCCGGCTAAACCTTGATACGACTGGGAAGCTGATTAAAAAGGAATAGGTGTTTAAAGCCCCTTTTTCCAAAAAAAGGCTTTAAACACCAAAGGGTTGATTATATAGATTTTGCTGTGCACGCATTCCGTCCACCTTTGAAGGGGGTAGGGGGATGATAACTCGTGCTGGTTTCTCGCATTTCCATTTAGGGGCATTCCCTTGTGGTTGCCCTTCACAAGAGAGGCGGGCAAACGGGTCGCTAAAGATAAACGGGTCATCAAACCGCCTTATCATCCCCCAACCCCCTTCAAAGGGGGACGATATGCGTGCAATACCAAAATTAGTCAAATAGACGAGCCTGGTAGGATAGAACCTTACTTCAACTGCACCCGTGTGGCACCGTACCCGAATTTCTCCTTGCGGGCGTCTTCGTAGAACTTGATGTGTGGGTTGCGGCTCAGGACCTTCTGGATTTCTTTTTTGAGCACGCCGTTGCCGGTGCCATGGATGAAGATGATCTCGTGCATGTTAGCCGCAATAGCCCGGTCCAGGTTGTCCTGGAAGACGGTAACCTGGTGGCGCAGGATCTCTGAGTTACTCATCTGTTTGGGATCCTGGTTGGGCAGCAGTTTCTCAATGTGCAGATCCACTTCGTGGTTAGGAACGGCTACCTTGTTGTTCTCGGGCCCCGCCGCCGATTCTATCAGCTGCTCCTGAATCTGGTCTGGGTTGATGAGTGCCGGCTTGGAATCTAATTGAAACACATAGCCCTCCTTCTGTAGTACCGGGGCGGTTTTCTTGCTTTTGTAGAAAGACGAGGCTTTGAATTTGAGTTTACGGGTTACTGGCTCCAGCAAGGTATTGCCGCCGGTTTTATGCTGCAGGTACTGCACCACCAGATCGGGCCAGCGCTCAAAATCGTTGAGGTGCAGGTGTGCTACGGGTTTTGTTTTCTTGGGCGTAAGCTTGTCGTTGTTTTGGGCGCGGTAGCCCTTCTCGGTTTCCTCGCCGTAGGTGAAGAGCAGGTCAAACTCAGAGTTGTTCACGATGTGCACCGCCAGCAGCTCGGGCGTCTGGTGGACCAAAGCCACGTAAATGCCGGCCACCGCCGTGGAAGGCAACACGGGTGCTTCTTTTTTCTTCGCCGGCTCCGGCGACGGGGCGTTCCGGAACATCTGGTCCTCTTCGGGGGCAATCACCACCACCTCACGGCGCATCACAGGAATGGTGAAATCGTTATCGATGGCTACCTCTACCAGGTTGTTGTCCAGGAAACGGGTAATCACCCCTTGTTCCTTGCCGTGCATGAGGCGCACGCGGTCTCCTATATTCATGTCGTTTATGATCTGATTTTTGAAAAACAGGCCTAAAGCAAAGGCCTTTTGCAAAGATACGCAAAAGGAAGCGGGCACGGCCGGAAGAGTTCTACCATGGGCAGAGGCAGTTTTTAGCCTTCATTTTTTCCCAGATTGAATTTTGGCCAACAGGGCTTCCTTACATAGCCTCGGCAACTGTGGTAATGGGAAACCGTTGAAAAGGGTGGACCAGCAAACCAACCTATGCAGCCACCTTCAATCCTTGTTCCTGCTCCCTGGGAATTGACCGGCAACGGCGTGGTCTGGCTGTACTCCATCCCAAAAGACTTCAACCTGCAACATGGTTTCTTGGCCGATTACCAAAGTGAGGCCTACCACAGCCGCCTGGGTGCCGTGATGCTGATGGACTACGAGACCTCAGGGGTAGGGCCTTACCAGGAGCTGCTGTATCTGCCGGCCATCTTCAAGCTGGGAGGCAAGTTGACTTTCTCGGTTTCCAAGATATACGTCTCCACCGAGGCCAGTGCCTTTAGCGGCCTCGCGAACTGGGGCATTCCCAAGGAAGTGGCAGATTTTAGTTTCCTCAACTTCAAGGAAGGCACCAGAACCGTGGAGGTAAGCACCGGAAACCAGCCGTTCTTTACCGCGCAGGTGAAGCCCTGGGGGCCCAGGTTTCCATTCACCACCAAGCTTTTCCCCTGGAACCGGATTGTGCAGCAAAAGCAGAACCTACTATTACTTACCAAACCAGAAACCCACGGGAACGCCCGTTTTGCCTCCACGGTCAAGATCAACAGCGATGCCCGTTTTTTCCCGCCTGTACACCTGCTTAAGCCTTTGGCCACAGTAAGATTAAGTGATTTCCTGATGTCTTTTCCGGTGGCGGAGGTAATTACATGACCAACCTTTGTCCTACCGCAAGTTTAGCGAAGCGTAACTTGTGGTTGTCCTAAAACCAGTTTGCAACTGGCTCAAGTTGAAAACTTGCCTTTATATATACTACAAGTTACCACTATGTTCAAACTTGCGGTAGGTGGTTATAGAGAACGAATGTTTAAACGGCCTTTTTAATAATTAACCCTAAAAATAAAGGGCATGCGCTTTGAAGCCTTGTCTTCTGTTGTACTCCAGCGCCGGAGCCGGGAATTTGAATATGGACAGTACATAAAAGGCACTTCTCAGAAACCTGCTGCGGGTGGGAATGGCCTGCCAGTTAAGATCCACGCTCAGGTAATACTGCCGGTACGCTGCCAGGCCGATGGCGCGGTTGGCATCTGCATCATTAAAGACCATTTCCTCAGCGCCATAACCAATAGCGGGGCTCAGCCATTTAGGAAAGCGGCTTTCCTGAGGCAGGAACTTGGCGATGTCCACGGTAAGCCAGTACGTATGGCCGTTGTAGTCTTTCAGGAATTCCTCAGATAGGCCTTTGCCCAGCACGTTGGGGCGCAGGGCGGCATAGCGGGTGCGGTGAAAAGAGTATTTGGGTATAATCCGGTTCTCGCCCCAAGCCAGTTGCTGCCCGATGACCAGTAGGGACCCGGCAGCGTTGGCGGCAATATCAGAGATGGAGGCGCCGTACTCGGGTGAGCGGCCGTCAAAGTATTCAATAGGGGTTTGCAGCACAAAACCCAGGGCACCGCCGTACCAGATGGCTTTTTTCTCAGGCACACCTGCTTTTCGCAACAGATCAACACCCAGTCGACTTTCATGGAAGGCTCCCCAGAGATGGCCGGCTTTGTCCAGCTGTTTCCATTCGTGGGCATCATTGAACCAATGGAAGGAGGTTCGGTCATTCTCCTGATACCAGGCCTTATTCAAGAGCGCTAGCCCCCCAATGTAGGCCGTGGCACCTCCGGCCGCGAGCCAGGGCAGGCGGCGGCTGAACTGGTTGGCTGTGTCCTGCGGTTCCCCGGTTTCATAGATGTAGGTAGACTGCGCCCAGGCCTTTGAGGGAGAAAAACTCAGCCAGGCCAGAAGCAAAAAAAAGAAGGAAGGGAAGAAGGTTGATCTGGTTAACACGGGTTAAAAGTACGCAAACCGCGCTCATTTTGCCGCCCCAGGGAAAATTGCATCTTTTTTTACCTGTTTTCTTGCAAATGATTTCCTGGCTCCTACATTTGCATCATGAACAAGACGCAATTCTCTCACAAAGCCTGGTGGCACACACGTCAAGACTGATGGGTGAACCGCTTGCTGTGCAGAGATGCAATAAATGAAAGGCTCGGATTCACCCGGGCCTTTGGTGTTTTATAACCGTTCAGAAATACAAGAAAGAGCAGAAATGAAAAAAGTGATTTTTAGCGAAATGATTTGGTGGTGGCACAATCGAGAGATTCGTGAACAGCAGGTTATTGCCTAAACTAAACTAGCCCATACTATAAAAGGCTTGCTGTTCAACTTAAACGGCAAGCCTTTTTTTATACTTTTTATGAAAACGTACACCCTACAAACGCAATACCGCCAACTCCTCGCCGACACCGTGACCCCGGTGGGCATTTACCTGCAACTACGCGACAAGTACCGCAACTGCCTTTTGCTGGAAAGCTCTGACTACCACGGCCACGAGAATAGCTTCACCTACATCTGCTGCGAGCCCATCGCGGAGTTCAGACTCAAGGACAACGTGCTGCGCCGCTCTTACCCAGACGGCACGGTAGAGGAGGAGGTGCTGGCTAATAAGCGCGATGCGGTAGGACTTCTGCAGAACTACTGCGAGTCCTTCAAGACCGAGGCCGGGCCTTTCGGGTTTATCCAGAACGGGTTGTTTGGGTATATGTCGTTTGAGGCGGTGCAGTACTATGAGACCCTGGACCTGCGCCAGAAAGAGACTGCCCACCCTGAGTTGCCCGAGATCCTGTACCAGGCCTTCCGCTTCGTCATCGCCATTGACCATTTCAAAAACGAACTGTACATTTTTGAGCACTTTTTTGGAAATGAGCCCCAAAACGATGGGCTGGATGAGTTGGAGACCCACATCCGGAACAAGAACTTCCCTATGTTTCACTTTTCCCTCTCCGGAGAGGAAAGCACAAACCAAACTGATGAGGAATTCCTGCGCGTGATTGAGGAGGGCAAGCGCCACTGCCACCTGGGCAACGTGTTCCAGATTGTGCTCTCCAGAAGGTTCTCTCAATCTTTCCAGGGCGATGAGTTCAACGTGTACCGCGCCCTGCGCTCCATCAACCCATCACCGTACCTTTTCTATTTTGATTACGGCAACTTCAAGATCTTCGGGTCCTCACCCGAGGCGCAGCTCACCATCAAGAACGACGTGGCCACCATTTACCCCATCGCAGGCACGTTCAAACGCACCGGCAACGATGCCGCCGATGCGGAGCTGGCCCAGAAACTCTACGACGACCCCAAGGAGAACTCAGAGCACGTGATGCTGGTAGACCTGGCCCGTAACGACCTCAGCCGCCACGGCGACAACGTGAAAGTGGAGGTTTTCAAAGAGGTGCAGTACTACTCCCACGTGATCCACCTGGTGTCCAAAGTGACGGCCAGCCTGCCGCAGGCGCACGGCTCGGTGCAGATGGTGGCAGATACTTTCCCGGCCGGGACCTTATCCGGAGCCCCCAAACACCGCGCTTTGACCCTGATTGATGAACTTGAGCCCACCGGCCGGGGTTATTACGGCGGATGCATCGGGTACCTGGGTTTTGGGGGCGATTTCAACCATGCCATCATGATCCGGTCTTTCCTGAGCGTGCAGAACAAGTTGCATTTCCAGGCAGGGGCCGGGGTAGTGGCCAAATCTGACACCCGCAGCGAATTGAACGAGGTGCACCACAAACTGGCCGCCCTGCGCAAAGCCCTGGAGAAAGCCGCCAGCATTTAAAAGATAGAAATCCGTTTTAAGGCCGTTTTTCCAAAAACAGGCTTAGAACGAAGAGAAGATCCATATCAGACAGACGACAAATACCCTTTAGTACCATGAAAATCCTTGTCTTAGATAACTACGATTCCTTCACCTACAATCTGGTGCAACTGCTGCGCGAGCTGGGCTACGGAAACCAATTGGAAGTACACCGCAATGACCAGATCAGTCTGGAAGAGGTGGAGAAATACGATGTGATTCTGCTCTCACCGGGGCCGGGTGTTCCCCACGAGGCGGGCATCATGCCGGCGCTTCTGAAGAAATACGCGCCCACCAAGCGCATCATGGGCGTTTGCCTGGGCCACCAAGCCATCGCGGAGGCTTTCGGGGCGGAGTTGTCTAATCTGAAGGAAGTGTTCCATGGCGTTTCTTCCACCTTACGTGTGGTGAACAACCAAGAGCCCATGTTTAAGGAGTTACCATCCACCTTCAACGTGGCCCGCTACCATTCCTGGACCGTGGTGCCTGAGTCTGTACCCACAGAGTTGAAAATCACAGCCGTTGACGAGACCGGCGAGGTGCTGGCCCTGCGCCACAGCAAGTACGATGTGTGCGGCGTGCAGTTCCACCCAGAGTCCATCCTGACGGATTTTGGCCGGGAGATGCTGCAGAACTGGTTGCAGAACCCTACCAAGCACGTAAATCAATGGACTTCCTTTGCTGCTTCCCTTGCCCTATGAAACAGGTACTGCAGCAACTGATTGACCACAAAGCGCTCTCCAAGGAAACCGCGAAACAGGTTCTGCTCAACATCGGGCGGGGCCAGTACAACAGCAGCCAGATGGCCGCGTTCATGACCGTGTACCTCATGCGCAACATCACGGTGCACGAGCTGGAGGGTTTCCGGGAGGCTATGCTGGAACTCTGCCTGCTCCCCGAACTGGGTACCGATCAGGTCATTGACCTCTGCGGCACCGGCGGAGACGGAAAAGACACCTTCAACATCTCCACGCTGGCTTCTTTTGTGGTGGCCGGTGCTGGGTACAAAGTAGCCAAACACGGCAACACCGGCGTGTCGTCTATCTGCGGCTCCTCCAATGTGATGGCGCACCTGGGCTACAACTTCACCAATGACAGCACGGCCTTGCGCACCAAACTGGAGGCCGCTAACATCTGCTTTCTGCACGCGCCGCTCTTTCACCCGGCCATGAAGGAAGTTGCCCCCATCAGAAAAGAACTGGGCGTAAAGACCTTCTTCAACATGCTGGGGCCTATGATCAACCCGGCCAAGCCGCATTTCCAGATGGTGGGAGTGTTCAGCCTGGAATTGTTGCGCCTCTACACGTACCTTTACCAACAAACTGGCAAACGCTTTGTGCTGCTGCACGCCCTGGATGGTTATGATGAGGTATCGCTCACGGGGCCTTTCAAGATGGTGACGCCGCAGGGCGAGCAGATCCTGCAGCCTTCAGACCTTGGGCTTCCTACTTACCAGGAAAGCGACCTGGCCGGCGGCAATTCCATTGAAGAATCGGCGGCGATTTTCATGAACGTGCTGGAAGGCCGCGGCACCCAGGCCCAGCAAGACGCCGTGGTAGCCAACGCCGGACTGGGCATTTTCTGCGCCGATGAGCGCTTGACGCTGCCCGAATCCATCCAAAAGGCCCGTCAGTCGCTCAACAATGGGCAGGCCCTTAAAACATTACAGACGCTTTTAGCTTAACACCTTATATGTCCTTGACCATCCTTGACAAAATCATCGCCCATAAGCGGCAGGAAGTGGCAGATCGCAAAAGCCTGGTACCTACGGCGCTGCTGGAACGCAGCATTTATTTCCCCTCGCAGCCGGTATCGCTCCGCAAGTACGTACAACGCCCGGACCTGAGCGGGATCATTGCCGAGTTCAAGCGCAAATCGCCTTCCAAAGGAACCATCAACGCCTACGCGCCGGTAGAACGCACCTCCATCGGGTACATGCAGGCGGGCGCCTCGGCCTTGTCCATCCTCACTGATAGCAACTTCTTTGGGGGCAAGAACGAAGACCTCACCACGGCCCGCAAATTTAATTTTTGCCCCATCCTGCGCAAAGATTTCGTGGTAGAGGAGTACCAGATCCTGGAGGCCAAATCCATCGGGGCCGATGCTATTCTGCTCATCGCGGCGGTGTTGACCAAAGAGGAGGTAAACCAACTGGCGGAGTTCGCCCATTCATTGGGTTTGGAGGTGCTGCTGGAAGTGCATAATCGCGAGGAACTGGAGCGCACCATCACTCCGCATGTGGATCTGGTGGGCGTGAACAACCGCAACCTGCATGATTTCTCCGTGAGCCTGCAGACGTCCTTTGACCTGGCCCAGCACATCCCCAACGAGTTTGTGAAGGTGTCTGAAAGCGGCCTGAGCGAGGCCAGTAGCGTGATGGAATTGCGGCAGTACGGCTACGAGGGTTTCCTGATGGGAGAGACCTTCATGCGCCAGAGCCGCCCCGAGAAAGCCTGCGCTGCCTTTGTGGAAGAGTTAAAGAAACTGCACGTGGTAAGCCAGCTAACGTTTAACGGGTAAGCAGCTTATAAAAGTGTCCAGCTTGTCCTGATGCTCCGTTTTAGGCCCGTTTTTAGGAAAAGAAGCCTGAAACGGTTCGGTATAGAAGGGAAAGGTAATCACAGAGGCACAGTATCAAAGACAAACAAAACAACAAAAGTCAGCATGCCAGATCACAACCTGAAGATAAAAGTCTGCGGCATGAAGTACAGTGAGAACATCCAGGAACTCATGGTGCTCCGGCCAGATTACGTGGGGTTTATCTTCTATGAAAAGTCGCCGCGCTACATTAATACCCAGTGGGCCGTATTCGCCTCGGTTTTTCCAAAGGAGACCAAAAAGGTGGGCGTGTTTGTGGATGAGGAACCTGGGGGCATTTTGCAAAAAATGACGGAGCTGGGGCTGGACATGGTGCAGTTGCACGGCCACGAATCGCCGCAGGTCTGCCATGAACTCCGGGACGCCGGCCTTTTCGTGATGAAAGCCTTTCGGGTGGGTGCTGATTTTGATTTCGGGCAACTGGAGCCCTACGCCGGCACCTGCGACTATTTTCTCTTTGATGCCAGCGGTGCCAGCCCCGGCGGCAACGGTGTGCGGTTCAACTGGGACCTGCTGCAAAACTACCACCTGGACGTGCCTTTCTTCCTGAGTGGCGGCATTGACCTGGAGCACATTGAAGAGATCAAAGCGCTGGATTTGCCGAAACTGCACGGCCTGGATCTGAACAGCAAATTCGAGATCCAGCCGGGCTTGAAGGACATTAACCGGTTAAAAGAGTTTATTGCAGGAGTGAAAGCATAGTCATTATTTTATAAGATGTTACGGGAGCGAAAGTCATGTGCTAAGCTTCCTGATTAATACAAAAGAGGAATGGAATACGGAGTAAATGAACGCGGCTATTATGGCCAATTTGGTGGGGCTTTCATCCCGGAAATGCTGTACCCCAACGTAGAGGAACTGCGCGAGAAGTACCTGTCCATCATCGCGGAGCCGAAGTTTCAGCAGGAGTTGCAGGAGCTCCTCCGCGACTATGTAGGTCGGCCCACGCCGCTGTACCACGCCAAGCGGCTTTCTGAGCGGTACAACACCAAGATCTACCTCAAGCGTGAGGACCTGAACCATACCGGTGCCCACAAGATCAACAACACCGTGGGGCAGATTTTGCTGGCCAAACGCCTAGGCAAGAAACGCATCATTGCGGAAACCGGGGCGGGGCAGCACGGCGTTGCCACAGCAACCGTTTGCGCGTTGGCCGGCCTGGAGTGCATCGTGTACATGGGCAAGATAGATACCGAGAGGCAGCAGCCCAACGTGGAGAAAATGCGCCTGCTGGGTGCTACCGTAGTGCCGGTGACTTCCGGTTCCCAGACCCTGAAAGATGCCACCAATGAGGCCATCCGCGACTGGATCAACCACCCCGAGGACACGCACTACATCATTGGTTCGGTGGTAGGTCCGCACCCGTACCCGGATATGGTGGCCCGTTTCCAGTCCGTTATTTCAGAAGAGATCAGAAAACAGCTCCTGGAGAAGGAGGGACGGGAACTACCCGATTACGTGGTGGCCTGCGTGGGCGGCGGCTCCAATGCGGCCGGCGCTTTCTACCACTTTCTGGATGAGCCTGAAGTGAAACTGGTTGCCGTAGAAGCGGCTGGCTTGGGGGTGGATTCCGGACACTCGGCGGCTACTTCGGTGCTGGGCAAAACCGGCATCATCCACGGCAGTAAAACCCTGCTCATGCAGACCGAGGATGGCCAGATCACCGAGCCTTACTCCATCTCTGCGGGGCTTGATTACCCAGGCGTAGGTCCGCAGCACGCGCATCTGGCCCAGACCGGCCGCGCCCGATTCATCGCCATCACTGATGCCGATGCCATGGAAGCCCTTCGTGAGTTAAGCCGCCTGGAAGGTATTATTCCAGCCATTGAAAGCTCGCACGCGTTGGCAGCCCTCAAAGAAATCAACGCCGGTCCCGATGACGTGGTGGTGCTGAACCTCTCCGGCCGCGGCGACAAAGACCTTAACACCATTCTTACTTATTTTGAACAACAAGATGGCCCTAAATAGACTCACGCGCCTGTTCCAGGAGAAAAGCGGAAATCTACTCAATATTTACTTCACTGCCGGTTACCCTAAACTGGAAGACACGGTCACCATTCTGGAGGAACTGGAAGCCGCCGGGGCAGACCTGGTGGAAATAGGAATGCCTTTCTCTGACCCGCTCGCCGATGGCCCTACCATTCAGGCCAGTAACATGGTGGCCCTTGAGAACGGCATGTCCATCAAAACTCTGCTGCAGCAACTAGAGGGAGTAAGAGAGAATGTCACGTTACCCATTATTCTCATGGGCTACCTGAACCCGGTGATGCAATACGGCTTCGAACGCTTCTGCGAAGACGCCGCGAGAGTAGGCGTGGACGGCCTGATCCTGCCAGACTTGCCTTTCGCTGAGTACGAGGAGGAGTACAAGCCCGTTCTGGAGAAACACGGCCTCAGCCTGATCTTCCTAATCACACCGCAGACGTCCGAGGCCCGCATCCGGCAGATTGACAAGCTCACGAACTCCTTCATCTATATGGTTTCCAGCGCCAGCACCACGGGTAGCCAGGTCCAGGCCTCAGATTCCCAGCAGGCGTATTTCTCCAAAGTGAAGAACCTCGGCCTGAAGAACCCGCTGCTCATCGGGTTCGGGATCAGCGACAAGCCTTCGTTTGAAATGGCCTGTTTATCGGCGCACGGCGCCATCATCGGCAGCGCCTTCATCAAAGCCCTGCAACAGCCTGAGGAAGTGCGCCAAAACGTAAGATCGTTCCTGAAAGCGCTTAGATAGATTTGAAGATTTGGAGATGTGAAGATTTGAAAATGGAGAATAGCATCTCTTTATCTCCAAATTCTCACATCTCCAAATCTTCAAATCCTCACATCTCCAAATCTGAAAAATCATGCTTATTCAGCTACAACAAGATATTCGTCCTGAGGACAAGGCGGCCATTGTGAACAAGGCCAAAGAGTTGAAATACAAGACCACCGAGGTGGTGACCCAGGCAGGGCATTACCTGGTGGGCACTGGCAAAGCCGAGTTTGACGTGCGCGCCATCGGGAACCTGCCGGGCATTAAAGACATCCATATTGTGTCTGATGATTATCGGCTGGTTTCCAGAAAATGGAAGGTAAACCCCACGGTCATTGATTTCGGCGACGGCCTGAAAGTGCAGGAGGGAGACCTGACCATCATGGCTGGGCCTTGCTCTATTGAGAACGAGGATCAGATTGAGAAAACCATCCAGCACTTGGTGGCCAATAATGTGCGCTTCATGCGGGGCGGCGTGTTCAAGCCCCGATCCTCGCCGTATTCTTTCCGCGGTCTGGGTCTGGAAGGCTTAAAACTGTTCTATGACATGTGCCGCGCGCACGGTATAAAGATTGTGACCGAGGTAATGCAGGTGTCGCAGATCGCGCCCATGGAGCCGTACACCGATGTTTTCCAGGTGGGCGCCCGCAACACCCAGAACTTCAACCTGCTGGATGAACTGGGCAAAGTAGACAAACCCGTATTGCTCAAGCGCGGCATCTCCGGCACCATTGACGAGCTGCTCTACTCCGCGGAATACATCTTCTCGGGCGGAAACGAAAAGCTGATGCTCTGTGAGCGCGGTATCCGGACCTACGAAACCGCCAGCCGCAATACCTTGGACCTGAACGCCATTCCCATCCTGAAAGAAAAAACGCACCTACCGATCATTGTGGACCCGTCGCACGGCATCGGCATCCGGGAGTACGTGGAGCCGATGGCCCTGGCCGCGATCATGGCCGGTGCTGATGGCATCATCTATGAAACCCACGAAAAGCCCGAGGAAGCCGCCTCAGACGGAGCCCAGACCCTTAGCTTCACTGAGTCTGAGCGCCTGATAAGGAAAATGCGGAAGACCTTTGAGCTGCGAAAAGAGCTGGTGTAAGGCAAGCGGTTTCACAGTTTAGTTCCTGCAGAGGTGATTTCATGATGCGGAATAAGAATCAGGAGAAATAAATAAAAAAAGTGTTTTAAGGCCGTTTTCTAAAAGACGGCCTTAAAACATTAAGAGGCAAAACGTTGGTGTTTTTAAGCCCGGCAAAAAGGCCGCCGGGTTTAAAGTGAAATCCCTGAAAAACGGCTTTAAACGCCCTGGAGCGAATCTTTTAGAGTAATGGCCCGTATAAATGGTCGTGAAGAAGGAAAGGATTACTGCCCCTAGCAGATTTGATTTAAAAGTTAAAATATATAAAGTTCTTGCTTTTCTAAGACAGGCCTTTTATATTAGTTTCAGTTATGAAAACATTTGCCCAGTCACTCATTATTGTCAACTGCAAACCGTTCGCGATGCGAACCGGAGCCAGGACAGTATGGGCATTAGTTAACTAACCAATTTAGAAAGTTAAAAACCCAATATAAAGCCTGGCTCCGGTAACGGAACCAGGCTTTTTTTATTTATTCAGAACAAAGCCATGTATCAGCAACAGTATCATCAGTACAGCATCAGGCAACAACAAACCTGGAACATCTTGTACACGAAGCGGGCAGAAGCACTTTCTGCCGTGGTTTCCCTGCCTTTCTGGCAAGGAATCAACGCCCTGGAACTGAAGGCTTATTTTATTCCCGAATTCCAGAAGGTGAACTATCACTTAAGAAGCCTCACCAACTGGGAATTGGTGGCGGTGGAAGAGCCGCTGCGCCCTCGGCAGGTATTGGCTAAATGGGCTAAACGGAAGTTTCCGGCGGTTACGTCCCTGCGCCTGCACCCAGACAGCGATCTGCGTTTGCAGGGCGACAAAGACCTGTTCCAGGATGTGTTCAGCCAGTTACCGTGGTTGCTCCAGCCAGAGGTAGCCGATTTCATGGAACGGGTAGGGAAACTGTCGCTCCAGCATAAAGACCCGGCTGCCACAGATCTGCTGTGGCGGCTGGTGCAGCACGTACTGGGCAACGGGCTCCTGCGCGATGCCCAGGGAAACATCACCCTTTTCGGGGCTAACCTCATCTCCAACGCCCCCGAGGCTGACTTGGCCCTGAAGCGCGAGAATGCCTGGCACCCCATTGTGTTGGAGGAAATCCTGGCTCAGCCTTATAAACCCGGTGAGGCCCCCGAAGCCTACTTCGTACTGGAAAGTCTCTCAGATTTAACCCGTCTGGCGGACCAACTGGAGAAAGAAGGCGTACCAGTGGTAGAGATCCCGGCCCAGTGGCAATTGCTGGTGGGGTAATTAATTTTTTATGTTTAACGGAGACTGCCTGCTAAGTAACATAATCGTTAGTTAGCAGGCAGTCTCCGTTAAACAAACATTGTGTTTTTAACCGATCATTTTTCAATTAGGTCTGAAGAGAATTCTATAAATGTTGGTGTGTAAACATTTACGGGTCTACTATTTTTGATGATAGTATGGTAACCACTGCTAGGCCCAGTATAACTTCCATCTATTTCAAAAGATGGTGAGGCAGTAAGGCTAGCTAGAATACCAGAGTTATTTTTTTCAAATAGGGAAGATTTCTCTTTCATATTTGTGTAATCTTCCATTAAAAGGTATGCTGCACATAAATTATTAATTAAGGCATTTGCAACCTTTTTATTTATTTGACTTTTCTTATTTCCCCAATCCGCTTTAGATAAATGCTTTTCCCAAACTTGTATGTATGGAGCAGGAGTGCCTTTACTAATTTTTTTTCCTGATATAGCATTTTTGAATTCCTCAGTCGCTTTATTTATATCTTTATAGGCATCAGATTCCCCTTCTATTTTAGAAGCTGCTAACCTAACTTCATAGTTGTGCTCTGATAAATCATAGTCTACCTTTTTTTGAGTGTAGCTTAAGAGGGCTTTTGTTAAATCTCCTATTAGTGCATTTTGCATGTAGGTTTCTAAATCAGATCTACTTTCAAAATCTCTTGTGTCATATGGCCCTCCAGCTCTCTCAAAGCTATAAATTGTTTTTCCAGTTTTATTTTCCACAAGATCATAACCATATTCAGCTTTGTAGGAGAGGCTATAATAATACCTCATGCCGTTCCTTGCTTTTGTCTCATTCAATTTCTTATTTTCTACATATATTCCTTTTACATAAATTTTAAGTAATAAATCAGCATCGTTTTTCTTGAATTCTAATCCTTGTACTTTGGGTGGATCTCCAACCTTAACAGCCATATTCCCAAAATCATATTCAATAGAATAAGTTTGATAGGTTGGTGTCAATGTGATGTTAGGAGATTTTGTAAAGTTTGTCCAAAATTTGTCTTCTGATATTTTTTGCGAAAATACCAGCGGTTTGATTGATAATAAAATCAGTAAAATCAAAGTGGTTCTTTTGTTACATAAAAATTTTTTTATTGTTTTCATAAATTAAATTTTTGAAGATTATTGAATACCATTAAGACAGATGCCCCTAGTTTTAAATAGAAGAGAATTTTGAGTAATAAAGATGGAAAATATAGGTGGGTTAAAGTCTATTGGAAGATATATCAAACAATAGTTTTGACTCCTGTACTTATGAAAGCAAGGAAGGAGGAGAAGTCGAAAGGTCTATTTGAAAAACTTATGGTGGGGGAGTAACTTAGAACTAAGATAAGTTATAAGAAGCTATAAGTCAATAATTTAATAAAGAAAATGCCTCTAATAAGCATTTCTTATGCTTATTAGAGGCACAACTGCACTTAAAAGGTTTTACTTACAGCACTCCTTGCAGAACCTCCCAAACGTTATTCGCCAGGATTTTCTGCCCGGCCGAGGTGGGGTGGACGCCATCGGGTTGGTTAAGGGACCGGATGCCGGCTACGCCTTCCAGCAGGAAAGGAATGAGGGCCATGTTATTTTCCTCGGCCAACTGCCGGAAGATCACCCGGAACTCGCTGGCGTATTTGCCGCCCATGTTGGGTGGTACCTCCATGCCTGCCATCACCAGTTTAGCCTCTGGGTACTTGGCTTTCACTTTGTCTACAATGGCCTGCAGGTTTTTCTTCGTCTCTGACGGCGGAATGCCACGCAGTCCGTCGTTGGCGCCTAGTTCAAGCACAAACACATCTACCGGCTGCCGCAGGAGCCAGTCAATCCGGTTTTTGCCCCCCGCCGAGGTTTCTCCGCTCAAGCCCGCGTTAATGGCTTTGTAGCCCAGGTCCAGCGAATCTATTTTCTTCTGGATAAGCGCCGGGAACGACTCTGAAGGATTGAGGCCGTATCCGGCGGTGAGGCTATTGCCAAAAAAGAGAATGTTTTTCATAGGTTGGGGGGCCTTGTTAGCTGCTTCTTTGTCTTTTCCGGGGGAAGCTTCGTCTTTACCGCCGTTTCCGGAGCAGCCGGAAATGAGCCAAACAAAGAGCAACAGGTAAATGAATGATTGCTTATACATACGGGTTAGGTTTCTTTTTCACCTGCAAAGAAAGTACTTATACCTTGTTTAGGGCGTTTGGGGTTTAAACAATGGAATTTAAATCCTGTTCTGTAATTTACCGTTTGCTAATACGGCACCAGCACCAAACCTTCCTTATCTAACCAAGCGCCTTGACACCAATTCTGCACATCCAGGATCTTACCAAAACATACCAAAGTACCGGCCAAACCCTTACGGTGCTGGACAACATCAACTTCACCCTAGAGGAAGGCTCCACCAATGCCATCATCGGTCCCTCAGGAAGCGGGAAAACCACGCTGCTGGGCCTTTGCGCCGGTCTGGACCGCTCCAGTTCCGGGTTGGTGGAGCTGAACGGCATCAGGCTGGATACCCTTAATGAGGATGCCCGGGCCCAGGTAAGAAACCAATACGTGGGATTTATCTTCCAGAACTTTCAGCTCCTGCCCACGCTCACGGCTCTGGAGAACGTGATGGTGCCCCTGGAGCTCCGGGGCGAGAGACACATCAAACAACAGGCAATGGAACTGCTGGACAAAGTAGGCCTCGCCGATCGGTCGCACCATTACCCCACGCAGTTATCAGGGGGTGAGCAGCAGCGCGTGTCCCTGGCCCGCGCCTTCTCTAACCGACCCAAAATCCTGTTCGCTGATGAACCCACCGGAAACCTGGATGCCGAAACAAGCGAGAAAGTAGTCAAACTCATCTTCGACCTGAACCGTGAGGCGGGCACTACCCTGGTCCTGGTCACCCACGATGCTGAATTAGCCGGGAAGACCCAGCGCATCATCAGGATGAAAGGCGGCAAAATCATCGGAGATGATGTAATGTGCTAATTGTTTAATGTGCTAATGTGTCAATGTGCTGATGTGCTAATGTTTTTTAGGGATGGATGTCGGGGTTATAGCAACGATTAGCATCACCCAGTTCTTGAGGTTTTTGTTATTGATCAAAAAAAGCATTTACACATTAAGCCATTAATGTACTCGCGCATCAACCAATTAGCACCTTACCGCATTTGCACTTTAAAACCAGCACATTAACACATTAGCACATTAAAAAATGGATAAACTCAACTTCCCGTGGTTGGTGCAGATGGCGTGGCGAGACAGCCGCCGGAACCGCTCGCGGTTGTTTCTTTTCATTTCCTCCATTATCCTGGGGATTGCGGCGCTGGTGGCCATCTTCTCTTTTGGGTACAACCTGCGGCAGGACATTGACGGGCAGGCTATGGAACTGATCGGGGCTGATCTGGTGATCACCAGTAACCGGCCGGTGGAGCCTAAGATGCTGCCGCTGCTGGATTCTCTGGGTAATCGGCGGTCAAAGGAGCGGAGTTTTGCCTCCATGATCCTGTTTCCCAAAAGCCAGGGCACCCGATTGGTGCAGATCCGGGCGCTGGAAGGGCAGTTCCCTTACTACGGTGCCCTGGAAACTGTACCTAAAGCGGCGGCGCAAGGCTTCAGGGATGGTCAGCAGGCGCTGGTAGACAAAACCCTCATGCTGCAGTTCGATGCCCGGGTAGGTGATTCCATAAAAGTAGGGGAGGTCACTTTTCAGATTGCGGGGATTCTGAACAAAGCGCCCGGGCAGACGGGTATCTCGGCCACGGTGGCGCCAGCGGTGTACATCCCGCTCCGATTTCTGCCGCAAACCGGCCTGGAAAAGAAGGGAAGCCGCATCAATTACCTCTTCTATTACAAGTTCAATCAGAAAACCGATGTAAAAAAGCTGGTGGAGCGTTTAGAGCCCCGTTTGGAAAAAGAGGCCCTAAACACCGAGACCATTGAGACACAGCGCGAGGACATGGGCCGGTCTTTCAAGGATCTGACCAGTTTCCTGGCGTTGGTGGGCTTCATTGCCTTGCTGTTGGGCAGTATTGGGGTGGCCAGTGCCATTCATGTGTACATCAGGGAGAAGCTGCGTTCCATTGCCATTCTGCGCTGCCTGGGCGTGAGTGCCACGCAGGCCTTTCTCATTTACGTTATTCAGATCTTGGGCATCGGGTTGCTGGGTTCTATCATCGGGGCAGCTTTGGGCACGGTGGTGCAGCAGTTGCTGCCGCAGGTCTTTGAGGATTTGCTGCCCGTGGAGATTACCGTGGGCATCTCCTGGCTGGCCATTTTCCAGGGTATTGGTTTGGGGCTGATTATCTCCCTGCTGTTCGCGCTGTTGCCGCTGGTGAGTATCCGGAACGTCTCTCCGCTTAATACCCTGCGCATTTCCTTGGAAAGCACCAGCCTGTTTAGAGATCCGTTGAAATGGGGGGTGTACGCGCTCATTCTGCTGTTCATCTTCGGGTTCACTTATCTGCAGACCGAAAAATGGAAAGAAGCGGCTTATTTCACATTAGGCGTTCTGGTAGGCTTTCTGGTGCTGGCCGGCATAGCCTGGGCCCTGATGTGGGCTGTGCGGCGTTTCTTCCCCGATACGCTAGGATATGTCTGGCGCCAGGGACTGGCAAACCTTTTCCGGCCCAATAACCAGACGCTCATCCTCATCGTCTCCATAGGGCTGGGAACGGCTTTCATCTCCACGCTCTACTTTGTGCAGACCATTCTGCTGAACCAGGTGACCCTTTCGGCAAGCGAGAACCAGCCCAACATGGTCTTGTTCGACATCCAGGAAGGGCAGCGGCAGGCAGTGGCCCAACTCACGAAACAGCAAGGTTTACCTGTGATCCAGCAGGTGCCTATTGTGACTATGCGCATAGAGGAAATCAACGGGAGAACCGCTGAGGACGTGAAGGAAGACAGTACTCTGGGCGTTTCTCCCCGAGCGTTCCAGCGCGAGATCCGGTCTACGTTCAGAAGCGCTTTGTCAGATTCCGAGAAGATTATTGAAGGCACCTGGCAAGGGAAAGTGGCCTCGCCCAGTGATACGGTATATGTCTCGTTGGATGATCGTTACGCCGAGTGGATTAAAGTGAAGGTAGGCGATGAGATCGTGTTCAACGTGCAGGGCGCGCTCATCCCCACGGTGGTGGGTAGCCTGCGGGAAGTAGACTGGAACCGCATCCAGACGAACTTCAGGGTAGTGTTCCCGGAAGGGGTGTTGGAGGCGGCGCCGCAGTTCCATGTGTTATTGACCAGGGTAGAAGCAGCCCAGACCTCGGCCAGATTCCAGCAGGCTGTGGTACGGCAGTTCCCCAACATCTCCATCATTGACCTGGAACTGATCTTGAGCGTGATGGACGAGCTTTTGGACAAGATTGGGTTTGTAATCAGGTTCATGGCAGCCTTCAGCATCATTACGGGGCTCGTGGTGCTCATTTCCTCAGTGCTCATCAGCAAGTACCAGCGCATGCAGGAAAGCGTATTGCTGAGAACATTAGGCGCCAACCGCAAACAGATTTATGCCATCACGGCCCTGGAGTATTTCTTCCTGGGTGCTTTGGCCGCCGGCACTGGCATTGTCTTGTCACTGGCAGGTAGCTGGGCCTTGGCCAAGTACTCCTTTGAAACCAAATTCACACCGCAGCTTCTGCCTGTTCTGGTGCTCTTTATCATCATCTCTTCACTCACCGTGGTCATAGGCTTGTTCAACAGCCGGGCCGTGGTGAACCAATCACCGCTGGAAGTATTGCGGGCAGAAGGGTAGAAGTCTGTTATAAAAGCAATGCGAACGTCGTTACGGTGTAACGACGCTACAGACAAATATGTAGCGTCGTTGCATTGCAACGACGTCAACCGGCAGGTTGAAAGGGTGCGGTCCTCCAAAGTGAATATGGTGCAAAAACACCTTCTAGACGTGGGAATTCTTTACTCAAAAATCACCTTTCCCTAATTAGGGCCTGTTTGCTTGAAAACAGGCCCTAAACAATTAACCAAAGTCGTTTCCTTCAAGGCAAGGCTTACAACGCTTTCTTAGCAGAAGTTTCCACCACTTTATACCAGACCTCGCTTTTCTTGCCCTGCTTCTGCGTATAGGCCACCAGGATTTTAGACGAACCAAGTCCCATCACCACCGGATGGGTAGCGCTGGTAGAGTCTGAGGTAAGATACGTTTGCTGCACGGTTTTCCCCGAGGCATCCCTCACCTGTAACCCAATCCGGCTGTTGAATAGCTTGGAGTTAGGCACCTGCTCATCCCACACCAACGCCAGTTGGTTCTCTCCGAAACTGGTGAGCTGCGGATGTTTGGCCGAGGGGAGCTGACTTACCTGCTCTCTGGGCGCAAAGGTGTTCTCTGAAGTTTTATGGCTATAGAACACACCGCTGCCACCGCCCATGGTGTACCAGGCTGCGTGCAGTCCGCTTTGGTTCCAGGCCAGGGTAGGACCGGTGTGCGGACAGCCTTTGATGGCCCAATTGTCTACGCTGATGCGTTCTCGGGGAGCGAAAGTTTGTCCGTTATCCGCGGAAACCAGGTGCATCATGTCCCGGATGCTGTCGTTCAGGATTGCCCGGTAAGCGGCGTGGAGTTTTCCGGTACCGTCCACAAACAGATCGGTGCGGCAGCACTGGCAGAGCTGCTGGTCAATGACTTTCTCGTAGGTGAACCCGTTTCGGCCGGAGGTACTGGAAAAGTAGAGGCTGGAACCTTCCTTGGGCGTGTTCTTGCGGGAATCGAGCCAAATGGCGGCAATTTCGCCGGTGGGCAGCAACGCGATATCAAAGTACCGCTCGTCAATGCTGTTTTCGGCATCCTGCGCAAGTTGTTTGGGCCCGGTCCAGGTTTTCCCGCCGTCAAACGATTGGCTGTATTTCACCAGACCGGCGTAGCTGTTTTCGGGGTTAGGGTTCTGCACGGCAAACATGGCCAGAATGTCGCCGTTTTTCTTGAACAGGATCTTGGACAGGTTTTCATCGTGCGGGTAAACGCCCTGGGAGGTAGAGACCGTTACGGGTTCTCCAAACGTTTTGCCGCCATCCTTTGAACGGGCGTACATCAGCAGGTAATTGCCCATTGTGTCCTGTGCCTGTACCCAACACAGCACCGGATTGCCTTGTTGGTCCTGGGTGAGGTAAGGGCAGGAGGCTTTCAGGTTTGCCAGGGAAATCCGGTTTTCTGGCGGTACCTCCTGCGCGGCTTTGGACTGACAACCTATCAGCCAAAGGAAGCACAAAATGGATAAAAGGGTAGTGAAGCGGTATGGGTATTTCATAAAGTCCATGCGAATAAAATATGTAAATGCGGATGCTTGATTATTGCTTACTTACTGTAAAACAGCTGTAAAACAAGCTTCAAATAAATTAAACTGGTAAGTAGGCTAGACTTGTTTTCAGCCTCCTTTTCCAATGAATTGATATCCCACGCCCACGTTGAAGGTGCGCGGCACGCCTTGCCGGTAACTCTTGCCATAGGAGTATTTATCTACCGTGGTGGCATAAAGTTTATCAGTGAGGTTAATGGCGTTGATCCAGGCTTCAAAGCCTTTGAAGGCGTAGCCCACACGCGCGTTGAACAGGTGATACCCGCCGTAATACTCAGAATTGACGGGGTCCATGTAGTATTTGCCTACGCGCTGCCACTCCAAACCTAGACGCAAACCTTTCAGGAAAGTCGGACGGTAGGTGACCTCGGCGTTGCCGATAAATCGGGGCGCAGTAGCCATTTCGTTGCCGGAATAATCTGCGCCGCGCTCCACGTAGGTGAGAAACCAGTGCCGGGCGTTGGTGCCGCTCACTCTAAAGGAGAGTGCCTCAGAAGGGGCATAGTTCAGGGTGTATTCAATGCCGCGGTGGCGGGTACGGCCGGCGTTCTGGTTCTGGTAGGAGCCATCTTCCAGCCGCACGGAGATGATTTCGTCTGTCCCGTCCATCTGGTACAAACTCACGTCCAGGTAGGCTTTGTGCTGCAGGAAACTCCACCAGCCGCCCACTTCGTAGCTTTTGAAATCAGAGGGTTGCAAGGTGGGTACTTTCACGCCGCGGTACAGCTCAGTGATCTGCGGCGGCGCGAAACCCAGGCTGTAGTTAGCGTAAATTCCCTGGCTTTTCCCAAAGTCATAGGTCAGCCCCAACTTGGGCGAGAATTGCCGGTAGCCGTTTTTATCATCGGGTGCGCCCGTGAACGCAGAGGGCGGCAGGTAATTGTCAAAGGTGTAGTCCATGCGGTCGTAACGCAGGGCGGCCACCAGTTTAAGGCGCTCCAGCGGGGAGATCTCGGTGTGGGCGTAAACGGCGGTGTTGAGCAGATCCACGGAGTAGTGGGTAAGAAGCGAATCTGAGGAGGTGTAGCCGGTGTACAGGCCTTTCTCGTCCCGATCTATGTCAATGAACCGGGCGGTGTAGGTGGCGGGGCTGTAATCGGCACTCACGCCGGCAATGAGGCTGGCGTTCAGGAACGAGAAAGACTTGCGATGCTGGGCAATGAGGCCGTAGCTGGAGAAGGCGTCTTCGTTGATCTCGCCCTTGGCTTTGCGGGCATTGCCCTGCACGTTCCCGATGGCATAGAACGGGTTCTGCCCGATGGCGTTGTTCCGGAAGAACAGGGTGGCCTGGGTTTGGTTGGAGGCATCCCAGGCATGTTCCAGGGTGCTCCTGAGGCGTAGGGCATTGACTTTGCGGTAGGTGAAGGTGTGTAGACTGCTGTATTCTTTCCGGAAGAATCGGGTGCTGTCCAAGCCGCCGGTCTGGTCGGTTTTATAGTCCACCAGGCTGCCCGAGGTGATCAGTTTGCTGCGGTCACTAATGCGGTAATCGGCCCGAAGAGTGAACGCCAACTTGTCAAAATCGCTGTGGCTGATAATGCCGTCCCGCTGCGCCGCGTAGTACCCCCCGGCAAAGATGCCCACCTTCCCGAAGGTATTAGACACGCTGAAATCGGTTCTGCGGTAGCCTTGGGTGCTGCCTTCCACTTGTAATTTGGCGGTGGGCACCGGAGCCGGAGCTTGCGTAATGAAATTGACCGCCCCGCCAATGGCTTCGCTCCCGTACAGCGAGGAGGCCGGACCTCTGATCACCTCGATGTTCTTCAAGGCCGCCATGTTGATCTCAATGAGCGCGTTGTGGTTGAAATCACCGGAGGTCCGGATAGGAATGCCGTCTTCCAGGTACAGGAAAAGGCTTTTGTAGCCAATGGGCTGCCGAATGGCCATGGTGTGCTGCTCATTGCCCAGGTTCACCATATACACGCCACTCACCTTGTTCAGGACCTGGTCCAGGGTGGTGGCTTTGGTTTCCTGCAGTACCCGGCTGGAGATCGTGCTGATGGCCACGGGCGCCTCGGTTCTGGTCTGGGCTTGCCGGCTAGCCGAGACAATGACCTGGTTTAGTTGGTTAGAGGTAGGAGCCAGCGACACCAGCATAAAATCGTCTTGGAAGGGTACCTGCCGGGCATTGTACCCTAGGTAGGAAACCAGCAGAGAGGTAGGTTTCTGCCCCGTTTGCAGGGTGAAACTGCCATCGCGCTCCGTGATGGTGCCCGTAGTACTCTGGGCCATTTGGATAGAAGCGCCCACCAGCGCCTCTTTGGTATACGCATCCAACACCCGACCTTTTACGGTGAATTGGGCACGGGCAAAGGGTGCCAGCATCAGGAGAAAGCAGATGCCGGCCAAACATATTTTTTGCATGGAAATTCAGTTACAGTCAGAAAAACGGTGATAGCAGCAACGCCGGGGAAGATTCCGGGTACGGGTATCCGCTTCGGTCAGTAAGACCGAAGTATTCTTAATCAGGCTGTGAACTTGGGTGGATGGAAGACGGAGACATGAACCCCAATCGGCCTTCCTACAGGAGCAGAAGTTGGCGAAAGTGTGGGTTGGAGGGTCTGGGTGGTGGTAGAAGCCACAATTGGCTGGTAATACAGGGTGATATCCTGCTTCTGTTTCTGGGTTTTGTTGTTGCCCTGGTTCTGGGTCTGCTCAGCCTTCTTGAGCTTTTTCATGAGGTAGCATTTCCCGTTACAGTGCATCTGGGGCTTCTCGCGGTTAATGCAAAGCACTTTGGAAATAAAGTCTTTGTTGGCCTCATAGTCCAGAACAATGAAAAACTTGCTGAATGCCTGGGTAAGCATCACCGATAGAAGCAATATGGCGGCAAGGTTTTTCAAGACGTGCAAATCGGGGCAAAGGTAAGGAAGCATCTGAAAACTTCTTGAACCAAGACGACCGAAATAACCGAATGGTGGCCTTGTCTTTAGAAGAAATTCGTTTTCAGGCAAAATCTTCTAAACAGGCCTTAAATCTACCCCAGCAGAGGTTAAAAACCACCGGCAGCACAGGCGTTTAGTACCTCAAACCTAACTTCTGGTAGATGAAGCTCAGGAGCCACACCGGCCCGATAAGCAGGAACTGAACGTCTTTCAGAAAAGAAGGCTTTTTGCCCTCTATCTTATGCCCGATGAATTGCCCTACCCATGCCACCGCGAAAATGATGAGGCACAGGGCCCAAAGCGGAAGACGTTGCACCTGGTCCAGTTGGTACACAATCCAGAGGAAAAACGAGGTTACTAACACCATACCCAAGGCCAGGCTGGGCGAGAGCATGAAGTAGTAGACCATACAAAGGAGCACAAAGAGAATACCCCAGTTGAAGAGGAAAGGCAGGTTCTCCAGAAAACCAGGGACGGGGATTGCCCAGATCAAACCCAACAAACTGATCATAATGGCCGGGACGCAGATCCAATGGATGAGTTTGTTTGTGCCATTACGGTGGCTCTCGGCGTACTCGTCTAACAGTTGGTGGATGGCAGCCATAGCGTTTTTTTACTTCAATGTACAAAATCTGCCCTAAGAAGTAAAGCTTTTATAGTGCCGCATATTGCGCTGCACCATAGGGATTATGGTATATTTTGCCTTCTTAAATGGTGCGATTATGTAAACCAATTAACAGTAGAAAAGCTCTGTGCGGTTTTTTACTGACCTATGGGACAGACCCTGTTGGCAAGGTTAGTTGTTTCAGGCCCTGATCGCCGTACAAGGTGGGGCAGGAGGTTAAAGGCTCTAACCTGAATTGCTTGAAAAATGAGGAAGGTGGCCGGTGACGCATCAACCAGGCGCGGTTGAAGATGGGGGCCTCAGGAGAATAATCCGTAAAGATAGGTTGCCGCTGTTGGCGAGCCTGGTTGATGGCCTTTGAAAGAATTTCAGGCGAAGCCCAACTTTCAAAAGCGTATGAATAGGACTGGCCCGTTTGGTAAAAGTAAAAGGAGGCAAAGGCATTCTTGTCCTGCAGCAGGAGCAAAGCCCGGGGATGCTTCTGTACTTCCTGGTAAACGCAGGTTTGGTTTGTGTAGGTGAAGGTGTGATTAGGCAGAACGCCATAGGCCATGTTCCAGAGGAAAAGCGCAGAACCAGCCAGCCACAGAGGCCAAGAAGTACTCAACCTATAGCAACCAATAAGGATAGCCACCAGGAAAGGCATCATGACCATAAACTCGGCATTGCCCACCGCATACCCGGCAAACAGCAACTGCAGCCCCAGAATGAGAAGGTGAACCCGGAAAATGGCTCTTTGGTGTAGCTGTGTCTTCTTGCGGAAGAGAACAACTCTTCTGGTAAGAACTGTTGCAATAATAAAGGTTATTATTGCAGGTATTATGTAAAATAATTTTGCCTTAGCCAAAAAGTACAGTCGGCCGTGCACCTCCAGAAAGGTCCTGATGAAAGAGATGAAGGTGAGGAGAAAGTTCTGGGAGGAAACTGAGGTATCTACGCTGCTTTTGTAGAAGTCCTGGAAAACGAAGCGGTGGGCCTGGGGGAAGGGGATGTCCTGCTGGTACATCACTATAGCGTATGCTAGCGGGACCACCAGGGCCGGAACCAGGTACGTCAGAACCATTTGTCCTCGTTTAGGCCCCGAAATCAGAAAACCGAGCCCTAAACCCAGCCACCAGAAGAAATGTACCTGGTGGTACAGGCAGGCAAAAGCCGCCCAGAAACTGCTCCAGGCAACATCCACCCATTTGCCTTGGTTTTGGTACCGCAGCCAGATATAAGAACCCAACAGCGAGAAGAAGATGGGCAGGAGGTAGGTTTCGTTCTCAGTGGCGTACCGCATGGTACCAAAAGAAGCGCCTGCGAGCAAGATCAATCCGGCCTGTACTTTGGTATCTTCCTGCAGGCGTGCCAGAATACGCCAGAGCACCAGCAGACATCCTGCCGCCGCCAGGCTGTTCAGAAACTTCAATGCTTCCAGCGGCTGTCCTTTAAATCCCAGAGCTTGGCAGAGGGTGTAAAATCCCGAGCCAGTCATGTTATAGAGCAGATGGTGCGGTCGCCAGAGATCAACCTGCCATTTCACGCTTGCGGCGTAGTCATAGGCGTCTGAGGTGGAGTTCTGGGTAGGAAACACGGCATACACCAGGAACAACGCCACTACCAAAAAGAAAGGAAGAAAACGGCTTTGCAAGAAAGAGGTAGTCCGGGGCTCCATGCAGATGATTGGGGCAGAAGGTGTGGCTCCTGCCGGTTCCTTTTGGCTTTAAAGGTATTTCTTTCTGCCGGTTTTTTAATGCACGCTGCTGCTATGTTACCCTGACAAAGCGCATATCCGGCAGAAAAGAAAATCGTTTTAAGGCCGTTTTCCGGAAAATAGGGCCTAAACTAGGAAAAGGCAACTTTGAACGGCCTAACGGACCGGTTTTTGCCTGCCAGTTCCTAATTCCTTACTTTTAAAGGATCAAACCCCAGAAAATAACATGAAGAAAACACCTATAGCCGTATCTGCGTTGCTGCTGGCCTCTTTGCTGGCCGGCAGCTGCGGCAAGAAAACCACAGCTACCTCTTCGCCGGCCATGATGCCGGGAGAGGCCAGCGTGGTTAAAAACCAGGAAATTGGCCCTATCTCCCGCACTTCGCCGCCGCAGGTCATCGTGGAGGATTCCGCCTTCAAATACGTCTCAGAGCAATTCGCTGACCTGCGCATCCTGCGGTACCGGGTACCGGGTTTCGAGAACCTGACTGCTAAGCAGAAGGAGTTGCTGTATTACCTCTACGAAGCCGCCTTATCCGGCAGGGACATCATCTATGACCAGAACTACAAGCACAACCTGCGCATCCGGCGCACACTGGATGCCCTGGTGCAGAACAAGCGCGACCGCTCCACTTCGCCTGATTGGGAGAAGTTAATGGAATACACCAAGCGCGTGTGGTTCTCCAACGGTATCCACCACCATTACTCGGCCAACAAGATCATGCCTGAGTTCAGCCAGGAGTTCCTAGCCGCCTCCATCCGGAAGGTACCGGCAAACCAATTGCCACTGCAGCCCGGCGAGAACGTGGAGACCTTCATCAAATGGCTTACCCCCATCTTGTTCGACCCGAACCTGGATGCGAAGCAAGTAAACAAAGCCGCCGGTCAGGACCTGATCAAGACCTCGGCGGTGAATTTCTATGAGGGTCTCACTCAGAAAGAAGTGGAGGCTTTCTATGCCAAAAAGGACAACAAGAACGATCCGCGCCCGGTGTCACATGGCCTCAACTCCAAGGTGGTGAAAGAGAACGGCCAGGTGGTGGAGAAACCTTGGAAAGTGGGCGGCATGTACGGCCCGGCCATTGAGCGCATCGTGTTCTGGTTGGATAAGGCCGTGACCGTGGCCGAGAATGACAAGCAGCGTCTGGCCTTGCAGAAACTGTCCGAGTTCTACCGAACCGGTGACCTGAAGGTGTTTGACGAGTACAACATTGCCTGGGTCAAAGATGTGGATTCGCAGATTGACGTGGTAAACGGATTCATTGAGGTGTACGACGACCCATTGGGCATCAAAGGCTCCTATGAATCAGTGGTGTCTTTTAAAGATGTGGAGGCAACCAAACGCATTAAAGCCATAGGTGACCAGGCCCAGTGGTTTGAAGACAACTCGCCGCTTTTGCCGCAGCACAAGAAAAAGAACGTGGTGGGCATCACGGCCAAAGTCATCACCACGGTGGTGGAAGGCGGTGACGCGGCCCCGGCCACGCCCATCGGGATCAACCTGCCCAACGCCAACTGGATCAGAAAAGAGCACGGCTCCAAATCGGTGAACCTAGGCAATATTGTACATGCTTACACCGAGTCAGCTAACACGGGCGGAAGCGCCTTGAGTGAGTTCGCCTTCAGCCAGGAAGAGATTGACCGCGGTAAAAAATACGCCTCCCTGGCCGGCGACCTCCATACCGATATGCACGAGGTGATCGGGCATGCCTCCGGGCAGATCAACCCGGGAGTGGGCACGCCCAAGCAGACCCTGAAGAACTACGCCAGCACCATGGAAGAAGGCCGAGCCGACTTGGTGGCCCTGTACTACGTGATGGATCCCAAACTGGTGGAGATTGGCGTGATGCCTTCTTTGGAGGTGGGTAAAGCCGAGTATGATGCCTACATCCGTAACGGCCTCATGACGCAGCTCTCGCGTCTGGCACCCGGCGAGAAGATTGAGGAAGACCACATGCGCAACCGCCAGATGGTGGCCGCCTGGGCTTTTGAGAAAGGGAAAAAGGACAATGTGATTGAGCGCGTGAGCCGCCAGGGCAAAACCTACTTCAAGATCAATGACTACCAGAAATTGCGGGACCTGTTTGGCCAACTGCTGCGCGAGACCCAACGCATCACCTCCGAGGGTGATTTCAAAGCCGCCCAGAAACTGGTGGAGACCTACGGCGTGCAGGTAGACAAAGCCCTCCACCAGGAAGTACTGCAGCGTTACGGCAAGCTGAACATTTCCCCTTACCAAGGCTTTATCCAGCCTAAACTAACCCCGGTGGTGAAGGACGGTAAGATTGTGGACGTGCTATTGGTGTACCCAGACAATTTCACGCAGCAGATGCTGGAATACGGCGAGGTGTACAACATTCTGCCTAACTACAACTAATCTGCGTTGTGAACTTTTTTATAATTAATACAGCCCCTAAACAGAAAATGCCTGACTCAGTTCAGGCATTTTCTGTTTTAAGACTAGGGTAGCGGGAAGCGTATGTCATTGCCTTTACCTGAGCACCCCGGCCTGCAGGATTCTGGCGGTGACCAGCAGTTGGCCCACGTGCCGTTGGGTGTGCTCCGCGGCATGAAAGAGCAGTCCACCCACGGTGGAGGGAAGCTGCGCGCGGCCAACGCCTCTGAACTGGGTGAGGGTCTCCGGATCAGTTTGCTTTATCTGTTGCAGGGTGTTTTCTACCTGTTTCTCAAAAAGGAGTCGCAAATCCTCTGCGGTGGTGCCTTCTGCCGGGGGAGTTCCTTCTGCTTTCAGGTACGCGAGTCCAGCCTCAGATAAGGCTTCACCGCGGGCGTAGGTACAGAGGCGGTCCAGAACCCCAGTGAGGTGCTGCAGGTGAAAGCCCACTGAGGCCAGCCCTGCGGGTCTTTCCCACAGCAGATGATCGGGGAACCCGTGGAGGTATCTCTGCACTTCCTCCCGAGCCTGGAGCAGGGCATGGGCCACCGGTTGCAGCAAGGCTGGAACCTCTGGCAGGGGGCCGCACAGCCAGACTTCTGGTTTCTGTTCTTTTTCCATTGTTTTCAGAAATTTAGGCCTAAAATAAAAATGCCCAGCCAAACGGCTGGGCATTTTCTAGCTTTTAATTAAGCCAATCTTCCATTACTGGATGAAGAGGCGGAACTCAGCGCGGCGGTTTCTGGCACGGCCGGCGTTGGTGGTGTTTGGTGCTACTGGACGCTCTTCGCCGAATCCTTCGGTGATGATACGATCAGAGGCTACTCCTTTTTGGTTCGTCAGGTAAGACTTAGCGGCGTCTGCTCTGCGAACAGAAAGCTCTTGGTTGTACTCGTTTGAACCAATGTGGTCAGCGTGGCCAGAGATACGCAGGTTGTAGTGCGGATATTTAGCCAGCATGCTTGACATTCTGTCCAGGGTTGGGTAAGAAGTTCTCTTCAGTACAGCTCTGTTGAACTCAAACTCAATCTTAGGAACACGGGCCATGTAGGTGCTGTCTTCCACATCTAAGCCTGGGCAACCCATGTTAGCGGCAGAACCGGCAACATCTGGGCAACGGTCAACATCATCGTTTACACCGTCATTGTCACGGTCAACTACCACTGGGCAACCACTGGCGTCTACACGAGTACCGGCTGGGGTGTTAGGGCAAGTATCGTTTTTGTCAGCTACACCGTCACCGTCTGCATCTGGGCAACCTCTGGTTGCAGCAGGACCAGCTTGGTCTGGGCACTCATCTTCTGAGTCACGCACACCGTCACCGTCTTTGTCTGGGCAGCCTTCCAAAGCGGCAGTACCGGCTTCAGTAGGACATTTATCCTGGTAATCTGGAACACCGTCAGCGTCGCCGTCAAGTGGGCAACCGGTTTTGTCTACCTGTACACCAGCTGGAGTGTCTGGGCACTTATCGCGGCGGTCAGAAACACCGTCACCGTCTGTGTCAGTGGCTTTTCCTAAACCAAAGGTAAGACCGAATTGGTGCTGCAGATAACGGTCGTTCAACTCATCTGAGTTGGCAGGAGAGATACCATCCAGCAGGTTAGTGGTTGGGTAGTTGAGGGTAGACTGGGCAAACAAGCTGATACCCTCAGTGATTCTGAACCCGATACCGGCACCACCCATGTAGTTCATGCGCAGCAGACCTTCATCGTACTTGAACTCGTTTGTTCCGCCTGGTC
Source organism: Rufibacter aurantiacus (assembly GCF_017916345.1). NCBI lineage: Bacteria > Pseudomonadati > Bacteroidota > Cytophagia > Cytophagales > Hymenobacteraceae > Rufibacter > Rufibacter aurantiacus. The sequence goes on from NZ_JAFMSV010000003.1 coordinate 73,363, forward strand.
TGGCTACTGGCAGGTAGGCTTCCACGCTGGCGTACTGAGCACCGATACCGGCAATCAGGTAAGGCTGCAGGAAAGCAGTCTCGCTCAGGATCTTGCCGTTGTTCAGCTTCAGTTTCAAGCCAAGGTTAGCGGTTCCAACCTCGTCATCAAATCTGCCCGGTCCAAAACCAGTTACGTTGTAGGTAACGTTGTTGGCATCTTGCTTCAAGTTGAAATAGTTCAACTGCAAGGCCACATCAAAGGACGGAGACAGATACCGGTTAATGCCTAGACCACCACCCCATGAGGAATTGCTCATATCCCAGATATCATTTCTCATGTTGGTCCGGGCCTGGTTGGCGCTACCGTAGAGCGATAAGCCCCAAGGTCTGTCGGCAGACTGCGCTATTGTTTCTGATGGAGCAACCATAGACAGCAGCCACGCGCCGAGTACAGAAGCTTTAAGTAAGGTTTTTTTCATAGTTTTAGAGAGTTGTAATATAGTATTCTGCACATATTTACAGGATTTACGCCAAAATGTTTCCTTTTATCAATAAAAAGGAATTCTAATATTTAGTAAGTCCCATATAATGAGACGATTAATTTTTATAAAAGTTATTTTTATTCTAATTCTTATACTAAAAGCAAACCAATAATCGTTGCAGGGAGCATTTGGAAGGGAGAAGATTATAAAGAAAAAATGTATAAAAAAAGGGGAGCAGTCTGCTCCCCTTTTTTTATACATTACTGGATATCAATTAAACATTGAATCTGAAGTGCATGATGTCGCCGTCCTGTACCACGTAGTCTTTCCCTTCCAGCGCCATTTTGCCGGCCTCCTTGATCTTGGCTTCGGTCTTATACTCTGTATAATCCTTGAGTTTGATCACCTCTGCGCGAATAAAGCCTTTCTCGAAGTCAGTGTGGATGACACCGGCCGCCTGCGGGGCTTTCCAGCCTTTTCTAATGGTCCAGGCTCTCACTTCTTTTGGTCCGGCGGTAAAATAAGTAACCAGGTCCAATAGGGCATAAGAAGCTCTGATTAACTGGTTAAGGCCAGATTCCTTCAAGCCGTACTCAGCCAGGAACATCTCTTTTTCCTCGGGCTCGGTGAAATCTGCGATCTGGGCTTCAATACCGGCGGAGATCACTACTACCTGGGCCTTCTCGTCTTTTACGTGCTCTTTCAAAGCCTCCAGGAACTTGTTACCGGTCTGGATGGAGTCCTCGTCCACGTTGGCCACGTAGATCACCGGCTTAATGGTGAGCAGTTGCAGGTCTTCTACCGCCTCCAGGTCCTCTGGGGTATAATCTAAGGAGCGGGCGTTTTTGCCGCTTTCCAGGTGCTCTTTGAAGCGCTGCAAGCTGGCGAATTCCTTTTTGGCCTTGGCATCACCGGATTTAGCGGTGCGTTCTACCTTGGCTATTTTCTTGTCAATGGACTCCAGGTCTTTGATCTGCAGCTCGGTGTCAATCACGTCTTTGTCAAACACGGGATCCACGCCGCCGGCCACGTGCACAATGTTGGGATCGTCAAAGCAGCGCACCACATGGATAATGGCGTCTACTTCGCGGATGTTGGCCAGGAACTTGTTTCCCAAACCCTCGCCTTTGCTGGCGCCTTTCACCAGACCGGCAATGTCCACAAATTCCATCACGGTAGGCAGTACCCGCTCTGGGTGCACCAGTTCTTCCAGAACCTGCAGGCGCTCATCTGGCACCGTGATCACGCCCACGTTGGGCTCAATGGTACAGAAAGGGTAGTTAGCCGATTCGGCTTTGGCGTTTGACAAGGCATTGAACAGCGTAGATTTACCCACGTTTGGCAAACCCACTATTCCACAACGAAGTCCCATAAAGATAGATTGGTCTTAAATCAAAGTTGATGTATGTGCCTCCGGCCAAAGGACTTAAAACTGTTTTAAGGCTCATTTTCAGAAGCGGGTGCAAATATACGCATTCCTTTGGGGACTACCGTTAAAATAGTAAACGCCTTGGTTTTCAGTAAAAACACTAACCGCTGTAATACGACTCTTTATATAGAGCCTTTCCGATTCTCTAGTGCTGCAAAAATTTAATCAGTGTGTCACATATCTGCCGGCAGGTTGGGCTCTCTGTTTGTAGGCCGATTTCCTGATTCCGGGTTAATACCAATAATAGATTTCAGGCAGAGGGTACCCCATTCCAGAATGCCTCGTAAAGTAAAAGCTAATCATGGTTTAAAGTTTAACCAAAGTTTGAGGTTGATCAGGCTACTCCTTTATGACACCAGAGACAAGCAATGCAGTATTAAGTGGCAAACGGATTTTAGTCACCGGCGGCTCTACCGGGCTGGGGTTCGCCATGGCCAAAGCCTTAGCGGAGGCCGGAGCGAGCGTGCTGATTACAGCCCGTTCTGAGGAAAACATCTCCAAAGCGGTAAAACAACTTCAGGGCTTGCCGGGCGAAGTATTCGGGATTGCCATGGATGTGCGCGATGAGGATTCCATTGCCCAGGCGGTGTCCTGGGTCCAGAATCAGTGGGGTACCTTAGATGTACTGGTGAACAATGCCGGCATTGGCATGCGCACCGTGAACCCAGATTTCCTTTCTCAGCCCAGGCCCTTCTATGAAGTCACCGCCCAAGGTTTCCGGGATCTGATTGACACCAACCTGACAGGGTACTTTCTGGTGGCCAAAGCGTTTGTGCCTTTGTTTCTGCAAAACGGGAGAGGAAAGATCGTGAATATCTCCATGAACCATGAAACCATGAAGCGGAAAGGTTTTGTGCCTTATGGTCCTTCCCGGGCCGGAGCAGAATCCCTTTCCTACATCATGGCCGAGGACCTGATGGAAAGCCGGATTGACGTGAATATGCTGCTGCCCGGCGGCGCCACAGAGACGGAGATGATTCCAGACCATTATAAAAGCAATTTAAAAGAGAAAGGCTTTCTGCTGAGCCCCGAGGTCATGGGAGAGCCCATCGTGTTCCTGGCCTCAGACCAAAGCTCCGGCCTGACCGGGCAGCGGATTGTGGCCAAGGATTTTACAACCTGGAAACAGAAGTATCTACAGAAGTAAAAACAACTGCACTATGGAAAAAAGAAAATTAGGAAACCAAGGGTTAAGCGTCTCGGCACTAGGGCTGGGGTGCATGGGCATGTCAGACTTTTACAGCAACCGCGATGACAACGAGTCTATTGCCACCATCCATTACGCACTGGACCTCGGCATTGACTTCCTGGACACCGCCGATATGTACGGCGTGGGCGCGAACGAAGAACTAGTGGGCCGGGCCATCAAAGACAGGAGAGACCAGGTGATTCTTGCCACCAAATTCGGGAACGTGCGCGATGAGCAGGGCAATTTCCTGGGCATCAACGGCTCACCCGAGTACGTGCGCAAAGCCTGCGAGGCCAGCCTGAAGCGCTTGGGTACCGACTATATTGACCTTTACTACCAGCACCGGGTAGACAAACAGACACCCATTGAGGAAACTGTTGGTGCCATGGCCGAGCTGGTGAAAGAAGGAAAGGTGCGGTACCTGGGCTTGTCAGAGGCCTCTGCGGCCACCCTTAGAAAAGCTAGCAGTGTGCACCCCATCAGCGCCCTGCAAACGGAGTACTCGCTCTGGAGCCGCGATGTGGAAGATGAGATTCTGCCCGCCTGCCGTGAATTGGGGATCGGGTTTGTACCGTACAGTCCGCTGGGCCGGGGATTCTTAACCGGGCAGTTTAAAACCCTGGAAGACATTCCGGAAGATGATTACCGGCGGCATTCGCCAAGGTTCCAGGGCGAGAACTTCCAGAAAAACCTGGACCTGGTGCAGAAAATAGAGGAGATGGCTAGCAAGAAAGGCTGCTCCGCAAGTCAGTTGGCTTTGGCGTGGCTCTTGGCGCAAGGCGAGGACATCGTACCTATTCCCGGCACCAAAAGAAGAAAGTACCTGGAGGAAAACGTAGGGGCACTTCAGGTTTCTTTAACCATGGAGGAGCTGGAGGAGATTGAGTTTATTGCGCCTAAAGGAGTGGCTGCCGGTCAGCGCTACGCCGCCCCGCAAATGGGCAACCTGAACGTGTAACATTATCCACCTGAAATCCCTGTTGCCATTTATAAGCAGCAGGGATTTTCTATACCCAAAGCCTATGCCCGAAGGACCCGAAATGGTCTTCCTTAAAGAACAGACCGAACAATTCATCGGTCAGGTTGTAGTGGAGGTGAAAGGAAAAACCAGGAACATCCCGTTTGAATTGGTGAAAGGGCAGGAGCTAACCCAGATCAGGACATTCGGCAAGGAGATCCTGTTTTGCTTTCAAGACAACGTGGTACGCGTTCACCTGATGTTTTTCGGGAAATACGCCATAAATGGGGAAGTCAACAGACCCCTGGAGTTGGGGCTTTCCTTTGAAGACGGCGACCTTAACTTCTACGCCTGCGATTGCCGGTTCCTGCAGGAACCCCAGGAACTCCTGGAAGCCGTGTATGACTGGAGTGCCGATGTGATGAGTGAATCCTTTGACCAGGAGCAAGCCCTGCAGAAACTTCTGCGCCAACCCACCCAACTTATCTGTGACGCGCTGCTGGACCAGAGCATATTGGCCGGGGTAGGCAACGGAATCAAGAATGAAGTGCTGTTCAGGGCCCGGTTGCACCCGGAAAGCCAGGTAGATCAGATCCCCATAGCTATCCTCAAAAACCTTATCCAGGAATGCGTTACACAGAGCTTCCGTTACTTGGACAGCAAACGGGAGGGCACCGTGAAAGAACACTGGCTTGTGTATCAGCAAAAGGAATGTCCCCGGGACCACATTCCCTTATGCAAGGAGAAAGTAGGGAAGGGGCAAAGGTCTGGGTACTTCTGCGAGAAGTGCCAGGTCTTGTTTCATCCGGTTACTGGGTAGTAAATCCAAGCAGAAACCTTTAGTTGGAATTCCAAAGGCAGTACTTTTTAGACAAACTGCAATAGTCTCAAGCCTTGTTATTTCAGCGATTTGAAGTGTTTGGAGGAGGAACCTTCGCTTAGAAAACAGGACAAGGATTTCAAGGCAGTTTTAAGTAAAACGGCTTGGAAACGAGCGTAAGCATAAAAAAAGCTCACGCGAGGCATGAGCTTGAGGAGAATTAAGTGGAAGCTATTCCCACTTCAGTTCTTCATCCACCGCAGCTTCTGATTGAGCGTGGTCTAAACGCTCAAGTTCCGCCAGTGCCTCTTCAGACAATAACTCACCTTTTACATGGTTAACGGTATCCTGCAACGCTTCCATGAACTTGGCAAAGTCTTCTTTGTACAAGAAAATCTTGTGCTTCTCGTAAGAGTAGTTGTCGTCCTTGAATTTCCGCTTGCTCTCTGTGATTGTCAGATAATAATCATTTGAGCGGGTTGATTTCACATCAAAGAAATAGGTGCGCTTTCCTGCCCTTACTCTCTGCGAGTAGATTTCTGCTTTGTCGTTGTTCTCTTCCACCATAACTTGAAGGTTCCTTATTTATTTGAAGTAGCCAATTTAAAGCAACAGATTCACATCTAAAAATTTTTAAGATTAATTTTAATAGGTAAATTCGAATGTACTAATGTTTGTAAGAAACAAAACTACATGAGAATAAAGCAATTCTGTCTTTTCCTCTGCCTGCTGCCATGGACAAGTTTCGCCGAAACCTCGCCGCAGAAAGGGAATGCCGCCTTCTACGCTTCCTCTCATTCAGGGCACAGAACCACCAGCGGAGAACGCTACAACCCGCAGGAACTCACCGCCGCCCACGCTACCTTGCCTATCCATTCTTACGTACAGGTTCATAATCTGGAGAACAGCCGCAGCGTTGTAGTAAGGATTAATGACCGCATGAGCCGCAAGTCACGTTTAGTGATTGGCCTTTCCCGCAAAGCCGCCGTGCAACTGGGCATCATTGGGGCCGGAAGGGGAAAGGTGAAGCTCATTAAAATAGATAAGGAAACCGCCCTGGTCCTTGGCCAAAAGGAGAACAAAGCCGCATGAGTAGAATAAACGTTGATTTAGACAGTGTCCGGAACATCCAGAACCTTGAGTTTCTGGCAAAGCGGTTGGTAGAAGGGTTTATCACGGGCCTGCATAAATCACCGTACCACGGCTTCTCGGTGGAGTTCTCTGAGCACCGGCTCTACAATTCCGGCGAGAGCACCCGGCACATGGACTGGAAAGTCTTCGCGCGCACCGAGAAGCTCTTCGTGAAGCGCTACGAGGAGGAAACCAACCTGCGCTGCCAGCTCCTCCTGGATGTGTCCGGGTCTATGTATTACCCCACCAACAATTACGGCAAACTTTCCTACGCAGTGCTGAGCGCCGCTGCGCTGGCTACGCTCCTGCAAAGACAGCGCGATGCGGTGGGCCTTACTACTTTCGCTGACGGGATTGAGCTGCAGACACCCATTAAATCCACCGGGGCTCACCTGCACACGCTCTTGCTGGCGCTGCAACAGCAACTGCAGAAACCGGCGCCGCCGCAGAAGGAAACCCGGGTAGCGGCCATGCTACACCACGTGGCCCAGCAGTTGCCCAAACGCTCCCTGGTAATTCTGTTCAGCGACTTACTGAGCCAGTACGAACAGCTGGACGAGATTTTCCTGGCCCTGCAGCACCTTAGGCACCAGCAGCATGAAGTCTTGCTGTTCCATATCACTCACGCCGAAACCGAAGAGGAATTCCATTTCCCCGATAAGCCTTTCATGTTTCAGGGACTAGAGAACGGCGAGAAAATCAAAGTGCAGCCCGCAGAGATCAGAGACGCCTACGTGAAGGCCATGAAGCAATTCAAGAACGAACTGAAGCTGCGCTGCGGCCAGTACCGTATTGACCTGGTCTCCGTGGACCTCAGCGAGCCCATCGACAAAGTCCTGCAGGCCTACCTGGTCAAGCGCCAGAAAGTGCGTTAAACTGTTTGGAGCTGAATTTTCAAAAGCAGCCTCAAAACAACTCAGGACTCAGAACTCAAAATTCAGAACTTTATTTCTGGGACTCAGAACTCACCTCCGGCATATTGTTCAGCGACTGCCACAGGTACCGGCAAGCCAGCGTACGGTGCGGTCGCCAGGAAAGGGAGAGTTCCAGCATTCTGGCTCGGGCTTGTTTGTGGGGGGGCTCCAGGCCGTACAGACGTTTCATGGCGTTATAAATTCCCAAGTCATCCACTGGCATGACATCAGGCCGATGCAGCGCGAACATCAGGATCATCTCTGCCGTCCAGCGTCCTATTCCCTTGATGTGCACCAGTTGGGTAATCAGTTCCTCATCCGGCAGGTGTGCCAGTTGGTCATCTTCCAGTTTTCCGGCAGCCTTGTGCTCCGCGATGTTCTGCAGATAGCCAATCTTCTGCCGTGACAAACCCACCGCCCGCATCTGCTCCACGGGCAGCGAAAGTACCAGGGCTGGATCGGGGTAATTTTTCGGAAATAAGGCCAGAAACCGCGCTTTAATGGTAGCCGCCGCCTTCACTGATAGTTGCTGAGAAATGACTGAGCTGAACAGGGCATCGTAAATAGGCCGGGGTTCACCGGAAACTACGATCTCAGGTGTCTGCAGCACCAGTCTGTACAGGAGTTCGTCTTGCTGGAAAAGGGAGGCGTGAGCGTTGGCCATGGTATCAGGAGGTAGGTTTCAGGCGGGCTGTCATCGGCACCGCCGGTGCAAAATAAGCGTTGTGCCCGGTTATCCGTATGCAAGGGCAAATATTCTAGAGCAAAGCTGTCGCCAAACCGCGCCACATTGACTAAACTTGTTCCATGAAAATAATTGAGTGTCCCCGTGATGCCATGCAGGGCTTGTCCCAGTTTGTGCCTACCCAGCAAAAGGTAAAGTATCTGCAAATCCTGCTGGAGGTGGGCTTCGATTCCCTTGATTTCGGGTCTTTTGTCTCACCCAAGGCCATCCCGCAGATGGCCGATACCGCCGAGGTGCTGGCCCAACTGGATATCTCTGTTTCGAAAACCAAACTGCTGGCCATTGTGGCTAACCTGCGCGGAGCCCAGCAGGCGGTAGAGCAGGCGCAGATTCGGTACATCGGGTTTCCTTTGTCTTTGTCTGAGGAATTCCAGCGGCGCAACACCAATAAGAGCATCGCTGAGGCTCTGGAAGAAGTGGCGCAGATGCAGGAACTGTGCGTAAAGTATGGCAAAGAACTGGTGCTGTACCTGTCCATGGGTTTCGGGAACCCCTACGGGGAACCCTGGGAGCCTGCTCTGGCGGGGGAGATGATCCAGAAACTGGCGGCCATGGATATCAGGATTATCTCGCTGTCAGACACCATTGGGGTCTCTGATCCGGGTACCATTCAGGATTTATTTTCTACGCTTATTCCGGCCTTCCCGCAGATTGAGTTCGGGGCGCACCTGCATACGAGTCCCACTACCTGGCGCGAGAAAGTGGAAGCCGCCTACGCCAGCGGCTGCCGCCGCATGGACGGCGCATTGCTGGGATACGGCGGTTGCCCGATGGCCAAAGATGATCTGGTAGGCAACATGCCCACCGAGAAAATGCTCTCTTATTTACAGGAGAAAGACGTACCTTTGAACTTGAACCAAGCGGCGCTGGACCGGTCTCTGGCCCAAGCGTCCCACGTATTCCAATTGCATTAATCCAGATGGCACAGCCGGTAGTTGATATATTTATTCCCTGTTTCATAGACCAACTGTTTCCGCAGACGGCTTGGAATATGGTGAAACTGTTAGAGTCTTTGGGGTGTACTGTGCGTTACAACACCAACCAGACCTGCTGCGGCCAACCCGCCTACAACGCTGGTTTCCAGAAAGAGTGCCGCCAGGTGGCCGACAAGTTCCTGGAGGATTTCTCCTCAGAAGACAGCGACTACATTGTGGCTCCTTCGGCCTCCTGCGTGGGCATGATCCGGAACGCCTACGCCAACATCTTCATGACCTCCTCTAACTTCGTGCGGTACCGTGCCATGGAGCGCAAAGTTCTGGAGTTAACTGAGTTCCTCACAGATGTGCTGCAAGTACAGGAAATCCCGGGCGCCCGGCTGGATGCCAAAGTTACTTACCATGATTCCTGCAGTGCCCTCCGCGAGTGTGGCATCAAAGAAGGCCCGCGCCGGTTGCTGGGCATGGTACAAGGCCTGGAATTGACTGAGATGCAAGAGACCGAAACCTGCTGCGGCTTCGGGGGGACTTTCGCGGCTAAGTTTGAGTCCATCTCCGTGGCCATGGCCGAGCAGAAAGTGGAAAACGCCCTCAGCACCGGCGCCGAGTACATCGTGTCTACAGATACCAGCTGTCTCATGCACCTGGATGCCTACAGCCGCAAACAAGGCAAACCCATCAAAGTCCTCCACATCGCTGATGTTTTGACGATTGGGTGGTAGATAGACCCCTAATCCCTCAAATTTGTCATCCTGAAAGGATTTTGTGGGCGAATTAGGTCTGCTTTGCCTAAACCGAAGGCCCCAAAATAATCTGTCCGTTTAGGGGTTGTTTTGATCAAAACAACCCCTAAACGGACAGATTATTTTATAGCGAAATTGCAGCTATATAGCGGCTTTTAATTCGGCAGGTAAAACCCACCCCAACCCCTCCCAGGAGGAGATTTCCTTTATTACAGATTGCTACTGGCGATTCTTTGATTCTGCGCTGCGGGGAAACTTTAAAACGTTTGCTTCAATAAGGCGCGGAAGTTACTTCCGTGCCTAGAAGAGGATTTGCCGTTCGTTGAAATTCCTTTCAGGAGGACTTATAACTGGATTTCGTTTTGCCTGTTTGTAGCCTTATATCCCTTACAAAAGCTTCTAACTTCTCCCTTAATTGGTCTCTGTTCCAGACAATTCTCAAGTGGAAAATTATCATGAATACAGCCCAAGAGCACAGAATGGCAGCCACCGTTAACCAATTGGTATGTAGTATCAGGCCGATGGTTGAGAGCAGGCTGAGAAAAAACGTTAAGAAGTATAGCCCACAAATGTTCCCTTTGTAGTAAGGGATTATCTCAGCATCTATTCGAGTGCTCAACCTGTCCTGATTGTTATTGAGGGAAATCACAATCCTCCCTGTTGTTGGTATAGTGATCTCTATTAAATAATCTCCTTTGATGCTGACTTGGCTGAAGTCGAGAGGAAAGGCGGTGAGCATGTCTAGGAAGCTTTTCTGCCGGTTCTTTTGGTGTGAGATATACTCCAGAATCAGTCTCTTCGGCTGTTTAATTTCGAAGTTGAATTGCCTGTGGTAAGTTCTGAATAATCTTCTCACGGCCTGAATCTACGCTACTTAACCGCCTTTACAAACGTCACCAACGCAGGTATAAGCGGTGCGGCAAGCGGTAGAGTAGGATTGGAATAGGTGCTGATGTTGGCGTTCCGGTCGGAGGTGGTTTCTTTGAGCACGTGGTTCATGTTCTCAACAGTAACCAGTTTGCCTTTGGCTGCCGCACCAACAAGATAATTGGCATCCTGCACGCTCACCTGCAGATCAGCCGTTCCCTGGACAACCAATACCGGAATCTTCAGTTTGGCTATCTCTGTCTGCGGGTCATACCTGAACCAAGAGATGAGATACGGCTGCACACTGGGCCGGAACAAGGCTGCCAGCATGGGGTTAACCTCCGGCACGGCTTTTCCTTGGGCAAGTTGGTCCAGGATAGGGAAAGCGGCCTCTTTTACCATGGGTGGTTGTCCCTGTAATTGCTGCCGGATGACTTTATCAGCGGATTGGCCGGCACCGGCGATGGAGATAAAAGCATCGGCCTGGGCTTGGCGGGCAGCGATCATGCCAATCAAAGAGCCTTCGCTGTGGCCTAGTACCACTACTTTGCTGAATCGGGTATCTGCCTTCAGTTTCTGTATACAGGCGGCGGCATCCTGCACGTAATGGTCAAACCGGAGATCGAACTCAGACATGGCGGCCTCTTTGCTGGCTGCAATGCCGCGTTTGTCAAACCGCACTGAGGCAATTCCCTGGGCATAAAGTGCCTCGGCCACCATTTTCAGGCTGTTATTTTTCATGGCGGGGTTGTTGCCATCGCGGTCGGTGGGGCCGGAGCCGGAAAGGAGAAGCACTACAGGTACTTTCCCGTCAGATGCCGGAGAGAGCAGCGTGCCCTTGATGGTGCCTTTTTGGGTATTCAGTTCGATAGGCACCCCGGCTGCCGGCGCTTCTGTTTGGGCATAGGTTTTCACCAGTAACAAAAAGAGCAGAAGCGCCAGCAGCAGGGTGTTTTTCATCAGTTTATCTAAATCTAGGCTTAAAACAGTCTTAGCCTAAAAGCGGAGCGGCGGCAGCCTGCACGCGTTCCACCAGGCTGGCAGAAGCAGGGGCCAGGGGCAGGCGTACGAAGGGCTCGCAGATACCCGCTTCCTTCAGGGCCAGTTTAATGCCCACAGGGTTGGCTTCCTCGTACATGAGCGGGTTGATTTTCCCGAAGGAGCGTTGCAGGACGCCGGCCTCGGTGAAGTTACCTTCCAAGGCCAGGCGCGTCATGCGGCTGAAACGGGCCGGAAAAGCATTGCCCAGAACCGAGATAATGCCATCGCCGCCCACTGAGATCAACGGCACGGTGTGCATGTCATCACCGGAGATCACTAGGAACCCCTCAGGTCTTGCCTCCAGAATGGTCATGTACTGTTCCATGTTGGCGCTGGCGTCTTTAGTGCCAATGATGTTGGGGTGCTGGGCCAGGCGCAGGGTGGTAGCCGCCGAGATGTTGATGCCAGTTCTGCCGGGCACGTTGTATAAAATCACCGGCACCGGAGAGGCATCGGCGATGGAGGTGTAATGCAGGAAAACTCCTTCCTGCGAGGGCTTGTTATAGTAAGGGCAAACGGAAAGGATGGCATCTACGCCGGTGAAATCTATCTTCTTAAGTTGCTCCAGCACATAGTTGGTGTCATTGCTGCCCAGGCCGTACACCAGTGGTTTGCGGCCCGCAATCTGTTCCTTCGCGAAAGCCAGCAACTGGGTTTTTTCCTCCGGGGAAGTGGTCACCGATTCACCGGTGGTACCGTTCACCACCAGGTAATCCACGCCATTGTCAAGGTTGAAATCAATCAGTCTACCGAAGGCTTCTATGTCAACGGAAAGATCGGCTTTGAAAGGAGTTACCAAGGCCACACCTGTTCCTCTTAATGCTTGCATGTCTGTATGTTTGTTCAATTTTTAAACCGGGCAAAGATACAGGATTGCATCGGTAATTAGTATGCTCTACGAACGTTTGTTCTGGAGCAAGGGGAGAGATGTTTTAGGGCTGTTTTCAGGAAAAGGCGCCCAATACAATTTCCAGTAAATTCAAGCAAAAAGGGCCATGGAAAGTAGAGTTCAAGCCAGAGTCCTTCTTCTGGCGCAAGCGTCCGCTTGTGACCAGGCGCATTTTTGATCTGGATTGCGTGCGGACACAAGCGGACGCTTGCGCCAGAATGTGCTATGATAAAAGGGCAGTTGGCTCCAGGTCTGTTTTATTCTGAACCCATTCTGTTCTCCTTGGCAAAAGCACTGTTTAACTTGATCAACAAAGCCCTCTCCTGAGGCTGTCGCCCCACTGCAGTTGCAAACTACAGACCATGGTAGGTCCAAGTTGAAAACTTGAACCAGAGAAGTAGAAGAAAGAAACAACCTTGCGTTTAGAGCCTCTATTTAGGAAAATACACCCCAAACGCGCCCGTCGCTACAAGTTCTTGCTCTCTACCCAACGCATAAAAACCTCTTTGTAACTGTCCCCGATGGGGATTTCTTGGTTCCTTATTTTGAGGCGGCCTTTCTCAATACTCTCAATGTGCGCCAGCGACACGATGTAGGAACGATGCACCCGCGCAAACTCTAGCTCGGGCAGTTTTTCCATGATCTTGTTCATGGATAAGAGGGTGATGATCTTCCGGGTTACGGTGTGGATGATCACGTAGTCCTTGAGGCCTTCTATGAAGAGAATGTCTTTGAGGTTTACCCGTAGGGTCTTGTAATCTGCCTTCACGAAGATGAAGTCCTCGCTGTCTGTCGGGGCCTGAACCGGCTGCGGAAGAACGGGAGCGGCGGGTTGCAGCTGGGTGCGCTCATAGACTTTGTTCACCGCCTTGAAGAACCGGTCAAAGGGGATAGGTTTGAGCAGGTAATCCACCGCATCCAGGGTGAAACCATCCAGGGCGTACTGCGGATAGGCGGTGGTGAAGATGACGGCCGGACGGTGGGAGAGCGACTGCACAAACTGTACGCCGGTGATCTCGGGCATCTCAATATCCAGGAACAACAGGTCTACCGGTTGTCGCTGCAAAACCGCCATGGCCTCCAGGGCGCTGGAACACGTCTGGACGAGCTGCAGGAACGGGATCTTCCCAATGTAAGAGCGCATGATGTCCAGCGCGAGCGGTTCATCGTCAATGGCGAGGCAGGTCAGTTGCATCTGGTGAAGGTAGTGGTTTAGGAAAGTCTGGTCAAGGTGAGTTCCGCGATAAAATCCTGGTCCTCCTGGCGGCAAGAGAAGGTGTGGGCTCCTGGGTACAGGAGCTCCAGGCGCCGTTTCAGGTTCTGCAAGCCAATCCCGCCGTAGTTTTCCGAGGTACCGCCCAGGGTTTTGATCCGGTTTCTGGTGGTGAAGGTCAGCGTTCCGCCTTGGGTACATACCTGCACCTGCATGGGGGCCGTGGAAAGTCCGTGCTTGAACATGTTCTCCACCAAGGGCATCAAGAGCATGGGCGGCAGTGAAAGCCCAGAAACGTCTCCATGGACCTCCAGCGTGAGCAACTCTGGTTGCGTTAACCGGAGGCGGTGCAGGTCCAAGAGGTGTTCAACGTGCTCCAACTCGCGGGCCAGTGGCACCACGGGCGTGTTGGTTTCATAGAGTTGGTAGCGGAGCAGGAGGGAAAGCTTTAGAATGGCATCCGGGGTGGATGGCGCGTTCTGGTAAGCGAGTGAGTAGATGTTGTTTAACGTGTTGAACAGAAAGTGCGGGTTTACCTGGGCCTTGAGCAAGTCAAGCTCTGTGGTGGTATGCTGCAGTTCCAGTTCCTGGCGCCGCCGTTCGGTGCGGAGGTAGTCGCCGGTGACTTTGAGGGCAGAGCACAGGAAGATGTTCATCAGGCCCATCACGCCCAGCTGGATCATGTGGGTCTTATAGTCCAGCATGCTGGGGTGTTTGGCAATCTGCTCCGCTATCTTTGGGGTGATGCTCGCTTCCTGGGTGATCTGGAAAACCTCAATAGGACTGCGAACCGCCGCAAATAAGGCCAAGGTAGCCGCCACCGCCAGCGCGTAGCCTAGCACGTTGCCTTTGGCCAGAATCCGGAGCAGCACAAACCAGTTGAAGTAAAATAGCGCCAGGTGAAACGCGAAGGTCTGCGCCACATCCATGGCTACCCAGGACAAGGGCAGATCCAGTTGGTCAATCCCGAAGTGAACCCAGAGGGAAAGCCCCAGCAAACCAAGCCACAGCAAGAGGTGCAACAAAAGCGGAAGCTGTTTTTTCATCTTTTTCTTAGAAACAAGCCCAAAACTAACCATTCAGCGGAGCTTATCCCGCATAAATCCCAAGAACTATACCAAGCGCGGTTTTGTATCGACGAACGGGTTGAGGGGGAAAATCATGGGGTTGGTCCCAGCTATGGGGCCGTTGGTATAGTTTAGTTGCGGCAAGTGAAGAGAAGGTGTTCTTTTGGACCATCCAACCCGGCTGACCATGAAAGAACCGCTCATATCCACCCATCAACTCAGTTGCCGCTACGGCTCCCTTGAGATCCTCAAAGACCTGCACCTGGAAATCCCGCAAGGCAGCATCTACGGCTTCCTGGGACCCAACGGCGCCGGCAAAACCACCACCATCCGCTTGCTCCTAGGCCTTATAAAACCTACTGCGGGCAGCATCCGGTTGTTCGGGCAGGAACTGGAACGGCATCGGGTGCAGGTTCTGCAGAGGGTTGGGGCCCTGATTGAGACACCCAGCCTGTATAAGCACCTTTCGGGGAGAGACAATCTGGAGGTCATGCGCAGGATGGTGGGCCTGAAGAAAAGCCGGGTAGACGAGGTGCTGGAGATTGTACGGCTGCGGCAAGACGCCCACCGGCCGGTGAAACAGTATTCCCTGGGCATGTGCCAGCGGCTGGGCATCGCGCTGGCTTTGCTCTCAGACCCAGAGTTGTTGATCCTGGATGAGCCCACGAACGGCTTGGATCCCAGCGGCATCCGGGAGATGCGGGAACTGCTCAAAGAACTGAACCAGGAGCACGGCAAGACCATTTTCCTGTCCAGCCATCTGCTCAGCGAAATCGAGAAAACGGTAACCCACGTGGGCATTCTCCACCAGGGGCAGTTACGATTCCAGGGTTGGGTGCAGGAACTGCAGAAAGCCACGCAGAGAGCCAGTACCGTTGAGGTGGAAGTGGGTAATGTGTTGCTGGCAAATGAGATATTGCTAGGGATTGGGCATGCAGTAGAAACCCTGGATGCCCAAAGGCTGAGGGTAGCGGTGCAGGAAAAAGAAGAGGCTGCGGCTCTGAACCATTTTCTAGTAGAGGGCGGCGTGGCGGTTTACAACCTCGCTTTTACCGCGCAAAGCCTGGAGGAGGTCTTCCTTTCCATGACCGAGGCTCCCGTCCTTGAATCCTCAGCCAAAACCCAACTTCAACCTGTCCTGCAAACCTGATGACAACTACCGCAATCCTCTATGTCCGTCGAGGCCTTTCGGCGGAGGCCTTGAAAATAAAACATACTTGGGCCCTTAGGCTGGCGATGCTGGCGCCGCTCTCCGTAGTGGGCATGACTTTCCTGGTGTTTTTCTTCAAGGGGCACCTGATTCTGAAGCCTGGCTCTGATCCGTGGTTTGCCTGGGCGGGCAACAATTTCATGGCGACGGCGCAGTTGCTGGTGCCTTTGTTTTTGGCCTTGCTCACCGCCCTGGTAAACGGCACCGAGCACCAATCCGGGGGTTGGAAGCAGTTGTACGCCTTGCCGGTGCCTCGGTGGTCGGTGTTTCTGAACAAGTACCTGCTGCTGCTGGCGCTGGTGAGTCTGGCTTATGTCACGTTTGGGTTGGGCATGCTGGGCGGCGGATACCTGTTGGGCTGGCTCCGGCCTGATTTGGGTTTCCAGAACTACTACCACGTGCAGAGCATCAGCCTGGGCGCCTTCCGGATTTTTGTGGGCTCGCTCTTCATCTTCACACTGCAGTTTTGCCTCAGTTTCAGGTTCAGGAGCATCGGGATGAGTATTGGCCTGGGCATTCTGTTCACGCTGGCATTCCTGATCGGGTCGCGATGGGAGCACATCGGGTACTATCCGTACAGTTGGCCCACTTTCTCGGCGATAGCTTTCCAGGCTAAAAGTGCGACATGGTTCGTTCCGCAGATGTGGTATAGCCTGGGCAGCAGCGGCTTGCTTTTCCTGGTTGGGTTATGGGATTCCTGCCGCCGCGAGATCCTGTAGTTTATGCCTCATTTTCTTAAAACACCTTCAAAACAGACTATATGAAAGTATTATTTACGCTTGGGGTAGGAGTGGCAATTGGTTGGGCTTCTGCGTTGTTTGATGCAGCTGGGCAGTTGGCCCTAGAGCAGCACCAGGAAAAGGTAAATGAACTAATTTACCAGGCGTCCGCCCCGGAGAAAGTAGAGGAGGCCCAGAACAGCAGGTTTTTCTCCTTCATCTGGCCATGAGGCATTGCTTTCTGGCCTAACTTAAGGTGTAGAACGGCTCTTTTTCTTTGTCGTGCATCCTTATCTGGCCTTGCAGCACCATGTACACCAACAGGCGCTTGGCTCTTTGTTTTGACAAATTGGCCATGTGCATGAAATCCTTGATGGTGAGTTTGCGATATCTTTTGAGCAACTCCAGGATGCGCTGCTGCTGGTGGTCCACGATATTTTCTATGGTTTCGGTGGCGGGTTCCAGCGTGAGTGATTTCTCCACCAGTTTGCTTGTCTGCACGCTCTCGTCTTTCACCCTGATGTAGCTGCGCCAGTCATCTTCCTTCACCTTGGCTAAATGCGGTTTGGTCTCGCTCTCCGGGATGATCACCCTCAGGATGGTGCCCTCGTCCATGTCTACTTCTTCGTAAATCACGTGCACCGGCGGTTCGCAGAAAGAATGAATGGCCTTGTCAAGCGTGTATTTCTCCTCTTCGGGGTCGGCGCCGCAGATGGTACCGTTGTCCTGCACGCCCACCAGGATCTGGCCGCCGCGGGTATTGGCGAAGGAGACCAGGGTGCGCGCGATGCGGGCCGGGTGGGTGATGGTTTTCTTGAACTCCAACTTCTCGCCTTCCCCCTGAAGAATCAACAGATACATTTCCTGCATGTAACGGACGTGTTGTTTTAGCGGTGATTTCTCAAAAACAGCCTAAAAACCGGTTTGTTCCGCGCTGATGTCCCACAGGCGGCGGGCCACGTGGGCATTGTTTGAATCTGCGGCGGATTTCACCTGTTTGCTGTTTTTGAAGTACTTACCGCTTACAAACTTTAGATACGGAGAAGTGGCCAGATAAATTGTGGTCTGGGCGCCTTTCTCGGGTGATTTCATGAAAAGCCGGCTAAACCGGAAAAGGCTCCTGATGAAAAAATTGCTGTTGCTCCCGAAATTGGTGGCCACCACGCCCGGGTGCAGGCAGTTGACGGTTAGGTTAGTGAACTCGGTGCGCCGGGCCAGCTCATAGGTGAAATGGATGTTGGCCAGCTTAGAGTCTGCATATGCCGTGATGGAGCTGTACTTCACGGGCTTGCCGGCGTGTTCAAAATCTATCTGCCCCAGGCGGTGGGCCTCTGAGGTCACGTTGATCACCCGGCCCTGCTCGGCGGCCAGCAGGGAGTCCATGAGCAGGTTGGTGAGCAGGAACGGCGCCAAGTGGTTTGTGGCCCAGGCCATTTCCCAGCCGTCTACGGTTGTTTCCTGGTGGCCGGGAATAAGGCCGGCGTTGTTGATGAGCACGTCAATAACCGGGTAGTTCTCCTTCAGTTCCTGGGCCAGGCGCCTCACTTCTGTTAAAGAGGAGAGGTCTGCCAGGTAGAGTTTCAGGCAGGCATCGGGCACCTTCTTTTTGATATCGGCCATGGCCTGCTGGCCCTTCTGCTCGTTGCGGCAGACCATCACCACGTGGGCGCCTTCTTTGGCCAATGCCTCTGCGGTGGCCTTTCCAATACCGGAGCTTGCCCCGGTGACTACCATTACCTTTGCTTCTTTGTCTGTTGCCATGTGCGCTGCTGCTCCAGTTTCCCTGGATAATGGGCACTACGGAAAAACGCTGCTTTTCGCTGTCTTCCGGTGCAGGATTCCTGTGGGCATAAAAAATGCGGCCTTGTTAGGGCCGCATTCTATAAGGTCTAAGGAAAAATCAAACTTAGAAAGGAAGATCGTTGTCCATGTCATCGCTGATGAAAGACGAGCTGGATTTAACCGGCTGCTGCTGGGCATAAGGGTTTCCTGATGCTTGCGGCTGGGCGGCGCTTCCGGCGTGCTCTACTCTCCAGGCCTGCAGGTTGGTGAAGTACATGGTGGTACCGTTCTTGGTGAATGGTTTACCGCTCAGGTTGAAAGCAACCTTCACTTCATCGCCTGTTTTGTAGTTGTCAAGAATACCGCACTTGTCTTGGGTAAGCTGAAACTTGGCATATTGCGTATAAGAGCCGTCTGGGATCTCCAAAACGAATTCGCGTTTACGGAATTTTTCGCTCACTTGGGTTTCGTCAAAGATTTCGTGCAATCTTCCCTGTACATCAAAAGACATAGGTGATAGTTTTAATAGATTAGTAAAGTAAACTCTACAAATATACAAAGAATAGAGGGTTAAGATTCCCCCAACCGGACTTAAATTTATCAACCTTCGCGGGCTAATCAGAAGAGTCGCCCGGGGCTGTAAAGCACCTATAGGGCCGGTCTTAATCTTAACTGTCTGAAATAAAGGACACCATAATTATGGAGAACAAGCAAAGATTTGCCCTTGCCCTGCACGGCGGCGCCGGAACCATCACCAGAGCCTCATTAACCCTGCAAATGGATCAGGAATACCGCCTGGCCCTGCACCAGGCTCTGGAGATTGGCCATGCCATTCTGGAGAAGGGAGGATCTGCTCTGGCGGCGGTGGAAGCCACCGTGGTATCATTGGAAGATTGCCCCTTGTTCAACGCCGGGCGGGGTTCTGTGTTCAACAAGCGCGGTACCCATGAAATGGACGCCGCCATCATGGACGGTAAGACCCTGGGCGCCGGGGCGATTACCGGGGTGCGGAACGTGCGCAACCCTATTAAACTGGCCAGCGAGGTCATGCGTCACTCAGACCACGTGCTGCTGTGCCAGCAAGGGGCCGAGGAGTTTGCCCGGAACCAAGGCATCGCCTTTGAGCCGGATGATTATTTCTTTACCCAGCAGCGCTATGACCAGTGGCAGGCCCTTCGGGACTCAGACGTGTACATGCTGGATCACTCCCTGGCAAAGGAAAAGAAGTTCGGGACGGTAGGGGCAGTGGCGGTGGACCTGGAGGGTAACCTGGCGGCGGCTACTTCTACCGGCGGCATGACCAATAAGAACTTCAACCGCATTGGTGACACCCCCATTATAGGAGCGGGAACCTACGCTAATAACCGCACCTGCGCTGTCTCCTGCACCGGCCACGGCGAGTTCTTCATGCGCAGTGTGGTGGCCTATGACATTTCCTGCCTCATGGAATACAAAGGGCTGTCGTTAACCCAGGCCTCTGACTTAGTAGTGATGGACAAACTGAAAAAGCTGGGCGGCGAAGGCGGCCTCATTGCGGTGGATGCCCAGGGGAACGTGGCATTGCCATTCAATTCTGAGGGCATGTACCGGGGCAGCTGGGTAGCAGGGCAGGAGCCAGTGGTAGCTATCTACCAGGACTAAACCCTATTTCTATGCCAATTTCAGCAAATTGGCCCTAAAACCAGGCGGTGCTTATTCTGTTTCTTTGGCCAGCTGCTTGGCGCCCACGCAGAAACGGCGTTCCCGGATGTCATAGTAATTCCCGAAGGCGAGCACGTGCATCCGGAAGTTCTCAATGGAGAGCGGGGTGCCCGGGGCGGCGTAGGAGGTGTTGTTGTGCTTGATGTGGTGCCCGTCCACCACAATCACCAGGTTAGACCCTATGGTCTCAATGACATTGCCCTGGGTAATCATGACGCCGGTGTCCTCACCCAACCCGATACCTATCTTGAACGGGTGCGTAGCCACCGCTTCCATGAGCCGCCCAAATCTGCCCCTTTTTACAAAATGCGAGTCAAAAATGACGTTTTCCTGAAAGGCCAGTCCGCGGTCCAGTTTCACTGATCCTTTTAAAAGGGACCGCTGGCTGCTGCCGCCTTTGATCATGATATCAGACATGGCCATGGCGCCCGCGCTGGTTCCCGCAATGACAAAGCCATTCTCATGGTGGTACCGGTGCAGCAGAATGTGGTGAAAAGCGGTGCCCGAGAAAATCCTGAACAGCCTTGACTGGTCGCCGCCGGTGAACATGACCCCGCTGGCCTTCTTCAGCCGCTCCAGGTACTCGGGCTTCTGGGCGTCATTTTCATCCCGTATATCCATCACGCTCACTTTTTTGCAGCCCAGAACCTCAAACGCGTGCAGGTACAACGCACCCAATTCCTCGGGGATCATAGACGCAGTGGTGATGACTTCCACCTGGGCCTCGTTACCGCCCATGGCATCAATAATGCGCTTCAGAATGCCCAGTTCAAAGAAATTAAGGTGAAACTGCTTTTTATCCCGGGGGTAGGTGCCTTTGTCTTCGTTTCCGCCTACGGCGATGAGAATGCCTTTGGGGGCTAGCTCAAGTTTGGTCATGTATGCTACTGTTTTACCTGTAATGTTTTGATGCCTGCTTATACGGTGTTCTGTTGGTAACGGACCATCTGGTTTAAAGTGCATAAATAAGCCCAGATTCTTCGGTAAACCCTTGAACTACCCTCTTTCAGGACCGTATAAAAATGACACGCTTGATTTTTCAACTAAATAAAAGAGCTATGAAATTAACATCCTTGAATGACTTGTTCATCCACCAGATGAAGGATCTCTATAACGCTGAGCAGCAACTGTTGAAAGCGATGCCAGAAATGATGGAAATGGTTTCCAGCCCCGAGCTGGCTACTGCCCTGGAGACCCACATGCGGGAAACAGAGCAGCAGATAGCCCGGTTAGAGGAGTGTTTCAGAATTCTGGGCATTAGTGGAGGCGGCGAGAAATGCATGGCCATGGAGGGTATCATCAAAGAAGCCCGTGAGTTCATGAAGCATGACGCTGACCAGGAGGTAATGGATGCTGGTATCATTGCCTGCGCCCAGCGCGTGGAGCACTATGAGATTGCCGGTTACGGAACCGCCTGTACCTACGCCAAATTCCTGGGTCACACCGAGGTCCTGAACCACCTGAAGGAAATCCTGAACGAGGAGAAAATGACCGATGAGAAGCTCACCATGATTGCGGAAACCGCCGTGAACCGGAGAGCCGAGAACCACTAATCATCCTTTACACACCAAAGACACCCCACCAAACAGCGCAGCCCGCCGGAACAGGTCCCGCGGGCTGCGCTGTTTTTGTCTCAGGGAGTCTGCAGCAGCAAAGCATCAAGGGAGCTGGTGGAAACTGAGTGGTAGTTGGGGCGCGCCTTCCGGTAAATCTCCCCGGCCAAACCAGTGCCTTCTTCTGTCTCCAGCAAAGCCTTGTACAGCGGCAACAGGAACTTGCGTCGGCCAACCCGCACCAGGAATGCCTCCAGCGCCGGATAAGCTTCTTTGTACCCGTGCCAGATACTGTGTTTGAGCCATTCGGCCTGGATCTCGGCGTTGCCCGAGGCGGTGAAGCCAAAAGCCTCGTCCAGTTCCTGCATCTGAATCAGGTTAAGGTTCTTAGGTAGGTTGCTCAGGAAATACAGCCATTCATGGGTGCTCCAGTTTTCGGTGGCGAGCTGGTGGGCCGGGGTTCTGCTTTCCCATCTTTGCAGTTCAGCGGCCACTTTCTCAAACAGCCTGGCTTTTTGCGGAGCAATACCTTCCGGGATTCCCGGCGAATGAATCCAGGCAGAGGCGTTGACCTTTTGCTTCAGTTCCTCATCTCCGTTTATCAGCTCTTTTTCCAGAAACTGCTCAAAACGGGCCGTGTCCATTGATGTGAACTGGAAGGTACTGAAGTATTCGTTCACAAAGGCATCAAAACCGGAACGGCCCACCAGCGACTCCAGGCGACAAAGGAACAGGTTGCCTTTCTCATAGGCGATCTCGGTCAGGCCTTCGTCTGGGTCGCGGTTCTCAAGGTTCAGTTGGAGGAAGGTGTCCTGCGGTTTTGCGCTCAGTTCCTCCAGGGTATGGCGTAAATCCTGGTAGCCCAGCCAATGAAGCATCTGGGCATAATCTTGGCCGTACAGCGCTTCCATGATGCGGCGCTCAAAGTACACCGTGAAGCCCTCATTAAGCCAGAAGTCGTTCCAGGTGGCGTTGGTCACCAGGTTCCCCGACCATGAATGGGCCAATTCATGTGCCACCAGACTCGTAAGCGAACGGTCTCCGGCGATGATGGTAGGTGTGGCGAAGGTGAGCTTAGGGTTCTCCATCCCCCCAAAAGGGAAGCTGGGCGGAAGCACCAGCAGGTCATAGCGGCCCCAACGGTAAGGTCCATACAGGTTCTCGGCGGCCAGCAGCATCTGTTCCGTTTCGGCGAACTCATAGGCGGCAGCTTCCAGGCTGGAGGGCTCAGCGTACACCCCGCACCGCTCGCCTAATGGAGCGAAAGCCAAATCACCTACCGCCAAGGACAACAAGTAAGACGGAATAGGCTGGTCCATCCGGAAAAAGTACGCGCCACTGCTGTTCTGCTCCTGCGGATTTTCTGCACTCATGAGGGGCAACAAGTGGGGCGGGACCTGCACCCTGGCGGTGTAAGTGAACCTCACGCTGGGACTGTCCTGACAGGGGAGCCAGGTTTTGGCCAAAATAGCCTGGGACTGGGTGAACAGAAAAGGCTCCGTTTTGCCGGCAGTCTGTTCAGGTTCCAGCCACTGCAAGGCCCCAGATGCTGGGGTAGTCTCAAACGCAAGCCTGATTTTCTGCGTGCCTGGTTTAAGCGGGATTTGCAAACCCTGGCCCAGAAACGGCTTTTCACCCGTGAAGGTAAATTCTTCGGGTTGCTCCTCATCGTCTAGCCAGGCGCCTATGATCCTTAGGTGGTGCACGTCCAACACAATTTCCGGGGCTTGCTGATGGCGGATGTGGTACACACCTGAGCCGGAGATCTTTTTCTGATCGAAGTCAACTTTTAAGTCCCAATCCACGTGGTGCACATTGGCAAGGTTAGGGTTTGAAAAACTGTGCGGGTCTTTGGAGAAAGTGTATGCTTGATTGTTGTTAAAATCCATTTTCAACGGTTTTGTTCATGGTTGGCATTGTCAATGCTATGCTTTACCCAGAATTAAAAGCCTATTCTTACATAAACACAAGGATAATAGCGGAAGCGCTTTGGTGTTCTATATTATTACGTGTCAATCTGCCTTTAGGGCTTTAGGCGTAAATATCTGCTGCTTCTTATATGTAAGTACCGCTTTATTATTTTTATCCAATTTTATTAGGTTTCTGACGTCTAACTTTTCTGGCCTGGGCAAGTATAAGTACTACAATTCAATGATAGGAACAACCCTTATGAAATCAAATAGACCTTTCATGCCTCTTTTCCTGTTTTTCCTCATTGGCCTGATGGTGATGACCGCCTGTGCCAAATCAGGGGATAAGCAGCAAAAGAAGGTAGCCCTGGCGGCGGCCAAAGACTTTCCGCAGCAGACCGATAGTGTATACGTGGTGACTTTCACCAAAAGTGACCAGGAATTCAAGAAACATCTGGACCTGATGAAGCTTTTTTACCGGGAGCGGCAGTACCGCTTTGCCTGGTTTAAAGACGGCCAGTTGGTGCCCCAGGCCTACAAATTTGTGGAGGTCCTGAACAAAGCCCACGAAGAAGGCTTGAACCCGCAGGACTACGCCAGAAAAGACCTGAAGCAGATGTTCCAGAACCTGGAGCAGGCCAAGAATGACTCGGTGCGGCACAAACTCCAGGAAGAACTGGATGTGACCCTCACGGCCTCTTATTTCACCTATGCCAGCGATTTCTACCGCGGCACGGTTGACCCCCGCAGCATGGATAATATTGAATGGGAGGTAAAGAAAAATAAGATCAAGCTCCATAAGGCTTTGCAAACCATTCTGAAGGAACGCGAGAGCCGTTACCCATACTATGAGTTTGAGGCTTTGCACCCAGACTACATCCGCTTGCGCGAGGCCTTGAAGCAATACCGGCAGGTGAAGCAGCAAGGTGGCTGGCCCAAAATCCAGTTGGCTAGTAAAATGATCAAACCCGGTGACTCAGCGGTGGCGGTCCTGACGCTTCGGCACAGAATCCTGGGTAAACCAGCCGAGAACACTCCCCAGAACAGAATGTATGACAATGCCCTGGCTACCGCGGTGAAGAACTTCCAGATCCGGCATGGTTTAAAACCAGACGCGGTGGTAGGAGGGGAGACCCTGCGCGTCATGAACATTCCTATTGAGGAAAGAATTGACCAGATCATTGTGAACATGGAACGGTGGCGCTGGGTACCCAAGCGTTTCGAGGACCGCTATCTTTTCATCAACATTCCCGAGTACATGCTGCACGTGGTGGAGAAAGGGAAGGAAGTCATGAACATGAAAGTGGTAGTAGGAAAGGAGATGCACGCCACGCCCGTCTTCAGTGATAAACTTGAGTATATTGTGTTCTACCCTTACTGGAACATCACCCCTCAGATTTTGGAGGAAGAGATAGCCCCGGCCCAGGCGAACAACCCTAATTACTTAGCCCGAAATGATATGGAGTTGGTGAAGGACATCGGGAACAACAAAGTTGAGGTGATGTCACCTTCCTCGGTAGACTGGTATTCTGTTGACAAAGACTTCAAGTACCGCGTGCGGCAACGGCCGGGCAAGAAGAACCCGCTGGGCTTTGTGAAATTCATCTTCCCTAACGAACACAACGTGTACCTGCACGACACCCCTTCTGACCATTTGTTCAACCAGACGGAGCGCGGGTTCAGCCACGGATGTATCCGGATAGAAAAACCATTTGAACTGGCCCAGTACCTGTTGAAGGATCAGAAGCAATGGACACCCTCAGCCATCAATGCCGCCATGCATGGGGGGCAGGAGAAATACGTGAACTTATCGGCCAAAGTGCCGGTGTACATTGTGTACTTTACTGCCTGGGTTGATGATAAAGGAGTTGTGAATTTTCGGGATGATATCTACGGACATGACCGCGATTTGGAAATGGCTTACTTTAGATAATCTAAAGAAAGCCTGACCAGAAGAAAGGCTATACCAAGAAGCCCCGGGGCTGCTCAAAGTTTGAGCAGCCCCGGGGCTTCTTCTTTTTGTTTTTGGTGTTAAATACGAAAGTATTACTTAAATGCAATTAAATTAAATTGTATATCTTATATGAGTTCTTTGTTGCTTTTGAGTCATGTGAAAAAGAACATGAAAGATTCTTCAACCTTTTAGACCACCTACCTTTAGGATGTAGGAAGTTCCTGTTAGTGATTTTCCCAATTATACAGAAGTAGTCCCCGGAGGAAAGAGTGTGCCAGGTTGGCAGTTAAGGATGATAACTCAGGAGAGAAGGAAACTGCTGGTGTGTTATTGATCCAATTAGTGAAAAGTTGGGCGTAAGTATGCAATTTAACAAAATTAAACCCAGTTTACATTTGTAAAACAAATGTAAACTGGGTTTAATTTTGTTAAATTGCATTTCAGTTACAAGCATGTTTTGTGGGTATTAAATTTGTAAAACATTAACTTTGAGAGTGGTGTGTGCTTGAAATAAATTAACGGTTTAGATAAAGAGGCTTACTAATCAACAATCAGTATCAGGAAGATCTATGCCGCTAAGCACCTTCAACAAACCAACGGAGATCAATAAAAAATAAAGGCGTGTCAGAATTACTGCCCAGGATTACAGAAATATTAAGCTGGAGTTCATTAGGTCCGGCCGCTTTCGCAGATGAAATTGGCCTGGCAAGACCCGTGCTGAGCCATATTCTCTCTTCCAGAAACAAAGCCAGTTTGGAAGTTGTACAGAAAATTCTGACCAGGTTTCCTGAAATCAGCCCAAGTTGGCTTTTGCTGGGTCAGGGCGAAATGCTAAGCAAATTAGGAGAGACTAAGAAGTCTCATGCGCCAGGAACCTCACTTTCGGAAACGCCAGCTAACCTAAAACCACAAGAGGCTTTACCTGCTGGTCTTTCTAAAGTGCAAACAGGTAATCTGGAAGGTAAGGCCCCTGAGAAATCAAAAACAGGGATACAGCGCCAACTTACCAAAGTATTGCTGTTTTATTCAGACGGTACTTTTGAAAGCTTTGACCCGAAGTAATTGTGAAAATAGAATGAAATAGTATCTAGAAAGTGTAAACCTGGTTACTCACTTCAGCTGCTTTAGAATTGTATTAATGCTGTTTGCTGAAACTGCATTTCATGGCTGCGGTCTGAAGGGGTAAAGATTAGAATTTGCAGAACTTAGGTTTTAAACCTCTTTTGGTAAAAGCAGGCATAAAACAGAAACACGTACCTTCTCTAGTTCATAAACCGGTGGCAAGATTTTATTCTTGACTCATATATAGGAAAAGGCCCCTCGGAAGAATGCCGTACTTCAAAGGGTTTTTAAGTTAATGCACCGGTAGTCCTTTGTTAAAAGGATGACAACCTTCTGTATCCTCTCACTTTCCTCTGTTAGAATTTTTGGTTTGGCGATTACCATCGGGATGGAAATGTCACCTATTCCTCCTCAAGCAGCATTTGTCTCTTAAAAGAAGCTTTAACCACAGGTTTCAAAACCATTATGGTTGAAATAAAGGGTTCTGTTCAGGCTGCTCTGAAACCTTATACCTAGAGTTTCACCGGGTAATCAATGTCTCCTGCTTTTAGCATATTATTAAAAAAGTTAAACAAAAGGGCAGGTTCTTAGAGGTACTTATAAAAGTTGAGTTCAGGACATATATAGATTTTGTAAAAACCAGGTGTAAATTTTACCTAATCAAAAATTTAATGGCAGTAAAAATTTGGTAATTATAATTTTATAAGTATCTTTTGGTATTGTTTTGAAAAGCCATTTCAATTTTGGCTTCCCCCATCCTATATAGAGAGAACTTCTGGTGTTTATACAATAGAGTAGTATAAACAGATACCGCTCCCTGTAACCGCTCTGGTTAACCTATCTCTTCTCCTGCCTAGTCTTCCAAAACCTGTTTTCCCATGAAAAATGGTTTACTTTTTTTGGTAATAATTCTTTTCATCCCTTTTGGTGTTTTAGCACAGGGCGTCACTGTCACTGGTAAAGTAGTGGATGAAAGCTCTGAACCCTTGATTGGAGTAACGGTACTGGTGAAAGGCTCTACCCTTAGCACCGCTACGGGGGCAAATGGAGATTTCACTTTAAGGGTTCCTGATCCTAACGCAACGCTGGTCTTCTCATTCATCAGTTACACCACCCAGGAGGTACCCCTCAACGGCCAGACTTCCATTAACGTCACCCTAAAAACCGATGTCCAAACCTTGGGTGAGGTAGTGGTGGTGGGGTATACCTCCTCCAGAAAAGAGGAATTGACTGGTTCAGTGGCAATTGTGGAAATGGCCCCCATCAAAACCGCCAGTGTGAGTACGGGTAATCCCATGCAAGCCATGCAGGGCCGGGTGGCAGGCCTTTACATTGAGAAAACGGGAACTCCGTCTGGGGAGAACAGCCGTATTTTGGTGCGGGGTGTCAACACGCTGGGCAACACAGACCCTCTGTATATCATTGACGGGGTGCCTACCAAGCGGACACAGGTTTTCCAGAGTATCAGCCCCAGTGCCATTACTTCGGTGCAGGTCCTGAAAGATGCCTCCTCGGCCTCCATTTACGGGGCCCGGGCCTCCAACGGCGTTATTATTGTGACCACCAGCAACGGGGGCAATACAGACGGGAAGATCAACGTGAACTTCAACACCAGCATCTCGGCGCAATCTGAGAATTCCCAGCGCTTTGAGATGCTGAATGCCGTGGAAAGGGGCAGGGCGCTCTGGCAAGCCTCCGTCAACGACCGCGTGGATCCTGAATCGGGGTACGGCGAGATCTATGATTTTGACTGGAACGGTGATTTCAATAACCCGGTGCTGAACAGCGTTACCGTCAAACCCTTTGTGGGTGGAAACCAGCAGGTACCTGTGGGGGATACAGACTGGCAGGATGTGATGTACGATGTGGGCTGGGTGAACAACAACGATCTTACCTTGTCCGGTGGCACGCCCAATTCCTCGGTTCTGATCAACCTGGGGTACATACACAATTCAGGCATGCTGGCCTTTACCAATTACCACCGGTACAGCGGCCGCCTCAATGCCAACACCAGCATGTTTGACGGTAAGTTCATGATGGGAGTCAATGCCCAGGTGGCAAGTTCAAAGGAAACCCTGGCCACCCAGGACCTGGGAAGCGCCTGGACTCCGGGTACCGCCATCACGCTTGCGCCCACCATCCCCGTCTATACCACCGATGGCCGCTACGCCGGCCCCCTGGGTTCTGGTTACTCAGACCGGAACAACCCCTTGCACATGCAGGACATCAACCAGGATGATTTCACCCGCCGTTCCTTTATCTTCGGGAATGTCTTTGCCGAACTGGAGCCGGTAAACCAATTGATTCTGAGAACGTCTGTTGGCGGCGATTTTGCGCAAAACAAGGTCAGAAACATTGAGAAATCCTTCACTGAAGGGTTTATTGCCAGGTCCCTGAACAGTTTGTCTCTGGCCACCACCAACTTCTCCAGCATCACCTGGTCCAATACCGCCCGGTACATGTTGGAACTGGGCCAGAACCGCTTCAATTTCCTGGCCGGTGTTGAAGCCATTTGGGACAACGGCGATGACGTGACTGCCTACCGCGAGAACTTCGCCAACCAAAACGTAAATTACTTTGTACTGAACGCCGGTTCTGGTAACACCAATGCTATTGGGGGCTCCACCGGGAGCAGGCTTTTGTCCCAGTTCGGGCGTATTGATTACGCCTTTGGGGAGAAATACCTGGCTGCGGTGACGCTGCGCAGAGACGGCTCCTCCCGTTTTGGCGTGGAAAACCGCTTCGGGTTTTTCCCGGCCTTTTCCATCGGGTGGCGCATTGACCAAGAACCTTTCATGCAAGGGGTGCCGCTGATCAGTGGCCTGAAACTAAGGGCCGGTATTGGCCGGATCGGGAACCAGGACATCGGGGATTTGGCGCGTTTTGGGTTGTTTGAGCCTAGGTATGGGGCTAGAGCCTCTGAGGTGCCCGGTGGGCACAATGATTTCTTTGACCGGTATTGGAACGTAGGAACCGCCTATGATTTGAATGGCACCAACACGGGGGCGTTGCCCTCTGGTTTCGTCTCCATTCAGGCCGAGAATCCTGCCCTGAAATGGGAGGAAACCGATGAACTGAACCTGGGCCTGGACTTTTCCTTCCTGGATGGAAGTATCACCGGTTCCTTTGATTATTTCACCCGAGAGACCCGAGACATCCTGATTCAGCCACCCGTGGCCTCTGCAGTGGGTGAAGGCCAGTTGAAGTATGTTAACGGCGCCACCAAAACAAACAAAGGCTGGGAGATATCGGCCGCTTACACCAGCCCCGCCGACAAGCCCTTCAAGTACACCCTTTCCGGCAATGTTTTCCGTTTCCGGGACAAAATCACAGAACTGCCCGAAGAAGTTCGGTCTGCTTTCCCGGGCAACGCCGTGACTACCATTCTGGGTAGGTCTCAATTGGATTTGTTTGGCTACCGCACTGACGGCATTTTCCAGAACCAACAGGAAGTGGATGCGCATGCCAGTCAGGTAGGCGCCGCTCCGGGCCGTATCCGATATGTGGACCTGAACGATGACGGGAAAATTGATGACCTGGACCAGGAGTTCTTCGGGACGCTGCTGCCTTCCTTCAGCTATGGCCTTCGGGTGGACGTGGGCTATAAGAACTTTGACCTATCCCTGTTCGGGGCCGGGGTGGCCGGCCGTACCGGCAATGACCCCTATACCTTCTACAATGACTTCATCAGGGGTCGTGATAACGTGGGAACCGGGGTGTTCAGGGCCTGGACTCCGCAGAACCCGGGTTCATCTGTACCCGCCCTTACCCTAGCAGATGCCAACAACGAGACCAGAAGCTCAGATTACCTGTTGGTAAATACCTCCTATTTCAAGCTGCGCAATGCCCAAATAGGCTATAGTTTGCCCACTACCTCCATTAACCGGTTCATAGGCTTGCAGCAGCTGCGGGTGTTTTTCATGGTAGATAACGTCTTCTGGATCAAAAGCAATGAATTTCAGGGCCCTGACCCTGAGCGGACCAGCATTGATGTGATTCCCGTTCCCCGGACATTCTCTTTTGGTGTAAACGTATCGCTTTAACCCTTTAGAAGCTGTGAGTCATGACAAAACGATGGATTTATATCACCTTGGCAGCGAGTCTGGGCTTTTTAGGGGCTTGCGAAGATATGCTGGACTACGAGCCGAAAGGGGCCCTTACCGCGGGCGATGTCACCACGCCTGAGAACGCCGAGGCCCTGGTCAACGCGGCCTATGCCGGGGTGGGAAACGATGACATGATTGGGCCTATGACCAGTATGTGGGTCTATGGCAGCGTGCGGTCCGATGACGCCTACAAAGGCGGTGGCGGGGTGGCCGACGTGGCAGAGGTGAATTTCTATGAACAGTACAACCTCACCCAGGCCAACCTGAATTTTATGCACCCCAACACCTGGGAAAACTTCTACCGGGCCATTTCCCGAGCGAATTTGGCAATCAGGACCATAAACAACATCTCTGATGCAGATTTTCCCATGAAGAACACCCGGCTTGGCGAGCTCAGGTTCCTGAGGGGACATTCCTATTTCATGCTGAAGATTCTCTTCAAGTACATTCCGTATGTGGATGAAACCATGACCGCCGAGCAGATTCTGCAAACTTCTAATAGGGTGTACTCTAATGACGAACTATGGAGTAAGATAGGAGAGGATTTTGAGTTCGCCATGGACAACTTGCCCGAAAACCAACCCCAGGTGGGAAGGGCCAACAAGTTTGCTGCGGCGGCTTACCTGGCTAAGTTGCGGCTGTACCAGGCATATGAACAGAACGAGCAGCACCAGGTGGTGAACATCAATTCCGCCCGGTTGCAGGAGGTAGTGGACCTCACGCAGATGGTCATCAGCTCGGGGAAATATGCTCTGCAACCAGACTTCGCGGAGAACTTCCTCTACGGCTATGACAACGGTCCCGAGTCAATCTTCGCCATTCAGTACTCCATCAATGACGGTACTTCTTTGGGGAGGATCAGCACGGTGACCGGCTTGAATTATCCGCACGGGGCGCCACAGTACGGCTGCTGCGGGTTCCACCAGCCCAGCCAGAACCTGGCCAACGCCTTCGGGACCGATGCCAACGGCCTGCCCAAGTTTGACACGTTCAACAATGGCATTATCAACTTTGCCACGGCCACGGTAGACCCAAGGGTAGACCACACCATCGGTATTGACGGGCACCCCTATAAATACAATCCGGCCATTCCGTTCAGTAACAGCTGGGTAAGGGACCCCGGGGTGTACGGGTTTTTCCAAAGCATGAAGGAGCAGCAGCTCGCTGACTGCCCCTGCTACAAGAAGGAAGGCCCTTTCATTGGCACGGCCAAAAACATTGACATCATCCGGTACGCCGATGTGTTGCTGTGGCAGGCCGAGGCATACATTGAATTGGGGCAACAGGATCTGGCATTGCCGTTGATTAACCAGATCAGGCAAAGGGCGGCCCAAAGCACCGGCCGGACCAAAAAAGCCGATGGAACCGATCCTTCCAATTACCTGATCAGGCCCTATCCCGCCACCAACTGGACCCAGGACTACGCCCGCCAGGCCTTGCAGTGGGAACGGCGGCTGGAGTTTGCCATGGAGAGTCCGCGTTTCTTTGACCTGGTGCGCTGGGGAATAGCCGAACCAACCTTGAACGCCTACCTGGCGGTAGAGAAAACCCGTAGAACGTTCCTGAATAATGCCCGTTTTACGGCCGGCAGAGATGAATACCTGCCCATTCCGCAAAGGGAAATCACATTCACTAAAGGGTTGTATCAGCAGAACCCAGGTTTTTGAGGCGTTTCCCCGAAAATACCTCAAAAACGGGAATTTAGAAATTTCGGTACGGCAGCGATTTTCTTCTTAGTTTAACCTTATCAACCTGAACATCAGCTCGCCGGAATGAATTAGTGATCCGATTGATTACCGGTTCTCTCCACGAGGCTACCTTAATCCTTGGAAAATATGTCAAGCAGAAAAGTATTTTTTTGGTCGGTGGTGGTAGCCTTGGGAGGCTTTTTGTTCGGCTTTGACACGGCCGTTATCTCGGGGGCCGAAAAGGCGATCCAGCAGCTCTGGAGTCTTAGTGTGTTTGAGCACGGACTCACGGTGGCCATCGCGCTGATAGGAACGGTCTTCGGGGCCTTGTTTGGGGGCTGGCCCTCTGATAAGTTCGGGCGGAAAGCCACCCTGTACGGCATTGCTTTGCTATACCTGCTGTCCTCGCTGGGCACTGCTTTGGCGCCTAATTGGTACTTCTTTCTGGTGTTCCGGTTTCTGGGCGGCATTGGGGTGGGCGTTTCCTCGGTGACTGCGCCGCTGTATATCTCTGAGATTGCCCCGGCCAAAGACCGCGGGAGGCTGGTGGGGTTGTTTCAGTTCAATGTGGTGCTGGGGATTTTGATTGCGTATGTCTCCAATTACCTCTTTGGCGGTGCCGGTGATCAGGACTGGCGCTGGATGCTGGGGGTGCAGGCGTTTCCCTCTTTCCTGTTTCTAGTGGCCATCTTCTTCGTGCCCGAAAGTCCGCGCTGGCTTATCATCAAGCGCAACCGGGTGGAAGAGGCGAAAGGTACCCTGGCCATCGCCAACCCCGGCGCCAACATTGACCAGATGGTGCATGAGATACAGCATTCCGCGGAAGACGAGCATGGCGGAAAAGACAAGACGCCTTTGTTCTCCAGGAAGTATTCGCTGCCGGTGACCCTGGCTGTGCTGTTTGCCTTTTTCAACCAGGCCTCTGGGATTAATGCCATCATCTACTACGCGCCGCGCATCTTTGAAATGGTGGGGCTGGGGAAAAGCTCGGCTTTGCTTTCTTCGGCCGGCATCGGGTTTATCAATTTCGTGTTTACCCTGCTGGCCATCAATTTCATTGACCGGTTTGGCCGGAGGGTGCTCATGCTGGTGGGGTCCTGCGGCCTGATCATCACCCTGGCCCTGGTAGCCAAGGCGTTCTACCGGGAGGAGTTCAACAGCATTGCCGTGCCTATTTACCTGTTTGTGTACATTGCCTTTTTCGCGTTCTCGCAAGGGGCGGTGATCTGGGTGTTTATCTCCGAGATCTTTCCCAACCAGGTGCGGGCACAGGGACAGGCCTTGGGCAGTTTCACCCATTGGTTTATGGCGGCGCTTATCGCGTTTACGTTCCCGTACATCGCGGAGACTCTGGGCGGGGGCAATACCTTCCTGATCTTTAGTTTTATGATGCTGCTGCAGCTGCTGTTTGTCTGGCGCATGATGCCCGAGACCAAGGGAACTTCCCTAGAGAAACTGGAGCAGAAAGTTGTTTTTCATTGATTTTTGGGAAATCGGCCTGAAAACGAAGTTCAATTAACCTGATCTCACCTCTATGGAACAAAGCATCATCTGTTTTGGGGAAACGCTCTGGGACGTGCTACCCTCCGGGAAAATGCCGGGCGGGGCCCCCATGAATGTCGCCATTCATCTTACCTACCACGGGTATTCGCCCCTGGTGATCAGCCGGGTGGGGAACGATGATTTGGGGCGCGAGCTGCTGACGTTTCTGGAGGAGAAGAAGGTTTCCACCCTGTACATCCAAACGGGGCAGACGCATTTGACCGGCGTGGTGAAAGCCAACATCAGCAACAAAAATGAGGTCACCTATAAGATAGTGGAGCCCGTGGCCTGGGACTACATCCAATATGACGAGGAGGTAGCCAGACTGGTAGCCCACAGCGATGTTTTCATCTACGGCAGCCTGGCTGCCCGGAACCCTACCACCCAGGAGACTCTGCTGAAATATTTACCCTTTGCGAAGCTTCGGGTCTTTGATGTCAACCTTCGGCCGCCCTATTACAACCAGGAGCGGATAGGGCTTCTGCTTCAATTTGCTGACATCGTGAAGATGAATCACCAGGAACTGGCCGAGATCACCGAATGGTTCGGGCTGCAGGAGGGTGGGGAGCAGGAGCAGATGCAGGCGGTGAAAGAGAAATTCGGGTTGCTGTTGGTGATTGTGACCCGGGGAGAAAACGGCGCCGCCGCGCTTACTGAAGAGGGCTATCTTGAGCATCCGGGCTTCAAAGTGGAGGTGGCCGATACCATTGGGAGCGGAGATGCCTTTCTGGCCACGTTTCTGAGCAATTATCTTCAGCAGCAACCCATCCAGGAAACCCTGAAACGAGCAAGCGCGGTGGGTGCTTTTGTAGCTACCCGGCCCGGGGCAACCCCAGAATATTCCACCTCTGATCCTGAAAGCCTACTGATTCTTAACAATGCTCCCAAAGCATAAACCCGTCATCCCATGAAACTCCGATACCCGTTTTACCTATGGATATTTTTACTC
Source organism: Rufibacter aurantiacus (assembly GCF_017916345.1). Lineage (NCBI taxonomy): Bacteria > Pseudomonadati > Bacteroidota > Cytophagia > Cytophagales > Hymenobacteraceae > Rufibacter > Rufibacter aurantiacus. Next base: position 107,943 of record NZ_JAFMSV010000003.1, read on the forward strand.
CTTGGCACCGCTTGTAAGGAAAGCAAGAAAGAGGAAACCCATGTTCAGGCCGTTACCTCCGCGGATGAGAATTCCTACAATGAAACTCACCGGCCGCAGTTCCACTTCTCGCCACCCGCCAAATGGATGAATGACCCCAACGGCATGGTGTACCACAACGGCGAGTTTCACTTGTTTTACCAACACCACCCCGATAGCTCCGTCTGGGGACCTATGCACTGGGGCCATGCCGTGAGCAAAGACCTGGTGCGTTGGGAGAACCTGCCCATTGCCCTCTACCCGGATAGTCTGGGGACTATTTTCTCGGGCAGCGCCGTGTTTGACCAGCAGAATACCTCCGGCCTGGGCACCGCCAGTAATCCGCCCCTGGTCGCCATTTACACCTACCATCTTACCGCCGGGGAGAAGGCCGGCCGTAAAGATTTCCAGACCCAGGGAATTGCCTTTAGCACTGATAATGGCCGAACCTGGAAAAAATACCCCAAAAACCCGGTGCTACCCAACCCCGGCCAAAAGGACTTCCGGGACCCAAAAGTTTCCTGGCACAATGCCTCCAAGCAATGGGTGATGGCCTTGGCAGTGGGAGACCACATTGAATTCTACGGCTCCAAAAACCTGACCAGCTGGCAAAAGCTTAGCCAGTTTGGGGGCAAGGGAATAGGGCACCACGGCGGCGTCTGGGAGTGCCCGGACCTGTTTCCGTTGACCGTGGATGGCCAGCAAAAGTGGGTACTTTTCGTGAGTATCAATCCCGGTGGGCCGCAGGGCGGTTCTGCCACGCAGTATTTCGTGGGAAACTTCAACGGCAAGGAATTCCAGTGGGACCGGAAGCCGGCCACGCCGCAGTGGGTAGATGAGGGAGCCGATAATTATGCCGGGGTCACCTGGTCAAATGTGCCTGCCACTGACGGCCGGCGGTTGTTTTTGGGCTGGATGAGCAACTGGCAGTACGCTGAGGTTGTGCCTACCGAGGCCTGGCGAAGTGCCATGACCATTCCCCGTGAATTGAAGTTGGTAAGCAGACCGGCAGGGTATAGGCTCACCAGTACACCCGTGAAGGAATTGCAGACCCTTCGCTCTAAAACGGTGGCCCTAAAAGCCCAGCAGCTCACAAATCAACTGGACCTGGACCAGGCAGCCGGGTTGGATAGTCCTTTGCTGGAGCTGGAGCTGAACCTGGACATGGCCGCCTCTGATGAGGTAACGCTTCGGTTCTCCAACAGGAAAGGCGAGCACCTGGACGTGGGGTATTCTAAAAAAGCGCAGCAACTCTTCATTGACCGGTCAAAAGCCGGTAAAGCCAGCTTCAAACCCGAGTTTGCCGCCCGGCACACGGCACCACTTCCGCTGGACAACAACCAACTCCGGCTCCATCTTTTCCTGGATGTGGCCTCCGTAGAAGTCTTTGCCAACAACGGCATAGGCGTAATGACCGACATCTTTTTCCCAACGGAGAATTTTACCCAAGTGGCGATGATTTCCAAAGGCGCCAGGGTGCTGGACGGAAGTAAGGTGCACGTGCTCCGGTCTATCTGGCGGTGACAGCGCATTCAGTAAATGATCTATTTATAATAGGAGTAGCCTTCTGGGTAAAGAAGGAGGAAAAGGCTTTTTCTTGATCTTTCAGAAATGGACTACAAAGCCATCTTCCTTGATGTAGACGGAACGGTCTTAACTGATGACCTTACCATTGCCCCAGGTTCTATCAAAATACTGGGTAGCCTCGCGCAGCGGGGGGTGCTGGTCTGCGTAGTAACGGCCAGGCCACCGGCTGCCTCTTTGTTTATTTACGACCAGCTGGGTATTCCGCAAAACCCTATCATCTGCTTTAACGGGGCATTGATCCTGCAAGAGAACAGAATCTTACACGAAGAAACCATCGCCACGCCTCAGGTGCTCCAGATTCTGGAGGAAGTGAAAGGTTATGTGGTGCGCCCCAGTCTTTACCGGCACCATGATTGGTTGACCGAGGAAGTGGACCGATGGGTGCACCAGGAAATGGAGATAACGCAAACCACCCCAACGCAGACTGAATTCAAATATCTTTTATCCGCTGATTTCCGGCCAAACAAAATCCTCTGCATGGGAGAATCTCCGGAAATAGATGCCTTGGAACTTCATTTAAAGCAGATGGACTTGCCTGATCTGAACATCCATAAATCAAAGCCCACGTACCTGGAGATCATGAACCGGCGTGCTTCAAAAAGCAAAGGGATTGAGAAGGTGATTTCAGCGAGGCAGATCAAACGGGAGGAGATTATTGCCATAGGGGACAACTTCAACGATCTGGATATGCTGCGATACGCCGGCACCAGTGTTGCGATGGGCAACGCGCCAGACGAGGTGAAAAACTCAGCTACCTTCGTCACGGATTCCAACAACCAGGAAGGTATTCTGAAAGCTTTGGAGAAGCTGATTCCTTTGTAAAGAGGGAAGGTGTTTGAATTGAATGGCTGAAACGCTGCCAATACCAATATAATTTTGCAGGTTGTTTGGCTAGAACTGCTTCTGACAGGGCAATAACAGGGAAAGGGGAGAAAATAGTGCGGAACCTGATAACGAAAACCCCTTAAAACGAAAAAGCCTCTCATTTCTGAGAGGCTTTTTGCGGTCCGGACGGGACTCGAACCCGCGACCTCCGCCGTGACAGGGCGGCATTCTAACCAACTGAACTACCGGACCAACATCTTCTGGAGACCTGCTGTCCCCGTTTGATGCTGCAAATATGTAGGTTTAATTTTTACGATGCAAACAAAAGTGTTCAAAACAGTGAAAATTATCGATCTCATTCTGCCGGTCGTTTTGCAGGCCTTTTCCAAAAAAGAGGCTTGAAAAGCGTAGACTAACTGATATCTGATTCTTTACCAAAAGGTTTGGGCTTTGTAGAAAGCGCAAGCTAAGTCCTTTATCGGGTCTGAATATTTAAAAAGCCTCTCAGTCAACACACCTGAATATTTTTATTTCACCATTTTATAAATGGCAGAAGGCTGGTATATTGAAGAAACAGGTAACACAGAATCTGCTTAGAAGCAATAGCTGGTGAAAAGGTGAATAGACTGAAGCCCTTTAAATTGGTGGTGTTTAGTGAAGGAGGGATATTGGCGATCTAATTCTAATTTTAAAATTAGAATGTATCTGGTTCCTCGGTAAGTTCTGCCAAAGCGGTTTCCTTCAGGAAGAAGGTGATCACAGACTTAGTGAATGCAAGGCCTTCTTCCACCTCTTCGTTCTCAATCTGCTTTTTGGCGAACTCAAGTTTCATGATGCAGTAGTTGATCACGTGGCTGGGTTGTTCCTGGGTGTACCCATTCCGGAACATGTATCTGAATACATCCAGTGCGTTGTGAAGATGCCCCAGCAGCAGAGAAGCTGTTTCCTCCAAACCAACTTCCAATAAATTCAGCTTCCCCAGAATCTGTTGTAACTCCTCTAAGCTTTTCTCCTGTGTTTCCATTCTATGTGCCTTTCTGTTTTGAGGCTATTTATTAAAGATCATAACCTAACCTGACAGGCTAAGTGAGGGATTGATCGGCAAGTACTTGGGGGAGAAGAGATGCTGATTTATTGTTAACAAAGATAGGCTTATTTATCAGTTTCCATGGGCTGGGCAGGAGTTTTAATTACATCCTGGTGAAAAGAGGTATTTCTTGAAAGCATACCTAATGTCAGCCTTTTGAGAAAAGGTGCTTTATCTTGTCCATCCATTTCGGCTCTTCCACGTCATCCTCCAGCAAAAAGCCATAGGGGTGCAGTTTGGGCACGTGGTCACAAATGATTCTGATTATGGCGAAGAGCGGTTCAAAAAGGATCATACCGGGTATGCCCCAGATCAATTCACCCAAAACAATGGCAAAGATGGTCATGATGGGGCTGATGTTCAGCTTAGACCCCATCACGATAGGCTCTATAAGGTTGTTGTCAATGACCTGGGCAACCACCAGAACGCCTATGACAGGCAGGACCATTCCCGTGGAGCCGCTGACAAAAGCCATCAAGATAGGGAATGCCCCTCCAATGATGGAGCCCACATAAGGGATAATGGTAGGCAGAACCGCAATGAGGCTGATGAGCAATGCGTTTTCTATGCCAATAATAGAGAACCCTATAGCGTAGCAAATAGCTAGGAAAAACATGGAGATAAGCCTACCCGTCAGATACTGGGCAGCCACCTTGTTTATCTGCTGCAGGGTCTCCTTGGTCACTGGTTTCTCATCACCTGAAAAGACCCACAGGAAAAAAGCCTCATACTTTTCTCGTTTCCACATCAGGAAGAAAAGGTAAAGAACCACCAGGGCAAAGGAAGTGATGAGGCCCATGGCTCCTTTCACCCAGGATGTTAGAAACTTGTTGGCCGACTGTGAGAACTTAGAGATCTGCTCTTGCACAAACGCAATCTGCTCTTGTGGGGCCACCCCATATTTCTGCTGGATCCACTGCTGTACCTGGGTAATGGTCTGCGATAACTTGCGCTGAATCTGCGGCAGGTCTTCTGAGAAACTGACAGCCTGCAGCGATATGGCCAATAGAATGCCCCCAATGAACAGCAGGAGCATAAGGATGCAAAGCAGCGTTGCCGGAATGCGGCTTATTCCCTTTGCCTCCAGCCATCGGCTCACCGGGGTTAAAAGCATGGCTAAGATGATGGCAAAGGAAAGGGGGATGAAAAAAACTTTCCCATAGTACAAGGCCACCACAAACAATATCCCGAAAAGTAAAAAGGCGTTTACCCGGTGAAGTGAGATTTCTTTCATATGGATTTTTGATTTTGCGTTAAACCGCACCTTTTCCTTATACGGCTCATGTGAGCAAGATAAAAGGTCTATAATTATATAAAAGAATGAGTAGGCAGGTTTTGGTAACTTTTCTAACCCAGGCACTATATACTTAAGAAAACTAAAAACAAGCCATGAAAGCCATCATTCTCCAGGGCACCTTAAAAAAGGAAGGCCTGTCTAACACCCAGGCGTTATCTGAGTTCCTGTCTGGCGTTCTCCGCAAGCACCAGGTGGAATGCCAAATCATAAAGCTGGTGGAGCATAATATACTGGCAGGAACTTACAGCGACATGGGGCAGGGAGATGAGTGGCCTGCCATCCTGGAACAACTGCTCGCCGCCGACATTCTTATTTTTGCCACCCCAATCTGGTGGAATAACCAATCCTCTGAAATTCAAAGGGTGATTGAAAGGCTGGATGAATTGCATGACGAGGTATTGGCCGGCAAGCCCTCCAGGCTGGAGGGCAAGGTAGGCGGAATCGTCATCACAGGCGACTCAGACGGAGCCCAGCACGTGATCGCTAACATCAGTAACTTCTTCAACGCTATTGGCATTACTCTGCCTCCGTATGCTACGCTGTCGGTGCTGTGGGAGAAACAAGCCAAGGGCGTAAAGACCAGCCGGGAGGAGTTGTTTGAGAAGTACGAGAAAGAGTATGGCAAAACAGCCGAAACGATGGTAGCGCAACTCATTAATTTTCTGCCCAAAAAGTAACCAGACCAAAGATAACGAGGGTAATAAGGTGCGATCTACCGGCAGTTGTGGTTTTTACGATGTTTTATCTTGTTCCGGTAACAAATACGGAGGAGGCCCGGTAAAATGAAGGGTTATCTTAATATAAGGTAATAAGCATTGTTCCACTTTATTTCAAACAAATCCTGATTTTGAAAAACCGCCGCTAAAACAGAAAGGCAGGCTAAAGCTGATTTTTAAAGGAAACCTCTGTAAAGTTTGGTCCTGTTTTAGGGCTAGTTTTTTGAAATCAGGCTTAAAACACAGGACTCCTGCGGCAGAAAGGTGCAGAAATGGAGGGAGCTGTTCTTAATAAAAGTTTATAAGAAAACTCAAAACGAATTTAAGATGGGAAACAGATTAGAAGGCAAAGTAGCCATTGTCACCGGCGGCGGAGCCGGAATAGGAGAGGCCATTAGTAAGAAATTCGCCCGGGAGGGCGCCAGCGTAGTAGTGGCCGGCTTACCAGAAGACCCGGTAGAGCAGGTAGCCAAAGAGATCATGGAAGAAGACGGTACGGCCATTCATTTTACTGGAGACCTTTCTATATGGCCGGTGGCCCAGAGCTGCGTTGAGTTGGCGGTGAAACAATACGGCAAACTTGATATTCTCATCAACAACGCGGGAGTTTTCGTGGAAACCAATTTCCTCACTGATTATACCGAGGAGGCCTTTGACTACATGATGAAGAACAACGTGAAAACCACCTTCCTGATGTCTAAGGCGGCCCTGCCGGAATTGCAGAAAACCAAAGGCAACATCGTCTCCGCGGGCTCTGAGGCAGGGGTGCTGGGCATACCGCAGAACGCGCCTTACGGCGGCACTAAGGGCTTTGTCATCGCGTTCACCAAAGGCTTGGCAGCCGAACAGGCTGCTTACGGGGTGCGTTGCAACGTAGTAGGGCCTGGCCCGATTGATACCGCCTGGACTCACAAGGAACTAGGCCCCATGGACGCCAAGATGGAGAAACTGAACAAGCAGGCCAACCTCACTGGCCGCCGTGGCACACCTGAGGAAGTGGCCAACGTGTACCTGTTCCTCGCCTCAGAAGAGGCCTCATTTGTGACCGGTGCCCTCTACATGGTGGATGGCGGCATTACCATTGCCAAAGGCCCTGCGGGAGAAGAGGCGGATTCTTCCTTCAAACAGGAGCCCGAGAGTGATCTGAATCTTCGGCATTCCATGGACGGACACACCTCCATCCGTCAAGAATCCTGACATCGGGAAAGAGCAGTAGAGGAAGGCATGTAAAAGCAAAAAGCCCTGTAAGAATATTCTTACAGGGCTTTTCTGTTAACTGCGGTCCGGACGGGACTCGAACCCGCGACCTCCGCCGTGACAGGGCGGCATTCTAACCAACTGAACTACCGGACCAACTTCTTCCGGAGACCTGCTGTCCCCGTTTGATGATGCAAATATGGGGGGCAGATTGTTACCGCACAACAGGCAATCCTAAAAAAGAGCAAAAGAAAACGGCTACGGAAGGTAACGGGTTCATTTTCAAACCGAAAAAATTCATTAAAACTTGAAAAAACTGGTGCTACTAAACTTTGCAAGTTTCGTTTACCTTTGTAGTCACACTTTAGCTAAACGTAAGGGGCATTACTATGCTGTTAGATTTTGAACAACCTATTGCTTCTCTGGAAGGGAAACTAGCCGAAATGAAAAAACTGGCCTCTGAAAGCCAGGTAGACGTAAGCGAGGCAGTTGTAGCTCTGGAGGAAAAAATAAAGTCTCTGAAGAAAGAAACCTACGCCAACCTTACCCGCTGGCAACGGGTGCAGCTTTCCCGCCACGTAGAAAGACCCTACACCCTGGATTACATCAAGGGTTTGTCTTCTACCTTCATTGAACTGCACGGCGACCGCAACGTACGCGATGACAAAGCCATGGTAGGCGGTTTTGGCGAGATCAACGGCAAAACCGTGATGTTCATTGGCCAGCAGAAAGGTCGGAATACGAAAGAGCGCCAATACCGCAACTTCGGGATGGCCAACCCGGAAGGGTACCGCAAGGCGCTGCGCCTCATGAAACTTGCCGAGAAATTCAACAAACCCATCGTTACTTTCATTGACACGCCCGGCGCTTTTCCAGGGCTGGAAGCCGAGGAAAGAGGACAGGGGGAGGCTATCGCCCGCAATTTGAAAGAGATGTTCATGCTCAAAGTGCCGGTGATCTGCATTGTCATTGGCGAAGGCGCCTCGGGCGGAGCTTTGGGCATTGGCATCGGGGACCGAGTATACATGCTGGAGAATACCTGGTACTCGGTGATTTCCCCTGAAAACTGCTCTACTATCCTTTGGAGAAGCTGGAACTACAAAGAGCAGGCTGCGGAAGCCATGAAGCTAACGGCTAAGGATATGCTGGGCAACAAACTGATTGATGGCATCATCAAAGAGCCGCTGGGTGGTGCGCACGTGAACCCAGAGAAGATGATCAAAACCATGCAGAAAAAGATCCTTTCCACTTTGGAAGAACTGGAAGCCTTTACACCGGAAGAACGCATCATGCAACGCATTGAGAAGTTCGGGGAGATGGGCGTGGTGACTGAGTAATTCTGTTTCCGGGCTCTTTTCTTAAAAACAGGCTTAAAACAACCTTTCATGGCATTGACCCTTCACCCTATCCATACCGGTAATTTCAAATTAGACGGCGGCGCCATGTTTGGGGTGGTGCCAAAATCCATCTGGCAGCGCACGAACCCGGCAGACGAAAACAATCTCTGCTCCTGGGCCATGCGCTGCCTTTTGGTGGAGAGCGGTGACCGCCTGGTCTTGATTGACAATGGCATAGGGGACAAGCAGGACGCCAAGTTCTTCAGCCACTATTACCTGCACGGCGATTATTCGCTGGAAAAGTCTTTGAAGGATACCGGTTTTGGGTTTTCAGACATCACCGATGTTTTCCTCACGCACCTGCATTTTGACCATTGCGGCGGATCGGTGAGGTACGGCAAAGACGCCAGTTCCCTGGAAACGGTTTTCCCCAAGGCCCGCTACTGGAGCAACCAGGACCATTGGCTTTGGGCTACCCAGCCCAACCCGCGGGAAAAGGCGAGTTTCATCAAGGAGAACATTCTGCCAATTCAGGAGAGCGGCCAATTGGAGTTTCTGTCTTTAGGTCAGGAGCAGTTCATTCCAGATTTTGACGTGCTGTACGCCGATGGCCACACCGACAAGATGATGCTCCCCAAGATCCAATACAAAGGCCATACCCTGGTTTTTGTGGCCGATCTGCTGCCCTCAGTGGGGCACCTGCCGTTGCCTTATGTCATGGGTTATGACACCCGGCCGCTCCTGACGCTGCAGGAAAAAGAAGCTTTCCTGAAGCAGGCCGCCGATAAAAAGTGGGTTTTATTTTTTGAGCACGATGTCCAAAACGAGTGCTGCACCGTACAGCATACCGACAAAGGAGTTAGGGTAGACCAGGTTTTCCCTTTGTCGGCTTTGTAACCGATGCACACATTAGGACTATGTTTGTCTGGCGGGGCCGCCAGAGGAGTAGCCCATCTAGGGGTTTTGCAGGCGTTAAAGGAAATGGGAATTCCCATCCACGCCATATCAGGAGTTAGCTCCGGCGCCATCGTCGGGGCTTTTTTTGCGGCCGGTTACACACCGGAGGAAGTGCTGGAACTGGTTTGCGGTTTGCCCTTGCCCAAACTCCTCAGGCCAGCCCTGAACCGGGGAATTTTGCATACGCATGCTTTGCACAAGATTTTTGAGGAGCACCTGAAGGAACGGACCTTTGAAGAACTGCCCATTAAACTCACCATCTCTGCCCTGGACCTGGTAGAAGGAAGCACCGTGTATTTCACACAGGGTTCTTTGGTGGAGGCCTTGAAAGCGTCTTCGGCGGTGCCGGTTTTGTTTAAGCCCATGCAAATGGAGAAAAGACTGCTGGTAGATGGTGGCATCGTCAATAACCTGCCGGTGGAATGCATTACCGGGGAGTGCGACAAAATCATAGGGGTACACGTAAACCCAACCCCGCACAACGCTGAGATCAACAGCATCCGGCAGGTAACTGAACGCATTTTTCACCTGGCGCTGCATGCCAACATCCAGAGCCGAATTGCCCTTTGCGACCTGCTGCTGGAGCCTCCCAAACTCACCGAGTACCATATTTATGACCTGAAAAGGGCCAAGGAAATGTACAAAGTAGGGTATGAATACACATTAGGCTTATCCCTTGAAATTGAGGCGCTTCTGGATAATAAAAAATAGTTTCACTATATTTTAAAAGTCCTATAAGATAGTTTGAAAAGTGAACTTTCTTGCAGAAGCTCCTTCGTAATAGTCAAAATAAAGGTCATGCTCACCCGTTCTAAGGTTTTACGTTCCACCTTATTTGACTCTATGAAAAAGTTGCTCTACCTCATTGCTTTCCTTTTGGTATTCACCCACGCCAAAGCCCAGGAAAACCGGGGGACTTTGGTTCCCGCCAAGATCTTTCAACGTTCCGTCATGGTGGGTGGCAGCGTATCTGGTTCCTACAAGCGCATCAACATCACCAGTAGCAGTGAACCCATTACGGGGCACCGTCAGCAGTATGATATGGATGCGAAAGTAGGTTACTTTGTGCTGAGTGATTTTGCAGTGGGCCTGAAAGGTTCTGTCTACCATTACAAAGAGAAGATGGCTGACCAGATTCCCACCCAGGCTACCAACATCCTCGCAGGTCCGTTCGTGCGTTATTACCTTAACAATGGTGTTTTTGGAGAAGCCAGCGCTGCTGTAGGGATCAACAATCGGCCCAACGCTGCCAAAACCGATCTCATGGAATACAGGGGCGGAGTTGGGTATGCCATTTTCATCAACCCTAAAATAGCCGTGGAGCCAGCCCTCATGTTTTCTTATTATCAGGAGAAACGTCCCGCTGAGGGCAACCGCAAATTGACGGAATGGGGACCATCAGTGAACGTAGGCTTACAGGTGTATTTGTTCAGGGAGCGTAAATTCCAGTTAACCCGGTAACCGGTAAACATAATATGAAGGAAAACCAGCTGAACGGCTGGTTTTTTTGTAATATTGTTGTTGGATTCACTTATAAGTTATGTTTGGAAAGGCTTTAGCAAAGGTCATATTTAAAATTGCCGGTTGGAAGTTGAACGGAGCCATGCCTCCGGGGGTAAAGCAAGCCATCATGGTGGCCGCCCCGCACACCAGTAATTGGGATTTTGTTTACGCCCGCGCTGCTTTTTACCTCATGGATGTGCCCGTAAAGCTCACTATCAAAAAGGAGGCTTTCTTTTTCCCGATGGGCGCTTTGCTCAAGTCCATGGGCGCCGTACCCGTAGACCGGAAAAAGAACAACAACCTGGTAGCCGCCATGATTGACATCTTTAAACAAAACGAAGAGATGGTGATGCTGGTAACGCCTGAGGGAACCCGCAAATACCAACCCCGCTGGAAAAAAGGCTTCTACCACACGGCAGTTGGCGCCGGGGTTCCTATTGTCTTAGGTTACCTTGATTACGCCAAGAAAGAAGCCGGCATAGGCCCCACCATTTACCCTACCGGAGACTTTGACGCCGATATGCAAAAGATCCTGGCTTTCTACCGTACTGTCACTCCCAAATTCCCGAGCCAGGGAGTTAGGTAGTTTTTTATAGAAGAACAAAAGAAGTGTTTAGAGGCTGTTTTTCTGAAAGCAGCCTCCAAACACTTCTTTTGTTTTAGAAGCAGGATAACCAGGATTGTTCATGATTATGAGGAATCTTTAAAGAAGATTTTTAAATACACCTCCTGTTAGAAGACAAAAACAAACCATTTAATGTATAGACCAGGCACTGCCTTGTCTCCACAGTAGCAGATAAAGGTAGGGGCAATCCCTTGTGGTTGCCCTTGCGTTTGCCGCCGCCGTTTAAGTTGTTGGTGACAACACCAACAACGGGTCTCTGTCGACAGGAATCACCAGCAACGGGTCTATCACCGTTAACTTGGTCACTACCAGCTACTAGTCCACAAACCCAAAGCAGATTCCTCTTTTTTGTCATCCTGAAAGGATCTTGGTGGCACACAGTATTAGCAATAATTCTAGGTTTTTCAAGTTCGCCCACAAGATCTTTCCAAGATGACAAAGAAGGAAAGGACAATGAGGGAAAGGGCAAGATGAAAAGGAGGGAACGTGTAAATGACGAAGATGAAAACGCATGACGTAAAAAACAATGCCTAACCCTGAACTCCTTCATCAAAAATGTGTGAGCCGTTTAGAGCCTGTTTTCAAAAAACAGGCTCTAAACGGCTCACACATTTTAATCTATCCTATTAACTTAAGCAGACATAGCCGCTTCTGTCACTGGTTCCGGAGCCAGGTCTCTCAGATCAACCGGGATGACCCTGGATACACCCACTTCCAACATGGTGATGCCGTAGATCACATCAGTGGAGACCATGGTGCGTTTGTTGTGCGTTACCACAATGAACTGAGAGTCATTGGAGAACTTCTTCACGATGTTGTTGAACTTGTCAATGTTGGCATCGTCCAACGGGGCGTCTACCTCATCGAAAATACAGAAAGGCGCGGGCTTGAGCAGGTAGATGGCGAACAGCAGCGAGATGGCCGTCAGCGTTTTCTCCCCGCCAGACAACTGGTTGATGGTCAACGGGCGCTTGCCTTTCGGGCGGGCCATGATCTCGATCTTTGACTCCAGCGGGTTGCTTGGGTCTGCGATGTACAGGTCACAGGTGTCTTCATCTGAGAAGAGCGACCGGAACACGCGCATGAAGTTTTCCTTGATCTGGTCAAAGGCCGCAAGGTATTTCTCCTTGGCCACGGTGTCAATCTCCGCGATGGTGTCCATCAGCTGGGACTTGGCATCCAGCAGGTCGTTTTTCTGGGTAAGGATGAATTGGTTTCGGGTATCGATTTCCTGGTAAGCCTCGGCGGCCATAGGGTTCACCGGACCGATGTTCTCAAGTTTCTGCTTCACCGTGTGCACCTGCTGGCTCAGTTCCTCGTTGCTGATGTCCAGTTTCTCGGTAGGGGCTTCGGCCAGGTCTTCGGGGTTCATATTGAATTCCGCCGACAAGCGCTCAATCACAGACACCAACTTGATGCGGGTATCGGTGATGGCCTGGTTCATGGACTGGAAAACCTCATCGGTGTTCTGCTTTTTGCGCTGCAGCTCCCGGATGCTCTTTTCCTTTTCGTCAATCTCGCCGCGCAGCGTAAAATAGGCTTTCTCAATCTCCTCCAGTTCACGGGCCATTTCCTTGCGGGCCACCATGCCTTCTTCCAGTAGATGGTTCTGGTCTTCCACAAACTGGTCCAGAGAAACGGTCTCGTCCTCGGCGCGGTTCAGCTCGTCCTGCAGTTGCACCAGGCGCTCCTGGTGGTTCATTACGGTCTTCTGCTTGTAGGCCAATTCCTGCTGGATGCTCTGCAGGCGGTTCTTCAATTGGTGGAACTTGATGTTCTCCTGGTTGAAGATGCCACTGACCTCGGTGATGATTTCGTTCTGTTTTTCTAAAACCTGGCTTAAACCAGAAAGCTCCTGTTCATAGCTTTTCAGGGCCAGGTTCTTGCTTTCGGCCTCCGGCATCAGGTCGGCTAACTTGTCACCCAGGTCCTGGATTTTCTCGAAAAGCTCGTCTTTTTTGCTGGCCTGGTTCTGCTGGTTCAGGAGGAACTGCTCATAGCGCACTTTGTGGCTTACCAGTTCCTGCTGCAGGTTATTGATGTCGCGCTCCTGCAAACGGATCTGTTCCTGTTGGGTAGATTCCTTCTGGTTCTGCAACACCTGCTGCAGCGTAGTGATCTTCAACTTGATCTTTTCCTGCTCTTCCTGCAGTTCCTCCAGTTCCTCGGCTAGCTGTTCTAGGTTCTGCTTGCGGCCCAGGCGGTTTCCGTCAAACAGTCCCACAGATCCGCCGGCCAGACTCAGTGGCTTTTTAATCGCGGAGCCATCAGTGAGGATGTAGGTGCGGCCGTCATTCAGGTAGAGTTCCGTTTCAGCGGAATCGGTGAGGTAGACCTCGCTGAGCATGAAGCGCAGGAGGGAGTGGTATTTCTCCTCAGCGGCAACTACCTCCAGGGCGGCTTTGTATTTGGGGGTGCTGATGGTATCCGGGATCTCCATTTCCTCAATCTCCGAGAGGATGATGAAGCTGGCGCGGCCCTTGTTCTGCTCCTTCAAGAGTTCAATGGCTTCCACGGCTTCCTCCGGCGAGTCCACCACGAAGAAGTTCATGTACGGCTCCAGGTACGTCTCAATGAGGTTCTTGTACTCCGGGTCGCAGGAGATGATGTCTGAGAGGAGTGGGGCGGGTTTCTCCCAGTTTTCAGATTTATAGAGGAATTTAATGGCCTCGGGGAAACCTTCCAAGTTGTCCACCAGAGACTTCATCAGGTTGTACTGGTTTTTCTTCGCGTCGTGCTCGCGGTTGAGATCAATGAGGTGCTGCCGATGCTCGTGCAGGGTTTCCTCGGTTTGGGCCATCTCGGCCCGAAGCTGGTTTTCCGCTTCCTGTAGCTCAGACAGGTTTTCCTGGGCCTCTTCCAGCAACATTTTGGTTTCAGCCAGGGATGCTTCGTGCTGTTGCGCGATTTCGTTTTCGTGGCCTTCCATTTCCTGCAGGCGCTCCAATTCCAACCGGTGGCTCTGCATTTGCACCTGCGTGATCTCGATGCTTTTGTTCACCGTGAAAGCCTCGTTCTGCACCTGACGCTGGGCCATGGTTTTCTCCTGCAACTGGCGGTTCAGATCGGCTTTCTGGTGGGTTACGTGCTCCAGCTCTTTTTTGGTGAGGCCCAGCTGTTCCTCAGAAATGAGTAGTTCTTCCTGAATCTGCTCTAGGTCGTTCTGCAGTTGGCCCAGGCTGTGCTCGGTTTGCGTGATGCTGGCAGTGTCAAGATTGATCTGCATGTGCAAGGTTTTCACCCGGTCCTGCAGGTACAGGTTGCGCTCGCTTTTCAACTTGATGTCGTTCTCCTGTTGGCGAAGCTGAGCAGTATGCTCGTGCACCTCTTTTTGCTTGTTCTGCAGATTCAGCTGGGTGCGGTCCAACAGGGTTTTCTGCTCCTGCAGGGCATCCTCCAATTGAACAAGTTCCTCAGAGTAGGAGCCTTTGCGTTCGGTTTCTTTCTGAAGTTCGTTCTCCAACCGCTCCAGCGCCTCCTGGTGGTGACCTATGTTGCGGCGGGCGTACTCCAGGCTCAGTTTCTTGTATTCGTCTTTGAGGTTGAGGTAACGCTCGGCGGTTTTGGCCTGGCGCTCCAGGCTCTTGAGGTTTTTGCCTATCTCAAACAGCACGTCTTCCACGCGCTCCAGGTCGGCATCGGTCTCCTCCAGTTTCTTCAACGTCTGCTTTTTCCGCACCTTGAACTTGGAGATCCCGGCGGCTTCCTCAAACAGGTTCCTGCGCGAGTTGTCCTTGTCGGTGAGGATGTCGTCCACCATCTTCAGCTCGATGATGGCGTAGGAGTCAGAGCCGATCCCGGTGTCCAGGAACAGGTCGTTGATGTCTTTGAGGCGGCAGGTGACGTTGTTGAGCAGGTACTCGCTCTCCCCGGACCGGTAGTAGCGGCGGGTGATGGTCACCTGCGAATACTCGGTGGGCAGGATGCCCTTGTTGTTGTTGAACGTGAGCGACACCTCGGCCATCTGCTGCGGCTTCCGGTTCTTGGTCCCGTTGAAAATCACGCTCTCCATTTTATCGGAGCGCAGGTTCCGGGTCTTCTGCTCGCCCAGCACCCACCGGATGGCGTCCACGATGTTGGACTTGCCGCAGCCGTTGGGGCCCACAATACCAGTAATACCGCTGTCAAAGTTAATGGTGACTTTGTCGCCGAAACTCTTGAAGCCTTTGATCTCTAATCTTGCTAATTCCATACGCATCGGCCAGAAAACCCGACCCCAACTTCAAAAATACAAAAAAGAGCGTTGAGTTAAACAATTCAGGAGCTGGATTGAGGAGGATGTTTGTTTTAGGGCCGTTTCCTGGAAAAGGGCCCGTAATCATAACCCGTTTTTCTCGCCAAAAGCCTATCCAAAGCCACGAATGCACCACCTTATATATGCCCCTGTTCTGGAAGGCATAACCCTTGGATAGGAAAAAGTGTTCATCCTTGTGGCGCCTGCTAGACCGAATAAACCGCAACTACTAGATTATGACCGGTTTAAAGAAGCCGCTTAAATAACTGTAGGTACATTACCCCGTATAGAAGACGAAGAATTCCCGGAGATAAACCCAGAGCGAAAGATGTGCATTCTCGTTTTCTAACCATTTATATAAAATTATGGCAAACGTAAATTTAGCGGTGATCTATTACAGCGCTACCGGTACCAACTACCAACTGGCCCAATGGGCGGCCGAAAGTGCCAAAGCCGCCGGCGCGGAAGCAAAAATTCTGAGGGTTCAGGAGTTAGCCCCACCAGAAGCGATTGAGCGTAACCCGGCCTGGAAAGCGCACACCGAGGCCGTAAAAGATGTGCCGGTGGTTTCATTGGCTGACCTGGAGTGGGCCGATGCCATTATTTTCAGTATGCCAACCCGCTACGGGAACGTACCCGCGCAGTTGAAAGAGTTTCTGGACAGTACCGGTGGATTGTGGTTCCAGGGCAAACTGGCCAATAAGGTGGTAAGCGCCATGACCACGGCCCAGAACCCGCACGGCGGACAGGAGGCTACCACGCTAGCGCTGTATACCACCATGTACCACTGGGGCGCCATCATCGCCGCCCCTGGCTACACTGATCAATCGTTGTTCCCGGCAGGCGGTAATCCTTACGGCACCAGCGTAAGCGTGGGCCAGGATGGCAGCATTTCACCAGACGCCCGCGGCGCAGTGGAACACCAGGCCAGACGCACCGTAATGGTTGCCTCATGGGTTAAACAAGGTTTAGGTCAAGGGGTAGCGCAAGGGTAATTGCCAACGCATATATAAGAAAAAGGGCTGGTTGCTTTATGCAGCCAGCCCTTTTTGATGGGGTGAGTTTAATGGCCATTTTTCACTTAAAGTCAATAAAATAGAGAGTAGCTTTAAATGGATGGTAGATAAGAAAATATCTTAAAAATTAGTCAACGCATAAGAGATCAAGTTGGCGCCCATGCGCAGGGCCGCCTGGTGCTTTTCTACTGGGTCATTGTGTACCGATTGATCTTCCCATCCGTTGCCTAAATCACACTCATAGGAATAGAAACACACCAGCCGTCCCTGGTAGATGATCCCGAAACCCTGCGGCGGTTTGTTGTCGTGCTCGTGGATTTTGGGTAAGCCGCGGGGAAAATCAAACTTCTGGTGGTACACGGGGTGGTTAAAAGGCAGCTCTATGAAATCAAGCTCCGGAAAAACTTTCTTCATCTCGCGCCGAGCGAATTTGTCAAGGCCGTAGTTGTCATCAATGTGCAGGAAACCGCCGCCGGTGAGGTACTTTCTCAGGTTCTGGACCTCGGCCTCGGTAAAGATCACGTTGCCGTGGCCCGTCATGTGCACAAAGGGGTAGTCCAGCAACTCGGGGCTGCCGGGCTCAACGGTCTCTTCCTGCGGCGCGATGTTGGCCTTCAGTTCCTGGTTACAGAAAGCGATGAGGTTGGGTAGCGAGGTTTTGTTAGCGTACCAATCGCCACCGCCGCCGTACTTGAGCCGGGCAATCCGGAAGCTAGGCCGCTGGGCCCAAGCCGAGCCAGTACCCAATATGATAAGCAAACACCAGAGAAGAAGCCGTTTTTGCATGGTTTTTCAGAAAAGAAGCTTAAAACGTTAAACGTCTAATAGTACGTGAATGGTATGGCAGGCGGCCAATGCAGCGGTCTCGGTCCGGAGCCGACTCTGGCCTAAGGTAACGGGTTTATAGCCCGCCTGCAAAGCCTGTGTCACTTCCTCCGGACTGAAATCTCCCTCCGGTCCGATCAGGATGGTGTACGTATCCTCACCGGAAATGCTTTTAGCCAGCGAGTGCCGTTCCTGACCTTCCACCAGATGCGCAATGAACCGCTGACCGGTGGCGGGCTGTTGCAGAAAATCCGCATAACGGGTCAAAGGGTGCAGGGTAGGCAAATACGCTTTCACTGATTGCTTCATGGCGCTTACCGCAATTTTTTCTATGCGGTCCAGGTTAAGGTTTTTACGTTCAGAGCGGGCGCACTGCAGGAAGGTGATCTCGTCAATGCCCATCTCCACAGCCTTCTCCACAAACCACTCCATACGGTCCATGTTCTTGGTGGGCGCCACCGCCACATGAATTCTGTAGCCCCGCTTCTGATACTCTGGGTGATGATGTAAGATGATTATTTTCAGCTTCTTAGGGTTTGCCTCTGCAATCTCCGCTTCATATAAACCGCCCCGGCCATCTACCAGCGTCACCGCATCGCCCTTGCCTAACCTTAACACCCGGGCGCAGTGCTTGGACTCCTCCTCAGATAAGGTGTAAGACGCGTCATTGGGTTGCAGGTCAGGGGTGAAGAAGAGGTGCATGGGGTGTAAGTTTAAAAGCCGATTTCCCAAAAATACGGCAAAAACGCTCAGGGTGGCGGGGTAAATAAAAAAAGCCTTCCATAGGATGGAAGGCTTTAATAAGGTGAAGGAAATAATTAAAATTTTAGGCTTCAACAGCAATCTCAGGGGCTCCGGCCAGGATCTCCTGGTTCGCGTAGTCGGCGTATTTGTTGAAGTTTTTGACGAAGGCTTTGGCCAAGTCGTTGGCTTTATGGTCGTAGGCATCTTTGTCGGCCCAGGTATTGCGCGGGTCAAGGATGTCTGAAGGTACGTTGGGGCAGGTAGTAGGCATCTCCACACCAAACACCGGGTGCTTTTTGAAGGACACGTCCAGCAGGTCGCCGTTGAGGGCAGCGGTGATCATGGCCCGGGTGTAGCTAAGCTTCATTCTGGAGCCCACGCCGTACACGCCGCCTGTCCAGCCGGTGTTCACCAGCCAAACGTTCACGTTGTGGTCCGTCATCTTCTTGCCCAGCATCTCGGCATAGGTGGTGGGGTGCAAAGGCAGGAACGCCGCCCCAAAGCAAGCCGAAAAAGTGGTCTGCGGCTCGGTTACGCCCACCTCGGTACCGGCTACCTTGGCGGTATAACCTGAGATGAAATGGTACATGGCCTGGCACTTGTTCAGGCGCGAGATAGGAGGCAGTACCCCGAAGGCATCGGCGGTAAGGAAGAAGATGTTCTTGGGAATATCTGCTCTGGAAGGTTCTACCGCGTTGTCAATATGGTTTATGGGGTAGGCGGTGCGGGTGTTCTCGGTAACGGATTTGTTTGTATAGTCAACGGTGCGGGTGCCGGGTTTAAAGCGTGTATTCTCCACAATGGCCCCAAACCGGATAGCATCCCAGATCTGCGGCTCTTTCTCACGGGTAAGGTCAATGACTTTGGCGTAGCAGCCTCCCTCAAAGTTGAAGACGCTGTCCTCGGTCCAGCCGTGCTCATCGTCCCCAATCAGGCCGCGGTTGGGATCAGCGGAAAGCGTGGTCTTGCCGGTTCCGGACAGTCCGAAGAAGATGGCGGTGTCGCCGCCTTTGCCTACGTTGGCCGAGCAGTGCATGGACAGGGTGTTGCGCTTGTGCGGCAGCAGGTAATTGAGCACTGAGAAAATACCTTTCTTCATTTCGCCGGCATAGCCCGTGCCACCCAACAAGATCATCTTGCGGCTGAAGTTGATGATGGCGAAGTTGCTTTGGCGGGTACCATCCACGGCCGGATCAGCGAAGAAATCAGGGGCGTTGATGATGGTGAAGTCAGGGGTATGGTGCTCAAGTTCTTCTTCACTCAGCCGCAGGAACATGTTATGGCAGAAAAGGTTGTGCCAGGCCAGGGTGTTGACAATTCGGAGGTTAAGACGGTACTCTGGGTGGGCACCCGCGTAGGCATCGCGTACGTATAACCTGCGGCCTTCCAGGTGGGCCAGCATTTTCTGGTGAAGGGCATCAAATTTGGCTGGGTCAAAGGCTATGTTTACATCGCCCCACCATACAGAATTCTCTGTTTCCGCATCGCGTACCACAAACCGGTCTTTGGGGGAACGGCCGGTAAAAGTGCCGGTGTCGCACATCAATGCCCCGTTGTCTGTGAGATAGCCTTCCCCGTTTTTCAGAGCTTCTTCCACTAACTCTGCGGGGGACAGGTTCCAGAGGACCTCTTTAGCTTGCACAATCCCTACGCCTGATAATTCCATGGTGCCTGACTTTTTGCCAATTTCTTTCATAAAGGAAGGTTTATTTTTTAAATTTTCAAAACGGAAGAGTAGATAAGAATTTTGATTTTCAAAATTATAAAAAAACTAACGTATGTTATCTTTTTTACAAAATTAATTGAAATGGCATCAGGCCTTGGTGGAGGTTTGCCCTTTCGGCCTGATTATGGTATATTTACCTTTTTGGTAAAACCCTCTTTTAAACAAACAATACTTTAATCCTTACTTTATGTCTCAAAGAGTTCATCCGCTTAATGACCAAGTCAGTAAGCATAACATTCCCTACGGAGAGCATCCCGTGGAAATTGAGAGCGGGCACCCTCCCGGGTTGTTTGTGCTCTTCTTTACCGAGATGTGGGAGCGCTTTAGTTATTATGGAATGCGGGCGCTTTTCGTGCTCTTTCTTACGTCTACTATTGCCAATGGGGGCTGGGCCTGGCAGCGCGATGAGGCCTTGCAGCTTTATGGTATCTATACCGGTCTGGTGTACCTGACCCCAATTGCAGGTGGTTTCATCGCCGACCGATTTCTGGGTTACCGAAAATCCATCATATTCGGAGCCCTGCTCATGACCTTGGGCCACGCCAGTATGGCCATGGAATCTGAGATGTTCTTTTACCTTGGTTTAGGGCTTATCATTCTGGGGAACGGGTTGTTTAAACCCAATATCTCTTCTATGGTGGGTCAGTTGTACGCTAAGAACCCGGCTAAGAAAGATGCCGCTTACACCATCTTCTATATGGGTATCAACTCCGGGGCCTTCCTGGGAATCTTGCTTTGCGGTTACATAGGGGAGAAAGTAGGCTGGAGCTGGGGCTTTGGTCTGGCTGGTGTCTTCATGCTGTTTGGCATGCTGCAGTTCGCCTTCTCTAAAAAGCTGTTCGGGAACATTGGCTTGGCCACTAAAAACCAGATTGACACTGGAGCCGAAACTGAGGTGAAAGCCCCTGAGGAGCCAGCACACGTAGTGAGAGACAGGATCATTGTTATTTCGGTACTGGCATTCTTTGTAATCTTCTTCTGGATGGCGTTTGAGCAGGCGGGTGGTTCTATGACCATTTTTGCCGCAGATTACACGAATAGGGTATTGGTAGGCAGTAGCGGAACCATCTTCAAGTGGGCCAACGCAACCTTGGTGGTGGTGCCTATGTTGATTTTAACCTTTGTGCTGGGTAACCTCTTCAAACAAACCTATAAAAGCATTCCTTTTTCCAACCTGTTCCTGGGCCTAAGTTTCGTGATTATCTGGGGAATCATCATCTGGATGCTGCAACGTGAATTCAGTTCAGATGCCACAGAGGTGCCTGCTTCCTGGTTCCAGATTCTGAACTCGTTCTTTATCATTTCCTGCGCACCTATCTTCTCCAAAATATGGGAAAGCCGTTTCAACCCATCCGGTCCGGTGAAGTTCGCGATTGGCTTGTTTCTGTTAGGACTTGGTTTCGGGATTCTGGCCTATGGTGGTCTTTCTATTCCGCAGGGTGCCAAGACTGCCTCAGTGAGCATGATCTGGCTGATTCTGGCTTATTTTTTCCATACCATGGGCGAACTGTGTATCTCTCCGGTGGGCTTGTCTTACGTGAGTAAGCTGTCTCCGCCTAGATTGGTAGGCTTGATGTTTGGGATCTGGTTTATCGCCAACTTCGTGGCCAACTACCTGGCTGGATTGACCGGTTCATTCATTGACCCAATCATTGAGAACTATTCCATCACCGTCTTCTTCCTCATATTCACCATTCTTCCAATGCTGGCCGGACTGGTTATGCTAGGACTGAACGGAACCCTGAAAAATAAAATGCACGGTATCCAATAAACAGGATTTACATTATTCTGAAAGCCTTTGCCGCCAAAAGCGGTAAAGGCTTTTTTGTTGGACACCGTTTTGGTTTAAAAGAATTGGTAAATTTGTAGAGAGAAGAAGGCAGCACCTACCGCTTTTCACCCTTGTAGGAAATAAATTTAAAGAACCCGTGCCCCCACGTAAACGACCCGCAAAAGCAACTACCCGCAAGAAACAGGCGCCTACCGGTACCTGGTGGAAGCCGCTGTCCTTGGGGGTTGGGGCCTTTCTTTTGCTGTGCCTGGGCATTGAATACTTCAAGGAAGGTGGACGCCTGGCTTTCCTGCGCCATAAAGTGGAGGAGGCTACCCAGACCAATACCATTTCCACTTTCAGCCCGGCCGGGTACGAAGTCACCGGACTTGATATATCACACCACCAGCAGCAGATTGACTGGAAAGCCGTCAAATCCCAGAAGATCAAATTTGCCTTCATCAAGGCCACTGAGGGCATTACGCACCAGGACCGGTATTTTGCCAGGCACTGGCGCCAGGCCAAGAAGCACGATGTGCTCCGGGGCGCTTACCATTTCTTTCTGCCCGCCCGTGATGCCGAGGAACAGGCCAGAAGCTTTCTTAAAAGAGTGAAGCTGGAGGCCGGGGATTTACCGCCTGTGCTGGATGTGGAGGTCACGAACCACCAATCAGATGAGGAGATCCGCGCCGGGGTGCAGCTCTGGCTGGATATGGTGGAGGAGAAATACGACCTCAAGCCCATCATCTACACAAACTACGCTTTCTATGAGAAGCACCTGGCAGGCCATTTCGATGATTACCCTCTATGGATTGCCCATTACAATCCTGACAAGAGCCACCAGGTGGCCGACCACAAGTGGGTTTTCTGGCAGCACACAGAACGGGGCAAGCTGAAAGGAGTGAAGGGCAACCTGGACCTGAATGTTTTCAACGGCACCATGGAGGACCTGTACAATATGTGCTATGAGCCAGAAAGCATGTAACCTATCTTTCCTTATATTTCATTTAAACCTGAAACTTAGGGAAGTTTAAATAAAACCGAACTATCTGGCTTTAGATGCGGTTGCGCTTGCATAAATTGCGACAACCTATCTAAACCCATGAAATCCTTTATTACCAAAGTGCCATTGCTGCTGGCAATGCCTTTCCTGCTTTTGTCCTGTGAAGAAGTTGAAGATGCTGTAAAACCCCAGAACCCCGAAGTAGAAGAAGGCACCACCTACGTGATCAACCCGGGTGGGCATGAAACGACCAATCCACTCAAACTGGTCACCGCCAACTCCATGAAATTTGAAGTGGCCTTCGATTCTACCGCGATCTACAGCACCAAGAATCCCAATAACCAGGCCGACATCAACAAACTGTACGGCATGTCAGACTGCGGTACCTTTCACCATGAGAACAGTGCCCGTTTTGGCTGGCGCTGGTATAAAAACAAACTGGAGCTGCACGCTTATTCCTACAAAGGCGGCAAAAACACTTCCACCTTTATCACGGCCATCGACCTCAAGAAAACCTACACCTGCGAGCTAACCCTTACAGATACCAAGTACATCTACAAGGTGGGAGACAAGACGGTGGAGCATGAGCGGGCCTGTACCGGGGAAGGGAAAGGTTATCAACTATACCCATACTTTGGGGGAGATGAGACTGCGCCGCATGAAATCAAGATCAAGATCAAAGTCTTGAAGTAAGCAGCCGTTTTAGGGCCGTTTTAGTTAAATAGCTCTAAAACACCCATCCAAAGAAAAGGCCCCGGTTCATGAACCGGGGCCTTTCTTATATTATTCAGCGTGCGCTGAGGGGCAGATTACATCATGCCACCCATGCCGCCCATACCGCCTGGCATTCCGCCACCGGCTGCAGCACCACCTTCTTCAGGCTCGTCAGCAATTACACACTCAGTAGTCAGCAACAGGGAAGCTACGGAAGCAGCGTTCTCCAGGGCCAGACGGGTAACTTTGGTTGGGTCAATGATACCAGCGGCGAACATGTTCTCGAACTTGTCGTCGCGAGCGTTGTAACCGAAGTCAGCTTTACCGGCACGTACCTGGTTCACGATCACAGAACCTTCGCCACCGGCGTTGGCTACAATCGTTCTCAGTGGAGACTCCAAAGCGGTGCGGATGATCTGCACACCAGTTTTCTCGTCTTCGTTGCGAGTATCTACGTCATCCAAAGCATCCAGGGCGCGGATGAGGGCAACACCACCACCAGCTACGATACCTTCTTCTACGGCAGCTCTTGTAGCGTGCAAGGCATCATCTACACGGTCTTTCTTCTCTTTCATTTCTACCTCGGTAGAGGCACCAATGTAAAGGATAGCCACACCGCCAGACAGTTTAGCCAAACGCTCTTGCAGTTTTTCTTTGTCGTAGTCAGAAGTGGTTTTCTCAATCTGCGCTTTGATCTCGTTCACGCGAGCCACGATACCGTCTTTGGTACCACGTCCGTTCACGATGGTAGTGTTGTCTTTGTCAATGATCACGCGCTCAGCCTGGCCAAGGTACTCCAAGGTAGCGTTGTCCAGTTTGTAGCCGCGCTCTTCAGAAATAACAGTACCACCAGTCAGGATAGCGATGTCTTCCAGCATTGCCTTACGACGGTCACCGAAACCTGGGGCTTTCACCGCCGCAATTTTCAATGAACCACGCAGTTTGTTTACTACCAGGGTAGCAAGGGCTTCGCCGTCAACATCTTCAGAGATGATCACCAATGGCTTGCCGGTTTGTACCACTTGCTCCAGAACCGGAAGCAATTCTTTCATTGTAGAAACTTTCTTGTCGTAGATCAGGATGTAAGGGTTGTCAAACTCCGCTTCCATTTTCTCTGGGTTGGTCACGAAGTAAGGAGACAGGTAACCGCGGTCAAACTGCATACCTTCTACAGTCTTCACTTCGGTCTCAGTACCTTTGGCCTCTTCAACGGTGATCACGCCGTCTTTTCCAACTTTGTCCATGGCATCGGCAATCATTTGTCCGATCTCGGTGTCGTTGTTGGCAGAGATAGTACCTACCTGGGCAATCTCAGAAGAGTTCTCAATTTTCTTAGACTGAGCTTTCAGGTTCTCAACCACTTTGTGAACCGCTTTGTCAATACCGCGCTTCAGGTCCATTGGGTTAGCACCAGCAGCCACGTTTTTAGAACCAGCCACGTAGATGGCCTGGGCCAAAACAGTAGCGGTAGTAGTACCGTCACCGGCCATGTCAGCGGTTTTAGAGGCTACTTCTTTCACTAACTGAGCGCCCATGTTCTCCACGGCGTCTTTCAGTTCAATTTCTTTGGCAACAGTAACACCGTCTTTGGTGATGCTAGGCGCACCAAATTTTTTGTCGATGATTACGTTGCGGCCTTTAGGGCCTAAAGTTACTTTCACGGCGTTGGCCAGCGTATCAACGCCTTTCTTGATCTTATTGCGCGCGTCTACGTCGAAAGTGATGTTTTTAGATGCCATAGTTTCTTATGATAGATTATGGTTGATGATAGGAATTTGTAAGATTAAAGAACCGCCAGGATGTCTGACTCTTTCATGATCAGGTAGTCTGATCCGTCCAGAGAAATTTCAGTGCCTGCATATTTACCATAAAGAACCTCGTCACCAGTTTTAACGGTTGGCTTCTTTCCTTCTCCGTCTTCAGCGGAGATCGCCACTACCGTACCTTTCTGGGGTTTCTCTTTGGCAGTGTCTGGGATGTACAGGCCAGAAGCAGTTTTTTCTACCGCAGGAGCCGGTTCTACAATAACTCTGTTTGCAGTTCCAGCAATTGGTTTGATGTTTAATGCCATAGGTTGTTATGATATTAGGTTAAGTTAACGAATATGCCCGGCAGTTCTGGGCCGGTGACGCAATGCCTAATAGCGATTCCTGTGCCAACTCCACATTTCTGCCAAACTTGGCACATTTTGTCAGTTCAACGACTGTCAGAGCCGGATGATGACTGACAACGCCACCTGGCAGGGCTTAAGTTTTGTCAGGTTTAAGACTGCCACTTTTTGTTTTTTGCCTGTTTTAATAAAACTAGCCACAAAACACCGGAAATGAAAAGAGCCCGAACCAAGGAAGGGTCGGGCTCCAATAAAGGGTTGTCAGTATCGGCTTTGTTATTGGTTTGCCGAGTCTCCAGCTGGGGCAGTGGCCGGGGCCGGAGTAGCAGTTCCCGGTGTAGCGTTTTGCTGCGGGATTGCTGGAGCGGCAGGAGCAGGGGCTGGGGCCGCCTGGCCGGCACGCTGCTCGTTAATGGTGCGGTTATCAACTCCGCCGCCATCATTAACAATAGTATGGGAAGCCAAGGTCAATACAATGATCCCGATCGCGAAACCCCAGGTAAGCTTCTCCAGAAGGTCACCGGTACGTTTAACACCCATCAATTGGCTGGTGCCGCCGCCGCCAAACTGGCTGGATAATCCGCCGCCTTTGGAGTTCTGGGACAATACCACCAAAACCAACAGCACGCACAGGAAAATAATAACGCTGATCAGAGCAAGGTACATAATTGGACTATTCGTTTCTTAATTTTTCAATTTGTTCAGCAAAGTAACTCTTTTTTTCGGGAAACTTCACTATAAGTTGTTCATAAATTTTGATGGCTTTCTTGCCTTTTCCCTGTTTAACGAGAATTAGGGCAAGGTTTTCAGACACCAGGTTTTTTTTGATCTTGGAGCTCTTGGCAGACAGATCCTCCTGCGGCTCTTGACTTAGCTGGGCGTTGGCCAGGGTTTTCCGTTTGGGCGTAGCCTTCAAGAACTGGTTGATGATATCCAGTTGCATATCCAGCTTGGCAGTTGGGCTTACCTCAGGTGCCGGCGCTGGGGCGTTCTTTTCCTTCACGTGCTCCATGATCAACTCCGGCTGAAAGTAGAACGGAGTCTGGGAGGTGAGGTCGTCCTTAAGTTGGATACTTTCGCCCAAGCGGCTGGAGCCCATCCAATAAGCCAGATTGTTCTGGGTGAAGATGGAAAGGTAAGGGTCCTGGTTCTCCTGGGTGGCTGGGTTCTGGTTAACCTCGGGCAGCTTTAAGGTAGGGAACTCGTAGCCTGAGGTATCATACAAAGAGTCAAGTTCAGCAATCTCCAAATAAGCGCTCAGGCCTTTGTCTTCTTCTTTACCGGTGAGGGCCACGCCGTGCGGAGGTAAGGTGGAGGCCAGTAAAGCCGTCTCTTCTTCGGTATAGGTGGTTTCACCGGGTGAGGTTAGCTCGGATACAATCTCCTCATGCGAGAGATTTACACTGGGAATGGGTGCGCTGAAAGAGGTAAGGCTGCTGATCTGGATCAGCTCCAGCAACTCGTCCAGGTTGTCTTCTTCCTCGGAAAGCGAGAGGTCAATATCAACCTCAACCTCTAATTCTTCATCCACCACCTCTGCAAGAACTGCCTTATCAGGGGTATCTAACACCGCTTCTGGTTCCTCAACAAAAGGCAACTCAATCGATGCAGATTCTTCAGCCTGGTAATCTTCTACCACCGCCTGTTCAGGCTCAGTAGTTTCCGTCTCAAGAACAGGTGTCTCAAGCGTAGACTCAATTTCCTCAGGAGGGGTTTCTACTGCTTCTTCGGTGACTGGCTCTTCTTCCACCTGAGCAGAAAGGGGCTCCTCCTCTGCCAATGGAAGTTCTATCACCGGTTGTTCCTCTTCTAATGGTGAATAGAAGGCCTCGTTTTCTGTTTCTGTGTTTTCCTGGATTTCGTAACCGGCTGCTGTTTCTATTGCTTCGGTTTCCGGTTCGGCAAACAGAACTGGGTCTTCCTCATCAAAGGCATGCAATTCATTTTGCGGCTCTCTTGCAGAAACCGGCTCATAAACGGTTTGGATGATGGTTTCCTCTTCCTCCGCTGCGAGGAAAGGCTCTTCTTCTTCGGCTGGGGTGGCGTACACCAGTTGTTTGAGTAACTGCCGGTTTGAGACGTGGGCGGCGGCTCTTCTCAGTTTCTGGGTAGAGAGCATACTGCCTCGGTCATAGGCCGCTTTTGCCAGCAGAACATGGGCGGTCTGGCAGTACGGAAAAGACACCAC
Source organism: Rufibacter aurantiacus (assembly GCF_017916345.1). NCBI lineage: Bacteria > Pseudomonadati > Bacteroidota > Cytophagia > Cytophagales > Hymenobacteraceae > Rufibacter > Rufibacter aurantiacus. The sequence continues at coordinate 135,423 of NZ_JAFMSV010000003.1, forward strand.
CAACCGTTCCAGGTCATCAACTTCCTGGTCCTGGATGGGGGCAACCTGCCGGACAATATTTAAAAACGCCGCTTTGTTCATGGAACTCGTGAATGCATTGCCGTTGGATAGGCAAGCTCAAATTACTAGTTATTAGGGAAATACAGGAGAAAGGCACTGAAATTTATGTTTTCAGTGCCTTTTTGATCCTGCAAAGATACTTACCAATTTGCTACCGTTTTGGTAAAAACGCTGTAAATAATGCGTTCTGTGATCTGTCTGATCTGCGCCTGGCTTATCTGGTTGATATCCAGAGAGGGAGGGAAATCGGCGAAACCGGAGAAACTTTGGTCAAAGTTGTTGGCGGGGTTCTTGGTGTCTGTGTAGTTGATCTGCACCACAATAGTCAAACGGTTAGCCCCGGCCTGGTCCAGCCCGATGTTGCTGCCCGTGGGGATGTCGCTGCGCTGGATAGCCGCCGGGCTGAAGGTATAGCTCAGGATCTGGCCCTCAATCTGCAAATCCCCGGCCTGCGGCAGGATGCGCAGGTTGGTGTTCCGTTGGAAGTAATCCTTGAAGTCTTCGGTGACAAACTGTTGTAAATTAGCCGGTCCCTGACCAGAGGCGTTGTTGAAGTTGGTAATGGAAATGCTTTTCACGTCCGGCGAAATGTTGGTGCCGGTAAAGGAATAGCAACCGCTCAGCAGCAGAGGAAGGCAGAGCAGCAAAAGGTACTTCAATGGGTTATAGGTCTTCAAGGTCGTATTGTTTTAATTTCCGGTACAAGGTACGTTCTGAGATGCCCAGGTCTTTGGCTGCGTATTTCCGTTTGTTCCCGTGCTTCTTTAACGCTTTTAGGATCATTTCCTTTTCCTTATGCTCCAAAGAAAGACTTTCTTCTTCGGTCTCATGGGAAATGTCTTCTACTTTGTCCTCGTATTCCTCTGGTTCGTCCACAGAGAGCATGTAGCCGTCGCGGCGGTCTGGGGCGCGGTAGACGGGCTGCTGCTCGTAGGGGCTCATCTCCTCAAACAAATGCCGATTGTTCTTAAGAAGTTCCGCGTCTTCCTGCTGGTGCGATAGCAGATCAAATACTACCTGCTTGAGGTCGTTCATGTCTTTGCGCATGTCAAAGAGCACTTTGTAGAGCAGGTCTCGCTCTGAGATGCCGCCGGGACCATCGGCCGGTGCGTTGGGGTGGAAGAGGGCGGGCAATTGGTTCTGCTGCTCCTGGGGAAGGTACTTGCGCAGGGTGGCGGCGTTAATCTCGCGCTCATACTCCAGCACCGAGATCTGCTCCACAATGTTCTTCAGCTGCCGGATGTTGCCTGGGAAGCGGTAGCGCAGCAGTTCCTGCACCGCATCGGGCAGTAAGGTGATGGGCTTCACATGGTAGCGCTCTGAGAAATCACTGGCAAACTTTCTAAACAGAAGGTGCGTGTCTTCGCCGCGCTCGCGCAAAGGCGGCACCGTGATAGGCACTGTGTTGAGGCGGTAATATAGGTCCTCGCGGAACTGTCCACGCTCCACTGCCTGCATCAGGTTTACGTTGGTGGCCGCTACCACGCGCACATCGGTCTTCTGCACTTTGGAGGAACCTACCTTGATGAACTCGCCGTTTTCCAGCACGCGCAGCAGGCGGGCCTGCGTACCAAGGGGCATTTCCCCGATCTCGTCCAAAAAGATGGTACCGCCGTTCGTGACCTCAAAATACCCTTTGCGGGCTTCGGCGGCGCCGGTGAAGGAGCCTTTCTCGTGCCCGAACAATTCTGAGTCAATGGTGCCCTCTGGAATGGCGCCGCAGTTTATGGCAATGAACTGGCCGTGCTTGCGCGGGCTCAGGTGATGGATGATCTTGGAGAAGGATTCTTTTCCGCTACCGCTTTCACCGGTAATGAGCACGGTCATATCAGTAGGGGCCACCTGCACCGCCACCTGAATGGCGTAGTTCAGCAAAGGCGAGTTCCCGATGATGCCAAACCGCTGCTTCACCGACTGTATCTCTATATCACGCATGAAGTAGATTTGAAGATTAGAAAATGTGGAGATTTGGAAATGGATGAAGGGGAGATCGAATTTTCAAATCTCCTCATCTCCAAATTTTCTCATTATAAAACGGGTTCCCCGAACAAGGTGCCTACGGAGCAGTCTGTGATGAGCACGTTGACGTAGTCGCCTTTCTTGAAGTGCATCTTGGGGAAGATCACTACTTTGTTCTGGTCGTTACGGCCGCTGAGCATCTCGTCTGAGCGCTTGGAGAAGTTTTCTACTAGCACTTTTGACACTTTGCCCACGTCCAGTTTATTCCGCTCCAGGGAGTAGTAGCGTTGTTTGTCAATGATTTCCTGCAGGCGGCGCTTCTTCGTCTCCAAAGGAACATCGTCTTTCAGTTTGCGGGCCGCCAGGGTGCCAGGGCGCTCAGAGTAGAAGAACATGTACGCGTAATCATACTGCACGTAATCAATGAGCGACAGGGTGTCCTGGTGCTCTTCCTCGGTTTCGGAGCAGAAGCCAGCGATCATGTCAGTGGAGATACCGCATTCCACACCCAGAATCCGGCGGATGGCGTCTACGCGCTCCATGTACCAGGCGCGGTCATAGGTGCGGTTCATGAGTTCCAGCACGCGCGAGTTGCCGCTCTGGGCCGGCAGGTGGATGTATTTGCAGATGTTGTCGTACTTTTTCATGGTGTACAGCACGTCATCTGTGATGTCTTTAGGGTGGGAGGTAGAGAACCTTACCCGCAGATCCGGGCTGATCAAGGCCACCATCTCAAGGAGTTGGGCAAAGTTCACGCGCTCCAACCCGTCTTCCGAAGCCCATTTATAGGAGTCCACGTTCTGGCCCAGCAACGTCACTTCTTTGTAGCCCTGGTTTACCAGTTCCTGCGCCTCACGCACGATGGAATGGGCATCTCTGGAACGCTCGCGGCCACGGGTGAACGGTACCACGCAGAAAGAGCACATGTTGTCGCAGCCCCGCATGATGGACACGAAGGCGCTCACACCGTTGCTGTTCAAACGGATCGGGTTGATGTCGGCGTAGGTTTCCTCGCGGGAGAGCAGTACGTTCACCGCTTTCTGGCCGCCGTCTACCTCATTGATGAGCGAGGGAAGGTCGCGGTACGCATCCGGGCCAACCACCAGGTCCACCATTTTCTCTTCTTCCAGCAGGTTCTTTTTCAGACGCTCAGCCATACAGCCCAGCACACCCACTACCAGACCGGGTTTCTTTTTCTTTAAATGCTGCAACTGCGTAAGGCGGTGCCGCACGGTCTGCTCGGCCTTCTCCCGGATGGAGCAGGTGTTCAGCAATACCAGATCAGCGTTCGTTACTTCTGACGTTGTGTCAAAGCCGGCCTCAAACAAAATGGAGGAAACAATCTCACTGTCAGAGAAATTCATCTGGCAGCCATAGCTCTCAATGTAGAGCTTGCGCTGACGTCCGGTGTTGGAGTCAACGGTAACTTTGGTGTCACACGCGGCTGCCTGCTCCGGCGTGCGGTTATCAATGAAGTCTAAGTCCAGAATGGGTGCGTGCATAGCTTGCAAGTAAAAACACAAAGATAAGCATTATCATGCGTTTATGACAGAATGGCAGATAATATTTTAAAGCATAAAGTGCCAGTTTCTTGAAAAACAGGCCCTAAATAAAAGACTTGAAAGTCTCAGGCGAGAGCAAAAAAAAAAGTCCAAACTGGCTTTAAAGGTTCTCCAGCACGTTTCTGATAGCCGCTGCTTTCAAGAGACATTCTTGGTACTCCTGGTCCGGGTCTGAGTCATAGGTGATGGCGCTGCCCACCTCAAAAGAAAGATATCCTGTCTGGGCGTTATACTGCAGGCTACGGATAACCACATTGAAGTCAAAATCCCCGGTGGGCAGGAAATACCCGAAGGAACCGGAGTAAAGGCCACGCCTGATTTTTTCGTACTGCTCAATCAGTTCCAGCGCCCTGATCTTCGGGGCCCCTGTCATGCTACCCATCGGGAAGGTCGCTTTGAGAACTTCCACGGCATTCACGTCTGCTGAGATCTGGCCAGCCACGGTGGAGATCATCTGCCAGACGTATTGGAACCCGTACATGCCAAACAGTTCCTCTACCTGAACGGTACCGGTCTGGGCCACCCGATTCAGGTCATTCCGCACCAGGTCCACGATCATCATGTTCTCGGCCTGTTCCTTCTCGCTCGTCGCCAGAAGGGTTCTCTGGCGTTGGTCGTCAGCAGGAGTGGAGCCACGGCGGATGGTGCCTTTGATAGGCTGGGAAATGAGCAGGTTGTTTTTCTTCTTTAAGAATCTTTCCGGGCTGGCACAGAGCAAGTAACGATCATCTAGTTTAAGAAAGCCTGCGAATGGGGTAGGTGAAGCTGCGTTCAGTTTCCAGAAGAGGGGGAGTGGGTTCAAGGAAACATTTTCGGCGTAGAACTCCTGGCAATAATTCACCTCATACACATTCCCTTCAAGGATGTGCTGGCGCAGACTTTCCACGTCATGCAGGTAATTCTCCCGGGAAACCCGCGGTTGCGTTCTGATGCTGTTTTGGGAAAAAGTGCCGGAAAACGGAGTGCGTCCGATGGCTTTGGCAATGGCCTCCGGTTCCTCTACGCTGGAGTGAATGGTCACGGAATCCTCGCCCCAGAGAAGCCAGGTCTCTGGATGGAAAAAGTACAGTTCCGGAAATCCTACGTAATCTGGGTGCTGGCTGTGCAGTTGCTCCAATCCGTTTTTCAGATCGTAGGTCAGGAACCCGAATAACGGGGTATCTCTCTCCTGACTAAGATTTTCCTGCAGCGCAACCCAGGATGTGATATCCCCGGGACTTTTATGCCGGCGCATGCCCAGCATGTTTGCAAAAGCGCCGTGCCGATAAGGTATGTTGTTGGGTTCATAGTAGGCCACTACCTCATGCTGCCGGGTTGTCCAGGCCAGGGCTTGCTGTTTCCATTGGAGAACAGAAACCGGGAGTGAGGCAAAAAGCAAAGTCAACTGGTGCATGGTGGCAACGGAAAAGAAATAAGGCGACAAATATAAGAATATTCTCCGTGGTGGTTTGCTGCCTGCTTTGGTGCCAAACCAACCTTAATCCTGTTTAAAGGCGGTTTTCGGGAAAACAGGGCACAAACGCAGCATTGAATAAATACACCATTTGCCTGGAGAGAATTGGAAAGAGAGCATAAAAAAAGGATGGTAGTCACACCATCCTTTTCACTATATAAACCAATTTGTCTGTTTACACGATAGCTTTCTGCTCCACATCGGCCAGGATACGGCCGCAGTGCTCACATACAGTAATCTTTTTGTGGGCAGCAATGTCAGACTGACGCTGTGGGGGAACGGTGTTGAAGCATCCGCCGCAGGCATCGCGCTTCACGGTTACCACGGCCAGGCCGTTACGTACGTTCTTCCGGATCCGGTTGTAGGCGAAAAGAAGGCGCTCTTCAATATGCTTCATGGCCTCTTCCTTCTCCTCATTGAGCTTGCGCTCATCTTCCTCGCTCTCGTTCACCATCACCTGCAGCTCGGCATTCTTGGTGTTGAGGTCTTTCTGGCGCTCTTCCAGGCGGTTTTTGGTTTCCTGGATTTCCTGGTTTTTCTGCTCTATCTGGAAATTAGCCTCGCGGATTTTTTTCTCGTTGATCTGGATTTCCAGTTTCTGAAGTTCAATCTCTTTGGTGATGGCGTCAAACTCGCGGTTGTTACGCACATTCTCCTGTTGCTCTTCGTATTTCTTGATCAGTTTCTCAGCGTCTTTGATGCCTTGTTTGCGGTTGGCAATTGCTTGGTGCAACTCAGCGATCTCGTCATCAAATTTGCTTACGCGTACTTGGTAGCCGGCAATCTCATCTTCCAGGTCACGAACCTCTTCCGGTAGGTCGCCTCTAATTTGTAGAATCTTGTCCAATTGAGAATCTAAGCTCTGAAGTCTTAGAAGTGCATCTAACTTACTTGCTACAGTACTTTCCATGTATAATTTAGCTGTGTCTTACGGGATTTGTGTCAGTGTATGACAAATCAACCGCAAAATTAGGAAAAGATTTTGTAAGTATATCATAAAAAAGCTCCTTCGTATAAACTTCGCTTTCGTAGTGTCCCACGTCTACCAAAGCCATTTGGTCGGTGGCTTCAAAGAACTCATGGTACTTCAGGTCGGCGGTGAGGAAAATATCAGCATTAGCTGCTTTGGCCTGGCGGATGAGGAAACTGCCGGCCCCGCCGCAGACTGCCACCCGCTTGATGGGCTTCTGCGGCCAGGCGGTATGCCGGAAAGTTCTAATATTCAACTTCTCTTTCACGTGCCGCACTAATTCCTCAGGGGATAGCGCTTCTTCCAGTTCACCCACCATGCCGGCGCCTACTTCCTGGTTCTCGTTCTGAAGCGTGACTAGGTAATGCGCCACTTCCTCATAGGGGTGCGCCTTCAGAAGGGCCCGCATGATCTGGTTTTGCTTGAAGGTGGGGAAGATCACCTCAATTTTGTTTTCAATGGTTTCCTCGGTTTTACAAGGCTCCCCAATGTGCGGATTGGCCTGCGCCGAGGGTGTGAACCGGCCCGTACCCGTGATCCGGAAGCTGCAGTCGGTGTACTCTCCAATCTGGCCTGCCCCGGCCTGGTGTAGCGCGTCCAAGACTTTCTCGGTGTCATCAAGGGGCACGTAGGTCTCCAGTTTGGTCAGGAGCTGGGTTTTGGGCGAAAGCACTTTGGGGTTCAGGATGCCCAGTTTCTCACAGAGTTTGGCGTTGACGCCGTTGTGCACGTGATCCAGGTTAGTGTGGCAGGCGAAAATAGCCACCTGGTGTTGCAAAGCCTTGAGCAGGATGCGTTCTACCGGGGTTTTGCCGGTGAGGCTTTTAAGCGGTTTGAAGATAACGGGGTGGTGGGCCACGATGAGGTTACAGCCGCGGTCTACGGCCTCCTGCACTACTTCCAGTGTACAATCCAAGGTTAACAGTACGCCCGTCACGGTTGCCTCTGGGTCCCCGATTTGCAGCAAGGCGTTGTCATAAGATTCCTGATAGGCGGGGGGCGCATACCGCTCCAGCACCTGCACCACTTCTTTTATCTTCGTCATTCTTTAGGTTTAAAGCCGTTGAGGGCAAAGAAAGGCAAAATTCATGTACTTTTGTTCCTTATGCCCGCTATACCGCACCTGCTTCCTTTCCTGCTTTCTCCGTTCGCGATGGTGTACGGGGGCGTTGTGCGGCTGCGTAACCTGCTATACGATAAGGAGGTGTTCGCTGTCTATGAGGCACCCATCCCAGTGATCTGCGTGGGTAACCTGAGCGTGGGCGGCACGGGTAAAACCCCGCAGGTAGAGTACCTGGCCCGCCTGCTGCAACCCCGCAAGATTGCCATCCTTAGCCGGGGCTACAAACGCACCACCAAAGGGTTTGTATTGGCAGACGCCAAGGCCACGGCCACTACCTTGGGCGATGAACCTTTCCAGTACACCCAAAGCCTGCCGGGCGTCATTGTAGCGGTTTGCGAGAAAAGGAAAGTGGGCATTCAACGTTTGTTGGAGCTTTTCCCTGATCTGGAAGTGATTTTACTAGATGATGCTTTCCAGCACCGGGCGGTGAAGGCCTCCAGGTATCTGCTGCTGACGGATTACAACCGGCTTTTCACCCAGGATTACTTGCTACCCGTAGGGCGTTTGCGGGAACCCAGAACCGGAGCTTATCGGGCTCATGCCGTGGTAGTGACCAAATGCCCGGAGGTGGTTACCCAGGAGCGACAAGCCCAAATCCGGAGGCACATTCAGCGTTATACCTCTCAAGAGACACCTGTCTTTTTCTCGCAAATAGTCTACGGTGCGGCTGTACCTGTTGGGCCTGTAAAAACGTTAGGGAAAAGGTTGATCCTGGTAACCGGCATTGCTAATGCCCGGCCGCTGGTGCAGCACCTGTCCCAATCTGGTTATGAACTGGTGCGGCACTTTGAATGGGCAGACCACGCGGCCGTTACCCGGGAACGGGTAGAAGAGGTGGTGGCTTATTACCAAACTTTGCAGGACCCGCAGGTAAGTATCTTGATGACGCAGAAAGATGCCGTGAAATGGCAGGCGCCGGAACTGGAAACCCTCTGGCACGAGCTTCCGGTTTTCTACCTGCCTATCACCAATACGTTTGCCGCGCAGGAACCCTCGTTTGATGAAACCATGAGCGGATGGGTACTTCCATCTGGTTCAGATTTTAATTCTTAATTTTGGACGTGACTTATAAGAAACTCTTAGCTGCGGCTTTTCTGGTTTGGCTGGGTACCTATTTCCCGGCATCTGCGCAAATCCTCAATGATTCTACCAAAGCCATCTATGGCTCGGCAACCACCAATGTGATCTATGAGGCAGATATTTTCAAGGGGAATCTCAAACCATCTCGCATTGACACGTCCTTAACCAACCTGCAGAACTTCCGGCATTGGTACTATGACACCACCCTGCAGCAGAACCTGGGCAACGTGGGCACGGCCTCGCAGCCACTTTTCTGGCGCATGCCCACCAAATTGGGTAACCGGTTAGGCCGGAACGCCTTTGATCCCTACGTGGTAAACCCTTACACCTTGCCCTATTATGACACCAAGTCTCCGTTCACGTTCCTGAATTATATGCAAGGGAGCCTGGGTGAGTCAATCTTCAGGGCCAAGCACACGCGTAACGTTACAGCCAACTGGAACGTGGGCATTGGCTATGAGCGGGTAGGGACAGAGCGTCAGATTGGTGCTTTCAGCAACCGCAACGGCATGATCAGTCATTACGGCATTCAGGCTTTTACGCACTACTTCAGTAAGAATGAACGATACCGCCTCATGGCCAACTTCAACCAGACCAGCCATGAGCAGATTGAAAGCGGCGGCATCAGGCCGCAAGTAGGTGATAGTGTAGAAAACCTCTTCGACTATACCGATGAACCGGTTTGGCTGCAGAAAGCCGCTACAAACGAAAAACGCGCCGATTTCCACGCCACACAGTGGTACAAGCTCCTGGGAGCCGGGCTGCAGCTGTACCATACGGTGGATGTGAATTCCCAGAACAATGATTACTCTGACCAGGAGTTACCCTATGACACTGAAGGAAACAATCGGGTCTTGAAGTTTTATCCCCAAACCCTGAGGGATTCCACCCGCACCTATGATGATTCCTACTTCAAGCAACTGGAGAACACCTTTGGGGTGATGGGCAGCACCAAATATTTTGTGTACCGTGCCTACGCCAAACGCCGCGACGGTTCCTATAAAGTCACCGCAGAAGGTGGTGATTATATTGATCAGCCCAATGGTGAGGATAATTGGGTTTATTACTTGGACCAGGAGAAAAGAACCATTGCGGATAACTTCATTGGCGGCGATGCTCAGTTCCGGCTCAAAAACGACATCTATGTTACTACGGATGCCGAGTTCCAGATTGGCGGAGGGGATTACCGCCTCAACGCCCAGGCCCGTTACAAATTCCTGACCCTGCGCCAGACCCGCACTTCTTACTCCCCATCGCTTCTGCAGCGCGTGTTCATCAGCAACCATTTTGAGTGGTTCAGAGATTTTGAGAATACCCAAGCTACCCAAACCGCAGCTTCTCTGGAGGCGGGCTACAAGGGCCATTACCTCAATGCGCAGCTGCAGTACACCAACCTGCAGAATTACGTTTACTACCAGGATTCTTTGCAGGGCGGGAAAACGGTTTGGGCCACGCCGGCCCAGGAGACCAGCGGGATCAACCTGGTGCAGGCTAGCGTGCGCTATAAATTCAATGTGAAATCCTTCGTACTGGACAACACCGTCTACTACAACAAAGTATCGGGGCCCGATGTCATCCGGATGCCGGAATGGTACGTCAACTCCAAGGCCTATGTGCAGGGACCGCTTTTCAAAGGCGCCATCAATGTGCAGACCGGGGTGGAGATGAACTGGCACTCCAGCTATTACGCCGAGGGGTACATGCCGGTGACCCAGCAGTTCCACCTGCAGAACACTTTCCTGGTTACTCGTTACCCCACCCTGGACCTGTTCCTGAACACCGACATTAAAACCGTCAACCTCTTCCTGAAACTGAGCAACCTCAACACCGTGACCAGCGCCTGGGAACAAGGCTACTTCACCACGCCTTACTACCCAGCCAACCCCTTCAGCTTCATCTTCGGTCTGCAGTGGAATTTTTACGACTAAGTTTTTCAGATTTGAAGATTGGGCAATTGGGAGATGTGGAGATTAGAAGATTTGAAGATGTGGAAATAATTAGATGGCTTTTTCTAACCTAAATCCGTCTGGCCTAGCTTTGTTTTTGAGCCGTTTATATAAAATATGCTTTAAAACATCAGGCCTTCATAATTTAACTTCTGATCCGAGAAACAAACACATTTGAGTTAACCAATCATCCTGCATCTTCTAATTTCCAAATCTTCTAATTTTCAAATCAACCAAAGTGGCCAAGTCAATCCTTAAACTTCAACTACCCACCGATCCCCGCTGGGTGAACATCGCGGAGATGAACATCCAGGATATTCTGGTGGACCATGCGTATTGTGAGCAGAAAGCCGCCACCTCAGGCATTTCCCTTATTGTAAAGTACCCCGATAAAACCAAACTGGTGGAGGAGATGACTGCCCTGGTGGCCGAGGAGTGGAGCCACTTTGAGCGGGTGCTGGAGGAGCTGAAAAAACGCGGCTTTGAACTGGGCCGCAACCGCCCCGATGAGTACGTGGTGCAATTGAGCAAACACATCAGGAAGGGAGACAAACGGGAACGTCAGCTCATGGACCACCTGTTGGTTAACGCCCTGATTGAGGCCCGTTCCTGCGAGCGTTTCAAGCTGCTGTGGAAGAATCTTAAAGACGAGGACCTGCAAAAGTTTTATTATGAACTCATGGTCTCAGAAGCCGGCCATTACGTGAGCTTTGTGAAACTGGCCAAAGAATACATGCCGAAAGAAGTAGTAGACGCCCGCCTGCAGGAACTACTGCAAATTGAAGCAGACATCATCGCCAACCTGGAGCACCGCCCAGACAGGATTCATTAAACCAGATCCGGGGGAAGAACCGGAGATGATTTTATTAAAAAACTTGGCAGTTTTGATGACTAATAGGGGCAAGCCGTTGTAAAATTGTTTCTATATTTGCCAGCACACCATTAGCCACCTCCTACAGATGTAATAAAAAATTTCTTTCAGAAGTGTGAAAGCCACCAACTGCTTAGCGGTTTAGGGGGCTGTTTTTACCATTTAAGAAAGAAATCATGTTGATTTTACAGAACATCTCCTACACTCATCCCAATAAGGATTTACTGTTTTCTGATATAAATCTGACAGTAAATGCCCACCAGAAAATCGCTTTAATCGGGAATAACGGCTCAGGGAAGTCTACGTTGCTGCGGATTATCGCGCAAGAACTAAAGCCTTCAGGCGGACAGGTACAGGTGGAGGCTGAGCCATACTATGTGCCTCAGGTATTCGGGCAGTTCAACCAACTCACCGTCGCTCAGGCATTAAGGATAGAACCCAAATTGAAGGCCTTACACGAAATCCTGGAAGGGAACACGTCTGAAGAAAATTTCCATCTGCTGAACGATGACTGGACGGTTGAAGACCGATGCCGGGAAGCGCTGGATTCCTGGCAGCTTCATGAGGTGGAATTATGCCAACCAATGGAAACCCTGAGTGGTGGGCAGAAAACCAAGGTCTTTCTGGCAGGTATTTCCATCCATCAACCCGAACTGGTTTTATTGGATGAACCCAGCAACCACCTGGATGTGGCCGGCCGTGAACTTCTCTACAACTTTGTGCAATCCACCAAAAGCACCTTGCTCATAGTAAGCCATGACCGGAAACTCCTGAACCTCCTGGACACTGTATGTGAATTAAGTAAGCACGGGATTAAGGTGTACGGCGGTAACTATGATTTCTATGCCGACCAGAAGCAAATAGAAAGCCAGGCGCTGGGACACGACATCCAAAGCAAAGAGAAAGCCCTGCGAAAAGCCAAAGAGAAGGAACGCGAAACCTTGGAGCGGCAGCAAAAACTGGACAACCGGGGGAAAGGAAAGCAGGAAAAAGCCGGAGTGGCTCGCATCATGATGAACACCCTCCGGAACAACGCCGAAAACAGCTCCTCCAGATTGAAAAGCGTGCATGCGGAGAAAATTGGCGGTATATCCCAGGAATTACACGAGTTGCGTGCTGCCTTACCCGATATAGACAAAATGAAGTTCGGCTTTGACGCTTCGGGGCTGCACAAAGGCAAAGTCCTGTTTTCCGCAGAAAACCTTAATTTCAGCTACGGCCAAAAGCCGCTTTGGCGAGACAACCTTCAATTTCAGATTACCAGTGGTGAACGGATAACCCTAAATGGGCAAAACGGCTCGGGAAAAACAACTTTGATTAACCTGATTTTGGGGAATTTAACTGCTCAAACCGGTAACGTTTTCAGGGCGGTGAACAAAGCCATTTACATTGACCAGGATTATTCTTTGCTCAATGACAAACTCAAAGTTTACGAACAGGCCCAACAATTCAATACCACTGCCTTACAGGAACATGAAATTAAGATAAGACTAAACCGTTTTCTGTTTACCAAAGAAGACTGGGAAAAGCCCTGTGGTGCCTTAAGCGGGGGAGAAAGAATGCGGCTGATGCTTTGTTGCCTGACCATCAGCAGCCAATCACCGGACCTGATCATTTTGGATGAACCCACCAACAACCTGGACATCCAGAACATTGAAATCCTAACCGCCGCCATAAACGAGTACCAGGGAACCCTTCTGGTTGTGTCCCACGATACTTATTTCCTGGAGCAGATCCACATTGAGAGAACAATCAACCTTTAGAAAAGCAAAGATGTAATTACTGTCTCCATTAAATGCCTGAGGGGTTTAGAAGCCATTTTCAAAAAACGGCTTCCAAACCCCTCAATCATTTCTCAATCTTCACATCTTCAAACCTTCAAATCTCCAAATATATTAGGTTTTCTGTTTCTTCTTTTTGGCGGCCGGGAACAGGATATTGTTCAAGATCAACCGGTAGCCGGGGGAATTGGGGTAAAGGGAAAGATCGGTGGGTTCCTCTTCCACGAAGTGCTGGTAGTCCTCTGGGTCGTGGCCACCATAAAAGGTCCAGGTGCCTTTCCCAAAGGTGCCGTGGATGTAGCGAGCCTCGTCTATGGACTTGGTTTCGCCCATGATCACCACCTCAGATTTAATCAGCTTTTTCTTGAAACCAGTGGTTAAGCCCATGAACCCTTTTATGGTTTTCTCGTGGTTCTGGGTGAGCATGGTAGGTATGGGATCCCACTTGGCGGAGTAGGTGAAAAGCTGGAAAAAGTCGTTATTCTCGCGTAGGCCCCGTTCCAGTTGGGAGTTGTCAATGTTGGAGAACTCAGGGTGGTAGGGGTCTCTGATGAGGGCGAAGTCTTTGAAGGCAAAGGTGTTGGAGAAATTCAGCTTCTGCTGGGCTTGAGGATCGGCGGGGTCACCGTCAAACATGTTCTCGGTGATATCTAGACCAACGGCGGCCAGTGCGATGTCATAGGTATCGGTGGCGGAACACATGGCAAACATAAAGCCGCCACCCGCGCAGAAGTCCCGGATGCGCTGGGCCACGGCGCTTTTCAACTGCGGCACTTTGGCAAACCCGAACCTTTTGGCAATGGCCTCAGATTCCCGTTTCTGCTCAATGTACCAGGGAGCGTTCCGGAAGGCGGTATAGAATTTCCCGTACTGACCGGTGAAGTCCTCGTGGTGCAGGTGCAGCCAGTCGTACTTGGGCAGTTTGTCTTCCAGAATCTCGGGGTCATAGATGATGTCGTAGGGGATCTCGGCGTAGGTGAGAACCAGGGTCACAGCATCGTCCCAGGGTTGCTTGGACTTGGGCGAGTACACCGCAATTTTGGGCGCCTTCTCAAGTTTCATCACGTCCATGTTAGACTCCGGCGCTGCAATCTCGGAAAGAATCTGGCTGTACTGCGCGTCTGAGATGGTCTGGTAACTGATGCCCCGCACCACCAATTCATTTTCCAAGGCGGTGGCCTGCTTCATAGCAAAGGCACCGCCTTTGTAGTTCAGGAGCCATTCAACCTCTACTTGCCGCTGCAGGGCCCAATAGGCAACTCCATAGGATTTTAAGTGGTTCTTCTGCGTCTTGTCCATGGGCAGGAGCAGGTAAGAAGCCCAACTGGCTGGCGCCATGGCCATCAGCAGGAGCAGAAGAAATAAATTCCGGCACAAATTCTTCATTAGTAATCGGTTTGGAACGAATTTAAGAAAATAGGGCAATAAACGGGAAAACCATTACTTTTATATCAGTAAGAAAGCGCTCAGTTGTACGACAGATAGTAGACTGGGTACTGGTTACAGAGAAAACATGGATCTTGTAGAAAACACGAAAGAAGGCTTCCGCTCCATCCAGGGCAACTTGCTCAGGACGGTGCTCACTGCCCTGATCATCTCCATTGGCATTATGTCTTTGGTAGGTATTCTAACGGCAATTGAGGGCATCAAGTATTCCGTTTCCAGCACATTTTCTACGTTGGGGGCCAATTCTTTTGATATAGAGAAAAAATGGGACGGGGGCGGACAGCGGGGCGGCCGCCAGAACAAAGTGTATCCCAACATCACCGAGTTCCAGGCCCGGCAATACAAAGAACTTATGGCCGATAAAGCCCGGGTGAGTTTGTCTACCTGGGTGAGCGGGAACGTCTCTGTGAAGGCGGGAAGCATTAAAACCAACCCCAACATGAGTTTGATTGGGGGAGATGAGAATTACCTGGTGAACGAGAACTATGACCTGGAACTGGGCCGGCCTTTCTCTAACCTGGAGATTGAAAGCGGCGCCCCGGTGGCCATCATTGGCGAGGAAGTAGCCGACAAGCTGTTCCCCAAACAAAGCCCCGAGGGCAAGAGCATGGTGCTGATGGGCCGGAGGTTCAAGGTCATTGGCAAAATCAAAAGCACTGGCGGCGGCCTGGGCGGGGGCGGAAGCAATCGCCGGATCATCATCCCCCTGGAAACCGCCACCCAGATTCCCACCCCAGAACCATTAACGTATGAGATCAAATCTGCTATCCTGAACGGGAGCAGCCTGGCATTTGCCATGGAGGAGGCAACCGGTATTATGCGCAAAGTACGGCAGGACCGGCTAGGTCAGGAAGATTCCTTCAGGATCACCCGCAGCGACTCTGTGGAGCAGGAGTTAAACAAAATCACGGGTTACCTAAAAACCGGCGGCTTTCTGGTGGGTTTTATCACCTTGCTGGGCGCCTCCATCGGGTTGATGAACATCATGATGGTGAGCGTAACCGAGCGGACCCGTGAAATAGGTATCAGAAAGGCTTTGGGCGCCACTATAAAGCAGATAAGGCTGCAGTTCCTCATCGAGGCCATTGTTATCTGTGTGCTGGGGGGGATTGTAGGCATAGTCTTGGGCATTCTCATGGGCAATGGCATTGCCATGCTCATAGGCAAGGGTGACTTCTTTGTGCCCTGGCTTTGGATGATTGTGGGTATGGCCATCTGTATCACCGTAGGGCTGGTTTCTGGTTACTATCCGGCTTACAAAGCCTCTAAACTGGACCCCATTGAATCTTTAAGATACGAATAGCAAAAACCAGCCTTGGGGTAAGGACATTACAAAGAAGCTGGTGCCTTTTTCCTTTCTGCCGCAAGTGGAATAGCCGGACCTGGGAGGGAGAAGCAATTGAAGTAGTATGACTTTTTTCAAGAAGCCGGTATTCTCCTTTTTCTCTTTCTCCGGGCGTTCTTTTCCCCTGGATTTTTACCTTAATTCAAAATACCTGTTCCGCTGGCTGGGTCTGGCTTTGCTGGTGGGCGTAATGGCCGGCAGCGCCTCGGCCTTGTTTCTGGTCTTGCTGGATTGGGTAACCCATTACCGCGAAACCCATACCTGGATCATCTGGCTTTTGCCCGTGGGTGGCTATTTGGTGGGCTGGTCCTACCACCAGTGGGGCCGCGAGGCAGAGGGCGGCAATAACCTGCTTTTGCAGTCCATTCAAACGCCTTCCTCCAATAAGATCCCCTTGGTTATGGCACCATTGGTGCTTTTTGGCACAGTACTTACGCACTTGGTGGGTGGCTCGGCGGGCCGGGAGGGAACAGCCGTGCAGATGGGCGGCGCCCTGGCAGATCAACTCTCGCCCATATTCAGGCTTCGGCCACGGGACCGTAAAATGCTTTTGATCTGCGGGGTGAGTGCCGGTTTTGCCTCGGTATTCGGGACGCCGTTGGCGGGAGCGGTATTTGCTTTGGAGGTTTTCCTGTTGGGGCAACTCCGTTACAATGCGCTGCTGCCTTCTTTTCTGGCTGCCGTTATCGCCAATGCGGTTACCTCAGCATGGGGTGTTGGGCATACAGTTTACCCGGTAGTGGAGGTTCCACCCATGACCGTCTGGACTTTAAGCGCGACCTTGCTGGCTGGCATCTGTTTTGCATTGGCGGCCCGGCTTTTCTCGCTAGCCTCCCATGCCGTGGGTAGCACCTTCAGCAAATATGTATCTTATCCGCCCCTACGGCCGGTGCTTGGAGGTGTGATACTTGCGGTGGTCATCTGGGCTTTGGGTACTACCAAATACATCGGGTTAGGGATTCCTACCATTTTGGCGTCCTTTTCAACACCGCTGCCTACCTATGATTTCCTGGTGAAGCTGGCGCTTACTGCTTTTACGCTGGGCTGCGGCTTTAAGGGTGGGGAGGTAACGCCTTTGTTCTTCATTGGGGCTACTTTGGGGAACGCGCTTTTCCCCTGGCTTCCTTTGCCGTTGGAGTTGCTGGCGGCTATGGGTTTTGTGGCCGTATTTGCGGGCGCGGCCAATACGCCGCTGGCCTGCCTGCTTATGGCCATGGAATTATTTGGGGGCAGCTGTGGCCTCTATGCCGGATTGGCCTGTGTGGTGGCTTACCTCTTCTCGGGCCACACCGGTATCTATGCGGCACAGGTGGTGAAGAACAGCAAACACCCGTACTACGCCAGAGAGGCAGGAACCCGATTGGCGGGGATCAAGCGCCGCCTTTTCTGAGCCGTTTTTCTAAAAAAGAGTTAAAAAAAAGCCTGACCGAAGCCAGGCTTTTCTATCTCAACCCTTTTAAAAGATTATTTCTTTGTTCCGGGTTTGTTTGCTTTGTAATCTTCGTTGAGGCCCTTAACGGTCTCATCTGTGATGTCAAGGGAAGCATCTCCGTAAAGGATGGCGCTGTTACCGCGGGTATAGGTCAGGACCATTTTGTAGCCTTTCTCCTTGCTTATTTTCATGAGGTGCGCCTCTACTTTCTCGTAGATCTTCTTCATCTCATCGTTCTCGTCCTTGGCCAGTTGGTTTCCGGAGGTCTGCTGCTGAGCGGCTAGTTGTTGCTCTTTCTGGGCCAGGCGCTGCTCAGTGGCGGCCCGTTGTTCCTGGGTCATACCAGCACCGGTCTGGCGGTACTGCTCCACTTCCTTCTGGAAACTGGAGGCTTTGCCTCTAAGGTCAGATTCCATTCTTTTGCCTTTGGCTTCCAGGCGGGCTTTCACGTCTTTAAAGTACTGGTATCTGTTCAGAAGGGTATCTGAGTTCACAAACACTATCTCGGCAGCCGGCGAAGCTACGGCAGGAGCATCCTCATCTTCTTCCGCGGCGGTAGTGGCGGCGGCTGGAGTGGTCTCCGTGGTAGCGGCAGTGGTAGGTTTAGATGCCTTGTCGTTGTTGCAGGCGGCAAAGGAAGCTGAAATGACAGCCAGTAAAATAAGCTTTTTAGATACGCTCACAGTCTATAATTAATTGATGTAAAATGGGTTGAACATGGGCCACGATTTGGTTTTCGCGGCCCATGTTCATGGGTTAAGGCCTCAATTTAAGAAAATTAATTGTAAGCCGGAGAAAGTGCAGGTCAAGAGATTAATTTCCACCGGCCCGGTTCACCTCATCCAGGTTGCCGTTGCGGCGTTTCATTTCAAATTTCTCGCCTTTGTTGAAGCGGTACCGCAGGTTCAAACGCACGCTCTGGCCAAACTGGTACATGTTGATATGGTTGATGTTGCCGTTTACCTCAGAGGTACCTTTCATTCGCTGGGTCCGGAAGATATCCGTCACGGCCAGGTTCACTTCCAGTTGGTCTTTCAGGAAAGAGCGTTTCACCGCTACGTCTACCCAGCCGGCAGGATCTGTCTTGTACACGTTGAACACCCCTTTGCCACGGTAAGAACCGTTCACCTCCATCTTGAAGTTGTTGGGCAACATGATGTTGTGGCTGGTTTGGGCCATAACCATGGTTTGGGCATTACGGATGGTTCTCTCGTCTACTATGGTGTTGAAGATCTGGTAAGAGAGGGTCAGGTTGTTGTTCATGTTCCATTTAGAGGTGATGGTCACCGGGGCTACCAGGGTGGCGTTCCAGGCTTCGCTTTCCACGTTCCGCTGCTGGAACACCATAGTGTTGGTCTCAGGGTAGAAGGCGGGCACCTCAGAAATATCGTCTTTGGTGTGGGCGTACCCAAAGATCAGGTTGTAGTTCTGTCTGAAGGTCTGGGTCACCTGGAAAGAGTTGGTGTACTCAGGTTTCAGGTACGGGTTGCCCTGGGCGTAGGTGTTGGCGTCAATGTAGAACCGGAAGGGGTTCAGGTTGCTGTAGCGCGGACGGTAGATGCGGCGGCTGTAGTTATACCCAATGGTGTAGTTATCTGAGATTTTCTGCTGCACAAACACGCTGGGGAAAAGATCCAGGTAAGAGCGGGGTGTTACTTTCTGCTCTGGGATGGAGTTGCCTTCAGAGTCGGTGTACTCGGCGCGTAGACCGGCCTGCAGGGTCACTTTGGAGGTAAGGGTGGCGCTGAAGTTGGAGTAGGCGGCGTAGATGTTCTCGTCATAGATGAAGTGGTCGCCTTTGCGTTTGGCATCTGGTATGCGCTGGCTTCCTTCCAGGGTGTAGAAATCTATCTGGTTGTCAGACTCCACGTAGCTGGCCTTGGCGCCCAGTTCCAGCTTGCCTTTGATAGACGGGAAAGGTCTCACATAGTCCATTTTGGCCGAGTAGATATGGTAAGAGGTAGGGTTGAGGGTCTCAAAGTACTCAGATTCAATGGCGCCGGTTGCAGCGTGGGTCTTATAGTTCAGGAAATCGCTGGGGCTGGTGTCTTTGATGCGTGCCACATCAAAATCAGCAGACAAGGTGGTGCCCAGGGTATCCAGTTTGCCTACGTAGTGGGCGTTGAGAGAGGCGCTGGAGAATTTGCCTCTGTTGTGGGTGGTGGTCTGGTTGTAGATGGGGCCGGCCTCGGTGGGGTCCAGGAGGGTAGAGTTGGTGTTCACGCCGGAATTGGTGCGGGAGCTGGACAAGCTCACGGTAGCGCCCACGCTGTGGTTTTTGTTCAGGTCATAGTCGGTGGTGAGGCGGGCCGAGGGGGCGAAGGTGGTGCCTTCTTCTTTGCCGGACTGGTTCAGGTAAGAATTCTCGCCTTCCTGCTCAAAGGTGCGGTTCATGCTGAAGGTTCTTTTGCGGGGACGCTGGGCCAGGTCCAGGGTGGCGGAGGAGCTCCATTTACCTTGTTTCAGGTTAAGGTTCACGCCGCCGTTGGCTGTGGTTTTGGTGTTGTACTGGTAACCGCCGTACACACTGCCGTTCAGGCCATTCAGGTTGTTTTTCTTCAGGTTGATGTTGATAATCCCGGCGGTACCCTCGGCATCGAACTTAGAGCTTGGGTTGGCGATGATTTCCAGGTTCTTCAGGTTGTCGGCGGGCATGCCCTGTAACATGGTTTGCAATTGTTTGCCGTCCAGGTAGGTCAGTTTTCCGTCTATCATCACCTTCACGCCCTGTTTGCCATTCAACTGGATGTTACCGTCCTGGTCTATCCACACGCCCGGCGATTTTGCCAGCACCTCGTAGGCGGTATTGCCAGCGGCCATGGCGGTTCCTTCCACACTCACTACCATCTTATCGGCCTGCACATCCACTGCTGGGCGCAGGTTGTTCACGGTCACTTCCTTCAACACCTTACTGTCCTGTTTCAGGGCTATTTTTCCGAAATCATGTGAAAAACCGGCACCATTCACTTCCACAACTGGCAGGTCCTGGTTGGCGAAGCCCATCGCGCTGATGCGCACCAGGTATTTCCCTGGGGACGGGGTTTTCATTTTAAAGGTTCCGTCCAGTTCAATAGCTGCGCCGGAAAGGAGGGAAGCATCGGCGGCTTTTAGCAGGGCCACAGTTCCGTAAGGAAGCGGTTGGCCTTTATCATCCACCACCAAACCGGTGATAGCGCCAGGGGTTTGGGCCAGGGCGGCCTGGGTCAGGAAGGCCAGGGCGGCTAATAAGAGGAGGAAGTGATAGAACTTTTTCATAATGGTATGTGGTATGGATTTGAAGAGGTGGTTACTTTATAGTACTGGGTAATGCAAGGTACATGTAGAAAAAAAAAGCCTCAGGGGCTACAGCTGGAAAGGTCCAGGGGCGGTGAATGCCTTTTTATGGCGAGATGCTCCATGACCTGACAACAGGAACACATAGGCGAAAACCAAGGCTGTGAAGGAGCCTAGGAAGAACAATACCTGAAAGAGAAGCTGAAAGACGGTCAAAGTTTCCATGGCTATTAAATGATTTAGTTGGATTTTTCTCTAAGGATGGAACAAAGATATAATAAGGTACTATGTAAAGCAAGGTACTGTTTCATTTTTTTTTGAAATTAATTTTATCTCCTGCCAAATTGTGCCTTTCTAGCGTTTACAGGGCGTTTTCTTTAAATCAGGTCTAAAACTGTTCTCTGTGAAAAGAGCGTTTAGCCTCCTTTTTCCTCGCCAAAGCCGTGGTTGCGCCATTACTTAGCGCCAATACAAGAAGCGGTGAGATGCTTTACCCGAAAGATGCACAGCCTTACAAAAGAGTTGCCTGAGCAAGGCAGAATTTCTTTGGACCAGACTAAAAAAATCCCAGACCCAAAAAGAAGCCCGATCCTGTCTCTATTTATTAGATCAAAAACTTTACCCCCGAAATCCGTACTCCTATTTTTGGGCTGAATCATAAAAAAGAGGCTTGAATCAGTTTTTGAAAGCAAACCTGATTTTGGGCTGGAGGAATAGTTTTGAATACTGAAAACAACGGAGTAGCCCTGGTGCCCGTGCGGGAGCGGGGAAGTAAGTTCTTGAAACGCCTGGGACTGGACAACTTTCTGCTGGCGCTTCTGGCCATGATTCTGCTGGCCTACCTTTGGCCCCACATAGGAGAGGAGAACGGGCCTTTGCCCCTGGAAGAGATCACCACCTACGGCGTTTCGCTCATTTTCTTTTTCTATGGTATGCGCCTGAGCCCCGCCAAACTAAAAGCCGGCCTCAGCGACTGGCGCCTGCACCTGGTGGTGCAGCTGAGTACGTTTTTGCTGTTTCCCTTGCTGGTATTTCTGGCGAATGTGCTGTTGGGCGGAGAAGAAAACCAGTTGTTATGGCTGGGCGTGTTCTACGTGGCGGCCCTGCCGTCTACGGTTTCTTCCTCGGTGGTGATGGTCTCTATTGCGGGAGGCAACCTTCCGGGGGCTATCTTCAACGCCAGCATCTCAAGTTTGATTGGGGTCTTTATGACTCCGCTTTGGATGGGCCTTTTCATGAGCACCAGCTCGGCGGCCGAGATGGACTTGGGTAGCATTATCCTCAAGCTCATGTTGCAGGTGCTCTTGCCGGTGACGCTGGGGGTGCTGCTGAACAAACGGTTCGGGGAGTTTGCCGAGCGGCAGAAGGCCCGGCTACGCCTGTTTGACCAAACCATAATCCTGCTCATCGTGTACTCCTCTTTCTGTGATTCCTTCGCAAGGGAGATGTTCAAAGGCTTCAGTGCTTTGGAATTACTTTTGTTGGGAGGGGCTATGGTGGCGCTGTTCTTCCTGGTTTTTGGGTTGATTCACCTGCTGGGCAATCTGCTGGGATTCTCGCGTGAGAACCGGATCACGGCCATTTTCTGCGGTTCCAAGAAATCCTTGGTGCACGGCACGGTCATGTCAAAAGTCATCTTTCCCGATGCCAATATCGTGGGCATTATTCTTCTGCCGCTCATGTTGTACCACGCTTTGCAATTGATTGCCGCCAGTATTCTGGCCCAGCGCATGGCCCGGCAGGGGACTAGCCTTGAAGTGTCGGCTTAAGCCTTCACCTTTACTGCTTACCTTATTTTTTTCTAAACCCATAGACAGAAATGCCCTGCCTAGTTCATCCAACAGGGCATTTCTGTTTATAATAAATACAGCTTGTTTAGTGTGCCAGTATCCCTTGTTGTGCGGAGAGTTAGCGACAGCGCTCTCCGCACCATTGAACTGCCAATCTCCTGATTGGCGTATAATTGCCCAAAATAGAAACGCTTTTAAAAGCCATTACCCCTGCCCACAAGATCCTTTCAGGATAACAAAAGAGAGAAGACGATTTTACATTCTTATAAAACTAAAAGGTCCAGCTATGTCATGCATAACTGGACCTTTTGCTTTTCTTGGGCCTTTATAAAAATGATATTCTACTGCTCTTTCTAATGCGCCAGCATTTCGTGGTATGTTTCTTCGGCTTCCATCAATCCGGCCGAAGTGATGTTCGTGAGCCGGACGTGTTTCTGCTCGTTCACCAGCACGGGATCATATTTGGCCACCACGCGCACGTAGTTCTCAGTGAAGCCTTCCATATAGCCATCGGTAATATCAGCTTCAAACAAGACGCGGCCTTCGTACCCGATCTGGCTTTCGTAGAAAGCGCGTTTCTTCTTCTCAGACAGGATGCGCAGCATATCGGCGCGGCGGTTACGCTCTTTCTGCGGAACAACTCCAGGCAGGTCCAAGGCCAGGGTGTTGGCGCGCTCAGAGTACGGGAACACGTGCAGGTAGCTGATGTCTAATCCGTTCAGGAAGTTGTAGGTCTCCAGGAAATCTTCCTCCGTCTCGCCGGGGAAGCCCACAATTACGTCCACCCCGATGCATGCGTGCGGCATGGCAGTCTTGATCCATTCTACCCGCTGGGCGTACAGTTCCCGCAGGTAACGGCGGCGCATGAGCTTCAAAATTTTGTTACTACCCGACTGCAACGGAACGTGGAAGTGCGGCATAAAGCGTTGAGAACCCGCTACGAACCTGATGATCTCTTCACTCAAAAGATTAGGTTCAATAGACGAAATCCGGAAGCGGCTCACGTTCTCCACCTGGTCCAGTTCCTGCACCAATTGGAAGAAATTCTCCACGCGAACGCCTTCCTGCAACCCAAAATCGCCGGTGTTCACCCCGGTAAGCACAATTTCCTTCACGCCGGAGTCGCCTATGGTGCGGGCCTCGGATACTACTTTCTCAATGGTGTTGCTGCGGCTTTTGCCCCGGGCCTGCGGAATGGTGCAGAAGGTGCAGGAGTAGTCGCAGCCGTCCTGTACTTTCAGGAACGTGCGGGTGCGGTCTCCGAAGGAGTAGGCGTTCACGAAGGTGTTGGCCTCAGATACCGGGCTGGCATGCACCTGCGGGGCGTCTTTCTTCTCAAACGTCTCCAGAATGTCTACCAACTGAAACTTCTCGGCGGCACCCAAAACGGCATCCACACCGGGGATCTCGGAAATCTCCTTTGGTTTGAGCTGGGCATAGCAGCCCACAATGGTGATGAACGCGTTAGGCGAGTGCTTGAGCGCTTCCTTCACCACTTTCCGGCATTTCTTGTCGGCATTGTCGGTGACGGAGCACGTGTTGATGACGTAAATATCGGGGGTGTCTGTAAACTCCACCTTCTCAAACCCTCGTTCCTGGAAAATCCGGGAGAGGGTAGAAGTCTCTGAGAAGTTGAGCTTACAGCCTAGTGTATAGAATGCTACCTTTTTCATAATCAAGGCACAAAGGTACGGAGAAACCGGAAATAGTTAATAGTGTTTAGTTGTTAGTGATTAGTGTTTGATCTCTAGAGTTTTGAGGTTGTTTTAAGAAATAAAGCTTAAAACGGGATTTCGGTTAATGATCTGGTGGGTAACTCCCCAAGCATTATGGATACGTTTAACAAAGGAAAAGGGCACCCACAAGAGGTGCCCCTACAATGATCGCTTAACCAAGAGCAAAACTCCGGTAAATGTTTTAGGGCTCCTTTTCAGAAAACAACCCAAGAACAACTAAACACTAATCACCAATAACTACTTCTTAAGGAAATCCCCGAAACTGGTTTGCATGTAGGCTTTGCCTTGTTCTACCTGTTTGTCGGTAACTCCGGGGGCGCGGAGGATAGGTTTTTGCGAAACGTTGTCAAAGGTTACGGCACCTTGCGGCGAGACCATCCCGAAGCCATCGTTGAAGACGTAGAATGCGAAAGGGGTGGCATTGGCGTCCAAGAGGTTCTTGCTCCAGGCAAACTGGTGGGTGGGTTGTCCCATCTGCTGCAGGAGGGTAGGCACTAGATCGGTTTGGGAGCCTATGTTGGTCACCACCGTGTCTTTCACGGCCAGGGCGCCGCCAGTCATCAGGAGCGGAATCCGGAACTTGCTGGGTGCATCGTTCTGGTCGCGGCCGGGGAAATGGTGCCCGTGGTCGGCTACCAGCACAACCAGCGTATTCTGCCACCAGGGCATCTTCTTCGCGGCAGAGATGAATCGGCCTAAAGCATAATCTGTGTAGTAGAAGGCGTTCTTGAAACTGGTTTCCTCATCTGTGCCCGGGAATTTCGCCGGAATAGGAATGTCATACGGCTCATGGCTGCTGAGGGTATATACCGTAGTAAAGAACGGCTGTTTGGGGTTTTGGTGCTCAGCCAGTACGCGGTCAAACAGGATGTGGTCATGCACGCCCCATTTTGAGTTGTAATCCTCGCTAGAGAAATCAGACTTCTCAAGCAGTTTGTCATACTGCCCGTTGATGAGGTAAGACTTGATGTTGGCAAAGGCCAATTCCCCGCCATAATAGTAGCTGGTGGCGTAGCCTAATCTTTTCAGCTCCGAGGCCAATTGGGGCAGGCGCTCCGTTTTCTTCGGGGTTTTGATGATAGAGGTGGTGGTCTGCACGGGATAGCCGCTCAGCAGCGCCACCATGCCTTTTTCGCTTCGGTCTCCGGCGGCGTAGATGTTCTGGAACAGGATGCCTTCTTTGGCCAGTGCATTGAAGTTAGGCGTCACCTCGGCCGGGCCACCCAGCGCTCCAATGAACTTGGCGGTGTAGCTTTCCAGGATGATAAATAGCACGTTAGGCCTTTTCACCCGAAGCAAAGAAGGAACAGAATCGCTCTTGGGCTGGTACAACTCCTGCACCATGGCCTGCGCCTGTTTCTCGTCCAGGTACTGGTAGGGGTTCTTGGTATTGTGGTTCTTTTTAAGCAAGGAATGCATGACGTTCCAGGGCACATTCACGCCGGCGTGGTTCGCGAAAAGCTTGGAAGAGAAGTAAACATCGCTTTGGTTCAGGGGAATCTGTTGCCAACCGCCCCGGATAGGCAGCACCAGCAAAGCCACCAGGAAAAGACTGAGCAAAAGTTCACCGGATAATTGTTTTACGCCTCTTTTTGGAGAAACAGACCAATTCCGGCTGATGAACCTAAAGCCCAATATGCCTATGACCAACAGCAAGAGGTAAAGGAGCGCCAAAAGCCAAACCGGAGCCGAGGCCGTGGAAGCCAGCATCTCGGCGGGCGTGTTGAGGTATTGCAGGGGAGTGGAGTCCAGCCTAAAGCCCCAGGCCGAGTACAGTTCCAGGTCAATGGTCACCAACAGCACCAGGATGGGCAGCAGTACATAGGTGAAAACAGAGACAATTTTCAGGAAGACCCTTTTCCTGAAGGCCACCTCGTTCAAAAAGAGCAGAAACGGGATCACGCTCAGGTAAGCGGCGAAGGATAGATCCATCCGGAGACCGTACCAGAACACTTTCCCAATCTCAGAAGAGGTTAAGGCATAGGTTTTGGTAGAATGGTAGAGGAGGAAAACGGCCCGACATATCTCAAAGAAGAGGGTCCAGAAGAAAAAAAACCCGAAGGCTTTGAATAGTATTCTTTTCACAGGTCAAATATACCGCATAAAGGGCATCCTCAAAAAAGAGACACTTTGTAGAAGACTATGTGTTTTGAGGGGGTATGTAGGAAAATCCAATGCTTGTTTGGAAAAATGGGTATCAAAATAGAGGGGTATTCTCTTGAAAGTAGTTAGTAAATTTAAAAAAGTGGTTCAAAAAATTAGGGGTAATGCTTGAAAGTAAGATTTTCTGCCCTACATTTGATCCATCTTTTAAAAACAAACAAATTTCATGGCCATTCTTCGTTTTAAGGCGCTTGAGTTGGTAAACCAACGCACGCCAGTAGAGGTGAAGCTACCTTCTGACAAAATCTCTGATTATTATGGAAGTAACGTATTTGGTTTAGAGGCCATGCGCGCTACTTTGGCTGGAGATTATTTCAAACGCCTGCAGTTTGCCATTAAGACCGGCAGCAAAGTAGACCGTAACCTAGCCGATGCCGTGGCGGGAGCCATGAAGACCTGGGCTCTTAGCCGCGGAGCTACCCACTACACCCACTGGTTTCAGCCGTTGACCGGTGAGACCGCCGAGAAACACGACTCTTTCTTTGACCTGAGCTCAGACGGACGCGCCATTGAGGTATTTAAAGGCAGCGCCCTGGTACAACAGGAGCCAGATGCCTCTTCTTTCCCAAGCGGCGGTATCCGTAACACCTTTGAGGCCCGCGGTTATACCGCCTGGGACCCAACCTCTCCGGCCTTCATCATTGAAAACGCCGGCGCCAAAACCCTTTGTATCCCTACCATCTTCGTTTCCTATACCGGTGAGGCCCTTGACTACAAAGCGCCTTTGCTGAAAAGCCTTGGCCTGGTTGAGAAAGCCGCCGTTGACGTTTGCCAGTACTTTGACAAAGACGTTACCAAGGTAACCGCCACGTTGGGTATTGAGCAGGAGTACTTTCTGGTGGACCGTGCTTTGTATGAAGCCCGTCCAGACCTGGTGATGACCGGCAGAACCGTATTCGGGCATGAGCCGGCCAAAGGCCAGCAGCTGGAAGACCACTACTTCGGGGCTATTCCGTCAAGAGTGCACGCCTTCATGATTGACTTCGAGGCCGAGTCGCACAAGCTGGGTATTCCTTTGCGTACCCGCCACAACGAGGTGGCGCCAAACCAGTTTGAGTGCGCTCCTACCTTTGAAGAGGCTAACCTGGCAGTTGACCATAACCAATTGTTAATGGACCTGTTAGACCGCGTTGCCGAGAAGCACCACTTTAAGGTATTACTGCATGAGAAGCCTTACAAAGGCGTGAACGGAAGCGGCAAGCACAACAACTGGGCCCTGAGCACCGACACCGGCGTAAACCTTTTTGCGCCGGGCCGTCGTCCTAAAGAAAACCTGCAGTTCCTTACTTTCTTCATCACCACCGTGAAAGCGGTGCACCGCTATGCGGATTTGCTGCGCGCCAGCATCGCCTCTGCAAGCAATGATCACCGCCTGGGCGCAAACGAAGCACCACCGGCTATCATGTCTGTGTTCATCGGTAAGAAACTGACAGAGGTGCTGGATGAGTTGGAGCGTACCGCCAAGTTACCGTTAGACAAAGGCGACAACGTGTACCTGAAACTGGGCATCGACAAGATCCCTGAAATCCTACTGGACAACACTGACCGTAACCGTACTTCGCCTTTCGCCTTCACTGGTAACAAGTTTGAGTTCCGCGCGGTAGGTTCCTCGGCCAACAGCTCCAACGCCATGACCACCCTCAACGCCATTGTCGCTGATCAACTGATCGACTTCAAGAACAGCGTGGATGCTTTAATGGCCCAGGGCAAGAAAAAAGAAGTAGCCATTATTGATGTGCTGCGTGAGTATGTGATCTCTTCCAAAGCTGTGCGTTTTGAAGGAAACGGTTACTCAAAAGAGTGGGAAGAAGAAGCAGAGCGCCGTGGGTTGAGCAACATCCGCAAGACGCCACAGGCTTTGGACAAACTGGTAGATGAAACTGCTATGGAGATCTTTACCAAGCACAACATTTTCAGCCCCCGTGAGTTACACGCCCGTCATGACATTCTGCTTGAAGACTATATCAAGCGCGTACAGATTGAGGCCCGCGTGATGGGTGACCTGGCCATGAATCACATCATCCCTACCGCCATCGCTTACCAGACTACTCTGGTGGAGAACATCAAAGGTCTCCGTGACATCGGGTTGGAGGACAATGAGTACACACAGACCACGCTGGACACCATCAAAACCATCTCCGGTCACCTGACTACCATCAAGACGAACGTAGATGCCATGATTGAGAAGCGCAAGGTGGCCAACAAGATTGAAGACACCCGTGAGCGGGCCATCATGTACACAGATGAAGTACTTTCTTTCTTTGACACCATCCGTTACAGCGTTGACAAGCTTGAGCTGATCGTTGCCGATGAGCAATGGCCATTGGTGAAATACCGCGAGATGATGTTCCGTCATTAATAGGACCTTTCTCCATAAACAAAAAGCCCCTGCCGGTGCGCAGGGGCTTTTTGTTTATACGCTGTTTAAGGCTCTGTTTTCTAGAATCAGCCTTGAAACGGAATTTTGGTCAGGTACTTTTATCAAATAAACAGCGGCTGGTCATTAGAGGGGTTGGTGCGGTTAGGGGAGAAGCTTTGCCCCAGTTCCTTGATCCTTGATTTAATTTGGCTGATGGTAGGCATCTGCTCGCGCCATTCCTGTTCCCGCCACCAGGCCTGCATTTTGGGATTCTGCCTGGCCAGGTCAAAGATGCGCTTCAGCACGAAGGGCAGGATGAGGGTGGCAATATTGGTGGCCATCGCGCTTTTGATGCCCAGGTGCAACATGAGCCTTACCAGCAGCATGTCCTTCAGTTTATCAAACAGCAGTTTAGGGCCTTTCTCCTGCACATGGCCTTTCAGAACCTCCAGCACTTGCTGGGCATTGCCGCTTTCCATCTCTTTCTGCAGCCATTGCTCCACGGTTTCGCGGGTGACCTGAATGGCCTGCGGAATCTGGGTGGCCTTTAAACCGGCTTTGTGCAACAATTGCGCCGCAAAGGCATGACTTCTCTGTAGAAACGGAACGGGCATAGATGGTTTTATAAAGTTTTCTTGGGGCTACGGCCATAAAGGCAAATGTTTTTATGCAGGACTTAACTCAGGGCAGGATAACACGTATCCGGTCTACGAGTGTGCCATCAAAAAACACCTACTATGGACTTTGATATCCCTGAATTCAAGAAACGGTTAGACCACGAACGCTTGAAAGGAACCCAGCCCGAAACCATCATCCAGCATGAGATCCGACAGGCCGAAGAGGTCAAAGAGGGCCTCTCGGAGGAAAATGACCACGCCAGCGAGTTCGTCTCTGAGGCCATTAACCGCATTGACACCTATATTTTCCAGCTCCATGAACTGGCCCTAGAGTTCAACCCTGCAGAATTCGACCTTGACCAGCAGACCTATCTGCAGGATGACCGCGTTCACGACCGGATCGCTAACCGGATTGACCGCCTGAAAGAACAAGGAGAGGCCAATGCCTCCACTGAGGACCCTTTGTTAAGGCAGGGAGAAGCGGAGCAGGAATAAACAAAGTCGGTTTACAGGTGAAGAAAGCACTGAACCTTTTTATAGCCTCTTTTTCCTGAAACGGCTTTAAAACAGACGCTAGTCTTTAAGCGAACGCGCCGTTTTCAGAAGACTGGTTACCGGAAAAGGATTTCCCCACCGTTCTTATTTTTGACCTGATATCTTCTTTGCTGGGGAGATGTTTGCGCAGGTCCAGGTTGTCCCACCAATTCTTGAACATGGGATTTTTCTGGAGCAGCTCTACCATGGCCTTCAGAATGAAAGGCAAAATCACCGATGCGGTTTTGGAAGCGGCATCATAGGCCATGCCCATGCGCATTATGTACTTGGCCACTACCACATCCTTCAGTTCATCAAACAAAAGCTGGGAGTCTTTTTCCAGGCATTCACCTTTCACCATCTGGAACACCAACGGCAGGTTGCCCTGCTCCATTTCCTGGTAAAGCCAGTTCTCGGCAGTCTCGCGGGTGGTCTGGATGGTGTTGGGGATATTGATGTTGTCCATGCCTGCTTTCCGGAGCAAGGCAGTTACCTGGCGTTGGCTTTGGGATAAAAACAGTAGAGACATAGCTGCAGTTAGTTTAGCATAATATTGTACGCCTTATTTAACATAGGTGTTTTCTGTTCACTGCAATTAGATGCCGGCCACTTAAGGCATAGTGGCCAAATAAACCAGGCATCACACGCCAAGAGAGCACCTTAGAGTGGCTTAATGCTTTATTACTAAGTAGTTAAAGTAAATAAAAAAATTTAATGTGCCTGTTTATGATTTCTGGCTTACCTAAAAAGAAATTGACCACCTATACGGTTTTGTAAAGGAGAAAACTGTCTAGAGTACATGCAGGCAGACCCATAGCTGCGCAGGTCAAAAAAACGTCGTACTTTTACAAATGCTACGCTGAACAATCTGGTTTAGCCGTTGGTTAAAGAAATATGGAAACATCATTTCCCATGAATACAGAATCCCTTTCCCTGGGCGGAATCTATTGTCCTAGCCTTACTGATTATACCCGCCGCCTGAGCCGCGAAGTGCGTATTGGTGACCTGGCAATGGGGGGCGAGAACCCCATCAGGGTACAGTCCATGACCACCGTAGACACCATGGATACGCTGGGTTCAGTTGAGCAGGTGATCAGGATGGTGGAGGCCGGCTGTGAGTACGTGCGTATTACCGCACCCAGCGTGAAAGAGGCCGAGAACCTGGGCAACATCAAGAAAGAACTTCGGGCCCGCGGCTATAACGTTCCGCTCATCGCTGATATCCATTTCACTCCCAATGCTGCCGAGCTGGCCGCCCGTCTGGTAGAGAAAGTGCGTGTGAACCCCGGGAACTACGCCGATAAAAAGAAATTCCAGACCATTGAATATACCGATGCCACTTACCAGGCAGAGTTGGACCGTATCAGGGAGCGCTTCACGCCTTTGGTGAACATCTGCAAGGAGTACGGCACGGCCATGCGCATAGGCACCAATCACGGTTCTTTGTCTGATCGCATCCTGAGCCGCTACGGTGATACCCCACTGGGCATGGTGGAGAGCGCGCTGGAGTTCCTGCGCATTTGCGAAGACCTCAACTACTATGACGTGGTGCTTTCCATGAAGGCGAGCAATACTCAGGTAATGGTGCAGGCCTACCGGTTGCTCGTGCAGAAACTGAAAGAAGAAAAGCTGCAGCCTTACCCGCTGCACCTGGGCGTGACCGAGGCCGGCGAAGGCGAGGACGGTCGCGTGAAATCTGCGGTGGGGATCGGTACTTTGCTGGAAGACGGTTTAGGTGATACCGTGCGGGTTTCCCTCACGGAAGCCCCTGAGCTGGAAGCGCCGGTGGCCAAGATGCTCATTGATCGCTATACCACCCGGGCCGGGCACACGCCCATCAAACCCATCTGCAACCTGCCGTACAACCCGTTCCAGTACCACCGCCGCGAAACCCGCGAGGTCCTGAACCTGGGCGGCCACAACGTGCCCCGCGTGGTAGCCGACCTGAGCCGACTGGAAGAAATCACTTACGAGGATCTTCGGCCGGTGGGCCACATCTACTCGGCTGCACTGGACAAATTCCATATGTCTGACCAGGGCGCGGATTACGTGTACACCGGCAGTTCGCCCATCTCGTTCATGCTGCCCAACGGCTTAAAGGAGATAGTGGACTATACCGCCTGGCTGGAAGCCGAGCAGCGCGAGGAGCGATATCCTTTGTTTACTGCCGTGCAGTTTGAGACCGCCAGTAGCTGGCATCCGCAGTTGAACTTTGTGCAGGTGACGCTGGGCCAGTTAACGAACGATATTATAGAAACGCTGCATAATCGGCCGGATGTGGTTCTCATCCTGGAGACGCAGAATGAGCACGCCATGCCGGAGCAGCGCAAGGCTTTCATCCGCCTCATGAACCAGGGTCAGCCGGTACCGGTCATTATCAAGCGCTCCTATGAAGACCTCACCGATGAACAGGTGCAGCTCTACGCTGCCACTGATGTGGGCGGACTTTTAATTGATGGTTTCGGGGATGGCGTGCTGCTCAGCACCCAAGACCTAAGCCACCGCAGCAAAGAAGACTGGCTCTTCACCCTGGAAAGTCTGAACAAACTCTCCTTCGGCATTCTACAGGCGGCCCGCACACGCATGAGCAAAACCGAGTACATCAGCTGCCCTAGCTGCGGCCGTACCCTGTTCGACCTGCAGGAAACCACCGCCATGATCCGTAAGCGCACCGATCACCTAAAGGGCGTGAAAATCGGTATCATGGGCTGCATAGTGAACGGCCCCGGCGAGATGGCCGATGCCGATTACGGCTACGTGGGCGTGGGCAAAGGCAAGATCGCGTTGTACCGCGGACAGCAGGTGATCAAGAAATCAGTGCCGGAGGAACGCGCCGTAGACGAGCTCATTGAACTCATCAGGGAAGACGGAAACTGGAATGAGCCGGTAGGGGTAGAGGCCTAAATATATTTGCCCACAGGTAAATCATTCCTGGCCTGAGATTGTTCTAATTATATACAGAAGCACACTTAACAGCAGATATAAACCTATATGAAAGGCCTATTTGATTTCACCGAAGTGGCAACCTACTTCTTCCGCAAGAAGGACCCAAACCGCAAAACCAATTTCAACCTGCGCACCATGCACACCATCAACAAGGTGTCAATGATCATGTTCCTATGCGGGTTGATCTACCTGGTGTTCAAACTGATGACCCGTTCCTGATTTCCCC
Source organism: Rufibacter aurantiacus (assembly GCF_017916345.1). Classification (NCBI taxonomy): domain Bacteria; kingdom Pseudomonadati; phylum Bacteroidota; class Cytophagia; order Cytophagales; family Hymenobacteraceae; genus Rufibacter; species Rufibacter aurantiacus. The sequence continues at coordinate 168,095 of NZ_JAFMSV010000003.1, forward strand.
GCGATATAGATATATTCCCATTTAGGAGGCGATTTTAGAAAGTAGCCCCTAAATGGGAATTTTCATTTCAGGAAAGCGCTAAACCTTGAATTCCATCTGGGATATGCACATGTTGCCTGGCATCAAGAAAGATATTCCGGCGCTGCTGGCCAGCGTGAGGCTAAACGAAGAAAACCAGTAGGCCGACTTCAATCTTTCTTTGGTAAAGTGGCGACCTACGGAATTGGAGGGCTGATTGCTGGTGAGGTGTTAGACAAAGTTGGTATCCTGGCCTTCGTGGCCAAGTTCTATTAAGTGATTCTGCTGACCGGCGTTAAGTTCTGGAAGCTGATTGCCCTGGCCCTTGTAGCTTTGTTCAGCGGCTTAAAAAGGTTCTTCAGTTTTAAAAAAGAATCTGAATCTCACGTTGCTTTTGCTAAAGAAGGTGCAGAATCAGGCTTGGAAGCATCACAAATCTTTGAACACATCATCGCCAATGAGCAGGAGCCAGTGACCGCGCAAGCAGAAGAGGCAGCTTATGAAATGGAAACCAAAGCGTAATCTTTTATAGAAGTTACAATAAATAGAAGAGCCGCTTTCCCTCTTTGGGAAGGGGGCTCTTTTTATTACCTTCAGGCCCTATGAACATAGAGGATTTAAGAGAGTATTGCCTAAGCAAACCGCACGTAGAGGAAACCCTTCCCTTTGACCAGGACACGCTGGTCTTCAAAGTGGCCGGTAAAATGTTTGCCCTTTGCAGCCTGTCTGACTACGCCGCTGGCGTTGCCCTGAAATGTGACCCGGAGCGGGCGGTTGAATTAAGAGAACAGTACCCCGCCATAAAGGAAGGTTACCACATGAGCAAGAAACACTGGAACACCGTCCTCCCTGAGGCTTTCCTGCCTATGGGTTTAATGACCGAACTCATTGACCACTCTTATGATCTGGTGGTGGCCGGAATGACGAAGAAGGTGAGAGCGGAGTTAGGGCTGTAAAGGAAACCGGAACTAATCAGCTTACCCTGGAGACTCTTCTTCGGTTTCTTCCAGCCACCCCAAAAAGGATCAACCCAAGGCCAAGGGTAGCGACTCCGGCAGTAGAGCCAGCCTCATAGTTAAAGTGCCATTCTACCCGCCATTTGGCTTTATTCTCAAAGCCTGCATAAACTACTTTGCTGACTTCTTCGCCCGAGGTGATATGAAAATACCTGTTCTGGTTGAAGAAGTAGCCGGTTGCTACGGCCGCTAACAAGGCTAAGCCCAGGAGAATATCATAGCGTTTGTTCATGGACGTAAAATTTAATGTTGTATAGGTATGAAATTTTATGGAATGCAAGGAAGGATAGCATCCTTTTTTTGAACTGCATTTTACAAAATGATACTAAAAACTACTGCTACACTCTTAATTATCCTATCTGTTTTTCTTTCCTCCGGGAGTACCTTGGGGCAAAAAAAGCAAACGGAGCAGTCAACCATCCAGAAGGCAAAAGGGGAAGTAACAGATACACTGTTCTGTATTTTTCCAATTGAACAACTGCCAGAATACAAACATGGTGGGCTGCCTTCCATGTTAAAGTTTATGCAAAGTAATTTAAGATATAAGGAGTGTGTGGAGGGGATGGTAGTAGTGCAGTTTGTAATTGATACCACTGGTCAGGTAATTGCCCATCAGGTATGTTTTACCCATTTGGTTTGGGGTGGTTAAGGGAAACCAGAAGAAGTAAGACGGTGTATGTGAACAGAAAAGGCCAGCTACAGTAGCTGGCCTTTTCTGTTTTAAAGGTAATTTTAGGAAATAAGGCAAAAACCCTAGATCACCACGTTCACGATTTTACCCGGAACCACGATCACCTTTTTCACCGGTTTGCCTTCCAGAAGTTTCTGCACCTGTTCGGAGGCAAGTACTTCTTTCTCCACTTCCTCTTTAGAGGTTTTCAGGTCAAAGGTGAGTTTGGTCTTCACCTTTCCATTCACCGAGATTGGGTAGTCAAAGGTGCTTTCGGTGAGGAATTCCTCTTTCCATTCTGGGTAAGTGGCGTAGGTGATGCTTTCGCTATGGCCTAATCTGCTCCAAAGTTCCTCCGCAATGTGCGGTGCGAAAGGGGCCAGTACCACGGCCAAAGGCTCCAGGATGGCACGCTTCTTTGTTTTCAGAGAAGTGAGTTCGTTTACGCAGATCATGAACTGGCTCACGCTGGTCCCAAAGGAGAAACGTTCAATGTCTTCCTCCACCTTCTTGATGGTCTTGTGCAACGACTTTAGCTCGGCCGGAGTTGGTGCCTCCTCGGTTAGGGCCCAGTTGCCTTGTTCATCAAAGAACAGCTTCCAGAAACGCCGCAGGAACTTGTACACCCCGTCCATGCCGTTGGTGTTCCAGGGCTTGAACTGCTCCAATGGCCCCAGGAACATTTCGTACATGCGCAGGGTATCGGCACCGTATTCCTCCACCAGCACATCGGGGTTCACTACGTTGTGCTTGGATTTGGACATCTTCTCAATTTCCACTCCTACCACGTATTTGCCATCCTCCAGAATAAACTCCGCATCTGCGAAGTCAGGTCTCCAGGCTTTGAATCGCTCCAGATCCAGTACATCATTCTCCACTATGTTCACGTCCACGTGCAGGGCAGTGGTTTCATGCTGGTCTTTCAAGCCAAATGAAACAAACGTGTTGGAATCCTTGATGCGGTATACGAAGTTAGACCGACCCTGGATCATGCCCTGGTTGATGAGCTTCTTGAACGGCTCCTCTTGATTTACCAGCCCCAGGTCAAAGAGGAACTTGTTCCAGAAGCGGGAGTAGAGGAGGTGACCGGTGGCGTGCTCAGAACCACCAATGTAAAGGTCCACGTTCTGCCAGTAGTCGATGGCTTCTTTGCTGGCGAATTCCTTTTCGTTCTGAGGGTCCATGTAGCGGTACCAGTACCAGCTGGAGCCGGCCCAACCGGGCATGGTGCTCAGTTCGTACTCAAACTCCCCGCGGTATTTCCAATCGTGGGCGCGGCCCAAAGGCGGTTCTCCGGTCTCGGTGGGCAGGTACGCGTCTACCTCAGGCAACACCAAAGGCAGTTCACTTTCCTCCAGCAGGTCAGGAATTCCGTCTTTGTAATAAACGGGCACCGGCTCGCCCCAATAACGCTGACGACCGAACACGGCATCGCGCATGCGGTAGTTCACGCGGGCTTTGCCCACGCCCAGTTCCTCTGCTCGCTGGATTCCCACTTTAATAGCGTCTTTCACCTCCAGGCCGTTCAGGAAGTCTGAGTTGATGATTATCCCTTCTTTGGCCGCGTAAGCTTCTTTAGAAAGATCACCACCGGCCACCACTTCCGGAATAGGCAGGTTGAATTTCTTCGCGAAGGCGTAGTCGCGGGTATCGTGGCCGGGAACGGCCATTACGGCACCAGTTCCGTAGCCCGCCAACACGTAATCAGCGATCCATACCGGGATTTTCTCTCCTGAGATCGGGTTAATGGCATAAGAACCTGTGAAAGTTCCGGTCACGTGCTTCACATCAGACATGCGGTCGCGCTCTGAGCGGTTCTTGGCCCAGGTCACGTATTCCTCTACCTCGGCGCGTTGCTCCGGTGTGGTGATTTCCTCTACGTACTCGTGCTCAGGCGCCAAGACCACAAAGCTCGCCCCGAAAATGGTGTCAATGCGGGTGGTGAACACGGTGATGTGCTTGTGCTCGTGGCCGTCCAGTTGGAAATGCAATTCTGCCCCCACGGATTTCCCGATCCAGTTGCGTTGCATATCTTTTACTGGCTCAGGCCAGTCAATGGTGTCCAGGCCTTGGAGTAGGCGCTCTGCGTAGGCGGTGATGCGCATCATCCATTGCTTCATCAACTTCCGTTCCACCGGATAGCCGCCGCGCTCGGATACGCCGTCTTTCACCTCATCGTTCGCCAGAACGGTTCCTAGCTGGGGGCACCAGTTCACCACGGCTTCGGAAAGGAAAGTCAGGCGGTATTTGAGCAGAAAGTCCTGTTGTTCTTTCTCAGATAAGCGGGCCCAGGCATCAGCGGTCACGTGCGGGGTGTCCTCATCGCAGGCGGCGTTCACGTGGGTGTTGCCGCGCATTTTGAACTCGGCTACCAGCGTGTCAATTGGCTCGGCTTTGTCGGTATCGTAATTGTACCAGCTGTTGAAGAGCTGCATGAAAATCCATTGAGTCCACTTATAGTAATCTGGGTCTGAGGTACGCACCTCCCTGTCCCAGTCAAAGGAGAAGCCAAGGTTGTTCAGCTGCTCAATATAACGCTCAATGTTCTGTTTGGTGGTCACGGCCGGGTGCTGTCCGGTCTGGATGGCGTACTGCTCGGCCGGCAAACCAAATGAGTCGAAGCCCATTGGATGCAGCACATTGAAGCCTTTGAGGCGCTTGTACCGGCTCACGATGTCAGAGGCGATGTAGCCCAGCGGGTGCCCTACGTGCAGACCAGCCCCGGACGGGTACGGGAACATATCCAACGAGTAGAACTTGGGTTTACTTGGGTTGATATCGGTCTTGAACGTCTTGTTCTCACTCCAGAAGCGCTGCCACTTCTGCTCAATATTCCGGTAATCGTACTCTGACATCAGTTTTTATGGTTGTTTGCTGTAGGAGCAGGGTTTAGGTACACTGTTTTTCTTTGCCGCAAGGGCTATCTGCAAAAGTAAGGAATTTCTTTTAAGCCTGTTCTATGCGATTAGGGGCCGTTTTAGTGAAAGATGCTCAAAAGTATTTGTCTACAGTGGAGAGAAAGTAGAACTACTGAAGGAAAATGTGAAATATAAAAGTAAAATTGAAAAAAAGGATAACTGGTGACTATTTTACTTGCTATTGGTTAAAGAATAAACTGAAAGGGAGCAAAAAGGTAGGAGTTCCTTTAGTGGAATTTAGAGACTAGTAAAAAGTTCTAAGTTGGATTGTTAAATTGTGGTTAAACGTCTAGCTTTAGGAAGCCATTCTAATTTAAATTAGGAAATATTTGAACCGTAATATAAAACTTTTTTTTATAAGAGGCTTAATACTATATAAATAAACATTTTAAAAGATATTATTTTAGAATAACGTTCAATTTATGAATATTAAAAACAGTCACTTTTTATTTATTTTTATAATTTCTATATTTTTTACTTTTTGTAAAGACAAATACGAAGATATAAAACAATATAACGCCACTTTTATAGTTCAGCAAGAATCAAATTATTTGCACAGTGATGTTGAATTTGTCGCCACTGATACAGTAAAAGGTATAAATTACAACTGGAATTTTGGAGATGGTACATCATCTGATGTCGGTTATAAGGTAACTCATAAGTATACAAAGGCAGGAAGTTATACTGTTACCCTAAAAGTAGGAAATAAGAGTAGCTCTAAAGAAGTGCAAATATTCCCAGGTACGTTAAGTTACCAAATAAAAAACGGCAGCCGGAGCGAAGTGAATCTTGAAACTTATATTGATAATCCAGAAAATTTTGGTTCAGTGAGCCTTAACCTTGCCCCTGGAACTACCTCTGATCAAATCTTTTCAAAGTCTAATTTTATTGGTGGTCTCAACGGAATAGCCTTAGCAGGTATTATCCTGACTTATAATAATATAAAATATATTAATAGACCCTCTATTTGGCTGAAATTATTCCAAAACCACGTGATAGATTTGAATAATGATTCAGAGTTCCTCAAAATGTCTGGCAATGATGTTGGGCCGGATAGAATAAAATTGGGAGAATTGTAAAAAAGTTTAGTTGGCTATTGTCCATATTAACTTATAAGAGTATTAAACAATTGCTAAAACTCCAAAGTATTTGTTTAAACAAGATGTTTGTCTCTCTGAATTAATCATCAAGTTACATTTGATTTAAAAATACCTGGTTGAAATCTTTATTTGATTAGGCGTTTTTAATAACCCAATTTTACCTAAAGCAACTCTGCCAACGGATCAACACCGTTCCAGGTGCCTTGACTGGAAAGAGGCCTAAAACGCGCGAACAGTTCCTCTGAGTACCAGCCGCGGGCGCGCGTGTTTTTAATGACCTCTCGGTGAGCAGCCATCCGGTAAGCATACTCTTTCATGCTGGCTTCATCGCGCCAGAGGCTGAAGGTGGCTTGCCGTAGAAAGGGAGCCTCGCCTAAACCGATGGAGGCCAACAAACCTTGGGCATGATCTAAACTGGCACTAGCTTGGGGTACGTGCCGCCAGAAATCAATGGCTTTGGTAATCCGGATAGAGGCGCGGGTTAATACGGCAATAGGGGCATTGGCAGGGGCCGGTATGGTTTGGGTGGTAAACGGATTTTGGCCGCTCCAAAGGCCGTGCGCCTGCAGCGGTTGTAAGGTGAGGTTGTACTGTTCAAAGGTGTGCTGCCGGTATTCCTCTAATAGGGGATGGCCCATGTAAAAGTCCTCAGCCGCAGCAGGGCTCTCCCAGGTGGCCATTAGGCCGTATCGGTACCAGTTGGGTTTCAGGCTGAAGCCCCGACCTTGTCCGCTGCCTAGCAGCTTGAAGAAATTCAACCCTTTTACTTTTTGTAACGCAGGTACCGAGGTGCCCATTTGGGCCAGGCCCCAGCGCCAGTGACCGGGCTTCACGCCGAATAAGGAGAGGGTAGTATGCGCAGGAGCAGAAGGTGAGGAAAGTGCCAAGCCGGAAATAAAGATGATGGTTTTACGCCTGTTTTCTTAAATGTAGCCCAAAAGCAGATGCGGCACAAGCCTTAGTGCGGGCATGAAAAAAGGGAGCCGAAACTCCCTTTTCCTTAATAACTAAAGATTGATCTTTTTGTTTTCGCCGGGCCTGGCAGGCTCACCCGTGATAGCGGCTTTCACCATTCCATACAGATGGACCACTGCGCTGCTCGGTGAATCCCAGTACTCGGCCTGGTCAATGGTCACTTTCAGCAATCCGATGTTCGGGTCATCTTTGCCCTCCGGGAACCAGGCTTTCATGGCAGGGTTCCAGAGCTCGTCTATTTTCTGCTGATCACGGAGTACTTGTGCCCGTCCGGATACCGACACGTATAGCTGGTCACCTGGTTTGGAGTAACTCAGATTTACGTGGCTGTCATTTCTGATCTCGTGGGTTTTAGCCGAGTGGTGGCTGTTGAAGAACCAGATCACCCCGTCTTCGGCTACCTGCATGTGGCGCATGGGCCGGGACCGGATGGTGCCATCAGGCTCCACCGTGCTCAGCATGGCCGTGTCAATGTCTTTGATCTTGTCTATAAGGGCCTTTAAATCGCCCTGGTTTTGGTTTTGTTGATTTTCCATAGTTTAGATGAGGTCGTTAAACGCTTTACAGGAATACGGGTGGTCCCCGGATAGGGTTCTTTTTGGGGCCAATCGTAGTTTCATAACCAGAATACGTACCTTTGGTTTAAACCCGATGCTTTGAATTACCTGGCCCACTTATTTCTTTCCGGTGACGATGAGGACCTGCGCCTGGGTAACTTCATTGCCGATGGTGTGCGCGGTGCCCAGATCCTGCTCTACCCGGCGCGCGTGCAGGAGGGCATCAGGCTACACCGCCTCATAGACTCCTTCACCGATTCTCACCCCGTAGTCACCCATACGAAGGAACGTCTCAGGCCCAAGTTCCGGAAGTACGCCGGCGTGGTCGCTGATGTCTTCTATGACCATTTCCTGGCCTCTGATTTCCACCTCTACAGCCAGGTTTCCTTACAGCACTTTGCCGCCGAGGCTTACGCCCAGATCCAGGCTAAACCAGACCTGCTGCCCGAGCGGGTACAACATTTCCTGCCGTACATGGTCACCCACAACTGGCTTGTGTCTTACGCGCAGATCTCCGGCATCTCCAAAGCGCTGCGCGGCCTAAGTAGCCGGGCCACCTTTGAGTCGGGCATGGAAAAAGCCGGCGAGGAACTGGAACTCAATTACCCTTTCTACCGCCAGGATTTTGAACAGTTCTTCCCTGAGTTGCAGGCGTATGTTGCCCAACAAATTGAATTAAGAATTAAAAATTAAAAATTAAATTTTCTTTGACCCTTCTCTTTGACGCGGTAGTTACATCCGTGCCTTTCCAACTTAAAAATGTCTTAAAGGAGAATTTAGATCCTGAAAGGTTTATCAGCTATAGTTAGTATGAGGCTTATGCCTCATGGAAGTTGCAAACTTACTGCAATTTAGGTCCAAGTTATAAACTTGAACCAGGGTCGTCTGAGAGGATTAATTTATAGGGTAGTGTAAAGGAAATAATTAGATTATTGGACCTTTTTCCAAAATACGCCCAAAAACAAAGGCCGTCCCACGAGAGACGGCCTTTGTTTGATATTAGAAAAGAAGAAGTCAATTCTTAATTCCTAATTCTTAATTATTAATGATGGTGTCCGCCTTCGCCGTGCACGTGGCCGTGGGCGATTTCTTCCTTGGTGGCTTCGCGTACGCTGATCACTTTGCCTTCAAAGTGCATGTCCATGCCGGCCAGGGGGTGGTTGAAGTCCATGAGTACGTGCTCTGGCTCTACGCTTACAATGCGGCCCTGCATGTGGTTTCCTTCGTTGTCAGACATGGGAATGTAGTTGCCCACCTGCACCATCTCCTCGTCAATCTTGCCGTCTATCTCAAACACATTCTTGGGTACCGGTACAATGGCAGACTCATCTAGGTCGCCATATCCTTCATCAGAGGCCACGGTGAATTTGAACGTATCGCCCGCAGATTTGCCTTCCAGTTCCTGCTCAAATTTCTCGGGCAGGCCGCTCACACCAAACAAAAAGACCATTGGATTTTCTTCGTCGGCAGTTTCCACCAGGGTGTCTTCGCCTTCTTCGTCGGTAACACGTAGCTCGTAGGTGAGCGACACCACTTTGTTCTCTTCTATTTTCATTTGGTGAACCGTTTATGGTTGATAGATGTAAAGGTAGAAATTCAGCGGAAAGTATCACGCATTTTAGCCGGAGCCAAAAGGAGAGACCAGCGTTTATCAGATAGTTTTGTAAAAAGCCTCTTTATTGCCTCTAACGTGGCAGAAGCGCCAAAGGATTTATTCAGTATCGGTAGAAATCAGCTCCCAGGCGCTGCGGTAAGCCCCAATGTTCTCGGCGTAAGCCAGGAATTCCTGGTAGAAGGGGTGTTGCCCCAGTGTGGCACTGTCGCCCACAATCACCATCTTCTTTTTAGCCCGGGTCATGGCCACGTTCATGCGCCTGATATCCGCCAGGAAACCTATCTCACCCTCGGGGTTGCTGCGCACCATGCTGATGTAGATGATGTCACGCTCCTGTCCCTGGAAAGAGTCTACGGTACCCACTGAGAGTTGCCGACGGGCTTGCATAGCCGCCAGTTTGGGCTGATGCTCTACCTGGTCATTGAGGTAGTTGATCTGGGCCCGGTACGGCGAGATGATGCCAATGCGCAGCGGTCTCTCGGGTAGTTCCTCGTCTTTGCCAACGGGTTCATACGGCATAAGCAGGTTCACCAGGTGCTTGATCAGAATATCGGCTTCCTCTGGGTTGGCGGTGGAACTGCCTTCGCCAATGGTCTGGTCGTTGAAGCCGCAGCCGGCCGTGTCAATGAACTCCACAATGAGCCCCGGCTGAAACACCGGGTGCACATCCGGCAGGGTAGCCGAGGCCACACTCTCGTGAGCCTGCAACTCGCCGCGGTAGAACTGACCGTTGGAGAAGCCCATAATGTGCTCATGCATGCGGTACTGGGTAGTGAGCATCACAGCGGTCTCCGGTTGGCGTTCTATACACTTCTCAAACAGGGTTCTGGCCAATCCGCCACGTTCTGCGGCTATGGATTTGACAGTGGGCGGCAACTGATGGTGGTCACCGGCCAGCACCACGCGGTTAGCCCGGGTAATGGGAATCCAGCAGGCAGGCTCCAGGGCTTGCGCGGCCTCGTCAATGAACACGGTGTCATACTGCAGGTGGCGGATGGCACGGTTCGCGGAGCCCACCAGGGTGCAGGTAATCACCTCCACGTGGTCCAGCAGATCCTCGGTAATGTAGTCTTCTATGTCATCGGCCTGGGACAGGATGCGCTTGCTTTCCTCTTTCATGAACTGGCGCTGCTGCCGTTCCTCGTGCCCGAAGTTGCGCTTGTATTGCCCGGCCATGGCCTTGTATTCCTGGGCCTGTTTCCGGAGTTTCTTCAGTTGTTTGTAATCGCGGTGGTGCATGATTTGGGAGTCCAGCGTATGCTCCAGCAGCACCTCAGACACCCTTGACGGATTCCCGATGCGGATGACGTTTACATCCTGCTCGGCCAGTTTTTCGGTGAGCAAATCCACAGCCGTGTTGCTGGGGGCGGTGACCAGGAGTTTGCGCTCGCCGGCGGCCAGGGTCTGCAGAATGGCCTGCACCAGGGTAGTGGTTTTGCCGGTGCCCGGAGGTCCGTGGATGATGGCCACATCTTTGGCTTGCATGATGTTCTTGACGGCCGCATTTTGCGAGTCATTGAGCGCCGGAATAGGAGAGAAGTCGCGCTCGCGGCGGAAGATGGCAGGCTCAGCACCCAGGATGATATCGCGTAGTTGGGCCAGGCGGGATTTCTCCGCTTCCATCACCTTCATAAGGGCAAACTCCATCTCGCGGTAACTCACCTCGTCAAAGGTCAGTTCCACGCCCAGGCGGGCACCACCTTCAATCCAGTCGGGGAGGTCTTCTCGGGAGGTAGCCAGGCGCAGTTTGTTGCGTTTCACTTCCAGTACCACGCCATTCAAAGAACCGCCTTCGCCATTAGTGAACAAGGCCGCCGAGGAGCCAGCCTGGAACATGTGCAGTTGGTCTCGGCCCGAGATACGCTCCAGTTCCACCACCATCTTGTTCCCGAAACCCACCTGCTGTTTGATCACGTTCACCGGATACCAGCAGATGCCGAGGCGCTTACGCTCGGTGATGCTGGTCTGGGCGTTTTTGAGTTGGTATTGCTTGCGGTCCTCGTCCTGCTCCAGTTTCAGGAGCGCCCGCACATCTAATAATTCGTTCAGAATTTTATCCATGTAAAAGGTTAGACGCTAGATGTTAGAATTTAGATGTTAGACTTGTCTCAATTTTAAGTTTTTGGTCTTCGTCTAATGTCCAGCGTCTTGTTACTTATTTTTTAGGCGAAAAACGAATGGCCACAGTCCTGGCATTTGTACACGGTGGTGCCGGCATACACCAGCTTTTTCCACCAGGCCAAATCGCGCTCAGGCCATACGTATACGGAGCCGCAGTGGGGGCAGGTTTGCGCCTCTTCGCTGATTTGGGCTTGTTTTTGGGAAAACTCCTCTAAAACGGGCTGGGCCGTTTCGAGGTCTTTTTTCTGGAGCTGAAGCTGGTAATATAACCCATCCCCGAAGGGAAGACTGGGCGGTCCACAGGTTTTAACCAGAGCCACCACGCCTACCTGGGTGAGGGCATTGTACAACCCGATGGCCTCGGTATAGGTGAGGTATTTGGCCGCGGGCACCAGGCGTTCACTCATGCTTTCACGTGCTTCTGGTCACGTATGTTTGTCAACTGGCCTCTTAGCCGCACAATATAACCTACCAACACCAGGCACAGCATCGCGAAGAAAGCGGCAATGGCGTCATGGTCAAACTTGGCATCTTTAGACGCTTGCAGTTGCTCTTCCAGGTCTTTTATCTTGCGGTCTTTGTTCCGGAGCAGGTTCTGGGCGTTGGCCAAAGAGGTTTTAAGGTCGTAGATGTTGTCGGTGATCACGCGTTTGTCGCCGCGCACCTGGCTGTTGAGTTTCTTGGATTCGGCCTCCAGTTCGGCGGCCCGTTTAGCCACGGCCCGGCGGGTCTCCAGGTTTGACTGCTCTACCGCCTGAATGATCTGCTCATCTTTCTGCAACACCTCTTTCAAGGCATCCACCACGGCCAGCAAATCCTCTTTAGAGGCTTTACCCCAGAAATTGTTGCTCTGGGTTTTGAGGTAGTCATACTTAAGCACCAACTGCTCCCGCTCAATAATAAGCCGGTCTACTTTGCTTAACCTCTGGGTTACCGCAGATGGTTTGCTGGCTGCCGCCGTGGCCTCCGCTCCAGCCGCCGCGGTAGTGGGGTTGGTCTGGCCCGCCGGGGTCTGGGTAGTAGTGGCTGCGGAAGTAGACACTGCCGTACTTGGCTTAGCCGGAGGGGTAGTAGTCTGTGGTTTCTGGTTCTTTATAATAGCATTCACTTTAGAACCCAGATTAGAGTCTTGCTTCTTAGAGGCAGGGGGCTGGCTGCTGGCCGGAGGCGTAGCAAGGGTTTGGGCCACGGCCGATCCAGCGGTTTGCAGCAAACTCAAAACGATCAAGGCAGGGAATACGATCTTCATAAATAAGAGATGCTAATATAAATGCTTGCACTTAAGGTGGTTATCCGTTTTCCAGCTTCCTGGTTATGGATTGAATTGGTAAAAATACGCCAAAAACGATAGATGACTCACATTAATCCTGCCAGATCTTACTTCAGGTGCTACAACTTACCAGTTTGGAGACCTTAACTAGGAACAACACTTCCTTGGCAGCTTATGACACACTCTTTGTAAATGAATCTAATATATGAAAATATTTCAATTAACAGCTGTGAATCATCTGCCAACTCCAGAGGCAGTTCTAACGGGTTCAACAGTACCCTACATTTTTGTTTTTCAAATAAACAGGTAATCTGCAGCAGCGTGGGGGAAGTGCCTACCTGTATTCTCTTCATACGGAAAACGCACGGCAGGCGGATAAATATGATAGGAAGTTTAAATAGCCGCAGAAACAGCCAAAAACCTTTGTTCAAACCTGGGATGAAAAAAATAAAAGCCTGCAGAGAGGTGTCTGCAGGCTTTTAGATTGATAGTTCATGAGATCAATGAACCATGATTAGTTTGACTGGATTCTGGATTTACTTTTTCTAGGATTTCGCCCAGTTGTCCATTTTCTTTTCCAGTACACTCAGCGGCATGTTTCCGTCTTTGAGTAGTTCATCATGGAAAGAGGAAAGCTTGAACTGTTCGCCTAATTCTTTCTCGTACTTGTCACGCAGTTCCCTGATCTTCAACTGCCCGATTTTGTAGGAGAGGGCCTGCCCGGGAATGGCCATGTAGCGCTCAATCTCGGCAATGGCGCCTTCCTCAGAAATGGCCTCGTTGGCCATCATGTACTGGATGGCTTCCTCGCGGGTCATGCCTTTGGTGTGCATGCCTACGTCTACCACCAGCCGGATGGCCCGGTGCATCTCGTCGCCCAGGGCGCCCATGTATTGGTACGGATCGGTGTAAAGACCCAGTTCCTTGCCCAGTGACTCAGTGTAAAGCGCCCAGCCTTCGCCGTAGGCCCCGTACCAGTTGAAGCGGCGGAACTTAGGAAGATTCTCGTTTTCCTGCTGCAATGAGATCTGGTAATGGTGGCCCGGAATGGCTTCGTGCAGGAACAGTGACTCCATGCCCGAGGTGGTGTTGAACTTGGTGGCATCTAAGATGGGCACGTAGAAGATACCAGGACGTGAGCCGTCCGGAGAGCCTTGGTTGTATTCAGCCGAGGCGGAGGCGGCCCGGAAAGCCTCGGTTTGCCGAATCTCAAACGGGGTTTTAGGCGTGCGGCCGAACATCTTCTGCAGGTTGGGCGCTATCTTGGCTTGGATAGATCGGAAGGCGTTCAGAACCTCCTCCGGATTCTTGTAAGGCGTGAATTTGGGGTCGTTGCGGAGGTAGGTGAAGAACTCCTCCATGTTGCCCTTGAAGCCCACCTGGTCTTTCACCTTCACCATTTCGCCGTGGATGCGCTTCACTTCCTGCTGACCGGTTTTGTAGATTTCGTTTGGTGTCTGGTCAGTGGTGGTCCAGTACTTCACGTAATAGGTGTACAGGTCCTTGCCTCCGGGAATATCCTTTATGCCAGTATTGGTGCGGGATTTGGGTAAATACTCCTGCTGCAGAAAAGTGGCCAGTTTCTGGTAAGTGGGCACTAACTGCGTGCTGATGGCTTGTTTGTAGGCCTGGGTCAGGCGCTGACGGTCCGCCGCCGGAACCTCCGCTGGGAAATTCTGGATAGGCCCGTAAAACAAGCTTTTGGTAGGATCAGACACCACCATGCTTTTCATCTGCGGGATCATCTTGGTCACAAGGGGTTTGGGCAGTACCACACCCGCCGCCATGCCTCTTCTGAGATTGCTGATGGCGCTATCGGCCCAGACGGTGAAGCCCTGCACACGGCCTAACCAGTTCTCGTAATCTTTGGTGTTTTTGAACGGCTGGTTTCCGGTGCCCGAGCCCAACTGGCCCATGGTAAGCGGCAACCCCCAGAACTGTTGGAACGGGATCATCCAGGTGTTAAGCTTAAGCCCTTCCAGCCGGGTCTTGGTTTCGTATTCGAAGATGTCGTAGCTGATCTGGTCGTTGGCGTTCAGGTCCTCTCGCTTGAACTGGTGCAGCTTGTCCTGGTACTGCTGGTAGAAGGTTCTGAGGCTGTCCCTAAAGGCTTGGGTATTATCATTGGGCAGGAGGTGGTTGTACCGGTTATCGCCCTGGGCGGTGGCCTCCAGGGGGAAGAACCGGGCATTCTGATCCCAGTACTGCTCAAACATTGTGGTAAGCTGCGGGTTATTGGCCACGTTGGCCGCGGTGGAATCTGCCTTTTTCTGACAGGAAGAAAGCAGCGCTCCGGCCAATACAGCCGATAGCATCAATTTTTTCATAGAATCTTTTTTGTAGTTGGGTAAGGGCTCTAAGATAAGTAACAAAAGGCTTGGCACGCTACTTCTCCCACTAAGCCGAGGGAAAATTTAGGTTCTACGTTTAAACCCTCTGTTTTTGAGGTGTTTTCCGGAAAATGCCTTTAAAACAGGTTGAAGTCAGAGGGCATTTATAGGTTCTCCTTTCACAGGACAGGAGGGAGCACTTTTAGAGTATCGGCTTTGGGAATGGTCACTTTTTGCTATCTTCAGGCTTATAATCACTATTTCCTAATTGCCATTTCTTTTTGATCATATGCAGGCTTACCTTGATTTAATGCGCCACATTCTGGACAACGGCGTGAAGAAAGAAGACCGTACCGGCACCGGTACGCTGAGTGTGTTCGGTTACCAGATGCGGTTCAACCTGCAGGAAGGCTTTCCGCTGGTGACTACCAAAAAGGTGCACCTGAAGTCTATTATCTACGAGCTGCTGTGGTTTCTGCGTGGGGAAACCAACGTTCGCTGGCTGCAGGAGCGGGGCGTGAGCATCTGGAACGAGTGGGCCGATGAGAACGGCGATTTGGGTCCGGTTTATGGGTCGCAGTGGCGCTCCTGGCCAACTCCGGACGGGGGGCACATTGACCAGATCACCCAGGTAATCAACCAGATCAAAAACAACCCCGACTCCCGCCGCCTTATTGTAAGTGCCTGGAACGTGGCCGAGGTCAACAATATGAAACTGCCGCCTTGCCATGCGTTTTTCCAATTCTACGTAGCCGATGGCAAACTTTCCTGCCAACTCTACCAACGCTCTGCCGATGTGTTCCTGGGTGTGCCTTTCAACATCGCCTCTTATGCGCTGCTCACTATGATGGTAGCCCAGGTGTGCGACCTTGAACCCGGCGAGTTCATCTGGACCGGCGGCGACACGCACCTCTACACAAACCACCTGGAGCAAACTGAGTTGCAGCTTTCCCGAGAGCCGCGGCCTTTACCTAAAATGAAATTGAACCCTGAGGTGAAAGATATCTTCGGGTTCTCTTTTGAGGACTTCACGCTGGAAGCCTATGAGCCTTGGCCGGGCATAAAAGCGCCGGTGGCGGTGTGACCGAACTGACAGAACAAAGCGTTTTGGGTTTGTACGCTTCGCCAGGGTTTTTCTCATCAGAGCCTTCGTTCATGGCACACTGAGAGGCTTGGCGCAACCAGTACTTGTGAGACCAACTGACTGTTTAAGATTATTTAAACGTTTAATAATGCTCACATGAACCCAAACCTAGCCAGAAAATTCAGGACCCTTGGCTTAATCTGCCTCTTTACGAGTTTTGCCGGGGTCCTTTACCAACTCATTGATGAGGAGCGCCTGGATTATAACAGCGTCATGGTTGGTTTCCCGTTAGGCTTGTTTTTTGGCCTTCTGGAACTGTTTATTTTTCCAAACGCCGAGACCTTGTTCAGGCGGTGGTCCTTTACCACTATTCTGGTGGTCAAAACCGTCCTTTATACCGTAGTCATTTACATGATCACCATTGCACTTCTCATTGTATATGGTTTATCTGAAGGGCGTGAATTTAGTGAGCTCCCGGGTGCTTTGGCCTCTTTGCATCAAGCAGTATTAGTCATTTATACCCTTGTCATCTACGGGCTGCTCGTGTTCTTTCTTCAGATCAACCATTTGTTGGGAGAAGGTGTACTATGGAAGTTCATCAGGGGCAAATACCACCGGCCAAGGGAGGAGGAGCGGATCTTTATGTTCCTGGATATGAAATCTTCCACTACCATAGCTGAGAAGTTAGGGCATGTGCGTTTTTACAAGCTGTTGAATGAGGTATTCCATGAGATTTCGCAACCCGTTCTTCAGACCAGGGCCGAAATCTACCAATACATAGGCGACGAGGTAGTGCTTACCTGGAAGGTGGCGCATGGCCTGGAGAACTCTAATTGCCTCAAGGCATTTTTCCTGTTCAAGGAAAGGTTGCAAAGAAACAGCGAGTACTACCTCAGGGATTTTGGCATCAATCCGGAGTTCAAGGCCGGTCTGCATTTTGGGAAAGTCATCAGCGCCCAGATTGGGGATCTGAAAAGGGAGATCGTGTATAACGGGGATGTGCTCAATACTACCTCCCGCATCCAGAATGAATGCAATAAATATCAGCGGGATTGCCTCGTTTCCGGGCTTCTCAGAAGCCAACTTGACCAAAGGAATGGTTTCCATTGGGAGAAATTGGATACTGTAATCCTGCGGGGTAAAGAATCTGAGGTTGAGCTTTTCAGTGTGATGGCAAGCTAATAATGGAAGGCCGCTTTCATCTTGCCCTAACATTTGGATGATGATCTGCGACTAAATCTTATTTCCTTTTGATAGCTGTTTTCTCTTCCTGTAAAGCCGCCAATTATATAGATGATCAAGCAGATGCCTTGGAAATCAGCCTAAATCACCAGAAAAGATTTAGATGGGAAAACTTTCGGAGAGGATTTAATACGGAGGGGATATCTCCTGGTAAACAGGCCAAAGAAATAAACGCAAGGCAATGGGCTGCCGAGTAGTTTCTGGTCAGCCCATTTTTATACATTTGGGCTGGAATCAAGTGCTAGCCATTTCAAAAGCGATGTGGTACCGCATAAATTGCTTTCCGCATTAACCCCAACAGCCATTTGAAGCATCCGTCACCAATAATTTCAAAACGCATCCTCCCTACCATCGTGCTGGCCCAGTTTGCCTGCACCTCTTTGTGGTTTGCGGGAAATGCCGTGCTACCTAATCTTATTCCGCTGTTTCATCTGGAGGCCAGTTCTCTGAGTCATTTAACATCGGCGGTGCAGTTTGGCTTTATCTTGGGAACGCTCGTTTTTGCCGTTTTTACTATTTCTGACCGCTTTTCGCCATCCAAAGTTTTCATGGTGTGCGCAGTGGCAGGAGCGGGATTCAATTTGAGCCTTCTGCTGGCCAATGGTTTTCCGGCCCTGGTGATTTCCAGATTTCTGACGGGCTTTTGCCTGGCCGGTATCTATCCGGTGGGTATGAAGATAGCGGCAGATTACCACCAGAAAGGTTTGGGAAAAGCTTTGGGATTTTTGGTAGGGGCATTGGTATTAGGCACGGCGTTCCCCCATCTGCTCAAGAGCCTTACCCAGGGACTGCCTTGGCGATATGTGATCTGGGCCACCTCAAGCTTAGCCGTGCTAGGCGGGTTCAGTTTGTTTGCACTGGTGCCGGACGGACCCTTCAGAAGCCGCAGCAGCCAGCCAGATTTCAGGGCCTTTTTCCAGATCTTCAGGCAAAAGGAATTTCGGGCGGCCGCCTTTGGGTATTTTGGGCACATGTGGGAGTTGTACACGTTCTGGGCGTTGGTGCCGGTCATCCTGACCCTCTACGCCGAGGCACACCCAGGAACGCCCCTCAACAATCCTTTACTCTCCTTTACCATTATTGCGGTGGGCGCCCTTGCATGCGTGGCCGGTGGTTATCTGGCCGGGACCATCGGGAGCGCCAAAACGGCTTTCGGGGCATTGGCGGTTTCCATGGGGTGCTGCCTGTTATCACCCTGGCTGTTCCAGATGTCCTTGCCGTTATTCCTGGGCTTGTTGTTGGTGTGGGGGCTGGCCGTGGTCATGGATTCTCCGCAGTTCTCCACGCTGGTGGCCCAATTCGCCCCGGCGCAAGTTAAAGGCACGGCGCTGACCATCGTGAACTCCCTGGGGTTTGCCATTACCATCGTGAGTATCCAATTCCTGCGCAGTCTGCAAGCCGAGGTTTCTCCCCGGTACTGGTTTCTGTTCCTGGCCCTAGGCCCGCTATTGGGTTTGGTGGCCATGCGCCATCTGTTAAGGAGAAAGTAAGCTAAGTGAGAAAAGACAATGTCAACTCAATGCATGCTTCTGCGATTCTGTTTTAAAGCTGTTTTTGTAAAAAGAGGCTGAAAAGGAAAGCATTACCTGTATGGAAGAACCTACTTTGAGCTCAGGTCAGTGACCGTAATGGTTTATAAGGATTCATTTTTTAATCTGAAACTCTCCTGAACTTAGCTTCAAATTCCCTCTACCTTTCCTTGGGCTGTCCCTTGTCAGCCCAAAGCAGCACACAACTCTTTTTGGAAAGGTTTCGGTATGTCAGGGTACACACCGATGTAGAGGAATTGCCGTTTAAATCTGATAATGAAAAATTGGACCCTAGCCGGAGGCATCTACATCCGTGCCAGCTTACGGATCTTCCAACTTATATAGCCCTTGTTTGCAGGGTGTCTTCTAGCCCATTAGCCTTTTCTCATAAACCTTTCAAGTTAAAGGTGGTTTAGAAAAGAGGTCTGTCAGGAAGGCAGGCGTTTCCTGTTTCATTTAAACTAGATAGTATGTTTCCCCTAGACAGACTGTTGAAACTGGTACCAGATGAATTCACCCAACCGGTAAGCCGGAAAAGTTTCCTGCAGATGGCCGGCAAAGGCATGGCTGCCGGCGTGGTAGGAGGGCTCATGGCTTCATGCCAAACCACCAAAACGGCTCCCTCGGGGCAAGCCACCGGTTCAGGAGGTAATGCCACACCCACCGACCAGAACGTACCCAAACTCCCCGCGGTCTCACCCCCGGCGCAGGTACCTTCCAAGCCAGACGAGCCCATCAAATTGGAAGCCTGGAAATCAGACGCCGACCGGCAGTCCGGACCCACGCCTACGCCTATGCCACCTGATCAGCGGGTGGGCTATGCCCTGGTAGGACTGGGCCATTTAACTTTGGAAGAGTTGCTGCCCGCCTTTGGGCAGTGCAAGAAATCAAAACCGGTGGCGCTGGTGAGCGGCAGTCCCGAGAAAATGGGCAAGGTAGCCCAGCAGTACGGCATCAAACCAGAGAACTGTTACAGCTACGAGACCTACGACCAGCTCAAAGACAACCCCGAGGTGCAGGTCATTTACATTGTGCTGCCCAACGCTCTCCACGCCGAGTACACCATCAGGGGCGCCAAAGCGGGCAAACACATCCTCTGCGAGAAACCCATGGCCAACTCCTCGGCAGAATGCCAGGCTATGATTGACGCTTGCCGTAAAGCCAACCGCAAACTTATGGTGGCTTACCGTATCCAGTACGAGCCATACAACCGGCACGTTCGGCAGTTGGTGCAGGACAAGAAGTTTGGCGAAGTAAAGTTCATCGAAGCCTTCAACTGCCAGAGTTCGGCCAACCCAGAACATTGGCGGCACAAGAAAGCCTTGGCCGGGGGCGGGGCCCTGCCCGATATCGGTTTGTACTGTCTCAACACGTTGCGTTTTTTGCTAGGCACAGAACCCACTGAGGTCTCAGCCTACCAATACAGCACGCCGGGTAACCCGTTGTTCAAGGAAGTGGAAGAGCTGATGTCCTGGCAGATGAAGTTCCCCAATGGCATCTACGCCTCTTGTGCCACCCACTACAACACCCACGAGAGCCGCCGTTACCGGGTGCTCTGCGAGCGCGGCTGGATTAACATGGACCCGGCTTTCTCTTATACCGGCCAGCAAATGAAAACCTCCCGCGCCGACGGAATGCTGGTCCGGAAAGAAGACATTGACATAGCCCACAAAAACCAATTTGCCACCGAGATGGATCATTTCTCTGAGTGCGTGCTGAAAGACCTAACACCCTACACCCCCGGCGAAGAAGGTCTGCAAGATCACCGCATCATGGAAGCTATCTATCAATCCGCTAAAGAAGGCCGCCCGGTAAAACTTCCTGCCGTAGCCAAAAAAGACGCATTCAGAGGACCAGAACCGAAGTTGGAGTAAATTGCAGGAACTTTGGCCTTGATATAAAACCTGTTTTCGTAATCCACCCCGAAACTATGCTGAGCACGCATTCCGTCCCCCTTTGAAGGGGGTAGGGTGATGAATATTCCTGCTGATAACAGAAATTGAAATGAAGGGGCAAATCCTTGTGGTTTCCCTTAAGCTTTATAACACCAACTCCGGCAGATCTATTTTGGTAACAAGCTTCATGTTTTCTGATCAGCAAAGCCGGTTTGAGCCTTTCGCCTCACGGAAGTTGCAAACTTGCGGCCATGGTAGGTCCAAGTTGAAAACTTGAATCAGGTTTTTTGGAGGAATGAATCACCTTAGGCCTGTAAAGAGGAAGGTATGAGAAGGCATTCCCGTTTTAAGCCCGATTTATTTAAAGAACAGGAAAAACGAGGTGCCTTTGCCTTCTTCAGACTGTACCTGGATGGTGCCTTTGTGCAGCATGATGATCTGTTTGCAGAGGCTAAGGCCAATGCCGCTGCCGTTTTTCTTGCTGCTGAAGAACGGAATAAAGATTTTCTCCTGCACTTGCTTTGACATGCCGCTGCCGTTGTCGGAGATTTTGAGCACTACTTTTCCCTCTGAGGAAGCATAGGCAGACAGGGTGATTTCGGGGGCGGGTTGTTCTTTTACGGCATCAACGGCGTTGACCAGCAGGTTGATCAGTACCTGGTCCAGCAGGTTTGGATCTGCTTCTAAGGTTAGGTTTTCGTCCTGGAGAAGTAGGTTAAGCTGGATGTTCTTCTGGGCCAGGGAAGGCAGCATAAGGCGGCGCAGGTTCTGGAAAATGTCCTGTATTAAAAGGCGCTCTTTGTTCAGGTGCGTGATCTTGCTCAGGTTGCGGTAGGTCTGCGCGAACTTCAACAATCCCTGACTGCGGTATTTGATCGTACTGATGCCTTCTTCCAGATCCTCCAGATCAGTGGCCGAGACGCCGTTGGATACCGTGATTTGCAGCCTATCTTTCAGGGTATCAGCTAGGGAAGAGATGGGCGCGATGGAGTTCATGATCTCGTGGGTCATCACGTTCAAAAGCTTCTGCCAGGCTGCCGATTCGGTTTCTTCCAGGGCATCGTTCACGTTCTGGAAAGCCACCAGCTTGTACCTTCTGCCTTCATTCTGGAAAACCGTGGCCGAGAGCATGAACTTGTAGGTGCTTCGTTCCAGGCTGGGCGTTTGGATAAGGGCAATCTTGGGGTGACCCGGCGGCAGGCTCTGCACCTCGGCGTACATGCTGGGGTCCCGTCTCTCCAGCGCATGCACCGATTTCAGGAAAGGCATCTGCAGGAGCTTTTTCAGGGATTCGTTCATCAACACCACTTCGCCGCTGTCAAGGTCATAAGACATGATGCCCGTGTCTACCAGCTCCAGAATACGTTGTAGGTGCTGGTGTTGGGTTTCTTTTTCCTGGTTAATGGTCTTGAAGGTGGTGTTGATCTGGTTGAAGCCTTTTCTCAGGTGCAACAACTGCGGCGAGGTAGGCTTCTCACTGAAGTAGCGGTTAAAGTCGCGGTAGTGGATGGCCTCAATGAACAGGTTCAGCTCTTCCTGGGCTTTTTTCAGGAAATGGTACAACTCGTACACCTGGTAGAGTAGCAGCGGCACCAAAAACACCAGCAACTCGGACCAACCTTTGACAATGACAATGGAAGGCGTGCTCAACGTCAGGAGCAGCAGGAAAACCCGCAGCAGCAGCTTGGCCTCAAAATTCTTAAAGCTCATACTTGCCTAGTCTTCTATACAGCGCGGTGCGGGTGATACCCAGTTCCTTAGCGGCTTTGGTCATGACCCCGTTGTGTTTCTCCAGTACCCGGATGATGGTGGCTTTCTCCAGTTCCTCCAGGTTGGTAGCAGTAGTTTGAGTGCTAATCTCAGGGGCCGATTCAATAGGGGAGAAGATGATGTCCTTTGCGTCTAAGGCGTGGTCATCGGCCATGATCACGGCGCGCTCAATGGCGTATTGCAACTCACGCACGTTGCCGGGGAAAGGATAACTTTTTAGTTTCTCTATGGCCCGACTAGTGAGGTCCAGCTGTGGTTTCAGGTACTTTTCTGAGTAGACTTTGATGTAGTGGCGGGCCAGCAAGATCACATCATTGCCCCGTTTGCGCAGGGGCGGCACCACAATCTCCACGGTATTGATGCGGTAGATCAAGTCTTTCCGGAAACGGGCATCGCTGGCCAGGTCGGCTAGAGAAACGTTGGTGGCGCACAAAAGCCGCACATCCACGTTGATGGGCTCGTTGGAGCCTACGCGTATCACCTGCCGGTTTTGCAGCACGCTCAAAAGTTTGGCCTGCTGCTGCAAGGAGATGTTTCCTATCTCGTCCAGGAAAATGGTGCCTTTGTTCGCCGCCTCAAACCTGCCTGCGCGTTCTTCCCGGGCATCGGTAAAGGCGCCTTTCTTGTGCCCGAACAACTCACTTTCAAACAATGACTCGGTGAGCGCGCCTACGTCTACTTTGATGAACGGCTGGCTAGCCCTGAGAGAATGTTGGTGCAGTGCCTTGGCGATGAGTTCTTTGCCCGTACCATTTTCACCCAGAATGAGGATGTTGGCATCGGTGGGTGCTACTTTCTTTATCTTGTAGAAAATGTCCTGCATGGCCTCCGACTCGCCCAGCAGTTCCATTCCAAAGCCAGCGTTTTTGTCTGGATCCGATGATTTGGACGCGCCTTTCACTTGTCCGCTTACCGCTTCCTGCAGGGTGTTCAGGAGTTTTTCATTGTGCCAGGGCTTTACTACAAAATCATAGGCGCCTTCCTTGAGCGACCTGATGGCCAGGTCAATATCGCCGTAGGCGGTGATCATGATCACGGCGGCGCTGGATTTGAGGCGTTTTATCTCTTTTAGCCAGAAAATGCCCTCGTTGCCCGTGTTGATGGAAGAGGCGAAATTCATGTCCAGCAAGATCACGTCAAAGCTGTGCTGCTTTAAAAGGGAGGAAATGTTCTCGGGGTTTTTATCAACCACAATCTCTTTTACCTGAGGCCGCAGCAGGAGCCGGACCGCGGTCAGCACATCGGGGTCATCATCTATCACCAGAACGGAGGCCTTCTTCAATTGCATAGGTAAAAGGTATAAAGGGTAGGTAGGTTTGTCATCATCAGATCGCAGTGGTTATACTGCCCAGGCATTTGCTGGAAGAAGTTTGTTTACAGGCTCATTTCAGGAAAACAGGCCTAAAACAGGAATCCGGATGGCGCATGTTTTAGAAAGGAAATCCAACCTATCTTCTGCCAGACGAAAAAACGATAATTATGCCACTCTTACAACTGCCTGAAAGTGAATGTTTTTAGGTAGAGGCCTGGCTACAGCACGTGCGAAATCGCACACATTGGGAGCGAATTTGCACGCGCGGTTAGTGCGTTTAATGTGTAAGTAGTTGAAAATGTGCGAGAAGCGATTCTGGCATTTGTTCTGTATATTCTGAGGTAGGAATCTCAAACCAGACCTACACCTATGATACAGACCCAGAACTTAGAGAAAGTGTACCGCACCGATGAAATCCATACAACCGCCCTGAACAAGGTGAACCTGGAGGTAAAAGCCGGAGAGTTTGTAGCTGTCATGGGCCCCTCGGGCTGCGGAAAATCCACCCTGCTGAATTTGCTGGGCTTGCTGGACGATCCCGATGCGGGGAGCTTGGTATTCAACGGCACCGAGGTAGCCCGATTCTCAGAGCGCCAGCGCGCCGATCTACGCAAACGCAGCATCGGGTTTGTGTTCCAGAGCTTCAACCTCATTGACGAACTCACCGTGTTTGAGAACGTGGAGCTGCCTTTGATCTACCTGGGCATGAAGAACCCAGAGCGCCGCCGCCGGGTAGAGGAGGTGCTGGAGAAAGTGCAGATCACACACCGCATGAACCATTACCCGCAACAGCTCTCGGGTGGGCAGCAGCAACGGGTGGCCGTGGCCCGGGCCGTGGTGAACCAGCCGCCGCTCATCCTCGCCGATGAACCTACCGGAAACCTGGATTCCAGCAACGGCAACGAGGTCATGGACCTGCTCTCTGAACTCAATCGTCAGGGCACCACCATCATTATGGTCACCCACTCAGAGCACGACGCCCGTTATAGCCACCGCATCATCAGAATGCTGGACGGCCAGACCATCATGACCGAAGCCACGGTTAGCCAAGCCCAGGCATCCATGGTTCTGTAGAATGCTTCAGCCCGATGGAAGGTAACAGAACTACCTCTACCTTTACTAATCCCTACTTATTTTCTTTACAAGACCCTTTGAAAGACCAGTTATATGTTCCAGAACTACTTTAAGATAGCCTATAGAAACCTGCTGCGGCACAAGGGTTTCAGCTTCATCAATATTGCCGGGTTGGCTTTAGGCCTTACGGCCTGCCTGCTGCTGGGTTTGTTTGTGTACGATGAACTGCAGTATGACAAATTCCTGCCCCAGGGCGACCGGGTGTACCGGGTCTACAACAATGTGACCTCTGAGGAATCTACCGACCAGATCACCTGTGTGCCGCCTATGTTTGGTACCACCATTCAAGAGAACTTCCCAGAGGCCGAGACGGTCCTGCGCATCATTATGCAGCCGTGGGAAGGAAAGAGCCTGGTGGAGTTTGGTGACAAGCGGATGTATGAAAAAGGCGGTTTGATTTCTGACCCTACTTTCTTCCAGGTGTTTCCGCTTAAGTTTATTTACGGCTCCCCGGAGAAAGCCCTGGATGATCCAACCTCAGTAGTGATCTCAGACAAGTTCGCCGGTCGGGTGTTCGGGAACGTGGACCCAGTGGGCAAGAAAATCTCCATTGACAAATCCTCCTTTCTGGTGAAGGGGGTATTTGAAAGCAATCCCAAGTTTCATATACCGGTTAACTTTGTGGTGAACCTGGCCATTATGCAGCTTGAACCGGAACGCATGAAAAGCTGGGGTTGGCAACAGTTCTATACTTATGTTAAACTGAAGAAAGGTGCCGATGCCAATTTGCTGCAAACCAAGTTCAGGGCGGAGGTTAAAAAGCAGATTGACCCCGAGACCCATAAGCCGCACAACTATGAGCCGGTTTTCCAGCCTCTGCGGGATGTGCACCTGTACTCGGCCAGTTTCAAATTTGACCAGTCTATACGCGGGAACATTACCTATGTGAAGGCATTGAGCGTGATTGCCGTTTTCATCCTGGTCATTGCTTGCTTTAACTTCGTGAACCTTGCCACCGCCAAATCTTTGCAGCGGGCCAAGGAGGTGGGGGTACGCAAAACCATCGGCGCCAGCCGCGGACAGCTCATGCTTCAGTTCCTGGGCGAGACCCTGCTGCTCACCTTCATCAGTGTAGTGTTCGCGGCGGCACTTACCTCTCTGCTGTTGCCTTCACTAAATGCCTTCACCGAGAAGGAAATGAGCTTCAATGTTTTCACCAGTCCGGGGCTGTTGCTGTTGTTGCTGGGTCTTTTACTGATTGTAGGCATCCTTGCCGGCCTATACCCGGCCCTGGTGCTGGCGAACTTTAAACCGGTGAGCGTGCTCAAGGGCGGCCTGGCGAGTACGAATGGTCCGGGTAAAACGCCCTGGTTACGCCATAGCCTCATTGTGCTGCAGTTCTCCTTGTCTGTGTTCCTCATTATCTGCGCCGTAGTGGTGTACCAGCAGGTGAGTTTCCTGCACAACAAAGACCTGGGGTTCAACAAAGACCAGATCATGTTCTTTGAGATGCGGGGCAATAACATGTACCAGAACTATGAGACTTTTAAAACCGAGTTGCTGAAAAGCCCGGATATAGCGAGTGTCTCTATCGGGTACGGGTTTCCGGGCGATGCCACTGCCGGCGATGGCATCTACATCACCAAGGATGGCCAACGGGTGAACCATTCCATTACGCACCTGATGGTAGACTATGATTACATCAAAACCCTGGGGCTGGAAATGCAGGCAGGCCGCTGGCTATCAAAAGACCACCCAACCGACAAAGACGCGGCTTTCGTGATCAATGAAACCGCGGTGAAGGAACTGGGATTCGGGACCCCGGAGAAAGCCCTGGGCCAGAAAATGGAATGGCCTATCTGGGGAGCCACCCGGAAGGACTCCACCAAAAAAGGCGAGGTGATTGGCGTGGTGAAAGACTTCCATTTCAAGAGTCTTTTTGACAAAGTAGACCCCGCCATCCTGCAGATTTTCCCGGGCGCCAACTGGAAAGTGGCCGTGAAGATGAAAGGCGGCAACGTGGCCGGGGCCATCAACCACGTGAAAGCAGTTTGGGACAATTTCTCACCCGACTACCCGGTGGAGTACAAGTTCATGGACGATAACTTTGAGGTGATGTACAAGGCTGAGGACAAGCTGAGAACGCTGCTCTGGATCTTTACCGGCATGGCCATTTTCGTAGGTTGCCTGGGACTGTTCGGGTTAGCGGCTTACGCGGCTGAGCGCCGGAAAAAGGAAATCGGCATCCGGAAAATCCTTGGAGCGGAGACTTCTTCCATTGTCACCCTGCTGTCCAAGGAGTTCCTGAAACTGGTACTGATTGCTGCGGTGATTGCCATGCCTTTGGCCTGGTATGCCATGAGCAAGTGGCTCCAGGATTTCGCTTACCGCATTGATATTCCGCTATGGGTATTTGGGGCCGCGGTGATATTGGCCGGGGTGGTTGCTTTCCTTACCGTCAGTTACCAGGCCCTCAGAGCCGCCACCCTCAACCCAGTGAAAAACCTGAGGATGGATTGATTTCTTTATTCCGTTTCTCTGATTCGCTCCAAATTCAAGGCTCCTGTGTTTTGGGTCTGTTTTCCAAAAAACAGGCTTAAAACGCGGGAGCCTTTTTGACGTGGCTTTCTCCTTGTTTGCATTGAACCACTGTGGCGGGTAGTACTTCCTTTAGCCTTTTCCGTACATCCTCAGAACAGCCGATGCTCTTTCATCACCTCGGCTTATAACGTAAGACAAGGTTCAACAAAAAGATAAACGATGGCAAAGGAAAGCAGAATTCTGAAAGCAATGTATGCCCTGGTGAAAGACCAGGAAAGTAAAACGGGCTGGCCAATAAATGCCGCAGCTGTTTCACAGCAAACCCCGGGCTTGTCACTAGGGGAGATTGAGCAGGAAATGCGGGATTTGCAGATTAAAAAACTGGTGCAGATTGACCACGCCCCAGACATGAGCCTGTTCTGCCGCCTCACCGAAGCTGGTTTAGAAGAAGCCGAGAAAGCAGCCCGGCACTAAGGAAAAGCTTTTAGGGAGCTGCCTTTATTCTGTTTCTAGGCAGATGTAGACAAAACGGCCCTGAAACGAAGTACGTGTTTTGGGGCCGTTTTTTATTGGAACGATTCCAGCGGAAGGGGCAATTCCTCGCCGGTCATCACGAAGAAGAAATTCTGGAGTTGGTGCACGTATTCTACCGGGGCGCTGGTGGCAATGTAGCCGCCGTTGAAGACAATCTCTTTATACTCGGGGTCAAGGGCCCACTGGCTTAGCTGCGGGAAGGTGAACTCGTGCTCCAGGGGGTTATAGGAGGCACCAGACAGCCATTCCTCCGTGAGGGGCATAGGTTCAAAAGCCGACCCGTCGCCGCTCAGGATAGAAATCAATCTGGGAGCATCCAGGGCAACTGGTTTGCCCGCTTCCAGAATTATGTTGCCCAGCCGTAGTTCATTCGCAAACATGCTGCAATATAAGATTAAAACCTCTTTGGCCCTCTGACATTTGCAAGGCCGTGCTTGGAGGAACAGTTTTGCCTCAGCCGCTGGCCGGTTTTAATTAAGTTGAAGAATACGATTAGGAAAACGGAAATAAGGGGATAAAGGTATTAGGGCTTGAAGAGATTGTTCTTGCTAAAGATGTAAGTCATTGTCGGTTTGAGAAATATGAGTGGTTATTTATCTCTAAATAATTTTTGAGGTTCTCCTTAATACAATAAAAAACGCCTGCTTCTAAAAGAAAGTAGCAGGCGTTTTATTGGGTGTTTTTAGACTACTACCCCTAAGTGCGGTTTACTTCATCAATACTGTTTTGGCGTTTAGGATCAAATTTGGCGCCTCGGCTGAAATTATACCGCAGGTTGATGCCCACGCTTCGGGCCCGGAAATACTGGTCAAATTCATTGATGTTGCGGCCAATGGTTCCCACCTTGATGCGCTGACCTTTGAAGATGTCATTGGCATTCACGCTCAGGTCCAGCTTGTCATCCAGGAAGCTTTTCTTGAAGCCCACGTTTACCCACCACTGACTATAGACCTCGTACAAACCATAGGCGGCCGGACCACGATAACCCGCATTGATCTCCATTTTCAGTTTGGCCGGCAGCAGCAGGTTGTGGTTTGTTTGAAAGGAGTAGAACACCTGGTCATTGGTGGCTTTTTGTTCGCCAACCATGGTCATGTATTTGCTATAGGTTACTAGTGCGGTATTCTGGGTATCCCAGTTCTTCATAATTTTCACGGGGATGTTGGCGGTGAGGCTGAGGTTATGGCCATCATCTACGTTGCCGATGGTATAGATGGTGAGCGCCCGTTCTACATCTAGGATTGGGATCTCGGCCATCACGTCTCTGATCAGCTGGTAATTGGCCACCAGCGAGTAATCTTTCTTGAACGTCTGGGTTACCCCGAAAGCGTGGGTGTACTGGGGCCGCAGACCGGGATTTCCCTGCCAGTAGGTGTAAGGGTCACGATAGGCGATGAACGGATTCAGGTTCCCGTAGTTGGGGCGCTGCAACCGGCGGCTGTAGCTATAGTTGATCTGGTAGTTCTCACTCACCTTCTGCTGCAGGAACAAGCTGGGGAAGAAATCCAGGTAGTCGCGTTTGTTCACCTGGTCATAGGTGAGGGACTCGCCCCGGGAAACGGTCTGCTCGGCTCGTAAACCCGCCTGAATGCTGTACCGCTCGCCTAACTTGCTGCTCCAATTAGCATACAGCGCATAGATGTCTTCGTCGTAAATGAAATGGTTTGTGCGTCTTGGGTCCAGAACCAGAGCCTCTGAGTTGTTGAAGTAGAAGCGCGAGTCATTGTCTGAGGCTACCCGGCTGGCTTTGGCCCCGAACTCCACTTTGCGACCCCTGGAGAACGGGTGGCTGTAATCTACCTTCGCAGAGTAAATGTTGTAACCGTTGGGCGTATCGGTGTAGAGGAAGTCTATGCTGTCGCGCTTGGTGCCGGTGAGGTCAAAATAGTAGTTGTAGAAGTTGGCATCGCCGCGGTTCGTGATCCGCACAAAGTCCAGGTTCGCCGATAGGGTAGTGCCGGCGGTATCCAGTTTGCCTAGGTAGTGCAGGTTGGTGGTAAAGTTGGTGAACCGGTTGGTATTGTAATTATTGGCATCGATGTACTGCGTGGCTGCATTAGGAGCCCCGCCAATGTACGTATCAGTAAGGAAGTCTCCATGCAGCTTGTTCGTGTTGAAGTAGGTCATGAAGCCGATGCTGTGCTTATCGGTGAGGTTATAATCGGTGCCCAGCCGCACGGCCGGCGGACCCTGCACCTCGAAGTTTCCGGTGGCCACCTGGTCAAAATACGTGGTGTTCTGCTCGCCGTAAAAAACACGGGTAAAAGTGGCTTCGCGGCCACCCACACGCCGGGCCACGTCCAGGTTCAGGAACGAATTCCAGGGGCCGGTTTTATAGTTGAAGGTACTGCCTAGCGTGAAGCCCACCTGCTTGAAGTTATACGTAGAGCCGCCGTAAATACTGCCGTTCATGCCCTGCACCTCGTTCTTCCTCAGGTTAATGTTCAGAATACCAGAGGAGCCTTCCGCGTCAAACTTCGCCGAAGGGTTGGTGATGATTTCTATGTTCTTGAGGTTCTCGGCGGGCATGCCCTCCAGTAAAGACCGCAAATCCCGCGCAGATAGGTACGTGAGTTTGCCGTCCAACATAACCGTCACGCCAGACCGGCCGTTGAGTTGGATGTTTCCTTCCTGGTCAATGAAAACGCCGGGTGCCCGCGTGAGCACATCATAGGCGGTTCTACCGGCCGCCAAGGCCGTGCCCTGCACGCTCACTACCATTTTGTCAGCTTCCTGGGTAATGGTAGGCCGTAAACCCTGCACTGTGACCTCCTTCAACTTGGTAGCCGCTACCTTCAGCTTTATCGTGCCCACATGAACCTCGGGTTTCTGATCTGTAAGAACGATGTTGTGCCTGGAAACCGCCTCATACCCAATAAAGCTGAACGCCAAACTGTACTCCCCGGCAGCTATCCCGGCAAAAGTGAAACGGCCTTGGGCATCGGTAAGGGTACCGTCCAGCGAGGTGGTGGAACCTTTCCGCAGGAGAGAAACCGTAGTGTACTGCACTGGTTTTCCGGTTATGGAATCAGTCACCACCCCGGAGATTTTTCCAGGGCTCTGAGCAGTAGTGGCAGGTGTTATACCAGGGTTTGTCTGTGCTTTCACCTCCACCAAAAAGTTTAGGCATAGGCATAGCAGCCCCATAAAAAAGAGGTATCTTTTTTTCATAAGCTAGAGTTGTAGTTTATTTAGATTTTGATGAGACCGGCTATTTGTATTCTAAAGACACCGGTTTATTTCATCAGTTGCATGGGCGCTAATATTTTTTTTAGACAATTAGGGTAAGAGAGTTCTTTTTGGTGATTTAATGCTGGTTATATTTTCTAAAGGAATAAGTGCAAATAACTTGTCTTCTTGTTTTCGGGTTGTTTTATGAAAAAGAGGTATAAAGCTTAAAAACTGTATTGTGTTAAGGTACGGTGATCCGTTTTCTTCTCTTTCCTGGTTCAAGTTTGTGACATGGACCTACCATGGTCTGCAGTTTGCAACTGCAGTGAGGCGTTAGCCTCAAACGACTATGGCAAGGGTTTACTTCCGTGACACTCTTTCTTCTGCCTATACTTCCTACTTCTTTTCTTACCAAGGCTCTTAGCTGCAGCCGCGGTCTGCGGGCGTTTGTCACTTTTCTCCTTGATGAGAAAAGTAACCAAAAGAATCAAGAAGAAAAGAAACTCGCTGACGCTCAACCAGTCTTTTCTTCAGTAAGGGTACCACCCCGCTGCCGTCCTCTGTTCCATAGCTAATGCAGGCCATTACTGGTTGAACAGTTCATCCGTGCGGCAGGCCGGGCCTCGGCCTCACTGTAGGCCTTCGCCCAGGCCTGTCGCAGGAAACAGGTGATTGTGGTGTCTTCTCGGAGTACCTGATCATGTAGAGACAAGGCATGCCTTGTCCCCGGCGGGTCCTCCGCAATAACCCGCAGCTACCCGAAAAGACGTCCACATGCAAAACCTCTACTTTCTTTAGTTATACCTTTAAGAAACGCCAACCCCTGTTGGTGTTATCACCATGGCACACTTAGTGCAGGTGGCCTATTGCCAGCCTTTTGAGGCTGATCTTTAAGCCTGCTTCTTCAAAATCAGCCTCAAAACACCTGCCTGCATTTACTGCCATTAAATTTATTGTACTTAGTCGCGTTTTGATCTGCGGGCCATGCCCATAATCTTCACGTTGATGTATTCGTCAAGGGTTTTGAGGTTGTAGCCTTCTTGGCTGGCTTTTTTGATGAAGTCGCTGTTGACCCCGTGGATTTTGGCCTCAATGGCTTTGTCCGCTGGCAGGTTTTTGAAACCGGCATTGGCTAGATCATCCAAATAGACTTTGTTGACGCCATGGATTCTCAGTTCCATGTACTTGTCTAAAGACAGGTCTTTGAAGCCGTATGCTCTCAGCTCTTCCACGGCCTTGGCGTTCACCCCATGGATTTTGGCATCCACCACTTTGTCCAGGCTCAGGTTGTTGAACCCCGCTGATTTCAGGTCCTTCACGTAGGCGGCATTGATGCCGTGGATTTTCAGTTGGATGTATTTGTCCAGGGTAAAGTCCCCGAAGCCCATGGATTTTACTTCGGTCAGGTAGGAAGGAGTGATGCCGTGGATCTTTGCCTCAATGAGTTTATCAATGGAAAGATCATTGAACCCAGCTTTCCGGAGCCCGTCTGCGTAGGCCGGGGTTACGCCGTGGATTTTGGCCTCCATCATCTTGTCCATGGAAAGGTTTTTGAAGCCCATTTCCTGCAGTTGCTGCACATATTCCTGGGTGATGCCGTGGATTCTGGCGGAGATCACGTCTTCCATGGAAGGTTTCTTGTCGCTGTGTTTCTTGAACATAGCCAGGTAATTCTGGTAAGCGTCCATGGTGATGCCGTGAATGGCAATTTCCTGCAGGCGGTCACCGTCTACATCGTTATAGGTGGACTTCAGGAAATCGACGTACTTTTTGTTCACATCCCCCAGGAAAAGGTGGAAAAGGAAGTTATCCTCAGGGTTGGCAATGCCTTTCTTAAACAGGTAATCTCTAAAACTATCATCCTGGGTGAAGACGTATTTGCCCTGGCTTACCTCCTCAGATAGGTTGCCGGTTAGTTTCAGCGTTCCCGCATCGCGGGTGATCTGGTACACGTTGTCGCCTTGTTTGGAGAAGGCGTTTTTAGGGTAGCACCGGGAGATGTTCCAGTTAGAGGTATTGGTTTTGCCTCTCAGGTCCAGGCAGTACTCGTTTTGGTTGGCGTGGCCGTACCAGAAACCTTCAGTCATATCGGCGCTGCCGATGATGTTCATTCGGTTCCTGAGTTTGGGAGGCGCGGGGAGGTTGTTGCCCGGATTACCTGCTTCCAGGACAGATTCAGCGGCCTGCGGATTGCCAGGATGCGGCGGCAGGTTTTCATCTGTCAGGATGGATTTTTGTCCCCCGGGGAGCGGCGAAGGTTCTGCCTCAGGGCTGCTTAGAGGTGCTGGGTCAGATGACAGCAAGGGAACCTGTGGCATTCTGCTGGTCACGGCAGTGTAGGCGTCTGAAACTTCATCCAGAATGGTTTGGCTTGTGGCAGGCTTGTTCAACAACAGCAGCGTCCCGAAGAACAGCGGCGCCAGGAAGGAGTATTTCCAGAAGGCATGCGGGGTAGATTTCTTGGCGTTCATCATGAATATGCGTTGTTTGAGAAGTGACTGGTTATAGTTGGTGGTGATGGAAAGTGGCTTGTTGGGGCAGGCAATCTGCAGCAGGTTGAACTGGTACTGGGTTTTGCTTACCTGTTCTTTCTCCAGCAGCAGGGCATCTGTCTGGTACTCCAGGTTTTTTTCAACCTCTTTTTTGAAATACCACATGAAAGGGTTGAACCACAGCAGGGTAACGGCCACCTCTGCTAAAAGCAAGTCAAGGGTGTGGTTCTGCCGCACGTGAATTTTTTCGTGCGCGATGATCTGCTCATAGGTCTCAAAGTCATAGTCGTCTGGGTGAATGAAGATGTACTTGAAGAAGGAGCAGGGAGCTTGTTTGCTTTCTACATTCACAATCACGTAGTCGCCGTCTTCAATGCGGTCTTGGCTACGAATGGCTTTCCATAGGGTGCCCGCGACCTGGAACAGCAGGTTGAGTCCACAGACCGCCACCCCGAACAGGTACAGCAACACAAGCCAGAAAACCCAGGTGGTGGGTGCTTCAACCTCGACGGTAGGAGTGGTAGCCGTTACAACCGGTTGTCTTGGGCTGAGTACCTCCTCGGGTGCAGTTTCCCGGTTGGGAGCCACGTTTTCTTTCCCGGTGCTTAACCTGTTTTGAGCCTGATTTTCAGATTTCGGGCGCAAAACAGACGCGGCTTCAGCCTCGGCCGTCTGGGTCACTTTAAGCGCCTCCGAGATAAACCCTTGGTTGTCTACCAGTTTAGGCAGCGTGACAAAAGGTAGGGCAAATGCCAGCGTGATGCCGCACAGCAGGTACATCCGATTGGTAGAGAAAAAGCTTTCCTGCTGCAGCACTGTCTTGTAGAACAGGAAAACCACGCCAATCACGAAAGAAACTTTGAGGAGGTATTCTATCATGGCTTTCAGAATTTAGGATGATTTCTTGGATTTGATGATCTGGATAAGCTCGTCTAACTCAGCATCAGAGAGGTTTTCTTCCTTCGCAAAATGGGTGATCATCTTTGAGAAGGAATTCCCGAAGTATTTCTGCTTGATGCTGGCCACATCCTGGGTACGGTACTCGGCCAGGGGCACCAGCGGCGTGTACTGCAGGGTGTTGCCTACTTTCTCTGAGCGCAGGAAGCCTTTTTCGTCCAGGATCTTCACCATGGTGGCCACGGTGTTGTAGTGCGGTTTTGGTTCTGGCAGCGCGTCAATGATATCCTTGATGAAGGCTTTCTCTAACCGCCAGATGATCTGCATGATCTGCTCTTCCCTTTTCCCTAGTTTCTGCATAATGGTAATTGTTTAATCAATACTACTAATAAGTTAGGAGAACTCCTAATGAATTAGTAGAAAAACTATTGCAATAGGAGAGCAGATGTGCTGAATGCCCTTGGAGGCACTTTTATCCTGGAAAAAAGATGTTTCCATATTCAGTGAAAGGCCTTTGGCGTAGAAGAGGGCAAGATTGCAGAAGACAATGACCTACTTCTTGTTGCGGTTGAGAATAAAGGCAACTGTACTCTTTGGTGAATTGCTTAAAAATGCCCTTAAAACAGCTTTTTTAAAGCAATAGCAGAGGTGATAGATAGTAGGCATGCAAACAATATTCTATAAGTTTGCATCCAGAATAAAACCGGGTTTGGGCTTGGCAGGCGCGGGTTAAATCTAGGAGAGCAGAGATGATTAGAGGCTTCTATATAAAAGGGGGAGAGATACATTGGGAGAAAAACCCAGAGAGCTTCCATGACCCGGAGAAAGGACGCATTATCTGGATAGACCTGCAGTCGCCCACTGACCATGAGCAGCGCCTGGTGGAGGAGGAGTTTGGCATTGAGTTCTTCACCCAGCAGGAGGCCGCCGAGATTGAGAGTTCCTCGCGTTACTTTGAGGATGATAACATCTTTGAGGCCAACAGTGCCTTTGTCATGCACCAGGAGGGTTCCTACATCACCCGCCAGGTTTCCTTTATCCTGAAGAACGAGATCCTGTTCACCCTGCGCCGCACCGAGATGAAGTCCTTCGGGGAGACGGTGCGCAAGATGAAGACCTTCCGGAGCACCACCACCAAGGCCATTCAGATCTGGCTTCTGCTTCTGGAAACCCAGATTGACTATGACGCCGACTTTATTGAGTTGCTCACCCGCACCACCAACGTGGTGAGTAAACGCCTGGTGAAAGAGCAGTCCATTGAGGAGGAAATCCTGATCAGGATCACCGAGCTCCAGGAAAATACCATCCTTATCAGGGAGAGCATCGTGGATAAGCAGCGTCTGGTATCCTCCCTTTTGCGTAGCTACGCCGTGGAAGAACCCGAGAAAGAACGTCTGCGCACCATCATCAAAGACATTAACTCGCTTTTGCAGCATACCCAGTTCAGCTTTGAGCGTCTGGAGTACCTGCAGAACACGTTCCTGGGTTTGGTGAACATTGAGCAAAACCAGGTCATCAAGATCTTCACGGTAATGACCGTGGTGTTCATGCCACCCACCTTAATTGCCAGCATCTACGGCATGAACTTCAAAGTAATGCCAGAGTTGGAATGGGTAGGAGGGTACCCGTTTGCATTAATTATGATGGTAATCTCCTCACTGGCGTTCCTATGGTACTTTAAGCGAAAGAAGTGGCTGTAAAACGTCTTGGGTGAACGGCTTGAGGAGAAAGTAACAAAGGGTTATCCGTACTCCTCAAAGTCATCTTCTCC
Organism: Rufibacter aurantiacus; assembly: GCF_017916345.1. Taxonomy (NCBI): domain Bacteria; kingdom Pseudomonadati; phylum Bacteroidota; class Cytophagia; order Cytophagales; family Hymenobacteraceae; genus Rufibacter; species Rufibacter aurantiacus. The sequence goes on from NZ_JAFMSV010000003.1 coordinate 203,997, forward strand.
ATAAAAGTCATCGTCTTCATAATCCTCCTCAGGTAAGTCGTCCTCCAGTTCTTCCTGGCCATAACCTTCCGGAAGCAGTTGCTGGATGAGATCCTGGTTACTGGGCTCGAAAATCAGTTCGCCTCTAAGCAAAAACCTGTTGGCGTTCATCATCACCTCGTAAATGGGCGTGTGGATGTGCTTCGGGATTTTGAAGATACGTTCATCGCGTTTCCCAAACGGGGTGGGCACTTTGGCGTCGTACAGAAAGGGTAGCAGCGTTTTGGAGCAGCTCAGCGCGATGCGGTGAATTTCAAGGTCGTCAAAGTAGTCCTGCAATCGTCCGTTGATGTTCTCGAAGAACTCTGCCGTTTCGCCCAGCCGCACCCGGGAGCCCGCCCGTGATTTGCCCTTCGTCTTCAGGTATTTGATCTGGCTCTTACCCTGCTTCTTCCGGACCATGTAAGACCGGAACACCTTGTGGTTCAGGTTCACGCCGTTTCTAAATAATCCCATCGCGCAGTTACCCGCCTGGATGAGCAGTATCACGTACTGTAGCGGCTTGTCTGTACTAGGGGTGAGATCCTGCTTTAGGGGCGGCAGGGTGATGGGCAGCCTGAAAAACACCTGCTCGTCTCCTTTATCGTCTAAAAGTATCACCCGGTGCTTTTCATAGTCATAGGTGGCTCGCAAGGCCAAGTCCTTTATATTCTGCAGCACCTGGGCAGCGGCATCTCGGGAGACAAATTGGTTCATAGAAACGTTAAACGGAATTCCTGAACCACGAAGATGCACAATGTTTGGCTAAGCCTGGAGTGCTAATGGTTTTTTGGGCTTTCTTCTCGCCTCTGTTCTGTTTAAAGCCTGATTTTATAAAAAGAGCCCTTAAACAAAATGCATTGACCGGCAGGGAGATAGGTGCTTGTAAGGTCTGCTTCTTTGCCAATGCACCCGCAAAAGCGTATATTTCCTTATCTGTTGAGCCTTAAACCCAAAGCTTATGTGTGGCCGATACTCAGTGAGCAAGAAGAAAGTACCCCAGGAACACCGGTTTTCATCCAAATTGGAAGGACTGGTGTTTGAGCCGAATTTTGATGCCCGGCCTTCCCAGAAACTGCCGGTCATCATCCCCGATGCCGAAAAAGCGATCATGGCTACCTGGGCCTCGCCGGAGAAAGAACCAGATGGCAAGCCTACCTTTCCCTTCAATGTAAGGCAAGAAAATCTGCTGCGCATTCCGCGGTTCCGGGCGCTGTTGCCCAACCACCGGTGCATCATCCCCATTGACGGATTCTTCGAATGGAAAGAACTGGAGGAAGAACCAGAAGAACCCACGCCTTCTCCGCTGCCAGACCTTGGCTTAGACTTGTTTGGTAACCCCATCAGAAGCAAAGAGGAGAAAAGCCGGGCCAAAAAAGCCAAGCCCCAAAAACAGAAATACCGGTTCACGCTTAAAAACGAAGAACCCTTTGGGTTGGCCGGTCTCTGGCGCGAAAGCCTGCTCCCCGATACCGGAGAACTGGTGCCTTACTTCAGTATCATCACCACTCAGGCCAACAGCGCCGTTATGCCTTACCACGACCGTATGCCCGTTATCCTCTCGCCCCAAAGCGAGGACATCTGGCTCAATAACCGCTTGCAGGAACGCCAGTGGTATGAAGTGCTGCAACCTTATGATCCCCAACAGATGCGAGTCATGGCCATTGATGAGCGGGAGAGTGTTTTAGGGAATTATGTAGCGCCAGCGCTGAATTCAAGATAAGCTCCAGAGTTAGTGTTTTAATGGTGCTTTGTGGATTTAAGGCTCTAAACGGAAATCTACTTTTGGAGAGAGTCTTCCTTTTAATGGGTTAGGGGGATGATTACACAAGCAGATCTCTTCTGCTGATTTCTCCTTTTGTTCTTGGATTGTTTTGTCGTGCGTGCGTAGTCCGCTTTCGCTGGCGTGGCGCTGCTGTTTGGGTGGGTTTATAAGCTGGTTGTTGCATCTGGGCTCCGTGCGCTCACGGCCGCGGGGCCCCGCCTTCCAGCCTCGCGCTGCGCCAGCTTCCTTTGCTCCCTTAAGGTCGCAATGCCTCACGGCACCGGAACCTGACAAGGCGCTCCACCGAAAGGCTGGATAAAGGAATGCACCGGCAGGAACGCCTCAGACCTCGCAGCGTCCGGAGGTCCTGCGAGCGTCTTCTAAATACTATGACATGGTTCAAGTCTGCGACTTGGACCTAAAATGACCGGCAGTTTGCAACTGCCGTGAGGCAATAGCCTTAAAAGCATACTTTTCCGTAGCTGCAACTTAAGCATAAGACCAAAGTTGTTTAATCTGGCATTGCCCCTGTAATAGGAGTGATTATCCAAGCAGATCCTTCCATTCCTTTTCAAAGCCAGCAAACTAATCCCATTTTTCTGCCCAATTTTCAGTAAAAAGCCATAATATATGATATCAATAAAATAGGCCTTCAACTTTTTGCGTTATATTGGCCGGTTTCTTTTATATATTAGGACGTGACTATTTTTTTGCGTACCTTTGCACCACAATACACGCCGAGACTCCGTTTGGTCTCATTTTTGGCAATAAGGCACTTCTCAAGCAATCCTCTGTGCGGATTCCCGCAACGAAATCTTGATAAATGACGAATACCCTAGGGCAGGTGTATTGCATTTATATATCATACATAATAATTGATGGAAAGAATTAAATTCCAGGAGCTTCCTCTATCGGAAGAAATCCAGCGTGCGATCGTGGATTTAGGTTACGAAGAAGCTTCCCCCATCCAGACCGCCGCTATTCCGGTGTTGCTGGAAGGTCGTGACGTTATTGGTCAGGCCCAGACAGGTACCGGTAAAACGGCTGCCTTCGCTATCCCTACCATTGAGGCCATTGACCCAAACAACCGTGACGTGCAGGCTCTGATCCTGTGCCCCACCCGCGAGTTGGCCATTCAGGTATCGGAAGAGATCCAAAAACTGGTTAAATACAAAAAAGGCATCAGCGTAGTGCCTATCTATGGAGGTCAGCCCTATGAGCGCCAGTTACGCGCCCTCAAACAAGGGGTACAGATCGTGATCGGGACGCCCGGTCGCGTGATGGACCATATTGAGCGGGGAACCCTGCAGTTGGAGAACACCAAGAAGATCATTCTTGATGAGGCCGACGAAATGCTGGACATGGGTTTCAGAGAGGACATTGAGTTCGTGCTGAGCCACATGCCGGAAGATCGTCAGACCATCTTCTTCTCTGCTACTATGAGTAAGCCCATCATGGAGCTGACGCGCAAGTACCAGACCAACCCAGAGGTGGTGAAGGTGACCCAGCAGCAGCTGACCGTAACCAACATTGAGCAGATCTACTTTGAAGTACGCAGCGGCGGCAAGATGGAAGTAACCACTCGCCTCATTGACATGTACAATTTCAAAGTGGTGATCATCTTCTGTAATACCAAACGCATGGTAGACGAGCTGGTGAGCAACCTGCAGGCCCGTGGCTACTTCGCCGATGGTTTGCATGGTGACCTGAACCAGAACCAGCGGAACAACGTGATGACTAAGTTCAAAGCGGGTACCCTGGAAATCCTGGTGGCCACTGACGTAGCTGCCCGCGGTATTGACGTGGACAACGTGGAGGCCGTGATCAACTATGACCTGCCACAGGACGAAGAAAACTACGTACACCGCATCGGGCGTACTGGCCGTGCCGGTAAATCAGGAAAAGCGTTCTCGTTTGTAGCGGGTCGTGACCTGTACAAACTGCGCGACATTGAGCGCTTCACCAAAGCCAAGATCGTTCGTCAGAACGTTCCTACCTACGAGGACGTGGCCGAAGTGCGCACCACCTTGGTGTTGGATCAGGTGAAAGAGGTTATTCAGAAAGGTGGCTTATCTAAGCACATCCTTAAAATTGAACGCCTTGTGGATCAGGATTTCACCACCATTGACATTGCCGCAGCTTTGTTGAAACTGGTGATGAAAGACACCAAGAACAAAGAAAAGAGCGCCGAGGCCGCTGAAGGCAAAGGTGGTCCTAAACCAGGTTTCGACCGTTTGTTCGTGACCTTGGGCAAGAAAGACCGTCTGCACCCCAAAGACCTGGTAGATATCCTCACAGATAACACCAGCATCCCGGGCGGCAAAGTAGGTGACATAGATTTGTATGACCGTTTCAGCTTTATTGAGGTACCAACCGAGTACACTTCTGAGATTCTGGAGCGCTTAGCGGTTACTGAAATCAACGGCATGACCGTGAAGTTCCAGAAAGCCGAGAAGAAAAACATGGATCCAGCCGAAGGTGGCCGTGAGCTGCAGGAACTGGAAGACCGTCCTAGAAAGAAATTCTACGATGGACCTTTCAACCGCGGCGGTGGTGGAGACCGTGACCGCGGCGGCGACCGCGGAGGAAGCAGAGGCGGCTACGGCGGAGACCGTGGTGGCGATCGTGGCGGCCGTTCTTACGGTGGCGACAGAGACCGCGGTGGCGACCGTGGCGGAAGAAGCTACGGTGGCGGTGACCGCGGTGGCAGAAGCTTCGGCGGAGGAGACCGTGACCGCGGAAACAGCGGCGGCGGCTTCCGGGAAAGAAAAAGAAGAGATTTCTAAAAAAAAATTCCCAATACTGTAACCCTGGCTACAGACCCTCCGTTTAAATGAGGGACAGAGCTTAAAAGTTAATAAAGGGTTTAGTATCTGTTTTAAAAAAATCGCGGTCCAGAAGAGACCGCGATTTTTTTTGCCCCTACCTCAACGTTTTAGATCAGGTTTTAGGAAAATAGCCGCTATATAGGACTAGATTGGAATAAGCAAAAGGTTGAGGCTAAATTAAGAGTAAACTTTGTGGTTGTTTTTGAAAACACCAACAACAGCAGGCAGGATATTAAGATTGGCGAACAACGATAATATAAAGCACCTCTCATGGGTGCCCTTTTTGTTGTTTCAGTTAGTAGCGTGATGAACTTTGGGAGACAAGGCGGTGCCTAGTCTCTACAATTTCTGGTAATGTTAGAAGGCGTGAACCAGTTGGTGAAAACATGTTTCTTTGCCGTACCAAGGGAAAAGACGCTGGAAAAACGTGAGTGCCGGGAAAAGCTATGGAACTGAAAAAGAGCAGGCTAGATGTGTTTATGAGAGTAGTACCTCACGGCAGTTGCAAACTGCCGGTCATTGCAGGTCCAAGTCACAGACTTGAACCATGTCAAAAATAGAAGACGCTCGCAGGACCTCCGGACGCTGCGAGGTCTGAGACGTTCCCGCTAGCGAATTCCCAATTCCAGCCTTTCGGTGGAGCGCCTTGTCAGGTTCCGGTGCCGTGAGGCATTGCGACCGTAAGGGAGCAAAGGAAGCTGGCGCAGCGCGAGGCCGGAAGGCGGGGCCTCGCGGCCGTGAGCGCACGGAGACCACCGATGAAACATATAAGGCTTATGAGCTAACGCAAACTGCGGTCCTTCGCCAGCACAAGCGGACTACTAGTCCAGAAATGCCATTAGTGAAAAGACTTCGAAAGAAGTAAAGCTATAAAAGTAGAAAGCTCCGCCTAACAAAAGCCAAAAAGGTAACCTAAGCTGCTTGCGCCATAGCCTTTCCGGCTAGAAATCCTCCCGTCCAAGCCGCCTGAAAGTTAAACCCACCGGTAATACCATCAATATCCACGACTTCGCCCGCGAAGAAAAGTCCAGGAACCAGGCGGCTTTCCATCCGCTCCAAATGAAGGTCCTCCAGCTTAATTCCTCCACAGGTCACAAACTCCTCTTTAAAAGTAGTCTTTCCCTTCACCTCAAAAGGCGTGCGGAGCAAAAGCTCAATCAACTTGTTTTGCGCTTTGCCCGCCAGTTCAGACCATTTCACCGTCTCGGGGACCTCGGCCAATTCGCAGAGCCGTTGCCAAAGCCGATTGGGAAGGTTGAAGAGCGCGTTGGTGAACACGGTTTTTCTAGGGGAGTTCTGACGTTGCTGTAGGATCTGCTGGCGCACTTGATCCTCGGTGAAATCCGGTACCCAGTTCACCAGGGCAGTGCCGGTGTAAGCCAGGCCATGCATGACCTTAGCGCCCCAAGCCGAGAAACGCAATACCGCCGGACCGCTCAGGCCCCAGTGGGTGATGAGCAAAGGTCCTTCGGTCTCCAATTTTTGGCCGGTTAGTTTCACTTTCGCCTTGGGCACGGACACTCCCTGCAAGTCTTTGAAAGGAGAGGAAGGAACGTTCAGGGTAAAAAGCGAAGGAACCGGTGACTCAATGGTATGGCCCAGTTTCAGGAGCCACCCGTAATTCTCTGGTTTGGGATTACCGCCGGTGGCTACTAATATCCTGGAGGCTGTAATGCTTTCGCCATTGCTCAGTTGCAGAGCAAACTTTTTTTGCGGAGGGCTTTCTTCTTGTACCTGGATTTCGTTCACCCCCAGACCAGTCCTTATTTCCACCCCCGCTTTTCTGGCCGATTGCACCAGGCAGTCCACGATGGTTTCTGAAGAGTTTGACTGCGGAAACATGCGGCCATCGGCTTCGGTTTTGAGTTTCACCCCGCGGTTTTCAAACCAGGTCACGGTATCCTGCGCCCCAAAGGAAGGCAGTAGTTTTTTCAGGGCTTTCTGGCCCCTGGGGTAGTGCAGTGAAAAAGCAGAGGACTGGAAGCAGGCATGGGTTACGTTGCAGCGTCCGCCACCGGAAACCCGCACCTTTGAAAGCAGCTTAGTTGTCTTTTCCAGTAAAATAACCCGCAGGTGGGGGTTGGCCTCGGCACAGGTAATGGCCCCGAAGAAACCTGCCGCGCCTCCTCCAATAATGACAACTGTCTCTTGCATCTGTTTTTCGCTTACTTCTACAAAATTAGACAAAAAACGGCACCCATTAGTTTAGGTCAGACAGCCTGAATGCTAAAAGTTAGGAGCTGAAAGGCAATCCAGTGGATCTGGGAACAAGAAAGTATAATTTAATACCTGCCGGATAAAATCACTGTTGATGATTTTGAATTTTTCCTCACCCTGGGAGGCAAAAGAAGGAGGAGTTAGGCCCAGTTGCCGAGCGGCTTGGGTGTAGAATTCTTTTCGGGTGGGATGTTCCGGAGCGCAGGCATTGAAGGTAAATCCCCATTTCTCTTGTTGGATGATCCCCAGGAGCAAGCCCACGCAATCTGCCAGGTGGATCATGTTAACCGGGCCATTTGGCTGCGGAACCTCGGTTTTACCAGCCAGGAACCGGCCGGGGTGCCGGGAACTGCCCATCAACCCCCCAAAACGTACGATCGTGGAATCAGCGAAGGATTGCTGCACCAGGAACTCACACCTAAGCATCAGGGAAGATGCGTCCGGCGAGGCTACAGCATCCGCTTCCTGTACCTCCCGGTTCAGGTCTGGGTACACCGAGGTGGAAGAGACAAAAATCACCTCTAAGGAAGCCGGCGCCGCGACTAAGACCTTTTGCAGGAGGTCTTCATAAGAACTTTGTTCACTGGCAGATCGGGAAGGGGGTAGGTTGAAGACCAACACATCGGCAGTTAAGAAATCCTGCAGATCCGTTTTAGAGCTGTTTTCGGGAAAAGAGAGCAAAAACGGCTCAATTCCGGCGGACCGGAGCACCTCTACTTTGGCTGGCGTGGTGGTGGAGCCTTTCACCTGGGTGCCTTGTTTTACCAGTTCCTGGGCCAAAGGGAGACCCAGCCAGCCGCAGCCCATCACACTGATTCTTTTCTTTTCCATGCCGCAAAGAACGCTTGAAATGACCAGCACCGCAACAAAACTAACTTGATTTGGTTCATGCTGTACATGGAGGCAAAACACGTTCAGGTAGCGGTAATCGGCTCGGGTTTCGGGGGGCTCACAGCGGCGGCATTGCTGGCGAAGGCAGGTCTGCAGGTAGTGGTCTTGGAGCAGAACAATTATCCGGGCGGCTGTGCCTCTTCTTACAAACGAAAAGGTTACTGGTTTGAGACCGGCGCTACCACCTTGGTGGGGCTTGATGAACACATGCCGGTGCGGTATCTGGCAGACCAGCTTAATCTTTCGTTGCCACTCATCCCGCTGGAGGTTCCCATGCAGGTGCGCCTCACAGACGGCACACTAATCACCCGGTTTCAAAATATGGAGGATTGGATAAAAGAGGCGGAGCGAGTTTTTGGGGAAAAAGGACAGCGGGGTTTTTGGAAAACCTGTTACGGCATCAGCCAGAAGGTGTGGCGCACCTCTTTGCGGCAGTTAAGCTTTCCGTTCAGTTCCTTTTCAGACTTGTGGCAGGCTGTTAAATCTGTTCGGTGGGAACAATTTGGTTTGGTGCCGATGGCTTTCCAGAACATGCGGGACCTCCTAGATAAGTACGGACTCCTAGAGAATCACCGGTTCGTAGAATTTGTAGACCAGCAGTTGCTCATCACGGCCCAGAACTACCACCAAGAGGTAAATGTTCTCTTCGGGGCCACCGCGCTATGTTACACCCAATATGGCAATTACTACCTGCCTGGTGGGTTGCGCCAGCTGAATGAACACGTGGTGCAATACCTGGAGCAGCAAAATGGCCAGATGCTTTACCGCCGCCTGGTCAAAAAAATCACCCCTCAACCTGGAAAGGGATACCTCATTGACACCGACAAAGGACCTTTATTTGCCGAGTTCCTGGTTTGTGGAGTTCCTCTGAACAACGTGAGCGCCCTTTTCCAAAGTGAAATGGTAAAGCAGAAGCTAAACAGATATTTACTGCCGGCAGAGCAAATCAATGGGGCTGTTACATGGGGTATTGTCTTTGACAGGTCCGGTCAAATGCCAAGTGTGTTGCACCACCAGTTACACGTACCAGGAGGGGTCCCTTACCTCCAAAGCAAAAGCATCTTCGTCAGCCTCAGTCACCCCGATGACTTACAACGGGCTTCCGAAGGCATGTGTGTGGCTTCCGTCAGTACGCATGTGCCTAACCCGCCGGAAAATTGGGTGAACCAGAAAAAGGAACTAGAGCATTGGGTTGTTCAATTCCTCGCCAACCAGGGATTTTTTACGCAGGATCAGGTGAGATTTGTGCAGGCTGCAACGCCCGGTGCCTGGATTGAGTGGACCGGAAGAGAGTGGGGCCAGGTAGGAGGGTATCCGCAGTACCAGCGCATCAAGCCCTGGCAAATGAAGGACGCGCGGTTAGATGGCCAGAAAGCCTACGTCTGCGGGGATACGGTTTATCCGGGGCAGGGCATCCCCGGGGTTTGCCTAAGCGGAATCGTTGCGGCCCATAAGCTTCTACGGGACCATTTTGGTAGTGCAGTCAAGAAACTACACCAGTGATTCCTCTTCTTCCGGCGAAGGAGAGAAGGCATTGGCGTGTTCCAGTACCTGGTAGGCAGGCACGGTGAAATGGAACTGGGAACCCACGCCTTCTTCGCTTTCCACCCAGATCTCTCCGCCATTCTTCTCAATAAATTCCTTACAGAGCATAAGGCCCAGGCCGTTGCCTTTTTCGTTGGCGGTGCCTTTCTCCTTGAAGTTATTCGCCCCGAAGAGTTTCAACTGGTTTTGCGGGCTTATACCCACGCCGCAGTCTTTCACCGTCACCACCAGTTGATCTTCGTCAAGGTGTTCTGCGAAAACCTCTACCACAGCGCCGGAATGGCAGAATTTTATGGAGTTGGAGATGAGATTTCTGAACACCAGCTTCAGGGTTTCCTCATCTACCAGAGCCCAAAGATCCTGGGAAACATTGTTCTGGAGGATAATGCCTTTTTTATCCGCCTGTGGGCGCAATAGTTTGATGTTCTGCTCTACCAGTTCGTGCAACTGCAGGGGTTCTGGCTCCAGGTTCACGCCTTTCATCTGGGTTTTGGCCCAAACCAGTAAGTTGTCCAGAAGGCTCAAAGTGTTTTGCTGCTGGGTGTCAAGTTCCTTCACAAAGCGGTCCAGCTTCTCTGGGGGCAGTTTACCCATGGCCAGCAGTTGCAAAAGCGATTGCAAAGAAATGAGGGGGCTTCTTAAATCATGCGCAATGATGGAAAAGAGGATGTCTTTCTGGTGGTTTATTTTTTCCAGTTCCTCTTTTTGCTGCTGGATGTCCTGGTTTTTCTCCAGGATTACCAGGTTGAAGTCTGATAACTGCTCATTGGTGATTTTGGCCCTGCGGCGGCCTTTGAAGAAGACGTAAGCCAAGGTTAGCGCCATCAACAGTAAAATACCCGTGGCGTATTGGATGAGCCCTTTCTGCACCAGCTTTTCTTTTTGTAATTCCTGCTCCACCCGCAGACGGTGATTCTCGGCCTCTTTTTTCTCCAGCTCGTATTTGGCGTGCATCTCTGCCTGGGCCTCGTTTTGTTGACGGTTATAAAGGCTGTCTTTGTAGGCTGTATGGAGCGTAAGGTAGCGATGCGCCAACGGGAAATTCTTCTGCGCCAGGTATACTTCGTTCAAAAGCAATGACGCTTCCTGTACACCTTCCGGGGAAGGCACCTGCTGCGATATTTTCAGGCTTTTCAGGCCCAGGTTGGCGGCTTGGGCATAATCCTTACTTTGCAGGTAAATACGGGCCAGGCACCGGTAGATGTAGATTTTGTTTATCTCATTGCGGGTTTGCTCGCTTATCTCCAATGAATTATACAGATGGTCCAGGGCTTTCTTTTTCTGCCCTAAAAGGAAATAAATGTTCCCCAGGTTCAGGTCGCTGAGTGCCTGGTCATATTTGTCACCCTCTGCTTTGTTGATCTCCTTTACCTGCAGGTAATAGTCCAGCGCCTTCTCAGGTTGCTCCATGAGTTCATAGGTGGCGCCAATGTTGTTCAGCGAGGTACTGATGGTGCGCCGCCGGTTAATGCGCCGCCCTATGTTGAGGGCCTTCTGGAAAAACGCCAGGGACTCCTTATAGTTCTGCTGCCCCCGGTGGATGTTGCCCAGCGCATTATAGCTGGAGGCCATGCCGATGGAATCATGCAGGTCTTCCCGGATTTTAAGGGCTTTGTAGGTGAACTCAGAGGCCTTAATGAGGTTGTTGAGCCAGTAATGGCCAATACTGATATTGTTGTAAGCTGCACCCAGCTGTTTCTGGTCATTGATTTGCTGGGCCAGATCGGCGGCCTTCTGCCCGTAGAGAATGGCTTGTTGGGGATCTACCTCGCGGTAATACTCACTTATCTTGTTATAGAGCTCTAATTTTTTCTGTGGCGTAGTGGCCCTGTTGAGCTCCTGCATGAGAACCACCGGAGACCTACCCAGGAGGGGGAATGCTGCCAGAATGAACCACAAAAAAAGGAAGTATAATTTTTTCATTACATTCACGGCTTGGCCAAAAACTCTCAAGCGATTGTCCGGACAGTTTAGGTAAACTGAGAAACTTTTGAAATACTTAGTTTTAAGTATTCTGGCGCAGCGCAGCGCACCTTTTTAGGTGCAATTTTATCTTTTGATAAATATATTATTTTTCAAACTAATTCTAAAGCAGGACAGAAATATTATCTTTCCAACTTAGATATTCAAGTATGGGTACATATTCAGAACCAATGCTCCGGGATGGGGCGCTAAACGGCAAAACTATCATTATTACCGGGGGCGGAACCGGCCTGGGTAAGTCTATGGGAATCTACTTTCTGCAACTGGGGGCCAACCTGGTCATCACCAGCCGTAAAATGGAGGTTTTGGAGAAAACTGCCAGGGAAATGGAGGAGCAGACCGGCGGCCAGGTGTTGCCTGTTGCCTGCGATGTGCGCAAGCCGCTGGAAGTGGAAGCCATGCTAAAAGCCACCCTGGATAGGTTCGGGGCGGTGGACGGTTTGCTGAATAACGCCGCCGGTAATTTCATCAGCCCCACAGAGAGATTGTCACCCAAAGCCTTTGACGTGATCGTGGATATCGTCCTGAAAGGCAGCTACAACTGTACGCTCACCTTAGGTAAACATTGGATTGATAAACAGCAGCCCGGTACCATCCTTAACATTGTAACCACTTACGCCTGGACCGGCTCAGGGTACGTGGTGCCCTCTGCAACGGCCAAGGCTGGCGTGCTGGCCATGACGCGCTCCTTGGCGGCAGAGTGGGCCAAGTACGGCATCAGGTCCAACGCCATCGCGCCGGGACCGTTCCCCACGGAGGGTGCCTGGAGCCGCCTTTTTCCCGAGGCCCTGGCCAAAAAACTGGACCCTCTGAACCGTATCCCGGTGAAGCGCTATGGCGAGCACCAGGAACTGGCGAACCTGGCGGCTTACCTTATCTCAGATTACTCGGCGTATGTGAACGGTGAGGTGGTCACCATTGACGGCGGCGAGTGGCTTTACGGCGGCGGTGAGTTCAACTACCTGGATCAGGTGCCGCATGAGATGTGGGATACCATTGAGCAGATGGTGCGCGGCAAAAAAACAGACGCCAGACAAGACAGCAAAGAGTAGCCTATGCCCACCCTGGAAGGTTCTGTTTTAGTGAAAGGCGCACTTGAGGAATTGTTCTGGTTCTCGCAGGATTATGACCAGCGGCTGCTTTGGGACAAATATTTGGGTGTGGCCCGGCTGGAACATGGCGCCACCCAGGCAGCCAAAGGAGTGGAGGCCTATTGTGAGAGCCGGAAAGGAATTGGCATGACGGTACGCTACATCAGTTTCCATCCACCCAAACAGGTGGCCATGGAAATGACTAAAGGTCCCTGGCTGTTTAGAAAGTTTTCCGGGAGCTGGCGATTTAAGCCTGAAAGTAAAGAACTTACCAGGGTGTACTTTAGGTACAACTTCCAGGTGAAGTTCGGGGCTTTTATACTGAACCCGTGCATTAATTGGCTCCTTCGGGCGGATATTAAGAACCGCTTGAACTACTTCAAGCACGCTGTAGAATCAGGTGTTTTGCAGGCATAAAAAAAGCCCGGAGCGTTTCCGGGCTTTTTTGTTAAAAACAGGGTGAAAGCAGCATCAGTCAGCTTTTACCTTCAGCTTCTTTTTATTCTTTTCCTGTTTTACTTTGATTTTGGTGTTCGCTCTTCCTTCCAAGGGAGCAGCAGCCTGTGGACCGTTGTTCACTAGGGTCATTTCCTTTACCAGGTGACCCGCTCCGGCGAATTTGTCTACGATGAACAGGAAGTAGCGTGCGTCCATGCTGATGTTTCTTACCCGATCAGGGTCATACATGATGTCAGACATGGTGCCTTCCCAGTTGCGATCAAAGTTGGTGCCAATGAGCTCGCCGCGGGCGTTGATCACCGGTGAGCCGGAGTTACCGCCCGTGGTGTGGTTAGAGGCGATGAAAGCCACCGGCATCTGGCCATTCATGCCGTACTGTCCGTAGTCTTTCTTCTGGTAAAGCTCCTTTAATTTGGCAGGCACCTTGTAGTCAGGGATGGTGGGGTCTTCTTTTTCAATGATGCCATCCAGGGTGGTGTAGTAGTCATAGGTCACGCCATCGGCGGGTTTATAGGTGTCTACCTGGCCGTAGGAGACGCGCAGGGTAAGGTTGGCGTCTGGGTAGAACTTCCGGTCTTTCTGCATCTCGCGCAGCCCTTGCAGGTAAGTGCGGTTAAGCAGGGTATTCTGGTCATTGAGAGCGGTGTAGGTAGGCAGTACTTTGGTCCTGTAAATGGTAGCGAAGCCATTGAGCAACTGCACTGCCGGGTCAGCCAGCAGTTTGGCCTGGAGTTGGGCTGGGGAGAGCTTCAACAGACTTTGCACCTTTTCCTCCGAGGCCAGGTTGGTGTTGGCGTACACGTAATCGGCGTAAGCCGCCCAGTTGCCTTTGTACTGTTTGGTCAGGGTCTGCAGCACCTCGGGTTGGAACTGGGCCTCCAGGTCGTTGGCGTACAGTTGCAGCAGGGCCGTGAACACTTTCTTATCGGTGGGCAGGTTGTAGTTCTTGAAGAAGCCCGCGGCTCCTTTGCTAAGTTTGTCTATCTGCTCCTGGGCATCAGATTTGGTTTCCGGGGTCCCCTGCAGGGTGGCAGCCAGGTTCAGGTAGCTTTGGGCGTAGTTTAGCAATTCCACCCCTAAAATAGCCTCGTTGAAATAGTCGCGCGCAAGGGTAATGCCTTTGGCCAGCGTGGCGTAGTTCTGCTCAAATTGTGGCATTACCTGGCTGTAAGTGGCTTTGCGGCCGGTTTCCTGCGCTACCCAGTTGGCGAACTGTCTTTCCAGCTCCTGCTTTTTAGCGATGGCGTTCAGCTTGCGTAAACCGCGCATCTCCCCAATCCATTTCTTGTGGGCATTGCTCACGCTGGCGTATTTGGCCGCGTACTGGATGCGGACCCTCGGATCGGCTTTCATGTCCTGGTCCAGGATACCCAGCTTCACGGTCCGGATTTTCACCTTGGCCGGATCAGAAATCTCCGAGATCTCGCGCACGGCCTGGGAGGGAAGATATTCGGTGGTACGGCCCGGAAACCCGAAAACCATAGTAAAATCGCCCTCCTGGATACCCGCCAGGGAGATAGGCAGGTGGTGCTTGGGAACGTAGGGCTTGTTGTTGGGCGAGTAAGCGGCTGGTTTGTTATCAGGTCCGGCGTAGATGCGGAACAAGGAGAAGTCGCCGGTGTGGCGGGGCCACATCCAGTTGTCGGTATCGCCCCCGAACTTTCCGATGCTTTCGGGCGGAGCGCCTACCAACCGGATGTCTTTGAAGGTCTCGGTCACATACATGTAGTACTCGTTGCCGTAGAAGAACGGGCGGATGATGGCATCAAAGTGCGTGCCCGCGGTGGTCTGGGCCTGCACCTTCTTTATGTTGGCCTGCACCCGCTTCTCGCGCTCAGCCTCCGGCAGCCCGGCCGGTATATCGCCCAGAATCTGTTTGGTCACGTCCTCCATGCGCACGATGAAAGTGGCGGTAAGCCCCGGATTGGGTTTCTCCTGGTCTTTGGTCATGGCCCAGAAACCGTTGGTGAGCAAATCGTTCTCCACGGAACTGTGCGACTGAATCTGGCCGTAGCCGCAGTGATGATTTGTGAGCAGCAGTCCCTGATTGGAAATGATCTCCCCGGTACAGCCGGCGCCAAACTGCACAATGGCGTCTTTCAGGCTGGATTTGTTTACGCTGTAGATGTCCTCGGCAGAAAGGCGCATGCCCTTTTTCTGCATATCAGCTTCGTTGAGCTGCTTGAGCAACATAGGCAGCCACATGCCCTCATCGGCGTAAGCCGAGAGCGAGCTAAGGGCCAGCATTACCCAAAGACAGAGTTGTTTGCGATTAAACATACGTTAGTTTTAATTTGAGAAAGTCAAAAGTACGAAGAAGTATCAAGTAGTAAATATCATGTATTATGATGTTTGTATTGTTGAAAATGGGGCTGGGGGAAGGAAATAGGGAAGGAGCTTTGAGAAAACTCGGTGCAGAAAAAACAACGCCTCCGTTTCGGTCCTGTTTATAGAAAAACAGGACCGAAACGGAGGCGTTGTTCTGTAGAATCGTTCTACCCGATAGGCGCTACATGATATTCCTTAAGAATGTCCCACGCCTACGGTGCCTTCTTCCCACACCTGGAACTTCTCCAACTCCTCCTGGAAAGCGGAGATAAACCAGGCCATCAGGCTGAGGTCATCGGCAAAACCGATGATGGGAATAAAATCGGGTACCAGGTCTAGTGGAGTCACCAGGTACAGGAGCACGGCCACGCCTAACAGCAGCGTTTTGGAGCTGACTTCGCGGTAAGAGCCGTTGTAATAGGCTTTCACCAGGCGCACCAGCCGCTGCCCGATGGCCTTGATCTGGTCAATACCGCTTTCTGAACTGTTGGCATCGGTGAGTTTCTCGTAGGCGGTGGTGAGCAGCATGCCAATCTTTACCGGTTTTCTCATGATACCCGATGCTTTGGAGATCATGTATTTGAAAAAGGGGTTGTTGAATATCTTCAAGCCTTTGTCTGCAAGTGAATTCATTTTTCTAGGTGGTTTTGGTTCATAGTTTTGGCGGTTATACGTTCCCACCCCGAGGATAGATACCCGAGGATAGATATAGGAGTGCTATTTAAGCCTGTGTTTAAGGAAAATAGCTCTGAAACAAGGTTGATTTGTTCAGTTGAATAGAAATGTTATATATTTGGTTTTAAGAATTATAGATAAGTCAAGAAAAGGTGCTTTTCCGATAAGAATTATTGTCCGGCTTTTGCCACGCTTTTGTGGTATAAGCCGGATATCTCTTTGCTGATTTACCACTTTGAACAAATCTGATTACACATAACCGATCTTCCACTGGCCTGAATAGGTCCTTTACCATGAAAAAACGTTTGCTCCTGGCCGTTTTCAGCCTTTTTGTTCTGCAGGTTAATGCCCAAAAGTTATTAGTTACCCCGTATGTCTTAGGACTGGTGGACGATTATAACGGAAGGAACTGGATTAAAGAGGACCCAGAGGAAAGTACGGTTGTGGACAAATTCCATAATACGGAGATCAAGCTGGTAACTTTCCTTGATTCCCTCATTACCGCCGAAAACAAGAAGACCTATGACAAAATCCTGTTCACCAATGTGAAATGGGAAAAGCCGGATTGCTATTATTGCCAGGATTTCAGGAGAATATACGCTAAACGGCTGGTGGAGCAGATGAATGAGGCCTATTCCTTTAAGTGGAAAGACCAGGTAGATGCAAAGCAGCAGAAGATCTACCAGGGGGTGCTGAAACCCAAAGCCTTTGAGACAAACCAGGAAAAATGCTCTTTTCTGGCCGGGGCCTTTGTACGGTACGGTGTCTTTGAGGAAGACCAGTACACCTTTTTACTTGCAAACACCAACAGTAAGTATGACGCCATTATCAGAGAACTCAAGGCACTTAAGTGCAACATCAAGGATTTTAGCCAAAAAGGCGAGGAACCCGTGATCCAGAAAGTATCATTTGTTCCCACCCGCGAACTCAAAGCCTATTTAGACAAGCAGGAAAGGATACGGGTAGATATTCTGAGAAGGAAAAACAAATTAGCCACCGACCGCAAAAAGGAGCAGCCAGGTTCTGATTTGTTTTCAACCCAGGAAAACAACCAGAATTAGCAAGTAGGTTTGAAAAGGCTTTAGAGCATGGCCGTATTGCTTGTTAATTAGCCATGGTCTTACTTACTTAGTTCTCCATACCAAATACTGCAGACTATGATTCCAAGACCCAAACCCGGCGAGTATAACGAGTATTTCTCTAAATACATCCAGCACATTCCTGACCAGGCCAATATCCTGGAGGTGCTGCAAAAGCAGCGGCAGGAGGTGGAGCAGTTGTTTGGACGCGTGAGTGAGGGCGAAGCTAGTTTCGCTTATGAGCCCGGAAAATGGTCGGTGAAGGAGTTGCTGGGCCACATGGTTGACACGGAGCGCATCATGGCCTACCGCGCACTGTGTATTGCCCGGGGCGACCAGAAACCATTGCCAGGTTTTGAAGAAAATGATTACGTAGCCAACGCATTTTTCAGTGAGCGGTCGCTCAATAATATTCTGGACGAGTACAATACCGTGCGGGAGGCCACCCTCTCCCTGTTAAGGTCTTTGCCAGCAGCTAGCTTTTCCAGGTTAGGTAACGCCAATGGGAGCCCTATCACTCCCTCGGCCCTGGCCTTCATCATTGCCGGTCATGAGCGCCACCACATGAACATCCTCAAAGAGCGGTACCTGGTTAAGTTGTAATATTGTTAATTGTTAATTGCTGATTGTTACCTAAGCGGTAGGTCACTGAAATAAGAGAAATCCCTTTTGAAGCTGTTTTAAAGAAAACGGCTCCAAAAGGGATTTACTTTATATGATCCATCAACAATCAGCAATCAACAATTCTAAAGAAGCTGATTAGCCAGGTTGGCCAGTTCAGAGCGCTCACCGCGTTGCAGGGTCACGTGCGCGTATAGGGGGTGGTTCTTCACTTTGTCTATTAAATAGGAGAGACCGTTGCTCTGGCTGTCCAGGTAGGGCGTGTCTATCTGGTAGATATCGCCAGTGAAGATGATCTTGGTGTTTTCGCCGGCCCGGGAGATAATGGTTTTGATCTCATGCGGAGTCAGGTTCTGGGCCTCGTCTACAATAAAGATGATGTTAGACAAACTCCGGCCCCTGATATAAGCCAGCGGCGTGATCACCAGGCGGTCATCCTCCACCATTTCCTTGATGCGGTTGCTTTCCTTGCTGTGCTCAGGGAACTGGTTCTGGATAAACTTGAGGTTGTCCCAAAGCGGCTCCATGTAGGGCCCAATTTTGGAGTTCACATCGCCGGGCAGGAAACCAAGGTCACGGTTGCTAAGCGGGATGATGGGGCGGGCCAGGTAAATCTGCCGGTACACTTCCCGCTGCTCCAGGGCGCCGGCCAGGGCCAGCAAAGTTTTGCCTGTTCCGGCCACCCCCTGGATAGACACCAGTTTAATCTCGGGGTGCAGGATGGCGTGCAGAGCGAACGTCTGCTCGGCGTTGCGGGGTTTAATGCCCACGGCATGGGGCTTATCTACGCGTTCCAGAATACGGTCTTCTGGGTTGTAGTATGCTAAAGCAGAAGATTTTGCGCTGCGCAAAATAAAGTAATGGTTGTCTTTGGGCGGATTGGGCAGTGCTTCCTCTACCGGGCATTCACCCTCCTCGTACAGCTTGGTAATAACGGAGTGCGGAATATCTTCCACCAGGTCATTACCCCGGTATAAATTGGTCACGTTCTGGATCTTACCCGTCTCATAATCCTCGGCCGATAGGTTAAGGGCCCGAGCCTTGAGCCGGAGGTTGATGTCCTTCGTGACCAGGGTAACCCGATGGTCGGGCATCTCGTGTTGCAAGGCCAGGGTGGCGTTCAGGATCTTGTGGTCGGCTTTGTCTTCGTTAAAGATCTTCTCTGCGTCAATGGGTGACCCGTTGCCCATAAGCACCTTGAACCGGCCCTTGTTGGTGCCCTCCAGCGGAATCCATGACTGAAGCATGTGCTGCGAGGAGAGGGTGTCAATGTAGCGGATGAACTCCCGCGCCTCAAAGTTCTTGATGTCGTTCCCTTTTTTGAAGTTGTCCAGTTCCTCCAGCACCGTGATGGGGATGGCCACATCATGCTCCCCAAAATGCTCCACGGCACTGTGGTCATACAGGATGACCGATGTGTCCAAAACAAAGGCTTTTTTCTGTTTCGTTGCCTCACCAGCCGACTTGGCGGCTCGCTTACGGGGTTTACTAACTGTCTGCACACGAACGGATTTAGAAGTGGAAGAATAACCATGCAAAGGCGCACGTCCTTGATACCTAAGATGGCGATTATTTCGTTTTAAAATATATAATTTGAAGATTAAATTTTAAGCCTAAATTTTCTTTTGTAAAGCTTCTTCTAACCCCAACTGATGATGGAAAAAGCGACAGGACACCAATATCTTTATCCCAGAACCTGGTTGCCATTTGCTCTGGTGCTGGTAATTATGTTTCTCAGCCAACCGGCCCAAGCCTGGCCCTGGACCTGGAACCGCTATGATGCCAAACAACTGAAAAACGGCCGCTGGCGTGCTTTCCATGATTATGAAGAGAAAATCCTGCATTACAAAGGCAGGTACCGGCACGGAAAAGAAGTAGGCGTCTGGAAGACGTACACCGCTGATGGCAAGCTTTACTTCACTGAGAAGATCAAGCGGCAGAACAAGAGTTATAAAACGGTATATTACCACCCCAACGGCAAGGTCTCACACCGGGGCATGGCTTACCTGCGGGATGCCGAAAGCGGCGGGGTTCATTTCTATTGGGAAGGTGACTGGGAGTACTTTGATCTGGATGGACGGCCGCTGGGGGTGAAAACCTTTGTGAAAGGCAATCCCACCACAGATTCACCGGTGCTGGGCAGCGTGAGAAAACCAAAGTAGTTTACTTAATACCCCAAGAATTAAATCGTTTAAAGGTTAAAACTTCTGATCTGTGCAAATTCTACGACCAAGAATCAAAGTACTAGTGATCTGTGTCTTTTTGCTGGTTCCTTTGGTAAGCAACGGTTTTACATGGCCCTGGAAATGGAACCAAGTAAATAAAGAGGGAATACGGAAGGGGAAATGGCGCGCCTATTATGACCATAAACCCGATCAGCTCATGTACACCGGGCGGTTCAAAAACGGGCAGGAGAAAGGTACCTGGAAAACCTATTCACAAGACGGCAAACTGGAGCGCCTGGAGAAGTACGAGCCCAAACTCAAGCGGATCAAAACCACCTTTTACCACCCCAACGGCAAGGTCTCACACCAAGGGCTGGCCTTTCTCTTTGAGGAAAACAACCTGCTCATGTACAAATGGCACGGCAACTGGGAGTATTATGACTCCACTGGCGCTTTCCGGGGCTGGATTGCCTATCAACGGGGAAAGGCAATGTCTCCGCAACCCATCTCAGGCAAAAGGATAGTTCCAGGAGGAGTAGAATAAGACTTTCCTGGCCAGCTTAGCGAAGAGGACCGTTATAGCCTACCCTCAGAAAAATAGCCCCTAAACGGCATACAGGACATTTTCATTACCAGACTATTTCCTTAACAGACCTTCTCTTCTTTGTCATCCTGAAAGGATCTTCTGGGCGAACTGTATTTATCGTCTGCAAAAGGATTCGCCTTTATTTCACTTAGGAAAATTCCATTCCTCGGAGGGACAGGGGTGGGTTCCGTCTTTAGCCATTGGCACATTCGCCTTTTTTGGCGAAAACCATTTAAGAGCCTTTTTCACGAAAACTACCCCAAAACGGAAACCCTGCCAATTAGCAATGTCTTTGCTGTTCTTGTTCTTCGTGCCTGCTTGATTTGTTAAGTAAGAGTGCCTTATCTTGAGGCTGCCGCCTCACTGAAGTTGCAAACTTCAGCCCGTGGTAGGTCCAAGTTGGAAACTTGAACCAGAGATTTATTTAAGATAAAAGGAAACTCCCATAAAAGGAGAAGGTCAGGCAAATTGCCTGACCTTCTCCTTTTAAGTTTATTAAATGACTAGCGCTCATTAACCGGGGTGTAGTCACGGGCCGGGGCACCGGTATACACCTGACGTGGACGACCGATGGGCTCTTTGGCTTCACGCATCTCTTTCCACTGGGCGATCCAGCCTGGTAGACGACCCAGGGCGAACATCACGGTGAACATCTCGGTTGGGATACCAATGGCACGGTAGATGATTCCAGAGTAGAAGTCTACGTTAGGGTACAGTTTACGCTCCACAAAGTAAGGATCAGTCAGAGCGGCTTGCTCCAGTTCCATGGCAATGCTCAGGATAGGGTCATTGATGCCCAGGGCAGTCAATACCTCATCGGCGGTTTTCTTGATGATGGTCGCGCGCGGATCAAAGTTCTTGTACACGCGGTGCCCGAAGCCCATCAACCGGAACGGATCGTTTTTGTCTTTGGCTTTCTCAATGTACTTCTTGGAATCACCACCATCGGCTTTGATGGCCTCCAGCATTTCAATCACGGCCTGGTTTGCACCGCCATGAAGTGGTCCCCAAAGGGCGCTGATACCGGCAGATACTGATGAGTAAAGGCTGGCGTGGGCAGAGCCTACAAGGCGCACGGTAGAGGTAGAGCAGTTCTGCTCGTGGTCGGCGTGCAGGATCAACAGCTTGTTCAGGGCATCCACTACCACTGGGTTGATCTCGTACTCCTCAGTAGGGTACGCGAACATCATGTGCAGGAAGTTAGAACAGTAGTCCAGCTTGTTTTTAGGGTAGTTCACCGGGTGACCCACTGAGTTCTTGTAAGACCAGGCCGCAATAGTAGAAAGTTTGGCCATTAAACGGATAATGGTCAGGTCAATCTCTTCTTTGCTCTGGTTTGATTTTACAGACTCTGGGTAAAACGCGGTAAGGGAGCTTACCAGGGCAGACAGGATACCCATAGGGTGCGCCGTGGAAGGGAAACCGTCCAGGATCTTCCGCATGTCCTCGTTTACCAGCGTGTGAACTTTGATCTGATTTGCGAACGTGTCTAATTCTACCTGAGAAGGCAGTTTGCCGTAGATCAGCAGGTAGGCCACTTCAATAAAAGAAGATTTCTCTGCCAGTTGCTCTATAGGGTACCCTCTGTACCGAAGTATGCCTTCCTCACCGTCCAGAAATGTGATGGCACTCTCTGTGGCACCGGTGTTTTTGTAACCAGAGTCAAGGGTGATGTAACCAGTTTGCGCGCGTAAAGCATTAATATCAATGGCCTTCTCGTTCTCAGTGCCCGTTACTACCGGGAACTGGTACGATTTGCCCTCAAGCGTTAGTTCAGCAAAATCAGACATATTACTTCTTTAAGTGTGTGTTTAGTTAGGTTGTTGCGCCTCGCGGCGAAGTTAGCCAAAAGAGCCATAAAATGAAAAGTGTTATGCAGTACCTACTTCTTTTCAAAAATCGCCTGTTGCACACCTTTTACCCGGTTTTTCACTACCTGTTGCCTTACTTTGAGATAGTGTAATTAACCTGGTATACAGTGCCCTTGCAGCAATAATGGACCCTTTGGTAGTATTAATTAAGACTTGAAATTAAACGGCGTCAATATAGAGACAGCTACTGTTTTACTCCAATAAATTTTACAGTTTTTTTACCTGCGGCACCCCTTTTCCGTTACGTCTCTTCCAAGTAGAATTTCGTTGTAAAATTGTCAAACAAACAACTGTTAGGGTTTTTTGCGTTTGAAATAATTTATTTAAAATCTGTTTTAATTAAAAAATGTAAAAAAATGGTTCATGTAATTAAAAAATGGCAAATTTTAAATTTATGTTTTGAGCCTATTTCTATAATGCATAAGATTGGAAAATCAGCTTGATGTTAAACGAGTCTCTAGACCCAATCTTAATGGAAGTAAAAGACAAAATCCAACCGTTTACCGCAGACCTTCTCAGGTCCATTTTCGTGGAGGAAACAGAGGTACCAGGAGAATTCGCCTTACCCGGTGAGGTCCACCAGAAAGAGTATCTTTCTAATGGTTTCATGAAGGCCTGGGACGGTCCGGCACATGAGGTGTATTCACCCGTGGCCCTAGCCCAGCCAGACAACACTTACGCCCGCAAACTCATTGGCACTTACCCCGTGTGTACTGAGAAGGAAGCCCTGGAGGCGCTTGACGCAGCCGTAGCGGCCTATGACAACGGGCGCGGGGCCTGGCCCACCATGGGGGTGGACGGCCGCATTAAATGCGTGGAGCGTTTTACCCAAAAGATGATTGCCCAGAAAGACATTGTGGTCAAGCTGATCATGTGGGAGATAGGCAAATCCTTCGCCGACTCGGTGAAGGAGTTTGACCGCACGGTGGAGTACATTTACGCCACCATTGACGCCCTCAAGAACCTGGACCGCCAGAGTTCCCGCTTCGAGATTGAGCAGGGTATTGTAGCGCAGGTACGCCGCTCGCCATTGGGTGTGGTTTTGTGCATGGGCCCTTTCAACTACCCGTTAAACGAGACCTTCACCACGTTGATCCCGGCGCTCATCATGGGTAACACCATTCTTTTCAAACCACCTAAGCATGGTACGTTGTTGTTCTACCCGCTGCTGGAGGCCTTCCGTGATAGCTTCCCCGAAGGTGTGGTGAACACCATCTACGGCCGGGGGCACGCCATTGTGCCGGCCTTGATGCAATCGGGGAAAGTGAACGTGCTCACGCTCATCGGGAGCAGCAAGGTAGCCGATGAACTCAAGAAGCTACACCCCAAGGTGAACCGTTTACGCGCGATTCTGGGATTAGACGCCAAAAACGCAGCTATCATTACCCAGCACGCTGACATAAAGCTGGCGGTGGAGGAGACGGTGCTGGGAGCTTTGTCTTTCAACGGGCAGCGCTGCACGGCTCTGAAGATCGCGTTCGTGCACCGGTCTAAGGTAGACGCTTTCCTGGAACTGCTTACCCAGGCCGTGGGCAATTTGAAATACGGTATGCCCTGGGAGAAGGGCGTTTCCTTAACCCCGCTGCCCGAGCCGCACAAACCCGCTTACCTGAAAGAATGCATTGACGATGCCGTGGCCCACGGCGCCAAAGTAGTGAACCCGGGCGGCGGCACGGCCTTTGAGTCTTTTGTGTACCCGGCTATTCTGTACCCGGTGAACGAGAAGATGAAACTCTACCGCGAGGAGCAGTTCGGGCCCATCATTCCGGTGGTGGCTTTTGACGACCTGGAGGAGCCTATCCAATACTTAATAGAGTCTACCCATGGCCAGCAGGTGAGCGTCTTCAGCCAGGATGCCTCAGAGATCGCCTCGCTCATTGATCCGTTGGTGAACCAGGTGAGCCGCGTGAACATCAATTGCCAATGCCAGCGCGGACCGGACACCTTCCCGTTCACCGGCCGCAAAGACTCTGCCGAGGGTACCCTCTCAGTGGTGGATGCACTCAGGTCCTTCTCCATCAGGTCATTGGTGGCCACCAAGTTCAACGATAATAACAAGCAGTTGTTAAACCAGATCGTAAGTGAGGAGCAGTCCAACTTCCTAAGCACCAAGTTTATCTTTTAGCCTATTTTAGGCCCATTTTGCTGAAAACAGCCTCAATGCCACTCTGGATTATCCGGGGTGGCTTCTTTTTTTGCCCTTTTCCAAGGGAGAAGCTATACCTTTTTTAAGGTTCAATTTTTCTCTATTCTGCGTTGGGTAAACTGTTGTGAATGAGGGTTAAAAGTATGGGCAAGAGTATCCGTATAAATATCTGAACTTATACATAATTGAATATTTCCATGCTTTGGGTATAGACCTGGCCTTGGTTTATGCGTAGACGGTACGCGAGTAAAACAAACCCATTGTTCTGCCAATCCATTTACTTGACCCAAAATCTATGAACATCATTACCTATCCGGGAAAGCCTTTCCCATTAGGAGCCACCTATGACGGAGAAGGTGTCAACTTTGCTTTGTATGCCCATAACGCCATCGGGGTAGAATTATGCCTCTTTGATTCCCCAGACGCTCCAAAGGAATCTGCCCGACTGAAAATGGAAGAGCGTTCTTACGAGGTGTGGCATACCTACGTGCCGGAACTGAAACCGGGCCAACTGTACGGGTACCGCGTTTACGGAGCCTATGAGCCTGAAGAGGGCCACCGGTTCAACCCCAACAAGCTATTGATTGACCCTTACGCCAAAGCCATCTCCGGTACCATTAACTGGCACGAGTCTCTGTTCGGGTATAAGTTCGGGCACGAGGACGAAGACCTCAGCTACGGTGACCTGGACAGTGCGCCCTACATTCCTAAATCGGTGGTGATTGACCCTTACTTTGATTGGGAAGATGACACCCCGCCCAAAATAGCTTACCACAAATCCATCATCTACGAAGCGCACGTTAAGGGCTTCACCCAAACCCACCCAGACATCCCGGAGGAGATCAGGGGAACCTACGCGGGTATTGCCCACCCGGTGACCATTCAGTACCTGCTGGATCTGGGCGTAACGGCTATTGAGTTGCTGCCCGTGCACCACTTTGTGACCGACTGGTACCTGCAAGACAAAGGCCTTACCAATTACTGGGGCTACAACACCATTGGGTTCTTCGCGCCCGATGTGCGGTACTCCAGCAGTGGGGTTCTGGGCCAGCAGGTTATTGAATTCAAGAACATGGTCAAAGCCCTCCACAAAGCGGGTATCGAGGTGATCCTGGATGTGGTGTACAACCACACGGGTGAAGGTAACGAGCGTGGGCCAACCTTGTCTTTCAAGGGTATTGACAATGCTTCTTATTACCGCCTGGTAGATGACAACCAACGGTATTACATGGATTACACCGGTACAGGCAACACCCTTAACGCCAACTTGCCCAGTGTGCTGCGCCTGATCATGGACAGTCTCCGCTACTGGATCCTGGACATGCACGTAGACGGCTTCCGTTTTGACCTGGCCTCGGCGCTGGCCCGCGAGCTTCACGCCGTGGACCGGTTGAGCTCCTTCTTTGACATCATCCACCAGGACCCGGTGATCTCCCAGGTGAAACTCATTGCCGAGCCCTGGGATGTGGGTGAAGGCGGATACCAGGTAGGTAACTTCCCGCCCGGCTGGACCGAATGGAACGGAAAGTACCGCGACTGCATGCGCGATTTCTGGCGCGGTGAGGAAAGTATGCTGGCTGAGTTCGCTAACCGGTTCACCGGCTCCTCAGACCTGTACTATGATGACTACCGCCGCCCCACCGCCAGTATCAACTTCATCACTGCCCATGACGGCTTTACGCTGCATGACCTGGTTTCCTATAATGAGAAGCACAACGAGGCCAACGGCGAAGACAACAAAGACGGCGATGACCATAACCGTTCCTGGAACTGCGGGGTAGAAGGCCCCACCGATGACCAGTGGATTATTGACCTGAGAAACCGCCAGAAGCGGAATTTCCTGGCTACCATGTTCCTTTCGCAGGGTGTGCCCATGATGGTAGCCGGCGATGAACTAGGCCGCACTCAGGGCGGGAACAACAATGCCTACTGCCAGGATAACGAAATTTCTTGGTTGAACTGGGCGGGGGCAGATAAACAGCTTCTGGAGTTCTCCAAAAAGCTCATCCATTTCCGCAAGAACCACCCGGTGTTCAGACGCCGCCGCTGGTTCCAGGGGCGGGCTATTAAAGGGCAGGGGGTAGAGGACATTGCCTGGTTCCTGCCTACCGGCGATGAAATGTCTTATGAGCATTGGGAGCAGGACCACGCCAAATCGTTGGCGGTTTACCTCAACGGCCGGGGCGTGCATTCCCGCGGACCCAAAGGCGAGGTGGTGTTAGATGACTCCTTCTTCGTGATCTTCAATGCCTACCATGACTCCATTGTGTTTCACGCCCCTAGTGAAAAGTACGGCGAGAAATGGACCGTAGTGCTGGATACTTTCCGCGACCAGGTGGAACCCGAAGAACCCATTACGTATAAGGCCGGTGAGTCTTTCTACGTAGAAGGTCGCTCTGTTTTAGTTTTGAAGAACCCTATTTTTCATAACCCCGAATGAATAAAATAGACGTCAGCAAAAGAACCCTGGGTGTTACCTTTAATCCCCAGGGGCTCGCCGAAATACTGGTGTGGGCACCCAAAGCAGAGCAGGTGGAGATCTGCCTGAACAACGGAAACACCATCATTCCGCTGCGCAAAGGCGAATTTGGCTACTGGCACGAAACCACTGACCAGGTGGAGCCCGGCGACACCTATAAATTCAGGATAGACGAAGACCAGGAATACCCGGACCCTGCTTCTTTGTCCCAACCCGAAAGCGTGCACGGTCCGTCTCAGGCCGTTGATGTAGACAAGTTCAAGTGGACGGATGACCAATGGAAGAACCTGCCCCTGGAGGAGTACGTGATGTACGAACTCCACACGGGCACCTTCTCGCCAGACGGAACCTTTGCCGGTCTGGAGCAGAAGCTGGACTACCTCAAAGAACTTGGGGTGAATGCCATTGAAATCATGCCGGTGGCGCAGTTCCCCGGAGACAGGAACTGGGGCTATGACGGTGTTTTCCCGTATGCCGCCCAAAACACCTACGGCGGACCTAAGGGCTTGCAGCACCTAGTAGACGTTTGCCACCAGAATGGCTTTGCCGTAGTGCTGGACGTGGTGTACAACCACATGGGCCCTGAAGGTAACTACCTGGGCGTGTACGGCCACTACTTCACAGACAAATACAACACCCCGTGGGGACCGGCCCTCAACTTTGACGATGCCTGGTGCGATGGCGTACGCCGCTATATCACTGAGAACCTCCTGATGTGGTTCCGGGACTTCCACATTGATGCCGTACGCATGGATGCCGTGCACGCCATCAAAGACTTCAGCCCCAACCACATTCTGCGGGAGATGAAGCAGCACGTATACCAACTGATGGAGGAAACCGGCCGCAACCATTACATGATTGTGGAACTGGACCTCAATGACACCCGCTTCATCAATCCGCTGGAACAACAGGGCTACGGCATGGATGCCCAATGGATTGACGAGTTCCACCACGCCCTGCGCGTGACCATCACCGGCGAGCAGACCGGCTATTACTCAGATTTTTCGGGTATCAGCCACCTGGCCAAAGCCTACCAGGACGCCTACGTTTTTGACGGCCAGTTCTCAGAGCACCGGATGAAAACGTTTGGGGTAAAGGCCGAGAACAACCCCGGCAAGCAGTTCGTGGTGTTCACCCAGAACCACGACCACGTGGGCAACCGCATGATGGGCGAGCGCCTGGGTGCATTGGTAAGCTTTGAAATGCAGAAACTGGCCGCCGGGGCCGTGCTCCTGAGCCCGTACCTGCCCATGCTCTGGATGGGCGAGGAGTACGCAGAACCCAATCCGTTCCAGTATTTCGTGAGCCACACAGATCCGGATTTGGCTGAAGCCGTGCGTAAAGGCCGTAAAGCCGAGTTCGCCGCTTTCCACGCCGAGGGAGAAGCTCCGGACCCCATGGCCGAGACAACGTTCAACAACTCCAAGTTGCAATGGGACTTGGTGCAGCAGGAGCCGCACCAGACCCTGTTCCGCTACTACCAGACCCTCCTGCGCCTGCGCCGCGAACTGCCCGCCCTGAAAAACCTGGACCGCAAAGCCGTGCAAGCCGAGGCCAACGAATCCCAGAAAACCTTGATTCTCCAGCGCGGTCAAGGTAGCCACCAAGTCATCGCTTTGATGAATTTCTCCCAGCAGCCACAGAAAGTAACCCTTCCTATTGGAGCCAAGAACCTGCAACTGGTACTAGACTCCGCCTCCCCGGAATGGAAAGGCCCGCAAGCCGCTGAACCATCGGTAGCCGGTGGAGCAGAAGTGACCCTACAACCGGAGAGTTTGGTCGTGTACCAAGCCTAAATCATTTCAGGCCTGTTTTATAAAAAACAGGCCTGAAATATAACCTACTTCAAGTTTGAGCGCAGCGGTAACTTGGAGTACAAATGACCGCCAGTTTGTAACTGGCGAAACACATGACCAGGTATTGCACCAAGCCAGTTACAAACTGGCATCAAAGGCAGCCACAAGTTACCGCTCCGCTCAAACTTGCGGCATGTCTGTGTGTTTCGGACAAAATCATTTCTGGCCAGTTTCATATTAAACAAGCCAGAAATGATTCCACAGACAATGGAACGTGGAGACAAGGCAGTGCCTTGTCTCCACGTTTGCAATGGTATTTTCCAGGTGTAATGTCCACCGCTGGCGCGAGCTTCCAGCTCGTGCCTTCTACAGGTGATTCAACCTTTACGCTAATGCCGGTTCAAAAATGTGTGCGGACACGAGCTGGAAGCTCGCGCCAGCAAAAGGAGTTTCTGAAAGAGTAAATAAACACCTTTATAGTACCACGTTTTCTGCCGGTTTTCCGTAGACACGGCCTAATACACAACTTGTACGCTTCACTTATTGATATAAGAGAAGCAGGAGGAAACAACTAACAAACCCATTCCTATAGCACCTCTACAAACAACATAAAACTATGCATAACCCTGTCGCGACGTATCGCTTGCAGTTTCATAAGGAGTTTACCTTTCAGGACTTTGAGCGCATTATACCATATCTGCAGAAACTGGGGGTAAGCACCATCTATGCTTCGCCCATTTTTGAGGCTACTCCGGGCAGTACCCACGGGTATGATGGGGTGAACCCGCACCGCATCAACCCCGAGATTGGGACCGAGGAAGAGCTGAAGACGCTGGCCGGGGCACTGAAAGAGCAAGGGGTGAGCTGGCTGCAGGACATTGTACCCAACCACATGGCTTATCATCCCAACAATCCCTGGCTCATGGATGTGCTGGAGAAAGGCCCGCTAAGCCAGTACCATAAATTCTTTGACATCGGCTGGACCAGCTCAGTGTACAACGGGCGCGTGATGGTGCCGTTCCTGGGCGGCAAGCTGGAGGAGGTGATCCAGAACGGTGAGCTGAAGGTAGCCTTTGACGAGACGCAGCAGCGGCTGGTGCTCAAATACTATGACAGCGCCTATCCGCTGAACCTGAAATCCTATGAGACCATCCTGCGCGGAGAAGGCGAGCCCAACCAGGCCATCTCGCAACTCCTGGACAAACTGGAACAGATCCACCAGACCGAAGAGCCGGTTAGCCTGGCTTTGAAGTGGGAGGAGTTCCGCCAGCAATTGGTGTCTCTGATGAAGAACGACGTGGTGCAGGCATCGGTAGAGGCAAGTCTGCAGGCCATTAATGAGAAACCGGAGCGCGTGCAGCAGCTGGCCGAAGAGCAGGTGTACCAGCTCTGCCACTGGCAGGAAACCGATTACCAGATCAACTTCCGGCGGTTCTTCACGGTGAACGGGCTCATCTGCCTCAACATCCAGGACCCCGACGTATTCACCACCTATCACCAGTACATCAAGCAACTGCAGGACGAAGGCGTGTTCCAGGGCCTGCGCATTGACCACGTAGACGGCCTGTATGACCCCACCGGGTACCTGCAGCAGCTGCGCGAACTGGCCGGTGAGGAAACCTACATTGCGGTAGAGAAGATCTTGGAGCCCGGGGAGCCCATGCCCAAGCAGTGGCCTATCCAGGGGAACACCGGCTATGATTTCCTGTCGTTCGTGAACAACCTGTTTACCTACAAACCCGGCCAGGAAGCCTTTGACCAGCTGTACCACCAATTGGTAGGCGAGGGGGCCGAGGTGCAGGAGCAGATCCATGAGAAGAAAGCCTACATCCTGAACGAGAACATGCGCGGCGAGCGCGAGAATCTGTATAGGTACTTCCTGGAGCAGCGCCTGGTAGACGAAGAGGTGTTGAGCAGCGTGGAGCCGGAAACCCTTAAAAGCGCCATCGGCGAGTTCCTGATTCAGTGCCCAGTGTACCGCTACTATGGAAACCAGATGCCACTGGACGGCGAAGAAGCCGAGGCCGTGCAGCTGATTTTCAACCGAATCAGGGAAAGTAAGCCGGAAATGGTAGGGGCTGTGGAGCTGCTGGAAAGGGCTCTGTTGGGCACTGCCCCGGAAGGCGAAGATGATACGTACCTGGAACGGGCGCAGAAATTCTACCAGCGCTTGATGCAGTTCAGTGGTCCGCTCATGGCCAAGGGGGTGGAAGACACCATCATGTATACCTACAACCGCTTCATCGGACACAATGAGGTGGGAGATTCGCCGGAATCCTTCGGCACCAGCCCAGAGGAGTTCCACCAGATCATGCAGGACCGCCAGGCTAACTGGCCGCTGTCTATGAACGGAACCTCTACCCATGACACCAAGCGCGGCGAAGACGTGCGGGCGCGCCTGAACGTGCTCACCGAACTGGCCGAGGATTGGACTACCGCCGTGCAGGAGTGGCGTGAACTCAACGCCGACCTGAAGCAGAACGATGCCCCTACGGTAAACGATGAATACCTCATCTACCAGACCTTGCTGGGCGCGTACCCCATGCCGGGCCAGGACGAAGATGACTTTGAGACCCGCGTGCAAGAGTATCTGCAGAAAGCGCTGCGCGAAGCCAAGGTCAACTCCAACTGGACCACCCCTAACGAGGAATACGAAGCCGCAACCAAGGCCTTCGCCGTGAAGCTGCTGGACAAGAGCCGTCCGTTTTGGGCCAGTTTTGAGAAATTCAGAACTAAAACCACCGACTTTGGCATTGTCAATTCCCTGAGCCAGGTGCTGCTCAAGTTCACCGCGCCGGGCATCCCGGATGTGTACCAGGGCACCGAGTTGTGGGACTTCAGTCTGGTAGACCCAGACAACCGCCGCCCGGTAGATTACGATAAGCGCCAGGCCTGGCTCGAAGACCTGGACAGCACCGATCTACGCCGTTTGGAAGCCCTTTGGGAAGACCTTTGGGAGAACCGCTATGACGCCCGCATCAAGCTGTGGCTCACCCGTACGCTCTTCACTGAGCGCAAGAACAACGCCGACCTTTTCGCCAAGGGCAAATACCTACCGCTGGCCGTAGAGGGCGAACACAAAGACCACGTGCTGGCCTTCGCGCGGCAGCACCTGCGTACCTGGTACGTGGTGGCGGTGCCGTTGCACCTGGCGGCGCTTGCCAAAAAACAAGGCGTAGAAATCCTGCAGGACATTGACTGGAAAGATACCAAGGTTATCATTCCGGAAGACGCGCCCAAAGACTGGCAGGACACCTTCATCAAAAACAACGGCAACTACGCGCATGAACTGAGCGTGGCCGATCTGTTCGGGATCTTCCCGTTGGCCTTGCTCAAACTGCAGGCGCAGAACGAGCGCGGCGCGGGTATTCTGTTGCACATCACGTCGCTGCCCTCGGCCTTTGGGATTGGCGACATGGGACCGGAGGCGCGTAAATTCGCTGATTTCCTGCAGGCCAGCAACCAGAAGTACTGGCAGCTGTTGCCGCTCAACCCCATTGAGGCGGGGCAAGGCTACTCGCCGTACAGCTCCATCTCCAGCCGGGCGGGCAATCCGTTGCTCATCAGTCCAGTACTGCTGGCCAAGGAAGGCTTGCTGAACGAGGCAGACCTGAGCCAACACCACCTGCCGCAAACGGGCAATGTGGACTATGTGCAGGCCCAGCGCGTGAAAGACGAGCTGCTGGAGCAGGCCTGGCAGTCGTTCAAGTCCGGCGATTTCCCTACGCTGCAGCAGCAGTTCATCGACTATTGCGGCACAGAGGCCAGCTGGCTCCATGACTTCGCGCTGTACGTGCTCCTGAAAGAGCAGAACGGCGGCAGTGCCTGGTTCCAGTGGGCCGAGGAATACAAGCAACGCGACCCTGCCGCGCTGGAGAAACTGGCCAAGGACCACGCCGATGCGGTAGACAAGATCAAGTGGGTGCAGTTCATCTTCAACAAACAGTGGAAACGCCTGCGCACCTACTGCAACAACCGCGGCATCCAGATGTTTGGGGACATGCCGTTCTACATCAGCTATGACAGCGTAGACGTGTGGGGTAACCGCGAGATCTTCGCCATTGACGAGGAAGGCCAAATGACGGGTGTGGCGGGCGTGCCACCCGATGATTTCTCAGAGGATGGGCAGCTTTGGGGCATGCCGGTGTTTAAGTGGGAGGTGCTCAAAGAGCAGGACTACGCCTGGTGGATCGGGCGTTTGCGCAAGAACATGGAGCTGTTTGACCTGGTGCGGCTGGATCACTTCCGGGCCTTCGCCGATTTCTGGGAAGTACCCGCCGGCGAAACCACGGCCAAGCAGGGTGAGTGGAAACTGGGCCCGGGCGCTGACTTCTTCACCTTTGTGCAGAAGGAGCTGGGCAGCCTGCCGTTCATTGCCGAGGACCTGGGCGAGATAAACGACCTGGTGCTGAAACTGCGCGATGATTTCAACCTACCGGGCATGAAGATCCTGCAGTTTGCGTGGGGCGACGAGATGCCGCAGAACGCCTATATGCCGCACAATTACGCCCGTAACTTTATTGCCTACACCGGTACCCACGATAACAACACCACCCTGGGCTGGTACCGCAACGAAGGCAAGGAGTACCACCAGCAGATTGAGCACTACGTAGGCCGGGAACTGAGCGAAGATGACATCTGGTGGGTTTTCGCCCGCCTAGCCTACGCCTCGGTAGCCAAAACCGCCATTCTGCCACTGCAAGACGTTCTGGGCATTGACGAACTAGGCCGCATGAACACCCCCGGCAAAGGCGAGGGCAACTGGGGCTGGCGTTTAATGCCCGGTCAGATCAACAAGCAAACCGAGGATCAGCTGCGGGAATGGACCAAGTTGTATAACCGGGATTAAGCTTTAGATTAGTACTTAAAAAGTAAAGCCATGGGAGCGATGCTTCCATGGCTTTTTATATATTTAACACTATAAACAAATTTGAACTTCGTATGAACACTCCAAAAAACAACATCTTACTCGTAGCAGTCCTTTTTCTGCTTACCTTGACCACCTCGGCGTTTGCTCAGGATGCTCCTAAGCCAAAAGCCAGCCCGGCGCAAACGGCAACAGGAAAAGTAGGGGCCGCTAACATTACCATTGCCTACAGCAGCCCATCGGTGAAAGGCCGTACCATTTGGGGTGGTCTGGTGCCGTATGGCAAGGCCTGGAGAGCGGGAGCCAACGAGGCCACTACCTTCACCACCGACAAAGACATTACCGTGGAGGGCAAAACCCTGAAGGCGGGCAAGTACAGCGTGTTCATGGTGCCTGGTGAGGCACAATGGCAAATCATCTTCAACTCGCAGACCGGTCAGTGGGGCACCAACCGCGAGGGAGCCAACTTTGATCCGGCTAACAACGTGCTTACCGTGAATGTGAAGCCAAAGAAAGCTGCCCAGATGAATGAAAGCCTGAAGTACGCCATTAACAACAAAGGTTTCTCGCTGCTGTGGGAGAACCTGGAGGTGCCGGTAGCTATCAAGTAAACAGCTGCCAACTTACACAGAAAAGCCTGCCCTAATTAGTTAGGGCAGGCTTTTCTGTTTTAGGGCAATTCCCAGGAAAAGAAGCCTGAAACAGGTTAAGCTCCCTGCAGGGCCTGCGATACCGCCTTGGAAAGGGGAGTGGTAGGCCGCCCGATTAAACCGGAGAGTTGGTGGCTGTCATCGAACAAGTCGCCGGAAGAAGCAGACACATCCCAGCCAGCAATGGCGTGGGCGAAAACTTCGGGTACGCCAAAACTGGAGAGCGTCGCAGCGTAATCGGCTTCCGGCAGGTTTTTGTAGGGAATGTCTTTACCGGTCTGGCGGGAGATCTCGGCGGCCAGGTCCTGTAAGGTGAAGGCTTCATCGCCGGCCAGTTCGTAGACCTTGCCTTCGTGCCCGCTGGAGGTTAATACGGCCACGGCGGCTTCGGCGTAGTCTTCGCGGGTAGCGCCCGAGATTCTGCCTTCGCCGGCACTGCCAATGAACGCGCCACCGGCCAGGGCTCCACCAATAGAGCCGGTGTAATTTTCAGTGTACCAGCCGTTGCGCAGCAGCGTGTACGGAATACCCGAGTCCTTCAGGGCAGCCTCGGTGGCCAGGTGCTCCTCGGCCAGACTCAGCGAGGAAGTATCGGCGTGCAGCAGGCTGGTGTACACAATGTGTTTTACGCCCGCCTTTTTAGCCGCGGAAATCACGTTCTGGTGCTGGGTAGCGCGTTGGCC
Source organism: Rufibacter aurantiacus (assembly GCF_017916345.1). Classification (NCBI taxonomy): domain Bacteria; kingdom Pseudomonadati; phylum Bacteroidota; class Cytophagia; order Cytophagales; family Hymenobacteraceae; genus Rufibacter; species Rufibacter aurantiacus. Next base: position 238,740 of record NZ_JAFMSV010000003.1, read on the forward strand.
TATCTCGCTGGACGAGATGAGCAGCAGCGTGTCAATGCCGGGCAGAGCGGCCTCCAGGGTTTCTGATTTGCTGTAATCGGCTTCCCGGGTTTCTACGCCCAGGTCGGACGCTTTCTCCGGATTGCGTACCAGCGCCACAATATTATGCTCTGTTCCTTTCGCTTTGAGTTTGCTTACCACAATGCGGCCCAAATGGCCGGTAGCGGCAGAGATTCCTATGTTCATGCTGTGGTTCTTTAGTGTTTTAGGATCGTTTTGAGATTTTGAGGCTGAAAACAATTTCTTTTCCGCGGTAAGGTAGAGTTTTTACGGACGAACTACTCACCTTTACTGGTTTCACCCAGGAAAGCGGATATACCCAAACAAAGGGGTCCTAAAAAGAAAGTACCTAATTCACCGCTGGGGCATGGGCTGCTCCAGGGTCAATTAGGTACTTTAAAGAGTAGCCATCTACTACAGCGGCTTATCTGTTCTCAGGCTCGTTGGTGCGGCTTTTCAGATCGTCCTCGTCCTGGCGGGAGAGGAATCCCTCATGGCCGGTGTTGCCCGATGAACCCGCATCGTAGGTAGACGAAGAGGCGCTGTTTCTCAGTTCCTCTGAGTCTGGTTCGTAGGAGGCATGCGGATCTGCCTCGCTTTTCTTTCCTTGGGTTGGATTGGGGTCCTGGTTATTTTTATTTTCCTGTTCCATGGTTCAAGTCAGTTTAAGATGTGTTTTCCTGAATGGATTCTCTTTCTACGGCAGAGAAAGCCAGTAGTTAGGATTAGGCTTCATCCAAAGAGATAGGCTTGATTAAGGATGATCCTTCTTCCAAAGCCCGGCCATCAGCAGTTTCAGAGTTTACATTGGATTGAGTGGCAGAAGGAGAGAGGCGTTGACCTGAAACCAGGAAATAGCGTTTGGAAGCCATTTTCGTAAAATTGGCTCCCAAACGTAAAGGAGGTATAGACTATAGACCGAAGGTGTACGCCACTCCCAGTTTGACGAAGAAAGGCGTGCCGGGGGTGAAATGGATTTCTGAAACAGGGTCTACCTCATGGACTAACCTGGACTCGGTTTCAAACTGGGCTTCTTTCCAGTTGCTGTTGAGCAGGTTTTCGCCGCTGAGTTTAAACTCCAGGTTTTTGTGGGTATAGCTCACCACGGCATCCACCAGAAAGTACCCCTCGGCGGTTAAGCTGTAGTCTTCATTGGCGGCACGGTCTGCCAGGAACCGGTACCGCAGGCTTCCCCGCAGGCCTTTGCCGCCCTGGTAACTCAGGCCACCGGTGCTGGTGAAGGTAGGTGCCAACGGAATGTAGTTCTGGCCTCTTTCTTCTTCACGGGCGCGGGGCCGGGCAAAGTTCACATCGGTATCCAGGTACAGCGAGTTAGACAACTGCCCCCGCACCGATACGTCAATCCCCACCCGGCGCGATTTGCCCGAGGGTTCCACCACGCCTTCATCGCCCACGTACACCAGTTCCTGGTCCAGGTCCAGGAACCATGCGGCCGTATTTACTAGCCAGCGGTTGCCGGGTTTAAAAGTAAAGCCCAAATCAGAGCCCCGCGCTGCGGGCAAAGCTTCCCGGCCGCTGGTCTCCGCCGAGACGCGCGTGTCATTGGAGTGGTAGCCCAGTCCGGAGTTCAGGTATACCTGCAGCACGGGCGATAGGGCGTAAGAAAAATTCAGTTTGGGGCTCAGGCGCGTCTGTGCATTTCTCTGGCGAGATGGGGCACCTTCCCCGGCCAGGGCATCGTGGTAGGTGAAGAACAGGCGGTCGGCGCGCAGGGCGGCGTTCACGGTGAAGCGGGAGGACAGCTCCCAGGTTTCGTCCAGGTAGGCAAAGGCGTTCAGCTCGTCTATGTTGCCTAGCTGCACCTGCGTTAAAGTGGTGCTCCGGTTTTTGGTGCGCGACAGCTCCGAATCATGGATGTCATCATACCGGAACCCGATGCCTATTTTGTGGCGCAGCGGCAAACCCAGAAACGGCTGGTTCTGCTCATAGCTGCCCCGGTAGCCGTAGATCTGGCGGTTTTCCTTCTGGCGGATCTGGTCGCCGTTCTCGGGATCGTTCAGGAAAAAGGTGAAGTTGGAGTACAGCTCAAAGCCATAATTTACCACATAGGCCTGGTTCCGGAAAATGGCCCCGTTTCCAAAAGTTTTGTCCAGACTGACGTTGGCGCTGTAGCGCGAGGTGTAGCCGCCCTCAGTGTCATTAATGGCCCCAAACCGGCTGATGCTGCCATCGGCTACGGCTCTTTCGGGAATCTGGCCCGAGGCATCCCAGTTGCTCCGGAACGCCGCTAAGGAGGCCTGTAACAGCATGTTGTTCCCGAAAAGGCCCTGGTAGCGACCCAGCGCATTGAAACGGTTCAACCCCTGCGGCGATTCAAAATAGCCGTTACTGAACAGGTATTCCGTTGCCAGGTAGGCGTTCTGTTGCCTGCTGCGGGCGTTTTGGCCCAGAAGATTCACCATGCCTACTGCCCGGTAAGTATCAAACCGGCCTGCTTCCAGTTTAAGCAGGTTTTTGTCCAGTGCAGTCCTTGTCTTAAAATCGGCGTAGCCGGCCGTGGCAAAGTTTCCCCGTTCCGCGTTGTAAGGTCCTTTCCCGAAATCCACGGTTTCAATGGTCTCAGGAATGAGGAAGTGCAGATCAGAATACCCCTGGCCGTGCGCGTGCGAGACCATGTTCACGGGAACACCGTCGGCAGTTAAGCTGATGTCGGTGCCGTGGTCTATGTCAAAGCCACGCAGGAAAATCTGTTCGGCCTTGCCGCCGCCCGCGTGCTGGGCAATTACCAATCCCGGAATCATGCGCAGCATCTCCTGGGCGTTCTGGGTAGGCCGCAACTGTGCATCTACCGCGCTGATCAGGTGCAGCGGGTTTTCGCGTCTGGCCGTCACGGAGACTTCCTGCAGTTCCAGGTTGCTGGTCTCCAGATGCGAGGTCAATGTAACCGGAATGCCCCTGCTCACCGACACGGTTTTCACCTCCTGCAGAAAACCCAGGTAAGAAACCCGCAACTCATACTGGCCCTCTTTGAGGTTGTGAAAGGCATATTTTCCAAATCGGTCAGTTATGGAAATCTTTTCCAGCAGGGGAATGGAAACCACAGCGCCCTCCAGGGGCGTGTTGGTGCCTTTGCTGTAAACCACCCCCTTGATGGAAACCTCATGACCATATGCCGCCTCTACCAGGCGCATACAAAGCAGCAGGAGCAACCAAAGCTTTTTCATAAGATGGTTCTTATAATTTGGAGATAGAAGAACCTAAGAGACTTTTGCCTTCAAAGCTAAGGGCCGAAGTTTGGTACGGGTTAATAGTAAAGGATTTTTTGATTAGGTTCTGTCCGGCTGCCAGTTTGCCCAGTCGGTAATCAATCAGGCCATGGAGGCAAAGCAGATCAGCGTTCTGGCTCTGGGTGCGGGTGGCTTTCTGGATATGTGCTGCGGCTTTGGCGTAGTTCTGTTGGTGGTAGTAGATGTTGGCCAGGGTCTTGTTTACGTCTATGTTATTAGGCCGCCGTTCATATTCTTTCAAGGCATACTTCAGCGCTCTGGGGTAGTCTTTCTGCAATTCCAGGTAGATGTTGGCCAGCTCCAGGTCCACGTTGTGTCCGGCTTCCTGGTCTTCTTCCATACCCTCCAGCAATTCTTTGAGCGTTGCCTTGGCTCTGGCGTTTTCGCCCTGGTTTTGGTAAAGTCGCACCAATTCTTCCTGGAAGGAGAACTCCGGCAGGGTGTTGGCGGCTTGGGTAAATAATTTCAGGGCTTCCTGTTTCTGGCCTCTTTTTACCGCGATTCGGCCTAATCCTCCCAATGCGAAAGCATACTGGTTGTATTCAGCCAGGGCGCGTTGGTAGTAGTACTCGGCTTGAACCAGGTCGCCGGTTTTCTCATACAGGCTGCCCAGGGTCACCTGGCTCCAGGCGGTTTGCTCCAGGCCCGGAAATCCGGCTTTTACGGCGGCTTGCATGGCTTCTATGGCGCCGGGCAGGTCCCCATGGATTTCCCTGAGGTATGAAATGCGGGAGTAGGATTTAAGGTCTGGGCGAAGGGAAGTCATCTGGTCGGCCATCCGGATGGCTTCTTCGTAGTTACCCAATTCCACGTTGGCGTCACAGAGCACCCCGTACACCGCTGCTCCCCGCGGGTTCATGGCCACGGCCGCTTTGCCGGTTTCCAGGGCTTTCTCAAACTGGTGGAGCGAGAGCTGGATAGAGGCTTTGGCCACGGTGGTCTCGTAGATCAATACCTGGTCGGCGGGTTCCGCGTCCAGGATATCATCTACCAGTTCCAGCGCGGCCGGAAAGTAGTAGGGGTGGTCTCCGGTGACGCGGGCCTCCTGCATATAAGCCAGGGCCAAAAGCAGTTTGCTGCGGTAGTCATTGGGTTTCTCGCGCAACTTGCGCTGCAGACCATTAATGGCAGCTTTAGTGTTCAGCCATTCGCTGGAGGTGGAGATAGGCCCGTGCCGTTCCTTGAGCTGCGGAATGGCTGGCTCCGGCTTATTCCTGTTCCAATGGGTATAGCCGAAGGCCACTACAAAGACGGTTGCCAGTATTGCGGTAAAAAGGTAGACTTTTTTCATGCCGATTTAGGTAAAACGATGAGAAAACGGAAATAAAGACCGGTGCACCAGGCACCGGTCTTTGACCTACAGATTACTTATTCACGATGAACTTAACGGTCTGGAAGGTGTTCTCGCCGGTTTGGATGCGGGCGAAGTACAGCCCGTTTTTCAGGCCTTTCAGGTCTACCACGGTTTCATGGATACCCACAGCCTTCTGCTCGTTTCTCATGGGTGATGCCACCAGCACGCCAGACTCATTGTAAATCTGGAGACTCACAGTGCCGGGTTGCCCTATTTTGTAGCGGAACGTGGTCACATCACGGGCGGGGTTAGGGAAGTTCTCTACCTTTTGCAGCAGGATTTCCGGTGCCCCCAGGTTCAGGCTGCCCAGATTCTGGGTGTTCAGGGAACCAGGCATGGGGTTTCCGTTCAGGTCGCAGTTAATGGCGATATGGCCGTCTGAGAAGCCATCCCAAGGTTTAGCCACGTACGGGAACATGGCCTGGAACGGCTTGTCGTTTTTCTCAACGCCGGTGGTGAAGTTGTATACGCTCAGCAGGTTAGGAGTAAGCGGGTTGCCTCCGGGTACGTAATCATCATACCACAAACCAATGGCAGCCAACACTATCCCACTCACGGCCTGCAACTCAATGCGGGTCACGTCATCCTCCAGCCGGCGCCCGTTGGGGAAACCGTCCATGTTGGGGATGAATTCAAGGTTAGTGTTAGTATTGAACCGGGGATCGGTGAGGCCCAGCGCGGCGGCTTGCACCAAGCCCAGACTGCTGAAGTCCGGTGAGTTACGCGGCGTGGCGGGCACGGCCATGTTCACCCGCAGCATATCGCCAAACGTGGGCAGGAAGTTGTTGATGAACGGTTTGCCTTTAGCCAGCGGATTGCCTCCTTTGCCGGTGGCTAATTGGTAAGGTGCCAGGTTTGGTACGCCGGTCATGAAGATAGGCAGCAAATCCACGGAGCGGGGAGCGTTGGGTCTTAAAAGGTAGTTGCCGTAGAGCTTGGTGTCCAGGGCGGTGCCTTTGGTGGCCGGGTTGCCCAGCAAAGGATAGAGACCAGGTTTTCCGTTCCGGAAGTCAAAAGAACCAAGGGAGTTCGTCTGGATTCTGAGCGGGGCCAGCCCCGGCACCGCGCCCCCGAATTTAGAGTCATCCATGTACAGGGCCAGCTCTGGGTTCACGAAGTACTCATCATACTTGCCGTTCTCCATGGTGGCCGGCGTGGCGTTCCACTCGTCTTTCCGCCCTATAGGGATGATCACCTCGTTTGTCAGCGGCATACCTAGGCGGGAAACCTGCACGTAATCGCCGGAGCTGGTCACGGTGCCGTTGGTGTTTCTTACCGTCATTTGTCTGCGGCTGGCCGAGGCCCACACCCCAATCACGAACCTTTGGTCCAGGATGTTGAAGGCCCGGTTCACGCTTCTTTTGTAGTCAGACAACCGGTAAGAGGGGATCTCCATTGCGATGGTGTGCACGTTCAGTTTGGCCAGACCGTCTGGGGCCGCCTGCGCCCGGATGTTTCCCAGGTCAAATATCCCACCCGGGTCTACAAAGAAAGGATCGTCAATGGGGCCGCAGAAAACTTTTGAGTCGTCAGACAATTTCATGATGGAGGCTCTCATGAGGGCGTCATAATTGGAGTTGAGCCCCACGGCGCCTTCAATAGAGCGAGGCCCCACGTTGTAGGGTGCCACTTTTCCCATGCCCAGCACGGTTTCCCAGGTGGAACCGCCGTCAAGGCTTTTCTTGACCGTATAGGTGGCTTTCTGGTTTTCCTTACCCAGTCTTATCTTAAAAAAGGTGGTTGGGTCTTCGTTCGTTTTCTTGAACTCAAACCGGTAGATAATGTCGTCTCTGGTTGTTCTGGCGTTGTTTTTTATGTGGATGTCATAGGCGATATCCTCCCCGAAGTTATAGTAGTTGGGTCCGCCGTGGGGCAGTTGGAAAGGAATGAAGTTGGCGATGATCACCATGTTCTCCGGGTTGGTGGGGCTCCGGAAAGCATACACGTCGGTATTGTCGGCGAGGGGGTCGTTCGCAATGATGGGCGCCTCCCGGTGGCTGGAGGATTCCAAGTAGTTGCTGTTCACCCCGATGATAAACAGCCCGGCAATAGCCAGGACAGTTACCAAAATCTTTGGTGTGAATCCGGTAAAGATTTTCATAAGCTTTATATGTTAGGTGATGGGTAATCGCCTACTACTCAGTAAGCTATACTCTAAAATCTACGACAGCTGTGTAGTATTGGATTTTAATAACAAAAATTATAATTAATATAATTTTATGTTTCAGGAATAATGATGTTGTGCCAGGAAATAAATACCATCAGGATAAATTCCAGGGTGGGTTTATCCCAAAAATTTATATTGGAGTGATATTATGTTAAAGTTGAACAAAACTGTAACAAAAGAAAGGTGTGGTGCATGCGCCATCGCCAAAACTGTATTCCCTACAATTAAGATGGTTTATGGTGGGAGATAAAAAGCAGGCGGTTTTATAGTAAACTCAGCTTGGTGTAATGACAATGAATCGGCAGGAAGACACCGTAGGAAAATTGACTTATTCTATTGGCCTTAATTTGCACCCTTAAAGTAAACCAGCCCAACCATGTCATGAAAGCCGCTTCTTTTCACCTAAAATTTTCTGACTAAACTTCTACCTGTAAACGTAAAGGGGAAAAGTTTACCTTAAAAATCACGCGCCTATGTCCATGAAAGACCAAATCAGATTATTTGTGGCTGCCAAGTTGCCGGCAGAAGTCAAATCTTACCTGGTGCAGGCCCGGCAGGTTTACGAAGACCCAAACATTAGGGCAGTACCGGAGGAGAACCTGCACCTGACCCTTTACTTCATCGGGAACGTTCCCACCACGGAAGATACCTACATCCGGCAGACCCTGGCCCAGGTAGCGCAGAGGCATGTACCTTTCACTTTGCTTTTAGAGCAATTGGAGCCAGGCCCCAAGCCGCGTTCGCCCCGCCTGATTTGGGCTCGTTTTTCGCAAAACGAGGCATTTTCAAAACTGAGCCAGGACCTTACCCAGGCGCTGGCCCCCGCCCCACCCAAACAAGAGAAGTTCATTCCGCACGTGACGCTATGCCGTTTCCGGAAAGAGGGCACCGTGCCAAGGGACCTGCCCCTTGTCACCCCTCCTGAAGATGTTATGTACCCGGTGTCTTCTTTCGCCCTCTGGCAATCACAACTGGCTTCACCACACCCCATTTATACCATCGTGGAAGAGTACCCGCTTACCTTCTCATGAACTTATATCTGGGGCAAGTTGGTCTGGTTAGAACTGCTTTTCAGAAAAACGCCTGTTAAGCTCTATTTGAGTACGTGGTACAGGTAAATGCCCAGGAAAATAAGCAGGTACAGAGTGATCTGCAGAAAGATGGTGGGCAGAATGCCTTTGAAGAAACCCAGAACCGTCCGCTGCCCGGTGAATTGCACACAGGCCATGGCAAAGTAAAGAGCATACAGCCAGAGATATGACCAAATAATGGCCAGGTGGTGCTCAGGGAAGAACTTCATCAGTGGAATGACCAACACCAGGAAGAAGACCGTACGTTCCCCCGCCGTATAGCAGGCGAGAACGGCGGCCTCGGCAAAATTTACTTCCTGTTTTCTGAACAGGAGTGAGGTGTACAAGGCGGTGAGGGGCACGGTAAAGAAAATGACCAGGTTGAAGTGCTTGGTCATGAGGTTGGCCACCGGGTTGCCGTTCCGGGCCTGGAAAACATCCACCCCGGAAAGGTTGATGATGAGGATGGAAAGTGCCACCAACACCACCAGAAAGTTGAAGGGGTTGTACAGGCTCTTGCGCTTTCCGTCTACATAAGCCCTGGCAATGTAGCCTGGTCTTATCATAAGGTGTTTGATAATCCCGAAGATGCTAGTGTCTGTATGGAAAATGGCATGGAAGAATTCGTGCAGGATGTGCCCCATCGTGAGCCGATGTACATGGGTGCTCTGTCCGCAGGAAGGGCAAAAACTCTGGTCATGTTCATACGGCGCAGAACAGTTCAGGCAAGTGCGGGTGGCGGTTTGAGTAGCTTGCATCTTCTATATGGCTAATGTATTGAAAGATAGCAAACTTCCGGCATTCTAGCCAGAGGTGAATACCAGGATTGGATAGGGAAGTAGGATTCGATTCCTTTCCATTTTAGAGCTTAATTTCTGCGATGTCTTAGGTAAAAGCCCCATATGGTTTTAAGCCTCTTTTAAGAAAAGGAGCCCTAAAAAGAAACAAATCCATTGCTCAAAAGAGCATTTCTGCCGTGATTTCCGATTCTGGCCTGTTTTCCGGAAATTTGCCCTAAAATATACTTTTCCTTGACCCAGCCAGAAACCCTCCACCGCCATTTCATCCTGCACAAGCCCTTCGGCTACCTCAGTCAGTTCATCGGAAACCCGAAGAACAAGAAGCTGTTAGGGCACTTATACGATTTTCCGGCAGGGACCATGGCAATCGGCCGGCTGGACCAGGACAGCGAGGGACTTTTGCTACTAACCACCGACGGCAAGATGAGCGAGTACGTGCGGGGCCGCAAGGTGGAGAAAGAATACTATGCGCAGGTAGACGGCCTCATCACGCCAGAGGCAATAGCCCGTTTACAGGAGGGCGGCATTGAGATTGCGCATGAAAAGCAGCCCTATTTTACCTTGCCCTGCTCAGCCTCCAGGCTAGACCCAGCCCCAGACGTACCGGAGCGCTCCCGTCGCGTCCGCGACGATCGGCACGGCCCCACCAGCTGGGTTTCAATCACGCTCACCGAGGGCAAAAACCGGCAGGTCCGGAAAATGACCGCTGCCGTGGGCTTTCCTACGCTACGCCTCATCAGGGTAAGGATAGGGGCCATAACCCTAGGGGCAATGGGCGTTGGTGAGGTGCAGGAAGTACCCCAATTCTCTTTGCAGCAAGAGATAGGTCCCACCACCTAAGAGGCCACCTTTGGCAAAATGTAAGTTCTACTTGTAATTCATGTTTTTTTGCTGCTCTTGATTGGAAATTGGCTAATTATTTATGGAACCATTATGGTTTTTTGCAAAATTTCTGCTTTATTTTCTCCATTTTGCCTCCAATTGTAAATAAAACGTTGTGTAACCAATAAGGAGGTTTGTTCATGCTGCTGAAGAATACTAATTTAGGGTTTCACTTTGCCGTGATTAAACCGGCAGAAGAATGGTGTTACTGCTTATGTAAAAGGTAGTTTTGATCAGGTTTCCAAATCAAAAAACAGCATACCTAAGAATAGAACCAAATATACCGGTAACTTCTTGGGCCAGAAGTAAACCCTTAGATCAATCCCCATGACCAAGGTACCCTCTTTAGACAAATTGCAGGAATTAGAGCAAAAGGTGCGTGAACTAGAGGAAAAGTGCGCCTTCCTGGAGCGGGTAGTGCATGAGGTACCGGCCAATATCTACCTTTCTGACCTGCAGGAAGGCGTAGTCTGGTGCAACAAAACCAATGAAGAAACGCTGGGCTATTCCCTGGAGGAAATCAGGCGCATGGGCGGTTTGGAGTACATGAAGCAGATTGTACACCCCGAGGACTTGAACATACCCGATGACAGCATTGCCCACTACCATGAATTCACGGGGGCCGAGTTTGGGGGTGTTTTCCGGGCCAAACACAAAGTGCAGGAAGAATACAAATGGTTTATGGGGTGGGCCAAGGCCTTCTCGCATGAACAAGATGGTCAGGTAAAAGAAATCCTATGCGTGGATGTAGACATGAGCCCGCGCATGAACACCGACAAACAACTGATTACCGCCCTGCAGGAGAACCTCCGGCTCAAAAACGAACTCCTCATCAGGAGCCTTAGCAAGCGCGAGATTGAGATCCTTTGCCTGGTGTGCCAGGGCAGAAGCTCCAAAAGTATTGCCAACCAGTTATTCCTGAGTGTGCATACGGTAAATACCCATCGGCGGAACATCCAGGCGCGCTTAGGCACCTCCAACGTAGCAGATCTGGTGGCGCTGGCCAAAGAAGCCGGACTGGGCTGAAAAAAGCCTCCGGATAAATACTGATTTTCTAAAAATAAGCCTTAAAACCATGGGCTTTCTGAACGGCCTTGGCATATGTCCGTTAAAATAAACCTATCTGGTATAAAGCAAATGAATATGTTGGCTTTCAAGGCAAAGCCATCATCCGTGAGATAAGATAAGGAAAGCCATTTCTTGTTTAGACCCCGATTTCTGAAAAACAAAGCGAAAACCGCGCGGGCTTTCGTTGGAGCGCTGGTCTGCGGCATACGCTGAAAGTATCTTTTCCTATTTTCTAGAATAAAGGGCAGAGGTACTTGGTTCTTGAGGTACATGCGAATTTCCCTTCCCAAAACCTGATTCCTATGGATGCTAATGTACGCGTTGGCCAGGATTACAAGTTCATTCCCATGTCATCGGTTTCCTCCGGTAAAATCTGGCAGGTCTGCCCCGATGTGTATTATTGCACAAACCAGATCGTGAATTTTGTGATGGTGGGTACCCCTTCGCACTGGGTGCTGGTAGATGCCGGCATGCCCAAATGCACAGAGGAGATCCTGGAGGTGGCGGAGGCGGTTTTCGGGAAAGATAACCAACCGGCTGCCATCATCCTCACCCATGGCCATTTTGACCATGTGGGCAGCCTCAAGGGCTTACTGGAGCATTGGCAGGTGCTGGTATACGCCCACCCATTTGAGTTTCCCTACCTTACTGGTCGTAAGGCCTACCCTGAGCCAGATTCAACCGTGGAAGGAGGGGTGCTGGCTAAGATTGCCTCTATCTATCCCAATGAACCCATTAACATAAGTGAGGCCATTTTGCGGCCCTTGCCAGAAGGCGGAGAGGTACCGGGGTTACCGGGTTGGCAATGGGTTCTTACGCCCGGCCATTCGCCAGGCCAGGTGGCACTTTTTAGGGAAGTAGACCGAACCTTGATCTCAGCCGATGCCGTAATCACCGTCAAACAGGATTCTTTCTACAAGGTGCTGCTGCAAACCGAGGAGGTACAAGGGCCGCCCCGCTATTTCACCACCGACTGGCAGGCGGCCTGGGAATCTGCGAGGAAACTGGAATTGCTCAGACCCAACCTGATGGTGCCCGGCCACGGGAAGCACATGTCTGGCACGGCACTTACCCTTGGCCTTCGGAAACTGGTGCGGGACTTTGACACCATTGCCATTCCCAAGCACGGCAAATTTGTGGAAGAGGAAGAGGAGGATAGTTAATCTTCCCCCGGGTAATTTCCTGAAAAGGCCTCGGCGGAACTACCCTCATTTTTCTGTCCTCCTGAAAGAGGTTAAAGCCTAATTGAAGGAGCCGTTAACCCTCAATCAGGAGGATAGAAAAGTAAATAAGGCTTCTGATTTGAAGGCTACCTTAAGATGGAGGTGCCCAGTTTCACTGCTAAAGCATCCTCTGCCAGAGCCAGTGCTGCATCTGGCAGTTTGGTGGCTTTGCCTAATTTCTTGCGCAGGAAATAGAAGGCGTAGCTAGAGGCCACCGCACCCACTATGCCCAGCAAACCTCCTGTAACCCTGCTTTCCCCGTTTAACTCCGCAATGGTAGCGCCCACCAAAGCCCCCGAGAAAACCCTGGGCAGCAATTCTATGGGTACTATGCGTTTAGGCACCTGCGGAAATTTATCGCCGAACATTTCTGCCACGGCCAGGATCTGCATGCCCGTAGCCACTCCAGATTTTTGCAAATAGTTTAGCTTAGACCCTGCCAGGCTAAGGGAGGGAGAATCTGAGAGATGGTTGGCGAGAATTGCCGGGGCGGTCATGGCGCGCATGCCCGCAATGGCACCCATGGCCAAAGCTTTCTGGTGGGTAGTGAGTGAGAGTTCCATAGTTTTGTTCTTGGTTTTAGAACCTATACGGAAGAGGTGGGTTTATTATAACCATGGCCGGAAACCTTTAGGCAAATGGAGGCTTTTTTGAGGTTGTTTTCTGAAAAACAGCCTTTACAACAAGATACAAAACTTAACCCGGCCAAAGGCAAAATATAGTACAGGGTTTAAAGTTTATCTGTTAAGGCAGCCCTCATATCAATCCTTCAGATATTTTTGCGAAAGGCAATTGTAGAAGTTTTGCCTATCTTTCTGTTTTACAGGGGCTCAGAAAACCAGATAAATTTTTCTGCCTTGGGCTATCAGGTCAATATTCACAGCATGCGATTCACTATTTTCCCTAATAAAATACTCACCCAGACAGTTCTCATCCTTTTTCTGATTACCGGGTTTTCCTGCGGCACCAAAGCCCAGCGGATTGAGAACAGAAAAAGCCAGACCTGGTTGCAGCAACACACAGAAGCGGCAAAGAACACGGTCCTTTTGAATAATCAGAATAGCCTGGTGCCCATCAAGAACCTGGAACAGCAGATAGCCAGTGTCTCTCTGCAGGCAACCTATGCCGCCCAGTTTGACAGCCTTTTGAACAAGTACACGGCCGTGACCGCTTTTCCCGCCGCAGCTTATGCCCAGGATGCTTCTTTTGACCGGCTCCTGAGCGACCTTGCCGCTTACCAAACCGTGATTGTGCAGGTAGGGGCCGCCGCGTTGGATGAGCCGCGCAACCTCAACCTTCTGCTGGAACTGCAGCGGCGTAAACAACTGGTGGTGGCGGCTTTCGGTGATCCTGAGCACCTGGAATTGGTAGATGGTTTAACTGTGCCGCTTATCTGGTGCAAAGAAGAATCTGCGGCGGCGGCAGGTTTTGCGGCGCAGTTGGTTTTCGGGGGGGTGCCTGCTTCCAATAGTCTGGCGCAGGATTATTCCGCTAAATACAGGAAAGCTCAGGGATTCAAAACCAAAGCCATAAGGCTCAAGTACAGCGTACCGGAAGAAGTAGGCATTAAGACCTCTGAATTGCAGGACCCAATTGACGCCATCATGACCGAAGCCATTCGGGCGCAGGCCACGCCGGGGGCGGTGGTGCTGGTAGCCAAAAACGGGAAGGTCATTTTCCAAAAAGCCTATGGCTCGCACACCTATGAAAACACCCAGGCCACCCAGATCTCTGATATCTACGATGTCGCCTCCCTGACCAAGATCTCGGCCACCACCATGGCCATCATGAACCTGTATGACCAGCAAAAAATAGCCCTTGATTCTTCTTTCGGGTATTACGTGCCCTCGGCCAGGATCACCAATAAGGCAGGCATCAAAATCAGGGATTTGTTATTGCACCAATCGGGTTTGCCGGCCGGGGTGTACCTGCCATTGCAAGCGCAGGATGTAAGCCGCATCCCAACGCCGCAGTACACGGTCAAAGCCTCGGACAGCGCTTTTATCCGAAAAGACTATTTTGATACCGTGCTCTGGCCGCGCATGCTCAACGCTAAAATGGGCGTAAAGGGCAAATACGTGTACGCCGATGTGAGTATGTTCTACTTAAAGGAGGCGGTGGAGCGGCAAGCCCAAATCTCATTGGATACCTTCGTGGCGAAGCAGTTCTATGGTCCTTTAGGCATGCAGACAGCCGGCTATCTTCCCCTGAACCGATTCCCCCAAAGCCGTATTGTACCAACCGAGTTTGACAACACTTTCCGGAAAACCTTGCTGCGCGGCTACGTGCACGACGGCGGGGCGGCCCGCATGGGCGGGGTGTCTGGGCACGCAGGTCTTTTCGCCACGGCCAACGATTTGGCCATTCTCTACCAGATGATGCTGAACGGCGGCACCTACGGCGGCAGAAACTACATCAACCCCGAAACGGTGGACCTGTTCACGAAAAAGCAATCGGCGGTGAGCCGACGGGGGCTGGGCTTTGACCGCTGGGACCCGGATTCCACTAAAATGTACCCTTCCCAATTGGCTTCGCCACAAACCTACGGCCATACGGGCTATACCGGAACCTGCGTCTGGGTTGATCCAAAAAGTGAGCTGGTGTATGTTTTCCTCTCTAACCGGGTGCACCCCAAAGTCTCTGATAAACTGATCTCCATGAAAATCCGGCAGCGTATTCTGGACGCCATTTATATTGCCATCCAGCGGAGAGAGAAAGCAACTGCTTCAGTACAATAGCTCCGCGCTTAACGGCTGATTTTACTAAAACAGGCCATAAGCTTGTCTTTCCGGAACGACTAAAGCAGGGGTTCAAGGTAGGGTATTCAGTTTGAAACTGTATCATATTACGCTGAAGGAGAGTCCTTCTTTTCCTTTGGTTCCGGTACCAGACCCCGGTCCTGGGCAGGTTCCTGTTCGGCTTTTCTTTCTTCTTTCATTTCCTGCGCCAGGAAGAAGTTGAGCGCCGTTCTGATGACTGCAATAGCACCTAGTTTACCAATCTGGTCCCAGGTAGGGGCAATGGCCGTGGAGAGGATATCTGCTCCCAATTGAAATTCCAGCGCCAGCGCCAGGTAGCGGGCCAGCACCAACCTGATTTTATTGTAACTTTCCACCTGCGGCGGGATCAGGCCTTTCACCAGATAAAAGAGGGCTATAAGCACTCCTATACCAATGATTAAGGCCCCAATGGTCTCAATAAACAGTTTCAAGCCCTGTACTCCCTGGATAATGGTTTGTTCAATTTCCCCGAAGGCAGGTTTGGCAATCTCCTCAGAACCTTGGTGCTGTAGCAAATAGTGCATGGCTGTTTTGTTTGGTAACGGTTTTCCCTTTAACGGGATTTGTAGAAATTAGCTGTACCTAAAAGCTAACTGAAACAGAAATGAAGGCCTTTTTATAACTTGATTTATAATCATGTTTTGTAGTTGTTTTAAGAAAATAAGCCTGTAAAAGGAGGCTTAAAAACTGATCTAAAAAGGATGACTTTTGGTTTTGAGCAATTGCTTTTATTCTTAATTGATACACCAAAATCTATTCTTATTATGTGGCTTAAAAAATGTTTTATATAGGAAAACGAATCCTGATACATCAGGTTGAAGTTTCTTTCGCCTTTCCAGGAGGTTCCCTTAGTTTGCTGTGTTGCAACAAAAGGACCAGGAAAGAGTTTAGAGAGAATAAACGCCTTTGATATTAAATACCAATATGGAAGACACTACGCAAAAAGATAAAACATATGAAATCGCCACGTTTGCGGGCGGCTGCTTCTGGTGCATGGTGAAACCCTTTCACAAGTACGAGGGGGTCATAGAAGTGGTCTCTGGTTACACCGGCGGTCACGTCCCCAATCCTACCTACGAGCAGGTTTGTTCCGAGACTACGGGCCATTACGAGGCAGTACAGGTAACATTTGACCCCCAAGTAATTTCATACCCAGAGATTCTCAACATTTTCTGGGAGGCTATTGACCCCACCGATGCCGGTGGGCAGTTCGGGGACCGGGGTTCAAGCTATAAAACCGCTATCTTTTACCACTCAGAGCAGCAGAAAGAGCAAGCCGAGGCTTCTAAAAAAGAAATCCAGAAAAATGGTCCTTTTGAAAGCCCCATTGTGACGCCTATTCTTCCGGCCGCACCTTTTTACCGCGCCGAGGAATACCACCAGGATTATTATAAGAAAAACCCCAGCCATTACGGAAGATATTATGTAGGTTCTGGTAGAGCCGGTTTCCTGGAGAGGAACTGGGGTAAAAGCTAAGCTTTGTTTTACTTTAATAAACTTTGAGGAACCATTTCAATAGAGTAGAATGAATTGGCTCAATTAAGAGATTTATTAAGCATGACAAAAATAGAGGAACAGTTAATCTGTTCCTCTATTTTTGTATCTATAACTACCTAAATGCTTTTCTTTAATCAAAAGTACCGGGATTGTATTTTAGCTCAAATCTGAACAAAATACCTTAAAAACGGGAAGCTAATTCCTCGGTTTGCAACTCAACCATGCGGTTCATGCCTGCTGTTTTTGCAAACATTACTTTTGAAAAAAGCTAACTAATGAAAGTGTCTGCTCCAATTTGGTTCAAAGCTTCATAATCTTCTTCAGACAAGGGAATGGATGCCGCTTTGAAATTTTCCTCCAGGTGTTTCACTTTGGAGGTCCCGGGGATGAGCAGGATGTTGGGTGACCGGTGCAGGAGCCAGCTAAGGGCAATCTGGTGGGGCGTTGCTCCGTACTTTTGGCTTACCTGATCCAGTGTTTCCTGGGCTTTCATGTTCCCGCCGCCCAGCGGGTACCACGGGATAAAAGCCATGGCGTTGTCTTCACAGTACATGAGCTCTGCTTCCCACTTACGATTATCAAAGCTGTACATGTTCTGCACCGATACAACCTCCACGTACTTTTGGGCAATCTGGATCTGCTCAACGTTTACTTCAGACAACCCGATGTGCTTGATCAGGCCCTGTTCCTGGGCATCCTGCAGAAACTCTAGCGACTGTTCAAACGGAATCTCGGGATCTACGCGGTGCAGCTGGTACAAGTCAATCCGGTCAAGTTTCAGGCGCTGCAGACTTCCCTCCAAGGCCTCCTTTAAATGATCTGGTTTGGCATTTATGGGCCACTGGTTAGGACCGGTGCGCAGCAAACCACCTTTGGTCCCGATGACCAGGTCTTTGGGGTAAGGGTACAGGGCCTCGGCAATGAGTTTCTCGGAGATGTTGGGACCGTAAGAATCGGCGGTGTCAATGAAATTGATGCCCAGTTCTACGGTCCTTTGCAATACCCTGATGGCCTCTTCCCGGTCTTTGGGTGGTCCCCAGATTCCTTCGCCGGTGATGCGCATGGCCCCAAAACCCATACGGTTGACCGTTAAATCGGCCCCAAGGCTATAGTTGGGGTTAAATGTTCTTGGTGTATCTGCCATAGTAGTAAATATGTTATGGTCTATGGATGTACCCTTTTCCAACGAAGAAGTTGTCACAACGCTGTTACCTTCAGGATACTATCCTCAAGAATTTATTTCCGTTTTTGGTGAGTTCTCGCAAAAACAGCTTCTAATCAGAAGGCCTATCATAGATAAGCATTACAGGTTTTGACTTTTGAAAATCTTCGGAATTAGGATGGGTATTACCGATTGTCCTCAGCAATTCCCCTTGCTTTGTTTAAGGCGGCCTTATACGTCTTAAGGGCCCTTTCTCTCGAAAAGGCATGGTCTACCATGGGGGAAGGATAAGCGGAGGTGCCCACTTCTGGTACCCACTTTTTGATATACTCCTTGTGCTTGTCAAATTTCTTGGCCTGGGTCTCAGGATTGAAAACCCTGAAGTACGGCGCAGCGTCACAACCGGTGCCGGCACACCATTGCCAATTACCGTTGTTCGCGGCCATGTCGTAATCCAGCAATTTCTGGGCAAAATAAGCTTCGCCCCAGCGGTAGTCAATGAGCAGGTGTTTTACAAGAAAACTGGCCGCTATCATGCGCACCCGGTTATGCATGAAACCCGTTGCGTTGAGTTCCCGCATGCCGGCATCCACAATGGGGTAACCGGTTGTGCCATTGCACCAACGCTCAAACTGATCTTCCTGGTTAATCCAGGCCATGTGCTCATACTCCAGGTTAAAGGGCCGGCTGGCCACGTGCGGAAAATGGAAAAGAATCATCATGAAGAACTCGCGCCAGATCAGTTCTCCCAGCCAGACGGAATTCAATTCCACGGCTTTCCTGGTCAGTTCGCGCGCACTCACCGTCCCGAACCGCAGGTGCAGCCCCAACCTTGAGGTGCCCGCCAATGCAGGTAAATCCCTGGTAAATTCATAAGTTCTGATGATAGTTTCGGGCAGTTGGGCAGGAGGGAAGAGGGTGTCCCCGCTAGGTGTAAAGCCCATCGACTCTAAACTGGGGATAGGTTGGGTATCAGTTTGGAGAAAGTTTTGCCGGTACTTTTCTGTAGGGTAAGAAGAAAGGTAGAAGTCTGAAAGCGTGCTCATCCACTTTTTCCGGTAGGCCCCAAACACCCGATAAGGCGTCCCATTGTCCTTCACCACTTCCTTTTTCTCGAAAATCACCTGGTCTTTAAAAGTCCGGAAAGCGATCCCTTTCTCCTCCAGAAAATTTGCCACTTTCTGGTCTCTGGCAATAGCGGCAGGTTCGTAATCGTGGTTCGCGTACACGGCTCTCACTTCGCATTGCTCTGTAAGTGTTTGCAGCACCTCCAGGGGCTTGCCATACTTAACTACCAGGGTAGAACCCAAGGCTTGCAACTCCTGGGATATACCTGATAAGGTTTGATGGATAAATTCCACCCTACGATCTGGGCCCGAGGGAAACTGGTCTAAAATTTCCTGGTCAAAAATGAAAATCGGCAGCACCGGAAACCCCGAGGTGAGCGCATGGTAAAGTCCGGCATTATCTGTCAGCCGGAGATCGCGACGGAACCAGAAAAGAACTATGGGTACTTGCAAAGGAAAAGGCTTGAAATTTTGTGGTGTTTAAATAAATAACCCTTCAGGAGAAGGTTTTGTTTTGGATGGGTAAGCCGCCAATCCAAATACAGCAAAGTGTATAGCCTGTTTTATCCTTCACAACCTGGCGGCAAGAACTTTTAAGGGCTTTCTTAGTAGGAGTATAAAATGGAGAATATGGCCCACATCTTTTTCCATGGCCGCCTGCAGGACTTCTTACCAAAGCACCAAAGGCAGAAATGGTTTAATTATTCATTCACGGGAGCACCTGCCCTCAAAGACGCTTTGGAAGCCTTAGGCGTACCTCACCCCGAAATTGGAAGCATTCTCCTTGAGGGGCAGCCCGCCGCGTTCCTGGATTCCTTACCTCGGGGAGCACGGGTGGAGGCGTATCCAATAGTTTGTGAAGAGAGTTACGAAAGGCTGCCTCCATTGCAAATAAAGAGCCCGGTACCTGCCTGTTTTGTGCTGGATGTGCACCTGGGAAAACTGGCGCGTTACCTGCGTTTACTGGGATTTGATACCCTTTACGAGAACCATTATGATGACCAAACCATAGCGCAGCTTGCCGCCAAGGAACAGCGAATTGTGCTTACCAGGGATATCGGCCTGCTCAAACAGAAAGTAGTTGTGTGGGGCTACTGGCTAAGGTCTCAGCATTTGGAAACGCAATTAGCGGAAGTGATGAAGAGGTTCGGGCTGAAGTCCCAAACTCAGCCATTTACCCGGTGTATGGCGTGTAATGGGAGCATCGCCGAGGTTCCAAAGGAATCTATTTTGCCCCTGCTACAACCCAAGACCAAAGCGTACTTTCAGGAATTCTACCAATGCCCCATTTGCCAGCGGGTGTACTGGAAAGGCTCTCATTATGACAAAATGCAGGGTTTTCTGGAGCGGCTATAGTCAAGCGTTTCCAGGGGCTTTTAACAGAATTAGATTGAAAGCAGGAAAATCTCCCAATTATAAATAACAAGTTCTCAAGGAGTTCCTGCAGGTAAAGGCATCGGCAGCCTGTATTCCTTTTCCCTTATTCATGCACTTCCAAGATTATATGCTTAATTAGTACTTGGAATATTTTGCTGATTCCCCAAATCACTGATATCATACCTGATTATGAAAGTAAGAAAAGCTGTCATTACAGCGGCCGCCCGCGGCGAAAGACTATACCCCGTAGCTGATACCGTTCAGAAAGCCATGTTACCAGTGGTGGACATTGACGGCCTGTCCAAACCCGTTATCCAGATCATTGCCGAGGAAGCTTTTGCCAGTGGCATTGAGGAAATCTGTGTGGTTTGCGCCCCCGGCGATGGTCCCCGCTATCAGGAGGCTTTCACCTCTCTCCGCAATAACCTTATTGAGTCTTTTTCCGGCACCGATTGGGCCAAAGAAGAAGCCGAAAAAGTAGACAACCTGCGCACCCGCCTCCAGTTTGTAGAACAGACTGAGCCGTTGGGTTTTGGACACGCGGTTTACTGCGCCCGCGACTTTGTCAAAGAAGAGCCTTTTTTGCTTTTGCTGGGCGACCATTTATATGTTTCTGACCTGGTACGCCAACGTTGTACTACCCAGTTGATCAACCTGGCCGTGCAGGAGGGTTGCGCGGTATCGGCGGTAAACCCCACCATTGAGCACCAGATCCATCGGTACGGCACCTTAACGGGCAAGCACCTGGCTAACCAGAAAGGAGTTTACCAAATTGACCGGATCATTGAGAAACCTTCTTTGAGCATCGCCGAGTTGGAACTGCAAACTCCTGGCTTAAGAGCCGGTTATTACCTCTGCTTCTTCGGGATGCACGTTTTAACGCCTACGGTTTTCGGTATTTTGGAAGCGAATCTGAAAAACGGCAGCCAAAACGTACAACTCACGCCCGCTTTGCAGGAATTGGCTGCCACGGAGAAATACCTGGCGCTGGAAGTCAAGGGCAACCGCTATGATCTCAGTAAAAAGCAAGGCTTGCTACAGGCTCAGATTGCCCTTGGTTTAGCTGGTCAGGCCCACGATGAAACCCTTACGTCCATGGTGGAACTCCTGGCCGAGGCTAATCAGCGGAAAACCAACTAAGGCATAAAATGCGCTTTATTCAGGACGTTCCAGATTGCATAGAAAGAGCCAGATGAACATATTTATACAGACCATTACCTCCACCAACCCCGAGGAACGGAACCGCTCCTTTTTCAAGATGAGCCGGGGGCTTTCTACCAGAGAGCTGTTCCAGGCGCTGCGGGAGTTGGATGAATTCAGGAAAACTACCCCCAGTTTATACGATAAGGTACGCGCCATCCTTTTCCTGGCCGCCGGCTTCCGCTTTTTCCTCATGGAATCTGCCGATACCCCAGCAACCGGGAAGATCCCATACGCCGGGTTCGAGGACCTTTTATCGCGCAGGTTTGAGCAGGCCATCACTACCTTCTTCAAAGAGATTGATGCCCACGGCGCCAACGCGGCCTTGTTCAGCGGCTTAGCCGATAGCTACCACCATTTGTCTTTCCAGATCCTGGCCGACCAGGTGCGCAAGAGCGTTCGCTCCAGCAAGGGAAACCAGTGGATGTTCAGAGTGGGGCACCAGGAGGAGCATCCCATCAGAATCCATCCGCAGTTGCTGCAGCGGCAGGAGAATTCGCTTTTCTACCCGGTGCTGGAGGAGCAGACCTCTGTGCGGATGGATTTAACCCACAGCGGCTGGTCAGATATCTTCTTCCTGGGAATGGATTACCCCGAGGGTGCCCGCGTGCTCAATATCTCCATAGACTTAGGCGTATTCGGGCGTGACAAAGACATCCGGCCCCCGTTGCAGTCCTATGTGCGCGTGATCCCCGAGCCGGTGCTGCGGCTGACCAGTATTGACTTAAACACCTCCAAGGATATTACCGAGCTGGATGACCTATTCAACTTCGGGAACGATTACCTGAGTTTGGTGAAAGCCGGGGTGATTGCCTCTGGTTTGATTCCGCCGTCTTTTGAAGGCACAAACCAGTCTTTACCTGAAATCCTGGCCCGCATCGTGGCGCCCGGCATGGGTATTGAGCTGGTGACCCGGGTAAATGATATTCCCAAGGGTTCAAGGTTTGCCGTGTCTACGAACCTGCTGGGCTCCATCATCAGCCTGCTCATGCGCGCCACCGGCCAGACCCTTAATCTGGTAGGCGGTCTGGAGGAAAGCGAACGCCGCCTGGTGGCCTCAAGGGCCATTCTGGGCGAGTGGATTGGTGGTTCCGGCGGCGGTTGGCAAGATTCAGGCGGGGTGTGGCCGGGCATCAAAGCCATCCAGGGCACGTTTGCCCAGGAGGGTGACCCTGAGGCAGGCATCAGCCGGGGTACTTTGCTGCCACGGCACCGGGTATTGCAAAACGGGGAAATTCACCCCGAGATGGCCCACAAGCTCATGAACTCGCTCGTGCTCATGCATGGCGGCATGGCCTCCAACGTAGGACCCATCCTGGAAATGGTGACCGAGAAATACCTGCTCCGCGGCGAGAACGAGTGGGAGGCGCGGCAACAGACGAACCAGGTTTTTGATAACATCCTGGCTGCCCTCAAAGAAGGTGACATCCGAAAGTTAGCGGCGAATACGGCCCATAATTTTGAAAAGCCCATCAAAACAATCATTCCCTGGGCTTCCACGCACTTCACCGAGGAAATCATTCGGCGGGCTAAAAAGCAGTTCGGGGAGAACTACCTGGGCTTCCTGATGCTGGGCGGCATGTCCGGAGGCGGCATGGGCATGTTCGTGAACCCAGATCAGTACGAAGACTACAAACACCAGGTGCTGGAGATTCTGCGGGCCACCAAAAGCGAGCTGTCTGATTCCTTGCCTTTCGCCATGGAGCCGGTGGTCTACAATTGGCGCATCAACGAGAAAGGATCGTGGTCTTACCTGCACCAGGGCCAGGATGCCCTCATGCCTGAGCAGTACTATGGCATCCACGTCTCTGACCTGGTGAAGAAAGATCCGCAGACTATTTCATATGTTCGGCGGGCAGAGATTGACTTCTTCACTACCCAATGCGGACAGAACAACGTGGCGTATCCGCTGCTGCGTACCATTGTGAGCAACCTTTTCAAGGTGTCTGACCCGTCCAGTCAGGGCAGCCGCAGCCAGGAAAACGAGAAAGCCGATCGGATCAAGAAAGAAAACGGCTTTGACTTTATCCAGCATGAGGAAATAAGGGAGCAGCTGCAGAAAGGCTACATCGGGTTGTCCCGCAACCGTCTGCCCAACGAGACCACCATTGAAGACGTGCAGCCTTCAGACATCGCTAAGCTGGAAAGCCTTTATCAAGCTGCGCAAACCGGCGAGGAAGCAATTAGAGCCGGGAAGATAGCCGTGCTAAGTTTAGCCGCTGGCGTGGGCAGCCGATGGACCAAAGGCGCCGGCGTGATCAAAGCCCTGAACCCGTTTGTGGAGGTGGAAGGTGTGCACCGGAGTTTCCTGGAAATCCACCTGGCCAAAACCAAAGCCGTGTCCGCCAAATACGGGGCATTGCTTCCGCACATCGTGGCTACAAGTTACCTTACCCATGAACCCATCCGGAAGAAACTGGAGCTGACGCAGAAGTACGGCTATGCCGGTCCGGTGTACCTGTCCACGGGCCGGTCCATCGGGCAGCGGTATGTGCCAATGGAGCGTGATCTCAGGTTCCTGTGGGAGGAGATGCCGCAGGAGACACTGGATGAGAACAAGCAGAAGGTCCGCGAAGCGGGGAGAAGGGCCATGATTGGCTGGGCCAAGTCGAAGGGCGAAGGCTCCGATTACGTAGACAACATCGCCTCGCAGCGCTTCTCGCCGCTGGGTCACTGGTACGAGGTATCCAACATGCTTCGGAACGGCGTGCTGGCGCAGATTATGGACGAGCATCCGCAGTTGGAGACCATCATGCTGCACAACATTGATACGTTGGGCGCCGATCTCAACCCTGCTGCTTTGGGCTATCATCTGGAGAGTGGGAACGTGCTCACGTTTGAAGTGGTACCGCGCCGCATTGAGGACCGTGGGGGCGGATTGGCCCGCGTGAACGGGAAAGTGCGCCTGCTGGAAGGCCTGGCCCAGCCCAGGGAGGAAGACGAACTGAACCTGAGCTACTATAACACCATGACTACCTGGATTCAGATTGATCCGCTGCTGACCTTGTTCGGGCTCACCCGCGCCGATCTAAAAGGGGAGGAGGCGCTGCTTGCTAAGGCCGTAAGAAGCGTAGCGCACCGCATGCCAACCTACGTGACCATCAAAGATGTGAAATACCGTTGGGGGCACGGGCAGGAAGATATCTACCCCGTGGCTCAGATTGAAAAGCTCTGGAGCGATATGTCGGCCTTGCCGGATATCAAGTGCGGGTATATTGCCGTGCCGCGGCAACGGGGCCAGCAGATGAAAGACCCCGCGCAGCTGGATTCCTGGATAACCGATGGCAGCAGAGACTACATCGTTTCCTTAGGCGATTTCAAATAAATTATCCTCTAGAGGAAGTACTCACAAAGACAGTTTACTTTTCATTCCGGCCTTCAACAGAAGGTGCTCAGGATTGGAAAGGTAAATCGTCTTTATTTCATACTACCTCTCCGCAAACTA
Source organism: Rufibacter aurantiacus (assembly GCF_017916345.1). Classification (NCBI taxonomy): domain Bacteria; kingdom Pseudomonadati; phylum Bacteroidota; class Cytophagia; order Cytophagales; family Hymenobacteraceae; genus Rufibacter; species Rufibacter aurantiacus. Next base: position 263,119 of record NZ_JAFMSV010000003.1, read on the forward strand.
GATTCTGTGCCTAATGTATCTGTTCGGAGGCTGTTTTTTCACAAACAGGCTGAAAAGGAAACTCCTGGAGCAGCTTCCAGGGGCCACCCTGGTATTCCCAAAGGGTAAACCCGATGCCTGAAATCTGAAATGGCTGGAAAGTCTGTCTAAGGCCATGCTCTAGGGCTATGGCTTCCTCAGGTTTTACTTTGTTTTGGATGGTGATGTGCGGGCGGAGTTTCTGTTTGTCCTGCGGAATAAGGAACAGTTCCCATTGCTCTTGTAAGTACCTGTGCAACTTCTGCAGTTCTTCACTGGCTATTCTGTAGGCCACCCCTTTGCCCAGGCTCATGAGGTCAGTTACTTCTAAAGTGATTTGAGGCTGTTTTTGGCAAATCTGCTCCAAAGTTACTTGGATGCTTTTCTCCGTTGGCGGCAGATGATGAAACAAGGTTAAATGGGCCTGCAGGTAATTCCGTTCGGGCGGGAAGTGCTGGGTTCTTAATTGGGTAAAGAAATCAGCGGCCTCGGGATTAAGGGTGAGCGTTAAGATCAACGGGTTCAACTCCATGGGGCTTATAGGCTTGTTGCATAGGGTTTAATTCCAGCTTTAGATTTTAGGTTCTACTCCGATTTTTGCTTCTGGTTCATTTCCATTGAAGTAGGAAGGCTGAAGAAAAATTACCTGGTGGCCCTAACCTAAGTGGGGTTGTACATGTTAGCAGAAGGTATGTTGCAAGATCCGGTTCACCTAGACGCTACGTTAAGCAGTTTTCTGATGATAGGCAGTGGCCTCTTCTGGACCATCGCCTATATCCTGATCCTGAGAAGAGGGTTCAAAGACAGGTTTTATGGCATGCCCATGGTGGCTTTATGCGCCAATTTAGCCTGGGAGTTTATTTTTTCTTTTGTCCACCCGCATCCGCAGCCGCAGTTGTCCATAGATTACCTGTGGCTGCTGTTTGACGTAGGCATCATGGTGCAGTACCTGCGGTTTGGCCGCGGCGAGTTCCCCTTGCATCTACCCCAGAAGCTTTTCTACACCACCTTCCTCTTTACCCTGGTTTACTGCGGATTGATGATCTCGTTTATGGCCCGGGAGTTCAACGACTACATCGGAATTTACGCTGCCTTTGCCCAGAACCTGATGATGTCGGTGCTTTTCGTGCGGATGGTGCTGAAAAGGAACAGCTCGGCCGGGCAATCGCTTTACATTGGCCTGAGCAAGTTAGTAGGCACGGTTTTCCCATCGGTGCTGTTTTACCTGTATTTCCCCAACTCATACCTGCTGATGCTGCTGTACTTCGGCATTTTTGTGCTGGACCTGGTGTACGTACTGCTGCTGTACTCCGTGATGAAGGCAGAAGGCATCAAACCCTGGAAAAGGCTGTAAAGCCACTATTGATTTAGTCTGGTCAGAAAAGCAATAAAGGAGGTTCATTCAAGAGCCACTTTAATACCTATGTTTCTGATTGGTTTGATAGGCGAAAATGGATGAATTGACCGTAGTTTAGGGTTATGGTGTTCTTGAACCCGGGAATTCCAATTGCATTACTGTTTTAAATTGGCCAGGCTCGGCCTCAGAGCAAAGTTCTAGAATTGAAGACAGGGCTTTTCTAACGTTCTCATCGCTCCTCATGGCCTGGATGTCTTCCAAAGACTCCCATGGGCCAAATGAATAAAACACCAATGGATCATTGATATTCTGGATCAAGGTTCCGCGTACCTGAGGGGAGTTGGGCACCTGGGACAAAGCCTTTCCGAACTGCTGCCAAGCCTGCAGGAACGCTTCTGTTTTTCCTTCCTGCACATGCCAAAGCGCGTGGGTGTAATAGTTTTCTTTCATGTCAGTAGCCATTTGGTAAGGTGATATTAATCAAGTGAAATAGGGTTAAAGGTTGAAATGGAGTATCTAGAAGATTATTAGCTATAATCTTCTATTTATACGCTTGAGATACCAATTCTGAAAAATCAACCCTTATGACCTATTTACTACATCTTCCAGGAAGACAATCCGTTTCCATTACTTTACCCTGACTTTTGGGTTTAAGGGTTACTTTTAGGAAATCAGGCCAGAAACCCGATTCCTGTTACCTTTGGTTCTGGAGGTTTTCGCCTCTTGTAAAGCAGAAGATGAACATATGAACTATAAACTACTAGGCACCTCAGACTTAGAAGTGAGCGAGGTGAGTTTTGGGTGTATGTCCCTGACCGGGTCCGAGGATGGAAATATCAGGCTATTGCACCTGGCGCGGGAAAACGGAATCAATTTCTTTGACACTGCTGACCTGTACGAGAAAGGCAGGAACGAGGAAACCGTAGGCAAGGCTTTTAAAGGCCAGCGCGACCAGGTGATCATTGCCACTAAAGTAGGCAACCAGTGGCGCCCCGATGGCAGCGGTTGGGACTGGAACCCTACCAAGGCGTACATCCTGGAGGCGGTAGAGCAAAGCCTGCGGCGCCTCCAAACAGATTACATAGACTTGTATCAACTGCACGGCGGAACCATTGAGGATCCTATTGACGAAACCATTGAGGCCTTTGAACAGCTAAAACAGCAAGGCAAAATCAGGCACTACGGCATCTCGTCCATCCGGCCTAATGTGATCAGGGAGTACGTGAAGCGTTCTAACCTGGTAAGCGTCATGATGCAGTACAGTCTGCTGGACCGCCGTCCCGAGGAACAGATGCTTGACCTGCTACACCAACACCAGGTTGGAGTATTGGCCCGCGGAAGCCTGGCGCAGGGGCTTTTACTGGGCAAAACACCCAAACCTTATCTGAACCATACCACGGTGGAGGTGACCCAGGTGGCCGAGGCTGTGAAGGCCATCGTAGGAGCGGATCATGCCATAGAAGCCTCGGTGAGATATGTCCTGCACCATCCGGCGGTGACCACGGCGGTGCTGGGCATCAGAACTGAGTCGCACCTAAATCAAGCCCTGGCCCTGGCGGACGTACCTGCCACTTCCCCGGAGGTTATCAAGGCACTCCAGACCCAGGTGCCCACGGATATTTACCAGCAACACCGTTAATCAAAAGTTGGGAAAGCAAGGCAGAACCGGTTAAAACCGAATCTGGTTTGTCTTTCCTGATTTAAGGCCGTTTACCTGAAACAGGGGTAAAACAAGGTGCCTGGTCCAAGACATTTTCAAAATCCAGGTCAGGGCTTTATCTTTTCGGGTCCATCTGGAGTACATACCTTTATTGCATCCATAAAACAGAACACATGAACTATAGAGTATTAGGGAAAACCGGCTTCAATGTATCTGAAGTGTCATTGGGAACTTGGCAAGTGGGAGGCCGCTGGGGTGAGCCCTTCAACGAGCAGACCGCAGAAGCCATCATCCACTCGGCTATTGACGCGGGCGTGAATTTCATAGATACCGCCGATGTGTACAGCGATGGCCTGAGCGAAGCTGCGGTGGCCAAGGTGGTGAAAAGCCGCTCAGAAGAGGTTTTCATCGCCACCAAATGCGGACGCCAGATCCAACCGCATGTAAGCGAAGGCTACACGCCAGAATCCATCACCAGGTATGTGGAAGGCAGCCTCCGCAACATGAACCTGGACACCCTGGACCTGATCCAGCTGCATTGCCCGCCCACCCAGGTGTACACCCGCCCCGAGATCTTCGAGACCTTTGACCGACTGAAGGAGCAAGGCAAGATCCGTAATCTGGGGGTGAGCGTGGAATTGGTAGACGAGGCGCTCATGGCCATGCGTTTTCCTAACGTGACCACCGTACAGGTGATTTTCAATATGTTCCGCCTGAAACCCATAGAGCAGCTGTTCCCGGCCGCCCAGAAAAACAACGTGGGACTTATCGTGCGGGTGCCACTGGCCAGCGGATTGCTATCGGGTAAGATGTCGCATCAGACCACGTTCAATTCCCAGGACCACCGCGCCTTCAACCGGAACGGTGAGGCGTTTGACAAAGGGGAGACCTTCTCGGGAGTAGATTTTGACCTGGGCCTGGAGGCCGTGGAAGAACTGAAGAAATTATTTCCGGGAGAGGAGCCTTTGGCCGCCTGGGCACTGCGTTGGGTGCTAATGTTCCCAGAGGTTAGTACCGTAATTCCAGGAGCCTCGCGCCCTGAGCAGGTGACTTCTAACCTGGCGGCCGCCGCTTTGCCTGCTTTAACTCAGGAGCAAATGGAGGGCGTACGCACCATCTACGACCGGTACATTAAACCCACCGTGCACCAGCAGTGGTAAGTCTCATTTAAAGCCAAGTTTTTTGGTAGTTTCTTCTTTCCTGAGGTTTGATCTGGTTTACAGAAAAGGCTAAAGGGGAGAGGAAACCCTGGGGAACGGGCAAATAAAAAGGGGGCGTCCCCCGATGCCCCCTTCTCAGACAAAATATAAAACCCTGTGATGGAGTTTGATAAACAAACCCTATCTGCTAGCAAAGTACCGTTTTTCTCTGTCCACTTGAAATACCTAAAAATAAGTATTTCCAGCCTATTTTTTAGGAAGAACTCCCTTTGAATGAAGCACTTTTGGATTAAGCAAAGTAGCTGTTGTACTTAATGTATGTAGGTACTTATAATTAATCCCTTGCCTTAGATTTGCCGTTCTCTTTGTAGGCCATAAAGGAATTTTCCATGGCATGGCGACTTAATTAAACCAGTAGAATCCCCAGTTATGTACACCAGAGAACAAGCCTCCCAGCTAAGACAAAGTTTTTGGACCACCTTTGGCCAGTACATCGCGCCGCACCCCTCCGCCGAAGGCTTAAAGATCAACTGGTCTAACTACAAAACCGGCCTCAAGCATGTGTACTTCAGGATGCGGGCCGAAAACAAATCTGCCTCTATTGGGATTGAAATGACCCACCCAGACCCCGAAATCCAGGAGCTTTTCTTTGAGCAATTTCTGGAGCTGAAAACTTACCTGCATGAAACTCTGGGCGAGGAGTGGGAATGGGATCTGCACACCACCAATGAGTACGGAGAGACCATCAGCAGGATCTACAAAGAGATAGGCCCTGTGAACATTTTCAACCGGGAAGACTGGCCCACTCTTATTTCCTTCTTCAAACCCCGCATCATTGCCTTAGATGAATTCTGGAGCGACGCCCAGTATAGCTTTGAATCTTTAAAATAAAGGCTCTAGGAGCGCATTACCATTGGGCCAGCAACTTGCCTGGTAAGGAAAGGAAAAATGTAAGGAAATTTTCTGTCACCAAAGCGGCTGTGCTTCGTCTTCTTCTCCGTTATGCCGGCGGTAGAACCCAGATTTGTCATGCAGGGGATTGCCTTTCCCCTCTAAATGGTTCTGCAGGTCACGGTGCATTTTGAGCTGGTCCAGGTGCATAAACTCCTTCCACAGTACCTGGTCGTTGAGCGTCAAGCTCTCTACAATCTCTGTTAAATCCAGGCTTTTCCCCTCGGCTATTTGTTTCTGCAGATGCGGGTCAGTGCTCAACTGATGCTGGATTTTTTCCCGGAAATAACCATTCAGTTCCCGGTAACGATCTTCATCCCACGCTTTGTTTTCCATGGTAGTCTTCTTTGGCCTCAGCCCTCATGTACGTAATACCGCTCACCTAAAGGGAAACTTGGGGACAGTTTTTGCCTGCTTTCCCAAAATCAGGCGTAAAACGGAAGCAAACCAGAGGGTAAAGCCCGGGGTTTGGAATAAATCATAGCAAGGTAATGGGAAAGGCCTCTCCGGCAGAAAAGGTATCCGGTACGGCTGGCAGACTTAGAAGGGCATCGGCTTCCAGAATGCTGGTGAGGTCCCCGGACCCGGTGCTTTGGATAGGAGTGGCCTGCAGAAGCCCCAAGTGGTTATGCAGTTTTACCGGCAAGTGGTAAGTGAGGTTCGGTCGGAAATGGACATTCTGGGTTAATTGCGCGTAGGCCTCAACTGATGAAAGGTTCAACGAAGCCCTGAGCCAAGGCCGGAAGAAAAGCTGGTAACACACAAAGGTAGATACCGGGTTGCCGGGCAAACCAAACACCACCTTCTGCCCGGGCAGGGTCCCGAACAACATAGGTTTGCCGGGTTTTTGGGCTATTCTATGGAAAACAGACTCAAAACCCAAAGTCGTTAATACCTGCGGCAGAAAATCGAACTTACCCTTGGAAACTGCCCCGGATAGAATCAGCACCTCATGCTCTGCGATGATCTTCTCCAGACTGGCCTCCATGACCTGAGGCACATCTGGCAGGTGGTAAAGCGAAGCCTGGATACCTTCTCCTTGTAAAGCAGCCGCCAGCATATACGCGTTTGACCTCCTGATCTGGTGCGGCAGCGGCGTCTCCTGGATTTCCACCAACTCGTCGCCGGTAGAGCAGATGGCTACTTTTGGAAGTTTATAGACTTTCACTTTGTCCAACCCCACTGAGGCAAGCGTGCCCACCAAGGCCGGGGTGATTTGTACGCCAGCCGTAAGCAAAGTTTCTCCTGCCTTCTTATCAGAACCTCGCCGGTGGATGTTCTGTCCCGCCTTTACGTGCTCAACTTGAACCTTGGCTACCTTGTCCTGCAAGAGGCAATCTTCGTAGGGTACCACCGCATCAGTATTGCTTGGGAGCATGGCGCCCGTCATGATCTCAATACAAGACCCGGGTTCCTGCAAAATAGTCAGGGGCGCACCAGCTGCCTGGATTTGCTCCACCGGGAAAGCCTTGGTGCCGGAGGCAAATTCATGCGAGTTAATAGCAATGCCGTCCATGGTGGCCCGGTCAAAAGGAGGGAAGTCCCGGTCTGCGGTGACCTCCTGCGCCAGCACCCGGCCCATTGATTGGAGCAAGTCTACTTCTTCCAGGGGCAAAGCGGCTTTATGCTCCAGTACCAGTTGTAAGGCTTCTTCTACAGATATCATAGGGGTACGTCAAGCCCTAAAGATAACTGAAAACCAGCTTCAACCCGATGAAAAGGACAAATGCACCCGTTAAGCCTTTCACAGCCTGGGGCTTTATCTTTTGTAAGCTAAGCCGCGTTCCCAGTTGACCGCCCAGGAAAACCGCCAGCAACAGGGGCCACAGGAAGGTACCATCCGCCTTGAAATTGCCGCTGGCTACCTGGCCCAGCACCCCGGCCACCGAGTTCACCAGAATGAAAAAGGAAGCCAGAGCGGCAATCGTCCGGGCATCGGCCCACTTGAGCAGGTGCAGGACCGGCGACAGCAGAATACCGCCGCCAATACCTACCAACCCCGAGACAAAGCCCGAGCTGGCCCCCAACAGCAAATTGAAAAGCCAGGAGTGGCGGGCATACTCCATGCGCTGAGCTACCGGTTGGGTGAAGAATTGCAGGATCAACAATGCGCCGGAGAACGCCAGCACGGCCCCCAGGCAAATAAAGAAAACCGATTGCTTCAGGCTGACGGTGGCGCCTAGAAAAGCGGCGGGCACGCTGCACAAGGCCAAGGGCAGAAACTTCTTAAAATCAAAAAGCCCTTGTTTGATGAACAGGTACGTGCTCCCTGAAACCACCACCAGGTTGCACAGCAAGGCCGTAGATTTAATCTCCAGGAAATTAGGCAACAACAGCGCCAGCAGGGCCAGGTAACTGGAGCCGCCGCCAAACCCCACCGAGGAATACAGCGTGGCGATGACAAAGAAACTGAAGATCAGCAGTACCAGGTTGAAGTTAAGGTCCATCATTTCACCACCAGTTTGTCCTTTAATTGCGTTTGCCAGGCCTCCATGCCACCCGCTAAATTATAGACTTCTGCTGCCGTTTCTTTTTCCAGGAGCATTTCGGCGGCTTTCCGGCTGCGGCTTCCTTTCTGGCATATGGTGATGATGGGCAGGTGCTGAGGCAAATGTTCCATTTGGTTCCGGAACACCGATAGAGGCGTCAGCAAGGATTTCTGCAGGTGCCCCTGTACGTACTCGTCCTGCTCCCGCACGTCCAGCAACAGCATTTTCTTGCCGTTTTCTACCCATTCATACAGTTCAGCCGCCGTGACCTCCGGCACCGTGGTGCAACTGGCCATTGCATATGAGTCCTGCAGGGTGGTAATGCGCTGGTTGTCCGGGTTGGCTTTCAGCTTGATCTTGTATTGGCTTTGGTTCAGGTAATCCAGCATAAGCAGGTAACCAGACAAGGATCTCCCGATGCCAGTAAGCACTTTCACTGCCTCTAAGGCTTGCTGTAGCCCAACCAATCCGGGAACCACGCCCAGGACACCTGCCGTATTGCAGTCCGGTATTTCCTGCGCCGAGGGCGGTGTAGGGTAGAGGCAACGGTAAGTTGGACCACCCTCCAGATTGAACACGCTTACCTGGCCTTCAAACTGGTGCAAGGCGCCATACACGAACGGTTTGGCCAGGAGCACACAGGCATCATTGATGAGATATCGGGCCTCAAAATTATCGGTAGCGTCTATAATCAGGTCATAGCCTTCCAAGATTTCCAGCGCGTTCTGCGGCGTAAGATGCGTAGGGTAAGAAATGAGCCGGATCTCAGGGTTCAATTGCGCCAGTTTACGCGCGGCTACTTCTACTTTCAGTTGGCCCACCTCCTGAGTGCTGTACAAGACCTGCCGATGCAGATTGGTAAGGCTGATATGGTCCCCGTCTACCATGCCCAATGCGCCTACGCCCATACCAGCCAGATACTGCAGAACCGGAACCCCCAGTCCGCCAGCGCCTACCACCAGCACCCTGGCTTTGCTTAGTTTCTGCTGCGCTTCCGCTCCGAAGCCCGGGAGCTGCAATTGCCGGCTATAACGGTTGTCCATGGGTTAGTTTAAGGGTGCTGTTAAAGAATAGTGATAGCTTTGGCATGATAGACTTCCTATGACAAGAAGCAATTTTGAGGTTGATATCAGCTTTGAGCAGAAAACTTGATTAGTATCTCATATAGGAGCACTGACGTCCCCTCAGCGGGCTGCATGGATATCAGACTTACCCCCGGTTTTTTCTACCAGCCGGATTTCTGAAATAACAATATCATGGGTGAGCGCCTTGCACATGTCATACACGGTGAGGGCCGCCGCCGAGACGCCCGTCAAGGCCTCCATCTCTACGCCGGTTTTTCCTTCGCACCGTACCAGGCAAGTAACCTTAAGGGAGAAGTTGTCAGTGGGCTCAATGTTCACTTTACAGGTAGACAGCGCCAAGGGGTGGCAAAGCGGAATAAGGTCTGATGTTTTCTTTGCGGCCATGACCCCGGCAATAATCGCCGTCTGGAAAACCGCTCCCTTTTTGGTGAGAAAGTCCTGCTCTGCCAACTGCCGGAAAACGGCCTCAGGAAAACGCACCAAACCCTCAGCAATGGCCGTTCTGGTAGTCACCGCCTTAAGCGACACATCTACCATGCTGGGCTGGCCCTGTTCGTCTATATGTGAAAGTGAACTCATGTAAAGAATTAGTCTAAAGCTATTTATAGGCTGTTTTGAAGAAAATGGCTTAAGAACAATAACCCAATTTTGGCCGGTAAATCAAATGTTTTACTTCAACAGTTCTCCTAAATCTGGAGGGAAGTTTTTGTTGGCTAACGCTATTCCGCCTGCTCAAAAGAACTCGTAACGTCCGAAGGACCTGCGAGCGTCTGGGCCCATTACCCACCCAGCACCGACATTGATTCATGCCTTTTTTGGGAGACACTTGCCTCGGCGGCAAAGCCGTCCTTTTCGCGGTTGCTTATGGCCACCCTTATTTCCCTTTCCAGTTCTTCGGGAGAAGCCCCTTGTCTTACCAGATCGCGCAGGTTCAGGGACGGTGGCCCGTACAGGCAGGTGCGGAATTCTCCGGTAGCGCCCAGCCTGATGCGGTTACAGGTGCCACAGAAGGTCCGGCTGAAGGACGGAATAATCCCGAAGGTGCCTTTATAGCCTGGTACCCGATAGTTGACTGAGGTAGAGGTAGGTTCGCTCTGCAGTTTCTCCAACCCCGGGTAATGATCCTGGATGTGCTGGTAAATCTCGCGGTGGCTCCATTGCGGCAGAAGAAAGGTATCGCTGCCGTTAAAGGGCATCTCCTCCAGGAACCGGACAACCAACGGATGCTTCTTCGTCAGTTCCACAAAAGGAATAATATCCTGGATGTTCTTGTCCTCGGCCACCACGCAGTTGAGCTTTACCCCGAAGCCTGATTCCAGAAGTTGGAAGATACTGGCGTACACAGATTCAAAACGATCGCGACGAGTGATGCGGAAGAAGCGCTCCCGGTCCAGGGAATCAAGGCTGATGTTGATTTTCCGGATCCCGATCTCTTGCAGGGCTTTGATCTGGGCGCTGGTGAGCGAACCGTTACTGGTCACGGTGATTTCTTCCAAACCCGGGATCTTACTAAGCCGGCGCAAGAACGGAATAATGCCTGCACGTACAAAAGGCTCACCTCCCGTGATCCTGATTTTATTCACGCCCAGGCTGCAGAAAAGCGAAGCGAGATTGTACATTTCGTCAAAGGACAGCAGTTCCTGGCGAGCGGCAAAATCCATTCCTTCCTCGGGCATGCAGTAATAGCATCTGAAGTTGCAGCGGTCGGTAACCGAGAGCCGCAGGTACGTCAATTGCCGATCGTATTTATCTATCAATGGGGACTTGCTCATGGCTTAAGGGTGGGCGTTAACCCACACACTGTTGTCTTGGTAATACTCTTTCTTCCAGATGGGTACGGTCTTCTTCAGCTCGTCAATCAGGAACCGGCAAGCGGTGAAGGCCACATCGCGGTGCGCAGAAGCCACCCCGATGATGACGACCGGCTCGCCCACCAGTTTTTCGCCCACGGCATGCAGCATGACCAGTTTTTCAATAGGCCATTGCTGTTGGGCAGCCTGGGCCAGCTTCTGCATCTCCTTTAAGGCCATGGGCGCGTAGGCCTCAAACACCAGCTTCACTACTTCTTTACCCTGCGCATGGTTCCGCACGGTACCCACAAACAGGTCAATCCCGCCCGCCCCCGGATGCTGCAAGTAGCTGTAGGCTTCGTTCAGGTCTACGTCTGTAACTAGTTTAACTAACATGCTTTATCCTTTACCCTCCGCTCACCGGTGGAATAAGCGCCACTTCCTGCCCGGGCCTTAGAGGCTGTGCGTCATCGGCGTATTCACTGTCAACGGCCACGGCCAGGGAACTCAGTTTTTGCATGGCCGGGTAACGTTCGGCCAGCCATGTCTTCAATTGGCCCACGGTCTGCATCGGTTCCTCAGGCGCTACCGTTAAAGTAGATCCTCCCACAATTTCCCGAGTAATCCCAAACAGGAGTATTTCCATTCTTCTCTTCTTAATTCAGATCTGTTGTTTTCCGGCTTTTCCTTCCGTTCTACAACAATTAATAAATCTACCGCTCTTTTACAGGAAGACCAAAAAAGTAACCCCTTCTGTAAATCTGTTTAGCGCCTGTTTTTAGGTCTTTTAGGTAAAAACAGGCGCTAAACGGTTAGAGTAATTTATCTAAGGTAATAGGTAATTCCCGGATTCTCTTGCCCGTGGCATGGAAAACCGCGTTACAGATAGCTGGGGCCACACTTACAATACCAATCTCGCCTAGTCCCTTAGCGCCCAACGGGTTCACTATCTCGTCCTTCTCCTCAACAAAGATCACGTCTGTTTCATGTACATCGGCAGAGACCGGCAAATGGTATTTGTCCAGGTCATGGGTCATAAAACGCCCGAGGTTGTGATCCAACACCGTATGCTCCTCCAATGCTACCCCAATGCCCCAAACGGATCCGCCCAGGATCTGACTCCGGCCGGTTTTAGGGTTGATGATGCGGCCGGCCGCCACCGCGGTGACAATGCGGGTTACCTTCACGGTACCTAGCTCCTCATCCACTTGCACCTCCACAAACGTGGCGGAGTGGGAATAGCTGGAGTATTTTTTCTGTTTACTGTCTGGTTTCTGAGAAGCCTCGGCCTCCAGCGGCTTGCCTGCATTTTGGTCAAGAATAGCCCGGAGGCTAATGGAAGTGGCTGGTGCCTTGGTCAGGAACATTTGTTTGTTGGCAAAAGACACATCAGCTGGTTTAGCTTCTGAAAATGGAGAGTTTTTCATTTTTTGGGCCATTTTCAGCAACTGCTCCTGTAGTTTCTCGCACACCAGTTTCACCGCCGAGCCTACCGAAGATACGGTCCAGGAACCGCCTTCCAGGGGAGATTTGGGCATGGTAGAGTTTCCCAATTCAAACGTCACGTCCTCCAGCGGAAGGCCCATGACCTCGGCGGCGATCTGGGTCATGACGGTGTAAGTGCCGGTACCTATATCAGCGGTGGCGCTGGAGACCGTCAGTTTGCCGTCTGGGCTTAACACCGCTTTGGCCGAGGCTTCCTGCTGTTGGGCTTCCCAGGCCCCGTGGGCCACTCCCCAGCCAATGAGCTGGTGCCCTTCTTTCATGGAGTGGGGCTCCATTTTGCGGTTGGCCCAGCCAAATTTCTCGGCACCCTGCCGGTAGCATTCCTTCAGTTCCTTGCTGGAGTGGGGCTTGTCTTCGTTCAGGTCTTTTTCGGTGTAGTTTTTCAGGCGGAATTCCAGAGGGTCCATGCCTACTTGGTAGGCCATCTCATCAATGGCGCATTCCAGGGCAAAGGTGCCGGTGGTGCCTCCCGGGGCCCGCATGTCCAGGGGCGTGTACACGTCCAGGTCTACCAGTTGGTGGCTAACCTCCACGTTGTCGCAGTCATAAAGCACACCGGGCCAGATTACCACATCCTCATTGTAGTCCTCAAAACGGGAGGTTTCAGCAATGGCATTATGCGTAATTGATTGCAGCTTTCCATCCGGGGAGGCCCCGATGGCTAATCGTTGAACGGTATGAGGCCGGTGCCCAAAGGAGAACATCTGCTGGCGCGTGAGAACCACTTTCACCGCTCTTTTCAGTTCCAGGGCCGCCAATACGGCCAGAAACAGCTGGTACTGCGGCCGAAGCCCAGAACCGAAGGCGCCGCCCACATAGGGGGATAAGACCTGCACATCTTCTTTGGGTATCCCGAAGGCGTTGGAGATATATTGCTGGCTGTTCTGCACCCCCTGGATTTTATCATAGACGGTCAGCTTGCCACCTTCCTGCCAGATGGCAATAGAGGCGTGCATCTCCATGGGGTTATGGTGGTGGGCCGGATGGGCGTACGCTTGCTCCAGTTTCACTTCTGCTTTATCAAAGGCCCCCGCGGCATCTCCGCGCGGATCAGAAGGAGGAGGGGATTTATATTTCTTGGGTTTGTAGGCTCTGGGCAGATTCGCTTCCAGGTCTGTCTCGTGCGGCTGCGCCTCATATTCTACGTGCACCAGAAGACCTGCATACCGCGCCAGTTCATAGGTGTCTGCCACCACCAGAGCAATGGGCTGCATGCTGAATTTAATCTCATTGCTGCCCAGGGGGCGGAAAGGGGAGCCGGGTGGGGCATCCTCATCCTGGTGGTGCTTGTCAAACCAGGAGTAGCCGGGCCGGTTTTCATGGGTGAACACCTGGTGCACCCCGGGCAACTGGAGGGCGGCGGAGGTATCCATATGTTTAATCTTTCCCTTGGCAATGGCGCTGTTGACTACTACGCCATACAGCAGACCAGGAACCTCAAATTCAGCGGCGTATTTCGCTTCTCCAGTAACTTTGGCCCGGCCGTCTACGCGGTTAGCGGGATTGCCTGTATAGTTCTCTTTCATGGTGTCGCTTATCTGTTGGTGGCCTGTTCCAACGCCCGCACAATGGCTCGCTTGGCCAGTTCTATTTTAAAATCATTATGGCCATACCCCTGCGCTCCCTGCAGGTAGGCCTCGGCCACTTTCCTGAAGTTATCTCTCGTGGCTTTTTGCCCTTGCAGCAATGCCTCTGCCTCTGGTACCCGCCATGGTTTATGGGCTACCCCACCTAACGCGATGCGCGCTTCTTTGACTGTGTCTCCTTCCAACTCCAGCGCGGCTGCTACAGACACCAAGGCAAACGCATACGAGGCCCGATCCCTGAGTTTTAGGTAAGTATAGTGTTTGGCAAACCCTTTGGCGGGCAGCTCAATGGACGTAATGATTTCATCTGGTTGGAGGTTGGAGTCCAGGTGCGGGGTGTCGCCCGGAAGGCGGTGGAAGTCAGCAAAAGGAATAGCTCTTTCCCCGTTCTTCCCGGTAACGTGCACGGTTGCTTCCAAAGCTGCCAGGGCCACACACATGTCTGAAGGGTGGGTGGCAATGCAATGTTCGCTGGTGCCCAGAATGGCCAGGTCTCGGTTATAGCCCTGGATGGCCGAGCAACCGGAGCCCGGCTCCCGCTTGTTACAGGGCGTTTGAGTATCATAGAAATAGTAGCAGCGGGTGCGCTGCAGCAGGTTGCCGCCGTCAGTGGCCATGTTGCGCAGTTGCGCGGTGGCGCCGGCCAGAATGGCATGGGAGAGAAGCGGGTATCGGCTCTCCACCAGTTCATGGTAGGCGGTATAGGCGTTTTTAGCCAAGGCCCCTAACCTGATTCCTCCGGCCTCTGTTTCCTCAATGGTTTCCAGAGCTATCTGGGTGATGTCTACCAAGTGACTGGGGCTCATGACATCTATTTTCATTAAATCCAGCAGATTGGTTCCGCCGGCAATGAATTTGGCTCCCTCTACTGAGACTTCCTGCACGGCGGTGTCTACATCCTGGGCTTGGGTAAACGTAAATGGTCTCATAGTCCGGTATTTTTTTCCAGTGCCTCCTGCGCCACTTTAACAATGTTCACGTAGGCTCCGCACCGACAGATATTCCCGCTCATGAGATCTCTGATATCGTCCAGCGTTTTGGCTTTACCTTCGTTCACCATGCCAATAACTGAACAGATTTGCCCTGGGGTACAGTAGCCGCACTGGAAAGCATCATGGTCAATGAAAGCCTGTTGCACCGGGTGCAGTTCTCCCTCTTTGGCAAGGCCTTCTACAGTGGTGATTTCTTTGTTTTCCTGCATCACCGCCAGGGTAAGGCAGGAATTGATGCGCTTGCCGTCCAGCAGAACCGTACAGGCCCCACATTGCCCGTGGTCGCATCCTTTTTTGGTTCCGGTTAACTGAAGGTGCTCCCGCAAGGCGTCCAGCACAGAGGTCCAGGGGGCAAGTTGGAGTTGGTGGGTGGTCCCATTCACCCGAAGGGTAACCGGTCGGGTCTCGGGCAATTTCGGGCGTACGGCCGTTGTTGCCTGAAAAGAATTTTCTGTGTTCATGGGGGTTCTGGTTGAACAAGTGAAACTTACTTTTAACAGGTGCCAGTCATGTTTTCCAGGTTTTCTCACAGGCATCATTTACACCTATCCAACCACACCCAAATTGGCGAACCATTTGCAATTGTCTTTCTTACGGGGCACACGCAGTTCTGTTAGGTCATTTAAGTAAATGATGGTGAAATGCCCTGAAGCCAAAACAGCTGTTTTAACCCTGCTTTTTTTAAATCAGGGACAAAACAGCTGTTCAGTAAGGGCCTTGCGCGGTAGTATTCCAGCGCAGGCGAACCATAAAATCAGGAAGGGATATTACTACTTAGTCTCGCCCGCTTTCAGAGCGGCATAATCTTCTGGGGTGTCAATGTCAGTGGCGCCGGCTGGGAATGGAAGGGAGATAACCTCTGAAGCATATAGCCCGAGCAACTTTTTAGCGCCTTCCTGGCCCTGCAGCTGCAACAATTGCGGGAAGGACTTTTCAGGAAACAGAACGGGAGCCCCTAAGGTGTCTTGGTAGCTACTCGCCACTATTTGCTGGGTATTCTCCTGGTGGGCCTGGATCAAGCGGTTTAGGATATCAGAAGAAACAAAGGGTTGGTCGCAAAGCATGATAAGCGCCCCCGTGCAGCCTGGAGAAACTTGTTGAAGGTGGGTCAAGCCCGCCCGGATGGAAGAAGCCATTCCCTCAGACCATATTGGGTTCATAACCACCTGCACCTTAGTTGTGTCTAATTGGGGCAAGATGGCCTCGGCCTTAGCTCCTAACACCACAATGACCGGGATACCGGTAGAATCCAAGGCCGCCTGGAGGGCATGTTGCAAAAGCGTTTGTCCTTGGTAGACTAGCTGTTGCTTGGCCTGGCCTAAGCGGCTGGAAGAACCGGCGGCAAGTACAATGATCCCATTGGTCATGCAGGGCAGGATGTAATTGGGTGAACTGCAGGGGCACCAGATTGGGCATGGATACTCTCCTGCTTGTCTCGCAGAAAACCAGCATTTCTGCGGGCTAAAACGGCTTTGATCTCAGCTAGAACAGAAAGGGCTATTTCTTCTGAAGTTTCTGCGCCAAGGTCAAGGCCTACGGGCCCAAACACTTTGCTTAGTTGGGATTCGGTCAGGGTCAGGCCTTCCTCCTGAAGTTCGTCTAACATGCGCTCCATTTTCTTCTTTGGCCCCAAAACACCCACGTAAGGCAGAGGAAGAGGCAAAAGCAACCGCAGCATGGCCAAGTCATAGTTATAATTGTGCGTGAAGAGCAGAAAGATGGTATTCTGGTCTACCCTGACCTGGCTAAGAACCTGCTCTGGTTTGGCTACCAACACCTGTTGGGCATTGGGAAAGCGTTCCTGGGTAGCATAATTTGCACGACCGTCCACCACCACGGTGGCCCAACCCAACAAACCTGCCATGTTCACTAAAGGCAACACATCGTTACCGGCCCCACAAATAACCAGAACTGGGGCTGGTTGAATCACTTCCAGAAAAGCGGTGAACTTGTTTTGGTCCTGTTTATAAGATTTAGTGCTGGAAACAAGGTTGTGCCGAGTCTCCTGTATATCTGGTTTAAGCAGGGGCAGAAAGAAACCCGGCAGGGCAGGGGTAATCACCTCCTCGCCAGATTGGTTAAGGTAGCAGGTGCCCGGTTGGGGGCCTTTGCGGTCGTGCAGTGAAAACAGGGTAACCACCAATGCCACCTCCCGCTGACTAACAACTTTCTGCAAAAGCGCCAGGGGATGATTGGGCAAACTCAGGTTAATGGGTTCAATGAGGATGTGAATGATGCCGTTGCAGCCCAGCCCCACGCCTAGTTTGGCGTCATCGTCATCCATGGTGTCATATTTTACCAAGGCGGGTTTTCCTTCACTCATGGCCAGGCGGGCCTTGCGCAAAGCGTCACCTTCCAGGCATCCGCCGCTGATGGCGCCGGTAAGCAGGCCATCCTCAGAAACCAGCATGCGGGCCCCGGGCCTGCGGTAAGAAGAGCCTTCAACGTGTACCACCGTGGCCAGGGCGGTCTGTTTTCCTTCTGCGGTATGGCGGGTAAAAGCCTCCACAATATCCTGTATTTCCTTCATGAGCGCTGTTCTTCTGGTTTAGTAGCCAATGGCAAAACGAAGATAGCACTTCTACTCTTTTGATAGGCTTGGGGTTTAGGAGCTGATTTTCTAAAAACCGTCGTCTTCCGCATCCTGGGCCTGAACGCCCGGCGGATTGAAAAGGCCCCATTTATCTGTGACGTAGTTCCAAGGGTCAAAACCCTGCACCCAATCCACGAAGAGGTACCGGTATTCCTCCACGGCTTCGCGCAGCAGGTGAAAATACTGCACGTCTTTAAACCCGAACATTTCCAGGCTGTTGCAGTGGGAGAGGAGATCGTTGGCGGCTTTCCTGATGAGGGTGGCGTTTTCCATACGCAGGTCATACAAATCAGCCGCCTCGGCGCCGGCTACTTTCACCGTCAGAAAGGAGGCATCCAGAAGCATGTACTCTTTCAGAGAAGAAAGAATTTCATCCTCTTCGTCTATAAGACCCGCAATTTTTTTGGTGAGACTGAAAATCTCTCTTCCTTTCAGGTACAGCGGAAGTTGCTCAGGCACAGCGAAGCCTTCATCGTCATCGGGTGGAAGCATAGGCAGGTGGCTTTTAGTAAATCTACTGAAGAATTGAGAAAGGATTACTAGAAAATTATTAGAAAATTTGTTTTCTTTTTAAGTTCTAAGGGATTTTTGGAGCAAGAAAGAGGTGAGTTGGATCGGCTTACGGAAAAATCAGTAAGAGGCGGCTAGGTCAAAACTTAGAAGGGAGTTTTGGTGGAAGGCATCTTGCCCGATTCTATGAAAGGGCTATCTAAACGAGCAAACAGCCCAAGGTCTGGTTCTGGAGAACCAATAGGGAGTTTTGTTCAGTATGGAGAGAAAAGCCGAATGGCCTTTATCAGGAAGGATTAGTTTCTCTTCCTTTCAGGCAGCGTTAGCTCAGGGCAAGGTGCCTGCATGTCTGAGGAAAAAGGCATAGGGTTCCAGGAACCAGTCACAAAATCAGTGATGTAATCTGAGGAATGCCCCATCCGCTTCAGGCGCATGGCCAAAACAAGGTTCGCAACAGACATCTGCTCTGAGGGCCCTGCATACTGGTGCGACTGTAAAGGACTGCCAAAAATATGATCCATCAGATAATTACTTAACTATCAAGTATTAGTTAATACATATGGTAACGATGGAAAAATACTAAATAAACTTAAACAGACAAGCAAAAATGGCGACTTTATTTTACGAAAAGACCACTACAACTTTTTTAAAATCATAATTCTCTATGAAAGTCCTTTAGACAAAAGCACTATTTAAAAGCTTTTAGCACTGCTTTTTATTTCCTACAGGCTGAACAGGGGAAAATATCTACTTGAAAGTTAGTCTTTTAAGGTTGCCTTCTTTAACATTGAATCATTTCTGTGAATGTTAATAAAATGCATATTGCCTTTTTAGGCTAACCTAAGTTTTGTACCTTTTGGGTAATCTCCTCTATCAGGTCTTCGCACCACCGGGCGGCTATTTCATCTGTTTCCTTTGTAGACCAAGACTCCAGATAAGCTTTCTCTACCCAGGTGGTGTTCTTATCTGGACCCACCTCATAGGAAGAATACTCAAGTTTGAATACCAACTCCTTACTCATGTCAAAGGTCTGGGCACCGGCAGGTTGGAACCCATTTAGCCGAAGCCTGAGACCTACCTGTTGCACGTTTCCGTTTTCTATGCTGATTTCCTTTTCTGAGAAGCCAGACCGGTCCTTCGTCCAGGTGTTTACCACGCGCTCCAGGTTGAAATCATCAAAGAGCGGGGTAATCTCGGTCAGGTTCTGAAAAATGCGCTCAGCTACCTGGGGCAGAATCTTGTTGTATAAATGAAGAATGGCTTCTTTGTTTCTAGTGTGCTGCACTGCTTTGTATGGTAAGTTGGTGAAAGGCCCTCCTGGTAAAAGGGAGGGATAGACAAAGTACGGGCAAACCGGAGAGATTGCAGTCACACCAGGTCAAAAAAAGGATTGAATGGGTTCTTGGTGATTTGATTTCAGAAGACGGGGGAAGTAGGTATCACCAGGCAAGTGGAGACCATTGAAAAAACCATTCCCTTTTTAAGGTAATTATTAGAAAGGAGCCTAAAAACAGGTAAGGGTGGGCCAAAAAAAAGCCCTGCCAAAAGGCAGGGCTTTTTTTGATGTCTTTATCACTAAAGACTAAGCGAGTCTAACGTTTACCGCGTTTAGCCCTTTTTTGCCTTCTTTGAGTTCAAAAGTAACTTCGTCATTCTCTCTGATTTCATCTACCAGACCAGAAACGTGTACAAAATACTCTTGGTTTGAATTGCTGTCTTTAATGAATCCGAAGCCTTTTTCGGTGTTAAAGAATTTTACTTTACCGTTGTTCATATTGTTTTTGATTATTCAGGTACTACCAAGTAAGTAAAAAAATCGTTCAATAGTATCTTAGTTTAAGAAAAAAAATTATTTTTTTCGGTATATACGATAGTATTAACCTCAAGGTAAACCCACTTTTCTAGTTAAAAACAAAAAAAGAGGCCCTCATGCGAGAGCCTCTTTTCCCAACCTAACTTAAGAATAATTACTTGGCCAAAACCATTCTGTTGCTGATCTCTTTACCCTTGGTAGAAACCTTGTACAGGTAAGTACCGGCCGGTAAGTTATCGGCTTGGAAAGGCACTGAGTACGAACCGGCTCCTTTCTCTTCGGCCACCAGGGTGCGCACTTTGCTTCCTTTGAGGTTATACACCTCAATGGTGACAAAGCCAGCTTCTTCCAGGGAGTAAGAAATTGTGGTAGTACCGGTAAATGGATTTGGGTAAGCGTAGTTTCTGGCTTGTGCCTGAGCAGGCAAACCAATGGCTGCGGAGCTTGCGGTTGCGGTTGGTTGCGTAACTGCGTTCCAGCTTTCGTGGGTACGCGTAACAATCACGGCAAACTCTGCTCTGGTAACTTCCTGCAAAGGCTTGAAGTTGGCGTGCATCTTAGGGAATAAGTCAAACGGGCCTTGGGTCACAGAATAGTAAGCGTTGATCAGGTTTAGATCAAGGGCCACACTCACGTAGCCTTCCAGGCCGGTAGGAATAGAAGCGCCGTCTTCAATAGGGTAAGATTGCCCGTCAATCGTCACAGAAACCGGTTTGCCGTTGCGTTGCAGCGCGTATTCCTGCAAGCCTAAAGACTGCACCAAAGAGTAAGCCAGTTGCGCCCGTTGCACGGTGCCGGTAGGGTTGAATTTACCGGCAGTCGCAGGCAGCATCACCCCGTGATAGCTTTGGGCTCTGTCTCTCAGGGCGGCGCCTTTGGCAGTTACTGATTCACCCAGCAGAGTTTGCATGCCACTCAGGTCAGTGAAAGACAAAGTGCCGGTGGTAGGCATGAACTGGCGGATTCCCTGGCCCATCATGAGGTAATCTGCCAGATCAATGCGCTTCAAAGTTTCATTTGGTTTGAACCCGGTGGAAAGCCCATCCATCAGGCGTCTGGAAACGGCCATTTTAATGGAGGCTTCGGCCGGGTGGCCGGAGATGTCAGTTAAACCAGTGGTTCCAGTGATTTTGGAAGTGTTCAGTGTTCCATTGATCGTTTCAGGCAGAGCCAGACCGTTCAGGCCCTCGGCCTTCAAAGTCCAGGTGCCTGGTTCTGGAGAAGCTACAGCCATGCCTCGGTCAGAGTACAAAGCGAAGGCCACCGGAATACCGGATCGGTACTCAACACCACTAGGTGACAGCAGGATCAGGTTCACCGGGTTGCCAGTCTGGCCCAAAAGACCGGTGGCATTGAATTTGGCTTCGATGCTGTTGGTGCCGGAAGCCACGTTGAACGTGATTTGGTTGCCGGCCGCTACCACAGGGTTAAAGTTGATGGTGAAGGCCTGAGACTCAGAAGAAGTGTTCACTGAGCTTTTGAAAGTACGGGCATAGTTCAAGAAGGCACCAAAAGCAGTGTTTCTGTAGATGTGGTCTACCGCTGCGTAGGCATTCACGTATCCGGCCCCCACTTCCCAAGACTCATGTCCGGGCATGTTGGTGGCGGTCTTCTGCAGAATCTCTTTCACCTGGCCGGGAGTCAAGGAAGGATTTGCCTCCAATAACAAAGCCACTACACCTGCTACGTGCGGAGTAGCCATGGAAGTACCACTCATATGGGCATAGAAGGGGATATGCGCCGGATCCAGCAACTCCACATCCATCTGCGCGGATAAAGAAGACACCGGAGCGATGGCTCTTGTAGAAACCACGTCTACCCCAGGACCAACAATGGTTGGGCGGTTTTCATATTTCCAAGTCTGGTCTTCATAGGTAAAAGTGCCGCCTTCGCCTTTCACCCCGCGGGAAGAGAAGTCGGCCAGCTTACCATATTTATCACCAGCCCCTACCGAGATCACCCAGGGAGCGATGGCGTAAGGGTTGTGGGTGTCAGAGCTGGGACCGTCGTTTCCGGCCGCAAAAACAGAAACTATCCCTAAATCATAGGCTTTCTTAGAAGCCACGTTCACTGGATCAAACGGGTCAAAATCGCCGCTGGTACCCCAGGAATTGCTGATAACCCTGATGCCATACTGAAATTGGTGGGTCAAGGCGTAGTCATAACCTCCAAGGGCATCCAGGATGAACAGCGCCCCACCTGATCCATAGCCAACTAGGGTAGCACCCGGAGCCACTCCGGCGTACAGGCCGTTTGATCTGGCGCCGTTTCCGCCCACTGAACCCGCACAATGGGTACCATGGCCAGAATTGGTGTCAGTGTTCGGAACATTCTCCAGATAAGTAACCGGCAGGAGGGTAGACAGGGAAGAAAGATTGGTTGAACCCAGAACGTTCTGCACCAGGTGCGTCCCCAATTTCACGTCCTCGTGGGTTCCGTCAACGCCACTGTCGTTGATCATCACGCCTACGCCTTTGCCAGAAATTGGAACTCCTTTGTTGCGGGTGGTAAAGTTCTGGTCTTTTCTAAGACGCTGCACCCCGGTTAAGTTGGTGTCGTCATGGTTGAAGTAAGACAGTTTTTTGTTCAGGTAAATGGAGCGCACGTATGGGCTTTTAGATAAGGCATCCACCTGCGCCTGGGTGGCTAATAATCCGGCAATGGGCAGGTTTTTGAAGGTGAGGCCCTTGGTGAGGCCCAGGCTTTGCAGGAGTTGCAGGTGCGTGCTGCTGGGAGCGCCGGACCCATTGAAGGTCACTACCACCTGAACGGGAGTAGTAGCAGATTGAAGTACCTGAACCAATTGTTTGTCAACAACGGCTTGCCCAAAGGCTTGTGCCCCCAGAATGAAGGCTAGCGCAAAGACACTTAGTACTTTCTTCATGGTTTGAGAATAGAGGTTAGACATAAATGTTTGTTAGGTGAGAAATAGGATTAGAGCATTTAAAAAAAACTGGCAAAACCATTTACCAGGTTTTCAGGAATAAATCCTGCCCTGAGACCACAAGTCTCAATGGTAGTGGGTAAGTAAATGGGGGAGAAAATTATAGGTGATAGTTGAAGTAATCCTCTCTACCTAGGATGGTAGTGGAAAGTTGGGGAAAGGATATTAGGAGAGGTAACTTGTATAATTCTAATCTTCAATGAGAATTTGAAGGCTTTAAAACCTCACTTATCCCAAACAGTGCAATTAAGAAAGATAAGAAAGGGCATCTTTATGTTAAATACTTAACTTCTTCAAGTAAGTGTGAGAAGCAAAAATTCTCCTGTTAGTAGCCTTGCCAAACTATACTCCTGCTAAAAGAGAAAGGTTAACAGACTAAGTGTCTATACGTTTGTGCTTCATTTTTCCTTAGGATGGCCAAAAGCAAAGGGGGTAGTTTTAATTACCCTGCCTACAAATAATCAAAGTTAAAGTAAGCTCCTCTTGACAGTAATTGTGACCCGATGCAAGGAAAATACGGGTTGAAGATTCTTTAACTTAAAAGACCACTTTATTAGATTATGAAAAAAGGTTTTAACTTAAGGTTCGTATAACCAGAAATCATGATTTTATGGAGAAAACCAAATAATAATTTTTAGTAAAGTGCACATGGATAAAACCTTTTAAACTTGACCACACCCATTATATCCCGTATTTTGTTATCAGTACCTATAGTTAATAGCAGTGACCTTCTTAGTGATACAATAGCACTTTTCTTGTATAAGTGAATTGCCGATCTTAATTTTGAATTATAAACTCTATCTAACCCTTTATGAAAAAAATATTACTCTCAATCGCTTTTATGTTGCCGTTGCTGGCAGCCGCCCAAGAAGTAAAGAAGCATCCGCAGCCGCAGCCTACTAAAGACGCTAACATCCTGGATGTAACCTCTAACAAAACCACTGCGGTTGTTTATGAAACGCCCAAGGAACTACAAGCCAGAATCCAAAGAGACGCCCGCGCCAAGAAGTGGAATGAGGCTTTAAAGAAGGAAGAGCTGGCCAAGGTACCAGTAGGGGGCTTTTTACAGGTTGATATTTCCCGCTACACCCCGGCCTCTGTTGACCCCAAGCTCTTTACCATTCTGGTGTTAGATGCAGCCGGAAAAGAAAAAGTGAGAACCAAGATTGACGGGGTAGTGTCTCCCACCATTGTGGCGGGAGTTT
This sequence comes from Rufibacter aurantiacus, assembly GCF_017916345.1. NCBI lineage: Bacteria > Pseudomonadati > Bacteroidota > Cytophagia > Cytophagales > Hymenobacteraceae > Rufibacter > Rufibacter aurantiacus. The sequence goes on from NZ_JAFMSV010000003.1 coordinate 286,778, forward strand.
CTGGCTACAAAACCTCTGGCAAACTGGTACTGGAGCAGCCCTTGAAAACCGGTGACTTTGTGTGCGTGCTAGACGAGAAAGAAAACAAGCGGTACGAATTCCTGGTAAAGAACGACTAATCCTTGGTCTTACCTTATTTATTTATAAGGTGATAAGGTGAATTCATAAGCTTTAGCCCGACGGGTTCTGAATAAACAGAGCTCGCCGGGCTTTTTGGTTCATGCAGGTAGAGGAAAAATTTTTGGTCTAAAATTCAAACGAACATTTGAATAATTGCGTTTAGCCTTGTATACTTGTTTCGGAAACGGCAAAGGCTTTGCTAAAAGGGATTGGGTAGGTGTGGGTTTGAATAGCTTTTGTTCTCTACAAGCTTACATGACAAAGAAAAAGAAGGACATCCGGCGGGAGAGCATCATGGAAGAAGCGGCCCGGCTTTTCAAGCAGAAAGGCTTCGGGGGCACCTCCATGCGTGACCTGGCAGAAAGGGTAGGGATGGATGCCGCCACCATGTACCACTACATCAGCTCAAAAGACGAGATCCTCAAGACCATCTGTTTTGACATCGCCTCCATCTACATTACCCAATTAGCCGAGATTAAAAAAGCCAACACGCCTTTTATAGATAAACTGAAGGCCCTGGTGCGTCTGCACATTCACCTGATGGTCACCAAAGGTCCGGAAGTGTCCGTTGCCAACAATGATTGGAAGTATTTGGCTCCCGAGTCTTTGGCGGAATTCAAAGGGCTGCGTAGCCAATATGAAAAAGGGTTGGCCGGGGTGATTGAACAAGGAATCCAGGCGGGGGAGCTGAAAGAGGTAAACCACTCGGTGGCGCTCTTCACGCTTTTGTCGGCGGTGCGTTGGGTGGAGCTTTGGTGGCGGCCCAACCGCGGCATTTCTTTGGAGGAACTGGAAAACACCATCCTCACTATTTTATTCAATGGATTGGGCAAAAAGGAAGCATGAGCAGATTTCATAAAGTCAGAATAAAGAGCGTGGACCGGGATACGCACGACAGTGTGACCGTGACCCTGGATGTTCCTGAGGAACTCAAAGACACGTTCCGCTACACCCAAGGGCAGTACCTCACGTTTAGGAGAGAACATCACGGCGAGGAGCTGAGAAGATCGTATTCCATCTGCTCCAGCCCTCTGGAGAACATCTGGAAAGTGGCCATCAAGAAAGTGCCCGAGGGGAGATTCTCTTCCTTCGCCAATGAGGCACTGCAACCCGGCGAAGAATTAGAGGTGATGCCGCCCATGGGCAGGTTCTTCACCCAGCTGCACCCACACCAACAGAAAAGCTATTTGATGATAGCGGCCGGCAGCGGCATTACGCCCATCCTCTCCATCATCAAAACCGTCCTGCTCGCTGAGCCTAAATGTCAGGTTTTTCTTCTTTATGGTAATCGCGGGCGCAACTCCATCATGTTCAAGGAGGAGATTGAGGGCCTCAAAAACAAGTTCTTGGAGCGCCTAAGTGTCTACCACATCCTCAGCCGGGAGCACGGCGACACGGAACTTACCTTTGGGCGCATTGACAAAGGGAAAACCGAGCTGTTTTTGCATAAGCTAATCAAAGCCGAGGAGGTGGACGAGTGCTTTATCTGCGGACCGGAGGAAATGATCTTCGGGGCAAAAGAAGCTTTGGAAGAGGCGGGCGTGCCTCGCGATAAGATCCACTTTGAGCTTTTTACCACCGCTGATTCAGGCCAGAAATCCCAAAAACGGGCCGAAAACGCCCAGGCACACGAAGACAAGAAAAGCCGGGTGCAGGTGCGTTTGGACGGGAATTACCTAAATTTGGAAATGTCTTACTACGGCAACACCATTTTGGACGCCGCCGCCGAAACCGGTGCCGATGTGCCTTACTCCTGCAAGGGCGGCGTGTGTAGCACCTGCCGCGCCAAAGTACTGGAAGGAGAGGTGGAAATGGACGTGAACTACTCCCTGGAACCCGAGGAAGTGGCTGCCGGCTACATCCTCACCTGCCAAGCCCGACCTTTAACTGAGCGGGTGGTATTGGATTTTGACCAATAACTAATAGGTAGGGCCAATCCCGTGTGGTTGCCCTATTAAGATCAAACAGCAAAGGGCAACGACAATAGATTGCCCCTCCAAAATAACCGTTCTGTTTTGGCCTTGTTTTTCAGAAAACTGGCCCTAAACGAATCATCGGCCACAGGGCTAAAAAGAAACGTAAGTATCAGTACAACTGTTAAAAGGGTATGGAAACGATCATAGAAAAATCACTGGAAGAAGCGTTTGAGGAGAAGATCGCGAACGAGATCCGCATTGAGCCTAAGGACTGGATGCCGGAGCAGTACCGTAAAACACTGGTGCGCCAGATCTCGCAGCACGCCCACTCCGAGATTGTAGGCATGCTGCCCGAGGGAAACTGGATAACCCGTGCCCCGTCGCTCAAGCGCAAAGCCATTCTGCTCTCTAAGGTGCAGGACGAGGCCGGCCACGGATTGTACCTCTACAGCGCCGCCGAGACGCTGGGTACTTCCCGCGACCAGATGATCGCTGATCTTCATTCGGGCAAGGCCAAATACTCCAGCATCTTCAACTATCCCACCTTGTCCTGGGCGGATATTGGGGCCATTGGCTGGCTCGTGGACGGCGCGGCCATCATGAACCAGGTGCCTTTGATCCGGACCTCGTACGGACCCTACGCCCGGGCCATGGTGCGGGTGTGCAAAGAGGAAAGTTTTCACCAACGCCAGGGTTTCGAGATCATGATGACCTTGTGCAACGGAGCACCTGCCCAAAAGAAAATGGCGCAAGAGGCGTTTAACCGCTGGTGGTGGCCTACGCTCATGATGTTCGGACCGAAGGATTCTGAGTCTCCTAATACCGAGCAGTCCATGCGCTGGAAAATCAAGCGGTTTACCAACGATGAGCTGCGCCAGCGCTTCGTGGACATGATGGTGCCACAGGCCGAGTTCCTGGGCCTCACCGTGCCGGACAAAGACCTGAAGTGGAACCAAGCCAAAAACGGCTATGACTTCGGTGACGTGGACTGGGAAGAGTTCTGGAACGTGGTGAAAGGCAACGGACCCTGCAACAAAGACCGCATCAGCACCCGCGTGAAAGCCCACGAGGAAGGCGCCTGGGTGCGCGAAGCCGCCCTGGCCCACGCCCAGAAACGTGCCGATCGGGAAGCCGCTCATCAGGCGAAATAAGTTTTGTGGGTTTTACATTCACTCATTCCATCAACCACTCATATACTCAATAAAATGCACCAGAAAGAATGGCCCCTGTGGGAAGTCTTCATCAGAAGCAAGCAGGGACTTGACCATAAACACGTAGGCAGCCTGCACGCCGCCGATGCTGAGATGGCCATCCAGAACGCCCGCGACGTCTATACCCGCCGCATGGAAGGGGTGAGCATCTGGGTGGTGGAGTCAAAGCACGTGCACGCCTCTAACCCTGACGAGGCCGCCGCGTTCTTCGACCCCGCCAACGACAAAGTGTACCGGCACCCTACCTTCTACGAGGTACCCGCCGAAATCAAAAACATGTAAGCGCCATGGACCTACACCATAAACCAACGGTTGACCTGCAAGGCTACTCGCCTGAGCTTCGGGCGCTTCTGTTTGACTACACCCTGCAACTCGCCGATACCAGCCTCATCCTGGGCCACCGGCTTTCTGAGTGGTGCGGGCACGGCCCCATTCTGGAGCAGGACCTGGCCATGGCGAACATAGCGCTGGATTTGATAGGAGAATCGCGCAGCTATTACCAATACGCCGCCGAGCTGGAAGGCCAGGCGCGCACCGAGGATGACCTGGCGTACCTGCGGGATGCCGTGGAGTACAAGAACCCGCTGCTGGTGGAACAGCCCAACGGTGATTTCGGGGATACGGTCATGCGGCAGTTCCTCTTTGATGGTTTCCACTACTTTTTGCTGAAAGAGCTCCAAAACTGTCCAGACAAAGGATTGGCGGGCATCGCGGCCAAGTCGTTCAAAGAAGCCAGCTACCACGTGAAGTGGAGCGCAGAGTGGATCATCCGCCTGGGCGATGGCACTGAGGAAAGCCGCCGTCGCATCCAGAAAGCGTTGGATAACCTCTGGATGTTCTCCGGCGAACTCTACACCATGACCGATACCGAGAAAGCATTAGCCGAGGTTGGCTTCATCCCTGATTACAGCGGGTTACTGAGTCAATGGGAGGCGCACGTAGCCAAGATTTTCGCCGAGGCGACCCTGGAGGTGCCTCAGAACGTGTTCATGCAGAAGGGCGGCAAAACCGGTCGGCATTCAGAACACCTGGGTTATTTTTTAGCCGAATTTCAGTACCTGCAGCGGGCGTACCCTGGGTTAGAATGGTAAAATTGAAGTTCCTGTTTTTAGCCTGCTTTTCCTTATGTAGGTCAAAAATGAGAAAAGCCTAATCTACAGAATCATTACCTTTTAGAATGTCATTGGTGACCCAAAACCTTACCACCGAAGAACGCATCTGGAAACTTTTGGAGGAAGTCTCTGACCCGGAGATTCCGGTGCTGAGCATCCTGGATCTGGGTGTGCTCAAAAAAGTGCAGGTACAGGAGGATGGGAAGGTGCAGGTAACTATCACGCCTACGTATTCGGGTTGCCCAGCCATGAACACCATCGCCGCCGATATTAAAATGAGATTGTTGGCCGAGGGGTTCAATGAGGTGGCTGTGGACCTGCAGCTCAGCCCCGCCTGGACCACCGATTGGCTGACTCCCGAGGGGAAAGACAAACTGGAGGCCTACGGCATTGCGCCCCCAGTAGAGCCCAACGGCGACATCCACGCGCTCTTCGGACGTGATACCGTGGTGCGGTGCCCCCTCTGCAAATCAGAAAACACCAGACTCGTCAGCCAATTCGGTTCCACTTCCTGCAAGGCCCATTACCAATGCAATGACTGCCTGGAGCCTTTTGACTATTTCAAGTGCCTCAAATAAAACTATGACCCACAGCGACTACATCAAACACTCTCTGGAAAACGGCGTGGCCACGCTCACGCTCAACCGGCCCAACGTCTTCAACAGTTTCAACCGCGAGATGGCCCTGGCTCTGCAGGAGCACCTTCGGCAATGCGCCCAGGATCCAGCCGTGCGTGCGGTGCTGCTGACCGGTGAGGGAAAAGCCTTCTGCGCCGGCCAGGACCTGGCGGAGGCCACCGGCCCCGATAGCATGGAGATATCAGAGATTGTGGTGCAGCATTACAACCCTATCATCCTGCTTCTGCGCGAACTGGAGAAACCGGTCATTGCTGCGGTGAACGGTGTTGCTGCCGGAGCGGGCGCTAACCTGGCCCTGGCCTGCGATCTGGTGGTGGCCAAAGAATCGGCGTCCTTTATCCAGGCGTTCAGCAAAATCGGGTTAATCCCTGACAGCGCCGGTACCTATTTCTTGCCCCGCCTCATCGGGCTGCAGCGCGCCTCTGCCCTGATGATGACGGGCGATAAAGTACCTGCTATAGAAGCAATGCAAATGGGCATGGTCTACAAAACCTTCCCCGACGATTCCTTTGCAGCAGAGGCCTTGGCCTTGGCCCAGAAACTGGCCTATATGCCCACCAAAGGCTTAGCGTATACCAAACAACTGCTCAACGGTACGTTCCAGAATTCGCTTTCAGAGCAGCTGCAGCAGGAAGCCGTTTACCAGCAAAAGGCCGGTCAGACGGCAGATTTCAGGGAAGGGGTAGAGGCCTTTATCCAGAAACGCCAACCTAACTTCACAGGGCAATGATTGTAGGCATCATCGGGAGCGGAGCCATGGGCTCTGGCATTGCGCAGGTTATTGCTACGGCGGGCCACAAGGTTCACCTGCTGGACAAAAACGCCCAGGCGCTACAACGGGCAGGCCAATCCATTAAAGACACTTTGCGGAAAATGGCCGCAAAAGGCAAGATCTCTGAAAACGAAGCGACAGACATCCTGGACCGGCTCAACTTCACCGAGAACAACCAAGAGTTCGGGAACTGTGACCTGGTACTGGAAGCGGTGGTAGAGGATCTGCAGGTAAAGCAACAGTTATTCAAGGAGTTGGAATTAATGGTCACCGGTGATTGTGTCCTGGCTACCAATACTTCCTCTTTGTCAATTGCCTCCATTGCCGCCGCCTGCGAAAAACCAGAGCGCGTGATCGGAATTCACTTCTTCAACCCGGCCCCTTTAATGCCTTTGGTAGAGATCATTCCCGCGGTGCAGACCCGGGACGGTTTAGCCGAGGAGATGAAGAACCTGGTGCAGTCCTGGGGCAAAGTGCCCGTTATTGCGAAAGACACCCCCGGCTTCATCGTGAACCGCGTGGCCCGCCCATTTTACGGCGAAGCCATCCGCATCTACGAAGAAGGCATCGCCGACATCGCTACCATTGATTGGGCCATGACCGAGCTGGGCGGCTTCAAGATGGGGCCGTTTACCCTCATGGATTTCATCGGGCATGATGTCAATTACCGGGTCACGGAATCCGTTTTTGCCTCGTTTTTCTATGATCCGCGCTATAAACCCTCCTTCACCCAGAAGCGCCTGTTTGAGGCCGGCTACTTCGGCCGGAAATCTGGAAGAGGGTTCTACAATTACCAGGAAGGCGCCGTTCTACAGGAACCAACAAAAGACGAAGAGCTTGGCGAACAAATCCTGACCCGCATACTGGCCATGCTGATTAACGAGGCCGTAGATGCCCTTGCTTTAAAAGTCGCCAACAAAGAAGATATGGAATTGGCTATGACCAAAGGCGTGAATTACCCTAAAGGTTTGCTGGCCTGGGCCGATGAACTGGGACCGGAACATGTTCTGGCCAACCTGGATGCCTTATACAAGGAATACCACGAAGACCGCTACCGTGCCAGCCCGCTCCTGAGAAAAGTAGTCCGCGAGAACAGCACGTTTTTAGGCTGAGAAGACAAATCGTTTTAGGACCATTTCTATTAAGGTAGGCTTTAAACAAGAAGTAGGGTAACATTAATCAGCGATTTAAATTTACACGTATTCCGTCCCCCTTTGAAGGGGGTAGGGGGATGACTAGGACGGTTGCAGAACCGTTAAGCTTTGGCTACAGGAAAGGGCAACCACAAGGGATTGCCCCTACAACAGCTTAAACAAAAAGAAAACTTAACCTAGCTCATCTAAAGGATCAGGTTAAAATATAACAGAACCACCATGAAGCAAGCATACTTAGTTGACGGCGTGCGCACGCCCATCGGGAATTTCGGAGGGTCATTGGCCACGGTGCGGCCCGATGATTTAGGCGCCCTTGTGATAGAGGAGTTGCTGAAACGCAACCCCAGCGTAGATCCGGCCTCCATTTTTGATGTGATCATGGGCTGCGCGAATCAGGCCGGGGAAGACAACCGCAACGTAGCCCGCATGTCCTTACTTTTGGCAGGCTTGCCCTTCTCCGTGCCCGGCGAAACCATCAACCGACTCTGCGCCTCGGGGCTTTCTGCCTCGGTGGCAGCCATGCGCGCCATTCAGACCGGCGACGGGGACCTGTTCATCGCTGGAGGCCTGGAGAACATGACCCGAGGGCCCTGGGTGATCTCTAAAACCAGTACCCCTTTCGGCCGCGATGCCCAGATGTTTGACTCCAGCTTCGGGTGGCGATTTGTAAACCCTAAAATTCACGAGGTATTCGGGACCGATGGCATGGGCGAGACCGCCGAGAACCTGGCGCGCCGGGAGGGAATCACCCGTGAGGATCAGGATGCGTTTGCGCTCTGGTCCCAGCAAAAGGCGGCCAAAGCCCAGGAAGCCGGAAGATTCATTGAAGAGATTGTGCCGGTCAAGATTCCGCAGAAAAGAGGGGAGTTCAAGGTGTTTTCCCTGGATGAGTTCATCAAACCCGCAACCACCCTGGAAGTACTGGCCAAGCTACGGCCGGCGTTCCATAAAGAAGGAACCGTGACGGCGGGCAACGCCTCGGGGTTGAACGATGGGGCCGCCGCGATCCTGTTCGCCTCAGAAGATGCTTTAAAGAAATATAACCTTACGCCCAAGGCGCGCTACGTTTCTATGGGCGCTGCCGGTGTAGAGCCCCGGTACATGGGTATGGGACCAGTGCCGGCCACCCAAATGGCCCTCCAGAAGGCTGGCCTCAACCTGAACGACATCGACCTGATTGAGATAAATGAGGCCTTTGCCTCCCAGGTTTTGACTTGTACCCGGGCCCTGGGCATTGCTGATAATGATCCGCGTATCAACCCTAACGGTGGGGCTATAGCCTTGGGCCACCCACTTGGCATGAGCGGAGCCAGAATCCTGAACTCCGCCGCCCTGGAACTGCACAGACAAAACAAGCGGTATGCGCTGGTGACCATGTGCGTGGGCGTGGGCCAGGGGTACGCCGCCATCATTGAACGGGTATGATCTACGAGTTCAACGGCTACATTCCGGTGGTGCATGAAAGCGCCTTTGTGCATCCGCAGGCCACGGTAACGGGCAATGTGATCATCGGGCGGAAGGTGTACGTGGGTCCAGGAGCCGCCGTCAGGGGCGATTGGGGTCAGATCATTATTGAGGACAACTGCAACGTGCAGGAGAACTGCACCATCCATATGTTCCCGGGCACAACAGTGCTGCTGAAGGAAATGGCCCATATCGGGCACGGCGCCATCATCCACGGGGCTACCATTGGGCGCAATGTAATGGTGGGCATGAACGCGGTGGTGATGGACCGGGTGGAGATCGGGGATGAATGCATTGTAGGGGCGCTCTGCTTTGTGCGCGCCGATGAGAAGATCCCGCCGCGCAGTGTGGTAGTGGGCAATCCGCATAAGATTGTGAAAGAGGTGAGCGACGAGATGGTCAACTGGAAAACCGAAGGCACCCAGATCTATATGCAGCTTCCCGCCGATTGCCACGCCACCCTGAAGCCCTGCGAACCCCTCCGCGAAGTACCCGCTGACCGGAAAGTGCAGGAAGCAGGCTACCAAACCTGGAATGAACGGAAAAGCGGCTAAGGGTTTGTTTTAGGCCAGTTTTGCCCAAAATCGGCTCTAAACACCTTCCATCTATAGTTCGCAATTCGCAAACTAAACAATTACCAATCAGCAACTAACAACCAAAAATATGACCGCAGTATTGCAGAATTACGCCCTGGGGCAATGGACACCCGGATCCGGAAAGGAAAGCGAGATTGTGGATGCCGTGACCGGTGACCTGATCTGCCTCGCCTACAGCGGAGGGCTGGACTTCAATGCCATGATGGAGTTTGCCCGGGCCAAGGGAAACAAAGCCCTCCGGAAGATGACCTTCCAGGAACGCGGCCGCATGCTCAAAGCCCTGGCGCTGCACCTGCAGGCCAAAAAGGAGGATTTCTACAAGCTCAGCTATCGCACCGGCGCCACCCGCGCGGACAGTTGGGTGGACATTGAAGGCGGCATCGGGAACCTGTTTGCCTATGCCTCGCTGCGGAAGCAATTCCCCGATAAACCTTACTTTGTGGAGGATGAGCCGGTGGGCTTGTCCAAAGGCGGTACCTTCATGGGCCACCATATTCTGGTGCCTAAAGAAGGTGTGGCGGTGCACATCAACGCCTATAATTTCCCGGTGTGGGGCATGCTGGAGAAAATTGCGGTAAACCTGTTGGCGGGCATGCCGGCCATTGTGAAACCCGCTCCTATTACCGCCTTCCTCACAGAGGCGGTAGTGCGCGAGATCATCGCCTCCAACCTGTTGCCCGAGGGAGCACTGCAATTGGTAACCGGTACCGGCGAGGGCATTCTGGACCATGTGACCTACCAGGATGTGGTAACGTTCACGGGATCGGCGCATACCGGCCGGTTACTCAAAGCGCACCCGCGGCTCATTCAGGAAGCGGTGCCATTTACCATGGAAGCCGATTCCTTGAACAGTGCTGTATTGGGCGAAGATGCGTTGCCCGGCACCCCGGAGTTTGATCTGTTTATTAAAGAGATTAGGAAGGAAATCACGGCCAAAGCGGGTCAGAAATGTACCGCTATCCGTCGTGCCATTGTGCCCGAGAAACTGGTGGAGGACGTGCAGATTGCCTTGGGCAAAGAGCTCTCCAAAACCGCTATCGGGGACCCTCAGGCCGAGGGCGTGCGCATGGGTGCATTGGTGGGCCGGGAACAATTGAAGAAACTGCGCGAGCAGGTGAAAGAGTTGGCCAAGCAGACGCCCATCGTGTACGGCGACCTGGACAAGGTGAACCTGGTGGGCGCCGACCAGAACAAAGGCGCCTTTATATCGCCCATCGTGATGCTGAACCCGGAGCCATTCCGCTACACCGATACCCATGAAGTAGAGGCTTTCGGGCCGGTGGCCACTATCATGCCTTACAGACACCTGGACGAGGCCATTGAACTGACTAAAATGGGCAAAGGCTCGCTGGTTTCTTCCATTGCCACCGCAGATCCGGAAATTGCCCAGGAATTTGCCATCGGGGCAGCTACGCACCACGGGCGTATTCTGGTCCTGGACAACGCCTGCGCGAAGGAAAGCACCGGGCACGGTTCGCCCATGCCCATGCTCACCCACGGTGGACCGGGCCGAGCTGGTGGGGGCGAGGAGATGGGCGGCATACGCGGAGTGAAGCACTTCATGCAACGCACCGCCATCCAGGGCTCGCCTACCATGATCACCGCCATCACCGGCGTGTACCAGCAAGGCGCGAAACAGATTGAAAAAGACGTGCATCCGTTCCGGAAACACTTTGAGGAACTGGAGATCTCCGAGACCTGGGTTACCCACCGCCACACCGTCACCGAAGCCGATATTACCAACTTCGCCAACGTCTCCGGCGACCATTTCTACGCCCACGTGGACGCTACCTCACTTGAAGGAACCCTGTTCACCGGACGCGTGGCCCACGGCTATTACATCCTTTCCAAAGCGGCGGGCATGTTCGTGGACCCTAAGAAAGGACCGGTGCTGCTGAACTACGGCCTGGAAAGCTGCCGCTTCACCAAACCCGTTTACCCCGGCATGACCATCGGGGTGAAATTGACGGTAAAGGAGAAAGTAGCCCAGGAGAAACGCAGCGAAGAAGACGTAGCCAAAGGCATCGTGAAGTGGCTCGTAGACGTTACCGACGAAACCGGCGAAACCGTGGCCATCGCCACCATCATGACCATGGTGAAAAAGCGGGATCAGGAATAACTTGATTTGAAGATTAGGAGATGTGGAAATTTGGAGATTTGAAGGTGTTTAGATTTTCAGATCAAGACCTTTGAAGGTGACCAATTTTCTCATCCAAGCCGTTGTTTTGAGGCTGATTTTCAGAAATCAGCCTCAAAACAACGGCTAATAGCCCTGCTTCAAGTTTTCAACTTGGAGCTACATTGACGCAAGTTTGCAACTTGCGTGGATTCTTTTTGCAATGGGAGATTAAGCTGGTAGAAGGACTTCTTACCCAAAAGCAACCAGGCAATCGAAGTAATTATTGCTTTCAACCAATGATTTAGCGCTTAAAGGCTCTTTCTATAAAAACAAACAACAAACAGGAACAAACCATATGACCCAAACAGGTAAAGTTGACATCACCCTTGACGAGGCTGGTATTGCCGTAATCTCCTTTTTCCATCCTTCGCACAACTCTCTGCCGGGGGCGCTGTTGAAGGAGCTGGCCCAGACCATCCTGCAGGCCGGAAAAGAGGAGCGGGTAAAAGTAATCGTGCTCAGAAGCGAGGGGGAACGGACTTTCTGCGCCGGCGCCAGCTTTGACGAGTTGATTTCCATCCAGAACAAAGAGCAGGGGCTGGAGTTCTTCTCGGGGTTTGCCAAGGTAATCAACGCGTGCAGGATCTGCGGTAAAATCATCATCGGGCGGGTGCAGGGCAAGGCCATTGGGGGCGGCGTGGGTGTAGCGGCAGCCACCGATTACTGTTTTGCCACCCAGCATGCCGCAGTAAAGCTAAGTGAGATTGCATTGGGAATCGGGCCATTTGTGGTGGGGCCGGCGGTAGAACGCAAGGTTGGTGTGTCGGCTTTCTCGCAGCTGGCGCTGGATGCGACGGAGTTCCGGTCGGCAGCCTGGGCGCAGGAAAAAGGTTTGTATGCCCAGGTATTTGACACCACCGAAGAAATGGATGAGGCCCTACAGGCATTCGCCCAAAAACTGGCCCTTTACAGCCCGGAGGCGCTGTCTGCATTAAAGGAGGTTTTCTGGCAGGGAACCCAACACTGGGACTCGTTATTGGTGGAGCGGGCCGGTATCAGCGGCACTTTGGTGCTGTCAGACTTTACCCGCAACTTCATCCAGAACTTTAAAGCCAAACAAGCTTAGGTTCTATAAAATAGATGTTTATCAACCTCTTCAGAACTTCCTCTTGAAGTAAATATCTTTTGACCTGCACTAAATAAATCAGGAAAGTCCTGGTCAGGAGCCAACAAAATGTCGTGCAGGTTAGAATTGCTAGAGTCACTGCCTCATCTAGGGTGGTGACTTTTGCTTTTTACAATTGTCTAAATTTAATTCAGCTATCCTTTACAGAACCATATCATCAGTTATGGCCACATCCAGGCTTTCGCTTTCAGACATCAACATCAGAACTTGCCTTAAACCTGGTGACATGGGGTACATTACGTATCTGCACGGGCAATTGTACCATCAGGAGTACGGCTACACGCTGGCCTTTGAAGCCTACGTAGCGGCCGGATTAGCAGAGTTTAACCGGCAATATGACAGCAAACGCAACCGGGGTTTGGGTGGCGGAGCACAACGGCAAAATGGTGGGTTAACTGCTGCTTATGGACCGCAGTGAGGCCACGTAATTACGGTATTTTCTTATCACTCCTGGGTATAGGAGAATTGGCCTGGGTAAAAAACTGCTGGGGCTTTTCCTTGAGTTACTGTTAGAGGCCGGATACAAGAAAGCTTATCTCTGGACTACCCAATTACAGACAAGCGCTGCCCAATTGTACCATAAAATCGGGATTGTCTTGAGTGAGGAAAGAGAATCAGAGGACTTCGGGAAGCCTTTGCGTGAGCAACGGGATGATCTGCTGTTCTAAAAAGTTAAACTTGTTTTTGCCTGCGTCATCGCCTTTAACTTTAAAGTGTTGCTAACGTTTTGCAACCGTTTTTAGAAAAATATAGGCAAAATAGGTAAAAAGGTGTAAAATTACCTTTCCTCAACCCGGTAGAAGCCATGCCTTTCACCTATAAAAGAATCATAGTCAAGATAGGCTCCAACGTGCTCACGCAGCAGAATGGAATGCCAGACGAAGGCCGCATGCAGCACCTGGTGGAGCAGATCTCGGGCTTGAAAAAGGAGGGGAAGGAAGTCATTGTGGTCTCGTCTGGCGCGGTGGCCTCCGGCCGAAGCCTCTTATCCATCCCCGAGAAAACGGATGCCGTGAGCGCGCGTCAGTTGCTGGCCTCGGTGGGGCAGGTGAAACTCATCAATACGTATTCGCAGTTGTTCAACCAGCACGGGCTGGTCTGCGCGCAGGTCTTGGTCACCAAAGAAGATTTTCGCGACCGCGGCCATTACCTTAACATGAAGAACTGCTTCCAGGTGCTGCTGCAGAACAATGTTATTCCCATTGTGAACGAAAACGACGTGATCTCCGTCACCGAGCTCATGTTCACCGACAACGACGAACTGGCCGGCCTGATCGCCTCTATGCTCAATGCCGATGCCCTCCTGATCCTGAGCAACGTGAACGGCATCTATAACGGCGACCCAAAAGACCCCGCCAGCTCCGTAATCAAAGACATTGATGCTTCCACCACGGGCTTTTCTTCTTTTGTAACCACAGAGCGCTCGCAGTTTGGCCGGGGCGGCATGATCACCAAATGCCACATGGCCCGGAAAGTGGCGCAACTGGGCATTCCGGTGCACATTGCTAACGGAAAAACAGAAAACGTGCTGCCCCGGCTGCTGAAGGGAGAATTGGAGAACACCCGTTTCCTGCCCGATAAATCAGCCTCCGGGAAAAAGAAATGGATTGCCCATTCCGGCACCTTCGCCAAGGGGGTGGTGCAAATCAACGAGGGCGCTAAAGCGGCCCTGTGCAGTTCCCGAGCTGCCATCAGCCTGTTACCGGTGGGCGTGTTGCAGATCCAGGGCGATTTCCAGAAAGGAGACATCGTGAAACTAGTGGATGAACAGCACCGGCAGGTGGGCTTCGGGATTGCCGAATACGGCTCAGAGAAGGCGCTGGAAAAACTGGGGCTGCAAAAGCAGAAACCGCTGGTGCATTATGATTACCTCTTTCTTAATCCGGAGCTTGTATAAACCCGCCACCTGTTTTAAGCCTGAAATAAAGAAAACAGGCCTAAAGCCCTTAAGGATTTAACATTAAAAAAGAATCACCCTTGTAAACAGGAGCATGGAATACGAAGGAATATTCAGGCAAACCCAAAAGGCCAGCCGTTCTCTGGGATTGCTGAAGCCCGAACAAGTGAATACCATCTTGCGGGAGGTGGCTGCGGCTGCATTGGCGCAGACGGACTTCATCCTGGCCAAGAACCAGAAAGACCTGGCCCGCATGTCTCCTAATGACCCCAAATATGACCGCCTGAAACTTACCCCTGCACGCCTGCAAGACATTGCCAAAGACCTGGAGAACGTGGCCAGCCTGCACTCACCTTTAGGCGAAGTCCTTCTGCAAAAGGAGCTCCCCAATGGCTTGAAGATCACCAAAGTGCGGGTTCCGCTGGGCGTGGTAGGAGTCATCTATGAGGCCCGTCCCAACGTGACATTAGATGTCTTCGCGCTCTGTTTTAAAACCGGCAACGCCTGTCTGCTCAAAGGGGGCAGTGATGCAGAGTTTTCCAATAAGGCCATCATTTCAGTCATTCACCAGGTACTTGAAAAACACGGGCTGGACCAAAGCATCGCTGCGCTGTTGCCGCCGGAGCGGGAGGCTACCCAGGCGTTGTTAGAGGCCATCGGGTACGTAGAGGTGCTTATACCCAGGGGCAGCCAGGCGCTGATAGATTACGTGCGGCAGAACGCCAAAGTACCCGTAATTGAAACGGGGGCCGGCATTGTTCATACCTACTTTGATGCCTCCGGAGACCTGGAGAAAAGCCGAAACATCATTCTCAACGCCAAAACGCGGCGAGTAAGCGTCTGCAATGCCCTTGACTGCCTCCTGGTACACAAGGGCCGGTTGGCTGATTTAGCTTCCCTGGTTTCTCCGTTGGCCTTTGAAAAAGTGATGATCTACGCCGATGAACTGGCTTACGCGGCCCTGAGCCAGGCATACCCAGCCGGGTTACTGCAACAGGCCCAGGAAGAACACTTTGGGACGGAGTTTTTGTCTCTGAAGCTGGCGGTGAAAACGGTGCCGGGTTTAGCTGAGGCCCTGGAGCACATTGCCAGGTACAGCTCCAAACACAGCGAAGCCATTCTGGCGGACAACCCCGAATCCATAGAAACGTTCCTTACCACGGTAGATGCGGCTGCGGTGTACGCCAATACCTCCACGGCTTTCACAGACGGGGCTCAGTTTGGCTTAGGGGCTGAAATTGGCATTAGTACCCAGAAACTGCACGCCCGCGGTCCTATGGGACTGGAGGAACTCACCAGCTATAAATGGATCATAAGAGGAGAGGGGCAGGTGAGAAGTTAAGGTTGGGCAATCAATTCCTTCATTAAACTAAGCTTTTACCTGATTATGCGTAAAAGACTATTTTTACACGAACACCCACGCACATGAAAGCACTTCTGCTGATTGATATCCAAAATGATTTTATTCCGGGCGGTGCGCTTTCTGTTCCGGAAGGCGATGCCATCCTTCCAATTGTCAATGCCTTACAGCCGCACTTTGACCTGGTAGTAGCCACGCAGGACTGGCACCCCGCTGACCATAAAAGCTTCGTCTCGCAGCATGCCGGGAAAAAGGTTTTTGAGACTACCCAACTCCATGGCCTGGACCAGGTACTCTGGCCCGATCACTGCGTGCAGGGAACACCCGGTGCGGAATATTCGCCAGCTCTTGAGATGAACCGCGTGGAAGCCATTTTCCGGAAAGGCACCGATCCGAAGATTGATTCTTACAGCGGGTTCTATGACAATGGCCATCTTAAGTCCACCGCGCTGGCAGAATACCTCAAAGGTAAACAGATCACTGAGGTATACCTGGTAGGCCTGGCCGCCGATTACTGCGTGTATTTTACAGCCCTTGATGCGCTACAGGAAGGGTTTACCACTTATTTCATAGAAGATGCCACCCGTGCCATCAGCGCTGAAGGATTCGCCAAAGCCAAAGCCGATTTGCAGGCCAAAGGCGGCCGCTTTATCCAAAGCCAGGAGCTTCTAAGCTAACGTGACCTGGTTCTGTTTAGCCCCTGTTTTTGATCAAACAGGGGCTAAACAGAAAATTGCTTTACGCCTCCTGGCTCTGCTCTTTCTTGCGGAGCTGAATAATAAGGTCCATTTTTTGGTCGTGCAACCGTTCTTCCAGGCCTACCTTATAAATGTGCGGGTTCAGGAAACGGCGGTAAGTCTCGTGCAGCAGGCTAAGTTGTTTCCGGTTGCGTTGCTGAATCGCTGTCAATGACGGTGTGTCATAAACCTGTTTCCCTACCCTGAATACCGGAACCAGCAGGTCTTCATGGGTGCATTCCCTGGAGAAGCTCTTGCGCTGGGTAGGGTCATTGGGGTGTACCATGGTGGCCGAGGCATTGACTTCCAGGGGTTCAGAGTAGATCATATCGCCTACAATGGAATTGCCCTGGTAGAAACGGCGCACCTGCAAAATGCCCGGGGTGGAGATTTTGATCAGCTGCTCAGAGAGTTTTAGTTTATAGTCCCACTCGCCATCGGCTTGCCGAAAAGCGGCCAGTTTATAGACCCCGCCCAAAGCCGGCTGGTCATAGGCGGTCACCAGTTTGGTTCCAATTCCCCAGGTGTCTATGCGGGCGCCCTGCAGCTTCAGGCTTTGGATCAGGTGCTCGTCCAAGTCATTGCTGGCCAGGATGGAAACGTCCGAAAAGCCAGCCTCGTCCAGCATCCGCCGGCCCTCAATGCTCAGGTACGCCAGGTCCCCGGAGTCCAACCTGATTCCTCTGAGCTCACTGCCTTTCGCCCGCATTTCTTTAGCCACCTCAATGGCTTTCCTGATGCCGTCCAGGGTTTTGTAGGTGTCCACCAGAAACACCGAGTCATGGGGGAACACATCGGCGTAGGCCGAGAAAGCCTTCTGCTCTTCTTCAAACGACATGACCCAACTGTGGGCGTGAGTGCCTTTGACAGGAATATTGAACAGCTGCCCCGCCATCATATTGGAGGTAGCCCCAACCCCGCCAATGTAAGCAGCCCGGGCCGCCGAGATGGCACCATCCGGACCTTGGGCGCGCCGCATGCCAAACTCCAGCACTTTGTCGCCCTGGGCGGCATCTACCACGCGGGCCGCTTTGGTGGCAATTAAAGTCTGGAAGTTGAGTATGGTCAGCAATGGGGTTTCCAGCAACTGGCACTGCAGAATAGGGCCTTTGATGCGCAACAACGGCTCATTGGGGAACACCACCGTTCCCTCGGGGATGGCGTCTACATCACAGCTGAACTCAAGGTCGCGCAGATGTTCCAGAAAACCTTCTTCAAACAGTTGCTGGTTTTGGCTGCCTTTCAGGCTCCGGAGATAGGCAAGGTCTTCTTCCGTGAACCTGAAATTCCTGAGCAGGTCAAGGGCGTCTTCCAGGCCAGCGCACACCGTGTAGCCGCCTTTGAAGGGGTTTGAACGGAAGTACAGGTGAAAAACCGCTTCCTGCTCCTGCATTCCCTTTTTCCAGTATCCCTGGGCCATGGTCAGTTGGTACATGTCGGTGAGCAGTGGTAGGGAAAGCCTATAGCGTTGGCTGATATTCATAAACAAAAGGTTTGAGCTTCAAAGTAAGAAACTACGAATATGGCAAGTTTTATACTGCCTTGGGCACAGTTTAATTTATGCACCAGGTTAAAAGGAGAAACTGCCGTGTTTTCCAGAGCTTTTAAACACTGGTTTGCCAAGCCAATGGGTTATATGAATGATGTTTTCGTGTCTGCTTTTAAGAAAGTACAGTTAAAGCAGGGAGTCAAACTTTAATTGGAAAAATGATGAGAAGGGGTTCTTTAAGCATAACATTTTTATGATAATTGTAAAAATATAAGAAACTACTGTAACTATCTAAAAACCAGAACGTATAAACACCTAAGCATATCACAATTGTTGTGACATTTCCATGGAATTCAGTAGGGCTTTTAAATATAGAAATCATGAAAAAAGACCAATTATCTACCCTGATTGCCATAGGATTCTTTGCCGGAACCTTTGTGATAGCATTTTCCTCCAACGATTCTGACATTGCGGCCATGCGCGTACTGGCGTACCTGGCCATCGGTTGCTTTTTATCTATAATTACCATCTTTTGGGATAAGCTCATGACCGCTGATACAAAAGAGCACCATTCCAAAATAGACACTGTTTTATACGACGCAGAGAAATTCTCTGAAGAATATGGCGATGTGTATGTGCTGGCCGATAAATTGAAAAAACAGCGTAAAATCAACAAAGGCGAAGCACTCAATGAAACTACGGCTTAAGTTGTAACTCCTTTCTACTCTTGCTGGCCCTTGGCCAGACTTTAAGCACCTAGTGCCAAAAAGGCTTCTCTTTCTAGGAGAGGCTTTTTTGTTTGTAGCCAGGGCACAAAACCTTTCTAAAAGCCCATGAAAGGTAAATCACCGGCAATGTGCTATCTTCACCTCAACAAGCCATCATGCCAAACCTATGGACAAAGTAAACCTAGCGGAGAAACTGGCCCTTTTCTCTGACCACTGGAACCCCAGAATTGTAGGCGAACTCAACGGCCAGCACGTAAAACTTGCCAAGTTCAGCGGTCCCTTTGTGTGGCACCACCACGACGAGGAAGACGAATTGTTCCTGGTGGTGCAAGGCCAGTTTAAAATGGAATTCAGAGACAAAACCGTGGAGCTGCATGAAGGCGAATTCCTGATTGTGCCCCGGGGAGTGGAACACAGGCCCGTGGCCGATAAAGAGGTAAGCGTGCTGTTGTTTGAGCCGGCCTCTACGGTGAATACCGGTAACCGCCAGGATAACGAACGTACCCGCCTCACTTTAGACCGCTTGTAGGGCAATCCGTCATTTCTTAGTTTTCTTTGCCGTGATCTCGCACAAACACGTCGTTTTCTTTGAAGTGGCCCGTCAGCTTAGTTTCACCAAGGCCAGCCAGATCCTGTACATCAGCCAATCTGCCATCAGTAAGCAGATCAAGGCCCTGGAAGACCACTACAAAACCGGTTTGTTTGAACGGCACGGCAACACCATCAGCCTTACCCCGGCAGGGCAGCTGCTGTTCCAGAAACTGGAGGCGGTGCAGCAGATCCAAAATGATTTGCACCAAGAACTTCCGCTCATCAGCCAGGAGTTTCAGCCCCAGATCTCATTAGTGTTGGGTGCCAGCACTACCATCTCCCTGTACATCCTGCCGCCGGTGCTGTCGGCTTACCTCACGCAGTACCCGAAGGTGGAATTGAGCCTCCGGAATAGAAACAGCGAAAATATCCTGAAAGCCCTGTTGGACCATGACATTGACCTGGGCATTATTGAAGGCATCAACAAAGTGAGCCAGGTTACCTATACGCCCTTCCTCACCGATGAAGTCATCGCGGTCTGCTCCCCCCGCAACCCGTTGATCAAGCATGACCTGGAACTGAAAGACCTTTACCAAATTCCGCTTGCTTTGCGGGAGGCCGGTTCAGGCACCTTGGCGGTGCTGGAAGAGGCACTGGTGCAACGAGGCGTCAAACTAGCCCAATTGCCTGTGCGCGTCCGGCTGGGTGGTACCGAGGCTTTGAAGAACTTTGTACGGGTAGACACCTGCCTGGCCTTTCTGCCCAGACAGGCTGTGCTGAAAGAGCTGGAATCCGGTGAACTGGTGCAGGTGAAAATCAAAGATTTGCAGGTGCAAAGGACTTTCAATTTCATTCAGCGCAAAGGCACCGAGAACAATGCGCCCTACAAGAACTTCATCCAGTTTATGAAACGGCAGTATTCCAAAACGGAATAGTCTATAGCAATTTGTTATTTGTTCTAATCATAGTAGTTATCCTACTTGCCAAGGTAAACTTTTACCTATGGCAACCCCAGTAGAAACCAGCATCAGCAGTATCACCACGCTCACTTGTTCCAGGTGTGGGCAGCCCCATGACTTTGAAGTGCAGCAACGCGTCTCTTCTTGTTGCGCCATGCCGCTGCTGGCGCAGTATGACCTTTCTGGCACGTTTTCCAAAAAAGACCTCCAAAACAGGGAAGGTACCATGTGGCGCTATCAGGAAGTGCTACCCGTGCTGGACAACAAATTCAAAGTTTCTTTGGGCGAAGGTTTCACCCCGATTCTGGACTTCAAAAACCTGGGAAGCACCTACGGCTTTACCGATTTGCTTCTGAAAGACGAAGGAAAAAACCCAACCGGCTCCTTTAAGGCCCGTGGCCTGAGCATGGCCATCTCCAAGGCCCTGGAACTAGGCGCCGAGGGCTGCATCATTCCCACCGCCGGGAACGCGGGGGTAGCCATGGCCGCCTATTGTGCCAAAGCCAACCTGCCCGCCGTGGTGGTCATGCCACGCCATACGCCCAAGGCCTTCAAAGAGGAATGCTACTGGTATGGTGCCGAGATCCACTTGATTGACGGCCTGATCAATGACTGCGCCGCCGAGGTTCGCCACCTGAACCAGGATAACCAACTACTGGATGTCTCCACCCTTAAAGAACCCTACCGCCTGGAAGGGAAGAAAACCATGGGCTACGAGATTGCCGAGCAGTTGAACTGGACCCTCCCGGATGTGATCCTTTATCCTGCCGGGGGCGGAACCGGGCTCATCGGGATCTGGAAGGCTTTTCATGAGATGATCACCATGGGTTGGCTGAAGCAAAACGTGCGGTTGCCCCGCATGGTGGCGGTCCAGGCAGAGAATTGTCGCCCGGTGGTAGACACCTTTTTAGGGCTACAGGAACACTCCCAGAACTATAACGGCTTACCAACCCTAGCCAACGGTCTGGCGGTCCCCCGCCCATTAGGCGAGCCGCTCATGTTGCAGGTGCTGGCGCAATCTGGCGGCACGGCCATTTCCATTACCGAGGACGAAATGGTGGAAGGGGTACGGGAGATTGGTCGGAAAGAAGGCTTGTTTGTAGCACCCGAGGGTGCCGCCACCTGGATGGCTGCCCGCAAACTCCTGAAACAAGGCTGGCTCAACCCCGAGGAAAAAGTACTGCTTCTGAACACCGGCTCCGGCCAAAAGTACATGGAGAACATTGAAGGAAGATATTAGGGGATAGTCCTGAGTTTTGAGTTCTGAGTTCTGAGTCAAGATTAAATATGGCTTTCCAGATGGATCTGGGGTTTAAAGCTTGTTTTTACGGATTTAGCCCAAAACTATAGATCCAGAACTCAGGACTAAACCCTTGGGTTTTGATCCTTTTTGTGTAAAATGGGTGCGCAAACCATTGTTCCTTCATTATTACCTGCATGAAAGCTTCTTTTCTCCCTCTCGCAGTATTGTCTTTAGGCTTCATGGCGTCTTGTAGCAGCTCTTACCAAGCAATTCATCAAAAAGCCATTTTAGTTGATACCCATAACGATGTCTTGTCTCAGGTGGTGATGGAAGGCCAATCCATGGAGCAGGATTTGACCGGAAAGGCCCACACTGATTTGGTTCGGATGAAGAAAGGCGGGATGGATTTGCAGGTGTTTGCCGTTTTCTGCGACGAGACGTATGGCCCCGGCAGGGCCTTCAACTTTGCGAACCAACAGATAGACACCCTGGAAGCCATTGTGCGCCGGAACCCGGATAAACTGCAAATGGTTTTCACACCTGCCCAGATGCGCGATGTGGTGAAAGCCAACAAAATCGCAGCTTTGACGGGAGTTGAAGGCGGACACATGATAGAGGACAAACTAGAGAACCTTGATCACCTTTACAGCCGCGGCGTACGCTACCTGACCCTCACCTGGAACAACAGTACTTCCTGGGCATCCTCAGCCGCCGATGAAACCAAAGGCAGCGGCTTCAACGGGAAAAAGGGTTTGAATGACTTCGGGAAGCAGGTGGTGCGCCGCATGAATGATCTGGGCATGCTGGTTGACCTTTCGCACGTGGGGGAACATACCTTCTGGGATGCAATAGCCACCTCCACCAAGCCGGTGCTGGTGTCGCATAGCTGCGCCGCCGCCCTGTGTCCACATCCCCGCAACCTTAACGATGAGCAGATCAAAGCCATCGGGAAAAACGGGGGCGTCATTCATGTGAACTTCTTCTCAGAGTTCCTGGACAGTGCCTACACCTCCCGCATAAAGGCTTTTATTGCCAAACATGACCCCGAGATAAAAGAACTCAATGACAAAGGCGTGAAAGGCATGGACCTGCGGAAAACTATTTTCCAAAGGTATCCTGAGGAGTCCAAAAATATTGAACCACCCATTGATGCGTTGCTGAACCATATCGATCACATTGTGAAGCTGGCTGGTATTGACCACGTAGGGTTGGGCTCAGATTATGATGGCATCTCCTCGGCGCCCATTGGTTTGCACGATGTCAGCACCTATCCCTTGATCACCAAAGGTCTCCTGGAACGTGGTTACAGTAAGAAAGACATTGCGAAAATCCTGGGCGGCAACTTCATCAGAGTTTGGGAGGCGAATGAACCTAAAGGAATGGCTAAAAAGTAATAAGCGGCTTTTTCTCTTTTAGACTTCGGTTGATCAAGGACCTGCTTAGTTAAGCGCAATGCATTCGTCGTTACGGAGTAACTCAGCTACCAGGTAATATGTAGAGTCGTTACACTGTAACGACGTCCTCTGCCAAGATGAAAGGCGCTGCCTTCCCTGAGTAGGGCCAACGTGGGCAAAAGCATAAAACCGTCTGGAAGTTTCATCCTTGCATATATAAGCAGTACATTAAATCCTTACGACGGGAAAGGCTTGCTTTTCTTAAAACTCGAGTTCGTCCTTTATTCGGTCCAGCACCGAAGAGGAGGTTCCGGTTCTTTCACCTTCCACTGATCCTATCATCCGTAAACCTGTGACATTCCCGGCAAAAACCAATTCTGCGGATTTTAGAACTTCAGGCTTGAACTGGCCTTCCTTTACCTCCCAATTGTTCTGGATTGCCCATCGCAGCAGCCTCCGACGGAGCACTCCATTTAAGCAGCCAGTTTCCAAGGCTGGCGTGAAAAGCGTTTGGTCTTTGATCCAGAAAAGGTTAGAAAAAGTGAGTTCGGCCAGGTTCCCTGCCGGGTCTAATAAGAGTAGGTCATCTAAACTACGGTATACTTTCTCTCTGCTGGCCATCACGTAGACCGGGGAGTTGAAGCCCTTGAAAGAAGAGAAAGGAGAGGGGATGGTCCTCACCTTTTGGCAAATACCTACTTTGATAGGGGTTGTTGCTGGCACCCTGGCGGCTTGCGCGGTCACCAACCAGTTGGTTTCATCTGTCTGCGGCGTATAAAGCCCTTCACCCGCCCGCCAGATCTTCAGTTTCACCCTAGCCAAAGCGCCGGTGTTATTTTCTTCGGCAAGTTTCTGCACCATTTCTGAAAATTGATTTGAGAACAGCACCGCCGGCAGTTCAAGTCCTAAAACTTCTCCGGCTTCATTAATCCTTTCTAAGTGCTCGGGCCAGAACCTGATTTTGCCTTCTTTTAGAACAATGGTCTCAAAAAATCCATCGTTGTACTGAAAGGCCCGATTGGTGAGCGGCAGGCGTAATTCTTCTTCTAAAATGGTTTGGCCGTTGTACAGTAGAAACACGGTTATTAAGTTGGATATTGTAAAAAGAAAAGGAACGGTTATACCAAGGCGAACTGCTTGCCCGGTAAACTCTTGACGTGGCTACTAAACTCCAACGTGAGCAAGACCGTGGAGAGCTGGTTCATGGAAAGCTGCGTATGCCTGCTGAGCACGTCAATATGCAACGGGCCGGCTTCTTTTAAAGACCTGAGGACCTTCCGTTCTTCCTCAGAAAACCCCGTATAGTCTTCCTGCGGCGCAGCACTAACCTTAGGAGAAGCCAGCGCTTTATCCCAGTTCAGGAGTTCTTCCAGGTCTTTGGGTTGGGTGTACGGCACCGCCTTCAGGGTCTTGATGAGGTGGTTGCAGCCCTGCGAAGTAGGCGAGGTGATAGGGCCGGGCACGGCCATTACCTCACGGTCATAGCCATGCGCAATATCCGCCGAAATCAGGGAACCTCCCTTGGAAGTGGACTCCACCACGATGGTGCAATCTGCCAAGCCGGCGATGATACGGTTCCGGGCCGGGAAACGGGGTGCATCTGGAGCGGTGCCGAAGGGGAACTCAGTTAAAAGTCCGCCTTGGCTGAGCATTTTCTGTGCCTCTGTTTTATGGGCACTGGGGTACACCAGGTCAATGCCCGTACCCATTACGCCTACGGTGGGCAAGCCTGCTTTCAAAGCCGCTCTGTGCGCGGCAATGTCTATGCCGTAGGCCAGGCCGCTTACCACCAGCACTTCGTGTTTCACCAGGGCCTGTACCAACTGCTCTGTGACGGCGCGGCCGTATTCCGTGCTTTTGCGGGTGCCTACAATACTGATTACCTTGACGGCATTCAGGTCGGCGTTTCCTTTGTAGTAAAGCAGGAGCGGTGCATCAGGCACGTTTTTGAGCCGCTGCGGATAATCAGGCGAAGTGTAGAAAAGGATTTTAACGTTTTCCATTTCAACCCGCTTCTGGATGGTTTCCGCTTCTCGCAGCGCTGCGGACCTATGGGAAAGGATTTTATCGGCCAGCAAAGAGCCAACGCCGGGCACCTTGGTCAGCCTTTCTTTGGAGGCAGAAAACACCGCCTCGGCAGACCCGAAATATCCCAGCAAAGCACGCGACATCACCCCAGCCACGCCGGGGATCAAAGGAAGGGCTACCTGGAACAAAAGGTCTGGAGACACTGCGGGTCAGTTCTGAGTTCTGAGTTCTGAGTCTTGTTTTTCAACTCAGGAATCAGAACTCTTTTATGGTAATTGTGACTTGATGCTGATTAAGAATTCTTTCACCTTCTCAAGGGATTGAACCATCTCAAATTTTTCTTTGGCCTGTACGCCTCTCGTCTTGAGCATTTCGCGGGCGCCCTGGATGGTGTAGCCGCGTTCCTTTACCAGGTGGTACACAAAGCGCAGGTTTTCAATGTCTTTTGGCGAAAACAGGCGGTTTCCCTTCTTGTTTTTCTTCGGTTTGAGGATGTCAAACTCGGTTTCCCAGAATCGGATCAAAGAGGGAGCCACCTCAAACATGGCCGCCACTTCCCCGATGCTGTAATACTGCTTCTCTATGTCTCGTTCTTTGTAAGGCACTTTCTTAAAGTTCTGAGTCTTGAGTTCTGAGCTCTGAGTCTGGAATATTCTCAAGCCGACTCAGGACTCAAGACTCAGAACTCAGGACTCTTTTTAAGCTTGTTTTCTGAAAAACAGCGCTAAAACGCAACGGTGACCACCGCCGTTTGCTAAAAAAGCTTACTTTTGCAGACGGCATGGTGCGCGCTGGAACGGCAAAAATTCGCTTTTTCTTTCGCATTTACAAGCCCTTGCGCCTAGTTTAAGAAAGCAATTATTTAGATACATGACCTCCGCTGAGATTCGTCAGAAGTTCCTGGATTTCTTCGCCTCCAAAGGCCACCAGATTGTTCCGTCCGCGCCTATTGTGGTGAAAGACGATCCTACGCTTATGTTTATCAACTCGGGCATGGCGCCGTTCAAGGACTATTTCCTGGGCAACAAACCGGCGCCATCTCCGCGCGTGGCAGATACCCAGAAGTGTCTGCGCGTGTCCGGCAAGCACAATGACCTGGAGGAAGTAGGCTATGACACCTACCACCACACCATGTTTGAGATGCTAGGCAACTGGTCTTTCGGGGATTACTTCAAGCATGACGCTTTGAAATGGTCCTGGGAATTGCTGACGGAGGTTTACAAGCTGCCCAAAGACAGGCTTTATGTATCCGTGTTCCAGGGCGATGCTACTGAGAACCTGCCCATGGACCAGGAGGCTTACGATATCTGGAAGACCATGATTGCGGAAGACCGCATTCTGATGGGCAACAAGAAGGATAACTTCTGGGAAATGGGCGATACCGGCCCTTGCGGTCCTTGTTCAGAAATCCACGTGGACCTGCGTTCCGAGGAGGAAGTAGCCAGAATCCCAGGCAAAGACCTGGTGAACAACGACCATCCGCAGGTAGTGGAAATCTGGAATAACGTGTTCATGGAATTCAACCGTTTAGCCGACGGCTCTTTGGTGAAACTCCCTGCGCAACACGTAGATACGGGCATGGGATTCGAGCGTTTGTGCATGGCTATCCAGGGCAAACAATCCAACTATGACACCGACGTTTTTCAACCGATCATCCAGTTCATCGCCTCAGAAGCCGGCGTGACTTACGGTGAAAACGAGAAAACCGATATCGCCATCCGCGTGATTGCGGACCACATACGGGCCATCTCTTTCACCATCGCTGATGGGCAGTTGCCGAGCAACAACAAAGCCGGGTACGTCATCCGCCGGATTCTGCGCCGTGCGGTTCGTTACTCCTTTACTTATCTGAACTTCAAGAAGCCGTTCCTCAACACCATCGTGCCCGTTTTGGCTGACCAGTTGGCGAACGTGTTCCCCGAACTGAAAGCCCAGCAGGCTTTTGTGCAGCGTGTGATTGAAGAAGAAGAAAACGCTTTCCTGCGTACCCTGGAGAATGGTCTGAAGCGTCTGGAAACATTGAACGATAATTTCAAGGCGAACGGCAACACCATTGACGGGAAAACCGCCTTTGAACTGTATGACACCTTCGGGTTCCCGCTGGATTTGACTGCCCTGATTGCAAAAGAAAACGGCCTTACCATAGACGAAGCCGGCTTCACCACTGAGATGGAGCAGCAGAAAAATCGCTCCCGCAACGCCGCTCAGACCGAGCAGGGAGACTGGATCGTGCTGCAGCCGGATGTGGAGACCGAGTGGGTGGCGTATGACGCTGAGTCGGTAGAAGCCCGCATTGTGCGCTACCGCCAGGTGACTGCCAAAAACAAGAAGGAATTCCATGTAGTGCTGGACCGCACGCCTTTCTACGCCGAGAGCGGTGGACAGGTAGGTGATACCGGCGTATTGGAATCAGCCTCAGGCAAGGTGAAAGTCCTGAACACCACCAAAGAGAACGACCTGATCATTCATATCACTGCTGAGCTGCCCAAAGACCTGGAGGCTCCGGTAATCGCCTCCGTGGACGCCAGACGTCGGGACCTGATCAAGAAGAACCACTCGGCTACGCACTTGCTGCATGCTGCTTTAAAACAGGTGCTGGGTGATCACGTGAACCAGAAAGGCTCTTTGGTGAGCGACAAACTGCTTCGTTTTGACTTCTCGCACTTCACCAAAGTAACCGAGGAGCAATTGCGCGAAGTGGAGCAGATTGTAAACGAGCGCATCCGGGAGTCCATTGAGAAAGACGAGCGCCGCAACGTGCCTATTGAAGAAGCGAAAGCTTTTGGGGCCACCGCCTTGTTCGGGGAGAAGTACGGGGAGTTCGTGCGGATGATCACGTTCAACCCGGCGTTTTCCATTGAACTGTGCGGCGGTACGCACGTGGCCAATACCGGTAACATCGGGTTCTTCAAGATCGTGAGCGAAAGCTCGGTGGCCGCCGGCGTGCGCCGTATTGAAGCCGTGACCGCTGATGTAGCCGAAGAGTACGTGGATAAGCAGATTACCCAGTTTGAGGAAGTGAAACAGTTATTAGGCGTACAGAAAGAATTCGGCAAAGCCATTGAAAAACTGCAGGACGAGAACAGCGCGTTGCGTAAGCAATTGGAAGCCTTCGAGCTGAAGCAGGTGACCGCCCAGAAAGAGAAACTCGCCTCCGAAGTACGCCACCTCAACGGTATCAACTTCCTGGCAGCCCGCGTAGACGTGAGCTCCGCCGATTACCTCAAGAAACTGGCTTTCGACCTGCGCGGCGTGGTAGACAACCTGGTGCTGGTACTTGCCGCCGATGTAGACGGAAAACCGCAACTGGCCGTTATGTTATCTGATGAGGTGGTGTCTGGCAAAGGCCTGAACGCCGTGCAGATGGTGAAAGAACTGGCCAAAGAAATCAAAGGCGGCGGCGGTGGACAGCCGTTCTACGCCACAGCCGGCGGTAAAGAAGTGGCCGGGTTAGATGTTGCCCTGTCCAAAGCTGAGGCCTTGGTGCAGTAAGTACGGGCTTTCCGTTTTGAGACCGTTTCCCTAAAAACCGGCCCGAAACGGAAAACAATCAAACCACTGACACGCGGTTTTTGACTCGCGCCGGAGATAATTAATAGAATAGAAAACAATAGCCGTTTAGCGGCTGTTTTTCAGAAAATAGACCCAAAACAGAAATCGTATTGCGCCTTGCGCCATACGTGCTAAAAAAGAAACATGAACGAAGAGATCCGTTCCCAATACCAAGCCATTATCGGTCTGGAGGTGCACGCCCAGCTGCTCACCGAGAGCAAAGCGTATTCCTCAGATTCTACGGAGTACGGCATGCTGCCGAACACCAACCTGAGCGTGATCACGCTGGGGCATCCGGGTACCTTGCCGCGGGTAAACAAAAAAGTGGTGGAGATGGCCATAAAAATGGGCCTGGCAACCAACTGTGAGATCACCCGGAACAACTATTACGCCCGTAAGAACTACTTCTACCCAGACCTTCCAAAAGGCTATCAGATCACGCAGGACAAAACGCCTATCTGCACCAAAGGTCACCTGGACATCAAAACCAAAGACGGGCAAGAAAAGCGCATCGGGATTACCCGCATCCACATGGAAGAGGACGCAGGAAAATCCATGCACTTGGCAGGGGAGACCGAGACCCTGGTAGACCTGAACCGCGCCGGCACGCCTTTGATCGAGATTGTGTCTGAGCCGGACATCCGGGATTCTGAGGAAGCTTATGCCTACCTGACACAGATCAAGAAACTGGTGCAGTACTTGGAGATCTGCGACGGTAACATGGAAGAAGGCTCCCTGCGCTGCGATGCCAACATCTCGGTGATGAAGAAAGGCGCCAGCAAGTGGGGCACCAAGGTGGAGGTGAAAAACATGAACTCCTTCCGGAACGTGCAGCGCGCTATTGAGCACGAGATTGATCGGCAGATTGAGATCCTGGAGAACGGCGGCACCATTGACTCCGAGACCCGGAATTTTGACGCGAACACCGGCATTACTACCGGCATGCGTTCCAAGGAAACCATGAACGACTACCGGTACTTCCCGGAGCCAGACCTTCCGCCGGTAATCATCTCCGAGGAGTGGCTGCATACGGTAAAAGAAGGCATGCCTGCGTTGCCGCAGGAGTTGTACAACCGCTTCACGCAGGAGTTCGGCTTGTCTGATTATGACGCCGGCGTCTTGACCGATGACAAAGAGGTGGCCCTGTTTTACAATGCCCTTTGCCAGCACACCAGGAACTACAAAGCCGCGGCCAACTGGGTAAGCGGACCGGTGAAATCTTACTTGAATGAACTGGCGCTGGACATGCCTGCCTTCCCTTTGAAGCCGGAGCAGATTGCCGGCCTCATTGAATTGGTAGACTCTAACAAAGTAAGCCACAGCGTTGCCGCCAAGCAGATCTTCCCGTATTTGCTAGAAAACCCGGGTAAAACGGCCCAGCAGGTAGCCACCGAGCAGAACCTGGTGCAGGAATCTGACGAGGGAGCCTTGCAGGGAATCATTGACCAGGTGTTGGCTGCCAATCCGCAGAAAGTGGCGGAATACAAAGCCGGAAAAGTCTCTTTGCTGGGTATGTTCATGGGCGATCTCATGAAACAAACCAAAGGTAAAGCAGATCCTAAGGTTGCCAATAAGCTGTTGAAAGAGAGCCTTGATAGATAAGCTCATTTCCATAAAAAGATGAAGAAACAAATGATACTGGCCGCTGCCTCCCTGTTGGTGATAGGCGCCTGCCAAAAGAAAGGAGTTGCCACGGCAGATACGGATAAAAGCTACCGAATCTCTGGCAAGATCAACAACATGACCACGGGTAAAGTCTACCTGGATGAACTGGGAGAGCAGGCCTTTGTTCCTTTTGACACAGCTAGCATCAACAAAGACGGCACCTTCCTGTTGGAGGGCACCGTAAACGAGCCAGCCATCTACAAACTCGGGTTCGAGAATCAGGAAGGCATCATGCTGGTAGTAGACAACAAGAGCATCCAAGTCACTGCCGACTCCGGGAAAGTAGCGCAGACCTACACGGTGACCGGCTCCAAAGACTCTGAGTTGATTAAAGAGTTGAACAGCATCATGCAAGGCATGCAGCAAAGCGCCACTGCTCTGAACCAACAATTCCAGGAGGCCGCCAACTCTGGTAACCAGGCCGAGGTGAAAAGACTGCAGGAGCAGTTCATGGCCTTGCAAAAGGATAACCAAAACAAGCTGAAGGCCTTTGTGAAAGCGAATCCTTCTTCGGTGGTTTCGGTGTACACGGCGGGCAACATCCTGAACCTGGATGAGCACTACACCTTCGTGGACAGCATGGCTACTGCCTTCAAAGCTGCTTTGCCAAACTCTAAGTACACCAAATCCCTGGAAGAGCGCCTGACCAAGTTGCGGAGCACCGCCATGGGTAGCGTAGCACCAGACATCAAACTGCCGTCTCCAACCGGACCAGAGGTGGCCTTGTCATCCCTCAAAGGAAAATACGTCTTGATTGATTTCTGGGCAAGCTGGTGCGGACCTTGCCGCCAGGAGAACCCCAACGTGGTGCGCATGTACAACAAATACAAAGACAAAGGCTTTGAGATCTTCGGGGTGAGCCTGGACCAGGACCGCGCCAAATGGTTAAAGGCCATTGAAAACGATAAGCTAACCTGGCCGCACGTTTCAGACCTCAAAGGTTGGGAAAGCTCCGCTGCCGCCCTGTACGGCATCACCGCTATTCCGCAGACAGTGCTGCTAGACAAAGAAGGAAAGATCATTGCCAAGAACCTGCGAGGACCAGCGCTTGAGGAGAAACTGGCCTCCTTGCTTCAGTAAGAATACTTATAACCATAAACAGAAAGCGGCTGCCATTCTCCAATGGCAGCCGCTTTCTGTTTATGGGGCTTATTTTTAATTCTGCTGCAAAAAAATCTTCTGCAATACATCCCAGAGTTTCTTTTTGAGCTCTACGCTTTTCTCAATATCCTCCAGGGAATCTACCAGCACAAAGCGTGATTCACCTAGCCGGTACATGCGGTAGAACTCCATGCGGGAGAGATTGGCCACCGGCAAGCCCTGCCCGAACAGGATAATGTGCCTGGCTACGTTCTCAGCGGCGATTTTCTTCACATCATGCTCCAGCGCCGGAGACATATTCCCGAATTTGATCTGCCCAGTGTTAAGACCCACGGCGGCCATTACTTTCTGCAGAAAAGGATGCTGCGGCAATTGCCTGAACACGGTTTCCGGAACCTCAAATAGCAAGTACGTGCCGTGCACGGCTTCTCCCAGCCATTTTATCTCCTCTGCCGGCGCAGCAGGAGCGGCAACCGGTTCTTCTATAACCTGAACTGCCAAAGAAACCTCAGCAGGTGTTTCCACCTTTTCCGGTGTTGGTTCTGGTGCCGGAGCCTCTGCTGTTACCGGAGATACAAGGCTGGCCACCGGAATAGAAATGGCTTCTTCGCTGGCTGGTTCAGGAATCACATACAGGGTGTCTTGGCCATACAGTTGCTGGAGAAATAGAAAGTCTGCGGATGAAGAAGACATCAGTGGTTTAATTAAAAATGCTTTGGATTAATCCTCTAGTTCAAAGATCGCCTTCAATTCGTTTGCATCGTGGGGTTTCATACGGCCTGCCAGGATAAGGCGAAGCTGACGTCTGCGCAGGGCACCGGCAAATTTCTCCTGCTCCTCGGCAGATTCCGGGATTGCTTCCGGTACGGGTACTGAGTTACCGTTTTCATCCAGGGCCACAAAGGTAAAATAAGCCTCGTTTGACTTCACCTTGGTTCCCGAAGGAATATCCTCGGCCCAAACCGTGATATGAACCTCCATGGAAGTGCTGAAAGCCCGGGTCACCTGCGCCTCCAGGGTAATCACGTTCCCCAGTTTGATGCTCTCCCTGAAAGAAACATTGTCTACCGAGGCGGTGACCACAATGCGGTTTGAGTGTTTTTGGGCGGCAATGGCAGATACAATGTCCATCCAGTGCATCATGCGGCCTCCCATGAGGTTGTTGAGCGTATTGGTATCGTTGGGCAGGACCAGCTCGGTCATCCGCACATAAGAATCCTTGACAGATTTTTGCTTACGCATAAAAAGGTGTGTAATTGAAAAGTAAAGATACGGCAGAATAGGCAAAGCCTACCACATTTTAATCTGTAAGGACTTTGATTACTCAGACAGGAAAGAATAAAAGGTAATTAAAAGGGACGCTAAACTCTGGTCTATTTCCAGCCTTGTTTTCCCAAAAGCGGCACAAACTTGAAGTTATCGAACTCTTCCTTCGTGAATTCCTCTTCGCCCAGGCGGGTGATGCGAAGCATTTTCTGGGTTCCCGTGTCGCCCACCGGTATCACCAATTTGCCGCCTAGGGTCAGTTGCCGGAGCAGGGTTTTAGGGATGATGGGCGCACCCGCCGTCACCAGAATCTTGTCAAAAGGCGCGTGCTGCGGCAGACCTTCAGAACCGTCGCCCAGAAAAGTGAAAGGAGTAAGGCCCATCAGATGAAACTGGCGGTTGGCTTTATGGAACAGCACCTCATTATATTCAATAGTATACACGTTTGGCGTGAGTTGCAGGAGAATGCTGCATTGGTAACCAGATCCTGTGCCAATCTCCAGCACTTTGTCGTGGGGCTGCACATCCAGCAGCTCGGTTTGGTAGGCTACCGTGTAAGGCTGGGAAATGGTTTGACCCTCGCCAATAGGAAAGGCCTTGTCTTGATACGCTTGCTCCAGAAAAGCCTTTTCAAAGAAAAAATGGCGGGGCACCTGCTCCAGGGCTTGTAGCACCTTTGGGTCTTTGATTCCTTTTCCCTGAACAACACGCACCAAGCTTTTGCGCATGCCTTTGTGTCGGTAACTGTCTATGAGCATAAGAGGTCAGGTATAAACTTTATATACGTTTAAAGGTCAAATCTGAAGGGAGTACGTCGCGAAATTAGCAAATAGCCTTTCATTGCCATGAAAATTAATTTTTGGTCCTGATTTTGGAATTTGCGTGTAGCTTTGCGATAGAATGGAGCTAACCTGTGCCGTGTTGTTTTTGATGTGATTCATGCCGCTAAACCGAAACCAACATTTATATAAACTGATTTTAGGGGATTTCCTGGCAGCTTTTCTGGCTTGGTCTGTCTTCTATGTATCAAACAACAATGTATTTGTAGATTTTTCGGAGGCGTTTACCTTGGCCTTCTTTACGCGTTCCTTCATCATCGCCACTTTTTGGGTTATCCTGTACGGTTTGTTAGGCCGCTACCGGGATATTTACAGGATCTCCCGGTTCAAGGAGGTAACGCTCTTGGCTGGTATGTCACTGGGTGGCGCCATGGCCATTTACCTGGCTTTCCTGTTAGAGGACCCCAACCTCAACCGCTTCCAGGTCTACTCCAAACCCATATTAAGTTATTTTTTGCTGCATTTTGGTTTCTCGCTGTTTTTTAAGCTGGCCATTCTAAGCCATCTAAAGAAGCTGGTGTACAACGGAAAAGTGTTCTTCCATACCGTGGTGGTAGGCTCCAGCGGCAATGCCCGCGAGGTATATGATGAACTGGAAAGCAACAACCGGCACCTGGGCTTCAGGATGGTGGGATTCGTGCAGAGCCAACCGTCGCAGCCACACGCCTTCCAGGAGGAGATCCCATCTCTTGGTTCATTCCACCGGTTACCCCAGGTAATCAAAGAGTTTGATGTGCAGGAAGTTATCATCGCCATTGAACCCTCAGAGCACCGCCTGATTGAACAGATTCTAAGCTCGCTGGAAGGCGAGGACGTCCGGATCAGTATTCTGCCGGATGTGTACCAGATTCTGTTGGGCTCGGTGAAAGTGGCGCACCTGTTCGGGACGCCGTTGATTGAGGTAAAACGCGACCTGATGCCCGTGTGGCAGCAACTCCTGAAAAGGATCATTGACCTGGCCGCAGCTATCCTGGTGTTAACCTTGCTGTCGCCTGTGTACGCCTTGCTGGCTATTCTGGTGAAGGCCTCCTCGCCAGGCCCGGTGTTCTTCCGGCAGGAGCGGATAGGCCTGCACGGAAGGCCCTTTAACATCCTAAAGTTCAGGAGCATGTACCTGGATGCCGAGAAGATGGGCCCGGCCCTGTCCTCAGATGATGACCCTCGGGTAACCAGACTAGGCCGCTTCATGCGGAAAGTACGGCTTGATGAACTACCCCAGTTCTACAACGTGTTAATAGGCGAGATGAGTCTGGTGGGCCCCCGGCCCGAGCGGCAGCATTTTATTGACCTCATCACCCAGCACGCGCCCCACTACAAACACCTGCACCGCGTAAGACCAGGTATCACCTCCTTAGGCCAGGTGAAATTTGGGTACGCCCAGAATGTACAGGAAATGGTAAGACGCCTTAAATACGACATCCTCTACATAGAAAACATGTCCCTGGTCATGGACTTCCGGGTCATGCTTTATACTATCAAGATTATTATACAGGGGAGAGGGAAGTAGTTAATGTGCTAATGATTTAATGTGCTGATGTGCTAATTAAATCATTTAACTCCCAGTTTATAGCACCTTAGTACATTGACCAATTAGCACGTTATGTATGGTATTACCTAATTACCTCATTTAAAATAGCACATCAGCACTTTAACCAAATAGCACATTAGAAAACATGTTCACTGGAATTATAGAAGCGCAGGCCGAGGTGGTGGCCATCAGAGATGAGCAGGCTAACCGGCATTTTACCTTAAGGTGTCCGTTTACGTCTGAGTTGAAGATAGACCAGAGCGTGGCGCATAACGGGGTTTGCCTGACGGTGGTGGCGCTGGAAGAGGACACGTATACTGTGACGGCCATCGCTGAGACGCTCTCCAGAACGAATTTGGGGCAACTGAAACAAGGCGATACCGTGAACTTAGAGCGGTGTCTTTTGGCGGGTAGCCGCTACGATGGGCATATTGTGCAGGGGCATGTAGACCAGGTGGGCATTTGCGAAGAGGTGAAAGACCAGCAGGGCAGTTGGCTGTTCCGGTTCCGTTACCAGCCCCAAGGCGCAGGCAACGTGACCGTGGAGAAAGGATCCATCTGCGTGAATGGCATAAGTTTGACAGTGGTAGAATCAGGCACTGATTTCTTCTCAGTGGCCATCATCCCATACACCTATGAGTTCACCAACCTGCACGCTGTGAAACCCGGCGACCAGGTGAACCTGGAGTTTGACATCATCGGAAAGTACGTAGCCCGATTGCTGCAAAAGTAAATCCGTTTCAAGCCTGAAAAGTAAATTTCAGGCTTGAAACGGATAGCAGCACTCTGTTGGGATGTAACTTTAACTTTGCCAGAAGGCGTAGCGTTCTGATGCTTTTTTGTAGAAATACATGCTTAGCCAGGCGGTGGCAATCCCAATCAAAGCACCGCCGGTAATGTCTCCGGGGTAATGCACGCCCAGGTAAACGCGGCTGTAGGAGATGGCCGTGGCCCAAACCAAGAGGAGCAGTTTGAAACCCCACTGTTTCTTAGGCAAGAGCATGATCACGAAAATGGCCACTGCAAAGGCATTGGCCGCGTGCGAAGACACAAACCCGTACTGGCCGCCGCAGCCATCCACGGCGTTTACCACCTCGCCAAGCGTTAAGTCATGACAAGGGCGCAGGCGGGCTACGGTAGGCTTCAGGATACCGGAGGAGATGAAATCAGCAAGACCCACGCTGGCGCCCAAAGACAGGACCATGAGCCAGCCTTTTCTCTTGTAAAAATAGATGAACAGCCCCACCAGTACGCCATAAAAAGGAAACCACACATACTTGTTGGAAATCAGGATCATCACGGCGTCCCAGAAAGGGGAATGGTGCCGGTTCAGCTCCAGGAAAAGCGCGTGGTCTAAGGCTATCAGTTCATCCATGGTTAAGAAAGGCTAACCCAATCAATTCCTTTTTTGAAACAAGCCAGGGCTTCCGCCTCAGGCGTACCTACGGCAGGGGCATGGCTGTAGTGCCAGGAGGCCAGGGGCGGAAGGCTCATGAGAATAGACTCCGTGCGTCCGTTCGTCTCCAGTCCGAACTTGGTACCGCGGTCATTCACCAAATTAAATTCCACATAGCGTCCCCGCCTGATCAACTGCCACTCTTTTTCATGGGCGCTGAATTCTAGGTCTTTGTTCTGGTTCACAATGGTGGTATACGTAGGAGAAAACGTGTCTGCCACCGCCTGCACAAAAGCAAAACGTTCTTCCAATGTGATTTCCGCCGTAGGTGTGAGTCGGTCAAAGAAGATGCCGCCTACGCCGCGGGTTTCCTCGCGGTGCGGGATGTAGAAGTAGTCATCGGCCCAGCGCTTGAACTCGGGGTAATATTCCGGCCGGAAACGGTCGCAGGTGTTTTTCAGGCTCTGGTGGAAGAACCGTACCTGATCTTTGTTCACGTAAATGGGCGTAAGGTCAATGCCACCGCCAAACCAGGCCTCGCCGTTGCCGGCCTCAAAATAGCGCACGTTCATGTGTGTAATGGGCACATGCGGATTGGCCGGATGGATAACGACTGAGACGCCCGTGGCAAAGAAATGCGGATCGGGGAGGTGTAGGGCCGCCGCGGCTTTTTCGGGCAACACACCTTCCACGGCGGAGAAATTCACGCCTCCTTTTTCAAAAACAGCTCCGTCCTGGATCACGCGGGCTGCCCCGCCACCGCCGCCGGGTCTGTCCCATTGGTCTTCCCTGAAGCGAGCCACACCGTCACAGGTCTCCAGATCGGCGCAGAGGCGCTCCTGAAATGACTTAAACCATTTTTGTATCGTATCTCTCATTATTGATGCTTTTCCGTTTTAAGGCCAGTTTGGCAAAAATAGGCGATAAATAGGAGAGGCCCACCATTTCGGCATTTTGCTTTCTTCAGGATTAGCCGTACTTTAGAAAACCGAACAAATGTTAGCTTATGAACCAGACGTCTGTTGAAGCTCCCGCCCCCGTAGCGGTTGAGCTTCTCTTAAAAGCCTATCGGCTGATGCTCACCGCCAAAGCCATGGCCGACACCTACGAAGAAAACAAAGCCGTTTGCAGCAAATACGTCCATAGCACCTCCCGCGGCCACGAGGCCATCCAACTGGCCACCGCTTTTCACCTCACCGAAAAAGATTTTCTTTCGGTTTACTACCGCGATGAATCTATTTTACTTGGCCTGGGTTTGACACCCTACGAGCTCATGCTCCAGCTCATGGCCAAGCGCGATGACCCTTTCAGCGGCGGCCGCACCTACTACGGCCACCCTTCCCTGCGTAGGCCCGGTTTTCCTGTGATCCCGCACCAAAGCTCGGCCACCGGCATGCAGGCTATCCCGGCCACCGGCATGGCGCACGCGCTGGCGTATCTGGAGTCGCAGGACCTGATGGATTCTTCCAAAGGCCGCGTGGTGGTTTGTTCCCTGGGCGATGGTTCTGTGACCGAAGGGGAAGTGGCTGAGGCTTTCCAGATGGCGGTGCTCAAGAAACTACCCATCATCTATTTGGTGCAAGACAACGACTGGGGTATCTCCGCGAAAGGCACTGAAATGCGCGCTATGGATGCCTACGAGTATGCTGCGGGCTTTAAAGGAATGGAACGCCTGCGGGTGGATGGCGCTGATTTTATAGATTCATACACCGGCATGGCCGAGGCCTTCCGGATTGCCCGCCAGGAGCGGCGCCCGGTGCTGGTGCACGCCAAATGCCCTTTGCTGGGTCACCACACCTCCGGCGTGAGAAGGGAATGGTACCGCGGTGATAACTTGGCAGAGCACAGTCTGCTGGACCCGTTGCCAAAACTAGGCACTTACCTCCTGGAGCAAGGCCTTACTGCCGATGAACTGATCTCGATTGCCCAGGAAGTAAAGGAGGAGGTACAGGCCCAATACGTGAAAGCATTGGCAGCCCCAGATCCTGATCCGGCAACCTTCAACCAGCACGAATTTGCGCCCACTCTGGTGACAGACGAAAGCGGAGACCGCACGCCAGCCAACGCGGAGAAAACCACCATGGTAGACGCGGCCCTCCACGCCGTAGACGATATCCTTAAGCAATACCCCGAGGCGCTTTTCTACGGCCAGGACGTGGGCGGAGAACTGGGCGGCGTTTTCCGGGAGGCGGCACTGCTGGCCCAGAAGTACGGTGATGCCCGGGTGTTCAATACGCCCATCCAGGAAGCGTACATCGTGGGGTCTACTGCGGGAATGTCAGCGGTGGGGGCAAAACCCATCGTAGAGATCCAGTTCGCGGATTACATCTGGCCGGGCATCAACCAGTTGGTAGAAGAACTCTCTAAAAGCTGTTACCTGAGCATGGGCAAATTCCCGGTGCAGGCCCTCATCAGGGTGCCTATTGGGGCGTACGGTGGGGGCGGACCTTACCACTCCGGCAGCGTGGAATCCACCTTGCTCAATATTCGGGGCATCAAAGTAGTCTACCCCAGTAATGCCGCGGATATGAAGGGCCTTATGAAGGCCGCTTTCCTGGACCCGAACCCAGTGGTGATGCTGGAGCACAAAGGCCTTTACTGGTCCAAAGTGCCCGGCACAGAAGACGCCAAAACCACAGAACCTGCCGCTGACTACATCCTGCCCCTGGGAAAAGCGAACGTGGTGCAGCAAGCCTCTGATGAACAGTTTAGCCAAGGGAACAGCCTTACCGTGATCACCTACGGCATGGGTGTGTACTGGGCCAAAGCTGCCAGTAAGAAGTTGGCTGGCTCCGTGGAGATTGTAGACCTGCGTACGCTGAATCCTTTGGACTATGAAACCGTGGAAGCCTCGGTAAAACGCCACGGTAAAGTGCTGGTTTTAACCGAGGAGCCTCTCATGAACTCCTTCGCAGAGTCTCTGGCCGGCCGCATTGGTAAAACCTGTTTCAAGTATCTGGATGCCCCGGTTTTCACCCTGGGTGCCGAGAACTTACCCGCCGTGCCGCTTAATGTAGACCTTGAAAAGATGATGCTGCCCAACGGAGAAAAGGTGTTTTCAGTGTTACAGGAGTTGCTGGAGTATTAAGCAAGTACCAGTATTTTTGAAGACCTATAACTGCACTCCCTTTTCCTCACCTGTCATCTTGGAAAGATCTTGTGGGCGAACTAGGCTTGCCCTACTATGCACCACTACCGTTTGCCACCAAGATCCTTTCAGGATGACAGATAAGAAGTAGAAGAAAAAGAACGTTAGCTGCTCTACATGCACCAAACCGTTCTGAATACAAATAAAAAGAAGGGCTTCTGTTTTGACGCTGTTTTCCCAAAAACAACGTCAGAACAGGAGCCCTTCTTTTCGCTCATTCCCTAACAATTAGCAATCAACAATCCTAAAAAGGGTACCCGATCCCGAGGTTAAACGTGGTTTGGGTGTCATTACCGAAAATGCGGTTGGACCGGAATTCGTTGATGACAAACCGGCTGCCTTGCGGTTGGGCGGGGTCATAGACTTTGGTAGCGATATCGAACCGAAGGATGGCGAACGTGAAATCAAACCTTACCCCAAAACCCGTGCCCACCGCTAATTCTTTGTAGAAGCGGTTAAACTCAAACTGGGCGCCGGGCTGGGCCACGTACAATTCAGGGTTCGGGTTGGTGTTCCGCTCCTTGAAAAGCCAGATATTACCCGCATCCAGGAACAGGGCCCCGTTCACGTTGGTACTCCCGAAGCGGAACATCCGGAAACGGTACTCTGAGTTGAGTTCCAGCAGGATCTCGCCGGTCTGTTCAAAAAGGTAATCCGTTTCTCCTGTGGTTTTGTTGATGAGCGCGCTGGAACCAGGCCCCAGTCGGCGGGGAAGCCAGGCTCTTACGCTGGAGGATCCCCCGGCAAAGAAGTACTTGTCATAGGGCAGGGCGCGGGAGGTACCCAGCGGTTTGGCCACCCCGGCGTTAGCGCGGTAGACAAAAGTCATATTGTTGCCCAGGGCATGGTAGCGGCGGTAGTCCAGGTTCAGTTTGGCAAACCGGTAGGTGTTGAAGTCTTTGAACTGCTCGGCCACGTAATTCCACAGCAAACCACCGGTCTCGGCAAATAGCCGGAATAGTTTGGCATCATTGGTCTGGTTGTAGTTGGCGGTGTTGTAAAGGCTTGTGAAGTTGATGGAAGAGACAAAGGCGTTTTTAAAACTCTCATTCAAGGGATTCCCCGATTGCTGCAGCGTGAGCAGGTACTCATTAAAAGTTGGGTCAATGCGGGGCGTGCTAATCACGCTAATGTCCAGCGGAGAGAAGCTAAATTGATGGATGTTCAACCGCTGCCAGATGTAGTCAAAGGAGAAATCAAGGTTAGTACGGGTGTATTCATTGCGGTCTACGTAGGTGTAACCGGTACTGAAACGGGTCCTGGGGTTGAAGCGCACCAGCAAGTCATTCGTCCGGAAGGGCACCAGGATCTGCGGGAAGGTCACCCCCATATCAGCACCGATCTCTGTTCTACGTCCAACGGTGTTAACGTTGCGCTGCAGCTGCCCTTCAATCCCGGCCCTTACCCCTATGTCAAAGATCTCGGCCCCGCCAAAAATATTCCTGATCCGGAAACGCATACTGGCATAAGGCCCCGGCACCTGCTCGGTGAAAGTACCGCCAATCTCAGTGGTTTCCTGGAAACGCGGTAGCAGAGAGGTGTTGATCTGAGTGTTCAGGTAGCCTCGGTGGGGATCAGCCGTAACGGTATCAGCCTTGGTGTAACTGATGGTGGTGTACTTGAAGACATCCAGGTTACTGATGATGCGCTGGTTGTTGAGTGTGCGGTTCGCCGAATAGGTCTGGCCTTTCCGGATAATGACTTTCCGTTGCAGAATGCGCGGCTTTATCTGCTGGTCATAAGCCAGGAAATGGATGTTGCTCAACTCTACCGTATCGCGGGAACGCCCAAAGCGGTTCAGGCCAGCATCGGTGGTGAAGAAGACATCCTGTATGGTGTAGATTTTGTGCAGCGTGGTATCAGTGGGGTTAGCGATAAGGGTGCTCAGCCTAACGGTGTATTCCTGGTAGCTGGTGTCTGCCTCCACGGTGATGAACTGCTGCCGGAAATCATAGAAGCCGTTGTTTTTGAGAAGTTGCTCAATGCGGGTACGTTCCTGGGTGAGCAG
The DNA here is from genome assembly GCF_017916345.1 of Rufibacter aurantiacus. Taxonomy (NCBI): domain Bacteria; kingdom Pseudomonadati; phylum Bacteroidota; class Cytophagia; order Cytophagales; family Hymenobacteraceae; genus Rufibacter; species Rufibacter aurantiacus. The sequence goes on from NZ_JAFMSV010000003.1 coordinate 327,935, forward strand.
GGCCTCGTCAAAGTTCTGGTTCACACTGATCAGGCTTTCCTTTTGGTTCTCGTCCAGGATTCTCAGGATGGCTGTGTCTGGGACCTGGTAGGTGTGCTGCGAGACCACGTAGGGCTTGTCTTCCTGGACCTGCAGGGTGGCATACACTTTCTTGTTTTTGACCTCAGTAGTGGCAGAGACCTTGTTCCTGAAAAAGCCTTTGGAACTGAGGTAAATGCCTACCTGCTCCTGGGTTTGCACCAGTTTAAGTGAGTCAAAGATGGCCGGGGGCTCGCCCACGGTGCGCATCAGCCAGTTGCCGTTTTCCTTTTTGTTCTGCAGGCGGTTAAGTTTATTTTCTTTTTTCTCTATTAGCTTGTCTACCTTCACAGAGTCGCTGCCCGCTCGCTGGATGCGGCGGTTGTAGTCCTCGGTTTCCTCGGCAATATTGGCCTGAATGCGCTCTGGGTTGTAGAATCTCTTTCCTAAATAATAGAGGTTGAGGTAGATAGGAGAGCCCAGTACCCGACGGTTGGGTTTCTGCTGGTAAAGCGGCGTTATGGCGCTTTTGTCTGCCTGCTCAACTCCCTCCAGTTTTATTTTCCAGAGCAGTCGCTCGTTGGGGGCAAGGTGATGGGTGGGCGTACAGCCCATAAAAAAGCCCAGCATTGTGAATACCGCGCCGAATACGTAACATCGTAGCTTCAAACGAAGAATGGTTATGATCTCAAAGGGGCTTTTGAAGTACATTAGGTCACTGCAAATAAAGAAATATAGGTCGCTTCACCAAGCTTTCACGGTGGAAGGTGAAAAGAGCGTGGCAGAATTACTACAATCAGACTTTGAACTGGAAACGGTACTGGTCACCCAAAAATTTTTACTCAAGCATACCCATCTCCTCCGGAAAGGTTTTGAGGTGATTACGGTAGGTGAGGATGAACTGGGCAAGGCCGGTTCTATGGAAACGAACAACGCCGCGTTGGCTATTGCCAAGATGCGCCCGGTTCCGGAATTCTCCTGGGAGAAGCACCCGTTTGTGCTGGCGCTGGACGAGGTGCGCGACCCCGGCAACCTGGGCACCATCATCCGGATTGCCGACTGGTACGGGCTCACCTCTATTGTGCTCTCAGAATCCTCCGCCGATTTTTACAACCAGAAAGTGATTGCCGCCACCATGGGCTCTTTCACGCGGATTACCCCGCACTACGTTGATTTGGCCTCGTTTCTGGGAAAACGGCCCCAAAACGTTCCGGTCTTCGGAGCGGCGCTGGAAGGGGAGAACGTGCACCGCTTGACTTTGCAGCCCCAGGGTGTGCTGGTAATGGGAAATGAGTCGCACGGCATCCGGCCCGAGATCATGAGCCTGGTGACGCAGCCGCTGCACATCCCTGGCCGCGGCGGCGCCGAGTCTCTGAACGTGGGAACCGCCACCGCCATTCTGCTGGACAACTTCTTCCGAAATATTTAGAACAGACTATTTGCGGTTGGGTAGCTATCACTTTTCGACTTTGATCCGTTTTTAAGGTATTTTGATGAAATCTGCCTGAAAACAGAGAATCACGAGGCCTGTAAAAACAAAAAGAGGAGCGATCAAGCTCCTCTTTTCTTTTACCATTATTCTAACACTTTTAGGAATTTCCTACCCCTTAGAACTTCAAGATCCTTACTCCGGCTGCGAAAGCGTTGGCCTGCGGTCCTTTGTTGTCATGGAACATATCATTCAGGTTATACTTCGCGAAGAACTCCAGGCTTCTGATGCCAATGAATCCGGAGACACCGTATTGGAAATCATTCAAGTAGAAATCATCTTTGGCTTTGCTCTTCACATTGTCCCCGCCCTGGGAGTATTTCACTTTGGAGTGGCTGCTGAGCATGTAGCCTACAAAACCCCCGCCGCCGATTTTGAAAGCTGTTTTGCCTCTTTTGGTTTTGAAATCGAAACCTAGTTCAAGGGGTACGTTCAGGGACGTAGTAGACAGTTTGCTTTTCTCCAGGTTAATTCCGGTGGGGATGATGAAATCTGATTTCTCGCCGGTGTTCTGGATCATGATGTTGTCATCAAACATGTAGTTGTGGAAGTCCACAGTGAAACCGGTAATCAGGCGTACGGGGCTGGACTCACCGCCAATACGGTTGTACCATTTGGTGTTAAGGCTGATGTAGCGGGAGGCGGCGGTTCTGAATTTGATGTCCTGCACTGGGCTGCCAGCCTGCTCTTCTTTGTTCAACCAGGTAGAAAGACCCGCGTCAACCTGGAAATCCAGGGTTCTTCTTGGATGCCGGTTTTTGTAGCGCTCCTCGTCTCTTTCCTTCACCTCTACAGAGTCTTCATTGCCTACGTTCACCTTCACTTTGGTGGATTTGGTTTCCTCATCATGGTCAATGTCAATGCCTACTTTGTCGGTGATCCGGATGCGGTTTTTCTCTTTAATGGTGACTTCGGTACCCTCTGGGCCGTGTTGGGTGATGGTGATGTTTACGTCCTCTGAGGTATTGGCTTTGGACTTGTCAATTGTCACGGTCACTTCATCGCCTTTCTTGCCTGCGGCCTCAATCTGATCAGCGTATTTTTCCACCAGCAGCATGATAGAGTCAATGCTCTGGTTTTTTAGATTTTTCAAATCTTTCACATCCTTCACCACAATCAGCAAGCGGGCTTCGTTTTTCAGCTTCAGAATGAGCGTATCCTGGGTAGCAGCCGGTATAAGGCTTTTTGAACTGGCGTGAGAAGGCAAGGCGATAGCTGCAGCCATCATGATGGCCGTAAGCAGGGCATACAAACGTTTCATTGAAATGGGATTTTAGAGTTCTATGGTCTTTGTGATTTTTTTGTTTCCTATGCGGGTTTCCAAAGCATAGGTGTGTTTGGTAATTCCTAGTTCTGAAAGATTCACTTTTTCACCGTCTTTGAGGTTCTTCACTTGTTTCAGGATGCCTTTCAGAACGCGTCCAGATCCAGGTTGGTCCTCAGTGTGAGGTGTGTCAGTTTCTTTAGTAGATGCCTGGGCGAGGGAGGAGGTTGCCTGGGCGTTATCTAATTTTACAATTATTTCTAAAGCAGGAGCATCGGCGTTGGCTTTGGCGGTTTCCTGCGCTTTCACCGGCGTGGCCACGGCCATCATTACCGGCTCCTGGGCCTTCTGGAATGCTTTGTTCGTTTCTACCAGGCTAGCTTCCTTTCTGGTGCTTACAACGGCAGCTTGGGTTCCTTGGGAAGACACGGATGCAGCCTTGGTGTTCACCGAAGCCATGGCTTGTCGTTGCTCAGTGGCTTTAGAGGCAGCAGGATAGTGGATGGTGGTTTCCTGCTCAGCAACGGATTTCTGCTCGGCTTGGACGTTAGCAGCGGTACCCTCAGCTCCTGAGATCGCCTCTTGAGAAGGAGAGGTTCTTTCTACTGGTGCTTGTTTTTGCTCGTGTACCGTAGCCACGGTACCGGATGGTTGCAGCGGATTTATGTTATCGCGGTTAACCCAAAGACCCACGCTCAGCAGCATGGTCACGGCCGCTGCGGCTGAATAGTACCACATTCTTACCGTGCCGCGTTCCTCTTTTTCTTCAGTAACAGACGGCACCAGGAACGGATTAGGGGTTTCCTGCTGCGCGTTCTGCTGCATGCGGGCCTGCATGCGCTCCCAGACATCGTTGCCGGGGGCAACAGGTCTGTTCTGCAGCTTGTCTCTGAATAATTTATCTAAATCTTCTGCGCTCATAGTCTTTGTCTGTTTAGAGGGCGATCACTACTCCTTGCTGGGCCAGCATGCGTTGCAGCATGGCCCGCGCTTTACTTAACTGTGATTTGGAAGTGCCTTCTGTTATGTTGAGCATTTCCGCAATCTCTTTGTGCGAGTAACCTTCAATGGCATATAAGTTGAAGACTGCTCGGTAGCCGGCCGGAAGTTCCAGCAGCAACTCCATCATTTCCTCGGCGGTCATCTCGCTGTCGGCCGAGGCGTCTTCTGAGGCCAGGTAGTTGTGTTCCTTTTCAATGGCCAGGTGCATGGGCTCCTGCTTGCGCAAGTGCTGCAGCGCCTCGTTCACCATGATCCGCCGAACCCAACCCTCAAAGCTTCCTTTCTGCTCAAACCGACCTACGTGTTGGTACACTTTCATGAACCCGTTGATGAGGACCTCCTCAGCATCCATCTCATTCTTGAGGTACCGCAGGCACACGCCCATCATGGGGCCGGCATAGCGATCGTACAAGATTCGCTGGGCTTTGGCATCGCCTTTCTGCAGTGCTAGTACCAGTTCAGACTCATTCACGGGTTGTAGAGATTTAAGCTATAATTTATGCCTGTTTGTATGTTAGATGCGCCCCCTCAGAGATCGGTTGCCTGAGGTCCGGAAAATTTTTCAAGTAAATATAAGATACTAGCAATATTATTGAAGTAAAATCAAATAATATTAAGGTAAAGTGCTGTTTACCAAGTGTATTCACTCTTTAGCTTCTTCTTTGCCCGCCAATAAAATATTCTGTTCTTTTGTTTTTATGCCGATTTCTGAAAAACTGCTGTAGAACGATGACCAAGATTTCCTTTCCCGAAGGTTGTTGGCTTGGTTTGTTTGGATACAAAAAGCAATCCTCTCATCTTTATGGTATGAAAAGAATCATGTTCGCTTTGGCGCTGTTCTGCGCCCAGCCTCTTTGGGCACAGGAAAAACCAAAGGCAGCCATTACAGCCACAGAATACAAGGAAGTAAGCAAAAAGGAGAAGGGCGTGCTGGTAGATGTACGCACTCCGGAGGAGTTCCAGGCGGGGCACCTGAAAAAAGCCCGCAACTCAGATTTCAGAGGCGGAAAATTCGCCCAGGAGTTTGCCGGGTGGGACAAGGACAAGACTTATTATCTATACTGCGCCAGCGGGAACCGCAGCGGACAAGCTTTGAAATTGATGCAGGAGGCCGGGTTCACCAATGTCTATAACATTGGTGGCTACAAAGACCTAAAAGCAGCCGGCCTGAAAACCAAGGAAGAAAAGAAAAAGTAAGACTGGTTCTGACCTGATTTTCAGCAATCCGTCCAAAACAAAGCAGCTTTGGGTGAAAGCTTACACCTAAGCTACTGTATTTTACCCTCAGCTATAAAAGAAAAGGGTTTCGGGGCTGTTTTTTTGCAAACAGCCCCGAAACCCTTTTTATAATTCAGCTCCTAAAAGCCTAGTAATTACCTACCGATAGCATGACCAGAGTGCAGGCGTGCAGGGTTTTGATATTTTGCTCCTTTGCCTTTTTCTCCAATTCGTAGTTCTCAGTTCCTGGGTTAAATATAATGCGTTTGGGTTTGAGCGACAGGATATAATCATACCAGGTGGGCTGGTTCTGCGGTCCCACGTACAGGGTCACCGTATCTACCTCGTCAATGGAAGGTTTCTCTGTCTCAATAGGTAAACCGGCCACCTCGCCGCGCCTTATGCCCACCGGTACCACCTCATGGCCCGATCTTTTCAGCTGATGGACAGCTTTATAACTGAAGCGCCCTGGGTTGTCAGAGGCGCCTATTACCACGGTCTTTTTCATCTCTTCTCACTTTAGATTAGAAAATCAGGCGTTAAACGCCATAGTAGTTATACTCACAAAAACGTAGCGGGTTAACCGCGGATCAAAACGGCCACCTGCTCTGCGCAACGCTCCCCGTCCATGGCCGCCGACACGATACCACCGGCGTATCCGGCTCCTTCGGCGCAGGGGAACAGGTTCTGGATCTGCGGATGCTGCAGCGTTTCCTTGTCCCGGGGAATACGTACCGGCGAGGAGGTCCTGCTTTCCACGCCTACAATCTGGGCATCGTTGGTGAGATAACCCCGCATCTTATACCCGAACTCCTGGAACCCGCCTCTTAACCGTTGTCCAATCATAGGTGGCAAAACTTCCATCATGTCTACTGTGGCCAGCCCAGGTTGATAAGAAGTGTCCAGGAGCGAAGAGGAAACCTTTCCTTTCACGAAATCATGGAGACGCTGGGCTGGGGCCACCTGGGTACCGCCCGCGGCAGCCCATGCTTTCTGCTCCAAGGCCTGCTGCAAGCGCAGTCCGGCCAGAGGGCCGTGTTGCTTCAAGTCCATGTCTTCCAGGTTCACCGCCACCACAATGCCGGAGTTGGCGTACTTGGAATCCCGCCGGCTGGGCGACATGCCGTTCACCACCACCTCACCGGGAGCCGTAGCCGCCGGTACAATAAAACCTCCCGGACACATGCAGAACGAGAATACGCCGCGCTCCTGACCCTTATAAGCCACCTGTTGCACCAAAGAGTAAGAAGCCGCCGGCAAGTGCATGCCGCGGTCTCCGTCACAATGGTACTGGATGCCGTCAATGAGGCTTTGCTGGTGCTCTACCCGCACGCCCATGGCAAAAGGCTTGGCTTCAATCAGGATATTCTTCGCGTGCAACAACTCATAGATATCGCGGGCCGAGTGGCCGGTAGCCAGAATCACGGCTTCGCCCTCCAGAGAAAAACCATCGGCGGTGATGACACCTTTCATCTGGTTTTTCTCCAAAATGAAATCAGTTACCCGCGTATTGAAATGAATCTCGCCGCCAGCAGCCAGAACCGTTTCGCGCATCTCGGCAATCAGGACCGGCAGTTTGTTTGTCCCGATGTGCGGGTGGGCATCAAAAAGGATATCAGTGGTGGCGCCGTGCTGCACCATGATCTGCAGGATGCGCTGCACGTCGCCGCGCTTTTTAGAGCGGGTATAGAGCTTACCGTCTGAGTAGGTTCCGGCACCGCCCTCCCCAAAGCAGTAATTAGAGTCTGAGTTAACGATATGCTCTTTGTTGATGGCGGCCAGATCACGTCGGCGGCTACGCACGTCCTTGCCTCGTTCCACCACCACCGGCTTCAGGCCCAGTTCAATACACCGCATAGCTGCGAAAAGCCCGGCCGGACCGGCCCCCACAATGAGGACCCGCTTGGCATCTGGTTTCAGTTCAGGGTAATGGTAGGTAGGCAGCAGGGTAGAAAGGTCAGGGGCCTGGGTGTACACATCGGCGCGCACCTTTACCTGCACTTTGCGGCCGCGGGCATCAATAGAGCGTTTTATCTTATGGATGAAGGCTGCATCTTCCGGACGGGTGATCCCGGCTTGCTGCAGAAGTTCGCGCTCCAGAAGGGCAGGGTCATAGGCTACCTCGGGCGCTAAGACCAAGTCAAGTTCTTTTTTCATAAAGTAGATGTAAGGTAGTTAACCTTAAAGTATAAAATGGGTGGGTTTTCCTTCCCGAAAATGGCTGCAAAGATAACCACTCTTGCTTAACCAAAAACAGGGTAGATAAATTCGTTTTTGGGCCTTTTTACCTTAACCAGTGCAAAAACAGATGCTTTCCACTTTGCATGACGCATCAAAGTTTTGGGTGCAAAAAAAGGTTTTGATCATAAAAGCCTGCTTTCCAGGTTAAAACGGCAACCAAAATTGATTTTCAGATATGACCTTTCAAAGAAGTATTTCATTTTATAAAGAATCTTGCAAAAAAGAAAAGTGCATAAACTAAAATCAATTGACAGTCCGTTATTTTTGCAAATCAGAGAAATCTGATTTTGAATGATAACTAGAAGGAAAGGAGGGAGATAAGAGAAAGAATACCTGTAAGCAATAATTGCAACAACCGCCAAAAAACCGCTTTAACCAGTTTTTATCAATTCTGGCACAGACAAACACTCAGGTTCCTAATAAAGCGTTGAAAAATAGGAGCTAAACATTTTTAGGGAAGGAAACCAGACAACTTGTACTTTCTATATTCAGGCAAACCAATCTGAAGAAAAAAGTAAAATTTCCGACCCATTACAATCAAAATCCTAAATGAAGAAAGTTATATTTTTCAGCTTCGTCTTGTTGCTGTCGCTGGTTAGCCATGCGTGGGCGCAAAGTCGGACAATTAAAGGAAAAGTAACCGATGCAAAGACTGGCGAAGGAATGCCAGGGGTTACTGTTCAACTCAAAGGCAGCACAACCGCTGCCCCTACCGGTGTCACCGGTGATTATGAGATCTCCGTTCCTTCTGGTGACGGAACGCTGGTGTTCACTTTTATTGGGTACACTAATAAAGAAGTGGCCATTGCCGGCCAAAGCACTGTGAACGTAGCTTTAGTGGAGGATAACACCCAACTGGGCGAGGTATTGGTAGTGGCTTACGGTACGGCAGAGGAGAAGTCCTATACCGGTTCCGTAACCTCTGTAAAGTCTGAGGCTATTGAAAAAATGCAGGCCAACGACGTGACCAAAGCGCTTTCTGGTTTAACTCCTGGGGTTCAGGTAACCTCTTCCAGCGGACAGCCTGGTACTACCAGTGCCGTTCGTATCAGGGGGGTAGGTTCTGTGAACGCCAACAGCTCTCCGCTGTACGTAGTGGATGGTGCGCCTTATTCCGGTGACATCAACGCCATTAATCCGCATGACATTGAGTCCATGACCGTGCTGAAAGACGCAACTGCGGCTTCCCTTTACGGATCAAGAGCGGCCAATGGGGTGATCGTGATCACTACCAAAGGCGGTTCTGCTCCTAAAGAGCCTACCATCAGCTTCGGGGCTACCGTAGGGGTGTCTGACTTCGCTGTGAAGGATTACAAGACCGTGAACGCCTCCCAGATGTATGAACTTACCTGGGAAGCCCTGCGTAACGACGCCAGAGCCAACAAAGCGCTTTGGGAAGGTAAATACGCTTCTCCGGAGGAGTATGCTTCTAAGTTGGTAGTTACCAGATTGGCAGGTGCCGGCAACGGACAGCAATACAACCCTTTCAACAACGCCAATGGAGTTACTGAAGTAGAGCCAGTGGGTTTGGACGGCAAGATCAAACCAGGTTTGACCCCAGCGTGGGATGAAGATTGGAGAGATGCCTTGTACAGAAAAGCCGTGCGTCAGGAGTATGACCTCAGCGTGCAGGGTGGCAATGACAAGAGCAACTACTACTTCTCTGGTAACTACCTGGACCAGCAGGGTGCTTTCATCACCTCTGGTTTCAAGCGTTACTCTACCCGTCTGCGCTTAAGCTCACAGGTGCGTGACAACATTAAAGTTGGTTTGAGCGCCAACCTTTCTTACACAGACCAGAATGCACCTACCTCTAGCGGTACCTCGTTCCGGAACGTAGTGTCTTGGGGACGTAACATCTCCAGCATTTACCCAATCTACAGAAGAAAGAACGCTGATGGCACTCCATTCACCGGACCAGAGGAGTTTGACTTCAACACGGCGCGTCCTTACGGCGGCAACAGCAACCCGGTTGGTACTACTGCCTTGGATATTATTAAAGGAAGTAACCTTACCTGGGGCTGGAATGGTTTCGCTGAGATCACTTTCCTGAGAGATTTCAAATACAGAACCTCTTTGGCCCTGAACGGTGACAACTACCGTGGCGTGACGTTCTACAACCCTAAATACGGTGATGCCTCCGGCTCAATCGGGGGACGTGGTACCCAAAGCAGATCTTCCTTCACGGAGTACACTTTCAACCACATCCTGAGCTGGAACAAAACTTTTGGCCAGCATACCATTGACGCCTTGGGTGGTTTTGAGGTATATAACCTTTCTTCCAACTCAGTGTCTACCCAGAAGACTGGTTTCATTCCAATTGAAGGCATGACCGAGTTGGACAACGCCGCTACCATTGTGAGCTCCAACTCACAAACTGACAGACGTGCGCTGCAAAGCTTCCTGGGCCAGGTGAACTACGGCTTAGCCGATAAGTATTACCTGTCTGCCTCCTTCCGTCGTGACGGTTCTTCCCGTTTCCAGAAAGATAACCGCTGGGGTAACTTCTACTCTGTGGGTGCTTCCTGGAGATTGTCTGAGGAGAACTTCATGAAAGAATTGAATTGGCTGAATAACGCCAAACTGAGAGCTTCTTACGGAACATCCGGTAACGAGAACCTTTCTTCTTACTATGCTTACAGAGGTGTTTACAACACTGGTTACCCAGACTTGTCTGCACCGGGTATGATTGTGTCTACCCTGGAGAACCCTTTCCTTACCTGGGAAAAACAAGCCATCTTCAACGTAGGTTTAGACGCTACCGTGTTCAACAGATTTGATGTGTCTTTGGATTTCTATGACAGAAACTCAAAAGACCTTCAGTTGGATCAGCCGTTGCCACCTTCTTTGGGCTTCACAAGAGTGTCTGCCAACCTGGGTGCTATGCGCAACAGAGGTTTTGAGGCCAACATCACTGCCCACATCGTGGATACTGAGAAATTCGGTTGGGATATGAACCTGAATGCAGCTCATAATAATAACGAGTTCACTCAGCTTCCGCAGCCAACTATTTTGAGCGGAACCAAGCAGTACAAAGTGGGTCAGTCTATCTATGACTTCTTCATTGAGGATTTTGCAGGGGTAGATCCGCAGACTGGATTGAGCATGTGGTACCGTGATGTAACCAACGCAGAAGGGGTGGTGGAAAGACAAACTACCACCAACTACGCCCAGGCTACCCGTTACTATGTTGGTAATGCCTTGCCAGACGTAACCGGAGGTTTGTCAAACAACCTGCGCTACAAAGGCTTCGACCTGGGTCTGTTGTTCTCTTACAGCTTCGGCGGTAAAATCCTGAACACTGACTACAGCGGCCTGATGGGTGGTGGTTCTTCTGCCGGTTACAACTGGAGCACTGACATCCTGAACAGGTGGCAAAACCCAGGTGACGTGACAGATGTGCCTCGTTTGGGTACCGGTCAGTCTTTGAACGCTAACGCTCGTTCTTCCCGCTTCCTCACCGATGCTTCTTATGTACGCATGCGCAACGTAACCCTGGGTTACACCTTGCCAGCCAACGTGCAGGAGCGTTTGAGAATGAAAGGTCTGCGCGTGTTTGTACAAGGAGACAACCTGTGGACCTGGTCTAAAGGCCTGAAAGGGATGGATCCTGAGCAATCGCTTGACGGTATCACTTCCAACAGTTTCCCAACCATGAAGACGTATTCTGTTGGGGTACGTGCCTCTTTCTAATAACAGACAAATACTAGAGTAAATGAAAATCAATAAAGCTAGAATATATACCGTTATCCTGGGAGCTACTCTGGGCTTAGGCGCCTGTAAAGATGATTTCCTGGAGACGGTTCCTTCAAACGCCGTGTCTTACGAGCAGGCGTTCAGCTCTACGGCTGGGGTGGAGGCTGCTCTGACCGGTATCTACCGGTTAATGCGCGATGCACCGGTGAACTCCGGTTCAACAGCCAGCCATGACAGCTACGGTGTGCCGCACTTCAATGAGACCTGGGACGTAATGGGCCAGGATATCATGGCACCCACCAGCTGGTTTGTGTTCCAATACGAGTTGGATAACAAGCTTCCAACTTACCGCGGTACTTATATGTTATGGGCTACCAACTACGGTATCATCACCAACGCCAATAACATCATTGCCAACGCAGCCAAGGTACCTGGTATGACAGAAGCCCAACGTCTGGCCTATGAAGGTGAGGCGAGAGCCCTGCGTGCTTTCGGTTATTTCAACCTGGCCCGGACTTACCAGCATACGTACCTGAAGGATCCAAATGCATTGGCCGTACCGTTGGTACTGGAGCAAACAACTGCGCAATCTCAGGGGCAACCCAGAGCCACATTAAAGCAGGTGTATACCCAGATTCTGGAGGACCTCACCATTGCTGAGCGTGACCTGACCACCGCCAGACCAACCAAAAGCCGCATCAACAAGAATGTAGCCCAAGGTTTGTTGGCCCGCGTTTACCTGGAGATGGGTGAATGGGCTCAGGCCGCTGATTACGCTGCCAAAGCAAGAGAAGGTTATCCTTTGATGTCACCATCTGTTTGGAAAGAAGGTTTTAACAACTACGCCAATAATGAATGGATCTGGGGACTTGCCCAATCAGCTGATCAGCAGGTAGCTTTTGCTTCTTTCTACTCCACTATGGATGGTCGTTACACCACTGACGCAAAAGGCAACAGAACCTACGTGCGCAGAGGTTATAACAACATCCGGGCGAATGATAAATTCGTTGAGTTGTTTGCTTTGACAGACGCTCGCCGGGAGTTCCAGGAAGCGGTGGGTACCACCGATGCCAACCGATATACAGTTACTAAATTCAAGGACCTGCCAGACCTGAGTGGTGACTTCGTGCTGATGCGTTCTGCGGAAATGTACCTGATTGAAGCGGAAGCGAAAGCCCGTTTGGGTCAGGATGCCGATGCTCAGCAATTGGTATTTGCCCTGCGTCAGCAACGTTTCACAAATCCAGCCGATGCGGTTGCTCCAACCACTACCGGTGCTGAACTGGTAGATGAGATTTGGGTAGAAAGAAGAAAAGAGCTGTACGGAGAAGGTTTCGGGCTGATGGACATCAAACGTCTGCAGAAGCCGTTGGTACGGGAAGGTAACCACACTGCGGTGTTGGGCACTACCCCAGCCAACAGCGACCTGTTCATCTACATGTTCCCGCAGCTGGAAATCATCAACAACCCTAACTTCGGGCCTCAAAACCCATAAGGAAGTCCAAGTTACATAATAAAAAAGGCTGCTCTGCAAAGGGCAGCCTTTTTTTGTTTTAATGCTGTTTTTCAAAAACAAGGGTCAAAACACTTGATGGCTTTGGCCCTTATACCTGCTCATCTAATAAGCTGCTCTCACATAATTAGCCACTATGCCCTTGGTGATACAGCCAGAAGTATGGGTATAAGCTTTTCTGACCTCAGGAGCGAAATATCCAGATTCATACATATTATCATGGGCCTGGTCAAGAATAGGTTTCAAGTAGCATTTCTAAAAGATACATTTATTTAAGCAACAAGAAGATTAGTGAAAACCAGGTGCCCTGAGGAAGGGATGGAGGTCAGAAACAAGGGCAGAAAAGGAAGCAAATCATAATTGTTTGGAAACAGAAATCCCCCTAACCATCTATATAGAAACGAACTATGAAATTTACCTCTATCAAAACCGGATGGGCCCCTTCCTTCATGTTGGTGGCAATGATGTTACTGCTCACCCAAAGCCTGGTGGCCAAGAATAGCTTTGGCTCCAAGCGTGTTGAAGAACCTATTGCAACAACTAATTCCACCGGAACCCCGGAACTGGTAGTGAGCAGGTTATTGAAGCTGTATCCCAATCCTAACTCTACTGATGAGGTAAACATCAAGGGCTTTACCAAGAATGCCTCCGCGGCCATCCTGATCAAGAATGCCATTGGCTACATTGTCATGGACGAGAAAACTTATACCGCTGATGAAAAAGGGGAAATCAACCTGAAAATACATTCCCTTCAGCAGGGACATTATTATATCAGCATCAAAATAGACAAGGCCCAGGTCATTAAGAAAATGATCAAAATCTGAAAAACAGGCTCTAAACAGATTTTATTAATTTCTGAAAAAGAACTATTTAAAAGCCTCTTCATAAACCTTAACAGATACTAAAGGTAAGCACCAAAAGGGTATTGTTAGCCCTTGCATTTAGGACCTGTTTTTCCAAAATCGGGCTCAAAACTAGAGTGAGGAGCAGGCAATTATAGAGCAAAAGAAAAGGGAGCCTAAGCTCCCTTAATGAATGGTGAAATTTAGTTCACCTCGCCAATGATGTCGTTCACCCAGCCTTTGCCCCAGTTGTCTTTCTCTTCCTGAGTCCAGATCTCGGGGTAGAAGATGCGTTTCTGGAATTTGGGAGGCAGGTATTTTTGCCAGTTAGTGCCCCCGGTGGCGGCAATTACCTCTGGGTCGCGCTGCAGGTACCGCACCGCCGATTTGTAGTGCATGAGGGGCCAGTTCACGTTGACGTTGCTGTCAAGTTCTTTGAGGTGATTGATGAGTTTCTGATTTTGACGCTCTTCCTCAGAAAGACGCCTGAAAACAGACCAGATGTTCTTGTGCTGGAATTCCTGAGCATGCTGCATGAGCTCTTTAGAGTACTTCTCCTCAAACTGAAGCAGGGTCAGGGTCTTGGCGCCGGTGGCAGCCTCTGTGGCGCCTTCTTTCCAGTAGATACAACCAAACATCTCCTCATGGGTGCTTTGCTGGCCCAGAGCTTCACGCTTGGCTTTGTCAGTGAGGTTGCGCAGATCGGTTGAGCAGATCTCAATCTTGCGGTACTGCACGCTCTGAAATCCGCTGGCCGGCATAAGCGCCATCCTAAATTTAAGGAATTGCTTCGGGTCCATGCCGTCCACCATCACATCAAAGGAGTCAATGAGGTTCTCAAAGTAACGGTTGATGCGGCCCACCCGCTTAATGAGCATCTGCGCAGTGGGAGCAGGGTCCTCGCCAATCTGCCGATACTCATGCAGGCAAAGCTTGAAATAGAGCTCCGTTACCTGGTGGTACATGATGAAGATTTCCTCATCAGGGATCTTGGTGCGGGGTGTCTGCAGGCTCAGGAGGGTGTCTAGGTGGATATAGTCCCAGTAGTTGATGAAGTCTGAGTACAGAAGACCTTCAAGGTAAGAAGCCAGGTCTTGGCCCAACGGGCTGTATTTCTGTTGGAGGCGCTCCAGCAGTTCCAGAACCTGGGGGGAGAAGGTGCGGTCCGGCATATATTATTTTCTGAATGTTGTAATTATCTTTCTTTACTTGCGACAAAGAAAGTAAAAGAAATTGGTTTGAACCTTTTCTATACGCAATATGAGGGAAAGCAGGACAACCATTCGGCTTCTTCCTGCATCTTTCTGAAAGAGGTTCCACTTCTGTTTTTTTGGCAGCGGCTGCCTAAGGGTGAACAATATCTTTAACTTTGATGCCGGAAGAAAGCACAAAGACAATGGCAGAGAAAAGCAGCATTTTTGATATGATTGGGCCGGTGATGATAGGGCCCTCCAGCTCGCACACGGCCGGGGTGGTACGCATTGCGCGGGCCGCGATAAGGATCCTGGGGTCAGCGCCGGTAGAGGCCACCATCACCTTTTATAACTCCTTTGCCCGCACCTATGAGGGGCACGGCAGTGACCGGGCCATCCTGGCCGGGCTCCTGGACTATAAAACCGATGACACCCGCATCAAAGAGTCCTTTACCCATGCAGAAGCCAGCGGCCTGAAGTACACCTTCAAATCCATCGGGAACGCTTCTACCATGCACCCAAACACCATCAAGCTCAGCCTCACGGCTGCTGATGGTAGAACCTGCGAGGTAGTGGGGCAAAGCCGGGGCGGAGGCGTGATTAGCATTGTGGAGGTGGATGGTTTTCCCTCCAACTTCTCGGCTAACCTGCATACGCTTATCATTGACGCCGATGACGTGACCGGCAGTATCGCTTTCATCAGCAGCATTATTGCGCATGATGACTGCAACATCGCCACCATGAACGTGTCCCGCAAAGGCCGCAATGATGTTGCCCGCCAGTTCATTGAGATGGACTCGGGGCTGCGCCCCATCTCGCTGGAGTACCTACGGCAGCTGAGTTGGGTCAAGAACGTGATCTATATCCCTAACATTGACTTATAATGCGACGTTTTTCTTCCAAATTTCTCGCTTCGCTGGGTTTGGTCATTGGCTGCCATACCTTTTCGGTGGCCCAGACCACCACACCCACAGAAACCGTCTGGAGTTTGCAGCAGTGCATCCAGGCCGGCCTGCAGAATAACCTGCAGGTAAAGCAGACTGGCCTTTTTGTAGAGCAGGATGCCATTGACGTAAGACAGGCCATGGCCAATTTCCTGCCTGCGTTCAACGCCAGCGCCTCACACGGCATGAGCTTCGGTTTCTTCAATGACCCCATCACCTATGAGCAGCGCAATGAGTCAAACCGCTCCAGCAGTTTCTCATTGCAGGCATCGGTGCCGGTTTTCAGCGGTTTGCAGGTCCAGAACACCGTGAAGCGGAATAGGCTTAACCTCAAAGCGACCGAACAAGAGCTGAAAAAGGCGCAGAATGACCTCATGCTGAATATCGTGACGTCTTACATGAATATTCTGCTGAACCAGGAACTGCTGAAAACAAATCAGGAGCGCTACAATTTGACCAAGGCCCAGGCTGAGCGGACCCAAAAGCTTTTCAAAGCCGGCAGTGTGCCGGAAAGCAACGTGCTTGAACTCAACGCCCAGTTGGCCAGCGATGAGCTCAATATCATCACGGCGCAGAACCAGATTGAAATATCAGAGCTGCAGTTGATTCAGCTGCTGAACCTGGAGAACACGGCACCCACCAATTTTGCTATTGAAATCCCGCAGCTGCCAGATCCGGACCAATCAGTGATCGCGTTTGATGCCCAGCAGGTCTATGAAACCGCAGAAAGCATCATGCCGGAGATCAGAAGCAACCAATTGCGGGTAGAGAGTGCCTTAAAAACCATTGACATTGCCAAAGGTGCCTATTTCCCAACCCTTAGCCTGGGCGGAAGTGTGAGTACCCGCTACTCCAGCGGAACGCCCTTCTTTTTAGTTGGCCCCCTAGAAACCGTAACCCAGACCATTGGGGTGGTACAAGGCACCAACACACCCGTGATTACCACCTACTCAGATAGAACCCGTACTCCCACAAAATATAAGTACATGGACCAGTTGCAGGACAACCTGGGCCAGTATGTAGGGTTGAACCTGAGCATTCCTATCCTCAACAGTTTCAGAACCCGCAACAATGTGCAACTTTCCAGAATAGGCCTGAGAAACGCCGAGCTGAACACGGCCATTGCCAGAAACCAGCTTCGGCAGAACATTGCGCAGGCTTATACCAACGCCATCAATGCCCAGAAAAGGTTTGTATCTGCCAGAAAGCAGCTGGAGTCTTTTGAACAATCCTTCAAAAATGCCGAGATCCGTTTGAACAACGGCCTCATCAATAGCGTGGATTTCAACGTGGCCAGAAACAACTATGTGAAAGCCCAGTCAGACATTATCCAGGCTAAATACGATTACATCTTCAGACTCAAGTTCCTTGAATTCTACCAGGGAAAAACGATCACTCTCTAATTGACTCATGGCAAAACGCAAATCGAACAAACTGATTTACATTCTGGGTGGCTTATTGGTTTTACTTCTGGCAGGGTTGCTGGTAGCCAAAAAGCAGGGTTGGATAGGGAAGAAAGAAGGAATAGAAGTAGCGGTGGCCAAAGCAAAGGCCGCTAGTATA
Organism: Rufibacter aurantiacus; assembly: GCF_017916345.1. NCBI lineage: Bacteria > Pseudomonadati > Bacteroidota > Cytophagia > Cytophagales > Hymenobacteraceae > Rufibacter > Rufibacter aurantiacus. The sequence continues at coordinate 344,918 of NZ_JAFMSV010000003.1, forward strand.
GTAGAGAAAGTAAGCGCCTCTGGCAAGGTGCAGCCCGAAATTGAAGTAAAGATCAGCCCTGACGTTTCCGGGGAGATTACGGAACTGTACGTGAAAGAAGGAGACTCAGTAGTAGCTGGTCAGCTGCTGCTCCGTATCCGCCCTGACAACTACCAGGCCATGGTGGAGATGCAGTCTGCCTCGGTGAACACGCAACGCGCCAACCTGGCCCAGGCCCGCGCCCGCCTGAACCAGGCGGTGGCCAACAGCAAGAACATCCGTCAGTCTTATGAGCGCAACCAGAAGCTGTTTGAGCAGAAGGTGATCTCCCAGTCTGAGATAGACGCCTCGCGCGCCCAGTTTGAGGCCAACCGCGCCGAAGTAGATGCCGCCCGCCAGAGCGTGAGAGCCGCTGAGTCCACCGTTCGCAGCGCCAGCGCCTCCCTGGATGAGTCTCGCCGGAACCTGGAGAAAACCACTATCTATGCGCCCGTGAGCGGCACGGTCTCCAAGCTGAACGTAGAGCGCGGCGAACGCGTAGTGGGTACTTCCCAGATGGCCGGTACCGAGATCATGCGCATCGCTAACCTCAACAACATGGAGATCAGGGTTAACGTGAACGAAAACGACATCGTGCGGGTGCGCCTGAATGACTCTGCTATTGTGGAGGTGGATTCCTACACCAACACCAACCGCAAGTTCAGAGGCGTGGTGACCTCCATCGCCAACACCGCCAAAGATGCAGCTTCACTTGAAGCTGTGACTGAGTTTGAGGTAAGAATTAGGTTATTAAACGAGTCTTACAAAGACCTTATACAGAAGAACGGCCGCACGCCTTTCAGACCGGGTATGACCGCCTCCGTAGACATCATCACTGACCGGAAAAACAATGTTCTGTCGGTTCCGTTAGCCTCCGTGACTACCCGTGCCAAAGACAAGCCCAAGGGTGCCACCGATGGCCCGGAGAACAACTTTACGCAGGAAGACAAGCCAGTAAGACCCGAGGAACGTCCGGAAGAAGTGGTGTTCGTGCACGAGGGCGGAAAAGTGAAGATGGTGAAGGTGACCACCGGCATCAGTGACTTTGACAACATAGAGATTTTATCCGGTTTAAAACCGGGACAGGAGGTGGTTTCTGGCCCATTCAGAGCGGTCTCCAAACAACTCAAAGATGGTGACCTGGTAACTGTGAAGGATGAAAAATCACTGAGCCAAAATTTAAAAGAAGATCAACCAGAAGAAGAAGATAACTAAGCTTTGCAGGAAAGAGAGAGAATTGCCGTATTAGGCGGCGGAAGCTGGGCAACCGCCCTGGTGAAGATATTATCAGAAAATAAAACGGATGTAAGCTGGTGGCTCAGGAACCAGGACGATGTGCACCATCTCCAACAGTATGCCCACAACCCCAGATACCTGAGCGGGGTTAGGTTTGACCTGGAATACGTTCATCCTTCAAGTGACATCCGGGAAACTGTAACCCAGGCAGACTGGGTGATTCTAGCTGTTCCCGCAGCCTTTGTGAAAGAAGCTTTGTCGCCTTTGGCCCCAGACGCCTTAAAAGGCAAAACAGTGGTATCGGCGGTGAAGGGCATGATCCCAAAGGAAAACCTGTTGATCACTGATTTTCTGGAGCAGCATTACGGCGTTCCGCCCGAGCGCCAGTGTGTGATTGCTGGTCCTTGCCACGCTGAGGAAGTAGCCCTGGAAAAGCAATCATACCTGACCATCGGATCAGTGGATCTGGACCGTGCCGAGCAGTTCTGCGCCTTGCTCCGGAACCGCTACGTGAAAGCCAATCCGCTGGATGACATTGACGGCGTGGAGTACTGCGCGGTTATGAAAAACATCATCGCCCTGGCCTGCGGCATCGCCCACGGCCTTAACTACGGCGACAATTTCCAGGCAGTATTGGTGTCTAACTCCATGGAAGAGATTGAGCGTTTCCTGGACGCACTCATGCCCCTGCACCGAGATCTGAAAGGTAGCGCCTACCTGGGGGACTTACTTGTAACCGCCTATTCGCAGTTTAGCCGGAACCGTACCTTCGGGAATATGATCGGGCGGGGCTATACGGTGAAATCTGCGCAGTTTGAGATGAACATGGTGGCCGAAGGGTATTACGCCGTGCAAAGCATACATGAACTGAACAAGCGCCTGAAGGTAGATATGCCTATTACCACAGCCGTTTACAATATTCTCTATGAACGTATTTCTCCAGGAGTTGAGATTGAGATCTTAAAGGATAAGTTTAAGTAAGCACGACAGCTTTTCCTTAGGAAACTACCCGATATGCATGGTTTAGGATTAAAACAGAACACCCGCCTCTAATAAAGGCGGGTGTTCTGTTTTAGGGGCGTTTATTAAAAATCGGCCTCAATACGGTTCTAAGATTATACTAGAAGGTCAGGAGTTCTTCGTAGAGGCGGTGGACTGGTAAGCCCATCACGTTGAAATAAGAACCCTCAATGCGCTTAATACCTACCAAGCCCAGCCAATCCTGGGCGCCGTAGCTTCCGGCTTTGTCGAAGGGTTTGTAGTGGTTGATGTAAAAATCTATCTCATCTCGGGTGAGATCTCTGAAGTGGACCGTGGTCACATCATGAAAGACCACGCTTTTCTCCAGGCTGAGGAGGCAAACCCCGGTGTAGACCTCGTGGCTGCGGCCTGAGAGCATGGTGAGCATGCGGGTGGCCTGCGCGTGGTCATAGGGCTTGTTCAGAATTGTCTGGTCCAGGCAAACAATGGTATCGGCGGTGATGATGACTTCCTCGGGCTGCAGTTCCTCACGGTAGGCGCTGGCCTTGTGGGCGGCCAGGTACTCGGCAACCTCGGCGCGTTCCAGTTCTGTGGGGTAAGTCTCGTCTATTTCCTTTACGCGGGATTCAAACGGGAGGCCCAGGTTGGTGAGCAGTTCCTTCCGGCGAGGGGAGTTGGAGGCCAGGATGTATTTTTTAGTAAAATTCATTTTCGTCTATTGAGCTGAATAAAAACCCGCAAATGGTTTTGGGGTAGAAAAACGTTGATTTCTGAGGCATAACAGCACCCGAGTGACAAACCCGCTGCACCTCTTCCATCTTCACCTCGTTCGTGATCAGGGCCACTTCGGCTTTGCCACTGTCCACTTTGGCCATGCACTCGGCAAAGGACCGGACGTAGGAGAGACCCGGGTACTGACGCTGTTCCTCTGGGGAGATTCCTAGTACGCGTTCCAGAATAAAATAGTGCATGACGGTTAGGTCCAGGTCTTTCACCTCCTGCGGAATGTCCCAATCCAGTTGGGCGTGTACCTCAGGTTTGAGCCGCGCTTTAAAGCTGTTTTCGCCAAAATAAACTCCAAACGCCCACTTCTTACCCACAATCACCTCGTTCAGTTCATAGGCCTCTTCAATGGGCGTAACTACGAAAAACTCCTGCAACCGCTCCAGAAATTCTTCCGGTGAGATGGGTAAACGCTCTAACAGCCTGTGGGTTGGCAAGATGCGGAGGTCATCTGAGGCGGCATTGGTCAGGTACATCAAATGGTAATTGAAAGGCTCCTCACCTGTGGCTCCGGGGAATTGTTCCTGCATCTTTTTGCGGTACTGCAAAGACCCTTCGTAGCGGTGGTGGCCGTCTGCCAGAATGATCTGCTGGTCCCGCAGCAGGTCTACAAACATTTGGATAACCTCGGCATCATGGATCACGGAGAGCACATCGCGCACGCCCTGGTAATCCTCAGATTCATACAGCGGCGAAGTGATGCTTTCATCCATGTACTGCTCCAGGGTGAAGTCGGGGTCCAGGAACAAGCCGTGGGTAGCACTGGTGTGCATGCGGGTCTCGGCCAGTAGTTCTATGCGGTCGTTCACGGCCGCCGGGATGGTGTTCTCGTGCCGGAGGATTACCTGCTCTTCCCATTGGTAGGCCTTGATGTGGCACATGAACCCTTTGCGGCAGTACTCGCGGCTGGAGCCCGGCAAGGTGAAATACTGGTAATAGACGTAGATGCCGGGTAACTGGTCTTGGAGCAGAATGCCAGCCCTTTTCCAGTGCTCGGCGGTTCGGCGGGCCATGTCGGCGGGATCCGGGCCGGGCGGCACCGATAAGTGGATGCTGTTATAGGGATTCCGGTAAAGGGCCTGGCGTTGCTTCACAGAAACCACATCGAACAGGGGAGAGGTGAGCGCGTCTATGGAAAACGGGAGCCTGGGGTTGTACCTGAAGCCTTTGATGGGGAGTATTTCAGCCATTGACTGGTTTTAAGCTGTTTTTTGAAATATGGACCTTAAACGATCAGGGCGCCAGGCGCTGGATGTGCCAGTGTCCGTGGCTGTCCACTTCGTACAAGAGCCGGTCATGGAGCCGGTTCTGGCGCCCTTGCCAGAACTCAATCCGGTTTGGCTTGACCTGGTAACCACCCCAATGCTCGGGCCGGGGAATCACCTCCAGGTCCTGGAAGCGGGCCGAGTACTCTTTCTCCAGGTTCTCCAGGATGCTGCGGTCCGCAATGGCGGTACTCTGCGGCGAGGACCAGGCCCCTATCTGGCTCCCGCGCGGCCGGCTATGGAAATAGGTGTCTGACATTTCCGGGGAAATGCGTTCCACGCGGCCTTCCACGCGCACCTGCCGTTCCAGCGCCGGCCAGAAAAAGGTGAGGGCGGCAAAAGGGTTTTCCAGAAGTTGCTGGCCTTTACGACTCTCATAATTGGTGTAGAACACAAACCCCTCTTTTTGCAAAGCCTTCAAGAGCACCACCCGGGCCGTAGGACGGCCGTGCGCATCGGCGGTGCTTAGGGTCATGGCGGTGGGCTCATCGGCTTTGGCTTCCAGGGCTTCCTGCATCCAGGTCTCAAACTGTTGCAGCGGGTCCTGGGAGACGGCTTCCAGGGTAAGTTCCTTCAGGGAATAGTTGATCCTGATATCGGCAAGAGACAGGGGAGTGGCCATGGTATTTACACTGAATTGTTAGACGGTTCCAAAAGTAGGGCTTTCTATTTAAATGCGATGGATTTACGGCGAAAAGCCTTTTCTTTTACGCTTTAACAATTACGACCGGCGTTTTTTATGCGTTTTCTCAATTTTGGTACAGAATCTGCCGCAAACCAAATAACCCCCGATTCAGTAAGTATAGAAAGCTAAATCCACGGAAAAAGATGACTAGAAAGATGGCGAAAGAAATCCAGAAGGGCAGCATCCTTATCTCAGAACCATTCTTGGGTGACCCCAACTTTGAGCGTAGTGTGGTGGTGATCTGCCAGCATGACAAAGACGGCACGGTAGGACTGGTGCTGAACCGGGTTTCTGCCTTGCATCTGTCTGATGTGGTGGACATCAACGCAGAGGTCTTTGACATGGCTTTGGCGGTGGGAGGCCCCATGCAGCCCAACACCTTACACTATATCCATCGCCTGCCTAATTTACCGGATGCGCAACCCATTGCCTCTGGTCTTTACTGGGGCGGAGACTTTGAAGAACTCACCCGTTGGCTGAACCAGGGAATTGTATTACAGGACGAAATCAGGTTTTTCGTGGGTTATTCCGGGTGGAGTCCCGGGCAGCTAGATGAAGAAATTGATAAAAATGTTTGGTTTGTTAATAACAATGCTGCGAATAAATTGCTTACTTTGAATATAGATACCTTGTGGCGCGATATATTAAAGGAAATGGGAGGCAAATACAAAATGTACGCCAACTATCCCGCGGACCCAAGTTTAAACTAATCCAAAGGCGCAAAGCCCCACGTGTATGATGAACCTAAATCCGGAAAATCAGCCAAACGGAAAAGCGGAAGAGCAGTCTACCGAAGCACAATCTAGCCAAGACCAGGCGCTGGACCAACGTAGAATTCTGGAAGAACGTTTAGCTGAAATAAATGCCCGTAATGAGGCCCCCGCAGTTCCCGCAGAAACTTTTGAGCAAACCCCAGTCACAGAGGCTTCGGCTGCTCTGGAAGTAGCCGCTCCCCAAGTGGAGCCAGCGTTGACCCAATCATCCGTCCTGGCTACCGAGCCCGCCTTTGATGGATCGCCGCCAGAAACGTCTGCACAAGTACCCGTGCAGACGGACCTGCCAACTCCTGCAATGGCTACAGCTAGCCCAGAAGCAGAAACGCCAACCGCCTCCACCGAAGAACCAACCACTGCGGCCACCCCGATAACAGAAACGCCGTTGGCCCAAACAGAAGAACCTTCCGCCCCAAATGACCCGAGTCCAGAAAGCCCCTCAGCCGGTCCTGAGGTGCAAACACCAGCCACTCCGGTCGCCCAGGAAACTCACGAGGAAACCACTTCTGAAGAGGAAGACTTGCACCCAGAGGAAGATTACACCCATTTATCCATAGATGAGGTAAGAACCAAGATCCTTTCTTTGGCCCAGGAAGGTAACACCAGGAAATCTGGCCGTGCCCTCAACACCCTGTACAGAATCTATGAACCGCAGTTCCAGGAAGAGCGCCAGGCGGCCCTGAACCGGTTTATTGCCGAAGGCGGCTCTCCAGACGATTTTGAGTACAATGCCCCCCGCGCCCACAAAGACGTGGAGCAGGCCATGCAGCGTTTCAGGGAGGCTCGGTTCAGAGAGCAGCGCCAGGAAGAGGAGCAGAAAATCCAGAACCTGCAGAAGAAGCGCGACCTTCTGGAGCGTCTTCGCCTGTTTATTGAGTCTTCTGAGACCCAGACCAGCGGTAACGCCATCAAAGAACTGCAGAATGAGTGGAAGGCCATTGGCCAAGTACCTACCGCCGAGGCCCAGCAGCTGTGGAACTCTTACCATGCCCTGCTGGACATGTACTACAACAACCGCAGCATCTTCTTTGAACTGAAAGAGCTGGACCGCAAACGCAACCTGGATGCCAAGAACCAGCTGTGCGAGCGCGCCGAAGGCCTGGCCAACGAAGAGAACATCAACAAAGCGCTGCAGGAGCTCCGCCACCTGCATGATGAGTGGAAACACATAGGTCCGGTACCCAATGAGATGCGTGACCAGGTATGGAACCGCTTCATCCAGGCCTCTGAGCAGGTGCACGAGAGAAAAAAACAGTTCTTTGAGTCCCGGAAAACCGAGGAACTGGCCAACCTGGAGAAAAAAAGAGCCCTTCTGGCCCAAATTGAACAATTCCAGCATTTTACCTCAGACCGCATCAATGACTGGCGCGACAAAACCGACCAGATTCAGCAGTTGAAGGAAGCATGGGATGCCGCCGGTTTGGTGCCTAAGGAAAACGCCGAGGAAGTTAACAAAGCTTTCTGGAGCAGCTACAAAGCCTTCTTTCACCACAAGAACACCTTCTTCAAAGCCCTGGACGAGGAGAAGATGCAGAACTACCGCCAGAAGGTAGCCCTGTGCGAGGAAGCCGAAAGCCTGCAGAACAGCGAGGATTGGGACAGCACCAAAGAAAAGCTCATTCAGCTGCAGAAGAAGTGGAAGACCATTGGCCGCGTGCCAGACAAGTACTCAGACAAAATCTGGAACCGTTTCAGAACGGCCTGCAACGCTTTCTTTGACAGACTGCACCAGGAAGTACAGAACAAGGAAACCCACCTGAACCAGCTCTCGGCGCAGAAGCAGAACTACTGTGAACAGTTGGCGGGCAAAGTTGCGGATCCAACCTTTATTGGTTCCCTAGAAGAGTTCAACCAGATTCACCAGGAGTGGCAGTCTTTCTCCACAGAAGGCAAAAGAAACCCCAAAGTGGAGGACAGATTCCAGCAACTGCTGGCCAAGTACCTGGACAAAGTGCCGGAGATGAGCCCGCAGCAGAAAGAGCAGACTTTGTTCCAACTGCAGCTGAACCACATGAAGGCCAGCCCTGACGGCGACCAGAAGCTGTACCAGAAAGAGCAGCACCTGCGCCGCGATATCACCTCGCTGGAAAATGACATATCTACTTTGAAGACCAACATTGAATTCTTTGCCCGGTCTAAGAACGCAGAGAAGCTCCGGCAGGAATACCAGTCTAAGATTGACGATGCCCAGAACCGCATTCAGCACCTGAAAAGACAGCTGAAAGCACTTCGGTCGTAAATTTTTCCCGTTGACTTTCAGGGCCTTTCTGCAAAGGCCGCAAATTAGTTGAGAGGTCTTTTTGCAAATATCAAAAAGACCTCTACTTTTGTATCGCTTTCAGAAACCACCAGGGTTTCAGAAGCAAAAGCCTCCATAGCTCAGCTGGTAGAGCAACTGACTTGTAATCAGTAGGTCGCTGGTTCGATCCCGGCTGGGGGCTCCCAAACAGCACTTATAGGACAGACCTGTAAGTGCTGTTTTTTGAAAATCTTTTTATTGCCGCTTTCAGAGGCCATATGGCTAATAAAGCAAAAGCCTCCATAGCTCAGCTGGTAGAGCAACTGACTTGTAATCAGTAGGTCGCTGGTTCGATCCCGGCTGGGGGCTCTCTTCAAAGCGCTTGCATTCATTAAAGATGCAAGCGCTTTTTTTTGCCTTATTTTTTCTGCGGCAGTGACCAACTCTGCATTTTTGCCTGTCATTTTCCAGAGCATGATCAAAGAGAAACCATTAAGGTTAATGCTTGGAGTTTTTCATGGTGCTTTGGATGGCTAATGCGTCTAGTTCATTTCGCGTATGTTTTGCCAAAACAGGCTCCAAAACAAAGGCCTCGCTTCATTTCCTAAGCACCGCCTTGCCACACCTGGCGTTATCCTGTTCTCCAAGTTTGTATTCCTTGCTTTAAGAACCAATCATAGGTCCGCTGTAATTGGCTTGTTTTATGGAAAATACCCTTAAAACAGAAACCTCCCTCTATTCAACAGAAATCATGATAATCAATGGCCTATCCGTATTTTCTGCGACTCCCATGAAATAACATCTGTTTTAGCTTAGGTAGACAGATTGGGCAAACCCGATAGTGCAAGGTTCGTTGAGAATAAGGTCATCAGAAGAACCTCACCATGGCGGAATCCACTGCAAAGAACAGGACCGGATTGGCTAACTACTGCCTTCCTCTTCAGAATGCCCAGGACCTTGATCCCTTGTTGGAAAGGATAGGTGATGCCCGGTATGTGCTATTAGGGGAGGCTACCCACGGTACCCATGAGTATTATACCTGGCGGGCCGAGATTACCCGGCGGCTCGTCAAGGAGAAAGGCTTTTCATTTATCGCCGTGGAAGGTGACTGGCCCGACTGTTTTGAGATAAACCGATGGATCAAAGGCTACCCAAACACGCCGGAGAGCATTGAGGAGGTGCTGCGCCAGTTTAACCGCTGGCCTACCTGGATGTGGGCCAACTGGGAAGTAGCCGCTCTCGCCCGTTGGCTGCGTTGCCACAATGACAAGCTTGTACCGGCGCGGAAGATTGGATTATACGGCCTGGATGTCTACAGCATGTGGGACTCCATGAAGATCATAGTGGATTACCTGGAAAAGGAAGACCCGCAGGCGGCAGCTTACGCGCGGCGGGCCATAGATTGCTTTGAGCCCTACGGCGAAGAAGAGTCTTATTCCACTGCCCTCAGTTCCATGAAGCCCAGCTGCCGGGAGGCTGTACTGCAGTTATTGCTGGAAGTAAGGCAAAAGGCCGGGCAGTACAACCACGCGCCTGAAGCTGGTCTAAACGCCGAGATCAACGCTCTGGTAGCCGCCAACGGTGAGAAATACTACAGGGCCATGTCGGCTTTCGGAGACAATTCCTGGAACATACGGGACCGCCACATGGTGGAAGCCCTGAATACCCTCATGAACTACCATGGACCTGAAGCCAAGGTTATCGTCTGGGAACACAACACACACATCGGCGACGCCCGGGCCACCGATATGATAGATGACGGGGAAATTAATGTAGGCCAATTGGTACGGGAACAGCACAAGCCAGAGGAAGTAGTGCTGGTGGGTTTCGGGTCATACGAGGGTTCCGTGATTGCGGGACGCAGGTGGGACGGCCCCATGCAGGAAATGCCCGTGCCGCCGGCCATGGAAAAGAGCGTGGAGAAGATCCTACATGAGGCATCGGCAGAAAACAAACTCCTGATCTTTGACCAACAACCGGCTTTGAAAGAATACTTCCGGGGCTGGATGGGCCACCGGGCCATTAGAGTGGTGTACCACCCAGAGCGGGACCGTGGCAACTATGTCCCTACCAAACTATCGGCTCGATACGATGCCTTTCTGTACATAGACAAAACCAACGCCGTTCACCCGCTGCACCTGGAACACAAGGGCCACCAAATGCCTGAAACCTTCCCTTTCGGGATGTAATCCTGGATAAGGGATTAGGGATTTAAAGGCTGTTTTTCAGGAAGGAGCCTTAAACTTTTTGTTTCTATTAACTATTTAAACAGTTTTATAATTAGAAGTTTAAACAAAAAAAGCGGGCCGGAATTCAAACAGAGTTCCGGCCCGCTTTTTACTTTTCCTATCCTTTTATAAAGAATCATTTATGATGGCAGTACCTTATCAGATTCTTCCGCTCTCCGGATAGATGGAGGTGTCAGGGGCATTGTTTGCCTCCGGGAAACGGTCATCTGCCGCGAAGCTGGTGTTATCAGGGTAGGTGGTGTTTACCGGATAGGTGCTGCCGGTTTGGGTGTCACCTGTGCTGTAGTACCCGCTGGTAGCCTTGGTGTGGCCTTTCTTTTTGGAGTTGTTGATAAGGGCATACACGGCGGCTCCGGCGGCCAGGGCAATGGCACTGGTCACTTTGGGATGCATGACGGCGCGGGTGTAAAGGCTGGTTTTCATCACGTAGCCATCATGGTTGCCGTGCACCCGGGCATCTGAGACAGATCTATGCAGAGAATCCCGGCGGGAAGTGTCGGGTTCATCCTTCAACTGACCTTTAGACATCATTTTAGAGCTAACCCAGTCCATCACACCTGGAATCCTTTTGTTCAAGGTGCTCATGACTTTTGCTCCGCCACCCACCATAATGTCTCTGTGCGGATTTACAGCGGCATGCAGAATAGCATTTGCCACCTCCTCGGGCATATACACCGGGGCGGGCAGGGTCTGCGCCTGACCCGTGTAGTTTTTGGCGTGTTCAGGATACGGCGTGTCAATGCCGGCCGGTTTGATGAGGGTTACTGAGATAGGCTCCTTGTCCTCCAGCAGTTCAATACGCAGGGCATCGGTGAATCCTTTTACCGCATGCTTGCTGGCCGAGTACATACCCTGCAACTGAATGGCTACGTCTGAGAGCTCGCTTCCCACGTTAATGATGGCACCGCCTTTGCCGCGCATGTGGTAAGCGGCGGCCAGGGAGCCGTACACCACCCCCCAAAAATTGGTATCAAAGAGACGTTTGTTGTCTTCATCGCTCACCTGGCTCAGACGCCCGTAAATGGAAACGCCGGCATCGTTCACCCAGGTGTCAATGCGTCCGTAATGGCGTAGGGCAGCATCGGCAATCCACTGCACCTCTTCCCAGCGTCCTACATCGGCCGCCACGTGAATAGCTTCGCCGCCTTCATTCCGGATTTGCTGTTCCACCCCGGTCAGGGCTTCCCGGTTCCGGGCGGCCAACACTACTTTGGCGCCTTTTTTGGCTGCTGCCAGGGCAGTAGCCAAACCAATGCCGCTAGAGGCACCGGTAATCACAATTACCTGCTCATTGAGCGGTTTTAAAGAGTAATTCATAGCTATCGTTTTTAGGGATTGGATTATTGCAAATGGTTATAGGTAATTTCTTACGAGGCTTATTTCCAGAAGATACAATGTTCTGCCTCTAAGTGAAGATGGAGGTGCTACCAGAAAGCTTTTCCGGCCAATGAAAGTACGGGTTAGAATAGGGCAGCAGGGTAAATGAACAGCAGCTTAGGGAAGTAGAAGAACCAACTGAAAGGAGCAGGGCAACTATATAAAGGCTGACAAGCAGCTAAAGTTCTGACCCGTCCACCCCCAGGATACGGAGAAGCTCCGCCTGGTAACCGGCATCTTCAAGGGCATTCTGTACTTTCTGCGGATCTAAGCCAGAACCTGAGATGCTGAGAATATTTTCCTGGGTTTGGGTGTCTATTTTCCAGTTTTCTATCTCCTTTACCTTATCCAGGAAAGGAGATACTTTGGCTATACCATCCTGGTCAGACACATTGGTTTTAAATTTGAGAATTTCCATAATAGTAGCAGTTGTTTAAAGGAATCAATAAGCAAATGGCTTTCAATACTTTGTCTTTTTAACTCGGTTTCCTGAAAAAGGGGGCAGAAACGAGGGCATTAAAAAGTTTTATTTGACTTCTATCAAATTATTGCCCAAAAAGGATTTTTCTGTTTTGGTCCGTTTTTTACCCAATTAGGGCTTAAACGTATAATAAACAGGATAGGAGAACGGGCTCTCAAATGAGGAACACAAGCCGGTATAATTGGTTGAAGTTTAATCTGGTATGAAGTTGATATCCATGTCTTGGTTGAAGACCACATAAACCCTTTTCCAGGGCTGGTCACCCAGCATTCTCCATTTGTGGCCGTTGCCGGTGGTATCAGTGGCCAGCAGCACATCGCCGGGTTCCAGAATGAAAGTCTCGCCCAGGCTGGTGGTGAACTCCAGGGTTCCGGTCAGGCTCATGACATACTGGGTGTTGGGGGCGGGGTGCCAGTCATACTCTGAATGAGGTGGCGTTTCCTTGAAATGGATGGAAAGCGCATGGGTGGATAGCTTCTCTTGAATGGTTCCTTGCGTAAAATGGGAGTGCCCATCTGCCCCAGTGTACAGTTTAAAAGCTCTGATCATACGTGGTGGTTTCTGGTAGGTCTGTATATATACCTATCTGGCAGGAAGTAGTTACCTGGAATCTGAATGACGTAATTGCTTGTCCTTTTTAATCATGGAAGGAAACCGGCCATTTCACGTCTTTCATTGTCCGTACGCAAGGGCGTACACGAGCCTGGGTTTTACAACGTTCTAGAACCAGTTGACTAAGTTAAAGTTATGGTGAGCCAGGCCAGGAAGTTGGAACAGGCAGTACCTACAAATCAGTTTTTTGCCTAAATTGGAAAAATAACCTTTTTTCTATATTCTAAGTAAGTGCGCAATAATACTCATCCCAAGGGCATGTACAGATCAAGGTGTATTCGTAGAGGTGAAATGATACTGCTTTGCATGGCGCTGGTTTTCTCCGGTTGCTATAAAAAGGAATCCAAACAGGAGGGAACCCCCTCAGAAAAGCCATCGGCGCAGGAGCAAAGCCACACGCAGAAGCCCGTAAACGAACCAACCGCAGAAAACCCACCCGCGGCCCAGACCAAAGTAGACGTGGACCTGTACTTAGAGGTATCCAATGGTATGAAAGGCTTTATGCCACCGCCCGCTGCTGAAAAAGAGCCCACTGTTTTCCAGAAGCGGTTGAACAAGCTCATATCTGAGGTGCAGGACGGTATTTACGTGGAGGATAAACGCTTTTACCTGGCCGGGCAGAATGCCCAGGGTCAGCCGGTGCTGGACAGCGTTGCCTACGGTACCCTCAAAAACACCATCACCAGCGGCATCAAAGCCAATGTACTGGGCACGCCGCTGCCCGACATGCTGCAGGCAGCCCTTGTCAATTCGTTGAAGCGTGGGGCGGTGACTGTGGTGGTCTCGGATTTCATCCACGGACCAGACCCCAATAACCCCGGACAGTTCCTTTCCCTGGACTCAGACATCCGCAGCAGCCTGAAACAGGCCGAGCATGAGAACCTGGTAGTAGCGGTTTTGGCCAATGCGTCTCCGTTCTTCGGGAGTTTTTACCCTGCCGTGAAAAAACCGGCCGTAAAACGCACGCTCAACGGGGAGGAAGTGCCATTCTACATCTGGGTTATTGGTAAACAGCAGGAGGTGCAGACCGTCACAAACAAGGTGCTGCGCGATCTGCCGGCCCAACAGGCATATTTTGGGTTTGACTACCAGCGGGTTCCGTATTCGGCCATTCTTAAATCCAATACATTCAGACCCGCGGGCGTTGTGTATTGTACCAGCCGGACCGCGGAGGTATGTACCAACGTAAATTTAATGCCGGAAAAAGACGAACCGGTGGAGTTCACCATCGGGTTGAACCTCAGCGATTTCCCGGCCTCCTTGCAGGACGAGGCTTACCTCAAGCAGCACCTGCGGCTGGCGGTGACCGGCGGAAAGGCGTCTATTGGTACAGTAATTGCAGCCTCGGAAGACGTAAAAGCCACCCCAGACCTGAATCAGTACACCCACTTTGTGCGGGTGAGAGTTCCGCAACTGACGGCCAACACGGGTTCTATCACGCTTGCTTTGCCGCAGGTAGTGCCCACCTGGATTAGTCAGTGGTCAACCGCCAACGACAACAACCCGGCCGGGGCTCCCAGGAAAACGTACCAGTTGAATTCAATTATGGAAGGCGTGCAGGCGCTCTACCGAGATAAAAGTGAAAATGTGTTTAGTGTAACCATGAAGTTTAACAAAGAAACCAAGTAAGGATGATCCAAAATTTCTTCTCCGGGCTCTATGAATTGTTTCTGGGCCGCCCCATGCCTGCCAACTACACCAATGATTACCGCGAGGTGGTGTTTCCCAACACCGGTATCCAACTCATATTGATCTCGCTGGCGCTGGTCATCCTGTATTACTACGTTTTTAACCGGGTCATGAGCACCGGTTTCTACAAGCCCATTCACTGGACCATCATGCTCATCATCAACGCCGTGATTGCCTTCATTGTGCCTATCACCCAGGTAAACAGCAATGGCATAGAAACCCATTCCTACACCTACACCTTTGCGCTGGTGAACGCCATTCTCAGCCTTATTCTGTTTTTCATTTTCTCATTGCTGCTTAAAAAAGGATCTGTCCAGGCCTGGACTACTCCTATGAAATGGCCCCACACAAGATAAACTATGGCAAAACTTTTTGTATTCGGAATTGGGGGCACGGGCTCCAGGGTCATCCGCTCGCTGGTCATGCTCATGGCCGCAGGTGTCAAGATCAAGAACTGTGACAAGATAGTACCCATCATCATTGACCCTGACACCCAGAACGGGGACATGAACCGCACCGTAGAGCTCCTCAAAACCTACAAGCACCTCCACGACCAACTGGGCAAACGCGAGGAAGGCTTCTTCCACACCAACATCAGCACCCTCTCCAGCATTGCCGGCGACGGTTCCTCCAAGATCAGAGATTCTTTCGTGTACGATTTCGGGGGCATCAACAAGCCGTTCAAAGACCACGTGGGCTACAACCAACTGGACATTGACTCCCAGGCGCTGGTGGACCTGCTCTTCACCCCCGAGAACCTGAACAACAGCCTGGACGTGGGTTTCCGGGGCAGCCCGAACGTAGGAAGCGTGGTTCTGAACGAGATCATTGATTCGCCGGAGATGCGTTTCTTCGCCTCCAACTTTCAGGCCGGGGACCGCATTTTCTTCGTGAGCTCCATCTTCGGGGGTACCGGTGCGGCAGGTTTCCCGCTCTTGCTGAAGAACTTCAAGGATGTTCATTCCAAACTGCCCAATGCCTCTAGCCTAAACTCGGCGCTGACCGGAGCCATGGTGGTGTTGCCGTATTTCTCCCTGGAGCAGCCCGCGCCCGGCGTGGAGGCGGATTTTATTGACTCCAATACCTTTACCACCAAAGCCAAAGACGCGCTTTCGTATTACCAGAATCACCTCACCGGGGTGAACGCTACCTATTACATTGGTGACACGCCGGACAAACCGCTGGAAAACAACCCCGGCCGCGCAAGCCAGAAAAACGATGCGCACCTCATTGAGTTGCTCAGCGCCTTGTCTATCATTGATTTCATGGATTACTCAGATAACGAGCTTACCGGATCTTCGCATTACCATGAGTTCGGTTTAAGAGAGGACGTGGATAATGTGCAGTTTTCAAATTTTGACCAGGAAACGCGTGACCGTTTGGCCAAGCAGCTCATCAGGTTCCATTACTTCTCCCGCTACTACAACACCCACGTGCCCGAAGATGCGCAGGCGGCCTACGCCAAAGGAGTGGACCTGGCCGGCGCCATCCGCAATGAGCCGGTCTTCAAGGAACTGAATAAGTTTCTTAACAGTCCAGAGTACGGCTATGAATCATGGTTGCGGGAACTGAGCCGCTTGGAGCGAACCTTCTCAGCCTTCAACCTCAACGAGCCAGATTTCAACCGCATGGTCTCAGACAAGCAGGTAGAAACCGGTTTCCTGAACAAGGGCATTCACCAGGGATCATTCGTGAAAGAGCTGAACCGCGCCTCAGAATCCATCACAGACCGCGAGGCCTTCAAAGCCACCATCAAGGCTTTTGAGATTGCCACCAACAGGTTGGTAGAGGAAAAGCTGAAATATTCCTGATGTGCTCTAGCTTGTTTTTAGGGTAATTTCTAGAAAACAGCCTTAGAACAGAAGATCAACATGGGTTTGCCTTTGGCCAACCATCAAAAGGGAGGGTATTAGAAATGACTATAGTCGTTTAGCGCCTCTTTTTTCAAAAACACCTTAAAAAGACAGATTTATGCCGAAAGTACTTCGTCTTCATAAAACCGGCTCAAACGTAGAAGGGTGGGCGAAAACCGCCCAGATCACCAGCACCGAGATCAAAGACATGGTGGACGGAGCTGGCGGAAGGGCGCAGAAAATCAACGCCTCCATTCCTACGCCGTTTGCCCGCATGCACCTGTTTGAGACAGCGTTTGACTTTGTGAAGCAAGGGGTCACCAGCACCCACAACAGCATCTACCATAAGTTTGTGACCCATTTCTGGGACTTGTGGGAATTGCTCTACAACCACCAGAGCTACGCGCAAGGCGGAAACAAGATCGTGATCCGGCGCTGGAACAAACACCAGCAGCTCGCGGCCATGCAGGCGAACCAGAACACGCACCTGTTGGGCAAAACGCTGGAGCTGTTCATGAACGACAGCCGCTTCCATGGGGTAGAGGACCTGTTCCTGTTTTACCTGGAGTCCACCTCAGCCCGCGGTGACCGCAGCCTGCAGTTGTTGGGCGGTACCTCGCCGCTGACCTTCTTGTTTGTGTCGCCCAATGTGCAGCCACTGGCCATTAACCGCGCACAGAACGTGGGTGTGTACTTTGACAACAACTACATTTCTCTCAATGACCGCGAGCGCGACTTCAAAGAGTACGTGCACAAGCTGTTTGTCTCTAATCCGGAATACATCCGTGCCTTCCCGGCCGTGTATAATTCCCTGGATGAACACCTGCTCAAAAGCATCAGCATGTCAGGCGTGGGGGGGCAGGCGGGCATCTCCGCTGAATACCTGCCGTTGGTAGACCTGCAGCAGAATCCGGTACACGTGGGCCATCTTACCTTTTTGGTGAAGAAAGACCAGACCGCGGTAACCAGCAGCGACCTGTTCCTGCGGCCAACCAACCTCATGTTCTCCGGTGACCGACCCATCGTGCTGAAACCAGACCTGCGTCTGGCGCCGCACGTGAAGTACGTGAACAACCTGGCCTGGCCGGCTAACACCAACGTAGGCTACTTAGACAACAAAGAGATTGAGGCCCGTTCCCTGCCCGGCGTAGGTTTCAATTACCCGTACCTCACTGTTAATGACTTGTTGCAGGAAACCATCGTGCAGGTTCCTTATGAGGTGAACACCGACCGTTTTTACAGCGGCACGGTGCTGTATCAACCCGGCGTGACCGAGAAGGTCTTCAATTACCTGTTGCCGGTAACCAGTCTGTACTTCCAGTATTTTACGCCCCAGGACCTGGCCACGCACCTCACTTTCTACGTGGATGTGAACCACGTGCGGGTGACTTTGTCTATCCCTACGGAGAAGGGCAATGTGGTTTACGAGCGCAGCTACTATGACAACCCGTTGAACTCCAAGGATGCCCACGGCGAGATCATCCCTGAAAAAGGGCATATCTTGAAATCCCGGGTGGGCATAGGCGTATTTCCGTTCTACAAGTTCACAGATGCGCCTACCTACAATGATTTCTACAAGGTAATGCTGGTAGACGAGGACATTGATCCTCTACTGGTAAATAGAAACCATTCGCTCAACTTCTACGCCGGCGGACGGCAACTGGAAGCCAGCGGAGGATTAATCTCTGCCACCTCGCAGCGCAGGACGAAGAAAAGCAACGCCAGCGCCGGCAGCACTTACTATGAGATTAGGGGCACGCACTTTGACGTGGCCGAGCTGGTGCACACAGGCGTAGACGTAACCGGTCGGGCTTTGATCGTGCCTAAGTTCCAGGAAGTGCAGCAGGGCATCCAGACCTTTACCTTCGCCATTGACTTCGGGACCTCCAACACGCACATCGCGTACACCTCTGGGGCGAACCAACCTCCTAAAGAGTTCTCCATCACGGCCAATGACCAGCAATTGGTGATGCTGAACAAGCCCTCTGATGATACCTCTTTATCGGATTACCAGCGGTTCCATAAGCGGGGCTTCGGGCGATTGTTTGCGGTGGAGACTCTGCTTAAGCGCGAGTTCCTGCCCTTGATTATCAACTCGGGCGGATCTTTGTACACTTTCCCTACCAGAACCGCAACCTGCGAATCCATTGACTTTGAGAACCAGATTCCCAGCTTGTTTGGGAACATCAACATCGGGTTCTCCATCAATACCGAGGGCACGCACCAAGACCAGTACAAGCAGAATTACCATACAGACCTGAAGTGGAGTGAGACACTTTCCAATACCGGCAAGCGCCGGATTGAGGCGTTCTTCACCGAGATCATGTTGCTGATCAAGAACAAGGTGGTTTTGAACCACGGCAACGTGGCCAACACCAAGGTGGTGTGGTTCGCGCCGCTGAGCTTTGATGATTACTCCCGCAACATGTTCCAGAACGTGTGGGACGGCGTTTACCACAACATTTTTAAAAACGGCCGCAATACGGCCTGCATCACTGAGTCGGTGGCGCCGTTCTATTACCTGTCCAGAACTGGAGTAGTAGTGCCCAGCCAAGACGAGAACCTCATCAACGTGGACATAGGCGGCGGTACCACTGATGTACTTTTATTTACGAACCGCAAACCCTCGCACAGCGCCTCTTTCCGCTTTGCCGGGAATGACCTGTGGGGCGATGGCTTCGCCTCGGTGAAGACAAGCAAGGACAATGGTTTGCTGCAATACGGCGTGGCCCACGTGCTGCAGATCCCGCTCACCGAGGAAGGCAAGGAGTACAAGAAGTTCCTGGAGACCGCGCTGGATAACCCTGATTTCAGCTCCGCCGATATCACCAGCTTACTTTTCAGCTATGACAAGGAACTCCATTACAGCTCGCAGCTCTTGCAGGCCCGTCAGCTGAGACTGATGTTCTACCTGCACTTTGGAGCCTTAATGTACCACCTGGCGCAGCTCACCCAGCAGTTAGGCACCCAGGTACCACGTTACATCTGTTTCAGCGGACAGGGAAGTTTGTACATCAAGCTACTGGCTGCGGGCAACAACCTGTCTAACGTGGAGCGGTACGCCAAAACCATCTTCCGGAAAGTGACGGGCCAGGAAGCACCGGGCAACTTCAAGTTGGTGTTAGTTGACAACCCTAAACAGGTTACGGCTAACGGCGGCGCCATGGCCCTGGAAGGCAACAACCTGTCTGACCTCACCGACATTCCGATCATGCGCCCTACGGGAGCCGCCTCCGGCGAGGATGCTTTGAGAGCGGTGAACAAAAGCCAGATCTCTTCCACCATCCGTCAGGAAGTGCTGGACAATGTGATGAACTGCCTGGAAATGCTCCTGGACGATGCGGACATCGCACCGCTCATGCGCTCAATGGGTGTGGAGGTTGATCCGCACTGGATCCTGAATTTCATGCGCTCCAACATCCAGGACAGCTATACCATGGTGCTGGAAGAAACCCTCAGAGGCCTCTCTGACCGGGAGCTCATTCCGGAGACCATGTTCTTCATGCCCCTGAAACAATCGCTGTATTTGTTGTCTAAAGAATTATATCAGCAACAGGTAGGCGCATTTGTTTAACTTTGATGCCTCAGATGCCATAGCCAAACGCATCTGAGGCTTTTTGTTACGTCATTTTTATTCAAAAACTATTTACGGTATGGCATATGTACCTATCATCTTAGGAGTTGTGGCACTAATTGTCGCGGGATTCACCTTTTTTAAAATGGGCGGGATCGTTTCTAGAACCAAGTCCTTGGAAAGGAAAAACCGCGAGCTGGAAGCCGGTCTCAAGTCCTTGGAAAACCAATTGAGAAGAAGCGCCAAGAACCAGCCGCAAGACAATGGTCGGCAGCAAGGCCGCGGAAACCAGCAGAATCCGCAGCCCCAACAAGCTAAGGCCCAACAGCCTCAGGAGCAAAAACAGAGAAACCAGAACCAGCAACCCGGCCGTGCCCAGCAGGAGCCGCGCGGAAACCAAGGCCAGCCGCAGCAGCCGCGTCAACCACAGGAGCCCCGTCAGAAGCAGGAGGGACAACCCCAGCAGCAGAGACCACCGCGTGAGCCCAGAGAGCAGCGCCAGCCGCAGGAACCACGGGAGCCGCGTCAACCCCAGGAGCAGCGCCAGAGACAACCCCAACCGCCACAGCAGCAGCCCGTGGCCGGAGCCGCCCAACCAGCCCGCGAACCTCGGCAGCCGCAGCAACAACAGAGAAGAAGCGAAAACAGAAGACGTGAGCCGGTCATGGCCGGGGAGGACCAGAGCCCTGCCGGGCAGCCAGTTCCAACCGCTACATTAGGCCAGGGCATTGTGGGCGATGACCTCCTGAACGAATTGACCCAACAGACCGCGCCGGCCCCAGCGCCTGCTCCCGAGCCGGTGAGCCGTACCCGTTACGCCATCATCCCCGAGGACGGAACCATTAAAACGCACCAGTTGCAGCAGCGCCCAGATTCAGATTCTTACCTGGAGATTGACTCACCCACCGAAGGGCTCCCCACCACCAATTATCGGTTTAACCTGGGCGGCAACCAGGCCTTTGTGATCTCGCAGGGCATGGACCGGCTGGAGAACGCCTTCTCCTTTGAGAAGCCTTCTAACCGCATGGTAAGCAAAATCATCCAACAAGGTGATGGGGTGCTTGTGAGAACTAGTGCCGGCTGGAAAATACAGGAAAAAGCCAGAATTGATTTCCGGTAGGTTTTAGTCAGAAGCTGTCTTTGAAAGTAAAGAACCGTTTTAGGCCTGTTTTTTAATAAGCAGCTCTAAAACGGTTCTCCTTGCTTTAAGACCTCTCCAAAGACCCTCAGATTACCTATCTTTAACCTGAAGTAAAGCTTGAGACTATACCTTTAAAGGCGTCTGCAACAGGGAAAACACCTTATGCCAAACGGAAGTTTGGCTGCCCATTTCTATACATCAAACCTACATGGAAGGAATATTTATTTTCGAGGCGCTGCTGGTGATCCTCATCATTGGGTACCAATGGCGCGTGTACCAGGCCAACCGCAAGAAGGTGGAAAGCATTGCGGGCCTTTTTCCGGTCAAGGAAAACCTTTCGGTGGCCCGGCGGTCGCTGACTGCCAAAGAACCGGTAGCATTAGAGGCGCCCTCCCTGGAAAAACAGTGGGACCAACTGCTCTACGGTGAGTACTTCAGGGAATTCTCGCCCACCAACCCGGTGGTGAAAAGGATCATTGCGGTAGATGCCGAGGAACTGCACATTGAGGCGCAGAACGGGGAGATCCCATTTTACACCATCAACATTGAGAAATTCAGGCAGCTGCACCGGGACGGCAACATCTACCTGGCCAAGGACCTCCCCGCAACCGCGCCAGCTCCCAAGGCAAGTGAAGACCCTTCTGATTACGTGGACCTGATTGAGGCGCAGCATACCTCGGCCACGTTCCAGGAAATCAACAAAAGCACAAATGAGTACCTGAGGCTGAACAAGGGCGCGGCCGCCGATTTTGACATCCTCAAAGACGTGGCCGAGCGCCACTCAGATGCCCTTGACGCGGAGGTGCAGTCCACTATTGCTACACCGCTCTACGTGGGTCTGCTGGGGACTTTCGCCGGCGTAATCCTGGGGCTCTCCAGCCTGATCTGGACCGGCCTCACGGGCTCCGCAGATGAAGGTTCTTCCTTTATCACCGATCAGAATATTCCGTCCTTCTTGTTCGGGGTGCTCATTGCCATGGCCGGAAGCCTTTGCGGTTTGCTTTTCACCATGATGGGCAACCATGCCCTCAAGAATGCCCGCAGCCTCCGCGACCGCCTAAAGAACGACTACTACACCTTCCTGCAAACGCACCTGCTGCCCAAGCTCAACTCAGACATGTCGGCCAGTCTGGGGAACCTGAAATCGGTGCTGGACTCGTTTAACAAGGATTTCCTGGACAAGATCCTGGGCTTCCGCCCGATTGTGGAGACGCTCACCGATAACATCAGCACGCAGAAGGAATTTATCCAGAAGCTGGACCAGATAGGCTTTACCCAGATGGCCAACGCCAACCTGCAGGTGTTTGACAAGATTAAGGAAAGCGAGCGCCTGTTCATGAACTTTCTGCAGTACCAGGAGGCCCTGAATGAATCCGTCAGGAAAGGCGGCGAACTCACCCAGAACATCACCCAGGTCTTGAACCGCCTGACCAAACTGCAGGAAGGATTTGACCTGGTGCCCGGCTACCTGCAGCAGCACGATGAATCCATTCAGCGGCAGATCAATTTCTTCGCCCGCCATGAGGAAGAGCTGGATACCATCGCTAACCGAACCGAGCAGTATTTTGACAAAGCGGCCCTTAAACTCACCGACCTGATGCAGGCCCGACTGCAGCATCAGGAACGAGACGCCCAAAACGCCTACGAAAAATGGCAGGAGCACTTCAGAAGACTTAACGAGGACAACCTTTACCAGCGCATCCTGGATTACATGCATCCGTTTGAGAATCTAAACCCGCAACAGGATCAGCTAAATAAGCAGCAGCAGGACCTGGCTCAGGAGATTAAACAGACCAATGAGCGCCTGCTCCGCAAGATTGACACCGATACCGAGATCCAGCAGAAACTGCTGCAGCAATTGGCCGTGCTGAACGCCAACGTGGAGAAAAGCATGGAACCAGGTGCCATTAAAGCGGCCTTGGGCAGAATTTTCGGAACGGGTGCCAGCAATGGCCGGAAAGGATAAACAGCCATGAACAAAGACAACCAAGACTTCTTCTGGCCCAGTTACGTGGACCTCATGACGGCGCTTTTCCTCATCATGTTGGTACTGTTTGTCCTGGGCTTCAAGATGTTCACCGACAAATCATCGGAGAACCTCCGCAACATTGCCCGCCTGCAGGTAGAGGTGCAGGAGAAACGGAAACTAGACGAAATCAAAGCCGCCCTTTCACGCCTGGACAGCCGCTACTTCCAGTACAACGAGAAGTATAAACGCCACGAGTTGCTGGTGGATGTGCTCTTTGAGCAAAGCAGCGCCTCTATTCCGCAGCGGTCTTTGGTACCCTTGCGCCGGGCCGGGCAGGAACTGAGCCGGGTGGTGAACTCCGTCAAAGGCGCCGATGTAAAGTACCTCATCGTGATCGATGGCCGGGCCGCCAGTTTCCCCCGCGGAGACGCCCGCAACATCACTCAGCGCGAGTACGCCCTGGAACTGAGCTATAAACGGGCTTTGGCCTTGCTGCAGTTCTGGCGCAACGCCGGCATCAGATTTCCCAAAGAACGAATAGAACTCATTGCCTCAGGCAGTGGCTTTGAAGGCGCCGGCCGTACCGGAGACGTGCGGGACCGCCGGTTTGTAATCCAGATCCTGCCCAAAGTTGGTACGCTGGAGACAAGGCAGGTTAGGTAAAAAGTAAAATTGTAATAATCAGAAATCAGAAAAGCCGCTGCAACCTAAATTGCAGCGGCTTTTCTGATTTCTACTCTTTTTTCAATAAAATAGCTTTAAAACGCCTCTGCGAAGGAAAAGTAGATGTACATGCCCTCCTTAGAGAAAGCTACGTCTCCGCGCACCACCATGCCTTCGTCGTTAAGTCTGTAGCGCAGGCCAGCGCCGCCGGCCAGGTGGAACTGGTCCACGGCAAAGTCTGGGATTCTTTTGGAGACCTGGCCGGCCCCGCCGAATAGCGCGCCGCCAATGCGCCCTTTGATGGGGAATCGGTAGTCTACCTGGCCCACAATGGCATCTTCATCCCGGAAACGACCTTCCAGGAAACCGCGCATCACGTTCACGCCGCCCAGGGTAGCCAGGTGCTGGAAAGGTGCATCGCCAACGGTGAAGGTAAAGAGTCCCTGCACAGCTAATACTCCCGGCCCTAAACCCGACATGTATTTCCTAAGGTCCAGTCGGTAGCGGGTAAAGTTGTTTTCTCCGCCCAGGTACTTACCGAAAAATAAAGCCGAGAACTGGTGGTAATGCCCTCTCTTGGGGGTATAATTGTTGTCACGGCTATCAATCATCAGAACCGGTCCAATCCCCGAGGAAACCACGCCTTCACTTCCTATGATGTTTTTCTGCGCCAACTGTCCGCCTTCCTGTATTTCTGGCAGGGTCTCGTGTTTGAATTCATAACGGGCGCCCAGGAACACTTTAGCAAATATCTTTTGGTCAAACTGCCCGAAGAAGTTGATGGTACGGCTGGTATAGGGTTCCTCGGCTTCCTCGGGGCTATTGTTCCCGATTCCGTAGAAGAAGTAAGGATAGTTATTGTACTCCGCCTGTCCGTACAAATGTTGGCCGTTGTGCTGGCGCCAAACATCAGCGGAGAGGGCCGTGAGGATTTGCTTTCTGGTGGTATATACCAAAGTAGGAGAGTACAGGTCGGGCCGGTCATCGGGGAATTGTCCTTTTGATTTCCGCACGTGCACCAGTTTCACCCCGAAACCGAACTGCGTCTCTGGGGTGTAGTAAGCCACCGGATAGATATTCAACTTCCGATAAGCGGGCGCCACTGAATCCTGGGTTGCGGTGCTTTGGTCTACAGAATCCCGGGCCAGGGAATCAGCAGGAGTCTCCGTGGTAATCTGGGCGAAAGAAGCCAACGGCAGGGCGAATAGCGCCAGCAAAAGTAGTTTTGTTTTCAAAGGCGTTCTTGTTGGTTGTCTCGGGTTCTATACGTGTTTACCACAATTTATATATAGAAAACCGGCAGAATTATTCATTTAATCTCCTGTAAAGCAACATTTTTAATCTGGTGAGGGGATGCTCTATGATTTATTGGTCCTTTTTGGTGCTTCACAAGGTCTAATGCAGATTGTTAGCACAAAAAATGCTTCAAGGAAATAAGTAAGTAAATGACCAAAGCAGGAGGGGGACCAGAGCGTTTAATCTGTTTAGAATCCGTTTTCCTGAGATCGGCCCCAAAATAGGCCACTGGTTACTGGTGGGTTAAAATGCCAAACTAATTAGTACCAGACCGTGGCTCCTCATGATGCGGCTACTCCGGTTTGACCTTATTTATAGGAAAACAGACCTAAAACAGGATTGTCCGGTGACCTGGCTCCCATGGAACAATGCTCTGCGATTTTTTAACTAATTTTCCCCGATGAATGCTGAAGAACTGGTGGCAATCACCGCCCAACACGTAGAAAAACTTTTTGCCGGTGAGGGCTCCGGCCATGACTGGTGGCACATTAAACGGGTTTGGCAAAACGCCCTCTCCATTGCCCAACAGGAAAACGCCGACCTTACCGTTGTGCAGTTGGGCGCCCTGCTCCATGACATCGCCGATTGGAAATTCAACGCCGGAGACGAGGAAGCCGGTCCCAGGGCCGCCCAAAAATGGCTGGAGGAGCAGGGTGCCCCCGAGGACCTGATCCAGAATGTATGTCGGATCATCAGGGAGGTGACTTTCAAAGGCGCGGGCGTTGACACCACGCCTTCCACGCTGGAGGGCAAAGTAGTACAGGACGCTGACCGACTGGATGCCATCGGGGCCATCGGGATTGGGCGGGCTTTCGCCTACGGCGGGCACAAAGGACGCGAGATGTACCACCCTGGGCAGGAACCGCGTTTACACGCTTCTTTTGAAGAATACAAGAAAAACCAGGGACCTACACTCAACCATTTCTACGAGAAGCTTTTCCTGCTCAAAGACCGCTTCTCCACGGCCGCTGGTCGTCGGTTGGCGCAGGAAAGACATGCCTACATGGAACAGTTTGTAGAACAATTTCTACAGGAATGGCACGGGGAAGAAGTTCCGCCCGCTGCTTTTCATCTCACCGCCAAAGCCGATTAGGACAAAGTCTCAAGTATTTTTCATGAATAAAAACTTAAAGGCAGCCTTGCTGGGCATCGCATTCTCCGGCCTAAGTTCTGTGGCCGTGGCCCAGCGCGATTACCAGAGCTATGAGCAGCTCACCGCCCGGCTGCAGAAACTGAGTTCCCGCTACAGTAAACTGGTCTCGCTCACCACCGTGGGAAAAACCGCCACCGGCAAAGAGATCTGGCTCTTGACCATGGGCCGCGACAATGCCGCAAACAAACCTGCCATTGTGGTTGCCGCGGGCGTGGAAGGCACCCAACTTGCCACCACCGAACTAGCCGTGCAGATGGCCGAACAGATGCTTCAGGGCGCCGTTCTGCAGGACTCGGTGCGCGATCTTTTATTGAGCAAGACCTTCTACATCTTCCCCAACCTCAACCCGGATGCCTCTGAGCAGTACCACGAGAAGCTTCGCTGGGAGCGGTTCGGCAACGCCCAGCCCATAGACGATGACCGGGACGGCCGCATGTTTGAAGACCCGTACGAGGACCTGAACAAAGACGGCCTCATCACCATGATGCGCGTCAAGAATCCCACCGGTCCGTTCCGTCCCGCGGATGAAGACCCAAGGGTTATGGTGAAGGCCGATGTCTCCAAAGGCGAGAAAGGCGGTTACCTGCTTTACACCGAGGGCATTGACAACGACAAAGACGGCAAGTGGAACGAAGATCCAGAGGGCGGCGTGATGTTCAACCGGAATTTCACCTTTGACTACCCTTATTTCCAGCAGGGGGCCGGCGAGCACCCTATGTCTGAACGCGAAACCAAAGCCTTCGCAGATTTCATGTACGAGGCCAGGAACGTGTACGCAGTGTTTGTCTTCGGGCCGGCCAACACCCTCACTGAGCCCCTGCGGTATGACAAAGCCGCCACCTCCAAGCGCATTGTGAGTGGTTTGCTGGAGAAAGATGCCGCCGTGAACAGCCAGATTTCCAAGCTTTATAACAGAACCATCCAGCCTAAAAACGCCCCCCGTGTAGCACCTTCGCCCGGCGATGTGTTGCAGTGGGCGTATTTCCATTACGGAAGGTTCAGCTACAGCACGCCCGGCTGGTGGACCCCGCCTATAGAGGCATCTAAAGACACCACCGGTGGCAAAAAGCCGCAGGCTCCCTCTGAGCATGATGACGTTAATTTCCTGCGCTGGGCAGAGGCCAATGATATGGCCGGTGTTTTTATAAACTGGAAACCCATTAAGCACCCTGATTTCCCAGATCAGCAGGTAGAGATAGGCGGCCTGGCACCTTACGTGAAACAAACCCCACCGGTGCGCACCTTAGGGCCCATAGCCACTAAGCACTTCCAGTTTTTCTCAGCATATGCTAAATGGATGCCTTCTCTGCAGATCGTGAACATCAGCTCAGAGAAAGTGGCCGGCGGCCTCACCCGCATCACCGCCGACGTATACAACCAGGGCTCCCTGCCCACGCATTCAGAGATAGGAGACAAGTCAAGATGGGTGCAGAAAGTGAAGGTGACCCTTAAGCTGAGCGATAACCAGGAAGTGGTCTCGGGTAATAAAATCCAGCTGAGCAACGCGTTGGCGGGTGGCGAGAAGTTCCAGGTTTCCTGGCTCGTGAGCGGCAAAGGCTATGTCTCCATCATGGCCAGCAGCCCCACTGCCGGCAAACAAACCAAAGAAGTCTTCCTCCGCTAGTTTCCTGCCATGAAGAAAAGAATTTTAACAATAGCGTTTCTATCAGCCTGCTTGTTTTCTGGGCTGATTTCGGAAACCAAGGCCCAAACGGCAGACCAGGTTTTCAGGGCTGCCGGCACGCCCCAAGCTCCCAAAGTAACCGTAAGCTGGAACCGGTACTATGACTATGACGGCCTCACCGAGATATGCGCCAAGTTAGCCAAAGCCCACCCAGATTTAGTGAAAATGGAAACCATCGGCGATTCCTACGAAGGTCGACGCATTTGGGTGCTCACCATTTCTGATTTCAACACCGGCGATCCGGACCGGAAACCGGCCATGTACATTGATGGGAACATCCACTCAAATGAGATCCAAGGCTCTGAATTTGCCTTGTACACTGCATGGTATTTGGTAGAGAACTTCCATGACAACAAGTTCATCCAGGAGCTGTTGCAGCAGAAGACGTTCTACATCATCCCCACCATCAACCCTGATGCGCGGAACCATTTCATGCACCAGGCCAACTCGCCGCACTCGCCCCGTTCCGGCATGATTCCCCTGGACGATGATGGTGACGGTTTGGTAGATGAGGACCAACCCGACGACCTGAACAAGGACGGGCACATCACCTTTATGCGCCGCAAATCACCTAACGGACGGTACATCCAGGATCCGCAGAACCCGCTTCGGCTCATCCCGGCCAAACCCGACCAACCAGGCCAGTATGAACTGCTGGGCTACGAAGGTTTAGACAATGACGGCGATGGTAAGGTAAACGAAGACCCTCCCGGCTACTATGACCCTAACCGCGATTGGGGCTGGAACTGGCAGCCAGATTACATTCAACGAGGCGCCTACAAATACCCGTTCTCCATCCCCGAGAACCGGGCGGTGAAAGACTTTGTGCTGCGCCACCCCAACATCGCGGGCGCACAGAGCTACCACAACAATGGCGGCATGATTTTGCGTGGCCCCGGGGCAGAGGAAGACCAGAACACATATAACCGGGACGACAACCAGGTATATGACTTGCTGGGGAAATACGCTGAGCAAATCATACCAGGCTACACCTACATGGTGGTATACAAAGACCTTTACTCCGCCTTCGGGGGTGAGTTGGACTGGTTTCATGGTGCCCGCGGCATCTTCACGTTCTCCAACGAGCTTATGTCGCCGTACCTGCAATTTGACCGCAAGGGCACCAGCTCCGCAGACCGGGAAGCAGAACAATACGACTTTAACCAGATGCTCTTGTTCAACGATGCCTTTGTGGAGTGGACGCCTTTTGACCACCCTACCTACGGCAAAGTGGAAATAGGAGGCTTCAAGAAGAACTATCCCAGGGCACATCCGGGCTTTTTACTGGAGGAAGATGCCCACCGCAACATGGCTTTCACCGTGTACCAGGCGTTCCAGTTACCGAAGTTGGTGATCCAGGATGTGCAGACCCGGAAACTACCCCACGGCTTAACGGAGGTGACAGCCACTGTGGCTAACACCCGCATCATTCCCACACACTCCAGCCAGGACCTGAAATACAGAATTGAGCGGCCAGACTATATCTCCCTGCGGGATTCTACTGTGGTAGCTGGCATGGTGCTGGAGAACGCTGACCTGAACCTGGGTAAAGAGCAGAAACTGAACCCGGCCCGTTTGGAAATTCCTAACATCCCGGGCATGGGCTACATCAAAGCCCGCTGGATTGTGAAGGCCAACAAGCCAAACCTTTTGGTCGAAGTTGATAGCCGAAAAGGAGGGGTGGTAAGCCGCCGTTTTGAGCCTGATTCAAAGAATACACCCTAAAAACAGAAAGGGCGGCCCACCGGGTCGCCCTTTCTGTTTTTAGGGTGTAATTGTTGCTTATATAGACTGGTAATAAGTAACTGCTTTAACCAGGTCTGCCTCTGAAGACATGGCCAGTTTCTGGCTGGAAATAAAGGATTTAATTTGGTCCGCTTTTTCTGGAAACGCCTCTAAAAGAGATTTTTTGTTCAGCTTCACCTTCTTCATTTTGCCGTTTGCCACCACGTAATAACTGGTCTCATCTACGATCTCGTCATAAGTTTGACCTGCGCTGTACGGGCCTTTGAAGTTGGCTTCTATTTTCTTTTTAGCAATCCTTTTCACTACGGTAGCCTTTCCGTTCTGGCTGTCATACAGCACGGCAAAAAAAGCATCTGCCAAAGCTGGGTCAAGCTCGCGGGCTTCTTTTATTCTTCTGAACTCCAATTTGTCTCCTGCAGGCGCTTCCATACGGAAAGAAATGACAGGGAGGGTACTGATCTGGAGCGTGTCTTTCGTTTGGGGAATCACCGCCACCAGAAGGTTGGAGAATACATCGTATTTCAGGTTCAGGTCTTTAAAGAGCTCGGTTTTACCGGTGTTTCCTGCCTTGATTTCTATCTCACCCGGTAACCAGGCCTCCATAAAATACGGGCTTCCTTTAACACCTTCGTACCTGTTGTCAAATATCCGCACGTTAGCGGCATTTCCCCCGGCCGCCAGGGTATTCAGGTTCATCTGGGCGGCCATTCCCTGCGGAGCGTTGGTTTGGGAGAAACCAAGGGTGGAATAAGTTAATCCTAAGGTAAATACAAAGAGGCTTTTGGCGTTAATTTTCATGAGGGTAAACAGGTAGAGCTGGTTTTATCTGTATACCAATGTATGATTTTTCTAGGAATAACCAAAAAATTGGGAGTCGCGCTTCAGAATTAGCTTATTTTGTGGCAGAACTTCTTTCCATTTTTCCTATGATGCCCCTTATGAGAAAAAGTGTTTTTTACTTCCTCTTGATTATTTTCTGCAGCGTTTTGGCCTCATCCTGTAGACCAGCCTGTCCCATTTCCTCCTGCCAAACCCGCATGGTTCACCGCCATGGCGAGGGTGAGTACAGAGGCATGCCCTGGTATAAAAAACAGAATCCCAGAATAGGCGAGAAGCTCCCCAAAAACTCAAAAGCCATGCAGAAGGAACTGGACGGAAAGAGTGGCCGGAAGAAGGGCAAAAATTAGCAAATCACTATCTTTTTTCGTAAATTGCAGGCTTACAAATAGTACAAATTTTAAGCTGTATTGAAGTAAAATGGCAGAAAACGAGCGGATAATTCCCATTAACATAGAAGACGAAATGCGCGGGGCGTACATTGACTATTCAATGTCCGTTATTATTTCCCGGGCCCTTCCGGATGTGCGCGATGGCTTGAAACCAGTGCACCGCCGCGTGTTGTATGGGATGTCTGAATTGGGAGTTTCCTATAACAAAGCATACAAGAAATCAGCCAGGATTGTGGGGGAGGTATTGGGTAAATACCATCCGCACGGCGACTCATCTGTTTACGACACCATGGTGCGGATGGCGCAGCCCTGGTCTTTGCGCTATCCCCTGGTAGATGGTCAGGGTAACTTCGGGTCCATTGACGGTGACTCACCGGCGGCCATGCGTTACACCGAAGCCCGCCTGAAGCGCATCGCTGACGAACTGCTGGCCGATCTGGAGAAAAACACCGTTGACTTCGTCCCTAACTTTGACGACTCCCTGAAGGAGCCCAGCGTTTTTCCGGCGAAATTTCCAAACCTGCTGGTAAACGGAACTTCGGGGATTGCGGTAGGGATGGCCACCAACATGGCGCCTCACAACCTCACCGAGGTAGTGAACGGTACCATCGCCTTTATTGAAGACCCTGAGATCAGTGTGGCTGACCTTATGAAGTACATCACCGCGCCAGACTTCCCAACGGGAGGTATCATCTTCGGGTATGACGGAGTAAAGAATGCCTTTGAGACTGGCCGTGGCCGTGTGATTGTGCGGGCCAAAGCCGTGATTGAGACCTCCAAAACAGGCAAGGACCAGATCATTGTTACCGAGATCCCTTACATGGTGAACAAGGCGGCAATGATTGAGAAAACTGCCGCCCTCATCAACGAGAAGAAAATTGAAGGCATCTCTGACCTGCGTGATGAGTCTGACCGCGAGGGTCTGCGCATTGTGTATGATTTGAAAAGAGACGCCGTGCCAAACGTGGTGCTGAACAACTTGTTCAAGTACACGCAGCTGCAGTCGTCCTTCGGGGTGAACAACGTGGCGCTCGTAGGTGGTCGCCCAATGACCCTGAACCTGAAGGATCTGATCAAGCACTTCGTGGACCACCGCCATGAAGTGGTGATCCGGAGAACCGAGTTTGAGCTGGAGGAAGCCCGCAAGCGCGCGCACATCCTGGAAGGCTTGCTCATCGCACTGGATAACCTGGACGAGGTCATCAACCTCATCAGAGCTTCCCGCGATCCGGAAGTGGCCAGAACCGGCTTGATCGAAAGATTCCAGTTATCTGACATCCAAGCAAGGGCTATTCTGGAGATGCGTCTTCAGCGCCTTACCGGCCTGGAGCGCGATAAGATCATGAAGGAGTACCAGGAGATCAAAGAACTGATTGATTACCTGACCCGCGTTCTAGCCGACGAAGGCTTAAGAATGGAGATTATCAAGCAAGAGCTGACAGATATCCGGGACCGTTACGGCGATGAGCGCCGCACGGCCATTGAGATGGTATCCAGCGACATTTCCCTGGAAGACATGATCCCGGATGAGAACATGGTAATCACCATTTCGCACGAAGGATACGTAAAGAGAACGCCGCTCACCGAGTACCGCAGCCAAAGTAGGGGCGGGGTTGGTTCAAGAGGCGCCGCTACTTCAAAACAAGATGACTTCACTGAGCACTTGTTTATTGCCAGCACCCACAACTATCTGCTCATCTTCACCGAGGCCGGTAAAGTATTCTGGCTTAAAGTGTACGAAGTGCCGGAAGGTGGCAAGACCACCAAAGGCCGCGCCATCCAGAACCTCATCAACATTGAGAAAGAGGACAAGGTACGCGCCGTGATAAACGTAAGCGGCCTCAAGAACCCAGATTACGTCCTGAACAACTACCTGGTGTTCTGTACCGAGCAGGGAACCATCAAGAAAACGCCGCTAGAGGCCTATTCAAGACCGAGACAAGCGGGTATCCAGGCCATCACCATCAATGAAGGCGACCGCCTGCTGGACGTGCAGCTGACCAACGGAGCCAATGACGTGATCATTGCCCTGCGTTCTGGCCGTGCCGTACGGTTCAACGAGGAGAAAGTGCGTACCATGGGCCGTACTGCGGCTGGGGTGAGAGGGGTGACGCTGGCCGGAGAGGACGACAAAGTAGTTGGTATGGTTTGTGTACATAACCCTGATACCAACTTGCTGGTAGTATCTGAAAAAGGCTTTGGTAAGCGTTCATCGCTGGAGGAGTACCGGATCACCAACCGTGGCGGTAAAGGCGTGAAAACCCTGAATGTAACCGAGAAAACCGGTCACCTGGTGGCCATCATGGGCGTGATTGACTCAGATGATATCATGATCATCAATCGTTCAGGCATCACCATCAGGTTACGCGTGGCAGATTTAAGGATTATCGGGCGGGTATCACAAGGGGTGAGACTGATCAGGCTGAACGAAGGAGACGAGATTTCATCTGTAGCCAAGATTGAGGTGGAAGACAAAGCAGAAGTAGTAGTGAGCGAGTCTGATTTGCCAATAGCCGAGTTGCCGATTGATGAAGCCCTGAACCCAGAGGATATGATTGACCCGGCGGAAGATGACGAAGAGGATGAAGTACTGGAAGATGACATCATTGACCCGGAAACCTCCACTGACCTCCTGGACCCTGATACGCTGAGTGAGAACTAAATTTTAAAAATTCCAGTTTTTAGAGAAAATACACAAACAACCTATATTTCTAACCTAACGAAAGCAATGAAAAAGTTTCTTTTAACAGCAGCCGCGTTGGTGTCCATGCAAGTGGCAATTGCGCAGACTTCTGCCGTAACAAGTGCCATCATGTACCAACAGAAAGGTACCTTAGACAAGGCTAAAGAAGAGATTGACAAAGCCGTTGTGCACGAGAAAACCGCCAATAACGCTAAAGCTTGGTATTACAAAGGCGTGATCTACTCAGATATGGCTAACCACCCTATCTATGGTAAACTGATGGATCCGGCTGAGGCTTCTAAGCAAGCTTATGAGGCTTTCTCTAAAGTTCCTGCCCTGGAAACGAAGAAAAAGGAATTCACAGATGAGGCCAACAAGCGCAAAGAGGTGCTGGTGAACAACATGTATGCCTATGCTTTGAACGCTGGGGTAGAGAACTACAACAACAAAAAGTTCGCTGAGGCTCAGAAAGCGTATCTGCAGGCTATCACCTACAAGCCAGAAGATACCACTGCTTACATCTATGCCGCTTACGCTGCTGCCGGTGCAGAAGATTATGCCTCCGCTAAACAACTGTACACCCAGTTGGTAGACAAGAACCTGGCTTCTCCTGCTGTGTATGGTCAGTTGCTGTACATCGCCAACAACGTTGAGAAAAACGAGAAAGAAGCTTTAGCTGTGTTGGAAAAAGCCCGTGCCAAATACCCTAACGACAAGAACTTCATGCTGCAGGAACTTGACCTGTACCTGAAAACCGGTCGTGAGAAAGAAAGCATGGACAAACTGAATGCCGCAATCGCTGCAGATCCAAACAACGCTAACCTGTATACCGTACGTGGTAACATCCTGGAGAAACTGAACAAAGGCGATGAGGCCCTGGCTTCTTACAAGAAAGCCGCTGAAATTGACCCAGCCAACTTTGATGCCCAGTATAACCTGGGGGTTTACTACTTCAACAAAGGCGCTAACCT
The DNA here is from genome assembly GCF_017916345.1 of Rufibacter aurantiacus. Classification (NCBI taxonomy): domain Bacteria; kingdom Pseudomonadati; phylum Bacteroidota; class Cytophagia; order Cytophagales; family Hymenobacteraceae; genus Rufibacter; species Rufibacter aurantiacus. Next base: position 379,268 of record NZ_JAFMSV010000003.1, read on the forward strand.
GAACAACAAAGCCAACAAAATGAGCCTGGCCGAGTACCAGAAAAACGGTAAAGCTGTTCAAGCCGAAGCCAAGAAGTTTTTCTCTCAGGCAATGCCTTATTTTGAGAACGCTTTGAAAGCCCAACCAAAAGACCGTACCACGGTGCAGTCTCTGCTGAAGGTATACACTGCCTTAGACAGACCAGCTGACGCAAAACGCATGGATGCTTTGCTGCAGACCTTGTAAGAAATACAACCAAAAGAAAGGGGCTCTTGTAGCCCCTTTTTTTATGCCCTTTTTATAAAAACAGGTCAGAAATAAAAACAGGGGTAAACATGGTGAGGTAAAATCCAGTAGTTTAGGCCAAACGAATTCAATATGCCAGCAGAAAAGAGAATCGCCATAATAGCCCACGATGGCAAAAAAGCAGAGATGGTAGCCTTTGTGAAAGACCACTCCAACCTGTTCCAGAACACGCAATTGGTAGCCACCGGCACCACCGGGCAGTATGTAGAGCAGACAGGCCTAAAAGTGAAAAAGCTTTTATCCGGTCCCAAAGGGGGAGATGCCCAGATTGCCAGCCTGGTAGCCGAAGGCAAGATCCTGGCCGTGCTGTTTTTCCGGGATCCGCTGGGTAAACACCCCCATGAACCAGATGTACAGATGCTCATGCGACTTTGTGACCTGCACAACGTACCCCTGGCCACCAATCCATCGGCTGCTAGGCTACTGGTGAAGGGACTGGAAGCCGAAATGCTGAGCGGAAAAGCAACCCGTTAGAGATAAGCCAAAAGGGAGGTACAACCTAAGTTTTCTAATCAAGTACATCTTACTTGTACAAACTTGATTAGATACATGAAAAGGAAAATAGATTATTTTTTGGGGTTGCTGCTTTTCCTGTTGCTTGCGGCCTGTAGCCCCGTTAGGGTGGCCAATACAGAAGCCGCCCATGATTTCACGCTGGCCAATTACAAAACCTTTGGTTTCCTGGAGGTGAATGCAGATTCTTCTAAGTTGGAGATTCCGGCAGAGCATATCGCAGCGCTGCAAAGGGAGGTATCCAACCAGTTGCAGAAGCGAGGTTTAACCATGGCTACATCAAACCCAGATCTTCTGGTGAACCTGGGCGTTGTGGTACAGGAGAAAAAGCAGACCCGGCAAACTGATTTCAGAACGGATGCACCCTATTACATGGGTCAGAGAAGGTATACCTGGCGCAGCAAGGAAGTAGAGGTAGGGCGATACAAACAAGGAACCATTTCAGTACACCTGGTGGATCGGGCCCAAAATAATTTAGTATGGAGCAGCCAGGCAGAATCTGTGGTGCCCTCCAACAATGCAAAAGTGCAGGAAAGAATAGCCGAAGGAGTGGAGAAACTCTTTCAATCACTACCAACTTCCACTCAGTAGAGAAGTTTGCAAATGAGTTAAAGGAGTCCGCGCTTCTTTTTTTATGTTAAATAACTAAAACGCCTCTTATTAAATTAAGAGGCGTTTTAGTTTGATAAGACAAATGATCAAATCTGTGTTTTTCGCGTGTTATTTAAAAAACAGGACAAAAACAAAGGACTTAATATACTAAGCATTCTGCAGGCTATCGATAAACTCGTCAAGGGTGTCTTTGCTGTAGCCAATGCGGCGGGCATATTCCAGACACAAATTATACTCCGCTTTGTCTATTCTGCCATCCTGAAGCACCATCATAACCAGGCTTTGCAATTCCATTGTTTTTTGCAGCCCATCTTCGGGGATGATGAAAGAGAGCACGGGCAGGTTATCAGCAATAGGAGTGGTATCTTCTTCTGTCAGGCTCAGCCTTCTTCCTATGGAAACCAGGAAATCGCTTTCCTGCTGGTCCAGGTAATTATCTGCGACAGCCACTAAGACCAGGTTCTGGAAAAATGCAAGCTTCTTTTGTTTTGTATTCAGGAGTTCATCAAAGGATCTCTGTGTAGCCATGGTTAAACATTTTGATTTCCTTAGTGCCTACCGTAAAATGAAAGGGAAAGTTGTGGGTTCAGTATAAACACCATGATTAAGTTAGGAGAGCTGAAAACTGTAGACGATCAAGTTAGTAAGTGCTTTTTAGTAAACTCACTGATTCAAAGCCAAAGCCTTAGGTGATAGCCATACAGTAAAAACCCAAATAGCAGTTACAGTCTCTTTAGAAATAAAAGCACGTTACATACGTGCTTTTTCTATGTGGTTATATTATTGACTTAATGTTGTGATTCAATATGCCCAACAATGCCAAACAGTTAAACAATACTAAAAGGTAAATAGGAATGTCCAACAAAAGTAGAGCCCAAATAGGAGAAGAAATAGATAGGAGATTAAAGGTTTATCTAAGTACAAAGGAACTTCTTTTTTATTTACTTAACATAATATAAATTATAAGACTTTTATGTAAATCAAGTTATATAGGCTTATAGCTTATTATATGTTAAATAGACATTAATATTTAAACTAATCACTGTATTTACCTTCAAATACGGTGATGCTAACAATTCACCACAACGTTCATTATCTGTAGTGATAAAATATTCCTTTGTAAAACGGCGTCCATACAGCGGCTTTCTGACCACAGGCTTTCAGGCCTTCGTTGGCCCAGGTGTTACAGGTATAAAATAGATTGTAGCTTCCTGTTGCTTCGTAAAAAGCATCATTCTGGCCGTAGTTTGCATCTGTTTTTATATGGATTGTACTTCCATGCTCATCCAGATCAAACCGTTGTTGGATAAATTTCACCAATCTTCCGTACTGTTTCCGGCTGATGTCTATCCTGTGGCAAGCCTCGTTTTCTGGCATGGTCTTGTAAAAAGTAGCATGAATGGCCGAGGCACTCAGACCCGTCATCGCTTTGAAAGCCACTTTCGCCTTCAGATCAGCCCAAGTGGGCGTCTCCAGGTAAAAGCCTTTGTCACCCCACCCAAAGGCTATAAAGTTTGCCGTAGTGTCTTTGCCTGCGGTATGGTCATATTTAACATAATGCCGCCAATCATAGACCTCGTTCTTCACCGGTACTACTAAATCGGTATGCACTCCGTTGGTCAGAATGTAAATGGAAACCTCTTTCCTTGTTTCAGGCTCTGCGTCTACGCTCATCCTGGACAGCACAAACGCAACCAGGAAATAAATCAGTACCAGCGACAACAAGACCAGGAAAACGTATCCGGAGGTGATTAAGGCAGATTTCAATATAAAGGTATTTCAATTTTGAAGACCCGAAAGATAGGTCTTTCCGCTTGAACCACAAGAAGCCTCACTAACCTTCATGCCTTCTGGCATAAGAACAGTCAATAAATCTCTTTTTGCCTGGAGAGCCATTACATTCCGTTTAAAGGCTGTTTTAGATTAAATGGATTGAAAGCAGTATCCTAAATCTAAATAGCATGAGTATTTACTCCCATACCTTACCAGATGCAGTAGATTCCTTACTTTTGCAGCTTCATTTGAATTACAAATCCCTAGCGCAACCTCCTTCATGAAATTTGATACCGCCTCACTTACGCACCTTTCCATCCACCACGTGGGTAACAAAGGACTGGAACAGAAACTGACCTTATCAGAGAACACCTTTGATTTTGGCGACAGCCTTACCGAAAAACTGGAGAAGTTCTTCCTGGGTAAGTTTGCCCAGGCGCACGAGCGGTTCAGATTCTCGCACCCTTCATCGCTGCAGTTCAATGAGGTGTACAGCTACGCCGAGAACATCTTCGCTGATAAGGAGTCCTTCCATGAGAACTCCCGCAACATCGCGCGTCACCTGTTTGAAAGCACCACGCACCCTAAAATCAAACCCGGTGAGCTGTACGTGGCCCATTTCATCAACTGTGAGATTGAGGAGCGCGTGGTGGAAGCCGTGGGAATCTTCAAAACCGAGGTTAAAAGCGGATATTTTGACGTGAGCCGCAAAAACCGGGATTTTTCCATGTCATACCTGGAGGGCATTGACTCCAATAAGTTTGACAAAGGCTGCATTATCTTTAACACCAAGCCCGAGGAAGGCTTTCTGGTGGCCATCATGGACAACCAAAACCGCGGCGAGGAAGCCAAATACTGGAGCGAAAACTTCATGGGACTAACCCAGATCAACAACGAGTTCCACCAGACCAACCACCTGCTCAACCTTACCAAAGAATTTATTTCTGAGCGCATGTCAGAGGAATTTGAGGTAGAGAAAACTGACCAAATCGTGCTGCTGAACCGCTCCGTGGAGTACTTCAACAAGCATGAGACCTTTGACAAGGAAGAGTTCGTCACCGAGGTTTTCGGGCAACCTGATCTTATTGAATCCTTCCATAACTATGACACCGAGTACCGCCAGAACTATGACATTGAACTGGAAGACAGCTTTGACATTTCGCCTCAAGCGGTGAAGAAACAAGCACGGGTTTTCAAGAGTGTGCTCAAACTGGACAAGAACTTCCACATCTACATCCATGGAAACAAAGACATGATTGAGAAAGGCGTAGATGAGGATGGCCGCAAATACTACAAGCTGTATTTTGAGGATGAGGAATAAACCTGTTCTGGCCCTAGTTTCCTAAAAACGAGGCCAAAACAGCAAAAGGCCTCCCCTTCCTTTTACTTTTATTATAACATCGGGCTTTTTCTCTACGTCTTACCTGTAGCACGCTCAATAAAGAGCCCCAAACTTTGGCCTTTTGCCTTAACCTTCTCGCATGAACCTGTTTATCTTCGCTGAACTTGACCCGCAACAGCAGACATATCTAAAGGACCTACTTCCGGCAAATATTCAAACTTATTTCTATAACGGGTTTGAAAACCAGGAAAGTGAATCTGCTTTTGCCTCGGCGGAACTCCTGTTTGGGAACCCTCCCTCCTCTTGGTTTGCCTTAGCCCCTACTAATCTGCAATTCTGGCAATTGGAATCTGCGGGTTTTGACCAATTCAAACAGGTACAAACTAACGCAAAGGTCTCCAACATGGGTAATTTCTTCGCGGAAGCCTGTGCCGAGACTATGGTGGCTGGTATTCTGGCGTTCTACCGGGGTATTCAGGATTTGGTGAAACTGCAGCAGATACAGAACTGGCAGGGCAAAAAGATGCGCTTAAAGCTGGACCTACTTGGGCAGAAAACCGCCATTGTATTGGGCGCCGGTACCATTGGCCAGGCAGTGAAAAGGATTCTGGAAGGTTTCGGGACCGAGGTAAAAATGACTGCCCGCCAGAATCCCGCTGCCCAGATCCATTCTCTTGATGAGCTTTTCCAGCATCTGCCGCACACAGATATCATCATTAATACCTTGCCTGGCAACCTTGACAAATACGTCTCCAGAAAATTCATCCAGACCATGAAAAAAGGCAGCCTGTACGCCAATGTGGGCCGCGGCAATACCACCGATGAAACTGCGCTGATAGAGGCTCTGCAATCTGGGCATTTGGCTGGGGCGGTGCTGGACGTCACCGAGGAAGAGCCTCTACCAAAAGGAAACCCGCTTTGGGAGATGGAGAATGTATTAATTACGCAGCACACCGGCGGTGGTCAGGCCCGTGAGGTGGAAGGTAAAATAGAGAGGTTTGTCTCCAACCTTCAACTTTATTTGGCCGGTGAAGAAGTGTCAGACCAGGTGAATCTGTCACAGGGTTACTAATCCTCCGGCGAATCCGCAATCAGGAAAAACGCAGCCTTAGTTCAAGGGCATTTTTATTAAAAACAGGCCCAAAACATAAGATTAAAAATAACTAAAAAGCCTTTTGCTTTTAGCCTTTAACAACACAAAAAAGCGCCAACATCTTATTCAGATGCTGGCGCTTTTCATTATCTGGCATATACAAATTTAGCTGACCATATGCTTCAAGGGCCCTTGAACCAAGGCAGTTTGCTGGTACTCTGCGCTGTCATATTCCTCATCGTTACGTTCCAGTAAAGTACTGGCAACTGCCAGGGCAATGGCAATCACCAACGCGGGCCAGAATCCGCGCACCTCAAAGTTTCTCACCAGCTTGTCTACTACTTTGATGATGACTGCGGTCACTATCAATTTTACTACAAATTGAAGCAAGAACAAAGTCACCAGGTTCAATGGGAACCTAATCAGCAACCCAAGGGTAGCGTTAAGGATACCCACCAAAAAGGCAACCCAGAGGGCCGTCCAGAAACTCTTTATGGTAACCTGTGGCATTAAATACGCCAACAGCATCAGTACCCCGGCGCTCACGAGAAGGTTAATCAAGAAATCCATACTTTTTTCATAGTTTAGGTAGAACAGTATTGTATATGGGTTCCAGAATATTTAGTTCTGGTATTGCTTCTATACTGGAAAATACGGAAAGGGTTTATAGGGCAAGGTTGAAAGTCTGTATCAACTGGCTTTGCAGAACCTTCCATTCCTCCTTGTGGGCCTCGGGAAACCGCTGGTTTACTTCCAGTTCCAGGCCGGCATATTGGGTGTCTGTATAGTCTTTGCGCAGATGAGTGATAAAGCCATCGGCGGTGCCTTTGTAAGGATAATTATACCTGATCTTAATCTCCGTATTCACCATCTGCATCTGCTGGCGCCAGCGTGCGGCAAACAATTGCTCTTTTTCACGCTTAGGGTCATAGAGCAAACCAATGTCTGCTTTCCGCTCCTTCCCGTTGAGTTCAGGCGTGAAGCTGTGCACCGATACATGTATCACGGAGAAATCTTCCCGCACCCAACTGGCAATCTGCTCCTCTACCCTCTGCCGGTAAGGCTGGTAGTAATCTGCCACCACTTTCTCTGCCTCCGCGGTAGACAAAGGCAGCATAAACTCAGAGAATAATTTTGGGTGGTGCAAAGACCTGTTCAACTCCACCACCAACCTGCTGGTGGTACTGTACAGAGAGAAATCAGCTATTTTGGAGAACTTCTGGTACAGCTCAAGAGCGCCAATATCATACCCCCTATGCGTGGCAAGTACTTGCTTTGCCCCCTCAAAGGCGGCTGCAAACTCCGGAGGTATCTCATTTCCGGCGTGTTCACAGGTGACGATAACCTTCAACCGTTCGTTTTTCAAGGTGCATATAGTTGATTATGAGCCAAACAGTTAGCTAATTTTCTATATACGTCTTTGATGGCATCAATGGAAGGCGAAGAACCTAAAATCTTCAAAATTCGCTGGGAAAGGCAGCCTTCCTGAAGTATTAGCCTTATGGCTTGGCTCAGTGCCGGGGTGAAAACGGGTTCTTCCTGCACTTCCCGCCACAGGTGCGCCCAGATTTCCTGTAAGGTGGCTTTCTCCCCAGATACCCCAAAGAGCCGCAGATAATCAGGTTGCTGTACTTCCGTTTGGGGGCCGTTTTTAAGAGAAGCCAGAAAAACCGAAGCCAGGAAAGAGGTGTCAACTTTTTGCTGGTCTGGGTAGCTGCCCCATCTTTCGGAAACCATTTTTTTCAGCACCTCGGAGACCAGCGTCACAATAGCAATATCCGCCAGCGGACACTCCTGGTTGTCAATGATCCTGATTTCAATGGCGCCCCGGCTGAACCGCGCGATGGCTCCCCTGGAGTTCAGGAACTCTTCCTGCAAATCACCTTCAGGGTCGTAGGGAGCAATGGCCCGGAACATGGGCTGGAAAATCTGGGCTTCATAATCCGCCTCTGAGAAAACCGCCTCCGGCACCACTTCTCCCGCAATGAGTGGGATTTTTGCCTGGTTTTTCCGGTACACTTCCAAACGGGTGTCCAGCAGGCCGCTAACTTTTCCGTCCAGCACCGGTGAGGCCGCGCTGATGGCCGGGATAAGCGGCAAGATCAGCCTGATAGCCGCATGCAATCGCCCGAACTCCTCATCATCTCTGAAAGGAAGGTTCAGGTGGGTGCTCTGCAGGTTAGACCAACCGTGGCCCTGGCAATTGAAGATGCGGTTGTAGGCCTCGTAAATCTCGCTCGCTTCGTGCGGCCAAAGCTTTGTTTCCTTGTAAGGGTCCATGAACGGGTGCGCGCCCGTTGGCAACAGCATGGCGTTAAAGGGCGCCAGCAAATCATTTACCCGCTGCACTTCACCATGGAATTTATCAGCCAAAGATGATAGTTCCTGTGCTGGCCCGTTGGTCTTCAACTCCAAAACGTGCAGCACTAATTCATTAGACCAGGCCATGGTGCCACGCTCCACATCTGATGTCAGTTCGCCCGCCTCTGCTTTGAGCACCTCATCTGAGATGGGCTTCACCTGGAGGGTATCCCGGTCCACAATCATGTATTCCATCTCTACGCCGTAGCCCTGGAACAAACCTAATTTAGGAGGGGCGCTGCTCATTGCCATTCAGATTTTTTTGGCTGTCTATTCGCCGTTTAATTGACTTGAGGATGGTGAGATACAGGTCTTTCTTGAGGATGCGGTCTTCCACACCGTGGTCTATATTGGGGTTGTCATTCACCTCAATCACGTAGGCCTTTCCATCAATTTCCTTTACATCTACACCGTACAAGCCGTCACCGATGAGGTTAGCTGCCTTCAAAGCCGTATGCAGCACAAAAAACGGTACGTCTTCAAAGGGCACAGTCTCAAAGTTGCCGGTCACGTCTTTCTTCTTACCTTCCCAGTTGTAGATCTGCCAGTGGTCTTTGGCCATGAAGTACTTGCAGGCGTAGAGCGGCTGTTTGTCCAGCACGCCAATGCGCCAGTCAAAATCCGTAGGTGTAAACTCCTGCCCAATGATAAGGTCAGACTCAGAGAGCATCTCCTTCAGCTGCTCTTCCAGTTCTTCCTCGGTTTTCACCTTCACCACGCCCTGGGAGAAAGAGGAATCCGGTTTCTTGAGCACGCAGGGCAGCCCCAGTTCCGCTACCACCTTACAGCAATTGTCGCGGTGGATGATCATGCTCTTGGGGATGTTCACCTTGGCTTTGGAAAGCAACTCGGCCAGGTACACCTTGTTCGTGCACCGCAGGATGGAAACCGGGTCATCAATCACCACCAAGCCTTCAGCGTGGGCCCGGCGGGCGAAACGGTAGGTATGGTGGTTCACGGAGGTGGTTTCCCTGATGAACAGCGCGTCGAACTCAGACAACCGGCGGTAATCTTCTTTGGTGATCAGCTCAGTGTAAAAGCCCAGGCTCTCGGCGGCGTCAATGAAATTCTGAATTGCCCGGTCATTTGAGGGCGGATCACTGTCGGCGTGGTTCACCAGGATGGCCAGGTCATAAATTTTCTTATTCGTCCGGATATTGGAGAACCGGTTGCGGGCAAAATAGGCCTTCGCGAAATTGTACAGGTCCCGGAGGTGGTGTTCGGGTACCTCGTTCACCGGAATTGGATTAATGCTTTCCAGCGTCCACTCTTTATTATACACGAACTGCGCCCTCAGAAGCGGAGCCTGGAAGAGGTCATGCAGCTGCTTGCTCAGTTTCTCGTACTGTTTGGCTACATTCTGACCAAAGTAGATACTAAGGGTAAAGTTCTTGGACTTGAGCTTGGACAAACTCTTCTGGATGGTCTCGTTGATCTCATCGGTGATGGCCCTTACAATGGTCTGTGATTTCAGGTCCTGGATGGTGGTCACGTTTGGGATGGCCCGGTGGCCCCTGGCTTCGGCTAAAAGCGAGACGTAATAACCACTGCTCTGGTATTTGTAAGACCGGCAAAGGTTGAAAATACGGGCGCTTTTAATTTCTGTGTAGGCCGGATCGGTGAGATAACGCTGCGCATCTACCACCTCTACATCCTCAATGTCAAGATCCCAGTCTTTGGGATTATTGACCACTACTAGTTTGCGCATGAAGGTTGGTCTGTTCTGGGGTAAGTTTAGATTTTGGTTGCGGTTCAATGGCCAAGAGGTTGGCGTCGTAGGTGACTATGCCCAACATAATGGCGTTAATGAGACGCGAAATAGGTACGTTATAATAATTGTTTCCTACCAGTGGGTTTTCCTGATAAGGGTCTGCCACAATCACGTGTTCTTTATCTTGTTCGTTGTCAAAGCCCGCGAGGACCACAAAATGCCCCAGCGGCTCGCCCCGCACATCGTCATAGATAGCTTCTCCGCGTTCATTGGTTCTTTCCCGGGCACAGTTATACAGGTAGGTGGCGCTTAGCCCCGTTAAAAGTGGAATTCCCCGGGAGAAGTAATGGTCCAGCAAGCTAAGGGTAAGATCCTTATGCAGAATCTCGCCGCCTAGTTCCAGGAACTCAATGTAGGCGTGAGTGGCTACGTGCAGCTTGGCGTCTGGTTTATAGATGAGTTGTTCCCGCAGGTTGGCGATAATTTTCTCTTTGCCCAGTTTAAACCAGGTGGGGTCAAAAACGTGCAGGTTATAGGTATAGATGCGGGCTTTGTAGCCCCTGCGCAAGGCATGGCAACCCAACAATACCGCCAGGGTGCCGCCCTCCTCCAGGAAAGAAACCTCAGAGATGACCTGCTCCAGCGGAAGTGGATCCTGGTAATACTGGTAAACCGCATGAAGGCTGGTGGGCCCACAGGTAGAATCATCCGGCTGGGTAAGAATCCTTAAAGAATTAAGTAGGGTAACTGGAAGCACTTTTCTTTTGGTCTATTTGTGTCTCTTATACGTGTTTTTACGGTTGGGTTACTCAACCTTGGTCCCCTATGCACAAACTTTCCATCCTCCTGGGCAATGGAATTACCCCAACTTCTTTTTCATCACTTTTTTTAGGTTGGCTTAAGTACTTTTACCTATACAATTTACCATTTGCACCCGTGGAAATTATAATTAGATTGATATCTTTGGGAAGAGAAAGTTTTATCCTGTTACTAACTAACCTCTAGACATTTGAAAAAAGAAACTCCCCTCCGCTCAATTATTATTGATGATGATGAACTAAGCCGAATGATTCTGGAGCGTCATATAAAGGCTACTCCCAGCCTGGAACTGGTGCAAACGTTCAGTTCCAGTGTGGAGGGATTGGCCTGGTTGCTGAAAAACGATAACGTGGACCTGCTTTTCCTGGACGTGGAGATGCCTGAGATGACCGGAATGGAACTGCTCAAGACGCTGCCCCATAAACCACAGACCATTCTTATCACTTCGCATAAGGATTTCGCCTTACAGGCTTTTGAGTTACAGGTAGCAGATTACCTTTTAAAACCTGTTGATTTCACCCGGTTCACCCAGTCGGTACTTAACGCCACCAAAAAGCTAGACACCAAAACCAACGGTACACCAATTACCAACGGCAACTCAGAGGAGCTTTTTGTGAAGGTTGACAACAAAATTGTAAAGCTGAACCTGAACAATGTATCATTTATTGAGGCCCGCGGTGACTATGTGGTCATCAACACTGATACCAAAAAGCACATTGTCTATACTACCATGAGCGCCATTGACCAGAAACTGCCGCAAGACATGTTCCTGCGCATCCATAGGTCATTTATTATCAACCTGAAGAAAATAGAGCTCATTGAAGACGACTCAGTGTTCATGCAGGACAAGTACATTCCCATTGGTGGTTCTTACCAATCTAAGTTCTACAGCCGCCTGAACAAACTTTAGTCATTTAAGCTACTATATACTGAACTCCTGTTTAAGGCTTCTTTTTTACAAAAGAGCCCTAAACAGGAGTTTTGCTTTGAAAGAATTTTCCTTTTTATTAAATTGAACATACGTTCATTCAACTAAAAAGTAGCAGCCTATGTCTAAAAGGGTATCCCAGCGCGAATCCAGCACCCAGAACATCATTAATACGGCGCTGGAGTTGTTTGCCGAGCATGGGTTTGACCGCACCTCCATCAGGCAGATTGCGGCTAAGGCAGGCATTTCCCTGGGATTACTCTATAACTATTACCCAAGCAAAGAAGACCTGCTCAAAGAGATTCTGGTAAGAGGCCGGCAAGACATTCTGCAATCCTTTGAGAAACCCGAGGGGCTTTCCCCTTTTCAATACCTGGAACACCATATCCGGACTACCTTCCGGCTGCTGGAGCAGAACAAAAACTTCTGGCGCCTCTACCATAGCCTTAAGATGCAGTCTGAGGTTTTGAAGGCCTTGGAGAGGGAAGTACAAGCCGAAAACCAGCTTGTGCTACAGTTGCTCTCCCAAAATCTGGCCTCGGCCGGATCTGCTAACCCATTCGCAGATGCGGTACTCATGTTTGCCACCATTGACGGAGTTGCCCAGCACTACCTCCATCTCCCGGAATACCCGCTGCAGGAGGTGATTGAAAATTACCTAGTCCAGTTGAAGAATCATTTAGCCACTTAATCTTTACCGTTATGCAAGATCAATCATGGCTTGACAAAAATGCCTACCCCTTCAAACAGCACTATCTGGGGGTACCCGGAGGACAGCTCCATTATATTGATGAAGGTCAGGGCGACAACGTGCTGTTTGTGCACGGCACACCTACCTGGTCCTTCCTGTGGCGAAACCAGATAACGGCACTCTCCAAAAATTATAGGTGCATTGCGGTAGATCACTTGGGTTTCGGACTTTCTGAGAAACCGCCGAACTTCTCTTATTCATTGGAGGATCACCGAGACAACCTTGCTAGACTGGTAGAGCACCTGCAATTGGAGAACGTAACGCTGGTGGTTCATGATTTCGGGGGACCTATTGGGCTTGGCTGGGCCGTACAGCAGCCCGAGAAAGTGGCGAAGGTGGTAGTGCTCAACTCCTGGATGTGGCCTCTTACTGATGTTAAACCCATGATGCAGGCAAGCAAACTGTTCGGCAGTCGGTTTGGGAAGTTCCTGTACGTAAACCTGAACTTCTCCCCAAAATTCCTGCTGCCCCAAGCCTTTTACCAGAAGGAGAAACTTACCAGGGAGGTGCAACAACAATACCTGGGACCGTTCAGGAAAAGGAAAGACCGGTTAGGTACCTGGTACTTTGCCAAAGCCTTGGCCGGCGAGACTCCGTATTTCACCAGTTTGTATAACCAAAGGCATGTTCTAGACGGCAAACCTGCACTAGTGTTGTGGGGCACAAAAGACAAATTGATTCCGGCCCCATTTCTGGAAAACTGGCGAAAAACACTGCCGCAGCTAAAAGTATTGGAAATGGAAACCGGGCATTTTCTTCAGGAGGAAGCGCCTGAGAAAGTCACGAAAGCCATTCAGGCTTTTCTGGAGCAGCCGGTTTTACAGTAAGTACTTTAACAGGACTGCATGTATAGCTCTCCCTTTTTTAGCTAGTAATTACTCGCCTGTATCTGTTTTCTTAAGGATGCCCTTCTCCACCGAACTATCCAGAAGGGCTTTGGCGAATTCCCAAATGGTTTGGGAGCCATTCTGGAGTCCAACCGTTTTCTCCAACACTCTGTCATAAGGCACGTTGTACTCCATCCAGGTACCGCCTTCGTTGGACACGTTCTGGAGAAGTGGCTCCAAACGGTCCATGGTGCGGGCAAATTTTGCCTCGGGGGTTTCACCTGCCTCAAATTCTTCCCAGATATGCAGAAACTCCTCAGCTTGTTTTTGGGACAATAAACCAAAAATCCGCTGGGCAGCTTTTCGTTCCACCTCGGTATTTGTATGGTTTAAGACGGTATCAAACAGGAAGGTATCGCCGGCGTCAATCTCTACCAGGTCATGAATGAGCAGCATCTTCACCACTTTGAGTACATCCACCGGCTCGTTTGAATGCTCAGCCAATACCAGTGCCATCATGGCGAGATGCCAGCTGTGCTCCGCATCATTCTCGTGGCGGTTGCTGTTGAAGAGACGGGTCTTGCGGGTAATATATTTCAGCTTATCAATCTCGTGGATGAAGGCGATTTGCTGAAGAAGAACATCAAAGGTTGTCATGATCAATCTCGTAATTTGAGTAAAAGCAATTATCCTAAAGAAGTAAGTCTTTTTGATTCTACACCTGAGTCAAGTTGCTTAAGAAGCGCCAAGCCTTCAGGCCAATCCCCGAAACCTGCGGATACGTTGATATGGCCAGCCGCTCCGATATTCAGGAAGCTGCTGCCCCACTGCTTTGCCAAGTATTCCGTCCGACCTAACTCCATGTAAGGATCGTTGTCGCTGGCCACCACCACAGAAGGGAAAGGCAGTTTTAGCAACGGAATGGACATGAACCCGGTGGTTCCCTCCGGAAAAGAAACAGCTTCTGTGTCACTAGGCGCTACCAAAAGGGCTCCTTTGATCCTCTTTTTGTATTTAGCCGCCCAAAACGCAATGGTGATACAGGCCAGGCTATGTGCCACCAGGATGAGATTTTCAGGGTTGTGCTGGCTTACTGCGGCCTCCAAGGCCTCTACCCAATCTGCACAATCCGGTGTTTCCCAATCCAGCTGCTGTACCCTGGAAAAGCCAAACTGCTTTTCCCAAAGCGATTGCCAATGCTGCTTACCTGAATTCCCTAAACCCGGGACGATGAGAATGGTAGCGTTCAAATTCATGCCACTTCAATTACAACTAATCCCTACTCGCGAGGCTTATGGCGGCTTTCCAGTACCTGTACTACTTCAGCTAGTGAAAGCCCTGAAGCTTCTAACAGCACCAACAAGTGGAAAATCAAGTCAGCTGCTTCACCTTTCATCGGTTCTGTGTTTCCGGCTACTGCATCAATGACCACCTCTACCGCTTCTTCCCCTACTTTCTGGGCCATTTTGTTCAGGCCTTTGTTGAACAGGTGATTGGTATAGGAGCCTTCAATAGGATTCTTTCTACGGTCTTTAATGGTTTGCTCCAGATTCGCGATGAATTGTAGCGCTTGCTCGGTTGGGGTGAAGTTCTGGAAGCTTCTCAGATGATAAGAGTCTCTGTCGCTCTCCACATCAAAGCATGTTTCGGTGTTGCGGTGACATGCTGGTCCGGTTGGGTCCACCAAAATTAGCAGCGTATCTTGGTCGCAGTCCAGTTCCACCTTCACCACCTTAAGCGTGTTGCCCGACGTTTCACCTTTGGTCCAAAGACGATTCTTAGAGCGGGAGAAAAACGTCACCAAGCCTGTTGACTGAGTTTGCTCAAAGGCCTCCTCGTTCATGTAGCCCAGCATCAATACCTTACCGGTAGCAGCATTCTGGATGATGGCGGGAACCAGCCCCTCTCCTTTGTTGAAATCTATGGTCATGTTTTTAACCTATATCTGCTTTTGAGATGTTTCTGTTTTTGACCTGGGTTTAGAGAAACGAGTCAAAAACAGCTTGTGTCAGTAAAGGAAAACCTCACAGGTTTTAAAACCGGTGAGGTTTGGCTCTAGCATCTTATATCAATCTTATTCACTGCTAAGAACTTCTTCAGCCCGGGTAGCGGTACTTCCTGGAAGTGGAAGATACTGGCAGCCAACGCGGCATCGGCACCGGCTTCAAACACGTCTAAGAAGTGTTGCTCATTCCCGGCCCCGCCAGAGGCGATCACCGGAACTATCACGTTGCGGGAGATTTCGCCCGTAATATCCAGTGCGAAGCCGTTCTTGGTGCCATCGTTGCTCATGGAAGTGAGCAGGATCTCTCCGGCTCCACGTTCTACCACTTCCTTGGCCCATTCCAGTGCCCAAAGTCCGGTATCTACTGTACCAGCTTTGCTGAAGATTTTCCAGCCTTCCGGGGTGCTCTTGGTGTCAATGGCCACTGTCACGCACTGACTCCCGAAACGACTCGCCAGTTCAGTAATCAGTTCAGGACGGTGAATAGCCGAGGAGTTTACTGATACTTTGTCGGCGCCATTCTGTAACAGCACTTCAACATCTTCTACGGCACTGATGCCGCCACCCACGGTGAATGGGATATCAATGTAGCGGGCCACTTCGCGCACCAGTTCCACCAAGGTCTTGCGCTTTTCATTGGTGGCTGTGATGTCCAGAAACACCAGTTCATCGGCACCCTGTTTGGCGTACAAAGCCGCTAGTTCCACCGGGTCACCGGCATCGCGGATATCTTCAAAACGTACACCCTTCACGGTGCGTCCGTTCTTGATATCCAGGCAAGGAATAATTCGTTTTGTGAGCATTTGTTGATGCTAGTATTTAGATGTTAGATGCTGGACTTAAGAGTCAAGTCTGAACATCAAACTTATTTAAATCATTTATTCCGCTGGCGCGAGCGTCCCGCTCGTGTCCGTACACATACCTAACTCTATTTTGCGTTACTGCGCGAAGCACTAATCAGCAATGCGTGGGGACACGAGCGGGACGCTCGCGCCAGCAAACCTAATTAACTAGATAACCTCTTTCGCCAAATCTTCTAGAGAAATGGTTCCCTCATAAATGGCCTTACCAATGATAGCCCCATGCAAACCAGCTTCGCGGAGCTGACGTACTTCTTCAATGGTAGTTACGCCGCCGCTGGCGATGAACAGCAAGGTTGGAAATTGCTCCAGTAAACGCTGGTAGACCTCAATAGAAGAACCTTGCAGTTTGCCATCTTTGCTAACATCGGTACAGATGAACGTTTTTCCGCCTTTTTCAGCAAAAGAAGCCAAAAACGATTCCAGCGTTAGTTCGCTCTGGTCAGCCCAGGCATTAATAGCTATGCGGTTATCTTTGAAATCAGCGCCTACAATGATGCGGTCAGCACCGTACTCCTGCAGCCAAGCCTCTACGGTTTGCGGCTCCCGTACGGCAATGCTGCCTGCGGTGATTTGCTTTGCACCGGCATCAAACGCCTGACGGATAGCTTCTGAGCTTTGCAGGCCTCCGCCGTAATCAATGTGCAGTTTGGTTTGGCTGGCGATGCGCTCCAATACAGGAAGGTTCACCGGCTGTTTGGCACGGGCACCATCTAAGTCTACCAGGTGAAGGCGACGTAAGCCGAGGCCTTCAAACTGTTTCGCTACTTCTACCGGGTCTGTGTGGTACGTAGTCTGCTGGGAAAAATCACCTTCGGTGAGGCGAACGCACTGGCCGCCAATTAGGTCAATAGCCGGAATAATGTCCATGGCTTAGAGATTTAAGAAATTCTGAAGGATGTGCGCTCCCGCAGGGCCGCTTTTCTCGGTATGAAACTGAACCGCGTAGAAGTTTTTGTACTGCAGGGCGGCACTGAATGGCTCTGGATAAGAGCTCTGCGCAATGGTATGCTCTGTTACCGGAGCATAGAAGCTATGCACGAAGTAAGCGTACTCTTCTTCCTGTATACCAGTGAATAAATCACCCTTCAAGTGGTGCAGATTGTTCCAGCCCATGTGCGGCACTTTGATAGCCGCATCAAATTTCTTCACGGGCACTGGAATAATGCCCAGCATCTCGGTGTCGCCTTCCTCTGAGTGTTGGCACAACAACTGCATGCCTAAACAAACACCTAAGAATGGCTGAGTTAAGGTAGGCAGCAGCTGGTCCAAATTATTAACTTTAAGCGCACGCATCGCCGAGGAAGCTTCGCCTACGCCCGGGAAAATTACCTTATCGGCAGTTTGAATCTCTTCGGCATTGGAGGTAACAGTAGCGTGAGCACCCAATCGCTCCAGGGCGAAAAGCACGCTCTGCACGTTACCTGCTTTATAATCTACTATGACGATTTTCATTATAGAACACCTTTGGTACTTGGAATCTCCATCTTGTTCACGTCACGCACTAACGCCATCTTGATAGCTTTGGCTACTGCTTTGAAGATAGCCTCAATTTTGTGGTGCTCGTTCTCGCCTTCGGCCTTGATGTTGAGGTTAGATTTAGACGTGTCTGAAAAGGATTTGAAGAAGTGCATGAACATTTCGGTTGGCATGTCTCCTACTTTCTCACGAGAAAACTTAGCATCCCACACTAACCAAGGCCGACCTGAGAAGTCAATAGCAGCGTGTACCAAGGCATCATCCATTGGTAACAGGAAGCCGTAACGGTTAATGCCGCGTTTATCGCCAATGGCTTGCGCGAAGGCTTCGCCTAAAGCCAAAGCAGTGTCTTCAATGGTATGGTGCTCATCAATGTGCAAATCGCCTTTCACGTGAATGCGCATGTCTACGCCTGAATGACGAGCCAATTGGTCCAGCATGTGGTCAAAGAAGCCAACCCCAGTTTGCATGTCTGATTTGCCTTCGCCGTCAAGGTTGATCTCCACGCTGATTTGCGTTTCATTGGTGTTCCGCTGAATAGTCGCTTTACGTGCTGGCAAACGCAGAAAGTTGTAAATCTCGTCCCAATCGGTGCTGATGAAAGAAGCAGCTTCATTGGCTACGTTCTGGAGCAAGATGCTTTTAGAACCCAGGTTCTTTGCCATCTGCACATCGGAAAGGCGGTCGCCAATTACATAAGAATTAGCTAAGTCATATTCACAAGTCAGGTACTGACCCAACATGCCTAAGCGTGGTTTGCGGTTAGGGCTGTTCTCGTGCTCAAAGCTGCGGTCAATGTGAATGTGCGCGAATTTGATGCCCTCGCCTTCCAGAATCTCCAGCATCTTGTTCTGGTAAGGCCAGAATGTATCTTCAGGGTAAGAGTTTGTGCCTAAACCGTCCTGGTTCGTCACCATTACAAACTCGTAGTCCAGCTCTGTATATATTTTGTATAGGTTTCGGATGACCTTCGGGTAAAAAGAGAATTTCTCAAAAGAGTCTACCTGATAATCGGTAGGTGGTTCAAGGAGAATGGTACCGTCGCGGTCTATAAATAAAACTTTTTTCATGGTTTACAGAGTGGCTTCTTGAGCGGAATAAGCGTTCAGTGATTCTAAAAGATTATCGTTTTCAGCAGGGGTGCCTATGGTAATGCGAAGGCAATTGGCACAACCCGGTTGGGTAGAACGGTTACGAACTACTACGCCACGCTCTAGCAAGTAAACGTACAGTTCATTGGCGTTCGGCACCTGTACCAGCACAAAGTTGGCATCTGATGGGTACACTTTCTCAATCAGCGGAAGTTCTGCAAAAGCTTCCATCAAACGAGTACGTTCCTGGAGGATAACTTGCAGCATATCCTCTAGTTGTGCGGTTTTATCTAAAGCAGCACTTACCAGCTCCTGCGTCACCACATTGATGTTATATGGCGGCTTAATTTTGTTCAGGTAGCTAATGATTTCCGGCGAAGCGAAAGCCATTCCCAAACGAAGGCCGGCCATTCCCCAGGCTTTGGAAAGTGTCTGCATCACCATCAGGTTCGGGAACTCGTCTAAACGGGTAATCCAGCTAGGTGAATTAGTGAAGTCAATATAGGCTTCATCGACCACTACCAAACCTTTGAAAGAACGGATAAGCTTCTCTATGGTGGCTGGCTCCAGAATATTTCCGGTGGGGTTATTAGGTGAGCACAGGAAAAGAATCTTGGTGCGCTCGGTTTGCTTTTCGGCTATTTTCTCGAAAACAGGCTGAAAATGCTCATTTAATGGTACACGCAGAATGCCTATGTTGTGGATGTTGGCGCTTACCTCGTACATGCCGTAGGTTGGAGGTAACAACAACACCTCATCACGACCAGGCTCACATACCAGACGCATCAGCAAGTCAATAGCTTCGTCTGAACCGTTGCCTATGAAGATTTGCTCTGGTCTTACACCTTTCAGCTTAGACAGCTTTTCTTTAATGGTTTTCTGGTAAGGATCTGGGTAGCGGTTGTAATCTACGCCTCCTGCCAGACTGCCCAGGTTATTTTCGTTTGCGTCCAGATAGACGCTGGCTTCGCCTTCAAACTCATCACGCGCCGAGGAATATGGCTTCAGTGACTTCAGGTGCGGACGAATTAAATTATCTATTGAAAACATGATTACTGATTTGAAGATTTGGAGATGGGGAAATTTGAAGATGATTCATCTTGTTTCTCCTTCTCCATATCTTGTTTCAATTAATTCTAGTAGCATTATTCATGATGTGAGAATCTGTTTTCTAATCTACACATCTACAAATCTTCAAATTTTACTCAATCTAACCGTCACTGCATTTTTATGGGCGTGCAACCCTTCTGCTTCGGCCATGGTTTCTACGGCAGGTCCTATGCGCTCCAAACCTTCACGGGTTAGTTGCTGGAACGTAATCTTCTTCACGAAGCTATCCAGAGAAACACCGCTATAATTTCGGGCATAGCCATTAGTAGGTAGCGTGTGGTTAGTTCCTGAGGCATAGTCACCTACCGACTCTGGACTAAAGTGACCCATGAAGACAGAGCCTGCTTGAGTTACTCCTTCAGCTAATACTTCTGGCGCTTCTACAGAGAGAATCAGGTGCTCTGGTGCATACAGATTTGAGAAAGCTAACGCTTCTTCTAGGGTGTTTACTACTACCCCAATACTGTTACACAATGCTTGTTCCGCCACTGTTTGGCGAGGTAATTTAGCTACCTGATCTGCTACGGCAGCCTGTACGTTTTTCAGCTGGTTTTCGGAATTCGTGACAAAAACAACCTGTGAGTCCGGACCGTGTTCTGCCTGTGAAAGTAAGTCGGCAGCTACAAAGTCTGGATAAGCAGAGTCATCGGCAATCACCAATACTTCAGAAGGACCTGCCGGCATATCAATGGCTACTCCCATTTGCGTCACCATTTGCTTAGCTGCGGTTACATACTGGTTACCCGGTCCGAAAATTTTATCTACAGCCGGTACCGTTTCCGTCCCGAATGCCATAGCGGCAATGGCCTGCGCTCCACCTGCTTTCAGGATGCGTTTAATGCCAAGTCTGTTGGCGGTAAAGAGAATGGTGGCGTTGATAGAACCGTCTGCGCTGGGCGGAGTAGAAAGAATGATTTCGCGGCAACCGGCAATCTGGGCGGGAATACCAAGCATGAGCAGCGTAGAGAACAAAGGTGCAGAACCACCCGGGATGTACAAACCAACCTTCTGGATACCAACTGACTTTCTCCAACAAGTAACCCCTGCCATGGTTTCTACTTGTTGAACCGGTTCACGCTGGGCTTCATGAAAACGCTGTATATTACTGTATGCTAAATCAATAGCTTCCTTTAACTCTTCAGATACTTGCGGAATGGCAGCGGCAACTTCTTCCTCGGTTACCCAAACGCTTTGCAGCGTGGCCTTATCAAATTTGGCCGCTAACTCAATAAGAGCTGCATCTCCGCGTTGCTGAACCAGGTCAAAGGTCTGCTGCACGCCTGCTCGCAACTGGTCCAGCTTTTGAACCGGACGCTGAGTAAGAGCTGCCCATTCCTCTTGTTTAGGATATAGAAAGGTTTTCATGCTTACCCAATCATCTTTTCAATTGGAACCACCAAGATACCCTCCGCCCCTGCTTCTTTCAGCTTCTGGATAATATCCCAGAAATCATCTTCGTTCACCACCGAGTGCAGCGAGCTCCAGCCTTCTTCGGCTAACGGAATAATGGTGGGTGATTTAATGCCTGGCAACAGCGGCTTGATCTGCGGAATGGCCGAGTTTGGTGCGTTCAACACCACGTACTTAGACTTCTGCGCTTTCTGTACCGCTTCCATCCTAAACAATAGCTGCTGCAAAAGGCGGTTCTTCTCCTGATGCAGGTTTTGGTTAGCGATTAGAACAGCTTCAGATTTGAAAACCGTTTCCACCTCGCGCAGACCGTTGCTGATCAAAGTAGAGCCCGAAGAAACAATGTCACACACCGCATCTGCCAGGCCAATGCTAGGGGCAATCTCCACCGAGCCGCTGATGGTATGAATATCGGCTTGTACGCCTTTAGAAGTTAAAAATTCCTGCAACAGGTTGGGGTAAGAAGTAGCAATGTTCTTTCCCTGCAAAGAGGTGACATCGGTGTAAGTATCTCCTTTAGACACCGCCAGGGACAAACGGCACTTGCTGAAGCCCAGGTTCTTGACAGACAACTCCTGCAAACCCTCCTCCACCAGAACATTCTGGCCCACTATTCCTATGTCGGCTACACCGTCGGCTACGTAGCCGGGAATGTCATCATCGCGCAGGAACAGAATTTCAAGCGGAAAATTGGTGGCTTCGGTCTTGAGTTTGGAAGAAGTACTGATAAAGGAGATGCCGCATTCACGGATCAGTTTCAAAGAGTCCTCTGAAAGGCGCCCGGATTTCTGGATGGCTAGCCGAATCATAAATTATGTAAGTGCTTTTGAAAGCGTAGAAGAAGAAACAAAGATAGTAGCTGATTCGCTGATCTCTGAGAAAAGCGACGGCTTAAATGGGGCCCTGCCCCTGAATGGACGATATGATGATATAATTCCTCCTAAGAGGAATGATGGAAAAGATGGCAATGCACCCCATGAACCGCGGTTGCGGCTTTTGAAAGGGAAATATTTTTGTAGGTGCTGCTCATAATGTAGTCCAAAGGTAGTACGTTCTCCCTTTAATCAAATAGATACGTCTTCTTTTTTGACTTGTTTTCTTCAGTTAAATACGTAATATTTGTATTTTACAATTTAAACATGAAAAAGGATAAACTAAATTGGCGATTTGGTTTGCCTTTTGCTTCTGACTAAAAGTTGCAGCAGTTCTGTTTTAGTGTTCAACCCGTAATTACTATGCGAAAATACCTGATAGCGGTCACACTCCTTTTCTTTACCGTCTCTGGCTTTGCCCAGACTATGCTCAAATTACCTCAGGCTAGTCCAAGAGCCAACCTTACCTACACCATTGGAGTCACCGATATCACCATCAACTATGGCGCCCCCGGCGTGAAGAACCGCGAAATTTGGGGCAAACTGGTTCCTTACGGGAAAGTCTGGCGTGCCGGTGCCAATGAAGCCACCACTATTAAGTTCAGTACCGAGGTCCAGATTGCCCAGGAGAAAATTCCGGCTGGTACTTACACCTTATTTGTATTGCCAACAGATTCTACCAATTGGTCTTTGATCTTGAGCAAGCAAAAAGGACTGTGGGGTACCGATGGCTACGATCAAAGCCAGGATATGGTCCGGATTCCGTTTTCCCCGCAATGGTCCGTCTTCCATGAAACCCTGCAGTATACCGTTCAGGACATTACCCCAAACAGCGGCCGCCTTTCTTTGAACTGGGCAAACAAGCAACTGGTTATCCCTATTAAGGTAGACGCGCACAGCCAGACCCTGAAACTCATCAAAGATTCCCTCTCCTCGGCTAAGCCGACTGATTGGGCTATTCTGGCCCAGGCTGTTGGTTACCTCCTCCAGCAGAACTCAGACCATGAGCAAGCCCTTGAATGGATAAATAAGTCCATCAACATTGAAGAGAATTTCTTTAATACCTGGCTTAAAGCCAAATTGCTGGCCCAAAAGCACGAATACGCTGAGGCTCTTGAGTTGAACAAGAAGGCACAGAAACTGGGTAGGCTGTCTAAAGAATCGTATCAAGCATACGCCGATGAAATTGAAGACGCCGCCGTTCTCTGGAAGGAAAAGCGTTTTGCAGTGAATTAGTTTTTAGGCTATTTTTTAAAATTGGCGTAAAAGCAGCGAGGCCGTCCATTACTTGGGCGGCCTCGCTGCTTTTACGGTGAATATTGCCTTCGTGGTGTAGACAACGACGAATTCAGTCTAGTGAGGCTTCTTCATATATGTTTTTGGCATTCCTTGATTTATTTAGTGCTTTTTTCAAAGTCAAATCCCTCCAGGTAAGAGACTTTCCACTGGCCATTTAATTTCTTAACCTTAAATCTATACCTGAATTCCTTCCAATTTGGGGAATGGTTCAATCCAAGTTTACCCCATTTCCACTGAAAGCTCCCTTCATTATCTTTCAATATCAATGCCTCTACCTCAACAAAGGCCCATGGGTTGGGGTTATCATAGGGAACGTCTTGACATAGGCACCAGGGATCTACGTCATTCGCAAAGGAAAACGTTGGTAGTTCGCCCACCAGCCATTCATCCAATTCTTTGTTTTTGAGTTTCCTATTTAGCGTCAGGATTATTCTATCATAATCCTCTATAAACTCATCCGAAAATATCCCGGTTTTTCTAAGACTCTGTAGATTAGATCTGTGCATGCTCATATCAAAACCTATGTAAACGGCCCCTTTGCCATCGGTCAAGGCGGGTAACAGGGTTATTGCCTTTTCTGAATTGCTCCAACTCAAGGCTTGCCTTATCAGGTTTTGGATTTCCTCTTCGTCTTTATACAATGCATTTGGTTTCGCGGCCTCAGTGTTGCTTTCTTTTTCTGCAGCCACCACCTGAAAATTTTGCCTGCCACTCTGAGCTTGTGCCAAGGCAAGACTATCAATTTGACTAATGGTTTCTGTTTCTACCTTGTTTTTCTGATTACAACTAAAAAACACCAATAAGGAAACCAGAGCCAGCGACCTAAATATTACCATGGGGATTTTTCAAATCTATTCTATCCAGAGACTGCCAACTATTGGCAAACCTTATCATCAACCTGTTTGAAGGCCGTTTTCTACAGTTTGGCTATAAAACGAAGGTTGAACAAGCGGCCTGTCAGGTAATTAGGCACGGCGTAAGTAATGCCATTATAATCCCGCACGTAGTTGTAAGAGATCACGTTGTTGGCGGCAATAAGGTTAAGGACTTCCAGGCTCAACCAAAGGCTTTTAAGACCGAAATTGCTGGAGTTCTCCGTACCCCTGATGGTGATGAGTTTAGAAAAACCAATGTCAACCCGTTTATACGACGGCCCAGGGAAACCGCTTCTCAGGCTCAGGTTACCAGGCGGACTGAAAGGCAATCCGGTACTGAACACCATGTTCAGGTACATGCGCAAAGTGGGGTTGTTTGGCAGATGGTCCTGAAAGTAAACCCCGAAATTAAGTAACTGATCGGTGGGCCTCCGGATATAACCGCGAGGTTCTTTCTTAACTATTTGGCCTGTCTCCGGGTCGGTGGTAATGGTGGAGTCACCCGACAGATTCTCGCGCGTTCTTAGCAAACCCAAGCTAAACCAGGATTCCTCTCCTTTGATAAATTCCCCGTTCACCCGCACATCAACGCCCATGGCATAAGCAGTAGCCTTTATCTGCGGCAGATACCGGATGCGCATGTTGTCCTGGTCATAAGGAATCACCGAAGGCAGGTACTTATAGTAAGCTTCGGCGGTCAATTTGAATGGCCGCCCCCATTTCTGAAACCGATACTCGGTGCCCGAGATGAAGTGCCAGGATTGCTGATTGCTCAGGTCAGTAATCAGGTTTCCCTGGGCATTCCGCAGCTCCCGGTAAAGCGGTGCTTGTACGTACAGGCCTGTGGCTAGCTTAAAAGACCAGTCCGGCAGACTTGGGAACTGCATGGCGTACTGTAATCTGGGGCTCACGGAAAGCTGCTTATTCACCGACCAATAATGGAACCGTAGACCATACGTGAGGGTCTTCAGGCTGTCCAAGTTCCATTGGTGCTGGGCAAAACCCTGGTAGCGCCAGGAAGCCAATTCCTGTTCGTTTTGCAAGGTGGTAAGATTAAAGACGTAATCCGAGGAATCCTGGAAAGAGTACTCGTTCAGGACATCCCTGATGTTCTCCCGGCTGCCTTTGATACCGGCACTGAACTGGTTTTTGGTTGATGGTGACCAGGTGGTTCTGAATTCCAGCGTCTGTAGGGCCGCCCGCAAGCGATTACGAGAGTACTCATACCGCGTTCCCACTCCCCTTTCTCCGGCGCACCGGTTGAAAGGCGATACCCCGGGCGTAGGCATGGCGTCACAGAACCGGTATCCCGCTTCCAGATCACGGAATTCTCTTTCCTGGCTGTACAACCCAGAATAAATGAATTCCGTCCGGAGTTCTGGCGAGAAGTCATGCTTCAGCCGTAATCCGCCCTGGTAAGTGGTGTAGCGCATTTGTTCCTGCCCGTCATAACCTACCAGCAGGCGCAACATCTGGAATTGGTTCCCAAAGGTGGTTTCGCGGGTCTCAGGACGAACCTGGTAGTTGTTGTTGGCTACGTTACCTAAAAAGCTGAGCTGTGTTCTGGGTTCCAATCCTGCCTTCCGGTGTTCTTCAGAAGACAAGTCATAAGTTAGATACGTCTGCACATCCCCGAACTTAGGCCGGTAATCACCTTCCACTTCCAGGCTGTTCAACACGTAGGCTGCGGTTTTATAACGGGCGCCTACCAGGTATCCAAGCCGTCCTTTGCTGGCAATGCCTTCTGCGTGCACTGATCCGCCGGTCAGGCTCCCCGAAAGTGAAGCCGCGAATTTAGTGGGTGTTCGGTACTGGATGTCCAGGACAGAGGAGAGTTTATCGCCGTACTTGGGCTGCCAACCACCCGAGGAAAACGTGACATCCTCCACCAGATCAGGGTTCACGAAGCTGAGACCTTCCTGTTGGCCGCTGATGTTGAGGAAAGGCCGGTATACCTCAATGCCATTCACATATACCAGGTTCTCGTCAAAATTGCCGCCCCTAACTGAGTAACTGGACGACAGTTCATTGTTGCTGGTAACGCCAGGCAGTGTGAGCAATATTTTATTGAATTCCTGGAAAGGGGCTGGCAAAGTCTGGGTCAAGCGCGGATCCAGCCGGGTAATACTTACCTGGTCTCGGGTGTCTTCCAGATTTCGCCCCCTGATCCTGACCTCGGAGATCTGGCTATTTTCTTCCTGCAACTCCACGGTGACAAATCTCCTTTCCTGGGGCAGCAACTGGATTTCCTCGCGTTTGGTCTGGTAACCTATGTAGCTCACTACTAACCAGTACCTGGTATTGGGTTCAAGCTTTAAAGTAAACCTGCCTTGGGCATCTGAGATGGTGGAAATCTCATGGCCCTGCAAACCGACGGTAGCGCCAACCAAAGGCTTTTGGGCAGCATCCTGCACTATGCCCTGCAGGTATGCCTGTTGGGCCATGGCCGGTAAACTCAGTAAAAAAAAGAAAACCCAACACCAACCCGTCCGCATGCGCATGACCTTTAAATGGAGATTTGTTTCAGGTCCTGGATGGTTTGCGTGGGATCCTGCGCGTTGAACACAAAAGACCCGGCCACCAACACATCTGCCCCCGCGTTCAGCAGCAAAGGCGCATTTTCTACATTCACCCCACCATCAATTTCTATAAGACAGGATGATTGCTTTGCGGTTATAAGGGATTTCAGTTCTTTGATTTTCTGGTAGGTATTAGAGATGAACTTCTGCCCGCCAAAACCAGGGTTCACAGACATCAAGATCACCACGTCAATGTCCTGGATCACCTCAGACAGGAGAGAGACCGGCGTATGCGGGTTCAAGGCCACCCCTGCCTTGGCGCCACTGGCTTTGATTTGCTGCAAGGTGCGGTGGAGGTGCGGACAAGCCTCATAATGCACAGAGATAATATCGGCACCGCCATCCCTGAATTGCTCAATGTATTGCTCCGGGTGCTCAATCATGAGGTGAACATCCAAAGGCTTTTGGGCCACTTTCTGGATGGCTTGCAGCACCGGAAACCCGAAGGAGATATTAGGAACAAAACGTCCGTCCATTACATCCACGTGGATCCAGTCGGCAGCGCTTTGGTTGAGCATTTCAACATCACGGTCTAACTGGCCAAAATTGGCGGCCAAGACTGAAGGGGCAATTAAATGAGGCATCAGGGAAGATTTTCTATTTATGCAAAGCAACACTTTCTAGCCGCAAAAAGCAATCTGTAGGATAATACTGGTTCTAAGCGGTGTAAGGTTTAACGCGCCTTTTCCTAAACGAGCGCTATTAAGAGGTGAATGGAGATAAACAAAAAAGCCTCGTCATGGAAACCACAACGAGGCTTTGTCTATTTGTTCAAGAAGAGCTTAATCTACTTTTCCGGTACTTTCCAGGGATTCTACCCGGTCTGAACCGGTTATGATGTAGTCCTCGCCATAAGGGCAGCTTGCGCCCGAGGAATCTTCGCAATAGGTATAGTCTGTATTAGTACGGCTAACCGACCCAACTCCTAACGCCAGAACCTCATTTCTTTTCTCCAGTTCAATAGTGTTCTTACTTTCAGCCTGCACCAAGGTTAAGGTATTCTCATAGTTTTTACCGTTTTCTGAGAAAGCGTCCCCTAAATTGGCATAGGTGTAATAAACCGGGTTCTCGTGGTCTTCATTCTTGAAAGCATTGGAAACAAAAGAATACCCGTCCTTCACCGGGAATACCATATGAACCATGGTCTGGTTATTTTCCATGATGCGCAGATCAGTGGAAGACATGGAGATAAGCTTCACGCCAGAAACGGTCCAGGCACTTTCTGGAGAATTCCTGCGGCTAACCTCTACCCGGAACCACTCACGACCGGTCTGGTCGGTGGTAATGTCCTTGATCAGTTCACGGGTCTGGAAAGTAGTGGTTTTGGTGACCTGGTTTCTGGAATACTCGTTCTCTGTGACGTTGAAGATCCAGAATCGTCCCACCTCAAGGGGGAAATACTGGTAACCCAAGCTATTTGGGTCTCTGGTGATTTCATCATCTCCGCAGGAGGAAAGCAGGCTGGTCAACAGGACCACAAAGAGCAAGATTCGTTTCATATATTCTGTTTGACTTCTTAGTCTACAATAAAGCTGGTTTCAATCCAACCACCGCCAATCACGTCGTCTCCTTCGTAGAAAACGGCGGCCTGGCCAGGAGCGATAGCATTCACGCCCGCATGGAATTTTACCAGCATTTTGTCGCCTACCTGTTCAATGGTGGCAGCGGTGCCTGGGTCATTGTAACGCACTTTGGTGATGGTTTCGGTCGGCAGTCCGTGCAGGTTCTCGTACTTGACCATGCTCAGTTTGCCCACGTTCATGCCGTTCTTCGCCAATTGCTCGTAATTGCCCAGCACTACCCTATTCGTTTCTTTCTCAATTCTGGTTACAAACGCTGGGTAACCAAGGGCCACGCCAAGCCCTTTCCGCTGCCCGATAGTGTAGAACGGATAGCCTTCGTGTTTGCCTACCACGGTGCCATCCTCAAGCACAAACTCACCGCCGGCTACTTCGGCCTGCAGGTTGGGCACTCTTCTTTTCAGGAAGCCACGGTAGTCATTGTCCGGGATAAAGCAGATCTCGTAAGACTCGGCTTTCTTCACCAGCGCATCAAAACCGCGGTCCATGGCCATTTGCCGGATCTCAGTTTTATGCAGTTGGCCCAACGGGAAAATAGTGCGGCTCAAACTCTCCTGCGAGATTCCCCACAGTGCGTAAGATTGGTCTTTGTTGTGGTCTTTTCCTTTGGAGATGACAAAGCGGCCGTTCTCCTCACGGATGTTGGTGTAGTGCCCGGTGGCTATAAAATCACAGCCCAGTTTATCGGCGCGGCGCAGCAAAGCGTCCCATTTGATGTGGGTGTTGCACAGCACGCAAGGGTTTGGCGTGCGGCCAGCAATGTACTCATCGGTGAAATGGTTGATCACGTAATCACCAAATTCTTCCCGAATGTCAATGATGTAGTGCGGGAATCCCAACTGCACCGCGATGTCACGGGCATCGTTGATGGAATCAAGGCTGCAGCAGCCGGTCTCCTTTTTGCTTCCCCCGGAACTGGAGTAGTCCCAGGTTTTCATGGTCATACCCACTACTTCGTATCCCTGCTCGTGCAACAGCACCGCTGCCACGGAGGAATCAATGCCGCCACTCATAGCGACCAATACTCTTCCTTTTGAACTCATTTTTTCTGAAATAAAACGGGATTCACAGTCCCGCCGAAAAACAATGCTGCAAATATAGTGAATTTAAGGCGCTTTTGCGTCCGCTGAGGATCAGGTACTTACTTAAAGCTCCTTCTAAAACCCTGAAGACAAAAAATAAGTTTAACAGTGCACAGACCAGGGTCAGCGCCGGAAATGCGCAAAATTATGAAGCTGTTGTAGGCTGCATAACCTAAACAGCTTACTTTTGGACCCGGAAACCCCCATTTTATGGCTCTTTCCCAGAAAACAAGCAAAAAACAAGCATGGCACTTAATACAATTGTTCTTGTAAACCAGATTACCAATTTAAGTGATGCCCGCTACTGCGCCGGAATGGGCGTGGAAATGTTGGGCTTTTCTTTGCAACCTGGCCACCCGCAGCACCTTACCCCGGCAGCTTTCAAGGAGATCTCAGGTTGGGTTTCCGGCGTTAAACTGGTGGGCGAAGTGACTGACCTGCCCGCGCAGGAATTAGAGGAATTGCTGCTGGAATATAAGGTAGACATGCTGCAACTCAACAGGCTTTACTTTATAGAGGAACTGGACGAGCTGCCTTTACCCATTATCCTGCGCGTGCTCATTGACAAAGACACCGTAGAGGAAAACCTCCTCAACACCATGGAGACCTACCATCAACACGTAGAATACTTCCTGATTGACTCCGAGGACTTTTCTTTCATAGACAATACCAACCTCCGTTTCCTGCGCGATATTTCCAAAAAGTACCCTATCCTACTAGGCTTCGGGCTGACCAAGGAAAACACCCGTGAGGCCCTGGAGAAAATCCACCCTGCCGGGATCGCCCTCAAAGGCGGCACGGAAATCCGTCCCGGCTTTAAGAACTTCGATGAACTGGAGGAGATTTTCGAACAACTAGAAGATTAGGGTAATGTGCTAATTTTTCAATGTGCTGATGTGCTAATTTTCAGATTTGAAAATTTGGGAATTTGAAGATTTAAAAAATATGCCATTGTGCAGATAAATTTAAGCGCACCCATTTCATTCCTTAAGTAGTAATTTCGCTTTAAAAAGAAATCCCTTTTGGGCCTGTTTTCATGAAAACAGGCCCAAAAGGGATTTCTCATTGGAGAGCTGCAAGTCTTGCCTGCTATGCTATGGCTAAATCAAAAAGCTAATCAGAGGATCATCTTATTTAGAAATTTACACACCAGCACATTTCCAAATCTTCACATTTCACCATAAGCACTTTAGCACCTTACCTCATTAGCACAGTAATGAAAGCACATTAAAGCTGGTACTGCAGGTATTTGATTGGAACACCCAGTTCCAGGTACTTTTTCTCGAAAGTAGTGTAGATGCCCATTGTGTGCTCCTGCAGGTCAGACTCGTACAGGTCTTTGGTGTAAAGGATTTTAGGCGCTCTGCGTTCCTGCAGTACTTCCAGGGAATAGTCAAAAAGAAGCTCGCTATCTGTTTTTAGGTGGAGCTTGCCACCGGGTTTCAGGATGCGCTCGTACATCTCCAGGAACCGCGGGGACGTGAGCCGGCGTTTGATGTCGCGTTTGCGGGGTTGCGGGTCTGGGAAGGTGATCCAGATCTCGTCTACCTCCTGCTCCCCGAAATGCTGGTCCAGGTTCTCCAGGAAGATGCGCAGGAAACCTACGTTGTATAGACCGGCTTCCTCGGCCAGGGAGCTCCCCTTCCAGATACGGTTGCCTTTGATGTCAATCCCGATAAAGTTTTTGTGGGGAAACATCTGGGCCATGCCCACGGTGTACTCGCCTTTACCGCAACCTACCTCCAAGATGAGCGGTTGCTCCTTTAAAAAGAAGTCGCGGTTCCAGTGGCCTTTCAGTTTCTCAAAATTCTCTTTGCCTGGTTCTACCACGTTTGCCCGGGTAGCATTCACCGCAAATTTCTCTAGTTTTCCTCTGCCCATTAATTATAGTTCGGGTATTTCTGCAACCACAAAGGTACTACCGCCAATGAAAATTACCTCATCTTCCTGGGCAAAGGCTTTGGCGGCCAGAATAGCGTCTTCTACGGTGGGGTAAGCAGCACCTTTTAAGCCAGCAAACTGCGCCTCCTCCCAAAGCTTTTGTACTGGCAAGGCCCTCGGGATATGGGCTTCGCAGAAATAGTAACGGTAACTAATAGGCAGCAAGCGCAACACACTGGCAATGTCCTTGTCATTCACGGCCCCAAAAACAAAGTGTACTTGATTGGGCTGCATGGCCAGCAGTTGGGTCACTACCGCCCGAAGCCCGTCAACGTTGTGGCCCGTGTCACAGATGGTCAGAGGCTGCTGCCCCAGCACCTGCCAACGGCCTTTCAAGCCGGTAAGCGATTGTACATTGCGCAAGCCCTCGCGCAGGTGTGCTTCCGTAATGGTAAAGCCTTGCTCATTCAGGTTTTCAACGGTAGTCAGAACACCCGGTAAGTTAAAGCGCTGGTAACTCCCAAGCAGTGAAAGCTCCAGTTGATCCAGGTAAAGGTCATCTCCTTTATAGATAGCGTAGTAAGAAGACAAGCCTTTGGTAGCTTGCAATGCTACCCGATACGTCTGGTCGGCGAAGGTGAGCGGGCTTTGGGTTTGGCGGCTCTTTTCCTCAAAGATGCCTGAAACCGAGGTTTGGGTGGTGCTGATGACCGCCGGCACCCCGGGTTTGATGATCCCGGCTTTCTCCCCGGCAATCTCCTGCACAGTGTTCCCCAGCAGGGCCTGATGGTCTAACCCGATATTGGTGATAAGCGATACTAGCGGGGTTATGATGTTGGTGGAATCTAACCGTCCTCCTAAACCCACTTCAATGATGGCGATGTCTACCTGCTCCTCCACGAAAAAGTCAAAGGCCAGGGCCACCGTCATTTCAAAAAAGGAAGGCTTCACCTCTTCAAACAGCGCCTGGTGCTGTTGGGTGAAAGCGGCCACTTTCTCGCGGGAGATCATCTCCCCGTTCACCCTGATGCGCTCGGTGAACTCCTTCAGGTGGGGCGAAGTGTACAGGCCTGTTTTGTAGCCTGCCGCTTGCAGCACAGCAGCTAGCATGGAAGACGAGCTGCCTTTGCCGTTGGTGCCGCCTACGTGCACGGTTTTGAACTTGTGCTGGGGTTGATCTAAGGCATCAGTGAGAGCCACAATGTTGTCCAGGCTCTTCTTAAAAGCAGCGTTGCCGATGCGGTGAAACATCGGCAACTGCTGATATAGGTATTCTAAGGCTTGTTCGTACGTCACGAAGTTCGTCTTTAGTTGGATCTTATAATAAAGGTGATGGTTCCGGTAGCGCCTGCGCTGGCATTGCCTCCGGTGGTTCGGCTAAAAGAGGTTCTCTGTACTTGCTCCTTATACCAATTCACTACTTTAGGGCTTACGTTGCTTTCCAGTACTTTCACACTTACCAGTTCCCCGTTCCCGTCTATCTTAATCTGGAATTTCACCACCCCGGTTTCATCATCAAAGGGGTCTGGTTTTGGGGCTACGTCGTAACGCCAGCCGGGCATGTTCAAGCCGCTTCCACCTCCACCGCCGCCGTTTCCCTTGCCGGGAGTGCCGTAAAGCGCCCGGGAGTCAAGCGAGCCGTTAGGATCACCCTGGTCGCCCACTTTGCCGGGACGGTCCCCGTTGTTGTTGCCGGTGGGTTTATTGCTGGTACCGTTTGTTCCGTTAGCACCTGCGGTGGTAGATTTTCCGGGGTACAGGGCTCTGGGTTTCTCCACTACCGGTGTAGGCTTGGCTACTTCGGTCTTGGGGGTTTCACGGGCCGTAGTCACCGGTTTTGCTTCTTCCTTGGGCGGAATGGAAACTGGGCCTTCGTCATCAGTGGTTACTACTTTCTCCTGTTGGGTTTCAGTAGCGGGAGCCTGTGGTTGCGGAGTTGGCGCCGGAGTTGCTGGTTGGTCCAGTTGGCGGGCCGGTTTGCTGTCTTCCCGGTTATCTGAGGCATTGGCGCTGGCCGTGGTCTGCAAATCCCCGAAGCCCTCGGCGTCTAAGCCATAGTTAAGCACGATTCCTTCCCCTCCGGACAAGGGCGGATCTGGCGACTTGAAAATCACAAAGTAGAAGACCGCGAAAAGCACCATGTAAAAAAGGATGGTACCTGCCAGGGCTTTCAGCTGATCTTTCTTAACTACTGAATTCTGCATACACTAAATCAGGAAGCGGCACTTGGGCTTTGCGTAGCCATAATCATTTTCACCTTCAGCTTGGAACCCACCTCCAGAATGTCTACCAGTTTCTGTACGTTCAAAGAGGCATCCACGCGCAAGACCACAGTGGCTTTCTCAATATTTGTGCCAGTCAGTTCCTTGGCCAATTCCATCTCCAGGTTCTCAGGCGCCACCGGGCGCTTGTTGACGAAATACTCCCCCGTGGAGGTCACCGATACGTTGATTGGTTCCTGCGCCACTTCTTTAGAGGACTTGGCACTAGGCAAAAGCAATTTCACGGCGTTTGGGTTGGCCATGGTAGAGGCGATCAGGAAGAACAGCAACAGGAAGAACATGATGTCGTTCATGGCCCCTGTCTCTACGTGCGAGGTAGAGTGTCTTTTTTGGCGAAGCTTCATAAGCTTAGTTCTCCTGTAATAAGTCTGTAAATTCTAATGCGTTGTTCTCAATCTTGAACACCACTCTGTCCACCATCAGGCTGAGGTAATGGTAACCAATGTGGGCGATGATCCCCACGATAAGACCTGCTGCCGAGGTCACCAGTTTCTCATACAAACCACCAGAAATTTGGTTGATTCCGAAATCATTAGAAACAGAGATTTGATAGAAGATTTTGATTACCCCGGAGATGGTACCCACGAAACCAAGCATGGGAGCGATACCGGCGATAATTCCCAAAATGCTGATGTTCTTCTCCAGACGGGAAACTTCCAGTCTACCCACGGCCTCTATAGAGGTTTCAATATCTTTCAAAGGCGAGCCAATGCGGCGGATCCCCTTTTCAATCATGCGGCTCAGCGGAGTAGAGGTTTGTATGCAAAGCAATTTAGCGCCCTGTAAATCACCTCTGAGCACCAGGTTCTTCACGTTGTCCATGAAGCTGGCAGGCTCCCTGCTGGCTCTTTTAATGGCCAGGTAACGCTCAATCATGATAAACACCGCCGCAAAAGCCAGGATGAAAATAGGCACCATAACCCAACCTCCACGCCAAACCATGTCTAAAAGAGAAATAGATGGAGCAGCTTCTGCGGTTGCTGCGGCATTAGAGGCAACATTCACCGCCGTGTCAGTAGCGGTGGTAATCTGAAGGAGAAAGAAATTCATGTTAATAGTTATATACCCAAAGTTCATTGCTGATATTAGAGCGCAACGCCGGTAATGCAGCGAAGGCCTCGGCCTCAGTGGCGTAGTCCGCTACAGAAACCCGTTGGTGTTTGGTATCATTGATGGAGGTAATGATCTTAGCCTCCAGACCTTTCTTAGCAAAGCGCTTCTGGTGCATGGCCGCGTATCCGTTTGAAGAGGAGAACACGCCCATGATGATGTAAAAACGGCCGGTCTTGCGTTTAATTGTAGCAGGCTCCGCAACTTCTGCTTTTTCCGCCTTTTTAATTATTGGTTTAGCCACGGCTACCTTTTCTTCTTTCAAAGGAGCAGGTTCAGTCACCTTCGGAGCCGTAGCAACCGCAACTTCTTCCTTCACCGCAGCTAATGCTTCCGCCGGTTTATTTTCTTCCGTTACCGTTTCAGGGCTGGTTTTTGGAAAAGAGGCCAAAAGAGAGTCTTCAGTTGCCAGTTCCTCCTCTAGCGTTGGATCTACCGGTAAAGCCGACTTATATTGTTCCGTTAACTGAGCTTGCTCAAAAGCATCTACCTCAGGAACTTGGGTTTCTTCCTTCTGAACCGAGGCCACGTTCTCAGAACCGGTCAACAGAGAGACAGGGTTCAGGGAGCTTAAAGCCACATCGCCCTGCATAGACAGCAGGTAAATGGTAGCCACAGACACGCAACCCACCACCAGGCTGGCACCAATGCGGTATAGCTTCCGGAATTTGCTTCCTGCTTTTTTGCCTTCCTCGGGTTGAAGAGTCTGGTCCTGGTATTTACCTCTGAGGATTAGCGTCTCTTTACCGGCAATAGGTTTGGCAACCAGTTCCGGTAACCCAAAAGCCTGCTCTAGGAAGTTGTCGCTCTCCAGATTCTCAAACACCAGCTTATGCTCGGCGTTATAGCGGAACACGCCTACGTCTTCCAGCTCAAAGCGGTGCTGGGTTCTGAGTTGTTCTTTCAGTTCGGTCACAAATTCCGCTACCGCCAGCTGGGCCTGCGGCATAGGCCACTTCTGTTTCTGGGCCAGGGTGGAAATCAAAAGCCCATCATTCACCTTCAGTTGCTCATTGAAGGCAACCCTTTTGGAAGGCGGCGAAAACATGTGTTTCACCGGATGGATTTTGGCTGGCGTATAATGCGTAATCAACCCCCCAAAGTTGGGGATGATTACGCAGTCATAGGCGTACAGCAGCGATTTTATGTGGCTTTGAACCATATTTTTTTAGAATGAATAGGTAACCCCACCAATAAAGGAAATTACTTGGGTTGGATAATTCACGAAACGTTGGTACTTGCTGCCCAGCAGGTTATTACCCATTAAGAAGGCAGAGAACCTTGGCGTGAAGCGATAATCGCCCTTCAGGTTCAGGTCCACCACGTTGTCTGTCTCTTGCAGCAGCTTAGTACCATCTGTACGGGTTATTTCCCCGAACGAACTGCTAATATAGTAAAGTTCACTGTTCAAGAGAATCTTGTCAGAAAGATTATATGAGGCGAAGGCCGTCGCGATCATGTCTGGCCGATGGAAAGGTTCACGCAATGAGGTAGTTGTGTAGTTGTTGCTTTCCACCTTGGCACCCAGCCTTAAATCCTCTGACTGGTTAAAGGTCAATTGCCCGAAGAACTGGAACACCTTGGTTACCCCGTCGTCATACAGCAGGTCAAACTTAGCCGAATCTGTTACCGAGTTGTTGTAGAAGTACAGGTTTCGGTAGTTCTGGAGGGCTACCCTGCCCGTGAAATTCACAGATTTGCTGATGCTGCCGTTCACCCCGCCGTAGATTTCCAGGCCTTTGTTTACGTCCGCGATCTGCAGGTTTTGGTTCAGCCAGGGATTTTCTTTGCTTAGGGAGAACAGCGTGTTGCGCTGCAAATCTCCGCCAGCCCCCACAAACATGGTCAACTTGTCCTGGATCACCTGGTAATTTGCCTCCAGGGCCGGGTAGACGTTGAATTTACGGGCATCATTCACCGTGTCACCGGTATAGGCGATAGTGGCACCCAGCATTAAACCCAGACGGTCCATCTTCAGGGCATACGCCGGACGAACCTTGAAGAACCCGCGGCCATAGGTATCATTGCCTTTCAGGCTGGTGTAGGCCAGGTCCAGATCCACTTTGATCTTTGATTCGGTACTCAGGTCATAAGCCGTTTCTACCCTTCCGAACAGGTGCGTCTCTTTGGCGTTGTAATCATCTCCTGTGTAAATGAGCCCTACCTTTCCATCGTAATGGAAGATGTTCTTCACATCCGTTAAGTTGTTCAAGTGACCCTCTACCAGAAATCGGTTATATACCTGTTTGATAGAGTTCTTATCAACTTCTGAAACATTGCTTCCTCCGTAAAAATAGTTCTGGTCACGCTCGTACCGTACCCGGCCCCCTACAGCTACCGGACCATAGTAAAGTTCTCCGTTGCCCTGAACGTAACTACTGGCCGAGCCGGAGTTCTCAATGGGACCGTGTGCCGAGGAAAGGTGCCCTACCTGCGCCCCGAAGGAAGACTTGTCGTTTCGGGTATTATGGAAATAGCCCTGCCCGTAGAATGTACCATAGTTCCCGAGACCGCCTTTCACGTAATTGCCATATTGCTTGGAAAGTTGCTCAGACTCTATGGCCAGCACCTTCATGGGCAGGTTTATGTAATGCTCAGGTAAGCGGTACTCGTTGAAGCGGTACGTTACCTTGCGGTCTCCCAAAGTGGGTGGCTGAATGAGGAACTTCTGAAAGTTACGATTGGCCTCCGGGAGCTCCAGTGTACGGTTCTTCTCAACTACAATTTCGGTGCTTTCCAGTTTGTTTCCTTCGCCCCAACCCGTTTGCTGTGCCTGAGCGGCCGGTATCAAGCCTAATAAAAAGAGAGCAGAGACACCCGCCCATTTAGTTGTATATCTCATGGTCTTATTCTTTAGGGGTGCTGGTTGACGGGGTAACACTATTTTCCAATGCAGCCAGCTTCGCTTTCGCCTCGGTTTTGATTTCCTCCAGCGGTGAGTTCTCGATAATTGAATTCAGAGTGGCTTTGGCCTGGAAGGCCTCGTTCTGCGCCACGTACACATCGGCAATGAGCAGGAAGGATTTTCCCAGCCAAAGTTCATAATCACCGAAGGTCTTGCTGAAGTCAAAGGCGTGGTCTAAGGCTTCTTTGAGTTTCTTCTGTTTGAAGTAGATCTCGCTGAGCAGGTAGTGCGCCTCGGCCCCGTTAATGTCGGTGGCCGAAGTGGCTGCGGTAGCGAATTCTTTTTCCGCCTGCTCCAGACGACCCAAGGCATAGCTAGCCTTTCCTCTGTACAGCAAGGCTGAGTTATAGGCGTTAAGAGTGGCGTTGCCCCGGGCAATCAGGTCATCGGCAATGAGAATGGTGTTGTTGTAGTCACTGGTGAAGTAGAAACTCTTCATCAATCCTAACAAAGCACTGGCCTGCTCCTTTTTGTTGGCAGCCAGGTCACGTAATCTGGAGTAGAAATTGGCGGCCTCCGTGTAGTTGCCGTTCTCAAACTCCATATCAGCTACGCGTTGTACGGCTTTGCTCAGGTACTCTGACTTTCCTTCAAGGGCGACTTCTTTGAGGCTGCGCAGGGCACTAGCCGTGTCACCGCTCCGCAGGTAAGAATCACCCAGGAAATAACGGGCGTTGGGTACTGAGGCACTGGCCGGATAGCTCTTCAAGAAGCCTTCGAACTTAGGAATCGCCTGCTTGTACTTTTCATTAAAGTAAAGCGACTTAGCTGCTTCAAATTCAACGCTTTCCAAGGCATCACTTTCTGGGTTCGCCGACTTAAACTTGGCCAGGTAAGTATCCAGTTGCTCGGTTTCGTTCGTGGCGCCCAGTGCTTCCTGCAGACTGTACAAGGCACTGTTGGCTACCTCATGGGTTGGGTATTGGTCAATCACCCGTTTGAAATCGGCAATGGCCTCGTTCTGGCGCTTCAGGTTGAGGTAGGCTACCCCGCGCTTCTGCAAGGCGTTTGGCACCAAGGTACTGGAGGAGTAACTGTCCACCAAAGTGGTGAAAGAAGCAATGGCCGGGGCGTAGTTCGAGCTCTCAAAATCAATAATCCCCTTCTGGTACACGGCGTCATCGGCGTAGCGGGACTTTGGATAGGACTTGAGCAAAGCCTGTAAGCTCTGGATGGCCTGGTCTCTCCGACCTGTGAGGTTATAGACTACTGCCTTCTGGAAGTACACGTAGTCTGCGTCTGGGGTGCGGGCAGCCATGGCTTGGTCATAGTAACTCAAAGCCTGGTTGTAGTCCTTGGTCACATAGTAGCAATCCGCCAGCCGGATCATGGCATCGGCGTAGTTAGGGTTGCCGGCTTTGATGGTGTTGTCGTTCAAGTAAGCCTTGAAGTGCACCAGGGCTTTGTCGTACTGCTTCTCGTTGTAGTAAGCGTATCCAATACCGTAGCGGGACTTCACGTAAAACTCAGTGCGACCCGAGTTCACGGTCTGGAATACGGCGCTGTAGCTGCTGATGGCCTGGGGCCAGCGTTGCCCAATGGAATAGGCCTCTCCTTTCAGGAAGTTACTGCCGGCCTCAATCTCCTTGTTGTAAGGGAATCCCAGTGACTTGTCCAGCATGGCCACGGCCTGCTGAAACAACTGGTCGTTATAAAGTTTTACGGCCTGGTAATAGGTTACCCGTTGGTAGGTCTCGTTGATGCGGTGGCTGCGCTTGGGCAGTTTCTCAATGTGCTGGATGGCCTCCAGGTAATTGCTGGAGTTAAGGTAAGCCTCGCTGAGGATATCGTCTACCTCGCCACTAAACCTTGAGTCTGGATAGTCTTTGGTGAACGAGGCAAGAGAGTTGATGACCTCTGAGTTATTCCCCAGTTCATAGTTGAGCTGCGCGTATTTAACGGTAGCCCCCTCCTTCACATTTTTGTCAATGTTGAGTTTTCGGGCCTGGTCAAAGGCGCCCAAAGCAAATTGCTTGTTGTTGTCTTTGAGGTAACTCAGACCCAGGTGATAAGAGGCGTTCTGCCCCAGGGAATCTGATTGGAAAGCCACCGCCTTTAGGTTCTGTATTGCGCTTTTGAAGTCATTGTTCTTGTAGTCGGTGATACCCATTTTGTATTGCACCGTCTTGTCAAGGGACTTCTTGCCCTGGGCGTAGCTCTTGAAGTACTTGGAGGCGTTCTTGAAGTCATTACGCTGGAAATAAGCATCTCCAATGAGGACCTCTATCTCTTTGGGGTTCTGCACCGGCGGGGTCATTTGCAAGGACTTCTCCCCGTAGCTGATCACCTCCTGGAAGTTCTTCTCTTTGTAGAGCACCTCGGTGAGCATGTAAGGCACCACGGGGCGGTACGTCTCATCTTTCTCCGCTACCTGCAGGTCCAGTTTAGCTCCAATGTAGTCTCCCTCGCGGTACGCCAGGTAGCCGGCGTAGTAGCTGGAGGCATAGGTATACTTGTGGTTGCCTTTCTTATTGCGGTCAAACAGCTCCTTAGCCTTGGCATAGTTCTTCTTGGAGTAATAGGCATACCCCAGCTTGAAGTCAGATTCTTTCAGTTGGGCATCGTCCAGGCGATCGGCCGGGGCCTTCTCCAGGTACTCAATGGCTTTGTCGTAGTTCTTGTTGTCAAAGAAGGTGGTGCCTAATTCAAAGAAAGCCGTGGCCGCCTTAGGGTGCGCCGGGTACCGCGAGGCGAACTGCAACACCAGCTGCTCCGCATCGGGGTGGAACAGGTGCAGGCCGCTCACGGCGTAATAATACTGGGCATCGGCGGTTCTCAGCGGGTCATGGATGAGGCGGATGTACTGGGCGAAGGCCTGCTGGGCTGCCCCGAACTTCTCGCGGTCAAACAATTCTAACCCTTCCTGGAAAAATCGCTCTTCTGAGCGGAAGGTCAGGGATTGCTGTGCGTGGGCAACCTGAGTCCCTCCCAGCAAGGCGGTAGCCAGGGCTAACTTGTGAGGTAGTTTCATAGTCAATTAGGCTTAAGGCCGATGCCTGACGGTGAACAGAATCTGCTCTGTTCCGGCGGGCCTGTCCTTCAAAATTAGGAAAAATGCAACGAAAGAAACCAGCTTATTTGAACAAACCGTCTCTAGCTGCGAACGTTAAATATAGCAGTTTTAGCATGTAGGCCGCCTACAAAAATTCCTGTTTCTACACCGATTTCCGGAAAACGGCCCCTAAACGGATTCTAGCTGTAAACCGGCACCGGGTGCAGCATCTTAAACACCAACTCCCTGAGGATAGCTGCGTCTGACATTGAGCCACCCTCAATGCCTTTGCTCTGCAAATCCGCTACGTGGATGAACTGAATGATCTGCAGCACGCGGCGGTATGGGTACACCCTGAGGGCCTGCAGGTACTCTTTGGCAAGGAAGCCGCGGTTACCCAACTCTTTGGCTACGGTCTGTTCCGTGATCTGCGGCAGTAGGTGCAGGGTCATCATTTTGGAGAAAAAGGAAAAAAGCAGCACCAGGTTTGGGATGAGCGGATTATCCTTGGGGTTTGATTCAAAGTAATTGAGAATACGGTTGGCTTTGAGCACATCCTGGCGTACCAAGGCATTCTGCAGTTCAAAAATGTTATATTCTTTACTTATGCCGATGTTCTCCTGCACCAGCTTCTCATCAATGGTCTGGCCGGGCTTGAGGTTAATGGACAATTTCTCAATTTCGTTCGCTAAACGGGAAAGATCCGAGCCGATGAACTCGCCCAGCATCATGACCGCCTGCGGCGAAGCCATGAGGTTCTTGCTCTTGATGAACTGGTTTATCCAGCCGGGCACCTGGTTGTCGTAGAGTTTCTTGGTGGTGAGGAACACCGCCTGCTTGCCCAGCAGTTTGCCCAGCCGTTTGCGGC
This sequence comes from Rufibacter aurantiacus, assembly GCF_017916345.1. Lineage (NCBI taxonomy): Bacteria > Pseudomonadati > Bacteroidota > Cytophagia > Cytophagales > Hymenobacteraceae > Rufibacter > Rufibacter aurantiacus. Next base: position 420,564 of record NZ_JAFMSV010000003.1, read on the forward strand.
CATCCACAGTTTTATGCTTGTGGCAGAATACCAAGATGGTAGAGGGCAACGGGTTGGTGAGGTAGGCCTCCAGTTGTTTAGCAGCGGGGTCCTTCTCGGGATCAGCTTCCAGGTTAGGCAGGTTCTGCGCCTCCTTCACAATCACCACCTGCCGGTCAGACATCATGGGAAAACGCTTGGCCTGCAGCAGCACGGTGGGCACATCTGTGTCCTTGCCGTACATCACCACCTGGTTGAAGCCTTTCTCCATGTCATTCAGGGCGTGCTGCTCAATGTAGTCAGAGATAAGGTCAATGTAGTACGGTTCATCGCCCTGCAGGAAATACACAGGGGCGAACTCACGGTTCTTCAGTTGCTTCAGGATATCGTCTGCGGTAAGCGCCATGGATAGTGGGTCTCTGGGAAGTGGAAAGTAACGGAATCCCAAAGTTACCCATTTTTAGTTTTTAGTTGTTAGTTGTTCGTGATAAGTGTGCCTTGTTCAAGCGCCCGGGATTTTAGGTTTTCGGGCACTTTCTATTAAGACAGCCTCAAATCGTAGATTCAGGCAAATTGCCTGCCTGGGGAAAGGATCATCCTTTTCCTCTGGCACCTTCCTCTAAAAACTAATTAGGAACAACAGGCAACTACCCCCTCCTTTTAAAAGATTCTTATCTTTGGCGCAAGCAAACTAGAAGCACATGAATTTAATTGAAGAACTGCGTTGGCGCGGCATGTTGCAGGACACCATGCCCGGTACTGAAGAACAACTGAACGCAGGCATGACCACTGGCTACATAGGCTTTGACCCTACCGCCTCCTCGCTCCACATAGGCAACCTGGCCACCATTATGCTGTTGGTACACTTGCAGCGGGCGGGCCACAAACCAATAGCCCTGGTAGGCGGCGCCACCGGCATGATCGGGGACCCATCTGGAAAGAACGCGGAGCGTAACCTACTCTCAGAAGAGGTTCTGCGCGCAAACCAGGAAGGCATCAGAAAACAACTGGAGAAGTTCCTGCAGTTTGACGGCGTAGCCAATGCCGCCGAGATCGTGAACAACTATGACTGGTTCAAGGAGTTCTCATTCCTGGACTTCCTGCGCAACGTGGGCAAGCACCTTACGGTGAACTACATGATGAAGAAGGAATCTGTGCAGAAGCGCATTACCGCTCAGGAAGGCGAGAACGGCGCCGAGGGTCTCTCCTTCACCGAGTTCTCTTACCAGTTATTGCAGGGCTACGATTACTATCACCTCTACAAGCATAAGAACGTGCGCCTGCAGATGGGCGGCTCTGACCAATGGGGGAACATCACCTCTGGTACCGAGCTCATCCGGCGCATGGAAGGCGGCAAAGCCTTTGCCCTCACTACTCCCCTGGTGACCAAAGCCGATGGCAGCAAGTTCGGGAAGTCTGAGAGCGGCAACGTATGGCTGGACCCTAACATGACCTCGCCTTACAAGTTCTACCAGTTCTGGCTCAACGTAGCCGATGAAGAAGCCGAGAAACTGGTAAAGCGCTTTACCTTATTGACGCAGGAAGACATTTCAGCCCTGGTAGCCGAGCATCAGCAGGCGCCGCACCTGCGTGTGCTGCAGAAAGCCCTGGCCAAAGAAGTGACTACCACCGTGCACTCCGCTGAGGAATACGAGGCCGCAGTGGAGGCCTCACAGATCCTGTTCGGGAAAGGCGATCTGGAAACCCTTCGCGGTTTACCGGAGTCTACCCTGCTGGCCGTGTTTGAAGGCGTGCCCCAGATTGAGGTAGCCAAAGATTCTTTAACCGCGGAAACCCTCTCTGTGGACTTTCTTTCAGAGCTGACCCAGAACCAGATTTTTGAGTCAAAAGGTGAGGCAAAAAAAATGATCCAGAACGGCGGCGTTAGCATCAATCGCCAGAAAGTGGGCAAACCAGACGAGGCACTGAGCCAGGATCTGCTGCAAGGAAAATACCTGGTAGTGCAGAAAGGAAAGAAGAATTACTACCTGGTGAAAGCAGTGTAATGACCTAAGTTGGCCTAAAAAGCCGTGTTATTATTTATCTCCTATTTCTGGCCTGTTCTCTTGAAAACGGCCCTGAAATAGGAGATTTCCTTTTTAGGCAAGGGCGTAAAAAAAGGTGGGCTTTTGGACCCACCTTTTTTTATAATATCTTATAACAGAGCAACTTATTATTTTGCAGCGCCTTCGCTGTTTTTCATGTCCTGAACTTCCTTACGGATGTCTTGGGCCATGTTTTTCAGATCTTGCATGCCTTTTCTTACACGGGTACCGGCAGCTGAGTTCTTCTTGTCGTAGAATTTCTCGAAGTCGGCTTCCAGGGAAAGAACCAGATCCTTAAGTTTGGAAAAATTGTTCATTAGAGCTTGTTTAAATGGTTTAACATGTTGTTTAATGGCTCTAATATAGGAATTTTAAAATAAGGTGCAAAAAAATAAGCGTTTGTATTAAATTCTTAAAAAGTCCCTTTCTAGGCAGGAACTGAGGTTTTTGTGTAAAGCCCTTTGTCAAGCTTAGCCGAAATGGCTTCGAAAGCAGAAATGGTTTCTGCCACATCTTCCAGGGTGTGGGCGGCCGTTGGGATAAGGCGTAGCATAATTACATCCTTAGGCACTACCGGGTACACCACAATAGAGCAGAAAATATTGTAATTCTCCCGTAAATCAAGGGTAAGCGCAGTAGCGTCAGGAATCTGGCCGTTCAACAACACAGGCGTTACCGGAGACTCGGTAGTACCAATGTTGAAGCCTTTCTCCCGCAGGCCAGACTGCAATGCATTCACAACGGTCCAGAGGTTGTCTTTCAACTCTGGTTTAGTGCGCAGCAACTCCAGGCGCTTCAGGGCACCCACTACCAAGGTCATGGGTAGGGATTTGGCGTACGTCTGGGAACGCATGTTATAGCGGAGATATTCAATTACCTGCTCATTGCTGGCCACAAACGCGCCAATGCTGGCCATTGATTTGGCAAACGTAGAGAAGTAAACATCAATACCGTCCTGCACACCCAGGTGCTCACCGGTGCCGGCCCCAGTTTTACCCATAGTCCCGAAACCGTGGGCATCATCAATAAACAGTCTGAAGCTGTATTTCTCTTTCATGGCTACTACTTCGCGCAGTTTGCCCAGGTTGCCGCTCATGCCAAATACGCCTTCGGTGATCACCAGGATACCGCCGCCCGTCTCGTTGGTTAAACGAGTGGCACGCTGCAGTTGCTTCTCCAGGCTTTCCATGTTGTTGTGCTGGTACACAAAGCGCTTGCCCTGGTGCAGACGCACCCCGTCAATAATACAGGCATGGGACTCCGCGTCATACACAATCACATCGTGACGGTCGACCAGGGCATCAATGATAGACACCACTCCCTGGTACCCGAAGTTCAAGAGAAAAGCATCTTCTTTCTGTACAAACTCGGCCAGCTCGCTTTCTAGACGCTCGTGGTTATTGGAGTTACCAGACATGATGCGGGCACCCATTGGTAAAGCCATTCCAAACTCAGCGGCGGCGTCAGCATCGGCTTTACGTACTTCTGGGTGGTTGGCCAGGCCCAGATAGTTGTTCAAGCTCCAGGTAAGCACCTGTTTTCCCCTAAAGGTCATGCGCGGCGCGATTTCGCCCTCAAGTTTAGGGAACGTAAAATATCCGTGCGCATAGTGAGAATGGCTGCCAAGCGGTCCGCGGTTGGCTAATAACTTTTCAAATAGATCCACTTTAGATAATGTTATGGCGGTTAATGATGTGAAGGCCGTGAAACTTCCTTCTTAAATCAATAAGTATAAACCTAAAAGGTAGGCAAATTTACATTGAATGTAAACAATTACAAAGTCAGTGCCAGAATGCCGGAGTAAAAACGCCTTTTAACTTTGCCCGGAATGAACTTTCTTTGAAGAACGAACCCAACTCTACTTGCCTACATGAAGAAAATTGAAAAGCTGCTGGTAGCCAACCGCGGAGAAATAGCCTTGAGAGTAATGCGCTCAGCCCGCGAGATGGGCATTAAAACCGTGGCCATTTATTCTGAGGCCGACCGCCAGGCCCTGCACGTGCGTTTCGCGGATGAGGCTGTCTGCGTGGGTCCGCCCGCCTCCAGCGCTTCCTACCTGCGGGCCGATGTGATCATAGACGTTTGCAAGCGCCTGGGTGTAGACGCCATCCACCCTGGCTACGGCTTCCTTTCTGAGAATGCCACTTTCGCGCAGCAGGTCCAGGATGCCGGAATTACCTTCATCGGGCCCTCTCCCGAGGCTATTGAACTCATGGGCAGCAAGCTAGCCGCCAAAGCCGCCGTGGCCCATTACAACATCCCCATGGTGCCCGGCACCGAGTATGCCATCACCGATATTGAGGAAGCGAAGCAAATTGCCACCAACATAGGGTTTCCAATCTTGATCAAAGCCAGTGCCGGAGGGGGCGGAAAAGGCATGCGCGTGGTAGAAAGCGTTTCTGACTTTGAGCAGCAGATGCAACTTGCGGTTAGCGAAGCCACCTCAGCCTTCGGAAATGGAGCCGTTTTCATAGAGAAATATATCGGGTCGCCGCGTCACATTGAGATTCAGGTCTTGGGTGATACCCACGGTAATATTGTGCACATGTTTGAGCGCGAGTGCTCCATCCAGCGCCGTCACCAGAAAGTAATTGAGGAAGCACCTTCCTCGGTTCTCACCCCAGAGCTGCGGTCCGCCATGGGCCGTTGCGCTGTGGACGTGGCCAAAGCCTGTGATTATGTGGGCGCCGGTACCGTAGAGTTCCTGCTGGACGAGCACAAGAACTTCTTCTTCCTGGAAATGAACACCCGTCTACAGGTAGAGCACCCGGTAACAGAACAGATAACCGGACTGGACCTGGTAAAGGAGCAGATCAAGATTGCCCAGGGTGCGCCCCTTCCCTTTTCCCAGGAAGACCTTACCATCACTGGCCACGCCATGGAACTACGCGTATACGCCGAAGATCCGGCCAACAACTTCCTCCCAGACATAGGAACCCTCACCACCTACAAACGGCCCCAGGGCTTAGGCGTGCGCGTGGACGATGGTTTTGAGGAAGGTATGGAGATTCCCATCTACTATGACCCAATGATCGCCAAGCTGGTCACCTTTGGCAAGGACCGCCAGGAAGCCATTGAAAAAATGATCAGAGCCATTGATGAATACCAGATCACCGGAATTGAAACCACGTTGCCCTTCGGGAGATTTGTGATGGAGCATGAGGCTTTCCGGTCCGGAGACTTTGACACCAAGTTCATTGAGCGCTATTTCCAAGACCCATCTGTGTTGAAACCGGCTCCTTCCCAGGACGAAGCTGAAGTAGCCGCCGTATTGGCCGCCCTTTTCGCAGGACAAACCAAAAAAGCGAATACTTCAGGTATTTCAACCTCAACCTCAAACAACGGAACCATGTCTGACTGGCGGAAGAACCGCTTGAAGTAGCCTACGTTATTGCAAACTGAAGCCCTGCGTTTAAAGCCTATTTTCTCAAAGTAGGCTTTAAACGCAGGGCTTTGTTATTGTGGTTATAAAAGGATGTACGAGAGTTTTGCGTAGAGTTAGCGGCAGCGCTCTACGCACTAGTGGACAGCCAATCTCCTGATTGGCGAATTGGGAAAGCAATTGGCACAGACGCTCGCAAGTAATCCAAACTCTACGAGGCCTTTGGAGCAAGCGGTATTGCGAAGGGTAAAGACTTTAAATCCAGGTTAAAACAAGAAAACAAACTTGTAAAACCAATGGGCCCCTTTTAAGCCCGTTTTTAAGAAAACAGGCTTAAAAGGGACTCCTTGGTTTTACTATCTATTTGGTTTAAATCAAATCAAAGAGGTTCTTTACTCCTATGAACCGCTCCCTGGTGAAACCTTCGCCGTAGGTGGTCCCGATGGCATGGCCTAACTCCAAGGCGCGGGCTTCTATGAAGCGCAGGAACTCAGGAGAGGAAATGTAGGTGGCAGGTTCGTCGTTGTTGGGGCTGTCCTGGGTGAAGAACTGGGTTTTAAAAGCCCTGATAGCCTCTACCTTCTTCTCCCAGTACGGCGTAATGTCCACCACCAGATCAGGCGAGATGAACCGGTCCTGAATGTAGTGGTAGACGGCTTTGGGGCGCCAGGCCTGTTGCTCTTCACCGTTCTCATCCTGCGTTTTGATCCGCCGTAGACCAGAATAGAAACAAGCTTCAGAGACCAAATGACTGCCACGTCCGTGATCAGGGTGGCGGTCATGGATAGCATTCATGAGCACGATCTCGGGCTGGTATTTCCTTACTGCCTGAATCACTTTGCGCTGGTGTTCCTCATCGTTCCGGAAAAAACCATCGGCTAAACCCAGGTTCTCCCGGGCATCCAGGTCCAGGATTCTGGCCGAATCAGCAGCTTCCTGGGCGCGGATCTCGGGGGTTCCACGGGTGCCCAGTTCTCCGCGGGTAAGGTCCACCACTCCTACTTTCTTGCCTTGGGCTTTATGGGCCAGCAGGGTTCCAACGCAACCTAGTTCGGCATCGTCTGGGTGAGAGGCAAATGCCAGTATGTCAAGCTTCATGGAGTATCTTATTTGATGCGGAGATTACGGCCCGGCCGAAGGGTTGTTCTGCTGCTGATGTGGTTGAGGCGCGTAATCTGCGATACGGTTACCCCGTATTTACGGGCAATGGTTCCCAGCACCTCACCGCTTCTCACTTTGTGGTACACCACTTTTCTGGCCCGGCTTGCCCCGTAAGAAGATTTCTTTTTTGCGCGGTTGTAGTAGTTGAAGAGTGCTGAGGTCACCTTAAAGTTCTCGCCTTTCAAGAGGTACTCAGGAAAATCATACATCTCTTCGGGGTCAATGGGGTTTCCTTCGTAGCGAACCTCGTAATGCAAGTGCGGTCCCGAGCTGCGTCCGGTGCTTCCGCCCCAGCCGATCAGCTGGCCTGCTTTCACGTACTGCCCTACTTTGGCGATGGGTTTGCTCAAGTGTCCGTACACTGTTTCCAGTCCATTGACGTGTCGCACCACCAGGTAATTCCCGTAGCCACCGCCGTCCCATTTAGAGATGCGGACCACCCCGTCAAAAGCCGTCTTCACCGAGTCGCCGGTATCCAGGTCCAGGTCAGTGCCGTAATGCCAGCGGTAGCCCCTGAACCCGAAATCTGACGTCACCGGGGTTTTCACCAGCGGCATCTTGTACGGGTGCTTCTTGTCATAAAGGGTAAGCGCGATGGTGTCCTGAATCTGGCGACCGTCTTTGCGGTAAGGGTTCAGGTTATGGGTGTCCCAGATAGCGTAATAGGCCGCAATCTTGACCCAGGCACTATCATCCATCTGAATTTGCTCAGACATCTCCACAATGCTCTGCTCGCCCAGGTTCAGGGAACTGGTGTCTTCGCTGACGATGGAAAGTTTCTTAACCGGATTGAATTCTGACCGGTTGGGTTTGTCTTTGTCCTGCTGGGTCTCCTGCTTCACCTCCACCTGCGTTTCAGGCTTCACGGGTTTGATCCGGGGAGACTTCCTCCTGAACAAGTCTTTATTGGTTCTTTTCCTCTGCGCCTCGGCCACATGTCCGGTAAGGACAAAGCCCGTCAGCAGCAGAAGTAAAAGTAGCTTCCTTATAAACATTTAATCCTATTAATCACCAGAGCTGAACTTTCTCAGGTCCGGCTTTAAAACTGAACAAGCCCCTATTTTATTGCTTTGGCAACACATAGCGGCTTGTTCTCCTTTATTTAATACTCCTCCAAAGAGGCCAGGTATCGTTCGGCGTCCAGGGCGGCCATACATCCGGTTCCGGCGGCGGTCACCGCCTGGCGGTACACGTTGTCCTGCACATCGCCGCAGGCAAACACCCCGTCAATGTTGGTCTTGGACGTGCCCGGAATAGTCTTAAGGTAACCGCTCTCATCATGTTCCAGGTAAGGCTGGAAGATTTTAGAGTTGGGCTCATGCCCGATGGCCACAAAGAAGCCGCTCACCTTCAGTTCCGTGATCTCACCGGTCACCGTGTTTTTAAGGCGAGCACCCTCTACCGCATGTTCCCCAAGGATTTCCTCGGTCACGCTGTTCCAGATGATCTCAATATTAGGCGTGTGTTTCACCCGGTTCTGCATTATGATGGAAGCTTTCATCTCATCGCGACGTACAATCATGTACACCTTGGAGCAGAGGTTAGAAAGGTAATGTGCTTCCTCGCAGGCGGTATCTCCAGCACCTACAATGGCCACTTCCTGACCACGGTAAAAGAACCCGTCACAAACCGCGCAAGCAGAAACGCCGCTGCCATTCAGCCTTGACTCAGACTCCAGGCCCAGCCACTTAGCCGAGGCGCCAGTGGCGATGATCACAGTGTCTGCCTCTATTTCTTTCTGATCGTCAATGGTCACTTTGTGGGGCTTTCCGGAGAAATCAACGGAAGTAGCGATGCCATAGCGGATATCGGCTCCGAAGCGGGCTGCCTGCTGACGGAAGTCTTCCATCATCTGCGGGCCGTTGATGCCCTCTGGGTAACCAGGATAATTTTCTACGTCGTTGGTAATGGTCAACTGACCACCAGGTTGCAAGCCCTGGTACATAACCGGTTTAAGACCGGCCCGTGAGGCGTAAATAGCGGCGGTATATCCGGCCGGGCCGGAACCTATAATCAGACACTTTACGCGCTCCTTTTGGTTTTCCATATCAGGTAATAATTTGGGAGTGCAATATTACGAATTATTTTAAAGACACCGGCAGATGAGCCGGTACCCTCTGGGGCTAGTAAAGAAGTGATTCGGCGTAAATATTTCATTATCAAGCCTAAAACACATTTCATCTGCCATTTGGGCCTTTAGAATAGAACAAATTGTAGGCAAGAACAATTCTTGCCTGTCAAAACATTCTTTAGACAGGTAGCTTAGCCTAAGGTTTAACCCAGTCAGTTTAGATGTACTTTTTACAAAACAGGCATAAAACTGCAATGTTGGAATTCTGCAGCCTGTAAAAGCAAAAAGCCTTGGTCCGGTGAGAACCAAGGCTTTGGAGATGTTTTCACTAAACTATCCCAAGTAAGGTTTAAGGGCCTTGCTGCGGGATGTGTGACGTAAACGACGGATGGCTTTCTCTTTAATCTGACGCACACGCTCACGGGTCAGGTTGAATTTCTCACCAATCTCTTCCAGGGTAAGGGAGTGCTCACCGTTCAACCCGAAGTAAAGCGTGATTACGTCTGCTTCACGTTTGGTCAAGGTTGACAGGGCCCGCTGTACCTCTTTACGAAGGGAGTCGTTCATGAGGCCGGTGTCCGGAGACTCTTCGTCTTCGTTTTCCAGTACGTCCAATAAGCGGTTTTCCTCACCTTGTACGAAAGGGGCATCCACAGACACGTGGCGGCCGGAGATCTTCAAGGTATCCACTACCTCAGCGGTAGTCAGTTCCAGTACTTCGGCAATTTCTTCCGGAGACGGCTCACGCTCAAACTTCTGCTCCAGTTCTGAGAAAGACTTGGAGATTTTATTCAAAGAACCAACACGGTTCAAAGGAAGACGCACAATTCTTGACTGCTCAGCCAAAGCCTGCAGAATAGATTGACGGATCCACCAAACGGCGTAGGAGATGAATTTGAAACCACGGGTTTCATCAAAACGTTTTGCTGCTTTGATCAAGCCTAAGTTGCCTTCGTTGATCAAGTCACCCAGGGAAAGCCCCTGGTTCTGGTATTGCTTTGCCACCGACACCACGAAGCGAAGGTTAGCCTTGGTTAATTTCTCGAGGGCGAACTGGTCGCCTTCTCTGATGCGCTGCGCAAGCGTTACCTCCTCGTCTGGGGTGAGCAAGTCCACCTTACCAATCTCCTGCAGGTACTTGTCTAGGGATTGGCTTTCGCGGTTGGTAATCTGCTTGCTTATTTTCAGCTGTCTCATTGGAGTGTATTTCTATCTGTGTAAATCTCTGTATTGGTTGGCTGCTGGGATAACACCTCCCTAGGCTCCAAAAGTTCTCTTAAATCCAAAACACCTGCTAACTCTCCTATTTTAAAGCCGATTTAAATTAATCAGCCCTAAAACCCGGCCCTGCATGTTCAATTTTTGAACGTGCTGAACCGGGTTGTAAGAAGCTAGTGCTTAGGCTTTTTTAGGAGCAGACTCCTGGCGCTCAGGTTTGGGCAACAAGGCTTTGCGAGAAAGTTTGAATTTGCCGGTCTTAGGATCGATGTCAACCAGTTTCACCTGGATTTCCTCGCCTAATTCCAACACACCTTCCATGCTTTCCAAACGCTCCCACTTCACCTCAGAGATGTGCAGCAGACCGTCTTTGCCTGGCATGAACTCCACAAACGCGCCGTATGGCTGGATAGATTTCACTTTACCGGTGTAGGTGTCGCCCACTTCCGGAACGGCAACAATTGCTTTGATTTTAGAGACTGCCAACTGCATGGCATCCTGGTTCGTGGCGAACACGTTCACATAGCCTTTGTCGTTTTTCTCTTCAATCTGGATAACCGCACCAGAATCGCGCTGGATCTGCTGGATTACTTTACCACCCGGTCCAATGATAGCCCCGATGAATTCTTTGTCAATAATAATATTGGTAGAACGTGGTGTATGTGGTTTGAAGTCGGCGTTAGGCTGCGCGATGGTTTTGTTCATCTCGCCCAAGATATGCAGACGACCGTTTCTGGCTTGTGCCAAGGCCTGGCCCAGGATCTCAAAAGAAAGACCTTTCACTTTGATGTCCATCTGGCAAGCAGTGATACCTTTGGCAGTTCCGGTCACTTTGAAGTCCATGTCACCCAGGTGATCTTCGTCACCCAGGATGTCAGAAAGAACGGCAAAGTTGCCAGACTCCTCGTCCATGATCAAGCCCATGGCAATACCTGAAACCGGGGCAGAGATCTGGATACCGGCATCCATCAACGCTAAAGTACCGGCGCAAACAGTAGCCATAGAAGAAGAACCGTTTGACTCCAAGATATCAGACACGATACGGATGGTGTATGGGTTTTCGTCTTCCGGTGGCAATACCTTTTTCAAGGAACGCATGGCCAGGTTTCCGTGACCCACCTCACGACGGCCAGTACCACGCATCGGTTTGGCCTCACCGGTAGAGAACGGCGGGAAGTTATAGTGCAACATGAATTTGTTGTAGCCAGAGAACATGGCTCCATCAATCATCTGCTCATCTAATTTAGTACCTAAGGTAACGGTGGTCAAAGATTGGGTCTCACCGCGGGTGAAGATGGCAGAACCGTGCGCAGATGGCAGGTAGTTTACTTCAGACCAGATAGGACGAATTTCTTCCAGAGAACGGCCATCCAGACGACGACGCTCTTTCAATACGGCGTCACGGACTGCTTCTTTCTCAGCATCATGAAAATATTTGCTGATCAAAGCAGGGTCATAGGTATGGTCTTCTGGTAATCCAGCAACAAACTCCTCTTTGATGGCTTTGAACGCTTCTTTGCGTTGGGCTTTCACGTTGTTACCAGCGGCGGCAACAGCGTACGCTTTGTCGTAAGCAGCTTTGAAGATCAGTTCTTTTAGTTCTTCGTCATTGGTTTCATGGCTGTATTCGCGCTTGGTGGTGTTACCAACTTCCTGCGCTAATTCTACCTGAGCCTGCACCTGAATCTTGATGGCGTCATGCGCTACTCTGATGGCATCCAGCATGTCTTCTTCAGACACCTCGCTCATCTCACCTTCCACCATGGCTACGCTGTCAGCAGATCCACCTACAATCAGGTCGATATCAGCGCGCTTCAGGTCAGAAAGCAAAGGGTTAATTTGGTATTCACCGTCAATGCGGGCCACCCGCACTTCAGAGATAGGTCCATTGAATGGAATATCAGAAACGGAGATAGCGGCAGAAGCGGCCAATGCAGCCAGGGCATCTGGCAACACCTCAGAATCAGCAGAGATCAGGTTGATGATCACCTGGGTCTCGGAATGATAATCGTCTGGGAACATAGGCCGCAGGATACGGTCTACCAAACGGCTGATCAATACTTCATAATCAGAAAGACGGGCTTCTCTTTTAAGGAAACCACCAGGGATTTTACCGGAAGAAGCGAATTTCTCCTGGTAATCTACAGACAAAGGAAGGAAATCAACTCCTTCCCGGGCACCAACATTAGATACCACTGTTGCCAGCAGCATAGCATTTCCGCATCTTACCACAACAGAACCGTCTGCCTGTTTGGCAAGCTTACCAGTCTCAATAGTTATGTCACGGCCATTGGCCATGCGGATAGTTTTATTTATAGCGTTATATGACATCGGTCTTGATATAAATGCAATCAAAGTAAAATGCACCCACAGGCAGACAGCCCAGGGCGCTAAGAGCAAGAAGGGAAAGCAGAGGCAATAAAAAAGATTAGGGAATCCTTATTAATGAATTCCCTAATCTTTCTATGTGGATTATTTACGAATGCCTAATTCAGCGATAATAGCGCGGTAGCGCGTAATGTCGGTTTTAGTGAGGTAATTCAGTAATCTTCTTCTCTTACCAACCAGTTTCAAAAGACCCAAACGAGTGGAGAAGTCTTTTTTGTTCGACTTAAGGTGTTCTGTCAGGTGATTAATCCTGGCAGTAAACAAGGCGATTTGTGATTCAGCAGAACCGGTGTCGGTGGCTGACTTTGAAAAACCGCTGGTTTGGAAGATTTCTTTTTTCGCTTCGGTAGTTAATTTCATTGCGTGTAACTGTACTTTTCTTTTTATCGCAGTTCAGATTATAAGGCGCAAAGTTAGTAAACAAACCCTTATATTCAAATATTTCATTGTAATAAAGAGCGGTTATTTCTTTTACTGCGCGCTGTTGGGCCTAAATCTGGCAGTTAGCTTGCGCCAGAAATCAAATTCCAACAGGTTAGAGTCGTTACGGGCCTGGTAGAGGAAAAAGAGCCCGATGGGCAGCAAGATTAGATTTGCGGCCCACATTCCCACCATTACCGGCCAAACACCTTCTCGTCCCCACTTCTCCCCCAAAATACTAAGTACGTAATACACAATAAAAAAGGCGATGGAAATGATCACCGGCATGCCTAATCCACCCTTCCGGATAATGGCCCCCAGTGGCGCCCCTATGAGGAACATGATAAAACAGGCGAAGGCTTGGGTGAATTTGCGGTAAATCTCAATCTCGTAGTTGTTGCGCTCCCGCTGGATGGTGGTGAGCCTGGAGGCGTACGAGCTGGTGAAGCTTTTCACGTTACGGGCCGAGTTGGCCGCCGTCTGCACATCCTGCAGCGTAATCTTGGGAGAGAGTCTTTTGGGGTCTACCTTGATCTTGAGCGTATCGGTGGCTTTTACAGTGCTGAAGTGCGAGTAAAAAGGCCTGACATTGGGCTCCAACAGGGTGGTTTCTTTGGTAATCTGTTTCTGCAGTGAGTCTGTTACCTGAGTAAGCTGATTGATGTTCTTCATCATCTTGTTATCCGCGAACCACTGCGCATTGCTCCTGATCATCTGGAAGGAGGCCAGGTTCACCACAATCTTGTTCTTGGTGAAAGCCTGCCGCAGATAGCCCGTGCTCTGGCTGAACCCAGTAGAACTGCTGGGGCGCTCTTCCGCGAAGGTTTTGCCATGGAACATTTCCAGCACCAGATATTGGTCATTGAACTGGGTGTACATTTTGCCTGAATCGGCGAGCATGACCACAGCATTCCCTTGCCCATTGGAGTGGTCATAGATCATGATGTCTTTGAGAGTCTGACCATCCTCAAACTTCTTCCCTACCCTGATACTGCGGTTAGGCAGCCCATTGTAGAAAGAGCCTTCTTTGAGGTCAAGGGAGGGTTTTTTCTGCCGTATGTCCCACATGAGGCTATAAGCCTTAAGGTTAGCCTTGGGCACGATGGTGTTGTGGAAGAAAAAGGCGGCAATGGTGAGCAGCACCGCAAACAGGAAAACCGGCCGAAGGGTCCGGACCAGCGAGATGCCCGAAGTTTTAATGGCCGTTAGTTCATGGTGCTCGCCCAAATTCCCGAAGGTCATAAGGGACGAGAGCAGAATGGCCAACGGAAAAGCCATGGGCGCCAGGTTAAGGCTGAAGTAAAACAACAGCTCTGAAATCACGGCTACCCCTAAATCCTTCCCGATGAGGTCATCCAGGTATTTGAGGATTACCTGCAACAACAGAATGAACTCTACAACGGCAAAGGTGAGAACAAAAGGCCCAATAAAGGACTTAAGAATAAGCTTATCTAATTTTTTCATGTAGTGTTACCGCTTCCTTCAGCACAGGCCGTGGGTTTTGAGCCCGCTTTCAGGAAAAGTGGCCCAATTTACAAAAAGCGGCGGAAAGGCCTGCTATCCTCCTATCAACTCCCGCAAGGTCAACACCTGGTTATCCCAAAGCTCAGTGAGTTGCTCCACGTCTCCCACGTCTGTGTAATCTACAACGCGCAAAAACTGTTCCTGCGTCAGTTCACCAGATTCAATTGAGAAATCAATGTAACTGTAGTCATGGGAAGTACCTTTGTTTGTGCCCGGGAAGGTGAATCTCACAGACTTGTTCATCCGGTGGCTCGTCATTTCCGCAATATGGTCCTGGTTATCCCAAACCAGGTTGTATTTGCGGTCCCCTATCTGTTTGGCAGCATCACACAACCACTGAGACAAACCAGACGCCGTGCTCAGGTAAGGGTACAGCATCTTAGGCGATGCATTCAGAGAGTACTCTCTAATGAACTTTATCTTACTCATAGGACAATAAAGTTAAAAGTGTGTTAGGGTGTAGTTTAAGGTGGGGCGGATATGCTTCTTCAATTAAAAGAAAATTTTTTATACAAAAAAACTTGTGCGGTTATAAATCTTTCTCCTACATTTGCACCACAATTCGGCGGGGTAGCTCAGATGGTTAGAGCGCAGGATTCATAACCCTGAGGTCGGCAGTTCGATTCTGCTCCCCGCTACAAGTTTAAAACCAAATTACCAAAAAGCCTTCAAACCAGCAGTTTGAAGGCTTTTTGCTTTACTTTCCCTATCTAACCTGCTCTGCTGCCCAGGTTTGCCAAAGAACAGCCTACACGTTCTCAAAAGTAATTTGTAAGAATTCATTTCAGAATAATAAGCAGAATCATGCATAGGCAGAATCGAACATTAATTCTAGCCTGTCCAACATTGATTTAGAAATATGCAAGTCTTTAACCAAGTTATGAATTGCTTATTGTTGACTTCTTATAAGAATAAGGAGTTAACTCATTGCATAAAATGAAAATAGGTAAATAAGGTATATTTTGAAAAGTAGCTTAATTTCTTTTAGCTTAATATTTGAGGTAGATCCCCCATCTTCATTCAATTTTAATTGAATGAAAAAACATTCAATTTACAACTTGAATGCCAATCACATGGTCATTCGCAGAGTTTAAGCCCGTATTAAAAACAATTCAATTAAAGGTCATTATAATTTTCGATTTATCTATAAGGCACTAGACAATAGACCATAATATTAGTTTACTTTATAATCTTCTTAAGGTTAAAAATCTTAATAAAAGTAAAATCTAAAAAGGAAAGAACATGGTTATTTAGGCATCTTAATTGAATTAGCCCAAGCTACTCTCTATACTCTTCTCCCAGTTGAGCGATACTATCATCCACTCTTTTAAAATTTTGTAGATGTTGTTAGAAGAACAAGTAGCTAAAGCTCATTACCATATCATACATAGATAAGGACTCTAAATTGAACCATCTTTAAACAACAAAAAAGGCCGGGGCAATAGCTCCGGCCTTTTTCTATTAGTGTATTATAGTTTTAAGTGCGTTTTACTCAAAGGAGGTTTAAAGCGCTTCTTTAAACGAAAGATTACTGCTTGATCACCTTTTTAATTTCGTTTACCCCGTTTCCTCTAAGGCGGATGAAGTACAGACCGCTGGTTAAATTCTCCAGGGATACAGTTTGGGTGATTTCCTCAGTTCCTTTGGTAATAGACATTTGCTTGATGGTTCTTCCGGCCGTATCAATCAAATCTATTTGCACAGTTCCTTCTACTTGTGAACCTACCCGTACCTGAACTCTGTCAATGGTTGGGTTAGGAAACACTGACCAGGTCTGGGTAAAGGCATTCTCGTTCAAAGAAGCAAGACCTCCGTCTGAGATAGTAGATGCCTGGGTAGTAGAACCAGATCCGCCGAGTTCAATCCAGTTGAAGTTCCATCCAGCCTTTTTCACGTAGATTTGGATAGTCTGGGTTCCTGCTGCCAGAGCAACCTGGGTGGAGGTGGTTTTCCAGGTCTGCCAGCCTCCGGTAGGAGCCACGTCAACAGTCTTCAAAACGGTTCCGCTGCTGTTTCTAATCTCAAACTGACCAGCGCCCGTACCGGCGGTCCTAAAACTCATATTGTAAATTCCTGCGGTACTTACCGTCACGCTGTACTTCATCCAATCTCCGGCGTCAATTCTTCCTACGTCATACCCACCGCCCGTGTCTTTGCAACCTTCTACATAAACACCGCTCATGCTGGAGTATTTTTCGGCTTCAATTCTGATGGTTGGGATAGAAATAGAGTTGATAGGGGTTGAAGTGGAGGAAGTTACTGTGAAGCTCTGGCTTACTGGGGTAGCCGAGCTATAGGAGGTATTCCCACCCTGCAAGGCTTGTACCGTTACCGTACCAGTACCGGTTAAAGTCAGGGTGGTACCGCTTAAGGTAGCCGGACCAGAAACCACTTTGAAACTCACGGTTAGCCCAGAAGAGGCAGTTGCCTGCAGGGAAAAAGGAACCGTACCAAATACTTTAGACCCTATAGCTGGGAATGTAATGGTTTGTGTCTTCAACCCTGTGGAAGTACCGGAGATGCCCTTGAAGAAAGATGGCGTGGTATTTAAGGTTAGCCCGGTAGAGGCTTGCTGGATAAACTTACCAGTTGCGTAAAAATCCCACTCGTAACGGTCTACTTTGGAAATATTCAAACCTGCCGGGAAAGAGTAAGGCTGGGTGTAAGTCTCGGTTTTGTCATTAGGGTTTTTGGCCCAAAGAACATACACGTATTCCCCATTCTTCACAAATGCCCCGCCTTCTACCGAGGCAGGTAAATTCAGAGCAGCAGTACGGCCTGCGTCATAGGTATAATCTCTAATGAGCAAAGAGGTGGTCTTAAAACCTTTTCCTACCGGAGCCAGCTTTTCATATCCATAGGCATCTCTGGAAAGGTTTTCGTAAAGGCCCATCAGTTTATAATCGCTTGTGATGCTTGTTCCGGCGGCCGGAGCATTCATGGCTTCTCCTACCCCGTAAATCTGAATCTGCTTGATTCCGTTCTTCTGCGCCAACACCATGGCCTTGATACCGAAATTACGCTGCATGTCATC
The DNA here is from genome assembly GCF_017916345.1 of Rufibacter aurantiacus. Lineage (NCBI taxonomy): Bacteria > Pseudomonadati > Bacteroidota > Cytophagia > Cytophagales > Hymenobacteraceae > Rufibacter > Rufibacter aurantiacus. Next base: position 437,786 of record NZ_JAFMSV010000003.1, read on the forward strand.
AGAGCCGTAGCGCCAGTCAATGGTCCGGCGATTAATATTGGTCTCCGTTACTATGAAATGCTTCTTGGGGTAGGTAGATCCGTTATAGCCGTATTTTACTAAAACGGCCTCTAACCAGTTTTTATGGGTGATTACCTGGGCGGCCGCGTAGTCAGAGTTGTGCAGGTACACAAAGCCTCCAACATTGCTATCCCATTTACGGAGGTTATGAGCGGGATATACGTGGTAGCTCACCATGTCAAAATAAGCTCCTCCTTTATGAGGGTACTGGCTAGACACCGCACCGCCATTAGGGTTATCGGTGTAGCGCAACATGGCATCCAGGAACTCAGGGTATCCAATACCACCTGGGGTCACGAAATCATCTGGGTTGTATTTCTTCACCACTTCCCAGGTAATGCGTAGCATCCGGAGGTAGTTAAAGAAAGGAGCCCTGAAGTTTGACATCTCATTAGGCAAAGGAGCGCGGGTAAGCCAGTTAGACCGGGTGGCAGAACCTAAGTCTGGCTCATTCACTACTTCCCAGTTCTTTACGTAGGGTCCGTAGGTCTGAACCAGCTTGTATACGTAATTGGCGTAGTAGTTATTGGAGTTTACAGTACCATCTGAATTCCAGATGGGCTCATAAAGATTCTTGAAGGACTTAGAGGAATAGGTACAGCCCGGATAGGTAGTGAGATCGCGGTGGGCTTCTGAAGGACCTTCCAGGAAAACGGTCACATCCTTCATTCCTAAGTCAATGGCGTAATACTTGAATTCATTCAGGCGGATGGCGTATCCCCATCTCTCCACAAAACTTTCTGGCAACGTAGGACGAATGGAATTCCCCCCGGCTTTACTCACAATAGTAGCGAGGCTTTTGTCATTCCAGCCATTCCCAAAGACTCCCATATTAGCACCAAATCCGAAGGGAGCATTATAGGGTTTCACGCTTTCGTTAGCGGTGGGCTGCTGTGCAAATACTGAGAGAGAACTAATCCATAGACATAGAAAGAGCAGGGAGCGGTAAAGACCTAATTTCATTTTTCTAAGTTAAAGTTAATAAAGGGTCAGGTAGTTTGGGGCGGGGATAAGCAGCTGCTATATTTCAAAACTAATTTAAAACCTTTTTAAAACAAACCTCGTATAAAACTTTCTTAATATTAAATATCTACTATGTACCTAATTTAAAAGTAGATACATACCTTTTAACTACAAATAGTACAATTATAACCTAAATTAGGTAAGTTATTTGGCCGTTTAATGTGCATAAAAGCAGTTATTGTACATTAACAACAATTTAGTTGTACAAACTTTAAGAAAGGGTAATTAGACTAAATTTTGTATGGTTTTGGGGCTTCTTTTTAAGCGTTAGAATATTTTCTGGATGTGCTCAAATTCTTATTGAAAAAAAAATTTCTTCCAACAGACAATAATTAGAACTTTACCACTATTAGTTGAATGTCTATATTTTAATTAATCTATTAAAACGCTGAGTATAAATACGTTAAGGCGCAAGAATTTAAACCAAACGTGTAAAACAAACGTGGGAATTTTGATAAGCCACTTCCCTACCTTCAACCTTGATAAAAGCTTTTGAGCTGCCAAGCTCTTTTTCCTGCGGAAGTCACAGCTTTCGTCACAGGTCCTTGTTTTAAGCCTTCTCTTCTGCAATTGGAAGTTGGATAATTAGTTGTGCTGCAACCTGGACCTTTCATTTTCCCCTCTCCCATTCTCAGCTTAAGGGATAAGAGAAAGAACATGGAATCTGCAGGAGGTTGAATCTGATCTATCTGCTTCGGGAAGGCTTTTAATTTTTCAGGCTAAAAACAGCTGCTATGGACAAAGGCCTTGTAGACGTAGGGGATGAGTTAAGCCCCTAGTGAAGGGAAAGCATGGCTTAAGTAGCGAAAACTTTAAAGGGGCGTGAAGATGCCGGAAAGATAAGGCACAAAAAAAGCCCAGCGGAGGCTGGGCTTTTCAAAGGTTATGAGCAGGAAAGCTTATCTTACTTTCTCAACAATTCCGGTGAAAGCTTCTGGATGGTTCAAAGCTAAGTCAGCCAAAACTTTGCGGTTCAGGTTGATGTTGGCTTTTTTCAAACCGCCCATTAACTGGGAATAAGACAGGCCGTTGATACGGGCTGCAGCATTGATACGCTGGATCCAAAGAGCACGGAAGTCTCTTTTCTTCGCTTTTCTATCGCGGTAAGCATAAAGCAAACCTTTCTCAACCGCGTTTTTGGCTACTGTCCAAACGTTTTTTCTACGACCAAAGTAACCTTTGGCCATTTTCATGATTCTCTTTCTCTTGTGGCGGGCCGCCACGGTGTTGACCGATCTAGGCATTTCTACTTTTTTTTGGGGCTGGTGATCTCGGTTTAATTCTTAGTTACCAGTTCCCGATGAAACAATTGGAAAAATTGAATGTGGTTAAGACGCAAGCATTCTCAACACGTTGGCCTGGTCAGCTTCGCTCACTAAACCTGTGTGGGTCAGATTTCTCTTCTGCTTGGTGGTCTTTTTGGTCAGGATGTGGCTCTTGTAAGCGTGCTTCCGCTTCACTTTGCCAGTACCTGTCAGGGTGAATCGCTTCTTAGCCCCTGATTTGCTTTTCATCTTTGGCATTTGGGTGTATATAAAAGTGTACTGTTATTTTTTCACTTTTGGTCCCAGGAACAGAAACATCCGCTTCCCTTCCAGTTTAGGCAGTTGCTCTACTTTTGCTACGTCTTCCAGCGCCTGGGCAAATTTAAGCAAAAGAAGCTCACCGCGTTCTTTAAAGACAATTGTACGGCCTACAAAGTGCACGTACGCCTTCACTTTTGCACCTTCGCCTAAGAACTGACGGGCATGCTTCAGCTTGAACTCGAAATCGTGGTCATCGGTGTTAGGACCGAATCTGATTTCTTTCATCACCACCTTAGTGGTTTTGGCCTTCATCTCCCGCTGTTTCTTCTTTTGCTCGTACTTGAACTTAGAGTAATCAATAATACGGCAAACCGGCGGATCTGCTTTTGGAGAAATCTCCACCAAGTCCAGATTCTGTTCCGTTGCAAGACGGCGGGCTTGGTCTATGCTGTATACACCTGGCTCCACGTTCTCCCCCACTACCCGAACGTCACGGACGCCGGTGATGCGCTGATTGATACGATAAGGTTCTTCGACCTTGCCACGTGGCACGTAGCGTTTGTTATTCGTAGAAATAGTTTTACCTCCTAAAGTTTAAGGTTGTACAATCAGGGTGCGAATATCGCCTTTTTCCCTGTAAATTAAAAGTATTTACCTAATATTTTAATTAAGCAATTCGGCCAATACGGCCCGGAAGTTCTCAACAAAGGCGTCTACGCGTAAAGTTCCCATGTCGCCTAAGCCGTGTTTCCGCACAGAGACAATCTCGTTTTCCTGCTCTTTTTCGCCTACAATGATCATGTAGGGCACTTTACTCACTTCCGCATCACGTATCTTCCGGCCAATTTTTTCATCGCGGGTATCAATGTATCCTCTGATGTCCTGCTCAGCGAGTTGGGCGTTCACCTTGTGGGCGTAATCATGGTATTTTTCAGAAATAGGCAGAATTGCCACCTGATCTGGGCTGAGCCACAGCGGGAAGTTACCGCCACAGTGCTCAATTAATACCGCCACAAAGCGCTCCAGCGAACCAAACGGAGCCCGGTGAATCATTACCGGACGGTGTTTCTCGTTATCAGCCCCGATGTACTCCAGGTCAAAACGCTCTGGCAGGTTGTAGTCTACCTGGATGGTTCCCAGCTGCCACTTACGGCCCAAAGCGTCTTTCACCATGAAGTCCAGCTTAGGTCCGTAGAACGCAGCTTCGCCCAACTCAGTTACAGTAGGCAGGCCTTTCTCCGTGGCTGCTTCAATAATGGCGCGCTCGGCTTTCTCCCACAGCTCATCAGAACCAATGTATTTGGCTTTGTTCTCTGGGTCGCGCAAAGAAATTTGGGCAGTGTAGTTCTCAAAGCCCAAAGCCTTGAATACGTACAGCACCAGGTCAATTACTTTGGTGAACTCTTCCTTCACCTGGTCTGGGCGGCAGAAGATGTGGGCATCATCCTGGGTAAAGCCCCGAACGCGGGTTAAGCCATGCAACTCACCGCTTTGCTCGTAACGGTACACGGTCCCAAACTCGGCCAGACGCACCGGAAGTTCTTTGTAAGACCTTGGACGGGTCTTGTAGATCTCGCAGTGGTGCGGGCAGTTCATGGGTTTCAGGAAGAACTCCTCATTCTCGTTGGGCGTCTTGATGGGCTGAAATGAATCTGCGCCGTATTTCTCGTAGTGGCCAGAAGTCACATACAGTTCTTTGGCCCCGATATGCGGGGTTACTACGGGCTGGTAGCCGGCTTTCATCTGGGCTTTGCGCATGAATTGCTCCAGGCGCTCACGCAGCATGGTGCCTTTAGGTAACCAGAGCGGTAAGCCCATGCCCACTTTCTCAGAGAAAGCGAACAGCTCCATTTCTTTGCCTAGCTTGCGGTGGTCACGGCGTTTGGCTTCCTCCAGGCGCTCCAGGTACTCAGTGAGTTCTTTCTGTTTAGGGAAAGTGATGGCGTATACCCGGGTTAACTGCTTGCTCTTCTCATCGCCGCGCCAGTAAGCGCCGGCCACGTTCATTAGTTTGGCAGCCTTTATAAAACCAGTGTTAGGGATGTGTGGCCCGCGGCAAAGATCTGTGAAATTGCCCTGGGTATAGAAGGTGATGGAGCCGTCCTCCAGTCTTTCCAACAAATCCAGTTTGTAAGGATCGTTCTTCTCAGTGAAGTAAGCAATCGCATCGGCTTTGCTGATAGGCTGGCGCACGTATTCGCTTTTCTGGCGGGCCAGCTCCAGCATTTTCTGCTCAATGGCAGGAAAGTCTTCCTGGGAAAGGCTTCTGTCGTCGCCCAGGTCAATGTCATAGTAGAAACCGTTCTCAATGGCCGGGCCAATTCCAAGTTTCACGCCAGGGTATAAAGCCTCCAGCGCCTCAGCCATTAAGTGGGCCGAGGAATGCCAGTAGGTAGCCTTGCCTTCGTCATCGTTCCAGGTCAACAGTTGGATATTAGCATCCTCAGTAATAGGGCGCGTTAAGTCCCAAACTTGGCCGTTCACTTTCACGGCCAATACGTTACGGGCTAATCCTTCACTGATGGAGGCGGCAATCTCTATACCGGTTACTCCCTCCTGGTATTCACGGACCGAACCGTCTGGTAAGGTAATGTTGATCATATATAAAGATATAAACTTCTTCGTTTTAGCCTAGTTTCCGGCAAAATAGCTAAAAAACAGATACGGCGCGCAAAGTATCCATCATTGGTCGTTGCGGCACGGGCCTGTTGATGCGCTGCAAAGCTACACTATAGCGCCGGTTCTGCGGATATTTTCTAACTAAAAATGCGTAATGCGGTCTAGCTGCTGCTTTCTGGCCCGTCCACTCCAGGCAGGATGCCAAAACCCAGCGGTTATGCTCCGTAAGTTTCAGGCCCAGTTCCTGTGCTTTTAGTAGTTGCGGCAAGGCCGTACTGTACTGTCTTTTCTTGTACCAAGCCTCACCCAGCCCAGCGTAGCCTTCCGGATTCTCAGGTTGGAAATTGATGGCCCGGCTGAAACAGGCCAACGCCGTGTCAGTAAGATTGCGGTTAAGGTAATATTGCCCCAGCTGTTGCCACCAGAAACCATCCTTAGGTTGCTTCTTCACGCCCACCTGGACCAGCGGAATGGCATTATCATACAAACCCCGGGCAGTATAGATGGCACTTAGCTCTCGGTAAGCCGGCAAGGACACAGAGTCCCTAATTAAAGCGCGATTAAGGTTATATAGCGCGCGGGTGGTATCTCCAGTTCCGGCCTGGGCCTTGGCCAGCAATACATAGTACTTCGCTTCTCCCGGACTTAATCTGATGGCTTTACTGCTATGGCCTAAAGCCCTGTCATACAGCTTCAAACCCACATACGTCTCGGCCAGAATGGCCTCCGATTCAGGGGAGTAAAAGTTGAAGGCATTGGCCTGCATCATCATCTTCATGGCTTCCTGGTACTCCTTGCGACCGGTAAGGATTTTGGCCTTCCAGAAGTACGCTTCTCCCAGCGCGGGGTCCATGGTGGTAGCGGTGGTGAGGTCCTTGAAAGCGGGTTGCACTTTGTCTATTGCCAGGTACAGTTTGGCCCGTTTTACAAACCACTCTGGTTGCGGACTCCTTTGGTCTAATGCCCTGGTAATTTCGTTTATCTGGGTAGGTACGCTGCTATCCACCCGCTGGGGATTGAACATTCTTTCTTCTGATGTTTTCTGGGAGCAGGCCGCGAGAAAACCAAAGCCCAACCATAAAAGCCAAAAAGAAATACGCATGCGGGAAATCAGGTACATAAATAGATAATGCAGCGAAGGTACCATTTCCAGTTTAGTTCTGCTGTGTTTTAGCACCTATTTTCTATAAACAGGCCCAAAACCCTAAGGGTTCACGGAGACTGACAGACGCACGCCCCACAACGGAGAATCCAGTTCTTTGTAGGTCAACCGGTGCACCAGATCCACCCGCAGCAACTGAAAGATGTTCTTGAAACCCACGTTCACCTCGGCATAAGGGTCTTTCCCCAGGCTGCGGAAATTAACTTTATCAGTCGCGGCCGCATCCTCAGTGGGCTTGTTCTTATCCGTTAGCCGGCCGTAAAGCACCGTGCCACCTGCCACCAGCAACAGTTTGGTTTTCTTCAGCAACGGCAATCGGTTGGTGAGGGAGAAAGCCCCTTCAAAATGGTGGTCATACCGCAAGGAGACATATTCATCTGTGGCAAAGGAGAAGAAAGGCATGAGGTTATAGCCTTGTAGGATGAAAAACGGGGTTTCATTCCCGATGGGTACCTGCAGCAAAGGCAACGGTACTTTGGTGAAGGTCTTGCCCGCCCTTAGGTAATACCGCCCATACCCGAAAATGCCCGCCCGCACCCGCTGCTCCACCGACAGAGAAACCTCCTGATAAGTGAGGTCAGAGTTCATCAGTCCGCTCAGCCCAGCAGATAAGTCTAGCCCCACAATAGGTGCCGTGGAATTAGCGATGGGGATCTTCTCATAGTGCCTGATCAGGACCTTTTTGGCAGAGGCGTATCGCAGGCTCAGGGTCACATCTGTGGTGCTGAAGCCATCGTACTTGGAGACATCGTTTTTCCCACTCAAGGGCTTGGTATCAAAGGCTGGCCGGTAAGTGGTATGCCGGAAAGTCACGCGCTGCCGGAATCCAGGCAGCCATTCCCGCTCGGCCCACATCTGCATCCGCTCCTGCTGGTACGGAAAATTCATCTTACCCCATCTGAACGCCGAAAAGAAAAGACTGTTCAGCTGACTATTGTTCAGGTCCATGGAGGCGGGGCCTACGTCATTGAGGTAACTTACCCCCCATTCGGTCCACCGTTGCCGGTTGTAGATGTATCTGATATTGAAGAGGCTTTTGAAGGACTCGTCTTTGGTGCCGTAACCCAGGTAGCCGTTCATGATCCAGTTTGGGTGAAACTCCTGCGTGGTGCGGCCGCCAAACTGTACCCGGTGACCTTCTACCTTATTGAACACATAGGTCCCGAACACCGGTCCCCACTCAAATTTGTCATTGAGCGGCATGTGCCCTTCCACCGCCACCCGGATGATCTTAACGGCACTCTGGATTTCGGGAAGTTTGTTTATCTGGGCTATGGACTCCAGCCTTTTCTGCTCTTCGGGGGAGAAAGCCTGGGGACGCATTTCCTGCCAGTAATCGTCTTTGTGCTTGAGGGCAGAATCGCTGATCTGGTGGGTCATGTCAAAAAAGTCCTCTGGTTTGGGTTGCCCCAGCACCAGGTCGGTATATGTAGTGATGGTCTCTACAAAAAGGCGTACATCGGTACCCGGCAGGCCGGTGATTTGGAACTTGCGCTTACTCGACAAAGGCAACAAAGAAGGCTTCTCCTCATCCCAAGCCTGTACAATCTGCAGGTTTTTGACAAAATTTAGGGCTACGTCTTTGTTCAGCCGCAGCTCTATGCGGCGAAGTGAGAATGTGCCATCGGCAATCCACATGGTACCTTCAAAGGTGAGATCCTGTGAGCGCTTAGGTAAAATCTTAATGCGGTACACTTTACCGGTAGCCGTCTCTATGCTGTCTTCCAGGTCATAGTCATAGTAAGCGGCCCACTGATTAGCGATAGGACTCACAAAGTCTTTGTCAAACATGCGCATCCAGTTCTGGTTAAGCGAGAAATGCTCAGCCTGGGCATTCAACAACTGAGCAATCTGGCTTTCCTTCTCAATGCCCACCCCTGCCACCTTGCTGGCTTTCAAAATCTCCTTAGATTTTTTAGGGTTCCGGCTAAAGAAGGTCTCTTTCACCGTCTCTGACTGGAAAATAGGCAAAGAAGCAGTGCGGGAAGGTGCGTCACTCAGGGTGAGGCTGTCCAGGAACGGCGCATATCTCTTAGAAAAGCCTTTCTTTTTATCTGTGGCCTCCCGCTCCAGAATACTGCCTTTCATAAGGGTATAAGTCCCAAACTGGATGGCATCCTGGTTTTCGGGCAGGTAAAGGTGCTTGTTCCTGGCGGCCGCGCGCACAATTTTATAAGCCGGATTTTCTTTAGGCCTGACCACTATCTCCTGGATGGCAATACTCTGCCGCTCCAAGGCAATATTCCCGTTGTTCATCAACTCTTTAGCTGATTTTACCACTGGCAAGTACCCTAGCAACGTGAAGGTTATTGTGTCAGTCAGGGTGAATTTCCGGATAATGTACTGGCCGGCTTCATCGGTAAAAACAGGCACCTTAGCGGACTGCAGATGCACCGTAACATAGTCAAGGGGTTTCTTGCTTTCCGCGTCAATGACTTTCCCCACCAATGGGGAGGTCTGGGCATGCGCTGTCCGTAAGCCAAGTAGAAGCAGAATACAGATTAGTATGTTTCTCACCCTTAGAAAATTGATTCCCTAATATAAAAAAATTGGCAAGCTTTATATTCAATTTGCCCTATTTAAATTTTGGCATTCTGAATTGAATTCGGGAAAGATTTAGAAGAAGCAAACGCTACACCTTATAAGCTTTCAAATAGAAGACAGCTAACATTCAAAAACCCCTATTTTTAAATAGCTTATAGCCTATTTTTTCGAAAATAGCCTCAAAACGCAAAAGCCCTATATGCCAGCGGCAGCCTTCATCAAGGCTGCCGCTGGCATATAGGGCTTCAAATGACAGGAGCTTAACTAAGACCTTACCTTAAGGATTTCCTGCAGCAGGATTTTACATTTTCTGCTAAGTTCCAGGTCTTCTGTAGTTACCAGCTTTTGATCTAGCGCCCGCTGTAAAGTAGCCACGCTCTCACTATTGAGTTCTGCCTCCCGCTGCACGCGGGCTAAGTCATAGTAATACAGCAGGTTGGCAGGCTCCAGTTCTATGGCTTTGGTGAAAGCCTGTATGGCAAGTTCGTTTGATGCGGTGGGCAAAGGCAATTGGGTGAGCAACCGGTTGGCAGATCGCTCAGCAAATGACAAGTTGGCTACTTTGAAAGCCCAACGGCCTTTCAAGTGCCAGGCACCCGCCAGTTTGGGGTCCTTGGCTAAGGCTTTGTCAATAAAGGTTTTGATCTGGGTTAGTTGCACCATCCGGTCTTTCATGGAAACCGTCTGGCAAAGATTACTTAGGGAAAGCGCCATCACGTAGTTGGGCTCGGCGGAGAGGCTGTCTACCTCAAAGGCTCTCTGAGCAAAGGCGAAGGCTTTCTGGAAATAAAGGCCCTTATGGGTGTCATCGGGGAATCTGCTGCCAATACGACCGCAGACAATGCTGGCCTTGGTCAAGGCCTCTGGTAAATCAGGATTGGAGGAAAGCAACAGTTCATATTTCTCAAGGGCTTCTACGTCCTTGAACTCCCTGAATAACTGATTTGCTTCCCACAGTAGTTTTTCCGAACCTAAGCCACCTGCTACGGCAGCCAGGTTCGGAAAACTTATGAGTGTGATCAGGAATATAATTAGTCTAAAAGTCCTTTGCATACAACTCCCCCAGATTTACTTATTAGTCCAACGTAAGGGTAATCTACAAATTACTTTTAAAAAGTCCTAAAACAGATTCAACTGTTTTTTGGGTGGCTTCACTGGTTTAAGTAGATCCCCGGTTTGTTCGTTATCTACGTCCAAATTCAATACAGGTTCCAAGTTATTTATTTCAAGGACCACCTGGTCTCCTGATGCAAAGGAGGCTGGTTGTTCTTGTATTATCTTGGGTTCTACCTTAATCGCTTTTATTATTTTAGTACCAGTTTTAGGCTTCACTTGCTCTGCTTCTTCCTCTTTTTGGATACTTACCCCAAAAATCTTGAAGTAATTGAGTTTGTTGCCCATAGCACGCCATCCTTTCACATCAATGAAGTCACTGAGCAGCAGGTTTTCTGTCTCTTTATCAGACTTTTTATCCCGCTGGAACTTAATCTCAGCTTTAGGTTCTGGGTGCACTGAGGCCGCCAGCAATTTAGAGCCCTTTGTTTCCGGGATGAAGGCAAACCGTTTGCCCATTGTGCTGGTCTCCACCACGAAGCGCTTCACGTAGGTCACCTTGGTTTCACCCTCGGTGTACACGGCAGAAACCACCAGCTCCGGCGAGAACTTATGGATCACTTCAATGTTAGGCACATCATAGTGATTGGACAGTTCAAAGGAAGTCAGCTCATAGGAACCATCCTTAAAGATGACCAGAATTGAGTCATCGGTATTGAATGATCCTAAGTAGCGACCACGGTTCTCGGTGTTCAAACGCCCGATTACCTCATCATAGTAGATTTCGCGGCCGCCTCGGGTAGACTCACCCAGGGCTTTCTGCACTACTTTCTTGATCGGGTGCTTCGTCACGATGTTGCCTTGCGAGCCTTTGCCTTTAATGAGCAATTCTGCAAAATCAAAGTCAAACTGCTTCACGCGGGCGGTGCTGGCCGGCTGTAAGGTGATGCTCACCAACTCAGACTCTGAATTAGGGTTAGCCGTCAGATACACCACTTTGGAGTTCTTTTCGCCTTTGGTCAGGTCATATTCCTTGTCACGGGTGATGGATGTCACCGCAAACCGCTTGGCGAACGAGATGCCAGTTTTGCCGTCCACATAGATCATGTTATAAACCATGTGCTCATCATTCTTGTTGTACACGCCCACGTGTATGATGTCTTTGCCCATGAAGATCTTATCGCTGATCTTAGACACCATAAACTTACCGTCCTTCCGGATGGCAATGATATCGTCCATGTCAGAGCAGTCGCAGACAAACTCGTCTTTCTTTAAGCCATAGCCCACGAAACCATCTTTGCGGTTCACGTACAGCTTCTGGTTGGCCACCGCCACTTTCTGGGCAGACACAACGTCAAAGGTTCTAATCTGCGTCTTGCGCTCTTTGCCTTTGCCGTATTTGGCTAAAAGACCCTCAAAATAGCTGATGGCGTAACGGGTAAGGTTGGCCAGGTTATCCAGCACCTCGGCCATTTCATCTTCCAGCTTTTTGATGAACTCGTCGGCTTTGAAGGAGTCAAACTTGGAAATCCGCTTGATCTTTATCTCGGTCAGGCGGATGATATCATCCTGCGTCACCTCGCGGCGCAGCAGAGGTTTGTGCGGCTCCAGTCCTTTGTCAATGGCTTCCAGCACGGCCTCCCAGGTTTCGCACTCTTCAATGTTGCGGTAGATGCGGTTCTCAATGAAGATTTTTTCCAGGGAAGAGTTGTGCCATCTGTCTTCCAGTTCCGCCAGTTTGATCTCCAGCTCACGCTCCAGCAACCGCACGGTTTTGGTCGTGGACAAGCGCAGAAGTTCATCCACGTTCAGGAAGCGCGGCTTGTCTTCAATGATGACGCAGGTGTTGGGCGAGATTGAGACCTCGCAATCGGTGAAGGCGTACAGCGCATCAATGGTCAGGTCAGGCGAAATCCCCGGCGGGATGTGCACCTGAATCTCCACCTCGGCGGCGGTGTTGTCCACCACCTTCTTGATCTTGATCTTATTGTTCTCGCTGGCCTTTACAATGGAGTCCATCAAGGCCGTGGTGGTGGTACCGTATGGCACGTCACGGATGATGAGCAGCGATTTGTCTACTTTCTCAATTGTAGCCCTTAAACGGATCTTGCCGCCTCTGCCCCCACCGTTGTAGTTGGTGAAGTCAGCCAAACCGCCCGTTGGGAAATCTGGCAGCAAGGTAGTCTTGCGGCCTTTAAGAACGTCAATAGAGCCCTTGATCAGCTCCCGGAAGTTGTGGGGCATGATCTTCGTAGACAAGCCCACGGCAATCCCTTCCACGCCCTGCGCAAGCAGCAGCGGGAATTTCACCGGCAAGGTCACCGGCTCATTTTTACGGCCATCGTAGCTTAGCTGCCACTCGGTGGTCTGGGCGTTGAATACTACGTCTAAGGCGAACTTGGTTAAGCGCGCCTCAATGTAACGAGGAGCCGCCGCGCTGTCGCCAGTGCGCACATCACCCCAGTTACCTTGCGTTTCAATGAGCAGGTCTTTCTGGCCCAGGTTAACAATAGCATCACCAATGGAGGCGTCACCGTGCGGGTGGTACTGCATGGTCTGCCCAATCACGTTCGCCACTTTGTTGAAACGACCATCGTCCATTTCTTTCATGGCGTGCATGATGCGGCGCTGAACCGGTTTGAAACCATCTTCCAGGGCAGGAACGGCCCGCTCCAGGATTACATAGGAGGCGTAGTCCAGAAACCAGTTCTCGTACAGTCCGGAAACAGAGCTTATCTCATGGATAGCTTCTTCGCCTTCCAGTTCCGCGTCCAGTTCCAGGTTGTTCTCGTTTTCCAATTCTTCGTTAAGCATATACCTCCTCTACTATATCTTTCTCAATCTTGAGATTCTCAATGATAAACTGCTGCCGCTCCGGCGTGTTCTTGCCCATAAAGTAGGACAGGACCTTCTGAATGTTCTGCTCAGTTTTACCCATAATCACCGGCTCAAGACGGATGTTGTCCCCGATGAACTTCCCGAACTCCTCCGGGGAGATCTCACCCAAACCTTTGAAACGGGTGATCTCTGGGTTCTTGCCCAGCTTACGCATGGCGTTCTGCTTCTCCTGCTCATTGTAGCAATAGATGGTCTCCTTTTTGTTTCGTACCCTGAAGAGCGGCGTCTCCAGAATGTACAAGTGACCGTTTTTAACCAGATCCGGGAAAAACTGTAGGAAAAACGTCATCAACAGTAAGCGAATGTGCATGCCATCCACGTCGGCATCAGTGGCGACTACCACGCGGTTGTAGCGCAAACCTTCCAGACCTTCCTCAATGTTGAGGGCGTGCTGCAGCAGATTGAACTCCTCATTCTCGTACACCACTTTCTTCTTCAACCCGAAGCAGTTCAATGGCTTTCCTCTCAAGGAGAAAACAGCCTCCAACTCTACGTTCCTAGACTTGGTGATAGAACCTGAAGCAGAGTCACCCTCGGTGATGAACAAGGTGGTGAGCGCTTCTTTCTCCAGCTCTTTGCTTTCACCGAAATGGAAGCGGCAGTCACGCAGTTTTTTGTTGTGCAGGTTCGCCTTCTTCGCGCGTTGGTTCGCTAGCTTCTTAATACCTGCCATGTCTTTGCGCTCGCGCTCACTCTGCTCAATGCGTTTGCGCAGGGCCTCAGCTACAGAAGGATTCTTGTGCAGGTAATTGTCCAGGTGCTCCTTCACGAAATCGTTCACGAAATTCCGGACGGTTGGGCCGTCCGGTCCCACGTTGATGGAGCCCAGCTTGGTTTTGGTCTGACTTTCGAAAACTGGCTCCTGAACGCGAATGGCAATGGCGCCTACAATAGAGCCCCGTATATCGGTGGCATCGTAATCTTTCTTATAGAACTCGCGCACGGTTTTTACTACGGCTTCCCGGAAAGCCGCCAGGTGCGTACCGCCCTGGGTGGTGTACTGTCCGTTCACGAAAGAATAGTACTCTTCGCCGTAATCGTTGCCGTGGGTCAAAGCTAGCTCAATATCCTCGCCTTTCAGGTGGATAATGGGGTAGCGCATGCTTTCCTCGGCGATCTTGCGGCTCAACAGGTCTTTCAGGCCATTCTCAGACAGATACTTCTGTCCATTGAAGTGGATAGTCAGTCCTGCATTGAGATACACATAGTTCCAGATCTGGTTTTCCAGGAACTCCGGAATGAAGTGGTAGTTTTTGAAAATGGTGTCATCAGGTACGAAGACCGTGGTGGTACCATTGCGCTGGTTTGAATCCTGCAGCGGCTCATCGTTCACCAATTCGCCGCGCTCAAACTCGGCCACCTTGGTTTTGCCGTCGCGTACCGACTGGATTCTGAAGCTGGAGGACAACGCGTTCACCGCCTTGGTACCCACCCCGTTCAGACCCACCGATTTCTGGAAAGCCCGGCTGTCATACTTACCACCGGTGTTGATCTTGCTCACGCAGTCAATCACCTTGCCCAGCGGAATACCACGGCCGTAGTCACGGACCACTACCTTATGGTCAGAAATCTTTACTTCAATGGTGCGACCATACCCCATCATGTGTTCATCAATGGAGTTGTCAATCACCTCTTTCACAAGAATGTAAATCCCATCATCGGGAGAGGAGCCGTCACCTAACTTGCCAATGTACATACCCGGGCGCAGCCGGATGTGTTCACGCCAGTCAAGCGACCGTATACTATCCTCGTTGTAGGTAACATCAGTCAGTTCAGCCATGGGGAACTTAAGGGTTTAGTAGAATTAGGTAAAATAAAAGAAAATTTGCGTGTACTTTGACATTAATAGCCCGAAACAGCAATTTTAATGCAGAAACAGGTTCCAAAACAAGGCTTGTTGCCGGGCTGTTAAATTTTGCCAAAAACCAAGTTTTCTATTTATCTGTAACCAAATATAGTGCTTGGCAGTTCATTTAAGACCCTTCATTTTGCTTATATTTTTAGCTAAAACCTCAAATTTCTGATAGCCAATCATTTGAAATACTAATATTTTTAGCCTTTTCAAATAAATCTTCTTCTACTGTTCATTCCACAGAAACCTAACCATGGAAATAAAACTACCTTCCTATTTTAAGTACACCGTTATTCTGCTGGGGCTCTTTCTGCTCCTTCATTTTCTGCAGACCTTCTCCCCGGTGCTCATCCCTATTTGCTTTGCGGCCCTGTTTGCGCTGCTGCTCCTGCCCATGGCCCGCGGCCTGGAAAAGCGGCTTCCCAGGGCCGTTTCAATTGTCATTTCGCTGGTGGTAGTCATTTTGGTCCTGGGCATGTTAATTTGGTTTCTCTCCTCGCAGATCGCCAATTTTTCTTCTGAACTCACGGAGATCAACAGCAAGTTGAGTATGCTCATTGCCAAGTTCCAGGCTTTCCTGTATGACCGGTTCGGGATAAAGCCCACAAATAAGACCGAGTTCCTGCAGAAGGCCTTGGGCAACGTGACGCAGACGGGCACTGCCTTTCTGGGCAGCACCATTTCCCTCACCACCGGGGCGCTGACTGTGCTGTCGCTCATTCCTATTTATGTGTTCTGTATGCTGTACTACCGTGATCACCTGCGGCAATTCATGTTTCAGTTCATCACCAAAGACCGGCGTGAGCCGCTCATGGAAACCGTGGACAACATTCAGCGTGTGGTGCAGGGGTATCTCTCTGGGTTGCTGATAGTGATTGCCGTGGTATCGGTGCTGAACTCCATCGGGCTGATGATCATGGGCGTGGAGTACGCCATTTTCTTCGGGGTGATGGCAGCCATACTTACCGTGATTCCTTATATAGGTATTTTGATTGGAGCTCTGTTTCCGGCGCTGTTTGTGTTTGTGAACACGGGCTCGGCGGGCCAGATGCTCATCGTGATCGGGATATTTGCTTTTGTGCAGTTCCTGGAAGGCAATTTCATTACGCCTTTTGTGGTAGGCTCCAAGGTGAGCATCAACCCGTTTGCCGCAATTGTGGCCTTGATATTGGGCGGCGAGATCTGGGGGGCGCCGGGCATGATCCTGTCCATCCCCATCATCGCTATTCTCAAGGTAATCTTTGATGCTTATGAGCCGTTGCAGCCTTTCGGGTTCCTGCTGAATGATATCAACCAGGGTCCTGCCGAGAACCGGCTCCTGAAGCGACTCAAGAGCCGCCGGAACCAGGTCAAAGGTCCCGTTTAGGGCCTGTTTACGGGAAAACAGGCCCTAAACGCTGAAACTTATACTTACATGGTCAAGTATAAACCACATGCCTGATGTATTGATTGTCAAACATTTAATCTGCTTTCAGGTTCGTTTATTATTTGTACCACTTATTTCAATAAAACCATGGATAATGTAAATAGCAAAGTTATCAGCACCCTTAATGATCTAGTGGAAACTGCCCGCGACGGGAGAAAAGGCTACGAAACCGCAGCCGATGCCGTAGACAACCCCCAGATGAAAACTGAGTTCCACCGCCTGGCACAGCAGCGCGCCACCTTTGTGAGCGAACTGGAAAGAACGGCCCAGAGTCTGGGCGGCAGCACCGCAAACAAAACCACGCTGGAAGGTGCCGCCCTAGAGGCCGCCGGCGCCGTGCACCGGGGCTGGATTAATCTGAAATCTGCGGTGGGCGCCAATGACAGCAAAGCCATTTTGAGCGAATGCGAAAATGGTGATGCCGCAGCCCTCAAAGCCTATGACAATGCCTTGCATGAAAAAGACCTGCCCGTAGATGTCTTAACCTTGATCCAACGGCAAAAACAGGAAATTGAGGCTGCCAAGCAAACTATCACTTCCTTGAAACAAAGCCTGTGAAATTAGCCTTACGGCACAAAAAAGGGCAGCTTTAAGAGCTGCCCTTTTTTGTGCCGTTTTCATGAAAATGCGTCCAAAACCCGGATGAAACGTTCTTTCCCTTTTCTTGGTTCTCATAATAGTTATTACCTAGCATTATCATCCACCTTAACCCTAGCGCGTGTACGCCATTATAGATATAGAAACTACCGGTGGCCAACCCTCAGAAGACCGCATTACTGAGATCGCGATTTTCATTCATGACGGGAACCAGGTAGTGGATCAGTTTCACAGCCTCATTAATCCTGGAAGGCCTATCCCCTTCTTCATCTCGCAGCTAACGGGCATCACCGATGAGATGGTGAAAGACGCGCCCAAATTCCACGAGGTGGCCAAGCAGATTGTGCAGATCACCGAGGGAAACGTGTTTGTGGCCCACAACGTGCGCTTTGACTACTCCTTTGTCAAGAAAGAGTTCGCTGACCTGGGCTTTACTTTCCAGCGCAAGACGCTGTGCACCGTGCGCCTGAGCCGCAAACTCATGCCGGGGCTTCCCTCCTACAGCCTGGGCAAACTCTGCAAGAGCATTGACATTCCGTTGCAGATGCGGCACCGCGCTATTGGTGACGCCGAGGCTACGGCCATCCTTTTTGACCGTTTGCTGAAAATTGACGAGAAAAAGGTGAATGACTCCCAGGATGATAAATTGCTGGAGACTTCTTCCATCTCAAAGGAGATCAAGACCTCCCTTTTGCCGCCCGCTATTTCCAGAGACATGGTTGATGCTTTGCCGCTGGAGGCCGGTGTCTATTATTTCCACGACGAGAACGGCGAGATCATCTACGTGGGCAAGAGCAAGAGCATCCGCAAGCGGATCATCCAGCACTTCAGCATCGACTTCAAGAGCAAGAAGTCTATTGAGTTCAAGAACCGCATCGCCAGCATTACTTATGAGCGAACCGGTAGCGAGCTAGTAGCACTTTTGTTTGAGTCTGATGAAATCAAGAAGCGGAAGCCTTTCTATAACCGCGCCCAGCGCCGGAGCGTGTACCATTCGGGCATTTACTCTTACTATGACCAGGACGGTTATCTGCGGCTCACGTTTCAGAAGGCCAAGACGGAGGTTCCGCCGCTGCTCACCATGTCCAATCAGTTCCAGGCGAAGAACTTCCTTTACAACCGCGTAGCCAAGTACAACCTCTGCCAGAAGCTGTGCGACCTGTACAAAACCAATGGCCCGTGCTTTGATTACCAGGTGCACCAATGCAAAGGCGCCTGTGTGGGCAAAGAATCGCCGGAGGAGTATAACCAGCGCGTGATTGAGTCCATTGACGCCTTCAAGTACGACTATGACACGTTTGTGATCATCGGGAAGGGGCGCCACCCAGAGGAGAAATCAGTGGTAGTGGTAGACAACGGCCGGTACCTGGGTTTCGGGTATTTCGATGAGTCGTTCAGCGCCAGTTCGCTGGAGGATTTCAAAGGCGTGATCAAGTACTACAATGACAACAAAGACACGCAGCAGATCATCAGAGGCTACATGCGCACGAAGCACCAGGACAAAGTGCTGGTGTTCTCCGAAGATGTAAACGCCGAGATTTAAGCCTGTTTTCCAAAAAACAGCCCGAAACGGGATTAATGCAGGCGGTGCCGCAAAAGCCAGCCAGCGCCGTTGAACTCTTGCGCAGCCGGGGTATATTCCTCCCGTTCCACGCCTTTGGTTTTGGGGTAATCGTTGCCGTCTTCCTCGTCAAACAAGAGGAGTTTCTGGCCGCTGAGTAGGAAGTTCGGATGGACGGAGAGCACATCGGTGCCTTCGCCCCCGTACAGCCTTACTTTTATCTTGTTTTCTCCTTTACCCTGCAGTACAAACGTATCTTCCTCGCCCAAACCATAGATTGAAAGGCGCTGGGTTTCTGATGGCAGGAAAACCTTTTCATAGAGCAGGGTTCGCTCCTGGTTTTTATGCAGGGCAAAATGCTGCACCAACAAACTGCCATCCTCCCTAAAATTCAACTGGAACACATCTGGGGCATCAGTGCCGGGCAGCAGCACTTCCTGGTTCAGGATTTGGTAGAAAGTGGCAGCGGCTTTGGGCAGGTCGTCGCGGCGTGATTTCAGCTTGGAGGCAAACTCCTGTACAGACAATTCCCTTATCTGCGGAGGCCACTCCTGCAGTGCCTTGTCAATCACGGCATCGGTGAGGCTCTCCTGAAGCTTTTGGGCGGCGGCCAGGAAATCCTCCTGCGTAAGATAGCTCAGAAAAAAAGCATCCATCTGCAAGGAGCTTCTGATCAGCCCCTTCACATTCTTCTCCTTGATGGTTTTATCAAAACTCTGGTAATTTGGCTTAAAAACGCTTACCAATTTGGTTAGAACCCCATCGTTGAACTTGAAGAACGCGTGGTCCCGGTCACGCGGAATGGGTGCCAGTTCTGTGATTTCGCCTTTCCTGAACACCGACCAACGCCATTGGTCTTCGCGCCGGCTCCAGTCGCTTAGCCACATGTCAAAAAGCCGGGACAAGAGATATCGCTTCCGGTCCACCTGGTAGGCAGGGCTTTTGATCAATTCCTGAAAAGCGTTTTTGGAGCTCACGATGTCATGCGGCTTCCCAAAGCTTTCCAGGTTCTCCCAGTTGCCATCTGGGCGCTCTTCCAATAGGGCCAACATATGGGCAAAATCTTTCCTGAAATCACCCAGGGCCGGATCATCTGCGATGTAGACCAACCTGGGGTTTGTATGGTACACGCCTGCTGCGTTGGCCAAAGCCGGAACTATAAAAGCCCCATACGGTTGGATCACGCTGGTCTGGTCGCGCATCAGTTTGGCGATAAAGGTCTTCTGCAGGTTCTTGGGCAGTGCTTTGGAGGGGTCTTTGTCTATGGACCGGAGCACGTACTCATGCCCGGTGGCATCTACGAGCCGAAGGTTCTTGGTCTGGAAACTCCCCCCTTCCTTTAAAGGTGTCACGCCACCCTGGAACCGGCTGATCCAGAAATAAGGTGCGGTCACCGGCTCAGCCCAAACCATTCTATAGTGCTTGCCCCACCAGAACCTATGGAACCCACTTCTGAGGTAATGCTTTCCAGCAGCCACCATTACCGTGGAATCTGCCAAAGACGGAGCCGCCTGTGCGGCAGGAAGAAACAAAAAAGAGAGAAGCCAAAGGCAGCAGTATCTTAAATAGCTGTGTACCTTTATTTTAATGAATTCATGTACCATAGGTGCGTATTTATACCTAAAACCCCGGTGCTATGTTTTAGAACCTCTTGCCTTGTTTATGGCACAAAAATTTAATTTCAAGCTAAATCCAGAGTAAATCGCCGGGGAAAACCTTTCTGGTACACTTTCTGTATGGCAAAGAACTAATATTTGACTATGCGGAAACTACTGACCATATCCCTATCCGTTCTTCTGATGAGTTACGGCTGCGCCCGGAAAGACTATTTCCAGGACTCGGCTTTGGTAGGCCCCGTTGAGCAGGAAAAGAACGCGAAGTGGGACTCGGCTACGGTGGTAGCGGGCAAACATTACGAGCGTGGCTTTCTGCACACTTTTTTCTGGGGCAAACATTACCGCAAAGTGTGGGCCCAGCCGGTGACATTGCCGGTGTTTGACATCTCCAAGATGCACGGCGGCCTGAGCCCCGAAAAAATGGGCGGCGGTTTTCAGACTACCAGCCTTACATTGGAGAATGAGCAGGGAAAACAGTATGCCCTCCGCTCCGTGGACAAAGATCCCCAGGAGATATTGCCTAAAGGTCTCAGAAAAACCTTTATCACCAACCTGCTCAGGGACCAGACCTCGGCAGCGCATCCGTACGGCGCATTAGTAGTGTCTGGCCTGGCGGGCGGAGCCAAGGTGCCGCACAGCCACCCCCGCTACGTGTACATTCCCAAAGACCAGAAAGGCTTAGGCAAAAGCTCCGCTGAGTTCCAGGACCGCGTGTTCCTGCTGGAAGAAAAGTACGAGGGCAAGGCAGCCATCACCGGTTACCTGGGCAATGCCAAAAACCTGGTAGACTCCAAGGACTTCCTGGAGAAAAGATTTTCTGAGCACTCTCACCAGCCTGACCAGTTATCTTTTGCCAAAGCCCGCCTTTTTGATGTTTTCATTGGTGACTGGGACCGGCATGAGGGGCAGTGGCAATGGGCGGTATATGATACCAGCAACGTGACCACGTACTCACCCGTGCCCAAAGACCGCGACCAGGCCTTCTTCAAGTTCGATGACGGATTGGTGCCCTGGCTCTTCAGTCGTCCTTGGGCGCCCCTCAAAAAGATGAAGACCTTCCACCACAAGGTGGCTTTTACCAAAGGCTACCTGCAGAACGCCCGCTTTATTGATGAGCGCTGCCTCAACGAGGTTACCCTGGAGCAATGGGAACAACTAGCCATGCAGCTGCAGACCCAACTCACGGATAGTGTCATCAATGCCTCGGTGGAAATGCTACCCACTCCTGCTTACAAACTTACCGGCGAAGAGATCAAGCGCAAACTACTCTCCAGACGCGAACAGTTGCCAGCCATTGCCCGAGACATGTACCGTCACCTTTCCAAACACGTGCTGGTGCCGGGTACCGACAAGAAAGAGAAGTTCATTGTGCAGCGCCTGGCCAATGGTGACACCAGAGTGTTGGTTTCCCAATTGGCCGGAGATGAGAAAGAAAGAAACCTGCTGGTTTTTGACCGAATTTTCAAAAAAACAGACACAAAATCCATTTCCCTCTACGGCTTAGCCGATGAAGACGAGTTTATCCTTACCGGAAAAGGCCAGAAAGGCATCAAGGTGAACATCTACGGCGGTATGGGCGAAGACGACGTGAAAGACGACTCCTCGGTTAATGGCTGGGGCCGTAAAACCCGCGTTTATGACACCAAGCAAGGCATTGAAATAGAAAAGGGAAAAGAAACCAAAATAAAGAAAACCCGCGACGTAAGAATCCACGCCTTTGACAGAGAAGGTTTGTAGATTAGGAGATTTGAAAATTTGAAGATGTGTAAAATGGAAAATGTGAAGATGTGGCGATTTATAGATTGTGGGTATTGGCTTTCGATGTGAAAGTTGCTAGTAAATCACAAATGAAAAGTTGCTACCAATTCCAATTCCTACATCATCACATCTTCTAATCTCCTCATTTTCAAATCTTCATACTTTCAAAGTAACCAACTCTTTCACCTCGCGTTTCCACCAGGTGTTGTCGCGGCTTTGGCAGTCTTTTTGGAAGCCGTTGCGTTCCAGTATCTTCTCTGAGGGGGTGTTACCGGCTTCTGTTTCTGCGATGACGGTGATAATGTCTGGCCGGCGGGCGCACCAGTTGAGCAGACCATCTATGGCTTCGCGCATGATGCCTTGCTGCTGATAATCTGGGTAGGTGCCGTAGCCAATCTCCACTTCTCCATTCTCGTCAGGCTCTCCTTTGAAGCACAGGTCACCGGCCATGGTTTGCTCCTTCTTCAGCACGATGGCCCACAGGGTGTAGAAATAGAATTTGTCATGGTGGAGTGGCAACAAACGCAGGAAATACGTTTCCAGGGCGTCAGCCAGATCAGGCTCAATCTCTTTGGGCGTGTACTTGAGGCCCAGTTGTTTCTCCAGGGACCCGTTGTTAGCGGCATACAGCTTCAGCTGCGCAAGGGTCAGCGGCTGAATGTGAAGTCTTTCGGTTTCTATGTACATGGCTTCGGCGCTTTTCCGCCGGAAATATATTCATAAAAACTTATTTCACCTCTAACTTTATAGCTTTCAACATCTTAATGACAAATTCCTCGGTTCTGGAGAGGTACGGATTCTCTTTGCGCTTCTTGGCGTCGTGCTTTCTGAGGTAGTCAATCAGCTTGTCCTGTTTGAAGAGGTTCACCACCTCTGGGTGGATATAGTACTTACTGCACACTGTAGGCGTGTTGCCCAACTCATGCGCCACCATTTTAGCCGCCTCCTTTACAGATTTCTCTTTGGTGATTTCCGGGTTCTCGTCCAGCAGATGCTCCAGGCATTCTACCATAAGCACGGTACCGCCCCAGGTCCTGAAATCCTTGGCGGTGAACTCTTCTGAGCTGAGGCTACGCAGGTATTCGTTCACGTCGCCAGACTCAACCGGTTGGCGGTTACCCTCCTCATCATAATACTGGAAAAGGTCATACCCGGGAATATCCTGGCACTGTTTCACAAGGCGGGCCAAGCGCCGGTCTTTGATGCTGATTTCATGTTTTACGCCTTTTTTGCCCACAAACTCCAGTTTCAATTGATCCCCCTCAATCTTCACGTGCCGGTCACGGAGTGTGGTAAGGCCGTAAGACTTGTTTTCCTTGGCGTAGGTGCGGTTCCCGATCCGGATGAAAGAGTTGTCCAGCAGTTCCACCACAATGGCCAGGATCTTGCGTTTTTCCAGTTTCTTCAGCTTCAAGTCTTTCTCCACCTGTTTCCTGATAAGTGGCAACGCATTCCCAAAGGCAATCATACGACCGAACTTGTTCAGGCTGCGAGCCTGCTGCCACTGCGGATGGTACACGTACTGCTTTCGTCCTTTGTCATCGCGCCCGGTGGCTTGGATATGGCCGTTGGGCTGCGGGGAAATCCAGACCTCGGTCCAGGCCGGCGGAATCACCAGTTTCTGGATCCGATTCAGGACCTTTTCATCGGTGATAGGTTCGCCTTTGGCATTGAAGTAGGTCACCTTCTTTCCTTTAATCTCACGGGTGATGCCAGGCTTGGTGTCTGGGAAATAGCGAAGGCCCGCCTGTTCGGCAGATACAACGGCATCAGCGTAGATGGCCTGAGGAGTTAACTGGTTTTCCATGTCTGGGGTAAAAGCAAGTTTTCTCTCCTTTAACCTTTTACAGGCATAAAGGTTGTAAACGCCGTTTTTGGCTTCCTTTTAACAGAACAACTTCAAAACAATGGGCTTTAAAAAAAGCGCTATTTGAGCATTTCATTTGCACATTGAAGGAGCCATTGTCATTTTTCAAAAGTTCACGTAAAACGAAGAACTACACTTAAACATCCTCATGAAACCAAGATTTCACATTGCGTCTCTTTATGCAAATACCAGATTTTTGATAGCCCTGTTGGTGTTGTCATCTGTTCTGTTCACCGGTTGCGGCAGTGATAAAAACGGCGATGCGGTGTTCTTCCCCATTGACAATGACCTGCAGCTAGGTATGCAGGTTTCGCAGCAGGTAGACTCGGCGTACGGCAGCAAAGGACAGCTGCTGGACCGTAACTCGCGTAACCCCAGAATAAGGGCGGCCTACGCGCACCTTGATGCCATTGTAGAGCGCCTGCTTGAGTCTGGTGAGGTGAGCTACCGCGAGGAATTCCCCTGGGACGTGAAGATCATCAATGACCCTGAGATCCAGAATGCTTTCGCAACGCCGGGTGGCCATATCTACGTGTTTACCGGCCTCATCAAGTACCTGGATAACGAAGACCAGTTGGCTGGCGTACTGGGTCACGAGATTGCCCACGCAGATCAGCGGCATTCCATAAAGCAACTGCAGAAACAATACGGCATCTCGGTGCTCACCAAGCTCATTCTGGGAAACGAAACCGGCAACCTGGAGCGGATTTTCACTCAGGTGGGTGGTCAGCTGGTGGGGCTTAAGTTCAGCCGCGATTATGAACGTGAGGCAGATGAGTACTCAGTCCGTTACCTGGGTGCCACTGACTTTTACGCCTGCGACGGCGCGGCCGGATTCTTCCAGAAGATGCAATCCCTGGAGAACAGAGGTACCCCGCCTGAGTTTATCAGCACCCACCCAGATCCAGCCAACAGAATCAGGGAGATCCAGGCCCGGGCCCAGCAGCAGGGCTGCAAAACAGGCACTGCGGCCAACACCGGGTACCAGGAGTTCAAGCGCAACCTGGGGTTATAATCGTATATATACTTATCCCTGGTTTATGCGTAAAACCGAAAAAACAACGCAAAAACCCTTTTAAATGGCAAAGGATTTAAAACAAACCCTAGGCAAAGTCATTGAAAACGCTGACGATCAGTTTGACTTTATCATGCAGCGGATCAGGAATCGGTTTGGCCTCTACAAGCCTTTGCAGATAGTTTGTTACCGCAGCTATGGCACTGTGAACCGCCTGTACCTCAAAGGCCGCGTGATGGCCAACCAAGGCATTACCTCGGCTGCCGACAATGACACGCTCCTGAAAAATCTGGTGAACATGTACCGTCGCTTTGAGAGCGACGAGGTGCGTGATGCCCAACTGCGTGTCTCATTCCAGGGACAGGAACACACAGTAATAACCGATAAAGAAGGCTATTTCACCATTAACCTTGAGCCCCAGACTCCGCTGCAACTGGATGATATCTGGCACGAGATGGAGGTAGAACTGATCAAAGCAGATGTTTCTTCTTTTGAGCCCGGGGTGAAAGCCGAGGCCCACGTGCTGGTACCGCCGCCCGATGCCGAGTATGGCATCATCTCTGACATTGATGATACCATCGTGCTTTCATCGGCCACGGATGTCATCAAAATGTCGCAGCACACGTTCATGAACAACGCCCGTACGCGGCTGCCTTTCGCGGGGGTATCTGCCTTTTACCGCTCGCTGCAGTTAGGCCGGAACGGTAAGCGCAACAACCCGTTCTTCTACGTGAGCAGCAGCCCCTGGAACATGTATGACCTGCTCCATGATTTCCTGGATATCAATGATATACCGGCTGGTCCGCTCCTGCTCCGTGATTTTGGCTTGATGCAGAACAAGTTCTTCGGGGCCGACCACATGAGCCACAAGTTCAAGGAAATCCAGAACATCCTGCTCACCTACCCTCACCTGAACTTTGTGCTCATCGGGGACAGCGGCCAGCAGGATGCGCCTATTTACCAGGAAGTAATCAAGCAGTTCCCCGGCCGGATCATCTGCGTGTACATCCGGGACGTTGAGTTGCCCGAGCGCGCGAAAATAGTGAATACCATCTCAGAGGAGTTGAAAGGCACCGTGGAGATGCTGCTGGTCAAAGACACTGCCACCGCTGCCAAGCACGCCGCAGATACGGGTCTCATCTTCCATGAAGAAATTCAGAAAGTGGAAGAGCAGAAAGAGATTGACAAGAGCGACAGCGTGGGTACCCCTACCCAGCAAGCTCCGGCTCCCATCAGCAAGGACACGAGAAAACTTAGTTCTGAGTCCTGAGTCCTGAGTCCTGAATCTAAAACTCACCTAATGCAACAGCTCCGTTTAAAGGCTGATTTTCAAAAATCGGCCTCCAAACGGAGCTGTTGCTTCTTAAATCTTCCAGCTAAAACTTAGCCTCTCAAGTTCAGCATCAACATTAGCTCGAATGGTCGGCTACAATTTTCCATTTACCGGCTATTTTCCGGAAAACAAGCGAAAAATGACCTTGCAAATCGCCGATGCTGCGGGCCAGGTGCCACTTGCCTACTACAAATAAAGCGTCTGGGGAAAGCCGGTCGGTTTTTAGTAAGGTGAAAGTCAGTTTACCCATGGCTTCTGGATTAGGGTAGCCTTTCCGGTAATTCTGCAGCGTCTTCTCCCAGCCGTAGGTGAGACCATTCTTCCCGATGAATACCAGCGAATCTGAATGCCAATAGGGCTCCATGAAGGCTTCAAGATCGCCTTTGTTCCAGGCCTGGCTCTGCTGGGCCATGACTGCTTCAATGGCCTCTTTATCCTGGGAGGCTAGTTTTTGGGAAACCGTACAGCCTGCGCTGAAGAATAAAAGCCAAAACCAAAGTCCCGCCAATTTTAAAAGAGTAGAGGTTTTCTTCATGCTCTATTTAAGCCAAAGTTTAATGTAATTACTTCCGCCCAGGCGGGCCATGTTCCGGACAATGTTGCGCCGCCGCCGGAGGGTGTACCCTGAGGGACGGGCCGCGGAATACCGGATGGGGTTGGGCAGCACAGCCGCCAATAGGGCCGCCTGCTGCCGGGTCACGTCTTTGGGTGCGCATTTGAAATACTTTTTGCTTGCCGCCTGCACACCAAACACATGGTCACCCATCTCGGCTATGTTCAGGTACACTTCCATGATGCGTTCCTTGCCCCACAGAAGCTCAATCATAAAGGTGAAGTACATTTCCACCGCTTTGCGGAGATAGCTGCGTCCGTGCCACAGAAACACGTTTTTGGCCACCTGCTGACTAATGGTGCTACCGCCCACCGTTTTCTTGCTGGACATATTTCGCTGAAATGCCTGTTTAATGGCCTTAAAATCAAATCCGTTGTGGGTGATGAACAGCTGGTCCTCGGCGGCAATCACCGCCAATGGCAGGTTAACAGACATGTCTTCCAGTTCAACAAACTGGTGCTGAATCTGTTCTACCTTCTCAGTTTTAGGAGAGGGCTCAGACCGTTTCAGGAGCATGTGCAGCGTAGCCGGCGGATCTATCCAGCGGTAAGTGAGTACCCAAAGCACCGATACCAGGAACAGGGTAATACACAGCTTCAGGAAAAGCCAACGGGCATCTGCCCAGGTAAAGGGAACGGATATCTGCTTTTTAGCCATAACTCATCCTAAGCTGCCTAATTTAAAGTATTCTGCTTTCACAAAAATAGAGAAATAGTGGCAGCAAGCAGAAAGGCTTCTTAAATTAGAAGCGTTTACCTTCAACCACGCGCTGTCTATGAGTAGATTTCTACCGCTCTTTCCGTTGAACATTGTAGTCTTTCCGGGCGAAAAACTGAATCTGCACATTTTTGAGCCCCGGTACCGGCAGTTGATCATTGAATGTCAGGCCAAAGACACCACCTTCGGAATACCGGTGTATTTGGAGAAAGGGCTGGGAGAATACGGCACTGAGATCAAGATCCTTAGCGTGGAGAAGAAATACCTGGGAGGCGAAATGGACATTAAGACCAAAGGGCTGGGCGTGTTCAAGATAAAGGAATTTCAGCGGCAGGTGCCGGGCAGGCTGTACTCGGGCGGCGAGGTGGAAGACCTGCCCCTCATCCAGGATGATCAGCCTTACCAGCGCATCCAGATCGTGGAACTCCTGAAGCAGCTCTACAGTGCCTTGGGCATTCAGTCGCTGATGCTTAATCTTAAAGACAATTTTCAGTCTTATGACGTGGCACACCACCTGGGGTTCACTACTGAGCAGGAGTACGAATTGTTGCAGTGCTCCCGGGAAAGCGAGCGGCTGGAAATCATTCTGGACCACCTCACCCGCATCTTGCCAGTTGTACTGGAAACCGAGCGCCTTAAAGAAAGGGTGAAACTAAACGGCCACTTCAAACACCTTATTCCTCCCAACTTTTAGCGTAAAATAAGAGTAATAGATAGTGCTATTCTGGCATATACCTTACACAATGCTCTATCTAGTTGCCATTTCCGTTTTCCTGGCCCTGTGCACCTGGTTTGTCTGGGCTTACCTGCAAGAGCGGAAGTATAGGAAAAAGCCTTTTTACGCCTTAGCTGAGATTGGCTGGCGCACTTCCACGCCGCCACCCCCGGAACAGAGAACGCATTCCATTGCCTTTGTAGGAGACGTGGGGGCCAACGGCTCACTCAAAGATGACCACCTCCTGCAGGCCGTGGATTACTGGATCAGGGAAGCCGGCCAGGACAGTACCATTGTTTTTCTGGGAGACAACATCTACCCCATCGGGCTGCCGCCCGAAGACAGCTTCAAACGCGCGCAAGCGGTACAGCGGCTAGACCATCAACTGGACTTGTTCCAGGATTACCAGGGCAAAGTCATTTACCTCAGCGGAAACCATGACTGGCACAAAGGCCGCCCTGATGGCTATTCCTATGTACTTCGGCAGGAAAAATACATCACCGAGAAGCTCCAAGACGAGACGGCCTACCTGCCGCAGGGTGGAACCTTGGGCCCCGTCACTTGGGAGATAAATGACCAGCTCCTAATCCTGATCATCAATACGCAATGGTGGGTACAAACCGGGCACCGTCCGCTGGAAAGAAGCCCCGGTCAGCCCTACAATGTTTCCAGAGACTTCTACCCGGCCCTGGATGCTTTACTCAAGGAACACCAAGGTAAATTCATTGTGCTGGCCGCTCACCATCCGCTTTACAGCAATGCCTTACATGGAGGTAAATTCACGGTGAAGCAGCATCTGTTCCCGCTCACGTTCATCAACAAACGCGCTTTGATACCCCTTCCGCTGGCGGGCTCCATCTTCAGGTTGTACCGCAAGTACATGGGCATGCACGAAGACATGTCCTACCCTCCTTTCCGGAAGTTCAGGCGGAGAATTCTGCGGGTACTGCACCAGCACAAATCCATATTCTACGTGGCTGGCCATGACCATAACCTGCAGTACTTTCAGGTGAAAGGCAACCATTACGCGGTAAGCGGATCAGGGAGTAAAACCAACTTTGTGGCCAAAGGTGGCAAGGCTTCTTTCGCGCACGAGAGCAAAGGCTTTATGGTGCTGGACCAATACGCAGACGGAACGGTCTGGCTCAGGGTGATAGAACCTGCCCTTAACCCCGGCGAAGAGCCGCTTTTGGTTTTCCAGAAATGTATCTTTCAGACAGAAATGGCCTCTAAACAGCCTGCGGCGGCAGCAGCACATGCAGGTTCTGAGGCTGCGCCCGAAAAGAAATAGTCTTGCCTAAATCTTCTGGCTCACCGTCAATCTGCGAGACCTCCTCTGCATGGTTAATGATACTCGCCGAGCTGCAACTGAACCGGTGCGTATAGACCGAGTCATCAATGGTATCGGTGTAGAGGCGGTAAAGGATGCCCAGACTGGATGCTTTAGGGAACGGTTCCAATACGCAGATCTCAAAGTTCCCGTCATTGATTACCCCTGTAGGGTTAATGGCCGCATTACTGCCGAAAGCCCGGGCGTTGGTGACGGTAATCATGAAGGCCTCGCCATCGAAAATGGTTTTTCCATCGGTCCGGATGGTGTATTTCTTGGGTTCATAGGCCATGAACTCCTGCATGGCAATCCAGGCGTAAGCGCCGGGACCGCGCGTTTCTCCGCCGCAGAACCTTTTTACCACCAAGGCATTGAAGCCCATGTCACAGATATGGATGGAAAGGTGGCCGTTCACGTCTAAGGTGTCAATGGCCATCTTTTTGTGATCAACTAAGAGTTGCAGCGCCTCGTCAAAGTTCTGCGGAATGCCAAGGTCTTTAGATAACCCGTTGCCCGACCCCATGGGAATAATGGAGAGCGCCACGTCTGAATTGATGATGGACTTGGCCGTAAGGCTCACCGTTCCATCCCCGCCAACTGCGCAGGCAATTTCAGGTTTATACGAAACGAGCTTTTTCTTTAGCTTCTCCTCGTCATCTACCCCGGTGGTTTTGAAATACTCCACGGTAAGGTTGTTCTGCCGGCAGAAGGCCTTCAGGTCTTCCATCAATTCCTCTTTGTCAATGTCCCCTGAGATAGGATTGATCACGAAAAGTATCTTACTCATACAGATTAATTCTTTGTTGTTTACCCCAGCCGTTTAGAGGCCGATTTTTTAAAAGTCACCAAAGAAAACGCCCTAATCAGTTAACAGATCACAAAACGCAGGGAGCCTCTCATATTTGTAGTTTTCTTAGCCTGTTTACTTTTCCGCCAGTAAAAGCCAAAAAAGGGCTGGAAGGCAGATATGGTTAAAAGAACGGCATTACTGCTACTTGGTTGCGAGAACTACGGACAAGGCTCCACCTGTTTTTTCTTGATATAGGTAGAATACTATATCATTTTTGATTGCACATACGTAAGAATGCCTGTAGCGCTAAGAGGCGTTTTAACACACTAAGAACAAACTGAAATGAATCTAAAAAGAACATTCGGCGCTATTCTTACAATCCTAGGGATTGTGGGCGTCATTTGGGGGGCTTATGCCTTTTTGGCCCATGGTGATTCCATGAATCAGATTTCCTCCCTGGTACCTTTTGTGGTAGGGCTAATCTTCTTCTTTACCGGAATCAGTCTCATTAAAGGCACCAAAGATACAGCCTGATAAAAACTAAAAAGCCTAAAAGCAGCAGAAGCCGACCTGAAAGGGTCGGCTTCTGCTGCTTTTAGGAAATGTGTTCCTACAAAATTATCTGCTCAACAATTTAGCTTGTTTGGCCAGGATCTCATTCTCAAAGTGCTTGATAGCAGAGTCTGTGTCCAGGTAAGCAGAAGTGTAGTTGGTAGATGGACCATCAATGTAAAGCAACGTGCCACCCTTGATGACCTGGATCACCTCAGAGGTGATTGCCTTTGGCAAAGCAGGGCATCCGTGGCTCCGCCCTAGACGGCCCTGTTGCCTTACAAACGCTTCGCTCACATAATCAGCGCCATGAACCACAATAGCTCTTTCTTTAGCTTTTGAATTGAACCCACGGTCAAGCCCGTTCAGTTTCAGCGATAGTCCATGTTTGCCAATGTAAGTGTTCTCAGTTACGTAGAAGCCCAGGCTGCTCATGTGCGAGTTCACCGTGTTGGAGAATTTAAAAGCTCTGTCATTGCCAGAGCCCATTCCATGAGCTACCAGGCTATGATAGAGCACTTTCTTTTTATTGAGGTCAACCACCCAAAATCGTTTCTCACTGCTGGGTTTGTTGAAATCCACTACAGTGAGCACCTCTTTGGTGCGGCTAAGTTTGTTATTCTTCTTAAGGTTATAGAAACCGGTAGCGGCTCTCTTGAAAACGTCAAAGTCCAAACCTGCTTTTTTAAGGTCCGCTTCATCATAGAGGTTCTCTAGAAAGTCATCAAAGGCAACTTTACTTGAAGCTTCTACAGCTGTGGAATTTGAAACTGGACCCGCCCCGTTGGAGATGGTGGAACTGTTTGCAGGAGAAACGAATGACAAAAGTGAGATAAATGTGAAAACCGAGATTGCCTTTTTCATTCTTATTTCTTTTCGTGTGTCGCCTGTATAACCCCATTCCTTTCTACTTTTGTTCCAAGTTGTCTAAAATGGGCCATAAACTGTTCTTTCAGAAGATATATTCCTGGTCCTTCTTACACTATTTCAACACCTTATGAAGATACAGACTTTTTTCTCAAAAAAAACGATTACCTACTTTCTATGTTGTTTTTTGAGCTTTTCATTTTTTTCCTGCTCCTCTGCGACCGATAACCTGAAAATGGATTCAGAAACCTGGAAGGCAGACTTGAACGGTTGTAAGGGAGACCGTCTCAAGTTAAGGGAACAGGTGGAGGATATCAGGCTTAAACTGGTTGGCTTGAAGGAGACTAGTATCAGAAAACTGTTTGGCAAACCAGATTCTGAAGAACTCTTGGAGAGAAGCCAGAAGATCTATATTTACTACATCTCCCCCGGCCCTAAATGTACCCCGGCAGCAGAAAATAGCGCAAAGAAAGAGGCTCTGGCCGTGCGCATGGATGCTCTGGGGACGGTACGGGAAGTGAATATCTTCAATGAGTAAACCAAAAGCCTATATAAAAAGAAAGCCATTCTCCTCTAGGGGAGAACGGCTTTCTAAGCAAGCGTCAACTCTTAGTTTTTCACTTTCTTTTTAGTAGTCTCGGTTTTGATTTTCACCTTGTCATTCTCCACTTTAGATTTACCCTCTGGAGTAATGATCTTGGTTTCAGACGGACTTGATTTATATTTAACAGATTCTGTTTTAAGTTTTTCAGAATTGCCTTTTACTTTCATTTCGCCGCTGGCAGACTCTGCTTTCATTTTGTTGTCTTCAAGCTTCACTTTGTCTGAGCCGCTTTCCATTTTAACTTTGTCGTCCTTCACCTTCACCTCGGTGGAAGTAGTACCACCTTGGGTTGTAGAGGTAGACGTTCCAACTGTTCCTGTGGTTGGGGTAGTCATGGTAGAACCGGCAGAAGCATTGGTGCTGGAAGCGCCGGTTTCAGTTGTTGCCGGAGCAGCCATAGCGCGGCCGTCCATTTCAAGGTAAGCGGTGAACTGCTTAGGAGTCAAAACCTGGGCGAACTCCTGGTCCAGTTGCTCGTTTACCTCTTTGATTTTGGCATCACGCATCTGAGCATCGTTGCCGTACATTTTCTCAATTTCGCTGAACTTATCAAATCTTGCCTGGTTCAACGCTTTCAATTTGATATACTGGCCTTCGTTCAGCTCCAGCTCATTATACATTTGGCGGCTCATTTCCTGAGCGCTCATAGAGAGCACTGCACGGGATGTAGCAGCAGTTCCGGTTAAGTTGGTTTGGGCTTGTACAGTTAAGACAGCACCAAATAATACTGCGGATAAGAATAACTTTTTCATGGTGTTTTTTGACGCTTTAGGTAGAATTTTTATCAAGAGCTCTTTGTGTTGTTATATATGTCCTTTAACGCGCCACAGAAACCTAAGTTATGGGAATTTTAATATTTTGTTATTGCACTTAAGTAATAATTTAAAATTGAACTTGTTTCGTAAAAAACACCATTATCCATTTTTATATATAGTCTTTTTTTGATGTTTATAGCTGTTTGTGGCTCTAAAAATCACCAAACCCTATTTTCACCAAACTTCAGGAATATTTGGAATAGGGTTTTATACACACAATCCCTTACTCAGGCCTAAACCCAAGCCTCTCCAATATCTTCAAAAAGTATTGTTTCACTTCTATACCAACTTTGTATAAACAAAAAACCCTGACCAGAGAATGGTCAGGGTTTATAAAGAGAAATTTTACTTGACTCAGGAGGTAAGTTTATGGTCTGGCCGCTTAAAGAACTGCATGGCTATGTACCCTACAAAAGCGCCTATTACCACGCCCAGGAGAATCCACATGATGGCCATAAGCCAGATGGCCTGCTCATTGCCGTAAGACTCATCTGCCGCGTAAGGATAAGAAACGGCCAGGTTAAAGACCTTGTCTGTCAATACCTGGAAAATGGTGAACAGCACCGAAGAAACCAGGCCCACGAAAAAGCCCACTCCTATTCCTTCCAGATAGCCCAGTTTTCCCGCTTTCGCTATTTTATAGCTTCTTATAGCCAGGCAAATGCCAATTACCAGGATAATTCCCGTTAAGAAGTGCAGAGACACATTTTCCAATAAGCCCAGCAGCCTAAGCAAGATCATATAGATAATTGCCGCAATTCCCGTCATTACTCCATAGTAGGTACCTGTCTTCTGTACCGATGTCCGACGTTGTTCCATTGTAGTTTTATTTTGTTTTAAGTTCAGTTTAACAGAGAACAGGTTCTCACCCAGTGCTCTAAAAAGTAGATATGGTTTATTATATACTAATTTCCTCTTGGAGGTGTTGTGCTAAACCTCCATTTTTTATATGAGTCAGCTTTAAGGTAACCCCAGAAAGGCAATCTTGTTTTGGCTGAACTGAATTAAGGCTTTGATTGTCTGTAGATAAGCGAATGGTCCAAAAAACTGGTTTAACGCTACTCATAAGGAGCTTTTCAGTTCTTTTGGTAACTTCGCCCCAGAAACGCTATATATATATTACACAGCAGCATGATCAGCACCAGCAACGTTAGTCTTGGCTACGGCAAACGCACCCTTTTTGAAGACGTCACCATTAAGTTCTCTCCCGGCAACTGTTATGGCCTCATTGGCGCCAACGGAGCCGGTAAGTCAACTTTCCTGAAGATATTATCCGGGGAGATAGACCCTAACACCGGCACGGTAGATATACCGGCCAAAATGCGCCTGGCAATCCTGAAGCAGAACCATTACGAGTACGATGAGTATCCGGTGCTCCAGACGGTGATCATGGGCCACAAACGCCTGTGGGACATCATGAACGAGAAAGACGCTATCTACGCCAAAGAGGATTTCTCTGAGGAAGACGGCATGCGTGCCTCTGAACTGGAAGCCGAGTTCGCTGACATGGAAGGCTGGAATGCCGAGTACGAAGCCGGTGAATTGCTTAGTGGCTTGGGTATTCAGCCAGACCTGCATTACACGCTTATGAAAGACCTGGGCGGTAATGAAAAAATCAGGGTATTATTGGCCCAGGCCCTGTTTGGTAACCCAGACATTCTGCTCCTGGATGAGCCTACCAACCACCTTGACGCTGAATCTATCATGTGGCTGGAGAACTTCCTTGACAATTTCCAGAACACCGTGATTGTAGTGTCCCACGACCGCCACTTCCTGGATGCCGTGTGTACGCACATTGCAGATATTGACTATGGCAAGATTCAGCTCTACGCCGGTAACTATTCGTTCTGGTATGAGTCCAGCCAATTGGCATCAAAGCAGCGGACAGACGCCAACCGTAAAACTGAGGACAAGCGCAAGGAATTGCAGGCGTTTATCGCCCGTTTTAGCGCAAACGCCTCTAAATCAAAACAGGCTACCTCCCGCGCCAAACTGTTGGAGAAACTCACCCTGGAAGACATCAAGCCGTCCAGCCGGAAGTATCCATATATTCAGTTCAAGCAGGAGCGCGAAGCCGGCAACCAGTTGCTGCAGGTAGACAACCTGACCAAGAGCAACGAGGACGGCGTGCTTTTCAAGGATGTCACCTTCACAGTAGACAAAAAGGACAAGATCGCCATCATCTCCCGGAACGACTTAGCCGCCACTACCTTCTTCAAGATTGTAATGGGCGAAGCCACACC
Organism: Rufibacter aurantiacus; assembly: GCF_017916345.1. Classification (NCBI taxonomy): domain Bacteria; kingdom Pseudomonadati; phylum Bacteroidota; class Cytophagia; order Cytophagales; family Hymenobacteraceae; genus Rufibacter; species Rufibacter aurantiacus. The sequence continues at coordinate 472,942 of NZ_JAFMSV010000003.1, forward strand.
GGACAGTGGCGAATACAAATGGGGCACCACCATCAGCGCGGCATACTTCCCTAAAGACAACTCTGAGTTCTTTGACGTGGACCTGAACCTGGTAGACTGGCTGCGCCAGTTCTCCGTGGAGAAAGACGAAAGCTTTATCCGGGGCTTCCTGGGCCGCATGCTTTTCTCCGGCGAGGAGTCCTTGAAAAAAGCGAAGGTGTTGTCTGGAGGAGAGAAAGTACGTTGCATGCTGTCCAGAATGATGCTGCAGAGTGGCAACATGCTAGTACTGGATGAACCCACCAATCACCTTGACCTGGAATCCATTACGGCTTTGAACAACGGCCTCAAAGATTTTCAGGGTTCCCTTATGTTCAGCTCCCATGACTTACAGTTCGTGGACACCATTGCTAACCGTATCATTGAACTTACCCCTAAAGGCATCATTGATAAACGGATGAGCTATGATGAGTACCTCACCAACGAAGACATTAAAGCACTGCGCGCCCAAATGTACGGCGTAAGCACGCTGGTATAGGGTTCTCGTTTTATACCCGGTTTTCTAAAAACAGCCAAAAAACAGAAAGGGCGATCCATTTGGATCGCCCTTTCTGTTTTCGGTAAAGCCTATGCCCTACCCGCGTATCAATCTTAGCAAGACAACCACAATGGCAATCACCAGCAAAACGTGGATGATCCCGCCAACCTGGTCACCAAATCCTAAGAACCCGATGAGCCATACTATTACCAGCACCAGTGCAATGACATACAGTAAGTTTCCCATGATGTTAACTTAGGCTGTTGGTAGATACAAAGAGTGCTGGATTAATATTATGATTTATGCTCGGCGTATGAGACGCAGAAGTACCGCGATAACCGCAATCACCAATAAGATGTGAATGATACCGCCTACTTGATCTCCGAATCCCAAGAATCCGATCAGCCAGATAATTACCAGCACTACTGCGATGATATACAATAGATTTCCCATAGTTTTAGTTGTGTTTGGTTTTGGTTAATTGTTTTGGAGCGCTTTTTAATTGACGTTCCGATATCGATTTTTCTGCTTGTACGCAAGAATATTTTAAAAGATTTATATAGTCTTTTAAAAAGATATAATTACTTATGCACATGACAGTTAAAATGGGTTGGGGCTTAAAACAGGCTGTTTCTTGCTCCGGTACAGAATTATCATAGCTTTGCACCCTTAATTCACTAACTAACGCTCATTCTATGAACATAGCCGTCATTGGGTCTGGTACCATGGGCAACGGCATCGCCCACGTTTTCGCACAGAATAATTTCATGGTTTCCCTCATTGATATTTCCCCTGATTCTCTGAGCAGAGCCCTGGGCACTATCTCCAAAAATCTGGACCGCATGGTTGCCAAAGGCACCGTGACCGAAGAACAGAAAGCCCAGACTTTAGAGCGCATTACCACCTTCACCAATCTGGAGGAAGGCGTGAAAAACGCAGACCTGGTTATTGAGGCGGCCACCGAGAACGTGGACATAAAACTGGACCTGTTCCGGCAATTAGAGTCTTTTACCAAGCCATCCTGCATCCTGGCCAGTAACACCTCCTCTATCTCCATCACCAAAATAGCCTCTGTGACGCAGCGCCCCGATAAGGTTATTGGCATGCACTTCATGAACCCGGTGCCGGTGATGAAACTGGTAGAGGTGATCAGAGGCTATTCCACCAGCGATGAGGTAACTAACCAGATCCTGGACCTTTCCAAACAACTGGGCAAGATTCCCGCCGAAGCGAACGACTACCCAGGCTTTGTGGCCAACCGCATCTTAATGCCCATGATCAACGAGGCCATCTATTCTCTGTTTGAGGGAGTAGCCGGCGTAGAGGAGATTGACACCATAATGAAACTGGGTATGGCGCACCCCATGGGCCCTCTGCAACTCGCCGACTTTATTGGACTGGATGTGTGCCTTTCCATCTTGCGGGTGCTGCATGACGGTTTCGGCAACCCGAAATACGCGCCCTGTCCTTTGTTGGTGAACATGGTACAGGCCGGGCACAAAGGCGTGAAAAGCGGACAGGGCTTCTACAGCTACTCCCACGGCACCAAAGACCTGGTAGTGGCAGACACGTTCAAGAAACGCTAGAATTCACCGCAATCAATGAAAGCCGTTTAGGGTCCATTTTCATCAAAAAAGCTCCTAAACGGCTTCCGCTTTCTACTAGGTTTTATTGTATTCCGAAGTAAATCAATCCCCCGGATTTCTATTTAAAACAGAAGAGGCCAGCAACTTGCTGGCCTCTTCTGTTTGTGGGCTGATTTATGAAAATAAAGCCTTAAACAGCTACCGCGTTGTCACGCAAGGCATCGTTCAAAGATGTTTTCAGGTCCGTGCTTTCTTTCCGCTGACCAATGATCAGGGCGCAAGGTACCTGGAAAGATCCGGCTGGGAACTCCTTGGTGTAGGAACCAGGAATCACCACCGAGCGAGGCGGCACGTAGCCTTTGTATTCCTTCGGCTCAGCGCCGGTTACGTCAATGATTTTGGAAGAACCGGTAATGCACACGTTGGCGCCAATCACGGCCTCTTTACCGATGTGGCAACCTTCCACCAGAATACTGCGCGACCCGATGAAGGCTCCGTCCTCAATAATAACCGGGGCAGCCTGCACGGGCTCCAACACCCCGCCTAGGCCCACGCCGCCGCTCAGGTGCACGTGCTTGCCTACCTGGGCGCAAGAACCTACCGTAGCCCATGTGTCCACCATGGTTCCCTCATCAACGTAAGCGCCAATGTTGGTGTAAGAAGGCATCAGGATAACACCTTTGGAAATATAGGCACCGTAACGGGCCAAAGCATGAGGAACCACCCGAATTCCCAGTTGGGCAAATCCGCTCTTCAACGGAATCTTGTCATGGAACTCGAAAGGACCAGCCTCAATGGTTTCCATTTGCTGGATGGGGAAGTACATGAGCACGGCTTTTTTCACCCACTCATTTACCTGCCATTTCTCAGTGCCGGTTGGCTCAGCCACTCTCAGTTCGCCGCGGTCCAGTTGGTGAATCACGCACCTGATGGCCTCTTGGGTAACTTTCTGGCCCAACAATGACCGGTCATTCCAGGCGGTTTCTATTGCTTCTCGTAAATCGTTCATTTTGTCTTTGTGAAAGAATAAGACCTCAAAATTATTAAATTGTGGCGATGATTCGAAAACGAATTCTACTGGCCTCGCTTTTAAAGCCAGTCTCTGACACCCGTTTATACGGGAAAATCGGCCGAAGCCTTGCCAAACTCCCTGAACTTGACATACATGTGGCAGGTTACCAAGGTCCCCTACCCCAAATCCCAAAGAAAGCGCAGATCTCCTTCCACCCTGTTTTTCATTTTAAGCGGCTGTCCTTCGGGCGGTTTGCCGCCCAAATAAAATTTTGGAAACTGTTAAAGACACTTCAGCCAGACCTTTTGGTGGTGGCCACCCACGAATTACTATTTCTAAGTTGGTTGTACTGTAAGCTACACCCTTGTCACTTGGTCTATGATGTCCAGGAGAATTATTTCCTAAATCTCACTACTCAAAAGGTATACCATAGCCTTATAGGCAAGATCCTGGGCCACACCGTGCGGGCGCTGGAGAAAACCCTTGCCCCTGCTATCCGGCATTTTTTCCTGGCAGAGGAATCCTATGCTCAGGAGCTTCCTTTTTTAGGCCATCGTTATACTGTTCTGCAGAACAAGTTCCTACCGCCTGCAAACCATTATTCCACTTTAAGAACAATGCCGGTGTCTTTGGCAGACGTAAAGCCGTTACGCCTGCTGTATTCCGGAACCATTTCGCGATTGTATGGCGTGCTGGAGGCGGTTGAGTTCGTGACGCAATTACGGACCTTTGTTCCGCATGCAGAACTGACCATCATTGGTTATTGCGCCGAGGCAGGATTCCTGCAGGAACTGAAAGCCAGAATTGAGCCGCTCTCATTTGTGACGTTAATAGGTGGTGATTCCTTGGTGCCGCATGAAGAGATCCTGGGGCAGGAGCAGCAACACCAGGTAGGCCTCCTGCCTTACCGGCCCCACCCCAGCACGTTCAACTGTATCCCTACCAAACTATTTGAGTACATAGGCAACGGCCTGGTGGTGATTATGGAGGAAAATCCGCTTTGGGCGGAAATTCTCCGTAAGCATAATGCTGGCCTCACTATCCCTTTTGCCCGGGTTTTAACCCAGAGCCAGGTAGAGATTCTTTTTCAGGGCACGTACTTCAAGGCAGGCATTCCCCTGGAGGTTTTCTGGGAGAAAGAAGAACAGGAAGTCCAGGCAGTAATTAGCCAGCTTCTAAGACTTTAAAATTGCTTTAAAATTTATTTAGACAAACCTAAACATTAATTTCAATACACGTATATTTGACCAACTATGACGAAAGAACTTAGAAACTCCCGCATTGCTGGCCTTGGCCACTATGTACCGGAGAAGGTAGTGAAGAACGCTGATCTGGAGAAACTGATGGATACTTCAGACGCCTGGATTGTGGAGCGGACCGGTATTCATGAACGCCGTTATTTTGAACCTGGCAAAGACACCACCGCCAACATGGCTGCCAACGCGGCCCGTAAGGCATTGGAGAAAGCCGGCCTGGAGGCCAAAGACCTGGACATGATTGTGTTCGCGACTTTGAGCCCAGATTACTTTTTCCCTGGCTCAGGCGTACTGTTGCAACGTGAACTGGGCATTTCTGATATTCCTTGCTACGATGTCCGGAACCAGTGCTCAGGCTTTATTTACGCCCTTGCCTTGGCAGATCAGTTCATTAAAACCGGCATGTATGACAATGTGCTGGTGGTGGGCTCTGAGATCCATTCTTCGGGGCTTGACTTCTCAGACAAAGGCCGATCCGTTTCCGTGATTTTCGGGGATGGAGCCGGGGCTGCCGTTTTAACTCCTTCTGATAGCTTGGACCGGGGTATTCTGTCTACCCATTTACATGCCCAGGGCGAATTCGCGGAGGAACTGATGACCAAGGGACCTTCCAGTAACGATGCGGAGCGCCTCACTTATAAGACCATTGATAGCGGTGACATCTGGCCGGTAATGAACGGAAGCACCGTTTTCAAGCATGCCGTCACCCGTTTCCCCGAGGTCATCAATGAGGCCTTAACCCACAACGGGGTTACCGCTGAGGATCTGGATTTGGTAGTGCCGCACCAGGCCAACCTGCGCATCACGCAGTTCATTCAGCAGAAAATGAAACTGCCGGATAGCAAAATCTTCAGCAACATCCAGAAATACGGCAATACCACGGCGGCCTCAGTGCCCATTGCGTTTTCTGAGGCTTTTGAAGAAGGCAGGGTAAAAGAAGGCGACTTGATCTGCCTCGCAGCGTTTGGAAGTGGTTTCACCTGGGCCTCGGCCTTGATTCGCTGGTAGACCGTCATGCAGAGTACCGCGGAAGAAAACTACATTAAGGCCATTTACAAACTGTCTGGGGGCGGCACCAACGCGGTAAGCACCACCGGTCTCTCTGAGACGCTACAGACCAAACCAGCCTCGGTGAGTGATATGCTGCGTAAGCTTAGCGCCAAAGACCTGGTGCACTACGTGAAATACCACGGCGTGCAGCTCACCGAAGAAGGCCAACGGGTAGCGTTGAAGATCATCCGCAAACACCGCCTTTGGGAAGTGTTTCTGGTGCAAAAGCTCCACTTCACCTGGGACGAAGTGCATGAAGTGGCCGAGCAGATGGAGCACGTCAAGTCTGAGCTGCTCATCCAACGACTGGATGAATTTCTGGGCCACCCGCGCATAGACCCACATGGCGACCCCATCCCTACGGAGGCGGGGGAACTGCGCCAAGATGAGCAGCGGGTGCTGGCCTCATTGTCGGTAGAGCAAAAAGGTGTGGTGTGCCGGGTGAAAGACTCGCAGCCTGCCTTCCTGCAATACCTCAACCGGGTAGGTATCCAGATTGGCACCCAGCTGCAAGTAGTTGACAAGATACCTTATGATAATTCATTAGAGATCAGCATAGATAAAAGTAAGTCAGTGATTCTTTCTTCAGATGTGCTGGAGAAGATTTTCGTCATCAATCCGTGAGGTGCGTTTACGCGCTGATTTTATGAAAACACGCCCTAAACGTTGGTTCTTCTATTCGCTTTTTGTTCTTCTGCTTTGTGCAGCCTGCGCCCCCAAGGATACCCCCGGGGCGCAGGCCCACCAGCAGGGCAAACTGTACATCGTAACCACCACCAGTATTCTCCGGGATGCGGTGGCCAACCTGGTCGGGGACCGGGCGGTGGTGGTTTCTTTGATGGGTGCAGGGGTAGATCCGCACTTGTATAAAGCCGCCCTAGGCGATCTGCAGACCTTACGCGAGGCAGACATCGTCATCTACAACGGCCTGCACCTGGAAGGGAAGATGGGCGAAGTGTTGGACAAACTGGCCCGGCAGAAGGTGGTCTGGGCGGCCGCCGAAGGGCTCCCGGAGGAGCTCCTCCGCCGGTCACCGCAGTTCCAGGACAGCCATGACCCGCACATCTGGTTTGACGTAGCCCTATGGAGCCAGTTAGTGGAACATGTCTCCATGAAGTTGCAACAGCAGGATAGTCGCAACGCAGCGCAGTACCGGGCAAACACCCAGATTTACCGGGCCAAACTAGACAGCCTGCACCAATGGACCAAAACGGAGATCGCTTCCATCCCAGAGCGGCAACGCATCCTGATCACGGCCCATGATGCCTTCGGGTATTTTGGCCGGGCCTACAACATAAAGGTACAGGGCTTGCAGGGAATCTCTACCGTATCGGAGTTCGGACTACAGGATGTCTCCTCACTGGTAAACTTCATCGTGACCCAGCGGGTGAAAGCCGTTTTTGTGGAGAGTTCTGTATCTCAGAAAGCCATTGAAGCCGTAATGGAAGGCTGCCGCCAGAAAGGCCACCAGATTCAACTAGGCGGCACCCTGTATTCCGATGCCTTGGGTGAGCCCAACGGCCCAGCCGGCACCTATGAGGGAATGGTTAGAGCGAACGTTTCCAAGATAGTGAAGGCGTTGAAGTAGGATTGATTTGAAGATGTGGAGATTGGAAGATGTGGAGATTTGAAAAACCAACCTTTGTCATCCTGAAAGGATCTTTTGGGCAAGCGTTGGTAATGCTTGTTCAGGCTACTAATTAATTCTCCAACCGATTCATCCAAGTAAGATTAAATTGATAAAGTGAAGGTTGATGGAGGTTACTCACCCTACATTATAATAGAGGCTTAGCTTCTTTTTAAGAAACAAATACTAGAAGTAAATTTCAATTAGAGTCCATGATACAACACGTCACGAATCCGGTTTTAGAGGTGCATGATCTTACGGTGAGCTATCAGCGGAAACCCGTGCTGTGGGACGTGGACCTGACCTTACCCCAGCAGGCGCTGGTGGGCATCATCGGGCCGAACGGGGCTGGCAAGTCCACCCTCATCAAAGCCATTATGGGCTTGCTGCCGCTGAACAGCGGCTTTGTGGAGCTGTTTGGCAAGCCTTTGGAGGAGGTCCGCAAACGGGTGAGTTATGTGCCGCAGCGTGAATCTGTGGACTGGGATTTCCCGGCCTCGGCGTTGGATGTGGCCATGATGGGCACCTATGGGCAGTTGGGGCTTTTCCGGAGGCCTGGTTCCCGCGAGAAGAAATTGGCTATGGAAGCCCTGGAGAAAGTAGGCATGCAGGATTTCGCCCACCGGCAGATCTCCCAGTTATCTGGGGGGCAGCAGCAGCGGGTGTTCCTTTCCCGGGCATTGGCCCAGGACGCTGATTTGTACCTCATGGATGAGCCTTTCGCAGGCGTAGACATTGCCACAGAAACAGCCATTATTGAACTGCTCCGGCAGATGCGCGACAATGGCAAAACGGTGGTGGTGGTGCACCATGACCTGCAATCGGCGCAGGATTACTTTGACTGGATCATCCTGCTCAACATGCGGCTGGTGGCCTCGGGCCCCACCGAGGAAACGCTCACGCCTCCCCTTTTGGAGAAAACGTACGGTGGCCGCTTAACCGAGCTCAGCCGCGTAAGCGAACTGCTGCAGAAAAAACAATTTCCCATCAGAGAAACCAAACCAACCCGCAAATGAATACCCTCTGGGACTTCCTGAGCATGTCAGACGCCAACGTGCGGTTTGTGACCATCGGGTCTGTGCTGCTGGCAGCCAGCTCAGCGGTAGTGGGTTGCTTTACCGTGCTCCGGAAAAGAGCGCTGGTGGGTGATGCCGTGGCGCACGCCGTTTTGCCAGGCGTTTGTCTGGCCTTCATCCTCACCGGCGAGAAAAACCCGCTGGTTCTGTTATTGGGTTCTTTTTTGACCGGATGGCTTTCCCTCATCATTATTGACCTTGTCACGGCTCATAGCCGGGTGAAAGAAGACACCGCCATTGGACTGGTTCTGTCCGTGTTCTTCGGGATTGGAATTCTGCTGCTCACGTCCATCCAGCATTCCAACAATGAGAACCAAAGCGGTCTGGATAAATTTCTTTTCGGAAGCGCGGCGGCGTTGGTGGGTCAGGACCTCATCACCTTCGGGGCGGTGGCGGTGCTGCTGCTTTTGAGCGTGCTGCTGCTGTATAAAGAATTCAAGCTGGTAAGCTTTGACCTGGCCTATGCCCGCACCATTGGGTTGCCCGTGCGGGGCCTGGAGCTCTTACTGACCACCCTTACCGTGCTGGCAGTGGTAGTGGGTATTCAGTCAGTGGGCGTAGTGCTGATGTCTGCGATGCTCATCACCCCTGCCGCCGCTGCCCGTTTCTGGACTGACCGACTTGGAGCCATGGTGTTGATTGCCGCCCTCATGAGTGCCTTCTGCGGTGCCGCCGGCGCTTACGTTTCCTTTACGGCCCCAGCCATGCCCACCGGCCCCTGGATAGTGATGCTCCTGTCTCTGCTGGCCATTGTCTCGTTCATCCTGGCGCCCAAAAAAGGCTTGCTGGCCCGGTATCTGATGCAGCGCCGCTTACGGCGGCAGATGACCCGCGAAAACATCCTGAAAACCCTGTTCCATTTGGGCGAGGCCAAAGGCGAATACGAACACAGTTACTCTAAACAGCAGATTCTGGAGCGCCGGCGGCAGCCTTTGGTCCGGATGAAGAATGGCTTGAATGCACTTCAGCGGCAAGGCCTGGTGCAGGAAAGCTCTAATGGTTGGGCCCTTACGCCTCCTGGAAAAAAGGAAGCTCAGCGCATTGTACGGCTGCACCGCTTGTGGGAATTGTACCTGACAGAATACCTGCACCTAGCCTCAGACCACGTCCACGAGGATGCGGAGTCCATTGAACACGTGCTTACCCCGGAACTGGAGAAACGACTGGAAGAGCTTCTAAACTATCCTACTGCAGATCCGCACCATACCATTATTCCGCAACAGCCATGAACATAGATGCTTTCTGGATTATTCTTACCGGCGCGCTGGTAGCCATTTGCTGCAGTCTGCTGGGATGTTTTCTTATTCTGCGGCGCATGGCCATGGTGGGTGATGCCATCTCGCACGCGGTGTTGCCAGGCATTGTGCTGGCCTTTCTCTTCAGCGGTTCCCGCGAAGTCTGGACCATGCTCATCGGGGCGGCTTTGCTGGGCGTAGCCTGTACCTTCCTGATAGAGTTCTTTCACAAAAAAGCCCGCGTCCAGGCCGATGCTTCCATTGGCGTCACTTTCACCACGCTGTTTGCGCTGGGCATTATCCTTATTTCGGTGTACGCCGGCAAAGTGGACCTAGACCAGGACTGCGTGCTCTACGGCGAAATTGCTTATGTACCCCTGGACATCTGGCTCACCGAAAGTGGTATGAACCTGGGTCCCCGCACGGTCTGGATTATAGGCGGAGTACTGGTGGTGTTGCTGTTGTTTATCACAATATTTTACAAGCAGTTATACCTCACCTCCTTTGATCCGGCTTTCGCTACCGCTATCGGGCTTTCCACCACGCTTTGGTATTACCTCCTGATGGGCGCAGTGTCGCTGACCACGGTGGCAGCCTTTGAATCTGTGGGGGCTATCCTGGTGGTGGCTTTGATGGTGGGCCCACCGGCTACCGCCTATTTGCTCACGGATGACCTGAAGAAGATGCTTATTATCTCGGCCCTGGCCGGAGCCATCGCCTCGGCGGCTGGCTTTTACCTCGCACTTTGGTTGAACGGATCGGTGGCAGGCGCCATCTCGGCGGTAATCGGGTTACAGTTCCTGCTGGCCTTTGTCTTCTCCCCTGGTCACGGCCTCCTGGCTAAACGCCGTCAACCGGTTGCGGTCATTAAGGCCAATGCCTAAAAAAGGATAAACCATTTAGGTTAAGGTCAGAAAATATGCTGAATTCTTTTCCCTCCATTTGTCTGTTTTAAGGCTAATTTATGGAAAAGGTGCCAGAAATAGCCATCGGCTTTAATATGGGTTGAAGGAATGTGAATAATCCCTACCAACGTTTTCCTCCTTCCCTCAGGACAACACAATAGTTGCCCCTTCTTTTCGTATTAATGGAAACAGAAAACAACCTGATCTATAAGCAGTAGCCGTCTTCCACTTCATGTACTTCCTCTTCTTAATTATAACTTCCTTTTTACCGCTTCTACACCCTTCTGCCCCATCCTATAAACCGGCAAACTCTGTCATGGCAGCTCCTGCCGTGAAGCTGGAGTGGCTTACGTTGGAGCAGGCCATCCAGAAAAGCAAAACCAAGCCTAAGAAGATTCTGGTGGATGTGTACACCGATTGGTGCGGCTGGTGCAAGAAAATGGACAAGCAGGTCTACCAGAACCCCGATATCGTTAAGAAGCTGAACCAGGATTTCTACGTGGTGAAACTCAACGCCGAGCAACGCCAGACCATTACCCTGCAGGGCAGAACCTATAAATACCTGGAGAAGTACCGGGCCCATGAACTGGCGCTGGCCCTCTTGAAAGGCCAGATGAGTTATCCTTCCACGGTTTTCCTGAACGAGAAGCAGCAGGTAATGGAGCGGGTACCCGGTTTTATACCGGCAAAGGATTTTCTGCGCGCTTTGGCGTATCTTGCAGGAAAATAGCCGCTAAACGGCAAACCCTAAGGAGTACATTGCTTTGATACCTTCCATCCTATCCAAAGATACCATTGTGGCCTTGTCCACGGCCGCAGGCCACGGCGCCATTGCTGTCATCCGGCTGTCCGGCCCCGAGGCAATTTCCATTGTTCAGAGCGTCTTCAAAGGAAAGAACTTGCAAAACCAGGCCTCGCACACGCTGCATTTCGGGACAATCAGAGATGACGAAAAGATTCTGGACGAAGTGGTGGTGTCTCTTTTCAAAGGCCCTAATTCCTACACCAAGGAAGATGTCATAGAAGTTTCCTGCCACGGATCACCCTACATCACCGAGCAGATCATCAAGTTGTTTCTTCGTAAGGGTGCGCGCCTGGCTGAGGCCGGTGAATTCACCAAACGCGCTTTCCTGAACGGGCAATTTGACCTGGCCCAGGCCGAGGCCGTAGCCGATCTTATAGCTTCTGACTCAGCGCTGACGCACCAGGTGGCCATGAAGCAGATGCGCGGCGGCTTCTCGCATGAGATAAAAGCCCTGCGAGCGCAGTTGATCCATTTCGCCTCCATGATAGAACTAGAACTGGATTTCAGCGAGGAAGACGTGGAGTTCGCTGACCGCAGTGCCCTGCGTCGGCTGATTTCATCCCTGCAGCGCCTGATCACTGATTTGTTGCAGTCCTTTGAGATGGGCAACGTGCTTAAAAACGGAGTGCCCACCGTCATTGCCGGGAAACCCAACGCCGGTAAGTCTACTCTATTGAATGCCCTTCTAAACGAAGAAAAAGCGATTGTCTCTGACATTCCGGGCACCACCCGAGACGTGATTGAGGATGAGGCCCTCATTAGCGGCATCCGGTTCCGGTTTATTGACACGGCAGGCCTCCGGGAAACGCAGGACAAAGTGGAAGCCATTGGCGTTGCCAGAACGAAAGAGCAGTTGCAGAAGGCCTCTTTGGTACTGTACCTGTTTGATCTTGCCTCTACTACCCCACAGGAGGTCCAGGAAGAAATGTCTGCTCTTGACCTGCCGCAGGTTCCTTCCCTATTGATCGGGAACAAAAAAGACCTTGCCTCACCCGAGCAACTCTCTACCTTTTCAGGCCTGGAGAACCTGGTCTTTATCTCAGCCGATACTAAAGAAGGTCTGGAAAAATTGAAAGATGCCTTGCTGGAGCAGGTACACGCCAATGAAGCTATTACCGGCGACCGTACCATTGTCACCAACCTGCGTCATTTCCAAAGTCTTCAGAAAACCTCTGATGCCTTACAGGAAGTGTTGAAGGGCTTGGATGGTGGCCTCACCGGAGACTGGCTCGCCGCCGATATCCGCCGTTGCCTGTTTTACCTGGGTGAGATCACCGGTGAGATCACTACCGATGACCTGCTAGATAACATCTTTACCAAGTTCTGCATCGGCAAATAAATCAAGGTTTCGTTACCTGAACCAGTAAGTGAAATTAGATTTAGGCGAATCTGTCAAGTAAATACTTCTGGTCGTTTTGATTAGGGTCATTATAAAAGCTGGTCTTACAGGTTGCTTAAAACAACTTGTAAGACCAGCTTCTTAAGTTTAGAGGTTTCTTAACCTGATTACTGCCACCTTTATTAATCTTGTGTCTTGCGCTTGCGGTCCTTCTCCTCATCATTATCAGAGGTACTGCTTTTGGCGTTTTTGGCAGCAGCTTTGAGCCGGGCCTCATTTTCTTTTCTCTCCTTGAATTCCTTTTGCCGCTGTTTCTTTTGTTGATTTTCTGCTCTGGTACTCATATTCTTCTTTTAGTCAGGTTAAGAGAGGAGTATTTAATTTACTACTTCTCAGACATAATTTATATAAATATAGATTACATATTACCCTTGATAAGTTTTTCATTAACTGTATTCAAAACGGCACCCTTCTTTTTGTGGGATTCTATGCCTTTAATTAGCACCAAGCAGGGGATTTGTTAAAGCGAGAGGAAGCACCTAGATTGAGCCACGAAGCTGTTAATAGAAACTCAAAGCCTAATCCTCCAATATTTAGCTACAACTTTCAGGTATGATCTGGTCAAATGAATTAACCCAAAGGCTAGGCATTGAATACCCTATCATCCAAGCTCCCATGTTCGGGGTGACCACACCGGAAATGGTGACTGCGGCCACCAAGGTGGGTTGCTTGGGCTCCTTGCCGCTTGGGGATCTGCCTCCTGAAAAATGTATTGAGGTGATCCGGGCGACCAAAAAACTATCCAGCCGCCCTTTCGCAGTCAATATCTTCGTTAATGAGATTCCTGAAGTGACTGACCAACTCAAAACCAGGTATGCAGAGGCAAAACAGTTCATCCAAAACCTGGCTCAACAACAAGGTTTGACCGTTGATCTTCCGGATTTTGAGAAAATATCTGTGAACAGGTACCAGGAACACGTCGATGCCATTATTTCTGAAAACTGCAAGGTGGTAAGTTTTACCTTCGGCAACCTTGACGAGGAGTCCATCCAAAAGCTGAAAAGTAACGGTACTACTCTAATCGGGACGTGCACCTCTGTGAGGGAGGCGCAAATACTGGAGAGTTCGGGGATTGATATTATCTGTGTACAGGGGTTTGAGGCCGGTGGGCACCGGGGAAGTTTTGAGCCGGGCTACCTTCCTAAAATTAGTGGGCTGTCTTTACTGTCCCAAGTATATGATGCTGTCAAGGTCCCGCTTATTTATGCAGGCGGCATCTACCATGCAAAGACCCTGCTGGCCTCCAGAACTCTTGGTGCCCAGGGATTCCAGGTTGGGAGCTTACTTTTAGGTTCTGCCGAGAGTGCCTTGGCAGATTTTGAAAAGGAAAGACTGAGAAGGGTAAAGGAAAGCGATATTGTATTAACCAGAAGCTTCTCGGGGCGTTATGCCAGAGGCATTAGAAATGTTTTCATAGACGCTGTAGAAAACACCGAGCATATCCTTCCTTATCCCTATCAACGGCTATTAACCAACGAGTTGCGCAAAGTAGCCAAAGCCCAGGGGAACGTGGACTTTTTGAGCATTTGGCTAGGGCAATCTATCACAGATTATAGCGGGCAGTCCACGAGTGAGATTTTACAAAACCTGATAACAGAAACAGAGAAAGAAAGCGGAAACTGATTTGGTATGGCACCCAGAATTAGCTGAAGTAATTTACAGCCGTTTATGCAAAACTGTAAATGGCCCAATAGCACACCAAAAAGAACATGGAAGAAATCACCATAAGAAAAGCGACCCTCACCGACATTGAGTTACTTCAAAAAATAGGCAGACAGACTTTCTCCGAGACGTTTTCCGTGAGCAACTCAGAGGAGAACATGAAGAAGTACCTGGAAGAAGGCTTTTCACTAGAAAAACTGACAACTGAACTGACGGATCAGAATGCTGAATTCTATTTTGCGGAGCTTGCCGGAGAGGTGATTGGTTATCTGAAACTGAACTCCGGACAATCACAAACGGAGTTGCAGGACGACAAAGCCCTGGAGATTGAGCGGATCTATGTACTGAAGGATTTCCATGGGAAAAAGGTGGGGCAAATACTCTATGAAAAGGGCGTCCAGATCGCCAAGGAAAGGAACGCCTCCTTCGTCTGGTTAGGTGTTTGGGAAGGAAACCAAAGAGCCATCAACTTCTACAAAAAGAATGGGTTTGTTGCCTTTGACAAGCACATCTTCAAATTAGGAGATGACGAGCAGACAGACATCATGATGAAACTTCAGTTGCAAGGTTAATGGACTTCAGTATACAGCCTGTTTTAGAAAATGAAAGGGTAATCCTTTACCCTTTGCAGGAAGAGGACTTTGAGGCTTTGTATAACACCGCCTCGGACCCTAAAATCTGGGAGCAGCACCCCAATAAAAACCGATGGCAGCAGGACATCTTCCGGACGTTCTTTGACGGAGCCATGCAAAGCCAAGGCGCCTTCAAAATCGTGGACAAAGCCTCTGGGGATGTGATAGGCAGTACCCGGTTCTATGGTTACAACGAGCAGGACAACAGCATCTTGATTGGTTACACCTTCTACGTCACCTCTTCCTGGGGCAAGGGGATTAACCTTGCGGTGAAGGGTATGATGCTGGATTACATCTTCCAGTTCGTTTCTAAGGTGTTTTTCCATATTGGGGCTAAAAACATCCGGTCGCAGATTGCCATCACCCGCCTGGGCGCTGACAAGGTGGCCGAGGAAGAAGTAGCCTATTTTGGGGAGGCCTCTCAGTTAAACTTTGTCTATGAAATCAGCAAAGGAAAGTGGGCAAGGCTAAAAGGAAATAATTAAGGACCTGCGGCTAAAAGTCTGACCAGAATAGAGAAGGCATAAGAATTTCCTACTCCATCACTTACTCGGCCCTTAAGAATTCAACCGGGTTAGCGTTTGCCGCTTTCAGGGTTTGTGAGAGAATGGTGGCAAGGCCCAGAATCATCATGATCATTACACTGATGAATATTTCCAGAAACCCTATCTCAATACTGTAATGCTGGGTAGTGGCCAACAGGTGGGTGAACATGAAGTACATCACCGGAATAGTTATGGCGCTGGCAATGACCATCAGAATAAAGAAGTCTTTTGATAGAAGCAGCACCAGGCTTTCTGATGAGGCCCCCATTACCTTTCTGATGCTTATTTCTTTGTAGCGTTTTTTAATGGTGAAAGACACCGTGCCCAGCAATCCCAGACAGGCCACGGTGATCGCCAGCAAACCCAGGAAACCCCAAAGCTTCATAACCATGATATAAAAGTCATAGGCGCTTTTGATCTCCTGGGAGAAAAGCTGAGCCGTAAATTTCCCCTCACCGCCTATCCTTTTCCAGAGCGTTTCCATAGCCGTGATGCTGCCCGCTACATCACTGGTCTCCAGTTTCAGGTTGGCAAAATGGAAGGTGTCTGGGTTATACTCAAAAAAGAAAGGAGTGATTTCTTCCTTAAGGTCCGCAAAGTGAAAGCTTTTCAAGACACCCGAAATGCGCACCGCTTTTCCCTCGGGTAAGACAAACCACCTGCCAATGGCCGCCGAGGGTTCTGTCAGCTTCAGCTTTTTCACAAACTCCTGGTTTACAATAATCTGTTTGGCATTATGGGCTTTATCCTGGGTGAAGTCGTTTCCGGCCAGAAATTTCAATTTCATGTTAGAAATGAAAGCCTCGTCTACCGAGATAGAGAAAGCCCCGATGGAGTCTTCCTGATGCAGGAACTGGAGCTGCCGTTCAGGACCGGGTTCAATTCCCAGCAAATGCGAAGACATGGAAATTCTTTTCACAGAGGGCACTTTCCCATACTCGTTTTTGAATATCTGCGGATCTACATTCTGCAGTTCCACATCCAGCACATTGGCCTGGTCAAAGCCGAAATCATAATTCACCGAAAACTGGTACTGCCGCAGCATAATAACCACCGCCATGATAAAGCCCAGAGAAAGCATGAACTGGGTGGTCAGGACCACTTTCCGGAAAAGAGAACGGCCGCTGGTTTTTACTTCCTTTCCCTTTAGCGCGTTCACCGGCGATAACCTGGAGAAGTAAAGCGCAGGCACAATGCCGGCAATGATCCCCACCAGCACGGCGAACGAAAGGAAACCCAGGAAGGTAACCCAGGTGGGAGATAAATCAATGGGAGAAGTCTCCACCATCTGGCTAATGAAGTCGGTTCTAATGATTTCGTAGATCATTCCGGAGAGCAGCAGCGCCACCAGCACAATGGTGGTAGATTCTACAATGAACTGCAAAAAGATCTGTTCTTTCTGGGCGCCAAAGACCTTCCTCACCCCTATTTCCCGCATGCGCTCCAATGACTGTGAAATAGAAAGGTTGATGTAGTTGGAACAGGCTGGCACCAGTACGACCAGGGTGATCAATCCGGTAAGAAAGAGAGAAAGGTAATCCCAAGTTTGCCCCAATGAGTCATATAGTTGGGGACCGGGTACAATGTCATCTAGAGCCTGCAGTTTAAACGAGGTTTTAATCTGCTGCTTTGCATACTGCTGTTTGGCCACCTTATTGAGCCCTTGCTGGATGTTTTCCGGATCAGTACCCTCCAAAATCCGCAGATACACAAAAGAATTCTCAAAGGATCTCCAGCCTTCCTCGCGCTGCAGGAAGCTGGTTCCCTTATCAGAAATGATGGTAGCGAATGACGCGATGGCTCCAAATTGCATGTGTGAGTTCACGGGAAGGTCTTTTATGATGCCAGTCACCACAAAATTCCCGTAGCCCTCCATCCTGATCATTTCTCCTATGGCCTCCTTCTCCCCGAAGATCTTTCTTGCCTCAGTCTCAGAGATCACAATGGAGTTAGGGTTTGTGAGCGCCGTTGTTTTATCACCTTTCAGTAAAGGGAAATTGAAAACCTCAAAAAATGCAGGATCAGCAAAATAGCCACCCAACCGTATTTTCTTTTCGCCATACACTGCATCTCCATAAAGAGACCTATGTACCCGTACCACATTTTCAATTCCCGAGAAGTTGTTTTCCAGGTGATAGGCCAAGCCAACGGGAGCGGAGGCAAACCTGGGGTTTTCTACCTTGTCATGCACCTGCGTGATGACCCTGTAGATACGCTCTTTATGCGGATGAAAATTGTCATACCTTGAAAGGAAAGAAAGCAGGGCTATAAACAAAAGGCTCAGAGACATACCCAGGGCCAACCCAAGGACATTAAGAACCGTGAAGAACTTATTCTTGGAAAGGTTTCGATAGGCCGTCTTGAATAGATTCTTAAGCATAGCTGAGTGTATATAGAGTAGTGGCGATTTGTCTCTTATAACAGATGTTGTACCAACTCAACTGCGGCCTGATTTTCAGCTATTTAAACAAGAGTACTTTACTATTTTGTGCGGTATCACACAGTGGGTGTTCGATATTGTACACCTTTATTAAAGGCCACTTGCCCAGATGGTCCTTTCTCCGTTGCTGTGCAAAAGGTTAGGTTCACGTACCTTGGAACTGGTGCGGCCTTGCCAGAGCGTACAACTATCCTAGCCGGTTTCTAGGGCCATGCACAGAGCAGATTGCCTCTTTGATTTCCGGAGTGGCAAACTCTGCGACTATTTCCATGCAGTTACCATGGCTATTCCTCCATTCTTCTACCTCGCTTTTCTTTGGATACTTTCTGCCACCTGCCACAACTTGCTATCCTTCAACCAACTGGCTTTTTACGCGCTCCGTTTATGAGAATGGTCTAATTTAAACGGGCAGAAAGGTCAATTCACCATACTGCTATCACTATTAGGTCTATTTTTTCTAAAAAATACCATATACTCTATTGCTTTGTATAAATTTTTCTTTACATTCATTAAATAAAATAGTACCAGATTCAATTTTATATCAGAATGGAACAATGATAGAATCCCAAATCTTAACTGTAAGCAATAGAATCAACTGGGAGAAGATGGCAGAATTGTCTCTGGATCTTTTCTGCACTTTAGGTCAGGAAGGGCTTTACGTCTATGCCAGCGGGGCCTGCCAGGATATACTGGGCTACCGCAGCTGGGAAGTAGAGGGAATGCACTACACAGATCTGGTACACCCAGAAGACCAGACCAGAACCCAGCAGGCATTTCAGGTAGCGGCTAACGGAACAAGGCAGCAATTTGAGAACCGCATGATCCATAAAGATGGCCAGGAAGTGTGGGTGCTTTGGTCGGTGGCCTGGTCAGAGGAAGAGGGTACTATGTTCTGCGTAGGGCGGAATATCACCGGCTTTAAGTTCAGGGAACAAAAGTCCCAGCAGGCTGGGCAGAGTTTCAGGCCTGTTTTCAGGAAAGAGCCCCTGAACCATCAAGGTCCTTCCCTCCTTACCTCTAATGTAGAGGAAAGCGGGTGCCAGGAAACCAAGCTGCAACTTTCCAAACTGACCCTAGACCTGCAAAGGAAGAACGGGGACCTCCAGCAATTCACCTACATCGTGTCCCATAACCTGCGCAGCCCGGTAGCCAATGCCATGGGTCTGGCCAACCTACTGGCCACCACAGACCGGAACTCGGCTGCCTTTGACCGGTCTTTGTCTTTCCTGCGCCTGAGCCTGTTGCGCATGGACAATGTGCTCAGGGACATGAATACAATCCTGACCATCAGGGACCGGAGGGGTAATGTAGAGCGGGAGAAGGTAGATATCAAAGAGGTGATTTTGCAGGCCATGTCTTCTCTGGAGGACCAATTAAGAAGTGCCGGCGCTACCATTAACCTAGATATTACCGATGGATTATCTGTGCAGGCCAATAAGGCTTATGTATACAGCATCATCCTCAACCTTCTGTCTAATTCAGTGAAGTACAGGGCCGCAGAACGGGAATTGGAGGTAAACATCAAATGCTACTTTAACGACAAGAAAGAAACAACTATCTTCTTTTCAGACAACGGATCGGGATTTGACATGGAGAAGAACCGCAACAATGTCTTCAAACTGTACAAGCGCTTCCATGCCCACACCGAGGGGCGCGGCATGGGTTTGTTTCTCATCAAAACACACCTTGATTCTTTAGGCGGCCGCATTGACGTGGATAGCAAGGTAGGCCAGGGCACCTGCTTTTTAATCAACTTACCGTAGCCTTGACATTCAAACTACCGCCGGAAAAATTTATAGGTTTCATCCTCTCTTTTGCCGGTGTTTTTTGAAATATAAGCTCTAAATACCTTCATAGACTTAACTAAATAAATATTTTATATACCATTCAATAATTAACTATTCCTTAACCACTTACATCATTTCTCAAACAATACTTTACTTACATTCAACTAAACTTTAATGCATCCTTTATTCAATCACCAATTACCCCTTAAGTATTATGCAGAATTCTATACCCTTAGGACAATTCCTGAGATTAACCCAAAATTTAAAGCTGTCAAATCTGCAGCACATGATGAGAAACCAGAACCTGTTGAAACTGGTAACGGGTGAGGCGTTTTCGCCCTGGGAGTATATCTGTGCCACCTCCTTTATAGATGATCATTCCCACTTTGGGCAATACCTGATCAATATCACTTACCTGGGTTACGACAAGACTTGCTTCTACTTCCGGGATAAAGATGGCTACCTCATCAAGAGCAATTACATCTTCACCAGCCTGGGCCAAAGACCTACCATCGTGTTAACCAGAGTCAGTGTCCATTCCCCCGAGGAACTGGAAACCATACTCCAGCTTAATCTGAATCAAAAAGTGCCCCAACCTACTTGCGCAGGAGACTTGGCCTGCATCTAAAGGCTGGTTCCCATGTTTACACCCTACTGTCCTCGGTAAGCCAACGTATTCTGCCTGGCCTTCTCTCTTCTTAGATCCCTCCTATCCAATTAATGTTTTGCTCTAAGAATCTCCCATTTGCCGCCAATGGTGTTGGGGAGAAACTTAAGGGCTTGACTTTAACAGGAAAACTGTTTCCTGTTATCTGGCTGCTGCAAAACAAACCATTACCTTACATCGGGTCTGTTACCGGAAAATGTCATAACTTACGCTATTTGTTTAGGGGTAATCTTAGGAAAACGGCCCCAAAATGCAAGACCTACACAAACCAACAAACAGCCCATGAGTCAGTTTTCAGTACAGCAGTTACGGGAGGCGTTTCCGGCCTTGAGACCAGTAGAAAACAAGAAGCCTTTCATATTTTTCGATGGGCCGGGCGGCACCCAGATGGCCCAACAGGCGGTAGATGCTATGGTGGGCTACATTTCGCAGGGCATAGCCAACCTGCACGGCGCCTTCCCCACTAGTATCCGTACCGATGATCTTCTGCTGGAGGGCAGAAAGGCCGTTGCCGATCTGCTGAACTGCGCCTCCACAGAGGTGGCCTTCGGGCAGAACATGACCTCACTCGCGTTTTCCATTGCGCGCAGCCTGGGTCCGTTCCTTTCCAGTTCTGACGAGGTAGTGGTCACGGAACTGGATCACCGGGCCAACGTGGATCCGTGGGTGACCCTGGCGAATGATAAAGGCGCGACCGTGAAGTTTATTCCCGCCAACCCCAATACCTACACCCTGGAGCTAGGCAACCTGAACGAGATCATCACGGAAAAGACCAAACTGGTGGCAGTGGGTTTGTCTTCCAACGTGACTGGCACAGTGACCGATGTACAAAGCATCATCGCCCGGGCCAAGGAGGTGAACGCGTTGGTAGTGATAGATGCCGTGCATGCGGTGCCGCACCTGACCATGGATTTCAAAAAACTGGGCTGCGACGTGCTGTTGTGCTCGGCTTACAAGTTCTTTGGTCCTCACCTGGGCATTGCCGTGATTGCCGCTTCTTTGTTTGAGAAACTACCAGTGTACAAACTGGCCCCGGCTCCCCGAGAAATCCCCGATAAACTGGAAACAGGCACCCAAAACCACGAGGGCATTGCGGGGCTGGTGGGCGCCATACAATTCATCCAAAGCTTAGGCGAAGGTTCCACCAGGAGGGAGCAACTCACCTCCGGCATGCAGCGCATTGCTGCCCTTGAAGACGAACTGGCCCACCGGGTGGAAAGCATCTTGATGAATACCTCGGAAGTACGTCTTTACCGCGCGCCGGAGGGCACCCCTAAAACGCCAACGTTTGCTTTTACTATAGAGAACGTGAACGCCCGTGAAGTCACCACCTGGTTTGCCCGGAACTACAACATGTGCATCGCCGATGGACACTTTTACGCCTCCACTTTGGCTGAGAAGCTGCAAGTAAATCCTTTAGGCGGCTGGGTTCGCATCGGGTTGGCGCCTTACAATACTTGGGAGGAGATTCAGCTATTTGAACAAGCCTTGCAGGAGTTTATTTCAACCCAGGTAAAGAAGCCACAGCCTTCTCAGGTATAGGCTTTTGTTTAGGGGCTGTTTTCGGAAAATCGGTTCCTAAACAGCTTTAAAGGTTATTCCATAATGAAGCTACCAAGCCTCTGGAGATGCGTTTATCAAGAGGCTTGGTAGCTTCACTTTTCTCACCTAAGAAAAAGCCACTAGATGCTGGTATGCGTTTGTTCTGTCTCTGGCCCATGGGTATAGAACGGTACTACCAGGTAGGTATTGAACCATAGGACTGAGTCTGATTTGATCTTCTGCGGTGAGTGGATTATTCTCCGTAATTTGCGGCCTCAAAAAGAAGAAAAAGGTGCTGGAGATTATTTATGAAGATGCGCACTACGTGGCCATCAACAAGCCCAACGGTTTACTGGTGCACCGCACCCGCATTGCCGAAGAGAAAAAGGAATTTGCCCTGCAACTGCTGCGCGACCAACTGGGGATACGCGTACACGCCGTGCACCGCCTGGACCGGGGAACCTCTGGCGTGCTGCTTTTTGCCAAATCACCTGAAGCGACAGCCCCTTTGGTAAAAGCCTTTGCCGAGCGGCAGCCGGATAAAACCTATTTTGCTATCGTGCGTGGGTACGCCCCCGAGGCAGGCACCATTGACAGCCCCATTCGCCCTGACAAAGACCACCAGCACAAAGAAGCCCAGGATGCCATCACCCACTTCAGCCGTTTGGCCACTGTGGAGTTACCTATTCCCGTAGGCCGTTACCAAACCGCCCGCTACAGCCTGGTCAAGATCAAGCCGGAGACCGGCCGCATGCACCAGATCAGGAAACACTTTGCGCACCTCCGGCACTACATCATAGGCGATAAAAAGCACGGCGACTGGCGCCATAACCTCATGTTCCTGGAGCAACTGCAAAGTTCAACCATGCTGCTGCATTCCGCCACTCTAAGTTTTGAGCATCCGTTTACCGGCGATACCGTGGAAATAAAAGCTTCTATGCCAGAGAATATGCGCCGCCTTTGCCAGGAGTTTTCCTGGTTAGAGATTGTGGACCAGCAGCAGGAACTTCCGTTGCCAGTGCCGCCCATTAGTGAGTGACCCAATGGTTAACCATCCAATCTAGACGGGTACGACCTTTAAACTTATACCCTCACTACCACCTTGCCCACGGTTTTACCGCTTTGGAATAGCCTAATGGCCTGGTGCATCTGGTTGAATTCAAACGCGTGGCCAATGTGCTGGGGCTTAAGGGCGAGGTCCTGCAGCTCCCTAAGCAAGCGGTGCATCTTATCTGTCTGCTCATAGAGGTAGATGAGGTTGAAGCCCATTAGGGATTTGTTCAGGGTAGGTAACTTGAGTGGATCTATTTTCGGGCGCCGCAGAAACTTCCAGATGAGTTTAGGGTAATTGGGCTTGGCGCCATGGCTGGAGAAACTGGCATTGCCGTACACCACCATGTGGCCCATGGGTGCCATGGTTTCCCACCCTTGCTGTAGAATCTTTCCGCCAATGCATTCCATGATCAATTCCAAAGGACGGCCGCGCAGGGCTTCCTCTAACTTTCTCTTGAAATTACCACCCCGCAGAATAACCGCATCATAGGCCTCTTCTTCCTGTAAAAACCTGACTTTACATTCCTGTCCCACACTACCAATGGTATATGCCCCCAGTTTTTTACAGATGCGGTTGGCCAGGATGCCCACCCCACCGGCGGCGCTATGGATGAGCACTGTCATGCCCGGCTGTAGGTTCCCCAATTGGGTAAGGGCATAGTAGGCGGTGAGTCCCTGCACCAGGAACCCCGCCCCTTCCTCAAAGCTCCACTCCTGGGGGAAGGCAATGACATACCGGTGGTTAATGTTCAGATGCGAGACATAACCGCCAAACCTGGTGGCGCCCATGACCCGGTCGCCCAATTGCCATTCCGTTACACCTGACCCCACGGCCACCACCACCCCTGAAAATTCCAGGCCCGGAATAAAGGAGCCTGCAGGGGTGGCACTGTAAAGTCCCTGCATGGCAAAAATATCGGCAAAATTGAGCCCGATGGCTTTTACCTGAACGCACACTTCATCGGGTTTCGGATAGCTTATGCGCTCTGTATTCAGGGCAAGGTCATGTAAGGAGCCTGCTTTGGGCATACAATAAACCTGGCGGGTGAGCATCATCTGATTATAAATTAATAGGCTAATACCACAACGAGACACCGACTACCAGGTTAGCTCTATTTGGTAATAGAAGAGGTAAAAAATAAAACTATTCACCCACCAATTAATTTAAATAGCCATGCTTCCTCCATAGAAAGAAGGCGATATAAAAATTGGGGCAATAATTGCTAGAAGCATTTACTGGAACGAAGGAAGGTCCAATGTGAGACTGGCTTTTTCTTTCAGATAGAGGTTGAACCATATGGAAATAGTCAACGCGAACGAACAGCGTCTAACAAGTAATTCAGGCCTCATGCTTGAACTTTGTTGTTTTTGTCTAACCAAAATACAATATTGCTTGTAAATAAATTTTAGCACGCAATTTGTAGTACAATAGGCATGGAAAGATATGCTAAGGAACAGGTTTCCAAAGAAGTACTAGAAGTTATTCTGGACCACTATGCCCCAAAACTCACGTCAAAGGGCTTCAGTCTGTTTGGGATAAACATAACCTATTACTTCCCGCAGGAGGAAACAGAGGGAGAAGAATGCAATCCGGTGGCGTTTTCCATCAAAGAAGATTCTGTAGACTCTTACTACATATTGGCTACCCAGGAAACCAATCTTTCCAGATAAAGGTCTTCACCCACAATGAAAGACCTGGGCATGTTGCAAATCAGCTTTCTTACCTGGGATAAACCTTTTGTAACAGGTTTATTTTTAAAAAAACAGCCCTAAACAAGGACAGGAAGACCGTGTAAATTCCCTTTGTTTTTCTTCGAACCAGACCCAAAAGCAATTAAAAATAGGAATAGATTTTAGAGGAGAACAGAGCCGTGGCGGTGTTTTCGTTCATTGGGTAACAACTGGCAGGGCTTTAAATTTTGAATGGTTTATGGAGAGAAAAGATTCTATACTGTTGGCTTTGCTGGCTAAGGTGGGGAAACTTCCGGAGCCTTATGATCATCCTACCCTCTCGGGGGAGATTGCTGAGGAAACCCATCTGCCGCTGCACTGTGTCCTGGTGCTTTGCAAAGAACTCTCTGAGGAAGGTTTGGTGGCCATCAGCTCCCTTAATGAACCTCCTCTGCTATACCTCACCAAAACCGGGGTGATCCGTGCCCGGCGGCATCAGGCGTAGCCTCCCAGGATCTTCAACTTAAGGAATCCCTGGCTATATGGGATAAGGAAAGCCATCATCTCCCTCTAACACTTCATAAAAGGAGCTCAGTCTGATTTTATTGACGCCTTCCTTCATCTATGTTTTGGCCCGGGAATGCAAAAACAGGCCGTATTCCTACGGCAGATATATAGGTTAAAGAAACTAAGCTCTGTGCTGCGTTGGCTTACCGGTGTGCTTTTTGGGTATCCTGATAAAAAAGGTGGTGCCTTTGCCTTCGGTGCTCTCAAACCAGATTTCTCCGCGGTGCCATTCCACAATGGTTTTCACGATGGACAAGCCCAGGCCAACGGTGGTTTCTCCCTTCAGGCCAGGTCTCCGGGCGGGTGTAAATTTATCGAACAGGTTTTCCTGTAACCTTTCCGGGATTCCAATTCCGGTATCGGCTACCTTCACCAACACTGCATCGCCTACCTCTTCCAAGCTTACGGTAATGGAGCCACCATCTGGGGTGAATTTGAGTGCGTTGGAGATAAGGTTGGTGATGACCTGCATAAACTTAAGGTCATCAATCTCCAAGAAGATCTCGTCGGCGCTGGAAACGAAATTTACCGCCAGCGGCAGCAGTTCCACGCCAAGTATTTCATACTCAATCATGGCTTCCCTCATCTTCTCCACCAGGTTTACCCTCCTGGTAACCAGATTGGTGTGGGAAGACTCCAGGAATTCCTGGTTCATGAACTCCCTGAGCATATCAGACCCTTGCTTGCTGATGCGTTCAATGAGTTGCAGTACATGCTGGGTATCCTCGTCCTGATGGTCCTTCAGTTGATCGGCCAGCAACCCAGACAGGTTCTGTATCATCCCTAGGGGTCCGGCCAGGTCATGGGCCAGAATGTTGAGCACACTGTTCTTCTTATTCGAAAACCGCTTCAGGTGATCATTATACCGCCTGGCGGCACTTATATCCTCCATGTGGCCTACCAACAGCTTTCCAGAATCATTGTCTACCAGTGAGGCGGTAAGGCAAACCCATTGCTCCTCCAAATCAGGGAACTGTACCCTGAACTCAATGGAGGTGGGTACCCGTTGGCTTTGCAATTGCGCAAACCACTCCTGCACAAATTCCTGATCTTCTAGGTGTACAAAGGAGAGTAAAGTCTGGGGTTGGGCACTTCCAGTAGAAATCTTGAAAGAGGCCAGGAACTCAGGACTTTGATACGCAAATGCTTCTGCGGCTACATCATAAGCAAAAAAAGCCTGTCCGGTTTGTTCTAACAGAACCTGGTATAAGCCTGAAGAAGGATTCTGGGTTTCCATGTTGCAGTAATGACAGGTACATCTAAAGTCATCGCTCTCCAATCTACCAAAAAAAGAGAGGAAATGTTTAGCTAAGCAAAAATACGGACCCCGCATCCTACTTTTCCGCAATCCTTGATCCCCAATTCTTGCCAGAGAAAAGGATATTAATCCTACGCCTTCTTATTAGCTGATACTCAGGATAACTTTTTCTGATGGAAATCTTAGAAACAGGAGGCCAGGTGATTTTAGGCCATTTTTATGAAACATGCAGAAAACCGCTTTTAACTTTTAAAGTCCGGTTTACAGAAAAGACAATCGGTTTAAATGAAAACAAATCAGGAGAAACTGATTGGGCAAAAAAAGTAACAAAATTATATCTGGTAAAAATATATTTTGATTAATTATAATTATAGCTATATTAGAAGACTATAAAACTAATATTTCATGTAAAGTAAGCTTCTGCGCCAAAGTCAGGCACAAGGGAAAGAAAGCAGAAGGTAAGCCATTAAGGATTCATCAGATAAAATTTTATATGCAGAAGAACTACTACCAATTGCTGGGCATTAAGGAATCGGCGTCTCCGCTGGAGATCAAGGATGCTTACCGCAAACTTTCAAAAAGAATCCACCCCGATCTGAACCAGGGAGAGACCTTTTTTGAGGAATATTTCAAGGAAGTAAAAGAAGCATATGAAATTCTGTCTGACCAGGACAAAAAGCGGAGCTATGACACCCGCCGCTTCAGGCCGGCCATCACCAACAATGCACCTCCTATTCCCAGTAACCTGGTGAACCTGGAGTATCAGGTTTCAAGGCTGGAATTGAAATTACGGGACCAAAACGAGCAGATGACCACTTTGCAGGCCGAGAAAAAATCACTGCACCAGGAGCTCGAGTACTTTGTGAAAGCCTTGTTCGAAGTAAAGAACGAGCGCAGCCTTTTGCAGAGCAAAGTAAAGGAACTGGAGCAGGAAACTGCTTACCTTAGTAAACGCCCGGCTACCGTGGTAGAGAAAGCGCCGGACCACAGCCGCGAACTGGAATTCCAGCGTAGAATCCTGGCCCTGGAGCAGGAACTGCAAGGCGCGCAGAAGCAAATTGCCGGCAAAGACCAGGAACTAACCCAACAGACCCAGTTCAAGCAAAAACTGGAGAAACGATTGCAGGAACTGGTGCTGGAAGCCGGTCAGGCGCAAGCACGCGAGAAGCAACTGCAGGCCCTGGCCCAGGAGACGGCCAAGCAGAAAGCCCGGATGGAGGAACTGGAAAGACAGGCCGAGCAGATAAAGACTGAGCTGCAAGGTAAAACCCGGGAATTGGAATTGGCACTGCAGCACCGTAAAACCCTGCAAACGCACCTGCAGGAGCTGGAAAGCAGAAAACCAGAACCTACCCAGGTGCCAGTAGCCAAAGGCGAAAAGAACGAGAAAACCCGCCACCAGCAGAACCAGCTCCTGGAAATCACCACCCAGAAACAGGCGTTGCAGAACCAGGTCCATGACCTGGAACTAGCCGCTGAGCAACTGAAACAGGTGCTCCAGGATAAAACCAAAAGCCTGCAGCAGGAAAAAGCCCTGAAACAGGAACTACAGGCTAAAATCCAGATTCTTACAGAGCAGGCTGCCCAGCAACAGGAGCAGTTATTCCGCAAATCCCAGGAACTGGAAACGGAAATCAAGGAGAAACAAGCCCAGCAAGCCAGAATCCAGGAGCTGGAACAAGAGGCAGCCCGCCAGGGAGCGCTGCTCAAGGCTAAAACTGAGGAATATACCCAAATAACGCAAAAACTGGGGGAACTGCAGGATAAGCTAAAGGCCATAACCCAGGAGGAAACCAAACTGCACGCTACCATCCAAAAACTGGAAGCGCAAGCCGCCAAAGACCAAGCCGAGTTGCAGGCCAGAGCCCAGGCATTGCAAACCGCCGGTGCCCAAAAGCAGGCCCTGCAGAAAGAACTGGAAGACCAAAAGAAAGCCACCGTCGCGGGCCAACAGGAACTTCAGCGCAAGGCCAAAGACCTGGAACAGGAAGGGGTCCTGAAACGCGCCGCCCAAAGCAAAATTCAGGAACTGGAGAAAGAGAAAGCAACCCAGCAGCAGAAGGTAACCGAGCTGCAGAAAGAACTGATGGCGGTGAAAGGCCGCTTTGCGCACCTGGCCCACCTGCAACCGTTCCTGGTGGAGCACATGGACTTCTTTAACTCGGCGGCACCCAAAGTCTACGGTGATTCCTTTGACCGCACCGAGATCAAATACATCTTCAGCCGCATGAAGATTGCCGTACTCTCCGATAAACCCGGTAAGTTGAACGTACTGGTAAAGTATGTGAAGCCTAACGGCCAGTTGTATTTCAATCCCAAGTCCTCTCCTACCGGCTACTCGTTTGCGGCCACCCTCAGCTACAGCCCCGATGATGAATACCTGTACCTTTCTGGTTGGGGCAGTGACCGAGACACGACCTTCGTGGCCGGAGACCACCGCGTTGAGATCTATGACGAGACCGGCCGTCAACTCACCAAGGCTCACTTCATGGTGAAAGACAAGATTCTACAATTGTCTAAGCTAAAGAGCATTTTTTAGGGGGTTGCCTAGAGTGTTGGAAGTTGCAGGCAATGCATTAAGGCAAAGTAGATGCCGGTAAAATGCATCATGCTTTTATCGGGATGAAGGCTGGGCTGGTTTATTCTAGCCTAAGCGGGCTTCATGGAGCGAATAGGTAGTTAAGGAGTGATCATTTTGAGGCTAAGCCCTCACTGCAGTTTCAAACTGCAGACCATAATAGGTCCAAGTTGAAACCTTAAACCAGGGTTAAAGAACCAAGCTTCAAGAACCAGGCTTAAAGTCGTTTTCTGCCGTTAATTATCATTTACAACAGCTGATTCGCCGGCTAGCAGCTGCCCCGCCGTTGTTGGCGTAATCACCAACAACCGGATGGCCGATGGAATGCGCATGGGCAATCAAAAGGGATTGTCCCTACACCCAACCCTACCATTCGCTGGCGCGAGCGTCCCGCTCGTGTCCGCACGCATTCCTGATCCCCTATTGCCATCTGCTTTTAATCGTTCAGGTATTCTGATGCATGGTAAAGCAACTTCCCGTAAAGCACTTCCCTCTCTTGTCATTTTGGAAAGATCTTGTGGGCGAACTAGAAAAGCGTAAAAGAAATGTCATTACTGTTCGCCCACAAGATCCTTTCAGGATGACAAAAGAGGGCAGGCCTTTCAATTCAATATGCGTGCGGACACGAGCGGGACGCTCGCGCCAGCGGGGGAATGCTTCTAACCTAGTAATCCTTTAAATTGCCTGTGCAGCGTTGGGACATTCGTGGGAGACAAGGCTGTGCCTGGTCTCTACACAGGAACCTGTGACACCAAGGTAAAGGCTGTTTCTCTTATGCTGCTACTTTTTTGCTGTTTTTCTAAAATCGGGCATAAAATGCAAGGAGGCTCCCGCTTTTTTCCGGGGCTGCTTTCTTTTTAGTAGCTTTAATCTTACAAGAACCAACCTCTTTGCGTATGTACTGGACAAAAAGTGTTTTAGCGATATCCTTTGGTTTGCTGTTAGCCCATTCAGATCTTTCGGCGCAAGGCCAGGCCCAGGCAACTGCCCCCGCAGCGGTGAAGCCGGGCATGTACAAGAACCCAATGCCGGTAGCCATTGGCGACCCGTATGTGCTGTATGATGCGCCTACCCAAACGTATTACATGTACGGTACGGGTGGCGGGGCCAAAGACGGTTTCGGGACGTATTCTTCCAAGGACCTGGTGAACTGGAAACCCGAGGGGCAGGTATTCAGGGGCAACATCCCGGGCTCCTGGGACGTGAAGAACTTCTGGGCGCCCGAGGTGTACCGCGTCAAAGACAAGTACTACCTGTTCTACTCTGCCGACTGGCGCCACAACCCTAGCAACGAGGAAGAGAACTTCCGGATCGGCGTAGCCGTGGCAGACAAACCCACTGGCCCCTTCAAGCACCTCAGCGACAAGCCTATCTTTGATCCGGGCTACCCCATCATTGATGCCAACCTGTACATTGACCCCAGCGGGAAAATGTACCTGTATTATTCGCGCTGCTGCTACAAACACCCCGTGGAGAGCGAGGTGGCTAGCTGGGCGAAGAAAACCGGCCTGTTCCCCGAGATTGAGGAAAGCTGGATCTACGGGGTGGAACTAAAGCCCGATTTCAGCGGTGTGATCGGCGAGCCGGTGCTGCTCCTGAGGCCGCCGGTGAAAATGAACGATCCGCAGTCTGAGTGGGAAAGCCGCTCGGTCACGGCCAAAGAAGTGAACCGTCGCTGGACCGAGGGTTCCTATACCTTTAAGCACGGCGATACCTATTACATGATGTACTCCGCTAACCACTTCGGGGGCGAGCACTACGCGGTGGGTTACGCCACGTCTAAAAGTCCGCTGGGCCCGTTCAAGAAAGCCGAGAACAATCCGGTTTTGCAGAAGAACACGCCCAAAGGCGGACTGGTGACCGGCACGGGCCACAATAGCGTGGCGTTCTCGCCAGACGGCAAGCAGATGTTCTGCGTGTACCACGGCCGCACCAAAGCCACTGGCGATGAACGCGTGGTGTTCATTGACCCCATGAAGATCCAGAAAGACGGCAGACTGGTAGTGGAAGGCCCCAGCACCTCGCCCAAGCCGATGCCTCTGGGTAAAAAGTAATGCTCTTCAAAATCCTGGCTCCGGAAATGGGTTTTTCACTTTAACCGGAGCCAGGATTTTAAATTATTTTCGGGCTTTTTAGGCCCTAGGAGCCTTTAAATGGGGTTTGTAAAAGTTTCTGGTTTTCCTTGTACACCTAAGTAGAAAATCCCCGTATAGGATTGTCGACTAGGTATTTACAACAAATTTATGAACCACGGGACGGTAAAATTCTACAACTCAGATAAGGGCTTCGGCTTTATAACAGACACCCAATCTAACAAGGAATACTTCGTGCACGTGTCTGGCCTCATTGACCAAATCAGCGAGGACGATGAAGTGGTCTATGAGCTTCAGGAAGGTCGCAAAGGCCTCAACGCCACCAACGTGAAACTGGCGTAAGTATTCCCCAAAACCACGATAGATGTACCCCAAGGGCCTCTTCTGTAGAAGGGGCTTTTGCAAGTACACCCAAGGAGATCCAGCAGGGCATGCCCCTGGTGTGAGGCGTACCCTCACAGCCTGTCCTTTGCACTTGAAAGGATGGAGAATGTTCAGGGGAAACCCGCGTCCGTTTAGGGCCTGTTTCTCAGAAACCAGGCCCTAAACAGCGCATCCATCCGAAAGCCTTTGAAAGGAGATCTGCCCAGGTAAGAACCGCCCCCGGCAGACTGGCATCTCCTACCCTTTTCCGTAGGTCGTTGAGACCTTGCGGGTACCAAAGCTGAAAGGCAGAACTGGAAAGACGCCAGAAAATGGCATTGGCAGGCGTTAAACCCAGTTCTGGAAAGCATTCCATTTATCTTTCAATGGGAATGAACGAATACCCGGTGGCCCGTGTCTTAGGGTACAATGAACAACAATATGAATCAAGGAACAGTAAAATTCTTTAATACCGAAAAGGGTTTCGGTTTCATTAAAGACGCAAAAACATCTCAGGAGTACTTCGTACACGTATCCGGTCTGATTGACGAGATTAGAGAGAACGATGAAGTAACCTATGAGCTCAAAGAAGGAAGAAAAGGACTCAACGCCACCAATGTACAACTGGCGTAGTCATTTGTCATAATCTTATTCAATGAAAAAGCCTCTCCAAACGGAGAGGCTTTTTTGTGCATCAATTTAAGTTGATTTTAAGCCACCATTCTTTTTAAGGAATCCTTTAACGCTGATTTGGCTGCTTCATCTTTGGAGATTAGACGGTATAGGTCTAGCTCAATTTTACGCTGCCTTGCCATTACATCTTCAAACATTTTGTCAAAGGCTATGTTGCGGTTTTGCAAATCGGTGTTCTCGTGGTATTTCTTCAGAAAATCTGGATGGGCCTGAATGTGCTTTGCCAGGCTGATCATTTTTACCTTTTGCTCATCCGGCGTCGCCTCCCAGCCCTGGAACCAGCGTTCATTGAATGCTTTCACAATCAAATCCAGCGAGTTTTCGTCCTTTTCACCGCCATGGGCTCCGCGGGGGTTGGGGTTTTGCGGGTCCAACTCTGTTTCCGAGGCATCCAGTCCAATGTTGGCGTTCAGCTTCACTCGCTCCAGACCGTAGGTAGAAAGGTCTACAGAGTTGAGCAGCTCGTCCAACGCGTCCCTATCCTGGTCTTTGATGATCATCTTCGGGATCAGGAATTTGAGGTACCAGAACAGTAGCTCCCATTGAACCATTTCAAAAGGCATAATAGAAGCCATTTGGCCGTAGATCTTCACAAACTGCTTTGCCTTGATCTTGTAGTCAGCCTTTTGCTCATCGGTTAGTTCCAGTTCATGGTTAAAGCGCTCCTCGCCTAGTTGCAGAATAGGGCTCAGGAACTTATCAGCGTCTTTGCCTTCAAAATACTGGGTTGTGAAATTCGCTACCTCTGACCACTCATATACGCCCTGGCCATCCAGGTAATCCTTCAGGTCGTGCAGCACATTCACATCGGTGGCTTTGCTAAGAGTGGTGGAGGTATAGAAGGGGTCGAAAGACTGTTTGATGTCTTCAGTGGAGTTGAAGAAGTCCAGCACAAAGAGATCTTCTGTTCGCTTGCCCAGTTTGTTGGCCGAACGGTTCAGGCGGGAAAGCGCCTGTACCGCCAGCACGCCCTGCAGCTTTTTGTCTACGTACATGGCCGTGAGCTTCGGCTGGTCAAAGCCGGTCAGGTACTTGTTGGCCACTACCAGTATGCGGTACTCGTCCTTGTTGAAGTAGCGGGCAATCTTGTCACTGATGTAGCCGGGATCGGTGGGCTTGGCTGTGTCCTGGTGGGGCGGGAAATTGTTGATGTTGTCCTCGGTGTACTCTATGCCGTCTACCATCTTTTTGCCCGAGAAAGCAATGGCAATTTTGAATGGATTGCCTCTGCTCTCCAGCAGCTTTTCCAGGGCACGGTAGTAGCGGATGGCCGATTCAATGCTTTGGGTAATCACCATGGCCTTAGCCTTTCCTTTCAACCGCTTGGTGTTCACCACCTGATTGATGAAGTGGTCAAGCATGATCTCGGCTTTGGTGGCAATGGTCTGCGGGTCCCGCTCCACAAAAGCGCGCAGTTTCTTCTGTGCCTTCACGGAGTCAAAGAGTGGGTTGTCCTCAATGGACTTCTCTATCTCGTAGTAGCTCTTGTAGGTGGTGTAGTTGGCCAGCACATCCAGGATAAAGCCTTCCTCAATAGCCTGCTTCATGGAGTACAGGTGAAAGGGTTTATACTTACCGTCTTCCTGCTTCACGCCAAACTTCTCCAGGGTGGCGTTCTTAGGCGTGGCTGTGAAAGCCAGGTAAGAAGCGTTGCCGCGCATCTTACGCGCCTGCATAGCGGCCAATATCTTGTCCTGCGGGTCGGGGTCTTCTTCTTCGCTGCTGCCGTTGTTGCCCATCGCCTTGTTCATGTTGTCGGCGGCTGAACCGCTCTGGCTGCTGTGCGCCTCATCTATGATCACGGCAAAGCGCTTGTCGCTCAGGTCGGCAATGCCGTTCACTATGTAGGGGAACTTCTGAATGGTGGTGATGATAATGCGCTTTCCGCTTTCCAGGTTGGCCTTCAAGTCACTGGACGAATAAGCCGGTGCCACAATGTTCTTCACCTCTGAGAATTCCCTGATGTTCTCGCGCAGCTGCTTATCCAGCAATCGCCTGTCGGTTACCACAATCACAGAGTCAAACAGCGGAGTGTTGATGCCTTTGCCACCCGGCGTGGTGTCGCTCTCTGGGTAGGTTTCAATCAACTGGTAAGCGGCCCAGGTAATGGAGTTGGACTTACCCGAACCGGCGGAGTGCTGAATCAGGTAGGTCTGCCCCACTCCTCTTTTGCTGGCATCGGCAATGAGCCTGCGCACTACGTCCAGCTGGTGATAGCGCGGGAAGTACAGTGTCTTTTTAGCCAGCAGGTCGTTGTCTTTGCCATCAAAGCGCACAAAGTGCTGGATGATGTTGGCCACACTCTGGCGGGTCAGAACCTCATCCCACAGGTAAGAGGTTTTGTGCCCGAACGGGTTGGGTGGATTGCCCTTGCCGTGGTTGTTGCCTAGGTTAAAGGGCAGGAAGAAAGTACCGGGACCGCTCAGGCGCGTGGTCATGTATACCTCATCAGTATCTACGGCGAAGTGAACAAGGCAGCGCCCGAATTGTAGTAAGGGCTGCGAGATGTCTCTTTTGCGGTACTGTTCCTGAGCATGTACCCGGGCGTTCTGGCCGGTCCAGTGGTTTTTGAGCTCAGCAGTGGCGAACGGAAGGCCATTCACGAACAGCACCATGTCAATGGACTCAGCTTTGTTGCTCTGATTGTAGCGCACCTGGCGGGTAACGCTGAACTCGTTTCGCTCGAAATTCCTCTTCACTGTTTCGCCGCTACCCGCCAAAGGCAGCACATACAGTAAGGTGAAGTGTGCAT
Source organism: Rufibacter aurantiacus (assembly GCF_017916345.1). Classification (NCBI taxonomy): domain Bacteria; kingdom Pseudomonadati; phylum Bacteroidota; class Cytophagia; order Cytophagales; family Hymenobacteraceae; genus Rufibacter; species Rufibacter aurantiacus. The sequence continues at coordinate 507,713 of NZ_JAFMSV010000003.1, forward strand.
CGTCCACGTCCAGCCCCTTGCGCAGCAAGCGCAGAATACCGTACTTCTTGATCATGCGGTCCAGGCGCTGCATGATCTTCAGCTGCCAGTCGCTTTGCTTCTTCAGCTTAGCCAGCTCCTCTGCCTGCGTCTCTTCCAGGAAGTGCCAGAAACGGTTCTCGTCCAGGGCGTACTCCGCATTGAAATCATGGGGAGAGCCGATGTAATAACCATTACCGCCACGATACAAACCCGGCCCTTCCGCAACGCTGCTCAGCATAGGGTCCTGCTCCTGCAGTTCTTCCAGGCAGGTACCGGTCAGGCGCTTTTCAATAGCGGCTTCTAAAGCTTGTTCGTTGGTTAGGCTAGGCATGGGGCTATTAATTTTGAGAGTAGTGAGACATCATTAAATTGGCCATTTGGTCACGATGGGCAATTATTTCATCAATGCCAAAATCATCACCATAGCTATTGAATAAATGATAAGACTTAAGAGTATCGAAGACATTCTTCCCTTTGAACTCTTCACGCTTTACATTCACTTCTTTCCTGCTATACTCAGAGTTTTGAGTAACACTAAGTAGCACAAGGTTTCCAAAACTATCCCGATATTCTTTATCAAGCTTTGGCTTATACTGTGGGTTTTGAGGATATATGTGTTCAACTGAGTTTTTGGAAGCTATTCGAAAAGCCTTAAACTTCTCACCTCTCTCAAAGTGCCAGTTTTTCCATAGTATATATTCAAGCTTTTGAAACCAGTAGTGTTTGAAAGATGTACCTGAAGCTTCTTCTAAAGTTTCTTTCAGATTAATATCCTTATGTAGTCTGCCATTGTCGTTTAAAAGATGATAACTGGCTTCTTTATCGGTCAGTTTGCTTAACGACATTTGGTTGTCAATGTCTTCTAACTTACTAATATCATTTGCTTGGTTGCGAAGTAGAAAACTTAAAAATGGCGTGAGCCAGAACTGTCTAAGGTAGTCTCCTGTAAAGTAAAGCACGCACTGTAGCATTAACTGATCAGTTTTCTCCTCCACTACATTTCTTCCAAAGTAGCTGTAGGTATCGCGCTGGTCAGTCTTTGTTACCTTCGTCAGTTCTAAATGGCGCTCTTTGGTATCTAAATCGGTAATCCATTTTATAACAAAAGCATCAAATACATAGCGTACTTGCCACAGCAGTTCAATAAATTCCTTTATATCTTTTCCATCCTGCTTTTGCAAGCTCTTGAACACCTCGATCAAACGGTTTACATGGAAGGTTCCCTCAAAATCTGGCTTGCCCTTTCTATGTAAATAAATGCGATAAGTATGAAGTAGTAACTGGCCGAAGTTTAAGATTGAGGAACAGTTAATCTCAAAGGCTTCTTTCTGCGCCTCGGTTATACTTACACTCTGTACTTCATCTGCCTTGCCAGCTATTATTTCCTCTAAAGTAAAGCCAACTGGTAAAGTCTCAACTTCATTTATTAACTCATACTTGAATACATCTGATTTAAATTTAGCAAAATCTGTGTCTTCTAAACTTCTCCAGTTTGTGGCAGGAAATACCTTTCTGACATTGCGCTCAAAGTACTCGCTCATGTTTTCGCAGCACTCCCACATTTTGCTGTACAGCACTTTCTCCGACTCCAGATTTCGCAGCAGGTTTGCTTTAACAATATCTGTTTGCTCCAGCTGAATGCCTGAGTTATTGATGGTGGCAAAAAGTTTATTAAGGTCTACTTTTACGGGTGCTGTATTATTAACCAGAAGCAAGTTTGTATATAGGTAATATCCAAAAGCAGGTAGATCAATTAATTCTTTCGTTTTGCTATTGCGCAGAGACAATATAATATGCTCAATAGTAGTAACAGCCCTAACAATGTTTATTAGGTATGGCTTCTCGTTTAAATCAGAGGAAGTATACTTTGTAAGTGCCTCTTCAGGGTGTTTTAAGAGTAGGTCGAAGTACTCTTTTACTTCTTTCCTAATCTCAAAGTCCAGACGCAGGTTATCGCCATATTTTAAAAAATTAGTTACCTCACTTTTGATTCCGTTTTTGTAAAACACAAAAGCTATCAACCACAACGTTGTAAAGCGTTGTTGACCATCAATCAACTCTAAATAGGCTTTTTTGTCATCAGTGAGGATAGTACCAATGAAGTAAGGCTTGTCTCTGTCTGTTGAAAATGCGTTTGCACTATCTGTTAAGAGTTTATCTATTTGCTCTTCCTTCCAAACATATGGGCGCTGGTAAGTGGGTATGCTAAATTTCAGCTCATTTAAGTTGGCAAGGCTTACAATGGCTGTTCTAAACTTCTGCTTTGAGTTTGTCATTAATTGCTTGCTTTAGTCTTTCATCAAAGTTCTCTGTAACTATACTATGGGTAAACTGCGGCTGAAAGTATCGGCTTAACATCCTGATATATTTCCCTTTCACATTGTTCTCTCCACAATTTTCTTTGTTGAAATCGTAGTTATAGCTCTTCAGTATTTGTACCACTTGTTCATGGGTGAAACATGACAATACTTTGTCTAAAACACGTTGTTCTTTCACAAAGCTGGTCATTGTGTCTTCACGAACTGTTCGAAGCTTGGTTACACGCAAGGAATAGATATACCTGAAAGCCCAAAGCGCAAACTCAAAGATATTTTGCAGACCAAATTTGCTTACATAGCTTACAAGCATTACCTCTAAAAACTCTTTCAGGAATATTGTACCTTCTTTCCCAGTAATTATTTCTTGTCTAAAGGCATAGAAACGGTAGTCTATTCTATGGTCATTTTTTTTGATGAAAAGTAAATCATATAGGTCAGCAAACTCTGAAATAAAATCAATGTAGTTCTCGCCATCGTAAAGTGGCTGGCGTATTGCTTTGTACTGGCTCTTGAATTGCACTGAGTTCTGCATAGAATCTCGGTGGCTCTCTACCTGTAGGTAAGACACGTTTGCTATGCCTTTTAATGTTTTCTCGGTAAACTCCTCTACAATCAGATTCTTGATAGCTACCTTCTCTTTATAGAAAGGAAAATCCTTCCAGAATAGTACGTTCCAGAACCTGGCCTTTGTAGTAAGTGTGATGATGTAAGCCAACAAGTCACTACTTTTGCTTTCCCATTTCTTAGCATTTACTCCAACTAAACTGGCGGGCTTTATAGCTCTTAAATGGTGTGACTTTACAATGTCGGCTCCTGACAGACGCTTTCCTCCAGTATTCTGAGTCTCAAAGAAAGTATAAGCATCATCTTCGCTCTGCGTGATGACCAGCGTTACGTTTAGCAAACGGAGGTCAATTTCAGGTATAGCGGCTAAATTCTTATTTAGAAAAGCAAGGTTCTCTTTTATCCGTTGTACACTTAAAGGTGAAGAGTACACAATAGCGCAAGGCGTGGTAACTTGTTTAGCTGCCAGTAAAAGTAGCAATGATGTTATGCGCTGTTGCCCGTCTATAATGTTTAGCTTATCACCATCCTGGTGAATGATAATGCTGCCCAAATAGTAGTACGGGTTGCCAGGTTCATACTTGTTGACAAACTCAGCTAAGTCGAGGCAAAGCTTTTCTAATTGCTTTTTGCCCCATACATAAGGTCGTTGATACTCAGGTATAGCCAATTTACCATTAAAGCTAAACTCTGGTTCCTCTAACGGTATATGACCTGAGAAGAGTTCTTCTAAAGTACAACTTGAAACTAATACTGGCGGTGCTTGTTGGAGTACTACTGCAGCATCAGTAGTAACATCTTCTTGCATCAATATTTCCATAGCTTCTTCCATACTAGCACACCTTTATTTTACCCGTTACCGCACTATTGATTAAACTCGCTTTATACTCTTTCAGCTTCTCAATTTCTTTCTCTTTGGAAGAAATCGCGACAGCAATTTTAGAAGTGGAGAATTCAATGAAGGATATTATTTCCCGTTGCTCCTCAGCAGGAGGTATAGGTATGAAATCATTCTTTAGCAACTCCCCTTCTACACTCTCGACTGTAGCGCCTTGCTTTACCCATTCACTCCTTAAAAATCGATCATTGCCCTTTATGTAATAATAAAAGTATTTTGAAAGCATGGGGCCAAGAGGAATAAAAGCTTTCATATCTTGATTTATAGTTAAGTCTACTGTGGCAATAGCAACAGGAATAGTTCTTTGCAAGATGCCAGACCTAACAACCATCAGAAGTGTATCACTCTTAATTATATTGGATGTTGAATGATATAAGCCTTTCTCTGTAATGTAATCTTCAGTAGAACTTATATAGTCAGATTTCATATCCTTGGGAGATACCCAAGGTATATCACCATCCCAGAAATCACGTTTATCTTTACTCGGTGTACCTCCACCAACCTGCTTGAAGACATACTTTATCTTCTTCACCTCCCAATGAGCCGGTATTTCCCCTATCCATTCCACATCACTGTCTTTCATGGGTGCGTCTGGGTTTAGGCCACGGGTAACGGCATTGTGGATTAGTACTTGCCTGCGCTCTTTGAGTAAATCTATCTGCTTTTCTTTTATGCCAATGGCTTTGTCTATCTGAGCCGTTTTGCGGTCAAGGAATTGGGCAATGGCGGTTTGTTCTTCTTTAGGAGGAAGTAGTGTTAGCACCTGACCAAAATCATCAGTATACATTCTCCATCTTGAAGGAACTACACCTCTTGACCTTCTTGCAAATTCATCAAGATAAGTGCCCGTACGGTATAAGTAATGAAGAAACTTTGGATCAGCTTCGGAAAGCAATTGGTAAACTCCATAAGCAGGACTTACTACACCATTGAGCGGTGATATACCCAATCCGCCTAACCAAGCCAACATAATATTAATGACCAAGTCATTTTCAGCAACCTTTTTATATCCGACCAGAGATTCGCTACGAGAATCAACTTCACGGTTATTCACGCCCAAATATTGGGATACAGACAGTAGAGTTTCTTCTTCTGTTTGAGATAACTCAATCTTCTCCTTCCACAAATACTTTGCTTTGATCACCTCCCAATGAGCTGGAACCTCCCCCAGCCACTCCACATCTGAATTCTTGTAGGCAACGTATTTCGCTACTTGTACATCTTCTGCTATCGCTTCCATTAGGCTAAGGTTAAGATGTCCCGAATCAGACCATCGCTTTCAGCTTCTAGAGCCAGAATATCGTTGCTCACTTCCTCAATGCTGCGCAAGGGCTTGTGGCGGTAGAAGTATTTATTGAAGCTGATCTCGTATCCAATTTTTGTGGCGTCCAGGTTGATCCAGGCTTCAGCCACGTGTGGCTTCACCTCGCGCAGGAAGTAGTCGTAGATGTTCTCCTTCAGCGGCACGTTCTCGGTGTCGCGCAGGTCGCTTTCGGTTTCATACTCCAGGTACTCTCCTTTCTTGGAGGTGGCGTAGTAGCCGTAGTCGGCCAGTTGGCTTTCCTCGCAGCCCAGGCGGTCTAGCAGGCGCTCCAGCTTCTCACCTGAGAGCTTAGTTATCCCTTTCACCACCTTCTCGGCAGCGGCATCGTACCAGCTCACCGCATTCAGGATGGCCTTCTTCTCCGTAGCCGACAGCTTAGATTTCTGAGCCTTCAGGGTAGTGTCTACCTTTTCGCGGAACACGTTAAAGTCACTGTACTCAGCAGAGCCGATGGCCAGCATCAGCTCGGTGGCTGCGTTCAGCAAGTCTAGCTGCTTCTGCCAGGTGGCTTTGCTCACCAGGGCCTTGGCCTGCTTGGCGTTTAGGTTCATTTCCTGCTTCTCGGCCCAGTCCAGAATTGCTTTTTCATGCTTGGCCAACTGGGTGTATACCTCCTCACCAAACTCACTGTAAGCCCAATCCATCGGCTCGCGCAGGCTTTTATCAAAACGCAGTTCGGCAATGCGCTCAGCGGTGAACTGGGCCTTCAGGCGCTTCGGCCGTTCAATGGTTACTTTGTAATAGCCAAAGTCAGCGTTGTCGAACACCTTGGCAGCAATGCCTTCGTCGCCCTCGCGCTCTACGGCCTGCAGCTCTTCGTATACCTGCACAATATCCCGGATGTGCTCCGGCGAGAACTCGCAGTTCTTGTTCCCCAGGTTCTTGCGCAGCTTGCGGTACAGTTGTCCCGCATCAATCAGCTGCACTTTGCCTTTGCGGTGCTCGGCTTTGTTGTTGCTCAGTATCCAGATGTAAGTGGTAATGCCCGTGTTATAGAACAGGTTGTTGGGTAGCTGGATGATCGCCTCCAGCCAGTCGTTCTCAATGATGTAGCGCCGGATGTTACTCTCGCCCCCTCCGGCATCGCCGGTAAACAAGCTGGAGCCGTTGTGCACTGAGGCAATGCGCGAACCCAACGGGCTCTGGTGGAGCAGCTTCATCTTGCTCACCATCTCCATCAAAAACAGCAGCTGCCCGTCAGAAGAGCGTGGCGTGGCATCCGCGTCTTCCTCATTGCCCCAGTAGTCCTTCAGCTTCACCACAAAGCGCGGGTCAATCACGTCTTTGCCGTCTTTGATATACTTCTGCTCACTGGCCCACGACTTGCCGTAGGGCGGGTTAGAGAGCATGAAGTTGAAGTTCAAACCGGCAAACTCGTCGGTGCTGAGCGTAGAGCCTACCCGTATGTTTTCAGGGTTGTTGCCCTTGATCATCATATCTGACTTACATATGGCGTAGGTCTCGTCGTTAATCTCCTTGCCGTACAGGTGCACATCGCCAGAGGCGCGTATCACGCCCTCCTCGTCTTTGATGAAGTTCTGCGACTCGGTGAGCATACCACCACTCCCGCAGGCAGGGTCATAAATGGTCATCACCGGCGGCAGCTGGTCTTTCACCGGCTCAAAGATGATGTGCGTCATCAGGTCAATCACCTCACGCGGCGTGAAGTGCTCCCCGGCCTCTTCGTTGTTCTCTTCGTTAAACTTCCGGATCAGTTCCTCAAATACGTAGCCCATGCCCAGGTTGCTCAGGGCAGGAAGCTTGCGTCCGTCCGGATCTTCCTTCTCAAAAGGCGTCAGGTTGATGTAAGGCGAAGTGAATTTCTCCAGCACATTCAGCAACACGTCTTTAGCCGCCATGTGGCGCACCTGGCTCTTGAGCTTAAACTTCTCAATGATCTCCTTCACGTTGGCGCTGAAGCCGTTCAGGTAATCTTCAAAGTTGGCCTGCAGCATCTGCTGGCTGTTGGTGGCGGTATCGTGCAGCCGCTGCAGCGTCCACTCGCTGGTGTTGTAGAACACGTAGCCCGACGCATCCCGTAGTCCATTCTCGTCCCACTCGGTAAAGCCAGCCTCGTCGCGCTGGAAAGCCAACTCCTCCAGCACGGCTTCTTTGGTAGGCTCCAGCAAGGCATCCAGACGGCGCAACACCACCATGGGCAAAATCACATCGCGGTACTTGCCGCGCACATATACATCACGCAGACAATCGTCTGCAATGGACCAGATAAAAGAAACTAACTTGTTATGGGAGGCGTGGTTCATAGTAAACTGAAAATAAATCGCCAAAAGAGGCCAGTTTACAATGATATCTACTAAATAGAAAAAGTTAGATATTGATTTTGTAGTTTGTTTTTATAGGGAAAAAATAATGGCTTAATTGCCATTGCTGGTAATTGTCTAAGCAAGAAGGTCAGCTTTTCAGTTTTCACAACTTTAGCGATCAGTTATCACTTAGGCTGTTTGTTTGTCGGCTTTATTGGAATTTGTTAACCCTGACAAATACAAGAAATTAATTTCATTTTATTCACTATATCAATCCAAATCATAAACCTATTATGCCTATTATAAGACCTTACAATGGAACATACAAAGGGAAGTTAACGACCTATACTTATTCTACTATTCAGCCACTTGATGTTTTGGCTCAACTATTTGAAGAAGCGGAAATTGATATGACCTTATATGGTTTAAACCTTGAATTTGAATTCAATAAAAGGAAATTTGAAGTAGATCTAAAGAATTATATTCGTTTACAGCCTAATGTAGAGGATGAAGATATTTTTAATGATTTTAATATTTCATTAATTAAGATAAAGGAAAACGAAAATGAAAAGAACAGATGTATTGTTACTGCAATGATCAGGGAGAATAGGGGCTTAAACCATACTCATTATCAAATAGTTGGAAAGATTCCTTATATCTCTGGAATGCAAACTTTTGAATTACCTGAATAATAGCTACTCACTTAATCCTTCCTCTTTATCTAACCGTTATTTTCCTTTGTTTTTTATGCCAATCATTAAAGTTACCATCGGCACCACCAACTTACAACAGAATCACATTAACATAAGCACTCATGATAATTACCTTTTTGAAGGGAATCACACTAACATTTTCCTGCATTTAGGAGATTATCACCAGGGAATAGAAAGAACAATAAACAGGGAAGTTAATGAAGGGGGAACTTTACGGATAATGACTGGGGCTGAAGCCGGAGAATGGATTTCAAACCGATTTGCTGTGGGCGCAACCATGAACATTGATGTCATCGCCAATAACAGGGTTCGGCTTCTTGAGCCAGTAATTATTTGATTTTGCTTCTCTTTACAAAGAGAGCTTTTTCTACTAAAAGCTCCTTTTGTAAAGTACATAATCCTAATAAAGTACTCTTAACTTTTCCTCCTCCCTCAACTCCCGCCACTCCCCCGGCTGAAGCTTCCCTAACTCCACATTCACCATCCGCACCCGCACCAACCTTTCCACGGTATACCCCAGTTTATAGCACATGCGCCGGATCTGACGGTTGAGGCCCTGCGTGAGCACAATGGAAAACGACTTCTCTCCTACTTGCTGTACCTGGGCTGGACGTGTCTTCTGGCCCATGATCACCACCCCGGAGGCCAGTTGGTCCAGCGCTTCGGGGGTTAAGGGCTTGTCTACCGTCACCACGTATTCCTTTTCCTGGTGGCTTTCGGCGTGGCTGATGCTGTTGTAAAGGGCTCCGTCATCCGTGAGCAGCATGAGCCCTTCCGATTCCTTGTCCAGCCGCCCTACCGGGAACACCCGCACGTTCAGGTTAATGGCCTGCGCCAGGTTGTTCTCAATAGCGGGGTTGAGCGTAGATTCCACACCGCGGGGTTTGTAGTAGGCCAGGTACGTAAAGGTTTGGGCTTCTTTGAGCACCTGTCCCTCTAGCTGCACTTCGTCTTCTGCGGATAGCGCCTGCTGGAGTTGGCCTTTCGCCCCGTTCACCAGCACCCTGCCGGAGATGATGGCCTGGATGGCTTCTTTATTAGACAGCCTCCCTTTCTGCACCACGAAATACTGAAGAGAAGAGGTAAGGGATTTCATGCGTAAAGAACCGAAGGGTTGGCCACAAGTGCTGTTGTAAAGAGACCGCAAAGGTAAAGGAACCGACCCATACTATTGACCCGAGGTGATATGATTTGCAAGCTCCCCTGCCGGGCGAAAGAAAGGAAGCCTCGCCACCCAGGCACCTGCCACACCTACCCTGCCCAGGAAGATGGTTAAGTAGGGATAGGCAAGGATGTTAGCCCTCCTGAAATTGCTTGGCTTTTTAGAACAAACCTCCGTTTACAGGGTTTATAGAAAGACCAACCATTCCCGCCCGTGAAAAAGCCAGCTTTACGTCCGCTTCTTTCCGCTACTTCCCTGATTTGGGCGGTATGGCCCCTGCTTTTCTCCGCCTGCGATGCACAACCGGTGAAAAGCCAGGCGAAAAGGGCCGCCGTGTACACCTCCAAAACCCCTCACCCCGATGGCACCGGCAAGGTGTACCTGGGCCGCGAAATTGCGCACGTCATGTCAGCAAGTGGCGCGGAGTGGCTGGAGCGGGATACCCGGCAAGAAGAAGAAAACGTGGCGCTTGCCATCTCCAAACTACAGCTGCAACCTAACAGCGTGGTCGCTGATGTGGGCGCCGGCACAGGCTACTATACCTTCCGGATCGCGCCCAAGGTGCCGCAAGGAAAGGTGTACGCAGTAGAAGTGCAGGAGGCATTCGTGAAGGCATTGGAGGCCCGCAAAAAAGAACTGGGCCTGAGCAATGTAACGGTTGTCAAAGGCAGTGCCCAATCGCCCAACTTGCCCGAGGCTTCGGTGGACCTGGCCATTATGGTGGATGTATACCATGAACTGGAATACCCCCGCGAGATGCTGCAGGCGCTGCACCGGGCCCTGAAACCCACCGGCAAGCTCCTCCTGCTGGAATACCGCGCCGAGGACCCGTCGGTACCCATCAAAGCCCTCCACAAGATGAGCTCGGCCCAGGCCAACAAAGAACTTTCCGCCAACGGCTTCACCCTCTCCCTCCGCGAGGATTTCTTACCCATCCAGCATTTCCTGCTGTATGAGAAGGCCAAGTAAAGGCCTCCCTTCAAGAACCTTAGCAATTTTCCACGGAAGAAGCCAGAAGGTGAATTAGAATGGCTTTCACCGGTATAAATGGGGTTCCATATTCCAATGCCTTAAAGGAGTAAGGACTATCATCAATTGACTGCATCTTAAGAGGCGATTATTGGCGCTTGTCTTCATCAAGGCAGGCTCCTTTGCCAGGCTTTTGCCGAATTTTCCTGTGGTTGATTTAGGCTTGTTTTTGAGAAAACAGGCTAAAAGGAGGAACCCACCCCTACCCCTCCCAGGAGGGGAATTCTGGAATGCGTCAAGAAGGTATTTGAGCTGTTATTTTGGTTGTTGGTGATAACACCAACAACGGCGGGTACAACGGGTGAGGTTGGGAGAAGAACGGTAAGAAATGTAGGGGCACCTCTTGTGGGTGCCCTTGGCAGTAGCTGCCGGTTATTCCCGGTAGCTATTGGTTATTGCGGAGGACCCGTGGGAGACAAGGCATGCCTTGTCTCTACATTCAAAAACGGTGAGAACAACACAAACACGCCAGCATTCCACCCGTCCGGCAGGACGATGCAGGCATTGCAGCGGCTCTGATGCAAGACAGGTCCATGCAGGTCGTCGGAGGTTGGGCGCGTGCGTAACCCAACCTCCGACGAGCGCAGGCAGAGGCTTTTCCAATGGCAATGGCCTGCGCGAGCGATGGAACAGTTGACGGTGGCGGGGTGGTACCTTGATTGAAGCCTCACTGTCCGAGCGTCAGCGAGTTTGAGGCTTCTTGATTCTTTTGGTTACTTTTCTCATCAAGGAGAAAAGTAACAAACGCTTGCAGAGCGTATCTGCAGTTCTGAGGCTTGGTAAGGAAGGGAGTAGGAAGTAACTGCTCTTTAAAGAAAGATCGGCAAGATGACAGTCAGGTGTAAACATCCCCCTTCGCCCCCTTCAAAGGGGGAATCTTGGATATAGAAAAGTTAAAGGAAAAGCGTTGAATTATCAGCAAAGCAGTGAGAAATGCGGATTTGAGGCTCACGCCTCACTGCAGTTGCAAACTGCAGACCATGGTAGGTCCAAGCTGAAAACTTGAACCAGGGAGAGGGATTAGAATAGGATGGCAAAAACGCCTTAGCAAACGAACTAACAAAAAAAGGGAAAACATAAAAAAGCCGTCCCGCTTTGCAGCAGGACGGCCTTCCATTTAAACAAACAACTCTCTAAAATCCGCTCACGTTCAGGCGACCGCCGGTGGTGCATTTGCCGGCCAGTGATGAGGTGGGAACCGCGCTGTTCAGGATGGCATCTTTGATGGTTTGGGCAGTGGAACCTGGGTGCGAGGCCGCGTACAGGGCCACACCTCCGGTTACGTGCGGCGTAGCCATAGACGTACCGTTGTAAGAAGAATAGGTGTTATAGGCAGTAGAAGAGTAGATGCCTGAGCCTGGGGCCCCGATGTCTACCGTGGTAGCGCCATAGTTAGAGAAAGAAGATCTTCCACCGGTAGAGGTAATGGCCGCTACCGCGATGACGTTGTCATAACCGGCGGCAGACGCAGTGTTGTAGTTAGAAGGGTAGCTTCCTACGGCATCGTTGTCATCACCCACTCCGTCTGAGCCACCGTTACCGGCTGCGGCCACGAACAGGATCTGGGCTTTGGCTGCACGCACTACGGCATCAGACAGGGCTTGGGAGAAGCCACCGCCACCCCAGGAGTTGTTGCTGGCCACGATGTTCATGTTGTGGCGGGTTTTCAGGTCGGTTAAGTAGTCAACGGCTTTGATGGCGTTGGCGGTGGTACCGCCTCTGCGGCCCAGGAACTTCAACGAGATCATGGTCACGTTCCAGTTCACGCCTACTACGCCTTTTCCGTCGTTTTTAGCACCGATGGTACCGGCCACGTGGGTGGCGTGGTCGTCATAGGCACCACGGGTACCGCCGTCATAGACAGAGTTGTCGTTGGCGTCAAAGTCCCAGCCGTTCACATCGTCAATGTAGCCGTTGCCGTCATCGTCCACGCCGTTCACCGGATCAAACGGATTTTTCCATACCTGGCCCACTAGGTCTGGGTGATCCGTCTGTACGCCTTCGTCAATGATGCCCACCACTACCGAGGCAGAACCGGTGTGACCGGCGGCCCAGGCTTCACCGGCCTGGCTACCGTACTGGTTAGCGGGAGTGGTGGCGTCGCCGTACATGCCCCACAGGGAACCGTTGGTGTAGTACGGGTCTGAAGAAGCCGCCTGGTGGGTGTAGATGAAGTTAGGCTCCGCGAATTCAATGGCGCCCTCTCCTTTGATTTTGCTCAAGGCTTCCAGTGCGGCCATGGGGGTATGCACCAGCACTACGCCTTCTTTGTCCCCGAACCGAGCCATGGTTTTGGTGAGGATCTTTTCCTTTACTTTCCCGCTGATGCGCGCTAGCACCGCGGCCCGGGCCTCAGCGGCGGCTCCGGCTCTGAATTTAACAAGCACCTCATTGGGGACAATCTGTTGTCCTCCGGCAATTCCCGCATCGGCTTGGGCAGTAGCCGACAATTCCTGATCTTCTGTTAACTGGTCTGTGTTACAGGCCGTCAATAACGTCGCCGACAACATGGCTGCCGCTACGGCAGACTTTCCAAAGGCAAGGTACTTTTTCTTCATGTTTGTTAGTTTGGGTTAGGGTAAATATTAAATCTTGATCTAATTGACTAAAATAAAAGACCATTACAAAGGAAAAATCCTGCTTCTACTTAACATAAATAATTCTATATTATAATTGTACTTTCCTTGTGAAACAGGCGTGATATGGGCCTTTTCTAAAGAACATTTCTAATTTTAAGGCCGATTTTGGCTTGTTGGTAACTATATACTTTTTCTATATTTAAGAATTGGGCTGAAAATTTTTCCAAGGATTCTAAAGGAGGTACACATACCAGATCACCGCATCATTCAGACCGGGCTTTTCCTGCTTAGAGGCTCCTTCCCAAAAAATGGCCTCAAAACGCCTGATAGCTGAACAAGGCCAACAGATATGCCTGCTTCATACAAAGCCAGAACCAGCCTATAGCAGAGGAAGTGGTTTAACCAACTACAGAGATAACCGGCCTTACTTGGCTTGGCCTCAAACCTTTGAAGCTTGTCTGTAGGATTTCATCTAGCTTATATATTTTGCTAAGCAAATACCTTTATATTTATCTCATGACTCCCCGCACCTTATAAAGAAACCACCAATGGTTAAAAAGATGACAAAACCCCTGGAAAGACACACCCTTGGCCAGCGGCCTACCTGGCTTCTGTTGGTTAGCCTCCTGCTGTTCTGTTTGGCCTCCCCTCCCCTGTTGGCACAGGAGGCGCCCTTCAAGAAGGGCGTGAACCTGACGGGTTGGTTCCAGGCCAACAGCGCCCGCGAGGTGCAGTTTTCGCGCTATACCCGCCAAGACTTTGCGCAGATCAAGAGCCTGGGCTGCGATGTCATCCGGTTGCCCATTAACCTGCACGCCATGACCAGCGGCGCGCCCGCCTACACCATTGACCCGCTGTTCTTCTCTTTCCTGGACGAGGCTGTGAACTGGGCCGAGGAACTGAACCTGCACCTTATCCTGGACAACCATTCCTTTGACCCCATCGCTGATACCCAGCCCCAGGTGGAAACCATTCTGGAGAAAGTCTGGCCCCAGATGGCGCAGCATTACAAAGACCGGTCAGAACGCATCTACTATGAAATCCTGAATGAGCCCCACGGCATCTCAGACGCGCAGTGGAACGCCATCCAGGGCCGTATCATCCAGGCCATCCGCCGGTATGATACCCGCCATACCATTATAGTAGGCGCTACCAATTTCAACAGCTACCAGAATCTGGCCCAACTACCGGTGTACCCAGACAGCAAACTCATCTACACCTTCCATTTCTACGATCCTTTCCTTTTCACCCACCAGGGTGCCACCTGGGTGGCACCTTCGCTGTTGCCGCTGGCCAATATGCCTTTCCCGTACCGCTCCCAGGACATGCCCCCCTTGCCCAATAGCCTGCGGGGCACCTGGATGGAGAGCGCCTATAATAATTACCGGCAAGATGGTACCGTAGCCAAAGTGAAACAGCTCATAGACATAGCCGCTCAGTTCAAGCAGACCCGCCAGGTGCCGGTGTTCTGCGGCGAGTTTGGGGTGCTCATGGACTACAGCCGTCCCGCCGACCGTGTATTCTGGTACAACGAGGTGCGCCGCTACCTGGAGGAAAAAGGCATTGCCTGGACCAGTTGGGACTATCACTATGGTTTCGGGCTATTCAACCCGGGCGGGACCGATCTTTTTGAGCATGACCTGAACGTTCCGCTGCTGCAGGCCCTGGGCTTTACCGTGCCGCCGCAGACGCCTTATGTGAAACAACCCGAGGGCAGTGGCTTCGCGGTGTATTCTGATTTTATAGGTGCGCGCATTGTGAACGCCAGTTACGGCAGTGGTCCCCTGGATTTCTACGCTGCCCAGAAACCCAACAACGGCCGCTACAGCCTGGCCTGGACCGGGGCCGAGCGGTACAGCAGCATCGCATTCGACTTCAAGCCCGATAAAGACCTCTCCAAACTGAAACAGGAAGGCTACGCCGTGGATTTCCTGTTCCGGGGCACTGCCCCCGCCCTCAGTTTTGACCTCCGTTTCCTGGACTCTAAAACGGGACCAGAGGATCATCCCTGGCGGTCAGGCGTCACCATCACCTCAGATCAGGTTCCTTTTGATGGCCGCTGGCACCACGTACGCATTCCTTTGAGTTCTTTCACCGAGAAAGGCTCCTGGGACGGCGCCTGGTTTAACCCCGAAGGTAAGTTTGACTGGACCAGCGTGGACCGCTTGGAAATCACCGCCGAGCACGCCAACCTGGGCCAGACCAAACTCTGGTTCGATAACATCTACATTTCAAACCAGGATACCGCAAAAGTGTATGAGACCTCGGTTTTCACCGGAGCCGTGACGGGCATCTCCCCCGCCATTAAAAGCGCAGACCTGAAAGTGTACCCCAATCCGGCCGCCGGGTATCTGCTCCTGGAAACCACTTTGCCCGGTAAACTCACCGCGGAGCTCAGCAACAGCGTGGGTACGTTGGTACATCGGGAGGCTTTCACCCAAAAGTTAAAGCTTTCTACTTCAGCGCTCCCAGCCGGCGCTTATTTCTTGAAAGTGATCCAATCTAATGGCCAATCCACTACGCGCAAAATCATGCTGCAACGGTGAGGCCGCTCTAAGAAGTAAATACAAGTACACATTTTTATCTACTTAGATAACTCGCTTTTATGACGCTAATTAGGCATCTGTACTTTAAGTAAATATCACCTTCACCAATGCTTTAAGCTTAGCGCCTACTCTTCCGCTGTAAAACAAAAAGGCCGCCCTGAAAAGAATCAGGACGGCCTTTGCGTTCAGGACCTGTTTTTACAGGAATAGCTTACATCTAGAAATTGCTCATGTTCAGGCGGCCGCCGGTCACGCATTTACCAGTCAGCGAAGACGTTGGGGTGGCGCTGCTCAGGATGGCATTCTTGATAGCCGCAGCAGTAGAGCCCGGATGAGAGGCCGCGTACAAAGCTGCGGCGCCAGTTACATGCGGGGTAGCCATAGACGTACCGCTGTAGCCTGAGTAAGTGTTATAGGCGGTGGTAGAGTAAATGGCAGCCCCCGGTGCCCCGATGTCTACCGTAGTGGCTCCGTAGTTAGAGAAAGAAGCCCGTCCGCCAGAAGAGGTAATGGCAGCCACCGCGATGACGTTAGGCAGGTTGTAGTTAGATGGGTAGTTAGCCACCGCATCATTGTTATCGCCTACGCCGTCTGAGCCACCGTTTCCTGCTGCCGCTACAAACAGGATGTTCTTGGCGTTAGACCGGTTGATAGCATCATAAAGAGCTTGGGAGTAACCGCCGCCTCCCCAGGAGTTGTTGCTGGCCACGATGTTGATCCCGTGGCGGTTCTTCAGGTCGGTTAGGTAATCCAGGGCTTTGATGGCACCAACCGAGGTTCCCCCGTTCTGGCCCAGGAACTTGCAGGAAATCATCTTCACATTCCAGTTCACGCCTACTACGGCTTTCCCGTCGTTTTTAGCGCCAATGGTACCGGCCACGTGCGTGCCGTGGTCATCTAAGCTGCCTCCGGTTCCGCCGTCATAAACGGTTTTGTTGTTGCCGGCAAAGTCCCAGCCGTTCACATCGTCAATGTAACCGTTGCCGTCGTTGTCAATGCCGTCTGCTTTGTCATAAGGGTTAACCCAAACCTGGCCCTGCAGATCTGGATGCGTATTTTGCACCCCTTCGTCAATAATGCCCACCACTACCGAGGTAGAACCAATATGCCCTTTGGCCCAGGCTTCACCGGCCTGGCTGCCGTAGACGTTCTTAGGGTTGGTGGCATCGCCGTACAATCCCCAGAGATAGTTTTGGGTGTAGTAAGGCTCGGTGGTAGTAGCCTCATGGTTATAGATGTAGTTGGGCTCGGCGTACTCAATCATGTTTGCGCCTTTTACTTTGCTCAGGGCCTCCAGGGCAGCCAGCGGCGTGTGCACCAGTACCAACCCCTCTTTGTCGCCGAGGCGTTCCATGGTCTTGGTCAGGATCTTCTCTTTCACTTTGCCTCCTATGCGGGCGAGCACGGCAGCTCTGGCCTCTTGAGAAGCGCCGGCTTTGAACTTCACCAGTACCTCGTTGGGCACCACGCGCTGCTCTCCGTCCATTCTGGCGTCTGCCTGCGTGTCAGTAGATACTTCGTGGTTTTCAATGAGTTGTTCTGTGTCGCAGGCCGTAAACATGGCAACTGAACATAGGCTTGCCGCAAAGGCGAACCTCCCGAGGGTAATGGAATTTCTCTTCATGTTTGTTTATTGGATGAGGATTAGATAGGACAAATCAATAATCAGCCAAAGTAAAGATAGGCCGTTATACTGTTTAAATACAAATTAAATATTGCCATCAAAAAAAGAGCAAGACCACACACACAGTCTACAACAATCACAATACAAGGTATTTACTTTATTTACCATCATTAAACTGCCTGCTTTACTCCTTTCTTAAAGGTTGCTACCTTTATATATTTAGTTATATTATATCTTAATAAGCAATTATTCTCTCCAACACATCATTATTCTATTTATTTCCTCAAGGTTCCTCTTAGAGTTGTCCAACCTGTTTCTTACCCTGAAATTTGCATTAAACCAATAGAAAACTAAACCTTGCTTTGGGAGCCATTTTTAGCCCGAATTATCAAATTGAGCCTCAAAAAAGTTTCCTGCCAGAACAGATTCACCCGAAGATTGCCCCGCAGAAAGCTCAAGCTCCCATCACCCTAACCCTGCCGCAAACAGGACAGTTACCAAAAAAAATATTTTCACCATCAGGGAAGCTTCAGGTCTCACTTTTCTGTTTTGGAGCCATTTTCAGGATTTAGGATACAAAACGACAGATGCTTCCCACGTGAAAGCCTCTCTGCTGGTGCAAGTGGGCATAAATACGGAACAGAATGGGTATAACTTCATAAGCCTAATCGCGTGAACAATAGGACTGCGGGCAAACCACAGCGCCTTCCATTCTTAACCGATTCTCCATCCCCCATGAAAATACCTTTACAAACCCCCTATCTGGCCACTCCTTCACCAAACTGGCACCATCCCGATTTGCGCCTTCCGGCAAGCTTCGCTGGTTTCCCCGGGAAGTGCCAACCCGAGGTCTTCCAACAACCCTCCGCGTTGGGCAAGCCGCTCATCAATGCGTTGCGGCCACGTCCTAGACAAGCCTTCGGTTTTATGTTGATGCTGTTGTTCTGCCTGGCTCTGGGCGGATGCGCCACCTGGGAACTGGGTTCTTCGGGGCAGCGGAAGGTGGCGGGTAAAACCTTCGTGATTGTGGGTGCTTCCAGCGGATTCGGGCGTGGGGTAGCCGAGCAACTGGGAGCGTACAAAGCCAATGTGGTGCTGGCGGCCCGCCGCGGAGAGTTGCTGGAAGAGATTGCCACCAAGATACGGGCGGCGGGCGGCACGGCGCTGGTGGTACCCATGGACATCAGCAAACCCGAGGATGTGCAGCGGCTGGCGGAGGCAGCGGTGCAGCAGTACGGCAAGATTGATGTGTGGGTGAACATGGCCGGCGTGGGCGCTATAGGAAGGTTCTGGGAAATTCCCATCGCAGACCAGGCCCGCATTGTGGACATCAACCTCAAAGGCTTCATCTACGGGAGCCACGCCGCCATCCGGCAGTTCCAGACCCAGGGCTACGGCACGCTCATCAACTTGGGCTCCATTGAAAGCGAGAACCCATTGGCCTACCATGCCTCCTACGCCGCCACCAAAGGTGGGGTCCTCAATCTGGGCCAGGCCATTAACCAGGAACTGAGGCTCAGCGGGCACAAGAACATCAAAGTTGTCACCGTAGAGCCCTGGGCGGTGGACACGCCGTTCTGGCAACACGCCGCCAATTACAGCGGCCACACCGCCCGCATGGCTGCCATGGACCCGCCCAGCAAAGTAGTGAATGCCGTGATCAGGATGTCGTTGCGACCCCGGAAAGAACTACCGGTGGGTTGGAAGGCCCGCGGCTCCTGGATCTCGCACCACCTGTTCCCGCATTTCACCGAGCGGATCTCGGCGAACGTGGCCCACAAATCCCAGATAAAAAACGCCCCGCCAGCTCCGCCTACCTCCGGATCGGCGTTCACGCCCATGCCCACCGGCCGAGGGGTGGATGACAATGTCCGCCAGCGGATGAAGGAGGAAAACAGGGAGCGCCGCCAACAGAAGAAACAGAAGTAAAAATGCTTGTTTGCTTGCGAGTCCGTTTAATTTAGTATTTTCTGGTTCAAGTTTTCAACTTGGACCTACTTTAGTCTGAAGTTTGTAACTTCAGTGAGGCGACAGCCTCAAGGAGCAAGTTTCCTCGTCCTTTTGCCAGGTAGAACAGCACGGGAACAGAGTGAAACAGGCCAGCCCTGGCCCGGCATTACCATCCAGCAAACCACATTTTCCGTTTCGGGGCCGTTTTAAGAAAAATGGCCCCGAAACGGAAAATGCACCCGATTACTGCTTCTCAATACCGCGGATCTTTCTGGAACGGCAGCTTGGCCATCTTCTCCACCTCCATGCTGGGGAACCCGAACTCCTCCACCACTTTGCCATAGAGCAGGTACACGCCGTTGCCTTTGAAGGGCCAGGCCTTGAGCGAGGGCGGGAAATGCACGGTATCAAAGAAATCGCCGGCGCTGTCCAGGAACGTACCGAACTGCATGACCTCGCCGCGCACAGTGCGCACGTACTTGGTGGTCACCAGCAGACCCATCATGCGCACCTTCTGCCCCAGGAACGCCAGCAGGTCTTTGGCGGGAACATCGCCCCGCGCCGAGGTCTGCAGCAGGTCAAAGTACGAGCAGGTCACCGGAAAGCCCAGCAACTCCATCTCATCATAGGCGTCTTCCACCAGCGTGTGGGTGAGCGCGGGCAGCGTAAAGGTCTTGACCGGGGTCTGGAACAGCAACTCCTGGCCGGGCGCAGCCACCTTGTGGCCCAGGTGCAGGTGTGCCTCCCAGAGCAGCGTCTTCTTGTCCTGGCCCGTGAACCGCAGCGCCTGCACCCGCACCAGAATCAGCAACTGCTCCAGCGTGATCTGGCTGCGCCGGATAAAATCCTCCAGCGAGGCATAAGGTCCGTTCTCCTCCCGCTCACTTACCAGTTTGAAGGCCGCTTTCTGCTCCAGGTTCTGCACGTGCACCAGCCCCAGGTAAATATCCGTACCCGAGATGGAGGTGTAGTACCCGCTGTGGTTCACGCAGGGCAGATGGATGGTGCCACCGGCTTTCTGGGCCTGCTGCACGTACACCCACGTTTTATAGAAGCCCCCGAAGTTGTTGATCACCGCCACCATGAACTCCAACGGGTAATAGGTTTTCAGGAACAGGCTCTGGTAACTCTCCACGGCAAAGGAGGCCGAGTGCGCTTTGGAGAATGAATACCCCGCGAAGGACTCTATCTGCCGCCAGACCTCCTTGGTGATGGCCTCGGGGTAGCCACGCTCCCGGCAGTTGGCGAAGAACTTGTCCACCAGCTTCTGGAACTCGGCGCGGGAACGGTACTTGCCGCTCATAGCCCGGCGTAGCACATCGGCATCCGCTAAGTCCAGCCCTGCGAAATGATGGCAAACCTTGAGCACGTCTTCCTGGTAGACCATCACGCCGTAGGTCTCTCCCAGCTGCTCGCCCATGACCGGGTGGATGTGCTGGATCTGGTCCGGGTGGTGGAACCGGTGGATGTAGGCCTTCATCATGCCGCTCTTGGCCACGCCCGGCCGGATGATGGAGCTGGCTGCCACCAATGATAGGTAATTGTCGCAGCGCAGCTTGGTCAGGAGCCCCCGCATGGCCGGACTCTCAATGTAGAAACACCCGATGGTATCGCCGGACTTCAGCTGTTCCTTCACTTTCTCGTCCTGCTTGAACCGGGCCACGTCATGCGCGTCTACTTTAATGCCCCGGTTCTGCTGCACCAGCTGCACGCACTCCTTGATGTGCCCAATGCCCCGCTGACTCAGGATGTCCAACTTCTCAAACCCGATGCTCTCGGCTACATACATGTCCCACTGCACGGTAGGCAAGCCTTTGGGCGGCAGATCCAGGGCCGTGTAACAGTAGATGGGTTCCTCAGAGATGAGCACGCCCCCGGCGTGGATGGAGCGCACGTTGGGGAAATCGGTGAGCATCTTTCCGTACTGGAAGATCTTCTGGGTGATGCGGCTGGTGTTGGCATGCGCCAGCGGCTGGGCCACCAGCGCATCCAACTCGGCTTTGGGCAGCCCGTACACCTTACCCAGCTCGCGCAGGATAGAGCTCTGCTGAAACGTGACCATGGCGCCCAGCAAGGCCGTGTGCTGCTTCCCGTACCGCTTGAAGATGTAGTCCAGCACCTCATCACGCTCATCCCAGCTGTAGTCAATGTCGAAATCAGGAGGCGAGCTGCGTTTGGGGTTGAGGAAGCGCTCAAAGTAAAGATCCAGCTCAATTGGGTCAACATCGGTGATGTGCAAGCAATAAGCCACCACGCTATTAGCCCCGCTCCCCCGCCCCACGTGGTAAAAACCCCGGCTCATGGAGTACCGGATCACGTCCCAGGTGATGAGGAAATAGGAACTGAAGCCCAGCTTATGGATGATGGCCAGCTCGTGCGCCACCCGCTGTTTGGCTACCTTATGCTGCGCGCCGTAACGCTTCCGGAGACCGTCCCAGGCCAGTTTCTCCAGCAGCAGCCGGTCGTCCTCGTCAGTGCCGGTGAACGTGAGTTTATTCCTTCTTTTCTGAAAATCGAAGGTAAACGCCGCCTCCTGCGCCAGCTTCCCGGCATTCTGCACCAGTTCCGGAAACTGCGCATATTGTTTCAGGATATCGGGGCAGGACTTAAAACAAGCCTCTTCCCCGGCCACGCCGTGCGAAGTATCCAGCTGGCTCAGCAGGATGTTGTTATCGATGGCCCGCAGGTGCCGGTGCAGCGCCACGCCCTCGGCATCTTTGCAGGTGAACAGCGGGTACATGAAAAGCGGAGCCCCCTGCCGCCGCAACTCCGAGAACAGCAGCTGGTTCACCTCACCCAGCGTCACCCCCACGTACTCATTCTCGCGGAGTTGCTGCTGCCCCACCAGCGCGCTGGCCCGGGCGAACGGATAAATAATGAAAGCGTGCGAGAAGACCGGCGGCACCTCGGGCAGCGGCTGGTGCTGCAGCAGGTAGTTGCTCAGGAACGCGTTCAGCTCCTGGAAGCCCTCCTGGTTTCTGGCGATGCCCGTGTACAGCCACTGGTGCTCCCGCCGGAACTCAATGCCCACCAGCGGCTGAATGCCCTGCGCCTGACAAGCCTTGATAAAAGGAAACACCCCCGAGGTGGTATTGATGTCCGTCAACGCCAGCGCCGCATACCCCCGCGCCTTTGCCTCCGCCGCCAACTCCTCCACCGACAGCGTGCCGTACCGCAGACTATAATATGAATGGACGAAGGCTAGCATTTGGAATCACGTAGCACGTAGCATGTAGCACGACAGATGTTTAACATATTTATTGAAATAAAAACCTTGAATCCGCTTTGCGCCTCTGGAACCGGCTAAGACGCTTTTGACTTACTTTTCAAAAAAAAGCCTCTAAACGACAACCTTACTTGATGGCGGGATTCCTACTTTGGAGGGCTGATTCATGCTCATTGATTTAGCCGTTGTTGACAGCCAATTCATTCTTTGAAGAACCTGGTTCAAGTCTGTGACTTGGACCTAAAATGCCAGCAGTTTGCAACTGCCGTGGGTCCCAAGCCTCAAACTGGCTTTGCTGATTCACTCTAAGCTTTCCGTTCGCTGGCGCGAGCCTCCGGCTCGTGTCCGCACGCATTCCAAAAGCCTTACTAGATCAGCAATGTGAAGGCACGAGCCAGAGTCTCGCGCCAGCGTTATCCTTCAAGAAATGATGAACTCCGTTTCCTTGGCCCGTCCCCTGACAGGCCAACCCCATGGTTGGTATTTGGTTCGCCTTTCCGGTCTGTCAGGGGACAGACCGAGGTAATAGGACAAACCGAGGAGCGTTTCCGAACTGCCATCTTCACCAGTAATTCCTGAGGCTTTCGCCTCACGGCAGTTGCAAACTGCCGGTCATGATAGGTCCAAGTCGCAGACTTGAACCATGTGCTCTATTTTGTTTTGTTTTATTTTGTTTAGCGGCTGTTTTCCTAAAAAGAGGCTAAAAACTGTTCCCCTGCGAACCATCAGCAAGACCATCTACAAAGCGAGCTATTCTCTCAAGTACACATTCCATTAGCACATTAGCACATTATCTCATTAGCACATTAAACCCAGCACATTCTCAAAGTCCCACCGCCCGTTTCACCGCGCTATCGCCGTAGCGGTTCCTGATCTTGTCCATGGCCTGGTAGAGGCTGGCCAGTTCGGCGGTGTCTTCAAAGAGATCAATTTGCTGGAAGCCCTGAACCAGGTGGCTCAGGCGCACGCCTAGCAGCCTGATGAGCAGGCGGCGGTTGTAGAGTTTCTGGAATAGTTCTTTCGCCTTCTTGATGAGGAGGTGGTCCGAAGCGGTATAGGGGATGGAGATCTGCTGGGTGTGCGTGTCAAAGTTGGCGTACCGGATCTTGACCGTGATGCAGCCGGTGAGCTTGCCTTGTTGGCGCAGATCAAAGGCCAGCCCCTCGGTCATGGACACCAGCAGGTTGTTCAGGAAAGCGATATCAGTGGTATCAGAGGCGAAGGTCTTCTCCGTGCTGATGGACTTCTGCTCAGAGTACGGCACCACCGGCGCGCGGTCAATGCCGTTGGCTTTCTCCCAGATGTGCACCCCATCCTTGCCCAGCACCTTCTGGATCATCTCCACCGGCACCATGGTGAGCACCTCAATGGTAGGGATGCCCATGTTGCGCAACAACTGGTAATTCTTCTGCCCCACCCCCGGGATCTTCCGGATGGACAGCGGCGCCAGGAATGGCTTCACCTCCTCCTGACAGACCTGCAGCGCCCCGTTGGGCTTGGCTTGCCCCGTCGCGATCTTGGACACCGTCTTGTTAACCGACAACCCGAAGGAGATAGGCAGCCCTGTTTCCTTCATAATGGTGCCACGGAGCTCATTCGTCCATTTCCAGGTCCCCACGAATTTGTCCATGCCGCTCACATCCAGGTAATGCTCGTCAATGGAGGCCTTTTCATAGACCGGTGCCTTCTCGGCGATGATCTGGGTTACTTTGTGGGAATGCTGACTGTAAGCCTCCATATCGCCGCGCAGCACGATGGCCTCAGAGCAGAGCTGCCGCGCCATTTTCATGGGCATGCCCGCGTGCACCCCAAAGAAGCGGGTCTCATAACTGCAACTGGCCACCACCCCCCTATCTGAGAGGCCGCCAATAATGATGGGTTTATGTTGGAGCTGGCTGTTGCGCAAACGCTCCACCGACACAAAAAAGGTATCCAGGTCTAAATGGGCAACGGTACGGTTCTCTGTTAACAACATACTTTTCCGGAAAAGCTAAAACCACAAGGCTTACAAATACTAAATATTTTAGCAATTACGGTATAGACATATAGATAAGCTAAATATATGAGAAATATTTATTCACATATTTACTAACATGGTTAGCATAAAGCTTCCTTTGATAAAGGCTAAAATCAACTGCAATTGTGGCTTATGAGTGACTTAAGAGGGTTTTCAGAGAGGATATTCAGGTCATTAGGGAGAACACCAACAACAGCGGGCGGGTTGGTTATAGAGGAAAAGGATAGGGATTTACTAAAGAAGGTAGCAGCGGCAAGGCACTGTCGTTTGTTGCGGAGGAGCCGTTGGAGACAAGGCGGTGCGTGGTCTCTACATCGGATAATAATTCAATTGAATGCCATGAACGGCAGGTGTAAACACCCCTCCTGAGACCTACGCTATCTACCTCAAACTCTCGTTTGGGCAATCCTCAAGGGGAGAATCTCTAATAAGATGGGAGGAAAAAGGAATACAACGGAGCAACAGGCAAGCAGACACAGTGTGTCTTTGAGGCTTGCGTCTCAGGACAGCTGTAAGCCTTTATTTTCTCTTTAAGGATAGTTCTACAAAAGTGTAGCCTGCTGGCAGTCCGGTTTGAGCTCGGTGTGGTCTTTTCTGTGACCATACCATCTCATCAGCTGAAACAATTTGGATATCATAGACATTACTAGAAAAACTGTTCAAGTACTGAATCTGGAGTTGGCCATCTTGACCTTTTATCTTGTAAGTGAATTGTTCAGAATGATAAGTCAATGGATCACTATACCAGGTAGCATGTAAATTCTCACTGTCTAATTCATACTCTTTGTT
The DNA here is from genome assembly GCF_017916345.1 of Rufibacter aurantiacus. Classification (NCBI taxonomy): domain Bacteria; kingdom Pseudomonadati; phylum Bacteroidota; class Cytophagia; order Cytophagales; family Hymenobacteraceae; genus Rufibacter; species Rufibacter aurantiacus. The sequence goes on from NZ_JAFMSV010000003.1 coordinate 532,737, forward strand.
GCCTCCGAATTCTTCAGACCTCAATAGGGCTCCTGTCTCATCAAAAACAGTCTGTCGAACTTTGGTTTCCTGCCAACTGCCTTTTACATATTCTGCTTTGGGATGGACCGGATCATCCTCTTTACTACAACTTTCAAGAAGGATGATCAAAGGGAGCAACAAGAGGTAGAAGTAAAACTTTTTCATCTATATAGTTCATTCCAGAAAAGTAAAACTAGTGAATAAAGTTGGCCTAAATCCCTTCTCCTGTTTTTTACCTATTTTCGTGAAAACTGCCCAAAAACAGAAAAGCTTTTCGGCCTTGCCGAATTCCTGATTCTTGATTCCCAATTCCTAATTAAAAAGAGAGTGCCTGCATCCTTTAAAATATACTCCTCCTCGGCCGGCTCCGGCAAGACGTACCATCTTACGAAGGAATACCTGAAACTGGCGCTGCAGAGCGAGGACGTCTCCTATTATAAGAACATCCTGGCCATCACCTTCACCAACGATGCGGCTCAGGAGATGAAGACCCGTATCCTGGGCGCCATGCGGGGCTTCAATGATCCGCAGTTGGCGGAGAAGGAGAAAGCCAAGAGTGACATTTTGCTGTTGAACATATTAAATGAGATACAGCACGAGTACGGCCAGCCCAACCTGACGGAGGAAGCCTTGCGCGGGCGGGCGGGCCGGGTGTTTGACCACCTGCTGTTCCATTACTCTGAGTTCGCGGTGAGCACCATTGACTCATTCGTGAACCGGGTGGTGAGCGCCTTTACCACGGAGCTGAAACTGCCCCACAATTTTGAGGTGGACATGGATGCGCAGACGCTGCTGAGCACGGCTGTGAGTCTGCTGCTGAACAAGGTAAACCTGCGCGAGGAGAACCGGCTCCTGGCCGAGACGCTGCAGCAGTATGCCCTGGAAAAAGCCGAGGAAGGCCGCAGTTGGAACAACCTGCCCGAGGAACTCGCCGACTTTGCCCGCCATCTATTGAACGAGCAGACCTATGAACATCTGCTTGACATCGGCAAGCTTACCCTTCAGGACTTCAAGAAGATACGCACCTCGCTCTACACCCAGAAACAGGAGATTGAGAAGCAGATCAAAGGCTGCGCCGAGGAAGCCATGCACCTCATTGACACCAGCGGCCTCTCCCCCGCCGACCTCTCCTACGGCGACCGCGGCATCTACTCCTACTTCCGGAAATGGACCCGTGACTTTGACATTACCACCGCCAACAGCAACGCCGCCAAAACGGTATCGGATGACAAATGGCCCAGCGGCAAGGCCAGCGCCGGCGCCAAAGCCAGCATTGAGCAGATCAAGCATCGGTTGTCAGAGTTGTACCGGCAGATTGAGGAGCTGAAGGAGCGCGAGTCGCAGAACTACATCATCATCTCGGCCATGCTGCCGCACCTCTATAAACTGAGTGTGCTGAGTGAGCTGGAACGCTGCATCCAGGAGATCAAGCTGGACAAGAACCTGGTGCATATCTCGGAGTTCAACAAGCGCATCACCGAGATTGTGTTGCAGGAGCCTATCCCGTTTATCTACGAGCGCATGGGCGAACGGTACCAGCACATCCTCATTGATGAGTTTCAAGATACTTCGGTGCTGCAGTGGAACAACCTCTTGCCGTTGGTGGAAAACGCCCTGGCCAGCGATAACTTCAACATGGTGGTGGGCGATGCCAAGCAGGCCATCTACGGCTGGCGCGGCGGCGAGATGGAGCAGATCCTGCACCTGCACCGCAACCAGACGCAGCACCTGTACGCCAACTCGCGCTTCGAGGAAAACGTAGCCCCGCGCTATGACACGCTGCGCTGGACCCTCTCGCCGGAGCACCTGAACACCAACTACCGCAGTGCCCCCGAGATCATCACGTTCAACAACGAGCTGTTCGGGTTCATCAGCCAGGCCAATCCGCAGTTCCCGTTGTTGCAGGCCATTTACGATGATAAATTCCAGCAGGAAGCACCGGCGGGCAAAATGGCCGGACAGGCGCATCTGCAGGTGCTGTTCACCTATGACGACGACAGCCCGCGGCAATATGACCTGGACTCCTGCACGCGCACGGAGGAAATCTACGAAGGCTACACTTCTGATGACCTGCTCTCTTACCAGGAAAGCACCCTGCAGCTGGTGTTGCAGATGGTGCAGCAGGCCCAGGCCGATGGGTACGCGCCGCGCGACATCGCCATCCTGAGCCGCACGAACCGCAACAGCAAGTTGGTGGCCAATTTCCTGAAGCAGAAGAAGTATGACATCATCTCGCAGGACTCGCTCTCGCTGCAGTTTGCCGAGGTCATCAACCTGATCATCTCTTTCTTCAAGCTCCTGAACCAGCCGCAGGACAGCCTGGCCCGTTCGCAGGCCTTGTACCTGGTCTACAAAGTGGTGCACCAGCAGATGCCCGACAACGTGACCACCGGCAAGATCGCGGAGTTGGCCACCGATCCCAGCATTGAGCCGTTCTTCCGATTTCTGCAAGGTCAGGGCTTCGACATAGATTATAAGGATTCAGGCAATCTGTCTATCTATGAACTCACCGAGAAGCTCATCAGGGTGTTTGACCTGTTGGGCAAGAACAACGAGTGCGAGTACCTGTTCCGGTTCCTGGATTTGGTGCTGGAGTACACGCTCAAGTACAGCAACAACCTCAACAACTTCCTGCAGTACTGGGATCTGCATAAGGAGCACCTGAGCATCAACACGCCCAAAGACCGAGACGCCATCACCATCACCAGCATCCACAAATCAAAAGGCCTGGATTACCCCGTGGTGATTGTGCCCTTCTGCGACTGGAGCCTGGAACCTCAGACCTCCTCCCTGCTCTGGGGTACGCTGCCCGAGAGTGTGGCCGGGGACAGCAAACTGCGCACCGCCGTGGTGACCCTGAACAAGAAGCTGGAGCAGACGGCCTTGCAAGAACAGTACGCCCAAAAGCTGGAGAAGACTTTTATTGAGAACCTGAACATGCTCTACGTGGCCCTCACCCGTCCCGTAGACCGGCTCTACCTCATTGCCAAGGCGCAGGATTTCAAAAAGGCCAATTACCAGAAAAACGTGAGCTACTGGCTCTACCGCTACCTGGAGCAGAAAGAGCTGTGGCAGGAAGGGAAATACTGCTATCAACTAGCCAAAGGCGCGCAGCAGGCCGTGAGCCACAAACCCCTCACCGAGGAAGTCTACGTGCTGGACAAATTCACCTCAGCGGACTGGGCCCGCAACCTGAAGCTGAAGCAGCACGCCAACAACGTCTTCGATTTTGAGACCCAGCAGGAACACCGCCGCTGGAACCGCAAGCTGCACTACGCCCTGGCCCGCATCACCTACGCCGAGGAAGCGCCCAAAGCCCTGCGCCAACTGGTGCACCAGGGTATCATCTCGCAGCGCGAACTGCCTACCCTTACCCAGATGGTGCAGCACGTGCTCAACCACCCGCAGATGAAGCGCTATTTCAGCCGCGCCATGACCGTGGAGAACGAGCGCGAGGTCTTGGACGTGCGCACTAACCGTTACAAACCAGACCGCATCGTGTTCGGGCAGTCCGGTGACGTGACACTCATTGACTACAAACTCCCTCCTGCCAAGCAGGAATACATTGACAACCTGAACTCCTACGCCGCCCTGTTCCGCGAGCTAGTATTCAGCAAAATCACCTGCGTGGTGTATTACTTTGAAGAGGAACGCGTGGAGGAATGGGAGTATGAGAGTACAATATTAAATTAAAATAGAATTATTCATTGGACATACTGATCTTATAAACTAAGAAACAAAAATGCAAAAACACGAAATTGACAATATCTTTATCCAAGTAGAGGCTTTCAAAAAATTAGAATTAGAGGAAATATTCTCAGCAGCATACCCTAATGAAACAGATTTAGGTGCCACCATAATCAGTAGGATGTCTGTTTTGGATTTCATAAGTTTAAGTAAACGACTAGTAAACAAACTTGAACTTGCAATAAAAAGCTCGAACAAATTAATTCTTCCATATAGCTTCACCACTGCAGAATTTGGCCAAAGTGACGTTTATTCATCCATTACAAACCTAATTTATTACATTAATTCTCATCAGTTTCCGTCAGCTGAGAATACAATATTATGGTTAGCTCATTATGAATTGCAAAACGGCCTATTAGAAAAAGCAAACCTTAAACCTATTTTAGAAAATTCAGAAATTATACAACAAAAATCAGATTCTATAAAATTAATAGAGACTGATATTAAAAAACTAAAAGAGCAATACAATAAATTAAAATTAGATATCAAGGAAAGCCTAACTTCTTTAAATAATTTTAAAAGCCAGAAAGAAGTTGAACTTCAGCAAATAACAAACAATCTTAACTCTTCAAACACAAATACAAACCAAATTCAAAATCTCTTAAATACATCAACCCAATATGATACTAGAATAAACTCTATTCTTGTTGAGGTTGAAAAATCGCAATCTAAAATCGAAAGTACAGAGGAAAATATAAATTTAAGTTTATCTAAATTTAAATTAGAATTCTCTGATTTGATAAGTAAGCTTAATAAAACAGAGAAAAACTATTTAGGCTTATACACGGACTTTGAAGAAAAACTTTCATTTGTAGAATCAAAGCATCAATATTTCACTGATAGAAACTCTTACTTAGACAATCTAATAGGCAGAGAGGTTGGAGCATCTTTATTTGAGACTTTCAAACAAAGAAAAAGCGAACTTAACGGTCCTTTAGAATTTTGGAGGTATGCTGTTGGCGTAATGGGTGTATTAACATTTATTGCGATACTAAGTATTTTTACCAACTTCTTTGGTTACTTAGGAGAAATGCACGGAATAGAAGCCTCATTAAAATGGGAAAGCATTTTAATCAACTCATTAAAATCTTTACCGTTCTTCTTTTTATTATACTACTCTATATCTCAATATAATAAAGAAAGAAACTTTCAAGAAGAATACGCATTTAAATCAGCTGCTGCATTAACAATAAAGGCATATGCAGATATCTTAAACGACGACAAAAACAAAGACGAGTTGATACTGCATGCAGTATATGGTATCTACCGCAGTCCAATTAGTGAAAACTCGAAAAGTATAAAAGATGTTAATTCAGCTTTAGATATAGCTAGAGATGTAATTGACAAAGGTTCAACATTATTACAAAGAAAAGAGTAACACCTCATTTTACATTGACTTGAGTATCAAGCGCTTCTCAACAGAAAATTAGAACATGTCTATGAAGCTTTTGGCCATGTTTTAGCCTAAGTCAGGTACAAAGCATATAACTGAAGTCAACAAAATAACCTCCTCTAGGTTTTCAGCCCAATTTTCAAAAATAGGCCTAAAACCAGAGGAGGTAATCATGCTACTTTACTCCTGCACGCTCAATTTCCGCTTCATTACATAATGGCGGAAATCTGTTTTGTCTTCCCGCACAACGTAGACGTGCACCAGTTCCCAGCCCTGTCGGTTCATATAATTCAAGGCATCTATGGGTGAGATAAATTCCAAGGGGTTGCCGGAGGCGTCCAGCAATTTTTCACCCCGTTTCTGTTGGGCACTGCCGAAGTCTACAGACATGTAAAACTGTTTGCCAAAGGTCTTTTCCCACATAAAGGCATCGCAATATTCCTCGGTTCTCTTGGCGGGTTGGTCCTGGGCAACAGAGGTACTGGTGAAGCATAAAGCGAACAGGATCGGCATCAATAGCTTTTTCATAGTGGTTTAGGTTTAGGTGAATTGAATGGACAGGTGAAAGAAGTAGTTTGCTGGACGGACAGCCTTTCCAACAGCTTTCTCCCTTTTAGGCCTCTTTTCTTTAAATCAGGTTAAAAACAGGAAAACCACTTTAAAGCGCCGCAAATATTAAGCCAATCATATATAAGAAGATGCCTTGCTTTAGGTTAAGAGAGAGCTTCATACAGCAGCCCCCCGCCAGGATTTTGAACAACTCCTTTGATAAGGGCAAACTCAGCCTATAAAGCCCGTCAGGAACCTACTTTCCCCGAGTATACCAGCCTGAAATTACCTTTTGCCCCTATCATGGTGATAAACAAGAACTAAAGCATTCCCCAACCCAGGCGTGCAAAAGCCCTCACCTCTTTGATATTCAATTCACAACTTCCTTATTTGGGCAAAACACTTTCTGTTGGTTTCTTCGTACTCTAGGAAGTAAATAACCTAATACCATGGACAAAATAGTAACCGAGCCAGATGTAGTGTTGATTGGCGCTGGCATTATGAGCGCCACCCTGGGCGTGATGCTAAAGCAACTGCAACCGGATTTGACCATAGAAATATATGAGCGGCTAGACGAAGTGGCCGCCGAAAGTTCCGATGCCTGGAACAACGCCGGTACCGGCCACTCCGCTTTCTGCGAACTTAACTATACCCCTGAGAAACCCGATGGCTCCATTGATATCTCCAAAGCCGATGTCATTGCCGAGTGGTTTGAGCAATCGCGCCAGTTCTGGGCGTACCTGGTAGAGCGTGGCATCCTCGCAGACCCCAAGATGTTCATCCGCAGCGTGCCGCACATGAGCTTTGTCTGGGGAGACAAAAACGTGAACTTCCTGCGCAAGCGCTATGACGCCATGACCAAGTCACCGCTCTTCCAGGGCATGCAGTACTCAGAGGATTTCAGCCAACTGGAAGAATGGATGCCGCTCATCATGAACGGCCGTGACAAAAACATGAAAGTGGCCGCCACCCGCATGGAAGTAGGTACCGATGTGAACTTCGGATGCCTTACCCGCCAGCTCTTCAAACACTTGAAGGAAATGGGCGGCGTAGAACTTTACCGCAACCATGAGGTGCGCTCCTTCCGGCACAAGGACGATGGCAAATGGCGCGTACGGGTCAAAGACCTGAATACCGGCCAGAAACGCCGCGCCCGCACCAAGTTCGTCTTCATTGGCGCCGGTGGCGGATCACTACCCCTGCTGCTGGCCTCTGGCATCCCTGAAGGAAAAGGCTTCGGTGGTTTCCCGGTAAGCGGACAGTGGCTCAAATGCACCAACCCAGACATCATTGCCCAGCACCAAGCCAAAGTCTACGGTAAAGCCGCCGTGGGTTCGCCACCTATGTCGGTGCCGCACCTGGATACCCGCGTGATCAACGGGGAAAAGGCTTTGCTTTTTGGACCGTACGCCGGTTTCACCACCAAATTCCTGAAGAAAGGCTCTTTCTTTGACCTGCCTTTCTCCATCAAGATGAACAACCTGCGCCCGATGCTGGCGGCGGGTTACACCAATATTCCGCTTACCAAATACCTCATCAACCAGGTAAGGCAGTCCCCGGAAGACCGTTTGGATGCCCTGCGCGAGTACGTGCCAACTGCTAAAGCCGAGGATTGGGAACTGGAAGTAGCCGGACAACGGGTGCAGGTGATCAAGAAAGACCCTGTAAAAGGCGGGGTCTTGGAGTTCGGAACCGAGGTGGTAAGCGCCGCCGATGGCTCTATTGCCGCTTTGCTGGGTGCCTCACCAGGTGCCTCCACGGCTGTTTCCATCATGGTGAACCTCATCCACAAATGCTTTCCGCAAAAAGCAAACACTCCTGAGTGGCAGAACAAAATCAAGGAAATGATCCCCTCCTTCGGCATCTCCCTGGACGACAACCCGCAACTGTGCGAGGAATTAAGGGCGCACACCGGCCGAGTGCTCCAGTTGCATGAGCCGCAGCCGGTACAACGATAAGTTTGGATTGGGAAAGCCTCAGAATATCTTCTGAGGCTTTTTTCATTTTAGGGTTTTAGATGCTTTGCTGGCGCAGTGGAGTTCTTTGCCTGTTTTCCTGTGAACTCGTAGTCCGCTTTTGTTAGCGGAGGACCGCAGTTTTCATGGGTTTAATCACTTTGTTGTTGCATCGCTAAGCTCCGTGCGCTCACGGCCGCGAGGCCCCGCCTTCCGGCCTCGCGCTGCGCCAGCTTCCTTTGCTCCCTAAAGGTCGCAATGCCTTCGGCACCGGAACCTGACAAGGCGCTCAACCGAAAGGCTGGAAACGGAATTATGCCTAACAAGCAAAGATTCTCCCCTTGAGGGGAGCGTAGAGGGGTGTTTACATTTACTGATCAAGGCGTCTGCTCTCCACTTACCATGGTTCAAGTCTGTGACTTGGACCTACTATGACCGGCAGTATGCAACTGCCGTGAGGCGCTAGCCTCAAAACCTGGTTTTAATCGGTTTAAAGCTAATCCGCTACTACCACCGGCCCTTCTATCCTTCCTAAGATTCCCTTTGATGGGGTAAATGGGATGTTCACACCTGCCGATCCTCGCATTCCACCATTAACTAAATGAAGATACCACACACCGCCTTGTCTCCTACGTTTACCACCGCAATTTTAACGACTTCCAACAAACCCTTCAATCTTCCCTATTTGCCACGGTGTGCAGTTCCAGGGTATCCAAGTTTAGAGCGGTGAGGTAGCCCATTCTGCCTTTGAAGACGCAGCCGCCGTCAATGTTGATGACATCTGGGACGGGTTTTACCAGGGAGGCTTTCATCTGGTCCAGGGTGATGGGTGTATGGCCGTGAACGATCTTCCGGTTGCCCAATTTGCGTTTGTCTACCTCAAAATCGCGGGACCACATTAAAGTGTGCCGGTCAGTGGCGGGGTCTGTGATAGAGAAGTTGTAGCCGGCATGGACCAGCAGGTAATCGTCTAGTTCAATGTAGAGCTCCAGCTGGGTCATGAACTCCCAGTACATGGGCCTAATGTCCTCAATCTTTTGGGCCCGGAAACTCTTCAGGGCCTCTTTGCCACCGTTGAACATCCAGGAGGTGTGGTAAATGGAATTGTCGCGGGCTTTCATGGCCATGTCCTCGTGGTTTCCGCAGAGCGCTTGCACCCGGAAGTTGTCCTGCAGTTTCATGATGTAGTCCAGCACGCCTTTGGAATCCGGTCCACGGTCTATGTAGTCGCCCAGCAGGTAAAGCCGGTCCCGGTACTTTAGCTTGATCACCTCTTCCACCAGATACCGGAAAGTTTTAAGGCATCCGTGGATATCTGAAATGGCGTAACGACTCATAACCTGCGAAATAGTGGTAAAAGTCATTTTACGGATTCTGGGCGGGTACAGCTTTCCCGTTTAATGATTTAATGGTTCTGGGTTTTGCCTGTAAACTGTTTCAGGAGTGTTTTTGGAATAAAGGCACTGAAACGGAGATAAGCGCTTAAGCGAAGGTGTCTGCGTCTTCCCGGTTCTTCAGGGCGTGCAGTTCCAGGGTGTCCAGGTTGAGGGCTGTGAGGTAACCTAAGCGGGAGGTGAAGACGCAGCCGCCGTCAATGTTGATGATATCAGGAGCCGGCTTTTTAACCGAGGCCGCAATCTCGGTTAAATAGGTGGGTGTATGCCCGTGCACAATGCGTCTCCCTCCCATCATCTTGAGATCAGGTTCAAAGTCCCGGATCCAGAGCATGGAATAGGTGTCATCAAACGGATAATCATGGGAGAAGTCAAATCCGGCGTGTACCAGCAGGTAATCGTCCAGCTCCACGTACATCTGCAGTTCATTCATAAAGGTCCAGTACTTCTCGGGGATTGCTTCCAGCGAGAGCGTATCGAAGCTTTTCAAGGTCTGTACGCCTCCGTTATACAACCAATCCTCGGGGTACTCCGGATCTTTGCGGGCGTCCAGCATCATGTCTTCGTGGTTTCCGCAGAGGGTAATGACCTGATGGCCTCCTTCCCGCAGATCCAGGATGAAGTCAATGACGCCTTTTGAATCAGGGCCGCGGTCAATGTAATCGCCCAGAAGGTAAAGGGTATCAGTTTTCTGCAGTTTCAGTTCCTGCTCCACCATGTACCTGAAAATCTTGCAACATCCGTGAATATCTGAAATGGCGAATCGGCTCATAGTCTTCTCTTCCTTGTTCCCTTGCCTTTTACGAGTACATTAGGTTTCAATCCACCATCGGCATTAGTATTTATCCTGATGAGGTACCCGCGGCCATGTTTCTGGCTTGTTTTGAGAAAATCGGGCTGAAAACGTCGTATCTTGCTTCTTTATCCAAACCAAATACTACCCTGCTCCATGCAATCTTTCCTGCGGCAAACCGCTGAACATATTTACCAGACCTACACCGATCAACTGAGTGAGCTGTGCATTGTGCTTCCTACCCGCCGTGCCACGTTGTACTTCAAAAACGCTTTGGCCCAGGCCGCCCCTACCGGTATCTGGTCGCCGCAGATCTATTCCATGGAGGAGTTTGTCTGCAACATGGCCAACGTGGAGGTGCTGGAGCCGCTGCACCTGCAACTGGACCTGTATGACCTCATGCTGCGCTTTGATCCGCATTTGGACTTTGACCAGTTTGTGGGCTGGAGTGCCACGTTGCTGGAGGATTTCTCGCGCATGGACATGGAGCTGGTGAACGCCCACGAAGTATTTGAGTACGTGAGCGAAGCCAAGGCGCTGGAGCGCTGGGATCCGGCCAAGCCGGGCAGCAGCGTGCCCACGGCCAACGTGAAGCAGTACTTCCAGCTCTGGAGCAACCTGGAACGTACCTACCACGCCCTGCAGGAGAAACTAAAGAAAGACAACCAGGCCTATACCGGCATGGCTTTCAGGATGGTAGCCGACCGCATCAAAGACATTGCTAGAAGTGAGAAAGGCTGTTTCCGGTACATCTTCGTGGGCTTGAACGCGCTCTCCAAAGCCGAGCAGAAGATCATTCAGACGCTGCTGGAAGCCGGCAAAGCCGAGGTTTTCTTCGACTCCGATGACTACTACATGAGCCCGGAGGCTGAGAAACGCGCCGGTCATTTCCTCAAACGCTACAAAGCCAAATGGCCGCTGCCTGAGTGGAACTGGCAGCAGAACCTGCTCTTAACCGATACGAAGGAGATCAACGCCATCGGGGTGGCCAACGCCAGCATGCAGGGCAAGATTGCCGGTCAGTTGCTCCGCGAGATCCGCCAGCAGGACCCCACGGCGGAGATCGCGATTGTGATGCCCGATGAGACCCTGCTCCTGCCCGTGCTGCACTCTATCTCAGACGAGGTCACGGACTACAATGTGACCATGGGTCTGTCCTTCAAAGGCACGCCGCTGTTCAACCTCATAGACCTGCTCTTCGAGGTACACCTCACGGGTGTGGTGCAGCCCACCGATACCGGTTACAAGGTGAACCGCTACCATCACCTGGCCGTCACCAAACTGCTGCAGCACCCGTTCCTGCGACGTTATGAACAGTACCTGAATAGCATCGCGGAGCGCGAGGTGGACCTGGACCTTTTCCAGCACGTGCTGGACGAGATGGTGGCCCGCAACAGTGTCTTGCTCACCGCCGAGGAGATCATTCGGCTAGGCCGCGAGCATCCCATGTTCATCACCCTCTTCCGAACCTGGAACGATTGCAACGATCTCATTGACTCGCTTTATCATCTGGTGGATGCGCTAGGCCGCATTTACCGCGTGGAGTCTGAAAACCCCATTGAAACCGAGTACCTGTTCATTCTCTACACCATTGTCAAGCGGCTGGACACCTTATTTGACTGCCGCGAGCACAAGATTTCGGTGCGCAGTTTCAAGAAGTTCCTGTATGAGCAGATCGGCAATACCAAGCTCCCGTTCAGCGGCGAACCCATCTCTCCCACGCAGGTCATGGGGATGCTGGAGACCCGCGCCCTGGACTTTGAGAACCTCATCATCCTGAGCGTAAACGAGAACGTGCTGCCTCAGCCCAAGAAGCAGCACTCGCTTTTCCCGTATGACGTGCTGCGCACCTTCGGGTTGCCTACCTACTCTGAACAAGAGAGCATTACCTCTTATTACTTCTACCGTTTGTTGCAGCGAGCCAAGCGCGTGAACCTGCTGTACGTGCTGCCATCAGACACCTACGGGTCGGGCGAAAGGAGCCGCTTTATCCTGCAGTTGCAACATGACCTGGCGCCGCGCAACCCCAACATCACCTTCCGGGAAATGACGGCCGTGGTGGAACAGCTGGACACGAAGGAGTACGAGCCGGACATCATCATCCAGAAAGATGGTGAGGTGCTGGACAAACTCAAAGAGCAGCTCAAACGCGGCCTGTACCCCTCGCACCTGAACCAGTACGTGAACTGCTCGCTGCAGTATTATTTCAGCCGCATTGCCAAACTGGAGGAAGTAGACGAGATAGATGAACTTGTAGGCGCCGATACCTTCGGGACGATTGTGCACCAGGTGCTGGAGGATTATTTCCGACCTTTTGCTGAGGAGGCGCGGCCCATTGAGGTAGCCGACGTGAACCAGATGCTGGCGGGCCTGCCCAAGAAGGTACAACTGGAGTTTAAGCGCGGGACACTGGGCAACCTGCCCGAACAGGGCATGAACCTGATTCTGTACCAGGTGGCCGTGCAGTTGTTGACCCGCTACCTGGAAGGCCTCCGGGACTCTGAGGAACTGCCGCTCTACATCCTGCAACTGGAGGAAACCCTCCTTACCGAGCTGGAGGTGAAACTCCCATCGGGAGAGAAAGTGCCCGTGCGCATCGCCGGGAAGGCTGACCGCATTGACCTTAGCGGCCACACCCTGCGCGTGATTGACTATAAAACCGGCAAAGTGGAAGCCCGCAATCTCAAAGTAAACCCCGAAGACCTGGAAAGCACCCTCCTGCATGACCGCCACCTGGACAAAGTGCGTCAACTTTGGCTCTACCGTTACATCCTGGCCAAAGAGATCCAGAAAGGCAGCCTGCTGGAAAGCAAAGTCTTGAACCTGCCCAAAGCCAGCTATGATTTTGAGGCGGGCATTATCTCTTTCCGGAACCTGGGCGCCGGGGTGCTCACCTCAGAACTCCCGTTTGTGGATGCCTTAGGCGAGCCCGCCGATTTCATGGAGACCTCTGAACGCCTGCTCAAGGACCTGGTGCGGCACATGCTTAACCCCGAGGAACCCATCAGGAAAACGAATGACCTGGAAACCTGCCAATACTGCGCCTATAAAAGCATTTGCGCCCGAGGCTAGTTAAGATTGCGATATTCTGGTGGCTGGTTCCTGGTAGGCTGGCGCATAGTAGTCTTTGATGGCCTGAAGCTGTTTCCGGCGCTGGAGGGCCATTGCCAAGCCCATGGCTATCCACAGTAAGCCCGATGGCAGGAAGTGCATTTCAAAGGTGGCATAGGTAGGCAGCATTGAAAGTACTTTGGGCAGTGCGAAACCCAGTGGCGCGGTGAACAAACCGAAAGCCATGAGGCCAAACCGCACCCAGGTGGGCAGCAGACGCGCCTTCAAGGTGGCAATGCCCAGCAGAATGGCGCTGATGAACATGGTAAGGCAGGCTATAGGCATCACGTACGGGATCATGTGCCAGAACGTAACGGCCACAAAACCGGTCATGGCTCCCAGCAGCGCCACAATCCCGAAGAACAGTACGCCAAACTTAAGCCCGTTCAACTGCCGGTAATAGGCCATGGCCAGCGCAATCAGGGTCAGATCAATGGTGGCAAAGGCCGCCGTGAACAGAGACCCGTCAATAACACCTAACGGGCTGCCCATGTCATCCCAGAGGATTTTGCCAGTTTGCACCCCGTACGCCAGGTGTAAAAAGTAGTGAATGGCCAGGAGAGTCCCTCCCAACACCCCGATCATTGGAACCGGCTTTGACAAAATGGTTTTCTGCAATTGCATTTGGTTTCTGTTAAGGATAAAAACTGTACACTTTTCCGCTCTCACACGCTACCCAAGAGGCAGCTTAGCACCGCTGATTTCAACTTGGCAGAAGCTTTCATTTGGAATAACAAAATTCCTTATTAACGCCTTTTATATAACCTTTTACTTCTTTTTTATTGCAATTTCAGTTGAAGCAAAGATCAACATACACCTATTTAAGGTTTGTAAGATTAAGACAGAGTACGCTTGTCTTTACCCTATTCCTAATGAAAATTTAGTTTTGACTCTTCCTTCAAGAAAATAGGCTTAAAGCAGCTTCGGGTAGGAAAACAGAGGAAATAAAAATGGAGGTGGAGAAATCTTCCTGTAAAGGATTAGAAGTCTTTCTTAAGCGATCAGCCTATAATCAGGGAGTCAAATCTACCAAAAGCAAATGGGCCATTAGGGCAAGCCGGGAAGTCCTTGGTTCAGGTTTAAGGGCGAGCCGTTTCAATGCTGATTTAGCTAAAACTAGCTTAAAACAAAGAGCTCCTGCCAGGAGGGCGGCAGGAGCTCTTCGGGTAAATATGTACGGGCAATTTAACTGTGGTGGAAGGGGCACTTGGAAAGCTGGTTCACATCTCCCTCCCCGGCGTGTTCTACGGCGCGTACGTTGCGCATGATGAACTTGCTATTGGGGTAAGTGGGCATTCGCTCCAGGCTGAAGCTCAGGTCCTGGGTTGGCACCTCGTACTCCATGTACCTGGAGAGGAAAACCATGGACACTTTCATGGCCTCAATGGTCACCCACTCGCCGGCACAGCGGTGGCCCGTGAAATGGTCGCCCCCGCCCTGCGGGATAAAGTTAAATGCGCTTCCGTCCCAATCCCGGAAACGGTACGGGTAGAACTCATCGGGGTTCTCCCAGATCTGCTCATCATGCAGGGTGCCATACATATCCAGGAACACCAGGGTGCCTTTCTTGAACTTGTGTCCGCCCCAGGTGAAATCCTTTTTGACCCGATTTCCTAAAAACGGCCCGAAAGGATAATACCGCCGCACCTCCTGCACAAACATCTCCACGTAGCCTTCCTCGCCCTCGGCAATTTTCCGGCGCGCCACCGGGTGTTCATGCAGCGCCACCGCACCAAAAGTGATGTACCAGGCAATGGCCACAATGGGCCGCAACAAGTTGATCAACTCCACGGCCGCCATGTGCACGTCCAGGGGCTTGTCTTCAATATCACGGTGGAAGGCAATGACATGGGCCGGTGAATTCTCCGGTACCTTCAGTTTCCCGTTCCTGATTCTTTCGATGACGTCTTCTATCCAGGCCTCGGCCCTTTTACGGGCTATTCTGCCGCGCATATGCCGGGGACCAACCGCCCCGAAAGCATCTACCATGGCGGCAAAATCGCTGGCCCGGCGCCGCACATCCTCCTGAATCAACGGAACGCCGGTCCAGGCGCAGGCCACGCGGCAAAGCAGGTCCTGAGTTTCCTCAAACAAAACTACCTCTTCCATGTGCTCCCACCGGTGAATGGCCGCCTGCCATTGCTGCGTCAGAAGTCGGTTGAGCTTATACAGGCTGTCAGGTGTCATCAGAGACATGAACATGGCTTTGCGGTGCAGGTGCCCTTCGCCGTCCATGGTCTGGATGGCATCTTTGCCCATCAGCGTCCGCTGGATGCGGTTTGGGATGGCCTGATACCGCATAAACTTATCCGGGTCATAGAACACCTTGGCGGCTTCCACACCGTGGAGGCAGATCACGTTCTGGAACATGATCCTGGTCTTGAAGATGTTGGAGTTGAAGCGCTTCACCCGGTTATGAATGAACGGGAAGCCTTCCAGCAGAAGATTGAGGGAGTTGTCAAGTACTTTTTCGTGCGGAATAGCGCTCATGACCTTGCTTTTTATAGAACGATGGCCCCTGCCGGAGAAAGAAGAGGAATTTTCCTCCGGACAGGGATTTTGCCTTGGTAAAGCGTACGCACAGAAAGCCCCGGTGTTCCTGATGAAACAGCCCGGAGCCGAAATAGGGTATAAACCACCAACCTTCCATTGGAAAGCCAGGTGCTTATAGGTAAGCGGAAAGCAAAAAGATTAATGTCCGATTGGCAGAAAACAGGCGCTAAATGCTACGCCACCTGCCGTACCGGCAGCAGGCGGTGCAATACCGTGCGGCTAGAGAAATACATGGCCAGCCCGAAGGGAATAAAACAAAGAAGCCAGGCCAGAATACCTACCAGGTTCGCAATCCAGAGCTGCTGCAGGGCGGTAACCCAATCTGCCTGGAACATGGTGGTGAGTTTTTCCAAAGAGAAAGGAATGGGCGTTACCGGGAAAATAGACTGACCCAGATCCACGAAAGGCACATACAAGGCCAGCTGCACGGGCTGCATGACGTAGCCAATGAAAATAGTAAAAGCCACGTTGAGCCGGAACCTGATAGCCCAGAAAGTACACAGAACGGTGGTGAGCCCAAGAAAAGGAACCATGCCAAACCCGGCGCCCAGGGTAATGGTCAACGCAAGCTGGTGCGGGGTAATGCCTTGCTTCACCAGATTGAGCATGGGTTCCCACAGCTTGCGCCGGATTAAATGCTTTATTCCTCCCCTTTTAAATAGTAACACGTTCATTCAATAATTTACGACTTTAGCGTTAAGTGTTCTGCCTTACGTTGGTAACGGCAAAAGTTGTGCTAAAATCCCAGGTTCCGGAAAATATATTACTTTCCTCCAAGAAACCAGTTCCCTCTCCCTGTGGGGAAGCAACTTTGACGTGCCATACGCACAAAACCTTCTAGTCACAGGAAGAGGAACCGGTACATTCGTTAATACCGGAAACGCCCGGAAGTAACCACTCTATCACAGCTTAAAAAGAGAAAATCTTCTGCTGTTTCTTTAAAGACAGCCAAAACGCTTGCTAACCCTATTACTAATTGCGAAAAATTTTAGGCTTGGGCACTATTGTCTTATCTTTAGATGTTGATTCTGCTGACTTACCCTTCACTCCTATGGATATAACCCTTTCTCTGCTCGCCTTTGTTGTAGGCGGCATCATTACCTATTTTCTGGTCCAGGGGAAACTTTCTGCGCTGAAAACCTCCCTGCAGAACCAGGAAGCCGACCGCGTCTTTGCCCTTAAACAGCAGGAGGCTGCCCAGGCCGAGATGCAGAAGCTGCAGGAGCAGTTGCGCCGGGAGAACAGCAAGGTGATGGAACTGCACGCCGAGGTTACCCGGGCCGAGAACGACATCTACCACCTGAAACAGAAACTCTCTGATGAGCGGGCCGAGCTGGCGCACCTGCGGGAAACCTTCATGCAGCAATTCACGCAGGTTTCAAACCAGGTACTGGTGACCAACGCCGAGCATTTCAGGAAAGCCTCTGCTGAGAACCTGGAGCAGGTTTTGTCTCCTTTGAAAGAGCGCATCAAGGAATTTGAGCACAAGGTGGAGGAGACTTATGAGAAAACGCTGAAAGACAGCACCTCGCTCAAAGAACAGATCACCTACATGGCCAGCCTGAACCAGCAGATGAGCCAGGACACCATTAACCTTACCAAAGCCCTGCGGGGCGAAAAGAAAGCCCAGGGCAACTGGGGCGAATACCTGCTGGAAAACCTATTGGAAAAATCTGGCCTGGAGCGCGATGTGCACTACCGCCGCGAGCAGGTGCTGCAGCACGATGAAGCCAAGATCTTCCGCCCGGATGTGATCATTGACCTGCCCGACAACAAACACCTCATCATTGACTCCAAGGTGAGTCTGGTTGCTTATGACGCGTACTGCAACTGCGAGGATGAAATCCAGCAGCAACTGCACCTGAAGAGCCACATTCAGGCGCTCCGTACCCACTTCACTGACCTGGGCCGCAAAAACTACCAACACCTGCACGGCATCCAGTCACCTGATTTTGTGCTGATGTACATTCCTATTGAGCCGGCCTTTAACCTGGCCATTCAGCAGGACCGCGACCTTTTCCTGGAAGCCCTGGACCGGAACATAGTGTTTGTGACCACTTCCACCCTATTGGCTACCCTGCGCACCGTGGCTAGTGTCTGGAAACAGGAAAACCAGAAGCGCAACGTACTGCGCATAGCAGAGGAAAGCGGCAAGCTCTACGACAAATTCGCCAATTTCCTGGAAGACCTGAAAGACATTGGGGTGAACCTGGACAGGAGCCAGCAGAAGTACCACGCCGCCATGAATAAACTGTCTGAAGGCAACGGAAACCTGCTGAAGAAAGTGGAATTACTTAAAAAACTGGGCGCCCGCACCAGCAAGACCATGGAAACCCAGTGGCTGCAAAATGCCCCTAACGTGGCCACCAGCTTATTTGAGACTCAGCCTCTGCTCAATGCCCAGCCTCTGGAAGAAGAAAATCTGGAGGAATTGTAACCAAGAGTCTATAGCCATCAACTTACAATAGGAATCTTTTCCAGTATTCTAAAACAGAAGAGGCAGTCATTTGGGTGGCTGCCTCTTCTGTTCTGCCTCTGAAGTTAAGAACCAAATAAATCAGGTGGTACTAGTAGTATAGGTTGTACTGGTAGTTGAACCTGTGGTCGTCGCTGTGGTAGTACCGGTGGTTGTGCCTGTAGTGGTAGTTCCAGTGGTAGTACCTGTTGTTGTTCCTGAAGAATCGTCGTCGTCATTGTCGCATGAAGGTGCCAAAGACACACCAGCTACAAAAACGGGGGCAATCAGGAATGAAATCCATTTCTTTTTCATGATCCTTCCCAATTTACATTTGAACGCTTATCCTTATAGATATACGAGTTTAAAGTACCAACCGGGAGGGTCTATGAATAGAAAAGCACAGATCTTACCCGCATTCTCCTTATCAATGAGAATGCGGGTAAGGTATTTACCAAAGAGGACTCCACCACAATTTTTCCTATGGTTTACAATTTACCTCTGCTTAGCATGAGTAAATCGTCCAGAGAAAAAACAGCAATTGAATCAGGTAGTACCAGTTGTGGTTCCGGTAGTAGTACCCGTGGTTGTTCCGGTAGTAGTACCTGTCGTTCCAGTGGTGGTACCTGTTGTGCCAGTAGTGGTACCTGAGGTGGTACCTGTGGTTGTTCCCGTAGTGCCGGATGTGGTGCTAGTAGTACCGGTAGTACCGCTAGTAGTTCCTGTTGTACCAGTGGTTGTACCAGAAGTAGTTGAACCAGTAGTACCGGTACTACCTGTAGTTGTTCCCGTAGTGCCGGACGTGGTGCCAGTAGTACCGCTGGTAGTACCGGTTGAGCCGGTGGTACCCGTAGTTGTACCGCTTGTAGTTCCGGTAGTACCAGTAGTTGTTCCTGTGGTTCCTGAAGTAGTGCTTGTTGTTCCGGTTGAACCGGTAGTGGTGCCAGTGGTGGTTCCTGTAGTGGTACCCGTTGTCGTGCCCGTCGTAGTGCCGGTAGTGGTACCCGTGGTAGAACCTGAGGTGGTTCCGGTGGTAGTACCTGTTGTTGTTCCTGAAGTGTCGCTGTCATCGTCATCATCGCAAGAGGATGCCAGGGACACCCCCGCTACAAACACGGGAGCCATCAGGAATGTAATCCATTTCTTCTTCATAATCCTACCTAATTAAATTTAAAAAAGTTAACAAGTAAGATTATAAGGGCTTGGACAATTAATTAACACCCTATGACTCACAACTTAAATACGGAATTTAACACGTATAAATTTTAAATTTTTGAAGTAATTATCACAATTCAGGTTAAATACTCATGTAGATAAACCACATATAAATATTTATTACTATACCCCAAGGGGTTAATAAGCAATATTTTACGAGGTTTTAATTTTTACACAAGCCATTGCTTAGCCAAAAAAAATCGTTTATTTCAAAAAAACCTACAAATAATTAATCACAATATTGAATTATAGATCAACATCAACAACCCCATTTAACATTAATTTAATTTTATATATTTATAAATAAAAACAGGTAAATAAACCATTTAATCACCATTTATATTTCAATACAAATAGTTTAAATTTGCCTCTTTTATCAATTCACTTGTTGACCTTTTAGTTTAGCCAACAACTCCTGGGTTTGTTCCCATTCCTGTATTGCTTTTTTATCCGAGGTCTGAGGATTCTTGGCTTTGGCATAGAAGGTTAATAGGTTTTGTTTCAATTCTGGTCTTAGGGAGGCAAAGCCTTCCTTATCCAGTTTCCTGAGCCATTCAGCGTACGTTTTGTCGGCTTTCCCGTATTTGCCAACGGCACTGCGGTCTCCGGTGTCAAGGTCTGTGTTCTGGAGTGTGGAAGTTGTTATAGGTAAGTTCTGCAACCCCTGGCTGTAGTGTTTGGAGGTGGCATTGAAACTCTCCATGAAAAACTTCTCGGCCTCTGGGGTAGGCGGCTTAAAAGCGAAAGTGCGGTTAGGCCCAATTTTGGGCAGCACCCGCAGGAGCCAACTCAGGAACTTCTGAAATAAATTGGGCTCCTGGTATTCCCGACCCCAGCGCTGGTGATAATCTGTTTTCCTGATACGGTACAAATACTGCTTACGGGTAACGCTTGGTTTGCTGGCTCTGATATCTGATTCCTTCAGGTTCCAGGCGGCCTTTGTAAGGCTGGGAATCAAAGTGCTCACCGACCTCCTAAAGGTCCCGATGGTAAGCTTCAGGCTTACAAACAAGCTGCTCAACTCCAATCCGTAAGTTTTTTTGAAAGCCCGCTCCAGGGACTCTTGACTTACCTCAAACCCGATGAAATCATGGTAGGCTTCTGGAGCGTAATTTCCCCTGGCCACCTGCAGAACATCAAAGCCAAACTCCATTTTTATGTGCGCGACAGGGTTTTCCTCATAGGTAACTGAATTGCCATACTGCGCCTTCATCTCGGGGTACACCAGCGGCACGGACCGGTTAGTGCCTATGGGGTGACCATAGTTATCGGCGTAGTAATGGGCAAGGGCGCCTAAGGCGAAGGCGTATTCCTCTAGGGTATGCGCCTCTTCCAGCAGGGCAATAATAAAATCACCGCTGCGTACATAGTGGGTTAGGTCAGTGAAAAAGGTGTTCCCGAAAGGGTAATAACCCATGTCCTGAATAATGGCCCCACCGTAGGCATGGGCGTGAGCTTTACGCAAATTCTCCTGTGTAACCCCGGGAAACCGTTTCTTTAAGATGGGCACAATGGAAGGCTCCCAGGCCACATCAATAATGGCCTGGTGCGTTAACACACCATAGGCCTTTCCCTCTTTTGGACTGGCTAGAAGCAATAGAAAAAGAAAAGATAAAAAGAAGCCGTATCGGTTATGTTGCATAGAAAGAAGGCTACAGCAGGCAACCAGATCATTGGTGCTGGCATGCCTTCTTACGTGAAATACGGATATAAGGTAATGAGCATAAATATGGTTCTACCTTCCTGTTCATTGCCATCCATTTTAGAGGCTATTTTTGCAAAAACCAGCCAAAAACAAAAATTCTAATGAACAGGATAAACTACTATCAATCTTTAGAAAGCAACCCTGGTGAGTTTCTATAAACAGCAAAGGCGCCCATTTACTGAGCGCCTTTGCTGTTCGTTTATATTGCATTCTATCTAGAAGTTTGCTTCTACGCCCGGTAAGTCAATGAGGATGAAAGTACTGTCTGCGGTGGCTTTTATCCGGAGGGCATCCACATCGGCGGATCTTACCTGGTCATTTTTCTGCACCTGGATGCCGTTCACGAACAGTTCCCCGGTGGTCACGTAGATGAATCCCTTCCGGATTGAGAAAGTCTTGAAGTCAATTTCCTTTCCTTCTTTGAGGTTGGCGTAATAGATGGTGGAATTGGAGTTGATGTACACCACGTCTTCCAAGACCTTCTGCCCGGTCACCAGCGGCACCAGCTCGTTTTTCTCATCGGTGAAATCAATGGCCTTTTGCTCATAGCTGGGGGCAAGCCCTTTCTTGTTGGGGAAGAACCAAAGTTGGTACAGGTGGAGGTCCTTATCTGAACTGTTGTGCTCTGAGTGGCGCACGCCGGTACCTGTGGTCATGCGCTGCACTTCCCCGGCCCTGATCACGGTGTCGTTGCCCAGACTGTCTTTATGGGTCACCTCCCCTTCCAGCACAATGGTCACGATCTCCATCTCAGAGTGCGGATGCTCTGGGAACCCGCTGTTTCCTTTAATGTAGTCGTCATTGAAGACCCGCAAAGGCCCCCACTGCACGTTGTTCATGTCATAGTAGTCTGAGAAGGAAAACAGAAAGTAAGAATCAAGCCATCCGTGGGAGGCGTGGTGTCTATCTGCGGCAGGAATCACTTTGATCATGGGAAAAGGTCTTGATGTTCCTTCGTAAATACGTACCTAGGCTCCGGAGGTTTATTATGGGTTTACTATATAAAAAAAGGGTCCGTTTAAAGGCTGATTTCTGAAAAACAGCTTCTAAACGGACCCTGAAAAAAAATGCCTTGAGATTACTTGGTGGTCTTCAATTTCTTCACCTCCTGCTGCAGGTCAAGTACCAGGGAGGTCAGTTTGTCCAAAGAGATCTCAGCCATCGGGAAAGTGGTGCTGATATAGGCCTTGGCTTCCCACAGCTCCACTATATCATCCAGGGCTACGTCGTAAGGTTCATAGCTCGGGTTGTCTGAGTGCAGTCTAAGGGCGGTTTGCTTCTGCTGGTGGTAAATGCGCTTGAACACAATACCTTCCTGCAGGCTCACCACTATACAAGGGGTACCGTCTTTTATTTCCTGCCACTGCTCTACGTACCGCCCCACAATCACCGTCCCTGAAGGGATAGGCAACATGGAGTCTCCTTTTATCTCAAACGCCCGGTAGGTGCCGGGGCTCTGGATCATAGGCAAGCGGAACTTGGGAAGTTCCTCCATGAACTCAGGATCTGAGTAGCCATTGAGGTAACCAGCACTGGCTTTGTAAGGCACCAGTTCAATATTCTCGCGGTCTTGGGCATCCACGGTAATGGAAAGCACCTTTACGTTGGCGTTGCGCTTAGAAGAACCGTTTTTAGAGACGTTGGGCAGGTCTGGATTGATCAACTCATCTACTGATAGGTTGAACACCTGCGCCATTTTCACTAAAGTGGCCAATTTTGGCTCGGCCCGCCCTTCTTCATAGGCACCAATCAAGGACCGTTTAATCTCCAGCTTCTCCGCAAGTTGTACTTGGGTGAGGTTAAGCTGCTTTCTAAGATATTTTAGGTTCGTGCTAAGCATAGGAAGGTCCGTTGAATGTTTAATAAAGTAAAAGTACTAATTCTTTAGCAAACAACTAAAATTTTTGGCATCTGTTTTTTTTCATTTAGCTAATCTTCAGCAAAATACAATATCGCAGAGCCCAAATCATTAGTTACCAATTATTTAAAGACTAGATTTTAGCTTTACAAACCGCTATATTAATATATATAAAGTATTTAATATCAAGGTTTTATTTATTTATGGTTTTGGATACTAATTGGATTATTTACTACATTTGAAAAAATGCATCAGTATTCACAACATTGAAGGTGTTTTACTTAGCTCATCTCTATGCGTAATTTTTACTAACCAAAAGTGTATGAATTCAACTACGTTTAAGAAAGCAGTGTCCTTTTTTGCACTGGCCTCCGTGTTTTCAATGTCTGGTTGCCAACAAGATGAATTGATGGAAGAAACGGCCAATGCGCCCGTTGAACCCACCGCAACCTCCAAAGCCGTAGCCGGTAAGTTCATTGTGATCCTGAAAAACGGCTCTTCCCTTTCTGCCTCCCAACTGCGCGAGAAAGTATTGGGCCGGAACGGACTGGAAACCACCCGGGCCCGCGAAATTTTTCAGGGTGCAGTAAACGGTTTTTCAGGCGCTTTTTCCAAAGAGGAGATCAACCTCCTGAGAGAAGACCAAAACGTAGCGTATATTGAGCCTGAGCAAGCCATCATGCTGGGCAAATCCACCGGAACCACTTCTACCACTACCACTACCACCACCTCCACAACTACTTCTACCCAAACCATTCCGTGGGGTGTTTCCCGCGTGGGTTATGGCGATGGCACCGGCAAAACCGTTTGGGTTATTGACTCAGGCGTACAATCAAGCCACCCAGATCTGAACGTAGATAAAACCCGCAGCAAGTCGTTTATCTCCGGCGATGCTTCTTTTGAGGATGGCTATGGCCATGGTACCGGCGTTGCCGGAATCATTGGTGCCAAAAACAACAACGAAGGCGTAGTAGGCGTTGCCGCTAACGCCACCATAGTAGCCCTGCGCGTATTTGACAACACCGGTTACGGTACCCTTACCAGAATCTACTCTGCTCTGAACCACGTGTACCAGTACGGCAAGCCCGGCGATGTGGTGAACATGAGCCTGCGCGTAAGCGCCTCCACCATGCTGGATGACCTGGTGAAGAAAACCGCCGCCCGCGGCATCTTTATCGCTATCGCCTCCGGGAACAGCTACATTGACTGCAAGGCAGATTCTCCGGCCCGCGTGATTGCACCTAACGTGTTTGTGGTTTCAAACATGGATTCTTACGGCAAGTTCAACCCAACCTCTAACTTCGGGGCTTCGGTTAAATATGCGGCACCCGGTACCAACATCTTAACCACCTGGAAAGGCGGCGGCTACACCACCGGAAACGGTACTTCTTACGCCGCCCCGCACGTAGCCGGCATTCTGGCACTGACCGGAGGTAAAGTGAACGCCCAAGGCCTGGTAACCAGCGACCCAGATGGCACTCCAGATCCTATCGCTTTAAAATAATTTTTTCATAGGTAATACCCATAGTATCCCCCAAAGAAAGGCCCGGCTAATAGCCGGGCCTTTCTTCTTTAGTAATAGGTATGTTCTTCTGTATTTGGGAAGGTAGCGCCCTTTTATCCTACCGGATGACATCGTGTTGCAGTGCAACCATGCTACATATTATCCTGTAGCGACGTTACACCGTAACGGCGTACGCATTCAGGAGCTAGCTAAACAGGTTCTAATTCTAGCCTGTTTTCAGGAAAACAGCCTTTGAATGGGATTCTATTTCCTCCTTTGACTAAGCCAAAACCAGTCTCTTCATCAGCTATTCTCTTTGTTAAACCTTCCTATTCCCAACCGTATTTTCAGGTAATCAATTTCACCTTCCAAGTACTCAAAAATAGGTTTTAGGGCCGCAGTCTGCTTTGTCTGCAGGATGGCTTCGCGCACGCGGCTGTACTCCCAGTCAGAGAGGTATGGCTTCAGGTCCACGTCATAGCCTTGCTGGTAAAGCGTAGCCAGGTGTGAATAAACCGTATTGATCTGTACCTGCCGCTGCTCCGAGATCTGCTCCGGTGTTTTGCCCTGCCGCAACAGTTCATAGGTCACCAGGTGCGTGGTTCCTTTCAAACGGGCCTGCTGCTGCTCGGCCTGCTGGGCCAGGAAACTCAGGATGGCATTGATGAAGATCTCGCCGTACTGCTCGTACTTGGCCTGAGCCACTCCTGAGATAGCCAGGAACGCCGGTCGGTTTGTAGGCCGTTGCTCCACAATCTCTTGCAGGGTATTATCGGTGAAGACCACGTATGGCGGGATGTTGCGCTCATTGGCCAGCTGTTTCCGGAGTTGCCGCAGGTGCTCAAACAAGGCCGTCTCCACACCGCTCCTGGATTTCTTCTGGCGTTTCTCTTTCTCCTCTTTGGGCATCGGAGCCTGGAATTTTACCAGTTCCACTTTTTTACCTTTGAAAAGCACCTCCTGGCTCGCGTTCGTCAGCTTCAAAGCGCCGTGCTCATCATAGGCTACCTCCAGAATGCCCTGGTTGATCAATTGGTGGATGTAACGTTGCCAGTCCTGCGAAGGCACATCGCGCCCCGCCCCGAAGGTCTTCAACTGGTCATAGCCTCTGGTCAGAGTGAGTTGGTTGCGGGATCCCCGCAGAATGTCCACCACCTGCGCCGAGGCCACTGTCTCTTTTGTTCTGGCTACTGCCGATAGGATCTTCTGGGCCAGCTCGGTGCCGTTAAATGAGGTGGGCGGATTGTCGCAGATATCGCAGTTCCCGCAGTCTTTGGAATACTCCTCCCCGAAGTAGTGCATCAAGGTCTTGCGGCGGCAACTGGTGCTCTCCGCGAACTGCTGCATGCGATCCAGCTTAGCCAAAGACAAAGCCTGCTCTTTACTGCTCTCGCCCTGAGTCACGATGTCGCGCAGGGTCATGACATCAGCGAGGCTGTAGAACAAAAGCGCTTCGGCGGGCGCACCATCGCGGCCACCCCGGCCTATTTCCTGGTAGTAGCTCTCCAGGTTTTTGGGCAGGTTGTAATGGATAACCCAGCGTACGTTGGACTTATCAATCCCCATCCCGAAAGCAATGGTGGCGCACATGATCTGGATGTTGTCCTGCAGGAATTTCTCCTGCACGTTCTCGCGGTCTCTTGCAGATAAACCAGCGTGGTAATAATCTGCGTTGTAGCCTTTCTCCTTCAGTTTGGCCGCCAGAGACTCAGTGGCTTTCCGGGAAAGGCAATAGATAATGCCCGGCTGAAAAGGCCGCTCCTCCAGGAAATCCAGGATGGCTTCCATGCGTTTCTGGCCGGGCTGCACCTGCAGGTAGATGTTGGGCCGGTCAAAGGAGGAGATGAAAACCTTAGGGTCCTGCAGGTAAAGCTGCGTAAGGATGTCGCGCTGGGTCAGACGGTCCGCGGTGGCGGTGAGGGCGATGATGGGCACCTCGGGGAACTGCAGTTTCAGATTCTTGAGCTGCAGGTACTCCGGCCGGAAATCGTGGCCCCAGGCCGAGATACAGTGCGCCTCGTCAATGGCGAACAGGTTTATCTGCAGCCGCTTCAGGAAAGAAAAGAATCCCGCCGAAAGCAGCTTCTCAGGTGACACGTAGAGCATCTTCAGCCGACCATCAAAGCATTGCTGTTCAATGAGCTGCTGCTCCTTCGAAGACTGGGAACTGTTAAGGAATCCGGCGTTCACGCCATTGCCCAGGAGCGCCTCCACCTGGTCTTTCATGAGGGCAATCAACGGAGACACCACTACGCTGAGGCCCGGCATGACCAAACCCGGTACCTGGTAACAGACCGATTTACCGCCACCCGTTGGCATGAGCACCACAGTGTCGCGCTTCTCCAGTACGTTGGTGATAATATCCTCCTGTCCCGGTCTGAACTGGTCATAGCCAAAATACAGCTTCAGTGCTTCCCGTGCCTCCTTTACTCCCATTTTCTAATCGTTTTGACAAAAATAAGGCAAAAACCCCTCTTTTCCTTTTACCCTCGGGTCAATAAACAGAAATAGCCCGGAAAAACTCCCGGGCTATCTAAATTCATTAGCAAAAAGAATGCAGCCTACAAGATGGCGTCTATAATGGCGGTGATGATGGACAAGACCAGACTAAACAGAATAGCGGTGATGATGCCGTTGATATCAAACCCGGTGAGCAGGTAATCAGCCATGTAAAGGATGATGGCGTTGATGACCAGCAGGAACAGCCCCAGTGTCAGGAACGTGATGGGGATGGTGAGGAAAACCAGGATGGGCCGCACTATAGCGTTAAGAATGGCGAGTACCAATGCCAGCAGAATGGCGCTTGTGATACCGTCAATGGTCACGCCCGGGAAAAACTGGGCCAGCACCAGGGCCACAATGCCCGTGATGATAATCTTGAGGATGAATCCCATAGTTTTAGGCTGTTCGTTTATAAGGAAGCTTCTAATCGTTTCTGTGATACGGCCATCCAGTTGCAGAGTTTGTAGAGCAGGCGCGCGCCCACGTTCCCATTCCACTCGCTCTCGCCGGGGGCTACCTCACACAGATCAAACCCGATGATCTCCCGCCCGGATTTCACCAAAGCCTTGATCAGGTAAACTGCCTCCTCAAACTCAAACCCGCCGGGAACCGGGGTACCAGTGCCGGGGCACAGCTTAGGGTCCAGCCCGTCAATGTCAAAGCTGATATACACCTTCTGCGGTAACTGCGCGATGATCTTCTTGCACTGCTTGCGCCAGGAATTGCCCTCGTACATCTTGTTCTTGATCTTGCTGTCATAGAACGTGGTGATGCGTCCGTTGGACTGGTCAACGAGTTCGGCCTCGGCCTGGCACAAATCCCTGATACCTACCTGCACCAGTTTTTTCACCTGCGGCAGTTTCAGGGCGTTGAACATTATGGAAGCGTGCGAGTAGGTGAAGCCTTCGTAGGCATCACGCAAGTCAGCGTGGGCGTCTACCTGCAGAATGCCGTATTCTTCGTGCTTTTCGGCTAGAGCGTGCATAAAACCCAGGGGCGTGCTGTGGTCTCCGCCCAGAACTCCCACCAGTTTGTTTTGCTCCAGCAAGGCCAGGGTTTCTTTTTTGGACCATTGCAACAAGTCCTCGCCCCGGCGGTTCACTTCCTCGATGGTGGCTTCATGGATAGCCGCATCGCCTTTGCTGCCATTCTCCAGGAACTCAATGTACGCCTCGGTTTTCTCACGCAAGCGCTGGCTTTCCTGGGCCCAATCCTCAGGCACGGCCGGCATGTGAATGCCCAAATGCCAGGCGTTGGGTAACTCGGGGTCAAACAGGTCCAACTGCGGGGAGGCATCGCGTACGGCGGCGGGACCTTCGGCGGTACCGGCGTTGTAAGACACGGTCACTTCCCACGGAATAGGAAAGATCACCACCTCAGATTCTTCTTCGGTGAACGGAAGCCCGAAAAGGCCACTGCCAACTTCCCCTACGCCATTCTGGTCAAAAGCGGAAATTTTCTTGTGTTTGGAATCACACATGGTGGGCATGTTCATGCTCATAGTACTAGGCTTTAGAGGAAAGTAAATCTTTTACGAAATTGGGCAAGGCGAAGGCCGCCACATGGATGTCTTCATTGTAATAGCGCAGCCCCTGCTCTCTGGAGAAGGCCGCCGCAACCTCCTGGTTGAATCTCTTAGGATGCACGTTGCCCTTTGAACTGAAAGAGAAACTCCAGGTGCCGGTGGGGTACGTAGGGATGGCGGCCAGGTAACAGTGCACGTTGTCCTGCCCGAAAATGCCCTTATAGGTATCATAGATCTCCACAAAAACATCCGTATTGAAACGGGGCGATTCGCTTTGGGTGATCATCACGCCCTCAGCCGTAAGGCAGCGGTACACCTGGCTATAGAACTCAGCGGTGAACAGCCCTTCTCCCGGACCCACCGGATCAGCGGAATCCACGATGATGAGGTCAAAAGCACCATCTGGGCAGTCCTGGATGTATTTGATACCGTCTTCCACCAGCAGGTTCAAGCGGGGATGACCGAAGGCGCTGGCCGTTTCAGGTAAGTGCAGTTTGCAGGCCTCAATCACCAGTTCATCAATCTCCACCAGCACCACTTCCTGAATGCTGTCATGGCGCAGCAACTCCCGCACGGTACCGCCGTCGCCGCCGCCAATCACCAGGGCACGTTTCACGTTCCCGTGGCTGAAGACAGGCACGTGGGTGATCATCTCGTGGTACACGTACTCGTCTTTCTGGGTGCACATGACCATGCCGTCCAGTGTGAGCATGTTGCCGTAAGCCAGGGTCTCAAACACCTCCACCTTCTGGTAAGGCGATTGTTTCTTGTACAACTGAGTGCCGCTGTGCTTCAAAGATAAAGCGATGTTCTCATCACGCTCGGTGAACCATACATCGCGGGTAATACGCGGGATGGAAGCCACGGGCTGACCGGAGTCGCGGGCTTCTACGGTAAAATCGGTACGTTTGAGCAGGCTTTGCTGACCTCTAAGACATTCCATGGAGGAACCGTGGCTGGCTTTGAACGCTTCTATGAGGTAATTATAGGAAACCCAGGGGTCCACGGAATCGCCGCAGGTAAATAAGTCCACGGCGGCGTACCCGAACTCGGGCCAGGTGTGGATGGCTAGGTGGCTTTCCTGAATAACGACCACCCCGGAGACGCCATAAGGAGAAAAGTGGTGGAACGTGCTGTTAATGACGGTAGCCCCGGCAGTTTCGGCGGCTGCCACCATGCTGTTTTCAATGTGCACCACATCGTTCATCAACTCCGGTGAGCAATTGTAAAACTCCACCAGGATATGTCTTCCTAAAGCATCCATAAGCGATTATCTAAGTCTGTTATTCGTTCAGACGCGCAAAACAACAAAAAAGATACTGGATTGGAAAGCTTGCAGGCTCTTCCGTTTAGCGGCTGGTTTCTTAAAAACAGCTTCCAAACAGAAATAAAAGCCTTTGTATAAGCGAATGAGCCGCACGAGGCGGCTCATTCGCTTAGGGGAAAAAGATGGTATGGTTTACTTCGTGAGGAAGTTATAGGAACGAATAATCTCCAGGATCTTGATAAAGGTGTTGGTATCAAAGAACAGGAGCAGCGGCAGCTCAACCATCTGGGTATTGTTCGTGAACTGGGTGATTACAGTGAACACCAGGGGCTGGAACAGAGGATGATCGGTAAAAATACCTTTCAATGACTCCGCAATGTCATGCTTTGGCGCTACCGGCGGTGAGCCGTAAATGTTGGATTTGAGGATGTTCGCCAGCTGGGTCACCAAAGCCCCCGTGATGATGTTACTCACCTCCAGGAGCAAAGATTCCTGCATCTCGGTGAGCGGGTCGCTTCCTTTCACCGTGAGGCCCAGGCACACTTTGGAGAGTTGCTCCACGTGCAGCTCAGAGAACAGCATAAGGGTAGAGCCATTGAGCTCCCCTTTGATATCTGACTGAATTATGGTATGCGAGTTCTCATAGGCCCGTACAATCTTCAGAAGCTCTTCTGCCTCCATCAACTGTAGGTCTGGCACTTTCAACAAAACCCGGTCCTTTGCGATCACCGCAAAAGAATCCGCTGCCCTGGCCAGGCCTATGTTCAGGATTTCTTTGATAATATCCCGCTCTAGTTCATTTACTTGAAGCTCCATGAATCAGGCTATAAAATGTTGTTACCCATTGGCTGTTACCTCCTGGCAATAAAATAGCGCGTAATGGCGGCCACATCCAGTACCAGGCAAACCTTGCCCGATCCTAAAAGGGTTACCCCCGCGTAAATCTCAATAGTATTGACCGGTTTGCTCAAAGCCTTGATCACGATGTCCTGCTGCCGCAGCAGCTTGTCTACAATCAGGCCCAGTTTCCGGTTGTTGTACGTCACAATGATGATGTTCTGCGCATCACCATCCAATTGGTTTTTCTTTACGCTGTACTGGGTGATGTCATTGTTGAACAACTCCCGCAAAGAGACAATAGTAATGGTCTCCCCGTTGATGTCGGCCACCAGCAACTCCCCCACCTCATGCAGCTCGCTGGTGGGCAGTGCCACCACTGAGTCTGTGTGCATGAGCGGAATCGCGTAAAAATTCTCCTCCACCTGGCAAAGCAACGCGCCTTTCACCGCAATGGACGTAGGCAAAAACAGCGTGAACGTGGTGCCTTCCCCTTTCTTAGAATCCACCTTGATTCTGCCGCCAATGGAATCAATGGCATTTTTCACTACGTCCAGGCCTACGCCCCGGCCAGAAACCTCGGTCACTTCCTTCGCAAGGGAGAAACCCGGCTCAAAAAGGTACGAGAGCACTTCGGTGTCGCGCAGGTCCCCGGCGGCATCAGCAGACAGGAAGCCCCGCTGCACAATGGCCCGCCTTACTTCCTGCTGGTCAATGCCTTTTCCGTCGTCAATCAGTTTCAAAATCACCGTATCACGGTCATTCTGCGCCGAAAGCGTGACGTTACCCTGTGGCGTTTTCTTGGCCTTTTTCCGAATATCGACCTTTTCTATCCCGTGCGAAATGGCATTCCGCATGAGGTGCAAAAGCGAATCGGTGATGATCTGCAGAATATTCCGGTCTATCTGGATGTCAGACCCTGAAATCTCCAGGTTGATCTCCTTTTTCTCGGCCACCGCAATGTCACGCACAATACGGGGGAACTTGTTGAACAGGGAGCCCACATTTACCAGGCGGGCATCCATGACACTGTACTGTAGTTCCTCGGTAATGCGGTACAGGTGCGCGCTTACGCTTTTAAGGTCATCGTGGTCCAGTTCCTTACTGATGGAAAAGATCCGGTCCCGGTCAATGATCAATTCGCCCACCAGGTTCAACAGATGATCCAGCTTCTTGATCTGGATGTAAATGAGGTCTGAGAGCGAAAGGTTTTTAGACGTATAGTATTTCTGAACCTTTGACAGCTCAGACGTATTCTCCCCTTGCGAATTGATGATGATGTCCAGGTTCCGGAGCAAAGCAGGGCTTGGCTCCACTTCCTTGGTACCATCAATATTGGTGATCATCTCCCCCAACAGGTCAATGCCGTCAAAAAGCACGGTCACTACCTCATCGCTGAAATTCAGCTCCTTGTTCCGAATGAGCCCAAAAGCTGTCTCCAGTTTATGGGAGATATCCGCTATGGTTTCATAACCAATGGCTTTAGCGTTGGCTTTGAGGTTATGCAATAACCTGAACACCTCTGCCAGTAATTGTTCGTCTTCCGGGCTTTTCTCCAGATCACTGATGTGCCGGTTCAGCGCATCATAATACTCGAGAGCCTCGGCTATAAAAATCTCTTTATATTCCTGATCTCTCGACTTCATCCTACCAATTTCTGTTGAAGCACGTGGCTCATACTCCGGTTTGCGGCAAACCGGCTAATAATGGAGTTTATCTGCCCTAAGGGGAAAACTCCACTTACCACCCCACTTTCAATAGCCGATTTGGCCATCCCGAAAATGGTGGAGGTTTCTTCGTTCTGGGCAATCACAATACCGCCCCTGTCCACTATCTCGCGGGCACCCCTGGTACCATCCTGCCCCATACCGGTCATGATGATGCCCAGCACCTGCGTGTGGGCACTCTGTGCCGCAGAATACATTAAAATATCCACGGAGGGTGAGTCCATGGCGGCGGAAGGCTCCAGCTCCAGAAAATACTGGTTGGGCTGCAGAGACCTGCTTTTTACCCGCATGTTTTGTCCGCCCGGGGCAATCACCACTGTACCAGCGGAGAGCGTCATGCCTTCGTAGCCTTCCTCTACCCGCCAGTGGGTAAGTCTCTGCAAGCGCCGGGCCAAGCGTCTGGTGAATCTTTCAGGCATGTGCACCGCCACCAGTACCACAGCTGGTTGTTGAACATCCAGATCCCTGATCAGGTACTCAATGGCCGCAGACCCTCCGGTAGAAGCCCCTATCACTACCATGGCAAGCGGCGATTTAACGGGCGGCGCCATCTTTACCAAAAGGTGGTTATTTCTCTGCCTCACTTCCACTGCCTCTTTCCACTTGGTCTGCACTGTGGCGGGTGAACTGGTGAAATCCTGCCCTAACAATTCACGCAGCTTGGCCATGAGCCCTTCTTTTGCCTTTTCCCGTGCGGATACCTGGGTACCCTCAGAGGCTTTTACCTGCTTGCCATTGATATCACAGCTGGTGGATATAGTATAGGTGTGCTCGGCCAGTTGCTGGGAAACCATGAGAAGCAGCGAGAATTTTTCGCCATAAACGGGTTTGAAAAAAGGTACCCGTCCGCTCATGGTCAGTCCGTAATGCGTAACAATCAAGTCAGGCTTATACGTGAAGGCCTTGTGCAGCAACTCCTCCTGAGAACGGGCAGTATCCACCACCTCCAGCCGGGGCTCGGCATCAATCATACCGGAAAGCACCAGTCTTGAACGGACGGATGAATCCCCAATTAGAACTCTGATTTTAGAAGGCTGCGTTTGCTGCACGGGAAGAGACGTGGCGGAATGATTTAAATTATTGATTAGTCTTCTTTGAAAGCATTGTTCAACGCTTCCAGGACTTTGTCTTCAGAGAATGGCTTGATGATGTAATGAAGCGCCCCGTATTCAGCGGCTTCGTTCATGATAACTTCCTGGCCAACGGCACTCACAATTACCACTTTCATGTCTGGGTTGTCCTGCTTAATGCCTTTCAACACATCAAGGCCGGTGTTGTCTGGCAAAATCACATCCAGGGTCACCAGGTCCGGAATTTTTTCTTTGGCTAGCTGAAGGGCGGTCTTGCCGTCTGGGGCTTCCCCTACCACATCATAGCCAGCATCCAGCAGCATGTTTTTCAACATAGTGCGCATGTAGAAGGAATCATCTACAATCAATATTCTTTTTTTATCCGTGATTTCCATAAGTAATGAGGTCAAAAAGTAAGCACTATGATTTCAATTGCAACACCTCATCTGAGGTCAGGATCTTGAAGATGTCCAGCACAATAATGAGCCGGTCTTCATGCTTCCCAATACCTTCAATGAAGTTTTCATTGATGTTGATGTCCTGGATAAACGAGGGGGCTTTGTCTATGCTGGAAACCGGCAAAGTCAAGGACTGCGGTACTTCATACACAATAAAGCCCATGGTATAGTCTTTGGCCTCCATCACAAGGGTGTAGGAATGCGTAGGAATTTCCCCGGAAGGGCGCTCAATTCTAAAGCGCTCTTCCAGGTTCATGATGGCTATGATATCACCCCTGATATTAGAAACTCCTTTGATAAAGGATGGGGTTTTGGGCATACGGGTAATTTCCGGGGTTATGGTTACTTCCTTTACCTGGTCAATCCGTACCCCGTATTCCTCATTGCCTAACTTGAAGACAATCAGGTGCACCCTCTCCTCTGCTACTTTATCCTTTTTATCTCTGATGTTCTGAGATTCCATTAGTCAAGATCTCTGTTTTTAAGCGACTTCTTGCCACCTATTTTTTTGTCAAAATCAACGTCGTTTGCGTCATCACCGGTAAAAGAGCGCTTACGGGCACCTGGTACCGCCGATAATTTGCGCGTATTCCGGTTAGGAAAAACGAGGTTGCCATTTACAAGTTTGAAGGCAGAGATACTGATCTGCAGGTCATCAGCGATGTCATTCAGACGCTGGCTGGAAGAAGTCAGTTCTTGCATGGACGCCGACAGTTGCTTGGCGGTTCCTGCTACCTGCTGGGTACCGGAAGCCGTCTGTTCCGCAATGGCTACCACCTCTTCCACGTATTTCACTACGTCTCCAATGGAGGTTTTCTGCACTTCTGTAGACACCAGGATGTCTTGGGCACTGCGCAGTGTCTCACCGCTGGAAGTCGCAATGTTTTTAAAGGCGCCGGATGCTTCAAACGTGGCATTCTTTCCTTTCAATACCCGGCCTTCCATGGTCGCGATCGCAGCAGCGGCAGAAGAAGTATCTTTCTTCACATCGTCTACCAAGGTGCTGATCTCACTTGCTGATTTCCGTGATCCTTCGGCCAGTTTCCGGATTTCTTCGGCTACTACCGCGAAACCACGCCCCGCCTCACCTGCCCTGGCCGCCTCAATGGCCGCGTTCAAGGCCAGCAAGTTGGTCTGAGCCGCAATATCTGTGATTACGCCAAGTGATTTGGAGATTTCCTGGCTACGGGTACTCAGTACTTCAATGGTTTTGGCAGTCAATGCAGCAGAAGAAGAAATCTCTTCCATGTTACGCACCACCTCGGCCACTGTTTTCAGACCCAACTGGGAAGTTTCCTCACCCATCACCGCTGAACGGTTCACCACATCGGCTTTGTTCGCGGTTTCTTTCGTGGCCTTCATAATTTCCTCAATCAGTTTAAAGGCTTGGTCTGTTTTCAAGGCTTGGTTCTGCGCACCTTCCGCCATTTGTTGCATGGCCAAGGCTACGTCTACCGTTACGCGGTTCATCTCCAATCCTTTGGCCGCCATTTCTTCAGAAGACGAACCCACAATGAGAGAAGAATCATTGATCTCGCCTAACAGGGCATTCAGGTTGTCAACCGCCAGGTTCAAAGCGTTAGACATGGCCAGAATATCACCGGCAGTATGGATCTCTACTTTCTGGGTTAAATCACCCTCAGAAATAGAACGTACTACCCTTGACACTTCCAGAACCGGCGTTACAATGGACTCTAACAGGTCATTTAAAGTATCTACCAGTTCTTTCCAGCTTCCGGATACACCGTGTACCGTAGCACGCTCGGTCAGTTTACCTTCCACCCCGGCTACTCTGGCCACCCGGCTTACTTCACCCGCTAAGCGGTTCAGGTCTTCCACCATGCTGTTGATGGTGTCTGCCAGATCTGCCAATTCGCCTTTAGCTTCCAGGGTAAGTTTCTGAGTAAGGTCACCTTTAGATACCGCCGTTACTACTTTCACGATCCCGCGTACCTGAGTGGTCAGGTTAGAGGCCATGGTGTTCACGTTGTCGGTAAGGTCTTTCCAAACCCCGGCCACATTCGGCACGGAAGCCTGGCCACCCAACTTACCTTCGGTACCCACTTCAAGCGCCACCCGGGTTACCTCACCGGCAAAGATGTTCAGGGAGTCCACCATCTGGTTCAGGTTGTCCTTCAGCTCGGCTAACTCACCCCGCACACCCACAGTTACTTTCTGGGTCAAGTCACCTTTTGCCACTGCAGTCGCTACATTGGCGATGTCCCGCACTTGCAGCGTCAAGTTAGAGGCCATGGTGTTCACGTTTTCAGTAAGGCCTTTCCAAACCCCACCTACGTTCGGCACCGTTGCCTGGCCACCCAATTTACCTTCGGTACCTACCTCAAGCGCCACGCGGGTTACCTCACCCGCAAAGATGTTGAGGGAGTCCACCATCTGGTTCAATATATCTTTCAGTTGAAGGATTTCACCCTTCACATTTACCGTCATTTTCTGGCTAAGGTCCCCTTTTGCTACCGCAGTCGCTACGTTGGCGATGTCACGCACCTGAGAAGTCAGGTTGGAGGCCATCGAGTTTACGTTATCGGTCAGCATCTTCCAAGTTCCAGCCACATTTGGTACAGCCGCTTGTCCGCCCAGTTTACCTTCCGTACCCACTTCCAAGGCTACGCGGGTTACCTCACCAGCGAAGATGTTCAAAGAGTCCACCATCTGGTTGAGGATATTCTTCAACTCTAACAGCTCTCCTTTTACATCCACTGTGATTTTCTGGGTCAGGTCACCTTTCGCTACAGCGGTTGCTACGTTGGCAATGTCCCGCACTTGCAGCGTCAGGTTAGACGCCATGGAGTTCACGTTGTCGGTCAACTCTTTCCAGGTACCACGTACTTTCGGCACGGAAGCCTGACCGCCCAGTTTACCTTCGGTTCCTACCTCTCTTGCCACACGGGTTACTTCGTCGGCGAAGATGTTGAGGGAGTCCACCATCTGGTTCAGGTTATTTTTAAGCTCAAGGAGCTCGCCTTTCACGTCAACTGTAATCTTCTGGCTCAAATCTCCTCTTGCTACCGCGGTGGCCACGTTGGCGATGTCACGAACCTGAGAGGTAAGGTTACCTGCCATGTAGTTCACGTTATCGGTAAGGTCTTTCCAAACCCCACCCACGTTAGGCACATTGGCCTGGCCACCCAAGATACCTTCGGTTCCTACCTCTCTTGCCACCCTGGTTACCTCGCCAGCAAAGATGTTGAGAGAGTCCACCATCTGGTTCAGGTTATCCTTCAGTTGAAGGAGCTCGCCTTTCACATCCACAGTAATTTTCTGGCTCAGGTCACCACGAGCCACGGCAGTGGCTACGTTGGCAATATCGCGTACTTGCAGCGTCAGGTTAGACGCCATGGAGTTTACGTTGTCTGTAAGTGCTTTCCAGGTACCGGCCACATTTGGCACAGCAGCCTGGCCGCCCAGTTTACCCTCGGTTCCTACCTCACGGGCTACCCGGGTTACCTCACCCGCGAAGATGTTGAGGGAGTCCACCATCTGGTTCAGGTTGTCCTTCAACTGGAGGAGCTCGCCTTTCACGTCAACGGTGATTTTCTGGCTCAGGTCACCTTTCGCTACGGCGGTCGCCACGTTGGCGATGTCCCGCACTTGCAGCGTCAGGTTAGACGCCATGGAATTTACGTTATCGGTAAGCGCTTTCCAGGTACCGGCTACGTTAGGTACTGCGGCTTGGCCGCCCAGTTTACCCTCGGTACCTACTTCAAGCGCCACGCGGGTCACCTCACCAGCGAAGATGTTGAGGGAGTCCACCATCTGGTTCAGGTTGTCCTTCAGCTCGGCTAACTCGCCTTTTACCCCAACGGTAATCTTCTGGCTCAAATCTCCCCTCGCTACCGCGGTCGCCACGTTGGCGATGTCACGTACCTGCAGGGTCAAGTTGGAGGCCATGTAGTTTACATTGTCGGTCAGTTCTTTCCAAACGCCGGCAACTTTTGGCACATTGGCCTGGCCACCCAAGATACCTTCGGTTCCTACTTCCCTTGCCACACGGGTTACCTCGCCAGCGAAGATGTTGAGGGAGTCCACCATCTGGTTCAGGTTGTCCTTCAGTTCAGCCAATTCACCTTTCACGTTTACCGTGATCTTCTGCGTCAGGTCACCTTTCGCAACCGCGGTTGCTACGTTGGCAATGTCACGGAGCTGAGAGGTAAGGTTGCTGGCCATGGTGTTCACATTATCGGTGAGGTCTTTCCAAACCCCGCCTACGTTAGGCACTTTCGCCTGTCCGCCCAGTTTACCCTCGGTACCCACTTCACGGGCCACTCGGGTAACCTCATCCCCGAAGATGTTCAAAGAGTCCACCATTTGGTTGATGTTCTCTTTCAACTGGAGCATTTCCCCTTTCAGGTCCACGGTTACTTTCTGGTCCAGGTTACCCTGGGCCACCGCAGTAGTTACCTTCGCGATGTCCCGTACCTGAAGGGTCAGGTTAGACGCCATCGCGTTCACATTATCAGTGAGTTCTTTCCAGATACCGGCTACGTTTGGCACGGAGGCCTGTCCACCCAGTTTCCCTTCGGTACCTACCTCAAGGGCAACCCGGGTTACCTCACCGGCAAACAGGTTCAGGTTGTCAATGGTACGGTTGATGGTTTCGGCCATGACCTTGAAGTCACCGGACACCGGAATCTGGAACGTCTCGTCCAGGTTACCCCGCGAGATGTTCTTCAGTACCTTGCCTACCTCCAATACCGGAACGGCAATGGAGTCTACCAGGCCGTTGATGTTGTTGATCATGTCTTTCCAGAAACCGGAGGCGCTCTCAGCAGAGGCACGGGCTTTGAGGTTACCCTCCACCCCGGCTACTTTAGAGATACGCGACACCTCGCCCCCTACACCACCAATCATCTCCACCATGGAGTTGTAGGCTTCGGCTATCTCTGAAAAGATATCGTTATTTTGTTTTGTAAGGCGCACCGAGACGTCTCCTTTCTTAAAGGCGTCAAGGGCATAGAGCACGCGGTTTAGCTGCTCATTAATATAGTCTGAATCCTGGGTCTGGGTAGACTGGCGCGGCGAATTACTTTTCCGGGCCTGGTCTGTTGCTCCCACATCCGGCAGATTTTTATCTGATCTGTCTGTTTTCTCCAATGTTTTTCCTCCTGCACGGGCTTTAGCAACTGTGGATTTCCCATTTTCCACGGCCAAAGGAAAGTCCGCCACCGGGGTGGTTTGTTCCTGTATAGGCGTTTCCTCAGGCCGCTCTGGCACCGGGGCTACTGCCGGCTCACTGGCAACGGCATCCATTGGTGTGTCAGCAGTTGTCTCGGCCTCCGTCTTCCCAATCAGTTTATCCTTGTTGAGTTTCAAGTTTTTACCTAAAGCCATCTTATAATGTATTGAAGAGCGTTTTTATCTTCTGTGGCAAAAAAAGCTTGCCGGTCTGTTTATTTCTGATGTCCACTAACTCAGACATCCTCGCAATTTACAAAAAATACAAGACTTCTGAAAATGCCCTGCCTATGGAATAGTGACAAATTCCTTAGCCAATCCCAAATAATCCTTAGCCCCGTAGGATGATGCATCGTAATCTATCACGCTCTGCCCAAAGGAGGGCGCCTCAGCCAGTTTCACATTCAGCCTGATGCGTTGCTGGAAGATGTACTCGTCCACGTTCTCTTTAAGGTAATCCTCAATCTCGGTGCTCAGTTTGCGGCGCTTGTCATACATGACCACCACAATACCCTTCACCTTCAGTTTGGAGTTCAGGGTCTTTTTGATCTGCTGCACCGTATTCAGGATCTGCCCCAATCCTTGTAGCGTTAGCACCTCCATTTGCAGGGGAATCAGCACTTCGCGGGAGGCGGCCAGGGCGTTCACCGTTAGCAGCGACAAAGAGGGAGGGCAGTCAATGAGGATGTAATCATAGCCTTTCACCTCTTTTAATAAATGCTGCAAAAAACGTTCCCGTTCCTCATGGTTCACCAGGGAGATCTCCACATCCACTAACTCATTGGAGCCCGGGGCCACAAATAGCCCGTTCTTTTCCTGGATACAGTCGGTCAGTTTATCCTTGCCGGTGAAAACATCCGCAAGGGTGCAGGACGGCTCTGTAATTCCTAATGAATAAGAGAGGTTAGCTTGGGGATCAAGATCGATTAACAACACGCGTTTACCCAGTTTTTGCAGGGCGCTTCCCAGGTTGATTGTAGTGGTGGTTTTACCCGTCCCCCCTTTTTGGTTGATGACCGATACGATAGTTGCTGCCATAGGTTACAGAAAAAAGAAAAAATATTTCTTGGAGTGGTGCGAGCCGCTAAACTACAAATAATTATAAGCCTATTCTGCTGTTTCTGGCTTCTTTTCAGGAAAAAAGGCCCTAAAGCAAGTTTACTCGCGGTACACCGCCTGCAACTTGCAGGTACCCGCCCGCAAGTTTTCCCAGGAATATCCGTTGAACTGTAAATGCGCAATGGAGGCCGGGCTAAAAGACACTTCCTCATGGGCCAGTTGCGAGGCGAAAAAAGAAACGGTAGGGTTATGCCCCAATAAAAGCAGGGTATCCACCTCATCGTCCACGCCGTGCACCAGGTCCAGCAGGTCGCGCTCAGAACCGTAATAGATCACGCGCTCCATCTGCACGGGCACTTTCTGCCCCAGGCTTTCCAAAAGATTCTCAAGCGTCAGCTGGGTCCTGAGGGAGCTGCTGCACAGGATCAATTCCGGCACCAGGCCTTGCTGTTTGAGCCAAAGGCCGGCCTCTCCGGCCTGCCGCTGACCAAATAAGGTGATTTCCCGGTCAAAATCTGATTGCTCAACCGCTTTGTCTGCCGCGGTGGCATGCCGCATTAATAGGAGATTCTTCATGCGATAAGTATACTTAAAAACTTTTTTACCCCCCTAAGGTATATTCTTTTACCTCATGGGAACAATCGGCATAAAGATAGTGGTTGGATTGTCTCAAAAAATTACTACATCTTTGAAAAAATTTTGGGCACTGCTTTGCTCTATTCCCATATGATAAAAAACTTAGTGATTGTGGAGTCGCCGGCTAAGGCCAAGACCATTGAAGGGTACCTGGGGAAGGATTTTATTGTAAAATCCAGCTTCGGGCACGTGCGCGACCTCCCCAAAGACAATAACGCCATTGACATCCAGAACGGCTTCAAGCCCACCTACGTGGTCAGCCCCGATAAAAAGGAAGTGATCGCGCAGCTTAAAAAATTAGCGAAGGAGGCCGAGACG
This sequence comes from Rufibacter aurantiacus, assembly GCF_017916345.1. NCBI lineage: Bacteria > Pseudomonadati > Bacteroidota > Cytophagia > Cytophagales > Hymenobacteraceae > Rufibacter > Rufibacter aurantiacus. The sequence goes on from NZ_JAFMSV010000003.1 coordinate 573,582, forward strand.
GTGTGGTTAGCATCCGATGAGGACCGCGAGGGAGAAGCTATTTCCTGGCACTTGTCTGAGGCCCTGAACCTCAATGAGGCCAAAACGCGCCGCATTGTGTTCCGGGAAATCACCAAGAACGCCATTCTGAACGCCATTGAGAACCCACGCTCCATTGACACCAACCTGGTGAATGCCCAGCAGGCCCGCCGCGTGCTGGACCGCCTGGTGGGTTTTGAGTTAAGCCCGGTGCTCTGGAAGAAAATAAAGACCGGCCTTTCTGCCGGGCGTGTGCAGTCGGTGGCTGTGCGTGTGGTAGTGGAGCGCGAACGCGAGATTGAGCGCCATAAAGCGGTCTCTGCCTACAAGGTGGTGGCCCAGTTTGACGCAGGTGGCAAACGCATGGAGGCGGAACTGAATACTCGTTTCAAAACCCAGGCCGAGGCGGAGGATTTCCTCAAGCGTTGCATTGGCGCTTCTTACTCTATTGAGAGTCTGGAGAAAAAACCTACTAAACGCAGTCCCGCGCCACCGTTTACCACCTCTACCCTGCAGCAGGAGGCTAGCCGCAAGCTGTCATTCTCCGTGGCGCAGACCATGACGGTGGCCCAACGCCTGTATGAGGCCGGTAAGATCTCCTACATGCGTACCGACTCGGTGAACCTCTCGCAGGATGCCATCAATGCAGCCGCGGCGGAGATTTCGCGCTCTTTTGGCGAAAACTACGTGAAAACGCGCCAGTACAAGACCAAATCGAAATCTGCGCAAGAGGCCCACGAATCCATTAGGCCCACGGACTTTGCCGCCATCCAGGTGAGTTCTGACCGCAACGAGCAGCGCTTGTATGACCTGATCCGTAAGCGCGCCATTGCCTCGCAGATGGCCGATGCCGAGATCGAGAAAACCACTGCTACCATCAACATTAGCGGTCAGCCAGAGAAATTAGTAGCTACCGGCGAGGTAATCCGCTTTGAGGGTTTCCTGAAAGTGTACACCGAGTCTACCGACGATGACGACGCTGCCGACGATGACGTAAAAGGCATGCTGCCGCCGTTAACCGAAGGCCAGGCTCTGAACCTGCAGCGCCTGCAGGCCACGGAGCGTTTCAGCCGTCCGGCTCCCCGTTACACCGAGGCCAGCCTGGTGAAGAAACTGGAGGAAATGGGCATCGGGCGCCCGTCTACCTATGCGCCTACCATCTCCACTATCCAGAAGCGCGGCTACGTGGAAAAAGACAATCGAGAGGGAAAAGAAAGAGCCTACAACGTGCTCACCCTGGAGAACGGCCAAATCTCTACCCAGAAGAAAACCGAGATGGCCGGTGCCGAAAAAGCCAAGCTTTTCCCCACCGACATCGCCATGGTGGTGACCGACTTTCTGGTATCCCATTTCGAGAGCGTGATTGATTATTCCTTCACCGCCCGCGTAGAGGAAGAATTTGATGAGATTGCCGCCGGTAAAAAGCAGTGGGACAAGATGCTGGACAACTTCTACTCAAGTTTCCATCAAACCATTGAGACCAGTGCCAACGTGGAGCGCTCCACCGTGAGCGGCGCCCGTGAACTGGGCGTGGATCCTGTCTCCGGCATGAAAGTAATTGCCAAGTTAGGCCGCTTTGGACCGTACGTGCAGTTGGGCGAGGAAGTGGAAGGTACCGATGCAAAACCTGTGTACGCCAGCCTGCGCAAAGGGACCTTTATTGAGTCTATCACCCTGGAGCAAGCCTTGGAATTGTTCAAGCTGCCGCGTGTTGTGGGTGAGTTTGAAGGCAAGGACATGAAAGCCGCTATCGGGAGGTTTGGACCTTACATCCAACACAACAGCAAGTTCTACTCGCTGCCCAAAGACCTGGATCCGCTGCTGGTGACTGAGCCCGAGGCCATCACCTTGATTGAAGCCAAGCGCAAAGCCGATGCCGAGAAGATGATCAAAACGTTCCCGGAAAACCCAGAGGTAACGGTGCTGAACGGCCGTTTTGGGCCTTACATCTGCGTGGGCAAGAAGAACGTGAAAATTCCCAAAGGTCAGGAGCCTTCTGAGTTGACCCTGCAGCAATGCCTGGAACTGGCTGAAGCTACTCCGGATAAACCAGCGCGGGGCGGATTCAAGAAGAAAGCGGCCCCGGCCGCCGATGCTACCGCCGCTAAAAAGACGGCGGCTAAGAAGCCGGCCGCCAAAAAAGCCACTGGTACCAAAGGAACAACCACCAAGAAAGCCGCTCCCAAAAAGAAAGCGGAGTAAAAGTAGAACACCGGAAAAAGCCTGACAGAATAAATGGACTGAGCCCCGTTTTGGGTTTGTTTTTAAAGAAACAGGCCTAAAGCGGGGCTCTTCTTTTTCAAAGTTTTCCGTATTTTAGGCTTGTGGCACTTTCTACCAGCGGCTAAAATGAAACAGAAAATAGTGGTATTGACCGGCGCCGGCATCAGCGCCGAGAGTGGTTTGGCAACTTTCCGGGACGCAAACGGGCTCTGGGAAGGACATGACGTAATGGAAGTGGCCTCGCCGGAAGGTTGGCGGAAAAACCCCAAACTAGTGCTGGACTTCTACAACCAGCGCCGGAAGAGCGCTTTGGGCGTAGAACCCAACGCAGCCCACAAAGCCCTGGTAGACCTTGAGCAGAAATATGACGTGCAGATTATCACCCAGAACGTGGATGACCTGCACGAGCGCGCCGGCTCTTCCAATATCCTCCACCTGCACGGCAAACTCTTTGAAAGCCGCAGCACCAAAGACGAGAACCTGGTTTACCCCATGACGGGCTGGGAACTAAACTTGGGCGATCTCTGCGAAAAAGGCTCCCAGCTGCGGCCCAACATTGTCTGGTTCGGGGAGGCCGTGCCGCTCATAGAAAAGGCTGCCGAGGAAACCATGCACGCAGATTACCTGCTCATCGTAGGCACCTCGCTGCAGGTATATCCCGCCGCCGGGTTGATTTCGTACGCCCCGCATGATACTCCCATCTACCTCATTGACCCCAATACTCCGCCCATTTCGCACCGCCGCAACTTCACCATTATCCAGGAGAAAGCTACTGTGGGCGTACCTAAATTGGTCAAGAAACTGCTTGGAGAATAGTCATCGTTTTGGCTCTTTTTGAAAAAATCGGCTCAAAAAAGCACTCACTCACTCACTCACTCACTCACTCACTCACTCACTCACTCACTCACCATCCGGTAATTCCCAGGTTTTCTCCGGGTTATACCAGAGTTCCTCTCCCCTGATCTCCAGTGGCGAGGCGAAGTTGTTTTGGTAAAGCTGGCCGGTTCCCAGGCCCTGCGGCAATGGGTTATTTAGGTCAGAGGCGAACTGGGCAATGGCGTTCAGCCCGATGTTTGATTCCAGCGCCGAGGTAAGCCACCAGTCAATGCCTAAGGAGGTAGCTACCTGTATCCATTCGCGGCTACTCACTAAACCGCCCACCAGCGTGGGCTTGATGATAATGTACTGGGGCCTGATCAGGTTGAGCAGATTCCATTTGTTTTCCTCGCCGGAGATGCCAATCAGTTCCTCGTCCAGGGCAATGGGAAAAGGCGACACCTCGCACAGTAGCTTCATCTCCTCCAATTGACCTGCCTTGATGGGTTGCTCCAGCGAGTGAATGTGGAAGGCGGCCAGGTCCCGAAGCTTTTCCTCGGCATTGGCGGGTGAGAAAGCGCCGTTAGCATCCAGCCGCAGTTCCAGGTCATCGGGACCGGCGATGCTTCTTATCTCCTTCAGGATCTTTAATTCCTGGGCAAAGTCTAAGCCTCCAATTTTCAGTTTAAGGCACTTGAAGCCCTGGGCCATCTTTTTCTCAATCTGCTCCCGCATAAACGCCGGATCACCCATCCAGATGAGTCCGTTTATTCTTATGCCTTTCTCAGACCGGGAGTAGGGGGTGTTGTACAGCATCCGTTTGGCGCCGCGCAGGTAGTCAACCCAAGCCGTTTCTGCGGCAAAGCAGATAGAGGGCCAGGCGCCGAGGGTTTGCCAGAAAGCCAGAGACTCCTCCGTTTCAGGTGCCTCCAGTTGCAGGTCGTTGTACTTCTGGCAGATGCGTACCAGCAACTTGTGGAAGGTAGGAGAATAATCGGGGCTGAGGCCCGGCAGCGGCGAGCATTCACCCCAGCCCTGCACCTCAGGTGCATCGGTGTGGTGCACCCGTATGTAATGCGCCAGGTGGGTTTGCATGGCGCCGCGCGAGGTGCGGGCATCAAACTTAAAGGACAGTTCCCGTAAAAACGGAGTTAAAACAAAAGGCATATACTTTTTATCTCGCAGGTGAAGGTACAACCTTTCGGTTTATTTTTAGTTTAGTAGGGGTAAATACGATAATTCCCATGGCTTCCTCCACACTGAACGGCGTCACTGATTTGCTGATCCGTTACCGGGCTATCCGGCAGCAGACCGAAAACATTTGCGCTCCCCTCACCCCCGAGGATACCGTGATGCAACCCATGGCCGATGTGAGTCCGCCTAAGTGGCACCTGGGGCACACCACCTGGTTTTTTGAGACGTTTATCCTGCTTCCAAACCTACCAGAGTACCGGGCCTTCCATCCGCAGTACGCCTTCTTTTTCAATTCCTACTATAACAGCATGGGCAGCCGCATCGCGCGCTCAGACCGGGGCACTTTGTCGCGGCCGCCGCTGGAGGACATCTACGCTTACCGCCGGCACGTGGATGCAGAAATGGAAAAGGTGTTATGGAACGAGGAGCTTTTGCAAAACGCGCAATTAGCCGCGGTGATGGAACTGGGCATGCAGCATGAGCAACAGCACCAGGAACTGCTCCTCACCGATATCAAATACATCCTGAGCTGCAACCCGCTGCTACCCGCCTATCAACCCAAAGAAGCAATCGTTTCCGGCTCCTTTTCCCCAAGGAAGCCCCAAAACGAGTGGAGCACCGTACCGGCTGGCCTCTACACCATCGGGTACCAGGGCAATGGCTTTTGCTTTGACAATGAACAGCAGCCGCACCAGGTCTACCTCGCCGAGTTCCAGGCCCGCCGCTCCCTGGTTACCAATGCCGAGTACCTCGCCTTCATGGAAGCCGGCGGCTACACCGAATTTTCTTACTGGCTGGATGAAGGCTGGCAACTCTGTCAACAACATGGATGGCAAGCGCCTTTGTATTGGACCCAGCAAGACGGGGAATGGTATCATTTCACCTTGCACGGTCTGGAGAAAGTTGACCCTGAGGCCCCCGTAACACACATCAGCTTTTACGAAGCACTGGCCTATGCGAACTGGAGCGGGCACCGGCTCCTTACCGAGTTTGAGTGGGAGGCGCTGGCACAGCTCCATGCCAATCCAATAAAGGAAGGCAATTTTATGGAAAGCGGCTTGTACCATCCGGTGCCGGGCACCTTCCCAGATGATTCTGAACAGGCAGCGCAACTCCTGGGCAATACCTGGGAATGGACTTACAGCGGCTATTTTCCGTATCCGGGGTTTGTGACGGCGCCTGGCGCCATTGGCGAGTACAACGGCAAATTCATGGTGAACCAGATGGTCCTGCGCGGAGGCTCATGCGCCACGCCACAAAGCCATATCAGGCCCACCTACCGTAACTTTTTCCACGCCGATAAGCGCTGGCAGTTCACCGGCATCAGGCTGGCCAAAAGATAAACTACAACTAAACCTATGACCTTCACCTTTACCCATAATCGCCTGATTAACCTGTTGCCCACCCGTGTGTCTGACGATAACGGCCTGGCCCAGGACGTCATGCAAGGCTTGAACCAAAGCCCCAAAAGACTCTCTTCCAGATTCTTTTATGACGCAAAAGGCAGCCAGCTTTTTCAGCAGATCATGCAGTTGCCGGAGTACTACCTCACCAAACTGGAGCACCAGATCCTGTCAAAGCAAAGAAAGGAAATCCTCTTCTCCATGGATACCCACACGCCTTTCCAGCTGGTGGACCTGGGCGCCGGCGACGCCTACAAAACAAAACTGCTTTTGGTTGAACTGGTAGCCTCCCAAGCCGATTTCTCTTACGTGCCCCTAGATATCTCTGATGACCAACTAAACCTGCTTCTGGAGGATCTGCACCACCGCTGGCCCAAGCTGCCCGTGCAAGCCCTGGCCGCCGAGTACTTCCAGGGCCTGGAGTGGCTGAACCAAAACCAGCGCCAGCGCAAAGTGGTTTTGTTCCTGGGCTCCAACATCGGAAATTTTGACCTGGACGAGGCCCGCAAATTCCTGTGCACCCTGCGCCAGAGCCTGAACCCCGAAGACGCGTTTCTGCTGGGCCTGGACCTGCGCAAAGACCCGGAGAAAATGCGCCGCGCCTACGCCGATGCCGCCGGCGTGACCTCGGCCTTCAACTTGAACCTACTCCACCGCATCAACAAAGAACTGCAGGCCAACTTTGACCTGGACCAGTTCCAGCACTTCGCGGAGTATGACCCGCTGGAAGGCACCATGCGTAGCTTCCTCATCAGCAAGATAAACCAGGAGGTCCACATCGGGGCGCTGGGCCAGACTTTCTCCTTTGAGGCCTGGGAGGCTATTCATACAGAGAACTCCTACAAATTCTCTTTACGGCAGGTGGAGGAAATGGCGCAGGCCTGCGGCTTCACCGTACAGGACGTGTTCACAGACCCCAGCCACGGCTTCGCCGATGTTCTCTTGAGACCGGTTTCATAGCTGATTGTCCATTGTTAATTGTTGGTCTATCGTGCGTTTGTTTATCCTGATTTTGGCCTGTTTTGCTGAAAACAAGCCTATAACAGTTTAGACAAAGACTTTCCATCTGTTTTGCACCAAGATTTGGCCATTTAGTTAATCCACCTAACTTTAGCACGAAACCCAACCATCACAAATTAGCAATCAACAACTAACAATCAACAATCAAAATGGATGTTATTCCGCTGCATTTAGGTGTCAGTCATTTTCACTCGCCCGCAGTGGCCGTCATGGCCATGCAGGAAGCCGTAGGCCGCCACAACACGTACTATGGTCCCAATGAAGGGCTGCCCGAGCTGCGGTATGCCCTGGCGCAGCGGTACCTGGAAGACGAAAATCAGCCCGTACCGGCCGAGCAGATCCTGATCACGCACGGCGCCAAACACGCCATTCACCTGTACCTGCAAAGCCTGCTGCACCCCAACGACGAGGTGGTGGCCCTGGCCCCGTACTGGTTTGCTTTCCCAGAGTTGATCCGGCAGAGCGGCGGGAAACTGGTGACCGTACCGGCCAATCCCGAAGAGGGCTACGCGATCAACCTGGAGAACCTGCGCCATAAAATCACCCCAAACACCAAACTGCTCATCCTCACCAACCCCGGTAACCCCACGGGGAAAGTATACTCGCTAACCGAGTTGGAGCAGGTGGCCCATCTGCTGGAGGAGTTTCCCAACCTACACCTGCTCTCAGATGAAATCTACGACGGCCTTGCTTACCAAGGAAAGGTAACCAGCTTCTTACGCTTTGAACATCTGCGAGATAGAGTAGCCGTAGTGAATGGTTTCTCTAAGTCCTTTGCTATGTCTGGTTGGCGGATAGGCTACCTCATCGCGCCTTTTGACATTCTGCACAAAGCCACTGAACTGCAGCATAAACTAGTCTCAGGGGTGTCGCCTTTCCTGCAGGCCGGCGCTGCCGCGGCCACCCAAAATCGGCATCATATCTGGCAGCATTTCAGAACAGATCTGGACACACGGCGGCAACGCGTGATCCAGGAACTGGAGCAAATGCCTAAACTCAAATTCACCGTGCCCGATGCGGGCTACTACTTCACCCTTCAGGTAGACGGTTGTCTGCAGCCCCAGGACCCGACCTCGCCTTTCCAGTTGGTGGAGGAATGGGCTGCCGCCCTCAAAGACCAGGTAGGTCTGGAGGTGCTGTGCGCTACCAAGATGGGCATGCCCGGTGCCGTGAGGATGTCTTTCGCCCTGCCGGAGGAAGTGCTGGAAAGCGCCATGCTCCGCCTGAAAGCCTTTGTTTCCTGATTCTAATCCTAGCCACTTCTCTCCTGAGGTTGGCAAAGCCCTATGCTCAAAAGACCTAATTTTAAAAGGAACCTATTTAAAGTGCTTTTCTGAAAAATCAGGCCTAAAGCGGTTTATCCATTTGGGTGTTCACTCCTTTAATTCTGCGGATCACCGGATTTAATAATCAACACTTCTTTGCGTATTGGACATTTGTCCTAAGGGATAGGGAAAATAGCCGTAGCTTTGCGGCCTGTTTTAAAAATTTGCCCGTGATTTTCTCCGCCCAATACCGCGAACATTATAAGAGTACCTTCTGGCTGGCCTACCCGGTGGTCTTGAGCCAATTGGGGCACATCCTGGTAACGGTGACCGACAGCGTAATGGCCGGCCGGATTGGGACAGCGCAGTTAGCAGCTGCCTCTTTGGGGAACAGTATCTTCACCATCACGCTGGTGTTTGGCCTTGGTATTTCCTTCAGCATCACACCCCTGGTAGCCCGCGCCGATGGCCGGAAAAACCATACCCGCATCGCCCTGATTCTGCTGAATGGACTGGTGCTGAATACCGGAATGGGCGTGTTGCTCTTTTTGGCTTTCTGGGGCCTATCCCCTTTTATCGCCTATCTGAACCAACCTGCTGAGGTGGTGCGCCTGGCCATCCCGTACGTGAACATCCTGTTTCTCTCCATGGTGCCGCTGATGGTGTTCCAGGCGTTCAAACAGTTTGCCGAGGGGCTTTCCCTTACCAGGCAGTCTATGTACATTTCCATCTTCGCCAACGTGGTGAACGTGGTTCTGAACTATGTGCTCATCTACGGGAAGCTGGGCTTGCCAGCCCTGGGCCTGAACGGAGCGGCCTGGGCCACGTTCATCTCGCGGGTTCTCATGGCCATCATGATGGCGGCCTTTATTTACTTCTCCCCACGTTTTGGGCGGTACCGGCATTATCTGCGCCGGCAGCATATTTCCTGGACTCACATGTCCCGCATGTTCAAGATCGGGTTGCCTATTTCCCTGCAGATGATCTTTGAGATGGGCGCTTTCAGTTTCTCGGCGGTGATGATTGGCTGGGTGGGCGCCCGTGACCTGGCGGCGCACCAGATTGCCCTGAACGTAGCCTCCGTGACGTACATGATGGCCAGCGGCATCTCGGCGGCGGCTACCATCAGGGTGGGCAAACTGCGCGGATCCGGCGACCTACACGGTGCGCACGTGGCCGGCAACAGCAGCCTGATTTTGGGGGCCCTCTTCATGGCCGGAAGCGCCACGTTGATCATCCTGGGAAAGGACCTGATTCCGCATCTATATGTGAAGGATATGGCGGTGCACGCGCTGGCCTCTAAACTGCTTATCATTGCGGCGGTTTTCCAGTTGTCTGATGGCGTGCAGGTGGTGGGGCTTGGGGCTTTGCGCGGGCTGGAAGATGTGAAAGTACCCAGTATGATCTCCCTGTTTTCCTACTGGCTTATTGCCTTGCCAATTGGGTTTGCGCTGGGCTTCTGGTTGGACTTGGCCGCGGTGGGCATCTGGCTGGGGCTGTTTACCGGCCTTACCATTGCGGCGCTGTTGCTATTTTTCCGGTTCAGGAAACTGAGTCCGCAATAATTTTTTTATAACTTAGTTGTGATAGGAGGAAACTCCTTTTGATTGGGAGTGTGTTACCGCAGCAGCTATGTCGTTTTACTTTCTACCGCTCTGGATAAGCACGCTGTTTTTGGCCGCTTTTCCTGATACTAACCCTGAACCGATTGCCCCTACTACAGACATCCCCTGGACGGTGCAGAAGCGCCTCACCTGGGATGACTTTGCGGGCAGTCCCGCGCCTACAAACCAACACCATGCCCTTACCTCCACCAACATGGAGATGAAGGTAAAATGCGAGAACAACCAGCTCAAGTTTAAAGTGGAGGCTGTTTTCAACCCCAAAGAATCCTGGACTCGGAACAAAACCTCGGCGATGCTGCTGGCCCATGAGCAACTGCATTTTGACTTAACCGAGCTTCACGCCCGCCAATTACGCAAGCGCCTGAAAGAACTGCCCAACGCCTGCAACCGCGGCGCAGCGGATCTGAACAGATATGCCAGCGAGGCCTTTGAGAAATGGCACCAGGAGCAGGATCTCTACGACCGCGAAAGCCGCCATGGCCTAAACAAAGACCAGCAACTGGAATGGATCGCCTCAGTGGAGTTGAGACTAAAACAACTGGAGGCTTATAAGTAGTTGTTCGTTTTTAGTGATTAGTTTTTAGGCTAATTTTAGTAAAAAGGCCTGAAAATGGTTTTGCTATAAAAGAAGAAGAGCCTGGCAGATGATACTGCCAGGCTCTTCTTCTTTTATAGGCTTATTTGCAAGTCTGTTAACTAATGTAGGATATTCGGTTTATGATAATCGGAACTCATCACCAAAAACTAAAAACTAAAAACTAACAACTAATCACTAGAAACTAATTTGACTATAGTTTGTCCAAGTCTCTAGGCGCAGGGCCGGCCACCACTTTCCCGTAGGGGTCGAAGCGGGAGCCGTGACAAGGGCAATCCCAGGAGTTCTCTACATTGTTCCAGTGCACAATACAGCCCAGGTGCGTACACACCGCTGAGCACTCGTGGCGGTTGCCCTGAGCATCGGCGTAGATGGCTACTTTGCCTACGCCTTTCTGCACCACTATTCCAGTACCAGGCGCAATGGTGTCTTCCTCCTTGTTACCGGGCTTCACCCAATCCAGGTACTGGCCTGCCACGTTGAGGTTTTCCTTCAGGAACTCCTTGGCAGAATCGGTGGAGAAGGTGACGCGGCCGGGGTCATAGAGTTTCTCCCAGGGGTTCAAGCGTTCCATGATCAGGTCGGTGATGAGGATACCGGCAATGGTGCCGTGGGTCATGCCGTGGCCGGAGTCGCCGGTGGCGATGTACACATGCTTGCTATCGCCGGGGTTGCGCCCGATGAAGCCCATGAAGTCCACCGGTTCCATCACCTGGCCAGACCAACGGAATACCACGTCCTGCACCATGGGGTACTTCTTGCGGGTCCACTCTTCCAGGCAGTCAAAGCGTTCGGCTTCGTCGCCTTTGCTTTGGCCGGTTTTGTGGTCTTCGCCACCCACAATCAGGATCTCTGACTCCAGGTTCTCTTCGCCGGCCACGGTTCCCAGCCGCACATAGTGGTAAGGATCAGAATCGTCCCAGTACAGGGCTTTGGGAACACTGCCGGTGGGCACGCGGGCCCCGATCACGTAGGTGCGGTAGGGCGCCTGCTTGGTGTGCATGGTCACCTGGTCGTTCACCGGGGTGTTGGTGCAAACCACGAGATGGTTGGCGGTGACGGAGAACCCGGCATCGGTGATGGCGCGGTGCACCCGCCCGGTATCAAATTCCTTAACGTGGCTGTTGGTGTAGATCTCCCCGCCGTGGTCCAGAATGTAGCGGGCCAGCACCGACAGGTATTTCACCGGGTGGAACTGCGCCTGGCGCGGGAACATAAGGCAAGGGCCTTCGCTTACGCTGGGCAAGGGGCACTGCTTCAGTTTCACCACATCCATGATGCCCAGTTCATGGCAAGCGGCCAGTTCCTGGTCTAGTTGGTCCTCGGTATCGGTAGCGCCCAGGAAGAGGTAGCCGGGCAGGTATTCAAAATCACACTGGATCTTCTCGTCTTTTATGATCTCCTCAATCTTGTGGATGGCATCGCGGTGGCTTTCATAGGCCAGCAGGGCCTGCGCCTTTCCAAAGACTTTAATAAGGGTGGAATAGCGGTCATCCAAGGCCCAGGAAAGGTGAGCGGTGGTACGGCTGGTTTCGCCGCCGCAGATCTCTCCGGCATCTACCACCACTACTTTCTTTCCTTCTTTGGCAAGCAAATACGCCGTGGTAAGGCCAGATATACCCGCGCCTACCACACAGACATCGGTGGTGACGTTGGAGTTCAGGGTTTGGGTAACCGGCATCTCCACGCCAGGCTGCCAAACCGATAAAGTTGTACCCGTGTTGTTTTTCATAGTTTGGTGAGGTCTAGATAGAGGCAGCCGCCACAGAAGCACCGCCTCTTTGGATACGGGTCCTTACGGTAGAGGTTTCTACGGAGCCTAGCCCGTATTTGCCCCTTACAGCCTCACCACTTAACTTAGGCGCAAAAAGAACATGGAGAACAACATCACCTGGGAGCAATTCATGGCCGTGGACCTGCGGGTGGGCACCATTGTCCAAGCCGAGGCTTTCCCCCAGGCCCGCAAACCAGCCTATAAACTATGGGTGGATCTAGGCGAGTTGGGAATAAAGAAGTCCAGCGCACAAATTACCAAGCGCTATACGTTAGAAGAGGTGGTGGGAAAACAGGTCATCTGCGTCACCAACTTTCCAAAGAAGCAGATAGGTCCCTGGCTCTCTGAAGTGCTGGTCACCGGTTTTGAGGATGAGGAAGGCCATATTGTGCTGGCCCAACCCCAGGCCAACGTGCCCAACGGCAAAAGGCTTATTTGATCATCTTCCGGGCCCGCTGCTGGCGTGCCTTCAAGGAATCTACGAGCGGCAGACGTTTGAACTTTTGAAGGGTTTTGGCCTTGGCAGTATCTTGCGATGGTGTTGGAGGAGCAACTGGTTGCGGGGCTTCCTGCGCGCCGGCTTTGGTCAGTTTGGCCTCACGCAGACTAAGGCTGTCTAACACTGCCTCGTAGATCTTGTCCATTTTGGCAGGATCAGAAAGGTAGAAGTCATAACTGTGCTTAAAGGCACTGTCTGTTACACCCTGGCGTTTTAAGATCAGCTCGTGCGCCTCGCGGTACGCCACCCTGGAGGAGTCATAGTGATGAATAGTGCGGCCAATGGCGGCCTCGGTGAGGTGAACGTCTATCATGATGCGGGTCATCTTCTCCTCAGGAATCAAATCGGCTGGTTTTTCTGGCTCGGGGGTACAGGACAGCAGCGCAAGCGGAAGCAAAAGGAGACACAAACGTTTTTTCACGCGGTTGTTCGTAAGTTTGGGTAATTTTAAGGCGGCGCAAATCTTCAGAGGCTATGAAAGACTTGGTCAGGAAGCTACGAAAGTACGAGATACAGATTAGAAAGGCAATTGACGCCCAGATGCAGGGCGACTTCAAATCGGTCTTCAAGAGTTCCGGGCTTGAGTTTGATGATGTGCGCGCCTACCAGTACGGCGATGACGTGCGCTCCATTGACTGGAACGTATCGGCCAAAGGCCACGGCACCTTCGTGAAAACCTACCGCGAAGAAAAAGAGCAGAACGTGTTCCTGCTGCTGGACGTGAGCGGCTCCCATGCCCTGGGCGCGCCCGGGCTGCAGAAGATGGACATAGGGAAGGAAATCAGCGGAATTCTGGCTTTGTCTGCTTTGAAACAGGGCAGCCAACTGGGCATGATCTGTTTCAGTGATGGCAAAGAGCGCTACGTGAAGCCGGGCAAAGGCAACGAGCACGCCTATAGTCTCATCAAAACCCTGGCCTTGCTGCAGCCGCAATCGCTTAAAACCAACATTGGGGCAGGCATCAAACTCTGTCTTAACGTGGTGAAGCGAAAAAGCATCATCATCCTGATCTCGGATTTCATTGACCTGAACTACGAGCGCGAGCTCATTATGCTGGCCAAGAAACATGACCTCATTGTGCTGCAGCTCATGGACAAGCGGGAGATTGATTTCCCTAAGCTGGGGATTATTCCGCTGCAGGACAAGGAGACCGGCAAAACCATCTGGGTGAATACCTCTTCCAAGGATTTCAGGGAACGGTACCTGCTCCCCTACGCCCGGAACCAGGAACGGCTGGTAAAACTATGCCGCCAGTACCAGGCAGATTTCCTGCCCATCTTTGTGGACCAGGACTACGTGCCCCAACTGGTGAACCTGTTCAGAGCCCGTAACAGAACCATGAAACGGAGTGCCTGAGCACCTGAGGCTATGTTTAATGCCAGTTTTTGGAATAATGACCCAAAAACAGGCTTCGCTGTCAGGCTGAAAACAAACAACAAATATAAAACGGGCAAAAGGCTGGCCTTGTGTCAGGCGGTGAACCTATAAAAACAGACATTGTCGCAATTACTTAAAAAGACAGGTTGGCTTTTGCTCTGCCTGTTTCCATTCTTTACCTGGGCTCAGCTACCAAAAATAAAGGTAGAAGGCTTTTTCCTGCGCGACTCCGTGGAAATTGGCCAGTCGGTGAAATATGTGCTGCGCTCCAGGCACGCCCCGCAGGCCGAGGTTGTTTTCCCGGATACCTCTTTCTCCTTTGCGCCTTTTGAACTGGTCCGCAAGGAATTCCACCCCACCTATACCGCCAAGGGCATCAGCACAGACAGTACTATTTACGTTTTGCGCACCTTCAGCCTGAAGCCGGTGCAATCGCTGCAGGTTACGGCCCAGTTATTCCATAGCGGCGACACCCTGCAAATTGTCACTTCGCCAGACTCAGTATTCGTCAAACAGTACGTCACTTCCGTCCCTGATCCTTTGCCCCTGAAATCTGCCACGCAATTGCAACCCGTACCCGAGCAGTTCAACTACGTGTACTGGATCATGGGTCTTGTGGCGGGCTCTATTCTGATTGGCGGCGTATGGGTTCTGTTTGGCAAAAGCATCAACAACCGATACAAACTGTACGTGCTCCAGAAAGACCAGCACCAGTTCTTGTCCCGTTTCCAGACTTCCAAAGAGCGTTTCCAGAGAGGTAAAACTCTGGATCAACTGGAAAGAGCTATCACTTTGTGGAAGAATTACTTAACCAAGTTGGAAGACACGGAGATTAACTCCTTTACCACGAAGGAAATTGCTTCTTATTACGAAGAAGACGAACGGGTGAGCAACGCCCTCAAGGTCTGCGACCGCGCCATCTACGGCAACATCATCTCGGATGATGAAACCGAGGTGGCCGACTCTTTAAGCCAGCTAGCCGATTTTGCCGGCCACCGGTATGTTTTAATCAGAGACTCCCTGCGCAATGTGGCAAGCTCCCGCTGATTTTTCCTGGCTCAACCTGAACTGGTTCTCCTGGCGCACCTGGCAGTCTTTTGACTGGGCCAACCCGGGCTATTTGTACGCGCTCCTGCTGGTGCCGCTACTGTTTCTCCTGCGCTGGCTTTTCACGGTGCGGTTCCGCCGGAAAATGGACGTGGCTTTGTTTGAGGGCAACGTAAAATGGCACTGGACCGGTCTCCTGCGCTACTTCCCCGATGTGGTGTTCGGTTTGTTTCTGATGCTGGTCTTGGTGGCCCTGGCCCGGCCCCAGAAAACCGATGAAACCGTGGAACTCTCCTCTGAGGGAATTGACATTGTGCTGGTCATGGACGTCTCAGGCTCCATGGAACTGACCGATTTTCTACCCAACCGCCTGGAAGCAGCCAAGGAAGTTGCGCTGCAGTTTGTGAACGGCCGAGTGCAGGATAGAATCGGCCTGGTTGTCTTCGCGGGCCGCGCCTTCTCCCTCGCCCCCCTCACCACCGACTACGAACTGGTACGGGAAAGCATCCGGAGCATCAAACTGGGCATGGTCTCTGAGGACGGTACCGCCATTGGTAGCGCCCTGGCCGTGGCCATCAACCGTCTGCGGGAGTCCAAAGCCAAATCCAAAGTCTGCATCCTCATCAGCGACGGGGAAAACACCGCCGGAAGCCTGGACCCGGAACTAGCCGCGCAGTTGGCGCACGCCTTCCAGCTGAAGCTGTACACGGTGGGCATTGGCCGGGAAGGAACCGTGCAGATGGAGGCTGATTCTACCGGCAAAATGGTGACCATCCAGACCGGTCTGGAGGAGAAGACGCTTCGGCAACTTGCTTCTTTGGCTGAAGGCCAGTTCTTCCGGGCGCAGGACGCCGGGGCCCTCACCGAGATCTTCCAGCGCATCAACCGCCTGGAGAAAACCGAGATCAAAGAAACCCGTTACCGCGACACCCGGGACTATTACCAGATTTACCTGCGCTGGGCCATTGTGCTGCTGTTGCTGTGGCTTCTGCTCAAAAACACCTTTTTCACCAATGCGTTAGAAGATTGATGAGGACAATTGAAGAAAACATACAAGATTTCCAGCAGCGGTTGGGCGGGACCAACTGCCGTCTTATTGCCGTGTCTAAAACCCACCCGGTGGAGTTGATCAGGGAGGCATATGACGGCGGGCAGCGAGCCTTCGGGGAGAACAAAGCCCAGGAGATGACGGCCAAACAGCCCCTTCTTCCGCCTGATGTGGAGTGGCACATGATCGGGCACCTGCAGACAAATAAAGTGAAGTACATCGCCTCGTTTGTGCACCTCATCCAGTCGGTAGACAGTTTGCGTTTACTGCAGGAAATTGAAAAACAAGGCCAAAAACATAACCGGGTCATTGATTGCCTTTTGCAGTTCTATATCGCGGAGGAGGAAACCAAATTCGGGTTGGACCTGAAGGAAGCCCGGCAGATCCTGAGGTCTACGGAATACAGCCAATTAAAGAACGTGCGTATCTGCGGCGTCATGGGCGTAGCCACCAACACCAATGATGAGCAGCACCTGCAAAGGGAATTTGCGCGTTTACGGGGCTACTTTGAGGCTTTAAGAGACGAGTTCTTCCCTAATGCGCCGCATTTTAAAGAGATTTCAATGGGCATGAGCTCAGATTACCAACTGGCCATTGCCGAGGGCAGCACCATGATCAGAGTGGGCAGCGCCATCTTCGGCAACCGGAATTATCAGTTACAATAATCAGTACCTGATATTACAATGGCTTTCACCGTTTATTTTAAGTACTCCATCTGTGCCACTATAGGCCTGATTCTGGGACTGACAGTTATATTCCACATACAACTCTCCCTTTTGCTGGAGGAAGTATATCAGATATCCATCCACAACCATTATCCGGTATTAACCTATATCCTTCTATTTGTATTGACTACCCCAGTGGCAGTTTTTATTAATAGGTATTTTAATTATTTACAGGCAATCACATATGACCACCTTTTAAGGATAGGTATTGTAGCTACTCTATCCTATTTGCTTCCAGGCTATTTATTTTTCACTTTATTAAACAACAATAAGTCTGTTTCACTAAGTGAAAGTATGTTTTTAGCAGGGTTTGGTATATTTGTTTGCTTCGCCCTAGCTGCTTTACAAGCGGTGCTTCTGGAAAAGTATTTCAACCGAAAAACATTAGCATGACCATTAAAACGATATTGATCCTGGGCGCCCTGCTGAGCGGACTGGGCGTAATGATTGGCGCCTTCGGGGCACATGGACTGGCCAAATTGCTCACTGAGACCGGCCGCACCGAAACTTTTGAGACTGCCGTGAAATACCAGATGTACCATGCCCTAGGCCTATTGCTGGTGGGCGTGCTCATGAGCCAGTATCCGGCGGCAACCGGCATGGGAGTGTCAGGTATTTGCTTCCTCATAGGTATTCTTATTTTCTCCGGCTCTTTGTACATCCTTTGCCTCACGGGTATTAGATGGATGGGCGTCATCACTCCTATAGGAGGTTTGTTTCTCATTGCTGGCTGGCTGAACCTGGTGTGGGCTTTGGTGAAGAACCTTTAACCATGTAACTCTTAATTGAAAACGCCTCTCCTGCTTGAGCAAGAGAGGCGTTTTTTATGCCTTTTCAGAAAATTAGGCTAAAAACTTAGTTTGCAGTAGCTGCCGCAATGGTAGTCACAATCATGACCTGGGCGTTGCCTTGCACGGCATTTGACTCCACAGTAATAACCTTGTTCTGCTGACCGCGTTTACCGGCGCTGTTGAACTTGGCTGTAATGGATGCGGTCTCGCCGGGCATTACTGGAGTTTTGGGGTAATCGGTGGCGGTGCAGCCGCAGGTAGTGCGCACATTGGAAATGACCAAAGGCAAGGTGCCGTTGTTCGTGAACTTGAAGGTGTGCTCTACTACATCCCCTGCTTTGATCTCCCCGAAATCGAACTTCTGCTCCTCAAAAAGGATGGAAGGACCTACGGGTGCCGGGGCCGGCGTAGCGATAGGTGTTACCGGAGCCGTAGCGGCCTGGGTGGTTGAGTGAGTCTGGGCCAGGGCCGCGCCGCTCCCAAAAAGCAGGAACAAAGCGCCTATAAAGAGTTTTTTCATATCTTTTGCTGTTAAGTAATAGCAGGTTATTACTGCTAAAGTAATCAATCTTCTACACGTTCTGGCGCATTCTCCAGCAGTTTCTCATTGAAATTCACCAGGAACAGCTGCTCAGAGGCCCGGGTGGCGGCAGTGTACAGCCAACGCGCGAACTCCTGGGTCACCAGATCCTCTTTCAGGAACCCGTGGTCCACGAACACCGCCTGCCACTGCCCGCCCTGGGCTTTATGGCAGGTAAGCGCGTAGGCAAACTTCACCTGAAGGGCGTTCAGGTACTTGTCCTGGCGCATTTCCTGGGCGCGGGCGCGTTTACTGGTGATGTGCTGGTAATCTTCCAATACCTGCTGGTAGAGTTCTTTGTTTTTGTCGGCGGGCAAGGCCGGCGCCTCGGAGTACAGGGTGTCCAGCATGATCTTGGTGTCCAGTTCCTCCTCGTTGGGATAATCCACAAACCGGATTCTTACATCCGCGAAGCGCATGCCGTACATTTCCTCGTAGCGGATGATCTTGGTAATCTCCACGAAATCACCGTTGGCCATGAACCCGATGCTGGAGTCTTTGGGCAGCCAGGTGTAATTGTTGCGCACGATCATGAGGTAATCGCCCACGCCAATCTCGTCCTCGGCAAAGAAAATCTGCCGCCTGATGTGCTGGTTGTACAGGTTTGCAGTTTTATTGGACCTACAGATCACCGTGGTGTTTTCAATCCCGAATTTATCGTAAGCGTAACGTAGGCCGTCTTCCAGTTTATCGCCGCGCATGGAGAAAATGTCCCGAAAACCTTTGGTCTTGAAAGCAAGTTCGGGTTGCTCCTTAACCAACTCATTCCGCAACCGCGTGGCGTTCATCAAAATCCCGGATTCCTCGGCTTGGCGCATGACCTGACGCATCTCCATCTCGTGCACGTGGCACTTGAAATTGCTCTGCAGGTACGCCGCATCCAGCGACGGGCTCAACGTCTGGTTCACAGGCGGCAACTGGGCCGTATCGCCGATGAGCAGCAGTTTGTTGCTGGGTTTCTCAAACACGTAGCCCATCAGGTCCTGTAACAGCCCGTTGTCTCCGAACGCTTTGTCGTCTGAGATCATGGAGGCCTCATCCACGATGTAGATGACCTGCTCGCTCTTGTTGGGCTGGCGCGAAAAAGCCAGTCCCTCTGAGTACGGGTTGGCCGTCTGTTTGTAGATCTTCTTGTGGATGGTAGACGCCGGCTTCGCCGAATAGGTGGACATAACCTTGGCGGCGCGGCCCGTTGGCGCCAGCAGCACATACTTGTACCCGAAACTGTTGAGGATCTTGACCAAAGAACTCACCACCGTGGTTTTACCGGTACCCGCGAAACCCTTCAGCAGGAACACTTCTTTGAGGCCGGTGCGACGCATGATGAAATGGTCCAGCTTCTGGAAAAGGTTGGCCTGATCCTGAGTGGGTTCAAACGGGAAATTTTTGCGGAGCGCTTCTGCGGGAGTCATGTCTAATTCTGGAGGGTTGCGGCCTTGGGCTGTAAGATAGCCATGGTTGCCGAGGCTTTCGCGACCAGGTTTTTCTGGCCACTGCCATCTATACTAAAGATTTCTGCCTCACAAAAGTTCAACCTTCTGCCCTGTTTTAAGACCCAACCCTTGGCAAAAAGCGCCTCTCCCACGCCGGGGTTCAGGTAAGAAATGTTCAAGTTAGAGGTAACCACGTGCTGGTCTGCGGGCACCAAGGTCACGGCTGCAAAACCCATCACCACATCCGCCAGCGTGGCAATGACGCCGCCGTGAGCGAAACCTTTGTGCTGTTTGTGCTTTTCCTCCAAGGTCAGGGTGCCTTCAATTAGACCTATTTCTATGGTTTCTATTTCAAAACCCAGCAAATGCATGTAAAATTGCCGCTGAAGTTTTTCTTTTACCGTATTTGAGAAATCAGGATTGAACGTCTTTAACATCAAGCAAAAGTACTGCCTGGTGGCCTGCCCTACAACCTATGGAGAACATTCATCCGCTTGCGGAAACTTACTCGTCTAAAGCCAGAATCAGAGTATGCGGACTTCTGGTCCAGGAAGACACCTTACTTTTAGCACGTCACAAAGCCGCCTTCGGAGAAGGCAATTACTGGATGCCCCCCGGCGGCGGGCTTGATTTTGGGGAAAAGGTGAAAGATTGCCTCCGAAGGGAGTTTCTGGAAGAAACCGGGCTAGAGGTGGAGGTAGGCCGCTTTCTCTACCTGAATGAGTTTTTGCGGCCTCCGCTCCACGCTATAGAGCTTTTCTTTGAGGTAAGATTAGTCAGCGGCACTTTGGCGTTGGGCACTGACCCGGAGCATGAGGCACATGCCCAGTTGCTGGAAGAAGTGAAGTTCCTGAGCATCCGGGACATGTTCCAACTGCAGCGCGATGAACTGCACCCTATTCTGCACGCCCTGGTGAACCTGGACGATTTGTTTATCCCGAGGCAGACATTTTTGGATTGAGGCTGTAGGCTGTTTGGGGGCCGTTTTTGGAAAAATGTGCCTAGAACAGGTTTTGCCTACATTTAAAGTGAGGTGGTATGCTTTCCTGGAACCCAAATCATCTTTTTCACGGACAATTCCCTTTTTGACCATGCCGAAGGCGGAAGAATATACCTGGGGGTTTTAGCGTTTCCTTTCGGTTTAATACCTGTAGAGACCAGGCCCGCCTTGTCTCCCACATTTCCTCCGCAAAAAATGGTGGTTCCCTGTAGGGGCCCTACAAGAGATGCTCCTGCCTTACATCTGGCATTGGCATAGACATTCGCAGGACCTCCGGACGCTGCTTGGTCTTGAGGCAATCCCTACCCACCTCTAACTGGCGCGAGCCTCCGTCTCGTGCTTCTTTTGCTGATTACCGAATGGATGAATGATTAACTACTATCTACAATGCGTGGGGACACGAGCCGGAGGCTCGCGCCAGCGAGGAGATACCGGAACCCCCTCCTCTGAGGGGCGGAGGTGCTCTTGTTACAAGCATGTTTCCAGGTTTGTTAGCCCTTTCCATGAAAGAGCCGCTTCCTGTTTTAAGGCCGTTTTTAAGAAAACGGCCTTAAAACAGGAAGCGGCTCTTTAAGAATAATCATTTAGCATTAATGGCCAGATCAATAAGCGCTGGCCTTATCCAGTAAAGCGATATCTTCTTGACTTAAAGTGATCTGTGCGGCTCTGGTTAAATCATGCAATTGCTCCAGGCTGGTAGCGCTGGCGATGGGCGCGGTGATGCTGGGGCGGGCCATGAGCCAGGCGAGGGACACTTGTGCCGGGTTGGCGTTGTGTCTGGCAGCTACTTCATCCAGGGCGGAAAGGATGCTGAAGCCCCGATCGTTGAGGAACCGCTTCACGCCGCCTCCGCGGGGGCTTTTGTTCAGGTCATCCTCGGAACGGTACTTGCCGGTGAGGAACCCGCTGGCCAGGGCATAGTAGCAGATCACCCCAATTTCCTCCTGCAGTACTAAGGGCTCCAACTCGGCTTCAAACTCCTGGCGGCTGTAGAGGTTGTACTCTGGTTGAAGACTCTGGTAGATGGGCAGGTTGTGCTGCTTGCTCGTTTCCAGGGCGGCCTTCAAACGGTCGGCTTTGATGTTGGAGGCCCCGATGGCCCGAATCTTACCGGTTTTGATAAGTCGGTCATAGGCTTCCAGGGTTTCCTCAAACGGGGTGCTGGCATCGTCTACGTGCGACTGGTACAAATCTATGTAATCGGTTTGGAGGCGGCGCAGGGACTCTTCTACCCGCTCAAAGATGTACTCTTTTTTGAGGCCTTTTTTGTCCGGGGCAATCTCCCAGCCTACTTTGGTGGCGATGACCACTTTGTCGCGGTTGCCGCGGGACTTGAGCCAGTTCCCGATGATGGTCTCAGACTCGCCGCCGGTGTTGCCGGGAACCCAGACCGAGTAGCCATCGGCAGTGTCCAGGAGGTTGAAACCGGAATCGGTGAAGGCATCCAGCAGTTGGAAAGACGTTTTCTCGTCAATGGTCCAGCCGAAGACGTTACCGCCGAAGGCCAGCGGGGCCACTTCCAGCCCTGATTTTCCTAAGGTGCGTTTTTTCATCGTTTTAATAATAGAAAGGTAAATACGCGGTAAAAAGAAACCCGCTGTGTCCGGTAAACTGGCCAGGCAGCGGGTTCTATAGGTTATTCTCTTTACGAGAAGATTGGTTACGCTACTTTCACAAAAAATTCATCTGCGGGGCGGCGCACTTTCTTCGCCGAGGCCAGAAAATCTTTCTCGGCATCGCGGTAGCCTAAGGCAAGTAAGGCTACGCTACGCAGGCCTTTCTCGCGCAGGCCCAGCAGTTCATCCAGGGCAGCCGGGTTGAATCCTTCCATCGGGGTGGAGTCTACTTTCTCGTGGGAGGCGGCTACCAGTCCGGTTCCCAGGGCGATGTACGCCTGTTTGGCCGCCCACTGGAAGTTCTCCTCAGCGGTTCTGCTTGTAATTACTCCGGTAAGGCTTTGGGCAAAACCAGCCAGTGACTCAAGGCTTACGCCTCTTTCGGCGGCAATTCTTTCCATGTATTCGGTCACCTGCTCTTCCGTTAGGTTATCCCAGGCGGCAAACACCAGTAAGTGCGAGCCTTCAATTACCTGCGGCTGTTTGGCCGCCTCGGCGTGGATCTGTTTTAAAACCTCTGGGTCTTCAATCACCACCACGTTGTAAGGCTGGAAGCCCATGGAAGAAGCAGAAAGCCGGATGGCTTCCAGAATGTTATCTAATTTCTCCTGGGGAATTTTCTCGCCCGTCATCCGTTTGGTGGCATAGCGCCAGTTGAGGTCCTGAAGTAAGTTCATTTTTATGGAGTTTGTTAAAATAATTGTCTCTACGATAGTTGTATAAACAAATTTACGTACATTTGGTTTCAAATAGATACTGGTTTACGTTTGTATACTAGTATACCCGTAGAAATCATACTCATATGGAAGCAGTTATCGAAAAACCCGTCATCAAGCAAGATCGCAATCTGTGCATCACCCACATCCTGCCCATCAGAGATGCGTTGGATATTTTAAGCGGGAAATGGAAGATTCCGATTATTGTGGCCCTCTGCGTGCACAAAAGACGCTTCAAAGAACTGCACCGCGATGTGCAGGGTATCACCGCCAAGATGCTCTCCAAAGAACTGAAAGAGCTGGAGATGAACAAACTGGTGAAACGCACCGTGCATGACACCTCGCCAGTAACCGTGGAATACTCCATCACCGAATACGGCCACAGCCTTACCCCCGTCATCAACGAACTGCGCGACTGGGGCATGAAGCACCGCGACAAGATCATCTACCACCCCGAGGAGGTTTAGCGTTTCGGGGCTGTTTTTAAGGAAACAGCCCCGAAACATTTTACCCGATCAGCTTTTTGGCCTGTATCACGTCTATCTCCTTTTCCCATCTAGCCACGAAGATGGTAGCCACGGCATTGCCGATGAGGTTGGTAAGCGCGCGCGCCTCGCTCATGAACCGGTCAATGCCCAGGATGAGCGCCAGCCCGGCCACCGGCACATGCCCTACCGCCGGTAAAGTAGCCGCCAGCGTGATAAATCCGCTGCCCGTGACCCCGGCCGCTCCTTTGGATGTGAGCAGCAGCACCAACAGCAAGGTAAGTTGCTCGCTGAAGCCCATGGGCGTATCGGTGGCCTGCGCCACGAACACAGCGGCCATGGTTAGGTAGATGGAAGTCCCGTCCAGATTGAAGGAATAGCCGGTGGGCACCACCAGCCCCACCACCGGTTTGGCGCAGCCCAGGCGCTCCAGCTTCTCTATAAGGCTCGGCAAAGCCGCCTCTGAAGAGGAGGTGCCCAGCACAATCAGAAGCTCTTCTCTTATAAAACGGAGCAGTTTGAAGATATTGAAGCCTATCGCCTTCATCACCGCGCCCAGGACAATGACAATAAAGAGCACGCAGGTGAGGTAGAAAGAGCCCATCAGCTGCCCCAAAGCGCCCAGGGAAGCCAATCCATATTTGCCAATGGTGTACGCCATAGCCCCCAACGCACCCAAAGGCGCCACTTTCATAATGATGTGGATGACGACGAACAGCGCCGAGGCCAGCGACTGAATCCCGTTGTACACCGGCCGGCCCCGCTCCCCCACCTCGGACAAGCCAAACCCAAACAGCACCGAGAAAAACAGGATCTGCAGCAAATCGCCTTTGGCTAAGGCGTCTATGATGTTGTTGGGGATTAGGTGCAGCAGAAAACCTACGGCGCCGGTGGTCTCCGCCTTCTCGCCGGCACTGGTCATGGCAGAAAGCGCCTCGGTATCCAGGGTGGCGGCGTCTACGTGCATGCCGGTGCCCGGCTGCAGCACATTCACCACCAACAGCCCCAACAGCAACGCCACCGTGGTGAGCACCTCAAAGTACAGGAGCGCCTTCACGCCTACCCTTCCCACCTGTTTCATGTCCTGCATGCCGGCAATGCCCGTGACAATGGTGCAGAACACCACCGGCCCGATCATCATTTTCACCAGCTTGATAAAAGCATCGCCCAGCGGTTTCAGCTGCACCGCCAGATCCGGCATAAAATGCCCCAGGGCAATTCCAATAATTATAGCGCTGATAACCTGTAAATAGAGGCTTTTGTAGAGGGGTTTCTTTCGGATCATGTAAGGGTGGGTAAAAGCAAGGGATAAGGATAGCCACTTTAAACGGAAGCTGCAACTAAAGGACGTTTCTAACCAAGGATTGTCGCTCCAAAACCTCTAGTTTCCTGTTTTTTGGCCATTTTTTGAAAATCAGGCCTAAAACGCACCTGGCTTCTTAGCTTCTGTTCAGCTCTATGAAGCACCTGATTTTTAAGTCCTGCTCCTGCTAGCTATTCTGCTCCTTTATAAACAGAAGATGAACGTGTAAACTATTCTCCGACAAGTGTCGTTTATTAAATGACAATTGTTACCTTTGATTAAACGCGTATGACCATGGCCGCAGCAACCCTCAACCTTGAAACCAACCTTTCCAACACCTCGGTAGATGACCGCGACATCCTGATGCTGGTGCAGACGGTGCGCCAGGGCATCAAGTACCCGCTGTTCGTGAAGATTGCGAGCCAGAGTCCGTTCAACCTGAGTGAGTGGTCGGTGTTTCTGCACTTGTCTGAGCGCACCATCCAGCGGTACAAAAAGGAAAAGAAAACCTTCGATCCCATCCACTCCGAGAAAATCCTGGAGGTGACCTTGCTCTACAAACGCGGCATAGAGGTGTTCGGGAACCCCGAGAATTTCAATGCCTGGCTAGAAGCGAAGAACGTGGCTCTGGGTGGCATCACCCCCAAAAGCCTGCTGGATACCACCTTCGGGATTAGTTTGCTCAAAGACGAGCTCACGCGCATTGAACACGGCGTGCTGGCATGATTGTTTTCAGGCTGAGCAAAGGTCTTTACAGAAACGATCTCTCGGGCCGCGGGGCCGAGTTGGCGGGCGGGCGCTGGAACAGCAAAGGCACCGCCCTGCTCTATACCTGCGAGTCGCGCGCGCTCTGCACTACCGAGATTGCCGTACACACGCCCTTGGGCATTGTCCCCGCAGATTACTGGCTCATTACACTGGCAGTCCCGGATGATTTGGCGGTGGGCGAGGTACCCGTCTCCCAGCTCCCGCCCGACTGGAAATCCTTCCCGCATCCCAATGCCACCCAGCTCATCGGGGATGCCTTTGTGCGGGAAGCCCAATTCGTAGGACTCAAAGTCCCGTCAGCGGTGGTGCACGGCGACCATAACTACCTGTTCAACCCCCGCCACCCTGAGTTTCCGCAGATCAAGCTGCTAGATTCTGAGCCGTTCCCCTTTGACGAAAGATTGTTCGTAAAATAAGGATGCTAGATAGCGTGGTGCGTTTTACGCCCATTTTTTTCAAACTAGCCTTAAACTGGAATCATATAACAGGTTGGAACCATGGACAGCTACCGCGTGAACTTAGAGACCTGGAACAAACTGGCCGCTGCTTACCAGGACAAATTCATGGACCTGGACCTGTACAATGACACCTATGATCTTTTCTGCGGATTGATCACAAAGGCAAACGCCCGCATTCTGGAAATAGGGTGCGGCCCGGGAAATATCACCCGGTACATTTTATCAAAATGTCCTGATTTCCAGTTAGAAGCCATTGACACCGCGCCCAACATGATCCAATTGGCCCGGGAGAACAACCCATCGGCTACTTTCAAGGTCATGGATGCCCGGGAGATAGATACCTTGCCGTTCGCCTATGCCGGCATCATCTGCGGCTTTTGCCTCCCCTATTTATCCAGGGGAGACTGCGCCAAACTCATCAAAGACGCGGCACAACTACTGGAGGGAAACGGCATCCTGTACCTCAGCGCCATCGAGGGAGATTATGAGAAATCCGGCTACGAAACCTCCTCCAGCGGCCAGGACCGGATGTTTGTCTATTACCACCAGGCAGATTACCTCACCGAGGAGCTTCAGGCCAATGGCTTTGAACTGGTCCATCTGCTCCGGAAAGCCTACCAGAACTCTGCCGGCTCCCCTACCACCCACCTGATTTTCATCGTCCGGAAAAAGTAACCCAAGCAGATTATCCAGGAGGGATTGCCGGCCTGTCAGCCGTTACCTTAACCGCCTGAGATTAAATTTTTCCGAAGGTTCTTTCTTATACCTGCAAGTCTTTATTAGATTCAAACCTTAGAAGCAGGACCATGAAAATAAAGACCTACATCATAGACGCTTTCACAAGCCAGACCTTCAAAGGTAATCCGGCCGGCGTTTGCCTCCTGGCCGAGCCGCTGGAGGAAAGAAACATGCAGGCTATCGCCGCGGAGATGAACCTCTCTGAGACTGCTTTCCTGGTGCAGCGCCGTGATGCGCCTGAGTTCTTTGATATCCGGTACTTCACACCCACCGTGGAAATAGCCTTCTGCGGACATGCCACCCTGGCTTCGGCGAAGCTGGTGCTGGAGAAACTGGGCTTTGAACAGGTGACATTTACCACCCAGCACCAACTGGTACTTCAGGCTTTGAAGGAGCCCGATTCCATTCTCATGCAGTTTCCGCTGTACGGCTATGCACCACAGGCTGACATGCTGGGGGTTTTTGAGGCGTTAAGCCTTCCGTCCACCCTCCCGATTTATTTCTCCGAGGCTATCCAGATGCTCATCCTGGAGGTGCCCGACAAGGAAACCCTGCTCCAGCTTCGGCCTGATTTTGGGCAACTGCTCAGGGTGGTAGACATCGCCAACGGGTTGGCGGTGACCACCAGGTCAGAAGACCCCGAGTTTGATTTTTATTCCCGGTGTTTCTGGCCCTGGGTGGGCATCAACGAGGATCCGGTGACGGGCTCGGCGCACAGCGCTCTGGCGAAGTACTGGTCAGACCGATTGCACAAGACTCAACTGCGGGCATTTCAGCTCTCGGCCAGAGGCGGCTATCTGCACCTGAACATCAAAGACGGCAAAACGCTTGAGGTGCGCAGCCAGGCGCAGATTGTCCTGGAAGGTGAGCTGACCCTATAACTAAGATGTGTTTTTTCCTCCTGGGTCTCTTCCTCTCCGCCATCCGTTTTCCGCAGTCGTTTAGGGGCCGTTTTTCCAAAAACAGCCCCTAAACACCGGTAAACTTTTCCCTTGAAATTCTTCCAAGCACCTAATACTCCAACTACTCCATGAGCAGCAGACGCCGTTTCTTAAAGTTATCCGCTATGGGCACCGCCCTGGTCAGCGGGTTCTACCCTATCCACAAGGCTTTTTCCGGCACTATCAAACAAGGCAAAACAAACAAGCCGCTGGTGATCTCCACCTGGGACCACGGCATGCCCGCGAACGACGCGGCCTGGAAAATTCTCTCTCAAGGCGGCAATGCCCTGGATGCCGTGGAGGCTGGCGTGCGCGTACCCGAAGGCGACCCCAAGGTGCGCACCGTGGGCTACGGCGGTTACCCAGACCGCGAAGGCAACGTGACCCTGGATGCCTGCATCATGGACAAAGACAGTAACTGCGGCTCGGTGGCTTATTTGCAGCACATCAAACACCCTATATCGGTGGCCCGCAAGGTTATGGAAAACACGCCGCACGTGATGCTGGTAGGCGATGGCGCCCTTCAGTTTGCCTTGTCCCAGGGTTTTCAGAAAGAAAACCTGCTCACGGCAGAGTCTGAGAAAGACTGGAAAAACTGGCTCAAGGAATCCAAGTACAAGCCGGTCATCAACATAGAGAACCATGACACCATCGGGTTGCTGGCTTTAGACTCGCATGGAGACATGGCCGGAGCCTGTACCACCAGCGGCGCTGCCTTCAAAATGCGGGGCCGCGTGGGCGACTCCCCTATCATCGGGGCAGGCTTGTTCGTGGACAATGAGATAGGCGCCGCCACCGCTACCGGTCTGGGCGAGGCCGTGATCAGGATGGTGGGCAGCCATTTGGTGGTGGAACTCATGCGCCAGGGCCACGCCCCCGAGAAAGCCTGCCGCCTGGCGGTAGAACGCATTATCCAGAAGCAGAAAAACGTGAAGGACCTGCAGGTGGGCTTTATCGCCATCAACAAGCAGGGCGAGTACGGAGGGTACTGTATCCAGCGCGGGTTTAACTACGCCGTGCGCGACACCACCACAAACAAACTCCTGGATGCCAAATTCAAACTGTAACCTGCATGGGTAGATTCATATTGATGGAGGTGTGCGTAGACTCGGTGCAATCTGCTATGACTGCGCAGGCCGCCGGGGCGCAGCGGGTGGAACTGTGCGACAACTTAGTGGAGGGCGGCACCACGCCCAGCGCGGGTATGATCCAGCTCTGCCGACAGCACCTGTCCATTGGGTTGCACGTGCTTATCCGGCCGCGCCGGGGCGATTTCCTGTATTCAGACCTGGAGTTTGAAGTCATGAAGCAGGACATCCGGGTGGCAAAGCAACTGGGAGCCGATGGCGTAGTCATAGGTATACTCCTCCCCGATGGTACTATTGATGTGGCCCGCACCCGGGAGCTGATAGAACTGAGCCGCCCCATGAGCGTCACCTTCCACCGCGCCTTCGACCTCACGCCTGATCCTTTTAGGGCTTTGGACTATCTGCTGGATTTACAAGTAGACCGCCTGCTTACCTCGGGGCAGCAGGTCACAGCACCTAAGGGGGCTGAACTTATCGCTGAGCTCCGGCAAAGAGCCGGCGATGACCTGATTTTGCTGCCCGGAGGCGGAATCAATGAACAGAACCTCACCGCGCTCCTGGAAAAAACCGGCGTCTCTGAATTCCATGCCTCGGCCAGGGAATTCCTGGAAAGTGGGATGACTTTCAGAAGAGATGACGTTCCCATGGGCGGCAGTCCCCTGACCACCGAATATGGCAGCATGACCGCTTCGCAGATTAGAATTGCCAGATTGTTGGATTTAGCCAATCATACCTGAGGCTGCTTCTTGCCAACTGCCCAAAGTTTTATACTTTTAGCTTTATTTTCAGCTTCTGTTTTAGCGCCATTTTATGAAAACCGGTCTTAAAATATCCCAGAAGTCTATTCCCGCGTAAGCCTCGGAAATAAACCCCAGGCTTTTGCCGTTGGCACAGTAAATAAGATAACCCATGCCCAAAATTCTGATCATAGATGATGAACGTAGCATCCGCTACACCTTAAAGGAGATTCTGGAGTACGAAAACTACACCGTAGACGAAGCCGAAGACGGCGAGCGCGGATTGGAGATGCTGCAGAAATCCAAATATGACGTGGTGCTCTGCGACATCAAGATGCCCAAGCTGGACGGCATGGAGGTCCTGGAGCGGGCCCAAATCCTGGTACCAGACACCCCCTTTATCATGATCTCGGCCCATGGCACCATTGATACCGCCGTGGAGGCCACAAAGAAAGGCGCCTATGATTTCCTGGTGAAACCCCCGGATCTGAACCGCCTGTTGGTTTCGGTGCGCAATGCCCTGGACAAGGCCACTTTGGTGACCGAGACCAAAACCCTTAAGAAGAAAATCTCCAAAACCTATGAAATGGTAGGCACCTCGCCTGCTCTGGGCAAGGTAAAATCGGCGGTAGCCAAAGTTGCACCTACCGATGCCCGCGTGCTCATCACCGGGCCCAACGGCGCCGGGAAGGAGCTGGTGGCCCGCTCCCTGCACGAACAGAGCAACCGCGCCAACGGACCGCTAGTGGAGGTGAACTGCGCCGCCATTCCCAGTGAGTTGATTGAAAGTGAGTTGTTCGGGCACGAGAAAGGCTCGTTCACCTCGGCGGTGAAGCAGCGAATCGGGAAGTTTGAGCAGGCCAACGGCGGCACTTTGTTTTTGGATGAGATCGGGGACATGAGCCTTTCGGCGCAAGCCAAGGTACTGCGGGCTTTGCAAGAACACAAGATCACCCGCGTGGGCGGCGACAAAGATATTACCGTGGATGTGCGCGTGGTGGCGGCCACCAATAAAAACCTATTGGAGGAGATTGAAGCCAAGAATTTTAGGGAGGACTTGTACCACCGTCTGAGCGTGATCCTGATCCACGTGCCGCCCCTAAATGAGCGCCGCGAAGACATCCCTGATCTAGTAGAGAAATTCCTGCAGGACGTGGCCCGCGACTACGGCAACAAGCCCAAGAAAATCACCCCTGAGGCCCTCACCTACCTGCAAGGTTTGGATTGGCGCGGTAACGTGCGCGAGCTCCGCAACGTGGTAGAACGCCTGGTGATCATGAGCGAAGACACCATCACCGAGGATGACGCCCGCGCTTACGCGAAGTAAAAAGCCGTCTTTCCTTTAAAACAGAAACACCTCTCAATTCATTTTTGAGAGGTGTTTCTGTTTTAAAGCTATTTCGAGAAAACCAGCCATAAAGCGCTAGCTTACAAGCAAATTACAACCTCTTACGTCTGAGTTATCGAAGCGGCCAAGGATCTCAAATGACCCGTCCGGGTACAGTTTTCCCAGGTCTTTGGTCTCAATGAAGGCGCAGGAATCTACGTTGGCCAGATCTATCACATTCACGCCACCGGAGCCAGCCCTTGAGGAAACGGAGAGCGGATCATTCACGTCCCGCACCAGAATCCGGAGGGTACGTGATGGCTGGAAAATACCAGCGCCCGTAGAATAAGCCTGCGACAGGAGCTCCGTCATGCCGTATTCTGAATGAATAGCCTCCACCCCGAAAGCCTGGGTCAGTACCGCGTGCAGCTCGTCGCGCACCATCTCGCGGCGGCGGCCTTTCATGCCTCCGGTCTCAAATATGGTAATACCGCTCAGTTCTTGGGCGTTAGGTTCCTCGGCCAAATCCAACAGCGCATACGTCACCCCGAATAGGTACACTTTCTTGCCTTCAGCCTTAGCTTTTTTTATGGCTTCCCGCAGTTCCTGGTGGTTCCGGAGGTAGAAGCCTGGTTCTACCTGTCGGGTAGCTTTGATGAAGTGATCTACCATCATCACCAGCGAGGAGTCTCCCTGCTCCAGGTATGAAGGTAATAAAGCCAAAACCACACTGCCCGTTAAAGGTCCGTAGGTTTCCTCAAAGAGATACTGGGCATGCTGTTTGTAAAACCCGGTGTCAAAAACTAGGTGCTGGCTTCGCTGCTGGAGCGTGGTGCCGCTGCTCTTGAAAATGGCCTCGGGCTTGAAAAGGTGGGATTGTACGGTATGGGTTTTGAAGAACTCAATGGGCAAAAAGGGTATCTGGCTCAGGTCCTTTACCTGGTTTGGGTCTTTCCTGAGAAAATGGATATACTGCCGGTAAACGGGGTTATGCTCGGCCTGGTACTGAAACAAAGCCAGGGCCGCAGCCTCAAAATTCAGGGGACCTTTCTGGATGATCTCTTTTTTGTATTCTTCGGGAAAACCCATGGGTGAGGAAGCTAAATTATACAACAAAGTAAGCAAGTGCGCGTTAGGATTTGTACCTTAGGTGCTCATAATTTTACTATGAAAAGACATAGACTCTTCTTAGGCCTGGCCTTTGTACTTGGTTCTCTGGGGTTAACCTCCTGCTATGAAAAGCCGGATTTTGATATGACCCCTAACCTTACCTTCAGAGGAATTGAGCAGCGCACCCTGCGCAACGCCAGCAACGTCACCTATGATTCCCTTATTCTGGTAGTTCGGTTTCAGGACGGCGACGGAGACTTAGGATTATCTGAGACCCTGTACCCCGAAGATATTCAGCCTCCATATAACCCTGGTGGCGAACACTTTTACAACATGATCTGTAACATCTATAAGAAGGTAAACGGGAATTATGAGCGGGTAATGGTGAATGGCAGCCCTATCAATTACAACGGTAGGTTTCCCAGAGTTTCCACTGAGGACCGGGAAGAGCCATTGGAAGGCGATATCCGCTATAGCATTAATATTTTTCAAAGCCGGCTAAGTCCATTGCAACCTGGTGACACCATCAGGTTTGATGTAAAGGTATTTGACCGGGCCCTGCATGAAAGCCCTACCGTAACCACCTCAGATGTGGTTCTGTTTTCAAAACCCCAATAGACCCATACAAGACATTCCTATAAAAGCCAGCGGCCTGCTTCTGAGAAGCAGGCCGCTGGCTTTTATAGGAGATCCATGCTAGTAAAGGGATGGATAGCTCTCGGGATCTGCTTCGTTCATGATGGCGTATACCTGCTCAAACACATCCTCGGCGCTTGGCTTGGAGAAGTAGTCTCCGTCTGTAGAGTATGATGGCCGGTGATCCTGCGCCGACAGCGTAGCCGGTTTAGAATCCAACCAGCGCCAGGCCTCCTGCTCATCAATCACCTTTTGCATCATAAAGCCGGTAGCCCCTCCAGATACGTCCTCGTCGGTGAACAGAACGCGGCTGGTTTTCCGGATGGAGTCGGTGATCAGGTGCTCCAAGTCAAATGGCAGCAAGGTCTGCACATCAATCACCTCCGCGGAAATGCCCACCGTCTGCAGTTGCTCTGCGGCCTCCATTACTACCCGGCACATAGAACCGTAGGTCACAATGGTGATATCGGTACCTTTTCTAAGAACCTCAGGCATACCCAGCGGCACGGTAAACTCCCCTATGTTCGCAGGAATGCGCTCTTTCAGGCGGTAACCGTTCAGGCACTCAACTACCAGCGCCGGCTCATCAGACTTGAGCAACAGGTTGTAGAAACCAGCGGCCTGGGTCATGTTACGGGGTACCAGCACGTGCATGCCGCGCAGACTGTTCAGAATCATACCCATAGGAGACCCTGAGTGCCACACACCTTCCAGGCGGTGGCCGCGGGTACGCACAATCATAGGGGCTTTCTGACCGCCTTTGGTGCGGTACTGCAGACTGGCCACGTCATCGCTCAGGATCTGGATGGCATACAATAGGTAATCCAGGTATTGGATCTCGGTGATGGGGCGAAGTCCTCTTAGAGCAGCGCCAATGCCTTGTCCAGCGATGGTACACTCCCGAATACCGGTATCCGTCACCCGCAGTTCGCCGTATTTGTCCTGCAAACCGGCAAAGGCCTGGTTTACGTCCCCGATCTTTCCTACATCCTCCCCGATGGCGAACAAGCGGGGCTCACGGGCCAATGCGGCGTCAAAGCAGGCTTGCAGTACCTCCCGACCGTCAACTATCGGGCTGTTCTCGGTATATTCAGGTTTGATCTCCTCCACCAGCAAAGCAGACTCGTCTGATTGGCTGTAGAGGTAAGAATTGTAGCGCTCTGCGTTCTCTCCCTGCACAGTTTCCAGCCATTTCACCAGATCTCGCTTGGCAATACCTCTTTCCTTGCGCACAAAGCGAAGGGCTTTACGGGCAGCCTTAATAGCATCAGATCTAAGCGGGTTGATGGTTTTGGCCAGTTCCTCGCGGATGGAAGCTACATCTGAGGCGTTTTCTGAAATACTGCCTGAAAGCTGCTCCAGCAGATGCAGGCATTGGTTATGGTCTTCCTGGATGCCAGCGTTGAAAGAACTCCAGGCGGCAGCCCGGGCCACGCGCACCGCTTCCTTGGCCTCAGCCTCAATCTGGTTCAGTTCAGCATGTTCGGCGTAGCCGCTGGTGATAAGCCAGTTGCGCATCTGCTTGATACAGTCATATTCCTCTTCCCAGGCCAGGCGCTCCTTGGATTTGTAGCGCTCATGCGAGCCTGAGGTAGAGTGACCCTGTGGTTGGGTTACCTCTTCCACGTGGATGAGGACAGGCACGTGCTGCTCACGGCAAACCTGGGTGGCTTGCTGGTACACCTCGCAAAGGGCGGCGTAATCCCAGCCTTTCACCTTGAATATCTCAAATCCCTGCTCTCCTGGGGCCTCGCGCTGGAAGCCGGCCAGAATCTCAGAGATGCTGCTTTTAGTTGTTTGGTAATGGGCAGGCACCGAGATGCCGTAACCGTCATCCCACACCGATACCAGCATGGGTACCTGCAGAACGCCGGCCGCGTTGATGGCCTCAAAGAAAACCCCCTCAGAAGTAGAGGCATTCCCGATAGTCCCGAAGGCGATCTCGTCTCCGTTGTGGGAGAAATCGGTGAACTGGTGCAGTTCAGGGTTTTGTCTGTATAACTTAGAGGCGTAGGCTAATCCTAAAAGGCGAGGCATCTGCGCTCCTGTTGGCGAGATGTCTGCCGAGGAGTTCTTGGAGGTAGTCTGCGGTTTCCATTTGCCTTCGTCGTCCAAAAGGCGGGTGCCGAAGTGGCCCGTCATGCTCCTACCCGCGGTAGAAGGCTCCTGCTCTACGTCTGTATGGGCATAAAGCTGCGCGAAGAATTGCTGAACGGTCAGCTCACCGATAGCGAACATGAACGTTTGGTCCCTATAGTACCCTGAGCGGAAATCGCCGGGGCGGAAAAAACGGGCCATGGCCAATTGCGCCACTTCCTTTCCGTCGCCGAAAATCCCGAATTTGGCTTTACCCATGAACACTTCTTTCCGGCCGGTTAAACTGGCCTGCCGACTCTCGCACGCAATGCGATAGTCTTGCAACATCTCTTCTTTAGTAAGGGAAAGCTGATTAATCCGTTCAACGGTTTGCATGCGTTATCTTATAAGGTCCTATAAGGATTTTTAAAGTCAAAACTACGTAAGATTTACCCCATTTTCAAATGCCATGGCTTTGATTCTGGTCCGGGAATTGATTTTTAGTAGTTATCCGAACTAATTTTTATTATTTTTGTTAGCTCACTTAACGGGCCATAAAACTGATACAATCTTAAAGAATTATGAAAAAAATCTATCTACTGCTCGCTTTTGCCCTGGTGGTACTTACCCAAGGAATGGTTTCGGCCCAGGGAGTGCTTACCTTCGAGAAAGACACCCATGATTTTGGCAATGTTACCGAGGGCGTACAAGCTATCTACGAATTTAAATTTAAGAATACTGGAAATCAGCCGGTAGTAATTTCGCATGTACAGGCTTCCTGCGGATGTACTACCCCAGAATGGCCCAAAGAGGCAATTTTACCAGGCAAAACCGGCGTGGTGAAAGCAGGTTACAACAGCGCTGGCCGTCCTGGTGCTTTCAGCAAAACGTTGACTATTACCTCAAACGGCAATCCAGAGACCCAGTCTCTTTTCATCAAAGGAACCGTAGTTCCTAAAGATGCGGCGCCCGCCCCTGCAGCCCACACCGCTGAGGAAGTGGCCAAATCCCCAAAGATCGACGTGGCCAGCTCCACCTATGATTTCGGGAAATTGGAAAAAGGCCAGAAAGCCACCGCTAAATTCACCATCAAAAACACTGGTAAAACAGACCTGAATGTGACCGGAATTCAGACTGCCTGCAACTGTGTGGCCTTCAAAATGAGCCCTTCTGTAGTAAAAGCAGGACAATCTGCAAAGTTGGAACTTACCTATAGTCCTCAGGTGTTACAGGACAGAATTGAGACAGTAACGCTTGTTTCAAACGACATCACCGGCGCTACGCCTGCCTTTACCCTAAAGGCCAAAGTGGTAGATAGCCTGGCAAAGCAAAGTTCAGTTAAGGTTAACAAGGCGTCAGTGCCTTTTAAATAGTTTTTTCATAGTTTTATTTTGTACTAATGGCAGTAACAGTGTTGCTGCCTTTTTTTATGCCCGTATCAATACTATACAGCCTTTTAGTACTAAAATTCAGCCTTACAGCATAACAATCAGGACAACTGTAGGTCTGCTTTCTGTCCAGAATAACTAATATTATATTCTAGCAAAGAACAGAGTTAAAACATGAGGCAACTATTACCATTGGTTATTTCACTATTTCTTACCTCTCTGGTCACCCAAGCCCAGCAGAAAAAAGCTGCGGCAAAACCTATTGTTGAAGCAGAAGCGCCGGTTAAGCAAACCACCATTAGTGGTATAGGCCCCTTCAAAATAGGGGAAACAAAAGTAACATTTATGCTTACCCTCCAAGACTCTCTGAATCCTGGTGCAAAGATCCCTGTAACGGATCTACAGATTAGACCCATGGAGTTTGAAGGAACCAACATCGCGGAGGTAGTAAACAACCATTTTTTTTCTTAACAAAGCCCACCGGGAATCTACTACCTGCCCCAATTCCCGCGTATTTTACCTTGATCGCCTCTTAATTGGGGATGACGAATACACCGAGATCTTTCTCCATTTTTTCAATGGAAAACTGTTCAGCCTCAAGTGTGAGGCCCCTATTAAACTAGGGGAAAAACTGGCCGCCAAATTTGGACAGCCTATGTCATTCACCACCGTAAAAGACAGGCCATATCCAACACAAAGAGGTCAATAGTTACTGGCACAACCAAACCATTAAGGCAAGGCTATACTCATCCTCTGGTGCAGAATGGGGTGAGCACAGCTTTTTCATCATCAGAGATGAAGCCGTCTATAAAGAATGGAAGATATGCGATGGTGAAAGTTTAGTCAACAGGAAGAAAAGGATAGAAAAGGACCGGAAAGCTATAGAAGAAGGTAAGTTGCTGCAAATACCTACCTATTAATATAATAGTGTTGCCATCTCAACATCAACAAAGAAGCGCATTCCCGCAATAGTCAAATTTGAAAAGTCATAGTTATATCATTTTATCTTAGTTTTACAGCCTTGTTTATAAAATGAGGCTGAAAACTGTCTTGAACCAAACAAACGTTAATTAAAATAGGTCTGGGGTTGCAAATCTCATAGGTGGTTGGTGTATATTTGTGCACTTTTTCACCACCTTATAAAAAATCGCAAATGATTATTGGTCTTCCGAAGGAGATAAAAAACAACGAGAACCGCGTGGCCCTCACCCCCGGTGGCGTGGCGGAATTTATAAAGAACGGACATACTGTGTATGTACAAGCTACTGCCGGTGAAGGCAGTGGTTTCTCAGATGAGGAATATGCCACTGCTGGCGCAAACATCCTTCCAACCATTGAGGAAGTGTACGGCATTGCCGAGATGATTGTGAAAGTGAAAGAGCCTATTGAGCAGGAGTATAACCTTATCAAAGAAGGCCAATTATTGTTCACTTACTTCCACTTTGCTTCTTACGAGCCTCTTACCCACGCCATGATTCAGCGCAAGGCTACCTGTCTGGCGTACGAGACCGTGGAGCTGAAAGACCGTTCTCTTCCTTTGCTGGTGCCTATGAGTGAAGTGGCGGGCCGTATGGCGCCGCAAGAAGGTGCCAAATACCTGGAGAAACCCCTGAAGGGCCGCGGCATCTTGTTGGGTGGCGTACCCGGTGTGAAGCCAGCCAACGTATTGGTTCTTGGTGGTGGTATTGTAGGAACCCAGGCAGCTAAGATCTCTGCCGGTTTCGGAGCCAATGTGACCATCATGGACATCAGCCTGAAACGTCTGCGCGAGCTGGATGATATCATGCCAGCCAACGTGACCACCGTGATGTCTAACCACTACAACATCAAGGAAGCCATTAAAACCGCTGACCTCATCATCGGGGCAGTATTGATCCCCGGCGCGAAAGCCCCTCACCTGATCACCCGCGAGATGCTGAAAGACATGCGTCCGGGTACCGTGTTGGTAGACGTAGCCGTTGACCAGGGAGGTTGCATCGAGACATGTAAGCCTACTACCCACGAGAACCCAACCTTCATCATTGATGACGTGGTGCATTACTGCGTGGCCAACATGCCAGGTGCGGTTCCTTACACTTCTACCCTTGCCCTCACCAACGCTACCCTGCCTTACGCCTTGTTACTGGCTAACAAAGGTTGGAAAGCAGCTTGCCAGGAGCGCGATGAACTGAGACTCGGCTTGAACGTGGTAGACGGTAAAGTAGTGTACCCAGGCGTGGCCGAGGCTTTCGGATTGCCGTTGACAGATGTAGCTGAAGTTTTGGCTTAATCTCCCTTATTCATAAAAAAAGG
The DNA here is from genome assembly GCF_017916345.1 of Rufibacter aurantiacus. Lineage (NCBI taxonomy): Bacteria > Pseudomonadati > Bacteroidota > Cytophagia > Cytophagales > Hymenobacteraceae > Rufibacter > Rufibacter aurantiacus. The sequence goes on from NZ_JAFMSV010000003.1 coordinate 611,694, forward strand.
CCGCCTCTTCTCTGAAGGGGCGGCCTTTTTGTTTGCCCATATTTTTTGAATGTTTTACCCAAAGTAAATCTAAAACAAGAAGGCTATTTACCCCTGTCTATCAACTAAATAAATCAATTGACAACAGGGTTTACAACTAACCTGTTTATAGCCCGATTTCCTGAAAAGAGGGCAAAACCGGAATAGGCGTAATCTGCTTCGTTTCATTGTGCACGTGCCAGCAGTAATGGTCACGGCCGTTGCTGACCATCAGGTAGGGTGCCCCGATGGTTTGGTTATAAACAGCCACTTGCCGTACGGTGGCCTCGGTGATTGGCACGTGCACGGCTTTACATTCCACCAACAATAGCGGCGAGCCTTCGGTAGAGTAGACCCTTAGGTCAGTGCGTTTTTGCAGTGTGTTGTATTTGGTGCCACGCTCCACACTCATCAATGCCAGAGGGTAATTCAGGTGTGCGTGCAACAAATGGATGATGTGCTGCCGTACCCATTCCTCTGGAGTCAGGACCACATATTTGCGCCTAACCTGGTCAAGAATAAAGGTTTTCCCTTCAGAATCCTTAAGTTTGTAAGAATACGCCGGTAAAGAAAGCTGCTCCATAGCCCAAAAGTACAAACCTGAAAGCAGAGCAGTTGTTTCTGCACCGATTTTGTCAAAATAGAACCAAAATAAACTATGAAGACCAAACAGGAGATTGTAGAGAACTGGTTGCCCCGCTACACCGGGCGGCCGCTAAATGAGTTTGGGGAATATATCCTCCTGACCAACTTCCTCAATTACGTGGTCATGTTCGCGGATCAATTCGGGGTGGAGATCAAGGGCTCAGACAAACCTATGCAGACCGCTACCGCCCAGAACATCACCATCATCAACTTCGGGATGGGGAGCGCCATGGCGGCCACGGTAATGGATTTGCTTTCAGCAGTGAAGCCTAAGGCGGCTTTGTTCCTGGGCAAATGCGGGGGCTTGAAAAAAGCCAAACTGGGTGACCTGATTCTACCCATCGCGGCTATCAGGGGGGAGGGAACCTCAGACGATTACCTTCCACCGGAAATCCCGGCCTTGCCTTCTTTCCGTCTCCAGCGGGCCGTATCGTCCATGATCAAAAAGCACGAGATGGATTACTGGACCGGGACTGTCTATACCACCAACCGCCGCGTGTGGGAACATGACGAGGAGTTCAAGGAATACCTGCGGTCCATCCGGGCCTTGGGCGTGGACATGGAAACGGCTACCATATTTGTAGTAGGTTTCATGAACGATATCCCGCACGGCGCCCTCTTGCTGGTATCAGACAACCCCATGACCCCAGACGGCGTGAAAACTGCCGAGAGCGATTTGAGAATCACCGCAGATTTTGTGACCAAACACCTTCAGATAGGGATTGACGCATTGCTGGAGCTTCGCGACTCCGGTGAATCTGTGAAACACCTGCGCTATGAATAGAAAGTGGGGTTATCTAGGACTGTCCGCTATTTTCGGGCTGTCCCTCCTATCTTCCTGTAGCCGGGGCGAAAAAGCAGATTTGCTGGTCTACAATGCCAATGTGTACACCGTGAACGCCGGCTTTGACAAAGCGCAGGCTTTTGCGGTGAAAGACGGGAAAATCCTGGAGGTGGGCACCTCCGATGGCTTGCGCGAAAAGTATAAAGCCGATCAGGAAGTTGATGCGCAGGGCAAACCGGTGTACCCCGGCCTGATTGACGGTCACGCGCATTTTATGGGCTATGCTATAAACCAACGCGATGCCGATTTGGTTGGCACCACCTCCTTCGCCGAAGTTGTGCAGCGACTTCAAAACCATCGCAAAGCTTATCCGCAAGCGGCGTGGTTGACGGGCCGTGGCTGGGACCAGAATGACTGGAAGGTGCAACAGTTCCCCACCAAAGACACCCTGGACGCGCTTTTCCCAGATGTTCCCGTCCTTATTGAACGTGTAGACGGCCATGCCCAATTGGCAAACCAGAAAGCACTTGATCTGGCTGGGATAACTCCGCAAACAACCATGACGGGCGGTAAGGTGGAAGTGGCCAACGGAAAGCTTACTGGTATTTTAATAGACAATGCCGCAAACCAGGTAGCTGCCAAAATCCCTTCGCCTTCCAAAAAGGAGCTCACCCAAATGCTAAAGCAAGCGGAAAAGAACCTTTTTAAAGTAGGTATCACCACCGTGGTGGACGCTGGATTACCCAAAGACGCAGTGGACCTTCTGGACTCCCTGCAGAAAAAAGACGAGCTACGCGTGCGGATTTACGCCATGCTCAGCCCTACGGCGGAGAATAAAGCCCATTTTTTTAAAAACGGGCCTTACACCACAGATAGGCTAACTGTACGATCTTTCAAGGTATACGGAGACGGGGCTTTAGGTTCCAGAGGAGCTTGTTTGCTGCACCCATACAATGACCGGCCAAATGAAACCGGCTTTCTGCTGGAGACGGTGCAGGCCTACAAAGACCTGGCAGCCGAGCTTTATAAGCACAATTTCCAGATGAACACCCACGCCATCGGGGATTCTGCCAACCGGGTTATCCTGCAGATCTACGGAGACAACCTGAAGGGTAAGAATGACCGCCGTTGGCGCATTGAGCACGCCCAGGTAGTGAACCCGGCCGATGTGCCGATGTTTGGCAAGTACAGCATCTTACCGTCGGTGCAGCCTACCCACGCCACTTCAGACATGTACTGGGCAAAGGATCGACTGGGGCTGGACCGGGTGAAACACGCCTATGCTTTCAAAGCGTTGCTGCAGCAGAATAACATCCTGCCGCTGGGTTCGGATTTCCCGGTGGAGCACATCAACCCATTGTTCGGTTTCCACTCGGCCATTGCCCGGCAAGACGCTGAGAACTACCCCACTGGAGGTTTCCAGATGGAGAATGCCTTGAGCCGCGAAGAAGCTTTGAGGGGCACGACCATCTGGGCCGCTTACGCCAACTTTGAGGAAAAGCAGAAAGGCAGCCTGGAGCCCGGCAAGGTAGCCGATTTCGTGATACTTGACCAGGACATCATGACCATCAAACCCGAGGCTATTAGAGGAGTTAAGGTGATCAGCACCTATCTCAACGGTGAAAAGGTCTACGGGCAGAAATAACGTTTTAAAAGTTTTTCCTTAATAACAGGCCAAAAATAAAAAGGGCATCCAAGTAGTTGGATGCCCTTTTTATTTTAAAAGACCTTTTTGTTTAGGCCACCGTGGCCGGTACTGGAGCCAATTTGCGTGTTCTGATGGAAAACAGGATAATGAGCCCCAGCACAAAGAACACCAGCAGCGTGAGGATACTGTTGCGCATAGACCCGAAAATCTGCTCGGTGATGCCAAAAGAGAGTGTTCCCAGCGCAAGGCCTACTTTATCGCAGATATCATAGAAGCTGAAGAACGAGGCGTGGTCCGTGGTCTCGGGTAGGAGCTTGCTGTAGGTGGATCGGGAGAGCGACTGCACCCCGCCCATTACCGCGCCCACCACAAAAGCCAGCACGTAGTACTGATTGCCGGTAGTCACAAAATAAGCCCCGATGGTAATACCCACCCAGACCATAACCGCCCACATCAGGGCCATGGTATTCCCCACCCTTCCAGATAGCCAGGCAAAGAAATAAGCCCCGCCAATGGCCACCGCCTGAATGATGAGCAGCACTGTGATCAAAGCAGTATCCGGCAGGTTCAGCTCTTTGGAGCCAAACAGGGAGGCCACGTACATCACGGTTTGCACGCCCATGTTATAGAAGAAGAAGGCCATCAGGAAACGCTTGAGCAGCGGCAGGTCCTTCAGCATGCTCAATACTTTGCCTAGTTCCCTGAAGCCGTTGAGCAGGTAACCGCCTTCCTTTTCCTTCGGGCTGCGGTTGTTGGGGAGGTAGGCAAAGGAATACTGGGCAAACCCAAACCACCACAAACCGGTCATCAGGAAGGAAATACGGGCGGGAAGACCCTCGTCCTCAATGCCCACCACACCCGGGAAAAGCACCAGCGCCAGGGAAATGATCAAAAGGATCATACTACCTATGTAGCCCAAAGAAAAACCACGGGCGCTCAGCTTGTCAAAGTTCTCCTCGGTGGCGATCTCCGGCAGGTAGGAATTGTAGAAAACGATACTCCCGCTGAACCCTATGGCGGCTACCATGAAAAGCAGCAGCGAGATGGAAAAGGTCTCCTGCGTAAAGAAGAATAAGCCCATACAGGCGGTAGAGCCCATGTAGCAGAAAAAGCGCATGAAATTCTTCTTATTTCCGCCGTAATCCGCAATGGCTGTGAGCAGAGGACTCAAAAAGGCGATGGTGAGAAAGGCCCCGGTCAAGGCGTAGCTGTACAGCACCGAAGCAGAGATCTCCAACCCGAAAAAGCTGACCAGGTCTCCCCTGTTTCCTTTGGTGAGGGCCACATAGTAAATAGGGAAAATGGCAGTGGTAATAACAAGCGAGTAAACGGAATTGGCCCAGTCATAAAAGCACCAGGCTCTCATTACTTTAGGGTCATTTTTCTTTGTGGTTTGCATCATAAAGGCAGAACTGCCGGGGTAAAACTCAGTTTGGGGTTCTAGTTAAGCAAAATACTCAAATATACCGGTATGGTTCTTTGATTTTAAGACGAAAATATAGGATAGCACACAGGTTCTTTTATCTTTGCAGTACACTTAACCTTATGCATATGGGTACACCTCTACTTACCCAAGACCAGGAGTTGCACACCCTGCTCAAAACCAACGAGACGCTTTTCATGGAGACGTTGTTCAAGCAGTACTATACCCTGCTTTGTAGAACGGCTGTGCGTTTCACCAAAGACACCGAGGCAGCCGAGGACTTAGTGCAAGAAGTCTTCTGCAAAATCTGGCAGAACCGCGAGGTACTGGAAATCAGCACCTCCTACAAGGCGTACCTTGTCAGATCGGTTACAAACCAGGCCTTGAACTACATTGAGAAGCAGAAACGGCTGGTCCTGTCTGAGGACACCTCTCCTTTTGAATCTACCCTATCTGCCAACACTACCATGGAACTGCTGGCAGGCACGGAGATGGAGGGGCGCATCCAACAGGCCCTGAACGAATTACCGCCCCAGTGCCGCCTCATCTTTGAAATGAGCCGTTTTGAGGAGCTTACCTACAAAGAAATTGCCGAAACGCTGGATCTTTCCCCTAAAACGGTGGAAAACCAGATGGGAAAAGCCTTACGCATTCTGCGGGAACATCTGCTATTTCTATATATAATCCCTTCATTATTTGCCACTTTAGTGTAGGCAAGCCAAACTTTTACATTAGCTTAAAAATATTATCGTGGAGATAGGGGTATCGCCCCTATTATCTGTCATATAGACACCACGACACTAACACTACCATGACACAAACAAAACCTGATACCCACGAGAACCCGGAATGGGTCTTGATGGCTAAAGCTTTGCGGGGGGAACTGTCAGATCAAGAACAGCTGGAGTTTTCTGCCTGGCTGAACGAGGATGACGCCCACCTGCAACAATGGACCGAAGCCCTGGAAGTCTGGGACGAAGTAGGTACCGAACAGAACAACACCTTCAACCCAGATGCAGAGCTAGCCTGGAACAAACTGAGCGCCAAATTAGACTTCCCCACTGAAACGAAAGTAATCCCGCTCATCCCTCAGGAGACGCACGCCTATGAGGCACCTCAGGAAACCGTAGAGAGACAGCTTTTTCCCTGGAATACCCTGTACAAGTATGCCGCGGCCTTCGTACTGGCTGCTGGATTGGCTTGGATAGGGTATTTGCAGTTTAATACAGACCCGGTGGCCTGGACTCAGGTGGCCACCGCCGAGGGTCAGAGACAACTGATCTATCTGCCAGACAGCAGCCAGGTCACACTTAATGAGAATTCCGTCCTGCGTTACCACACTGCCTTCAATGGCGCTGAGCGCAGGGTTGAACTGGTGGGTGAAGGATTCTTTGAGGTCCGCAAAAACCCTGAACAGCCTTTCATTGTGAAAAGCGGCAATGCCCAGACCAAAGTTTTGGGCACCTCTTTCAATGTTCGGGCAAATAAAAACGAGACCGATGTCTCTGTGGCGGTAGTTACCGGCAAAGTGGCTTTCTCTTCTCTGAAAGACAACAAGCAGGTGTTGCTCACCCCTGGTTACACCGGGCACCTATCTGCCAACGGCCAACTAGACCGAAAACAAACCTTACAATCTTCTTCCAGCACCTGGCGGGCGCTGGTGTTCCAGAACACCTCCATTAAGGCCGTAGCCGACCAATTGGAAGCGTACTTCAAAGTTTCCGTGGAATTTCCTAACCAGAGCCTGCAGGCGTGCACCTTCACCGGCACGTTTGAGAACCCGGAACTGGATGAGATCTTATCGGTTTTGAAAGCCTCCTCAGACCTTAAGGTAAACCAAAACGCTGCCGGTTCCTATACCCTGGATGGCGCAGGTTGCAAGTAATAGCTATCACCTGCCCAGTATTGTGAACTCAACTATTCTTTCAAAAGGAATCTACTCCCTTTGGGTTTGCTTTTACGTCTTCGTTTTTACCTCCTGTGACATTTTGGGCAATGGCCCGTGCCAGAAAGGAACCGGCGAGACGAAAACAGAAGCAAGGGATGTAGCTTCTTTTAAGGCTGTAGACATGCGGATTGGCGGAAACGTGCATGTTTCCGCCGGATCTAAAGTGTCGGTGAGCGTACAAAGTTTCGCCAACCTGCTCCCAGAGATCATGACTGAGGTGGAAGGAAACACCCTGGTCATTAGATCTGAATCCTGCCTTGATTACGCAGACGAAGAAACCAATATATTCATTACCCTGCCGGACATAACAGGGGCGGAGCTTAAAAGCTCTGGGCAGATGCGCATCCAAACGGTGCCTTCTTCTGGTTTGTTGACTATTCATTTAGCAGGGTCGGGCTCCATCAGGTACATTGGAAGTGCAGACCGGATCAATGTCCAGAACTCTGGTTCCGGTATTGTTGATCTGGAAGGCTTTGTCAATAACCTGGAAACCACCCTCACCGGTTCTGGCAGCATACAAGGGTATTTCCTGCATGCAGACACGGCTAAAACCAAAACCACCGGTTCTGGTTTTCAGCAGATCTGGGTAGATAAAACCTTGGATGCCACCATCACCGGAAGCGGAAGTATCTACTACCGGGGCTATCCGCACCTGATTTCCACCTTCACCTCCGGAAGCGGAAAAGTAATCAATGACAACTAAAAAGCGGCTGCCCAAGGCTTTTCCCTGGGCAGCCGCTTTTTTTTCTCCTCTCCTATTCAAATCCTATTCAAATCTCACTTTCAGGTCCGGCAGGTACCTACTTAGGTATTTGCTGCAAAAGACTAATGCTCGTTTTTAGGGTGATTTTTGAAAATCAGGCTCTAAACAGATTTTAGGTAGAGAATGTTTTTCCCTTCTAATCTCAAAAACAGACCATAAACCAATTAAAAGCCAGAAAGAAAGGCAGTTCTTAACTATATTTTAATTATAGTATTTTGTAAATATTCTTGAAATGCAGAAATTAGCGATAAAGTGCATTTCCATTGCAAACCTTCCTGAACTTTCAAAATACTGGCTTTGCTTAGACATCTACCCATATTTCTATGCGCCATATTCCTGATCCTTTCTTCCCCGAGGTCAGTAGCGCAGAATTTGCCGGCGGAGGTCTCCGTTTCATTTAATTACCAGGGTAAACCACTGGACCAGGTGCTTCAGGATCTGCAAAGGCGATATTCCTTGAATTTCTCGTACAGCAACAGCCAACTTGCGCTCAACACCCCTATTACTTGCGCGGCCAATTCCCTTGGTTTAGAAAAAGCGCTGCAGACCTTATGCAGATGTGCCGATCTTTCCTTCCAGATTATAGGAGAGCAGATTGTTTTAAAGCCCAGAAATGCCGTCGCTAGTTCCTCCAGCCCCTTACCAGTTTATACCCAAACCATAAGAGGTACCGTCATTGATGCCGGGTTAAGAACCCCTTTGATTGGGGCAACGGTTATGCTGCTTTCCGTAGAGCCCACAAAGGCAGTGAGTACGGGCATAGATGGCTCCTTTACGCTGGAGAAAATCCCCATAGGAAGGCACTTCCTCAAGGTCACCTATTTGGGTTACAAAGAAGGCGAGATCTCCAACGTGATGGTGGTGTCTGGTAAGGAAACAATCGTGCAGGTACAACTGGAGGAAAGCTTTATTCAGCAGGCCGAGGTGGTAGTGGTGGCAGAACGGGATAAAACGCTGCCCCAGAACCTTCTTATCTCCTCCAGCGTGCACACGCTTAGAACAGAGGAAATCAATCGGTTTGCCGGGTCCCGCCAGGATCCCAGCCGCATGGCGGCAAATTACGCAGGTGTCTCCAGCGCCTCTGACCAACGCAATGACCTTATTGTAAGGGGTAATTCTCCTCTGGGCGTTCTCTGGCGCCTGGAAGGCGTTGAAATCCCTAACCCCAACCACTTCACCTTCACTCCTAACACTGGTGGGGCCTTCAGCATGCTCAATAACAACCTGTTGGCCAACTCAGACTTCCTGACCGGCGCCTTCCCGGCCGAATACGGAAACCGTATAGGGGCTGTCATGGATGTGCGCCTGAGGGAAGGAAACAACAAGAAAGTAGAGAATACCATCCAGGTGGGCCTGAACGGAATGGAGGTTGTCACGGAAGGGCCCTTGGTGAAGAAATGGGGTGGATCTTTTCTGGGAAGTATGCGCCTTTTCACTTTCAGGCCGCTGGAGAAGATTGGCGTAAGCATGGGCTACGAAGGACTTCCCCGGTACCAGGACGGCGCCTTTAAATTCGTGCTGCCTACCCCTAAAGCGGGCAAGTTTACGGCCTGGGGAATTGCGGGCAGTAGCAGCGTCACCATCTATGACATAGACCCAGATACCACCACCTGGGGAAAAGTAAGGTACCGGCTTGAACCTACGCTGTATAACCAGATGTACGCCTTTGGGGTGCATCATACTTATTCCAACATCCCTAAAACAGTAACCGAGCTTATTATTTCAGCCTCTGGAAGCCAGGTGGAGGCCACCAGTATCGCCAATTACCGAAACCGTACCTCCAGGTTGTTTTATTACTTGCGCAACTTTGAGAAACAGCTGATTACCCGGTTTAACGTCACCCATAAACCAAATCACCGGGTTCTTTTCAAAAGCGGCTTAACCTGGCAGAAGATGTATTACAACAACCAAGAGATCATGTACCAGGACCAAAGGGATGTATATGAGATTCCGCTGGATGCCAATGGCGCTGCCTCGCTTTTACAAGCCTATCTCCTATCTAAAATTTCCCTCACCAACCGTCTGGATTTTCAGGCCGGGCTCTACAGCCAAAGGTTTTCTATTGGAGACAGAATATCAGTAGAACCCAGGCTCTCTCTGGATTACTTTATCTCCAATGCTCAAAAGGTTTACCTCTCTGCCGGCTTGCACAGTCAAACCCAACCTTTGGTGTATTATGAATACCGCTTCTTTTCACAGGAAAAGCCCGAATTCAACCAACCCTATAACCAACTGGACTTCACCAGAAGCCGCCAAGTTGTACTTGGCTATAACTACAATATCAATAACAGTTGGCGCTTGAAAGCCGAAACGTACTATCAATACCATTACAAAGTACCGGTTAGTAAGCGAGAAGGGGAAGAAGCTTTCTCCATGCTTAATCTCGGCACCGATTATAGTTTTGTGACAGTTGATAGCGTGGTTAGTACCGGTACAGGCAAAAACTATGGGCTGGAACTAACGGCAGAACGGTTCCTCAAAAAAGGAATCTATGCTTTGGGTAATGTATCCTTTCTCAGGTCTTCCTTTACCGGTGGAGATGGACAAAAAAGACCAACGGCATTCAGTATAGGTTTTATATCTAATTTTTTGATTGGCAAGGAGTTCCATTTAGACCAAGCCAACCGGCACCATTTATCATTAGATCTAAGGGTAAATTATGCCGGCGGAAGAAGATATATTCCCATTGATGAAATCAGAACCAAAAACGAGGAAACCGATAAGATTTACTACGATGTAGCCAATGCCTATCACCCCAGGTTAAGAAGATATTTCAGAACTGATCTAAGGCTATCTTATCAACTAAACACCCATAAAACTACCCATTGGATTTTTGCCGCGGCAGATAACTTAACTAACCGTAAAAACGAACTGTATTACGGTTGGGACCTGGAACAGAATGAAGCCAAAACTTACTACCAATTGGGCATTTACCCCTACCTGGGCTATAGAGTTCAGTTCTGAAATAAAACTGTGTATTTATTTTACATATAAGGCTGACCTCTTAATCCTTTCCAAAATAAATTCCCACAAATGCTCATAGGGAATGATTTCAATCTCGGCATAAGCATCACCAGGCGTGGGTGTTTTTTGCAATTTGTGGTATAAATAATGACCTTTTTTATGGGTTGTAGAATATTCAAAATTTGACCTAACTAACACTGTTAAGAGCTTAAAGAAAATACGGCTACGCTCGCTAAAACTGTCTTTAAAATGGTGTTGGGCATATTTTTTCAAAGAATCTACTCTATACTCCAAGGCTTCAAAATCAACAATTTCAAGGTAGTACATTACCTGAAGAATAAGAATGGCAACGTTGAATCCTTCTTTGTCTTTACTGTAAGATGGTGCGTTTTGCACCAAACTTTTCCATTTTAGAGGGCTTTCTTTCTGAGGGGCAATAAACTGCAAATAGGCTTCCAGCAAGGTCCATCTTTCCTGCGCCAATTTGTTTATCTTCTTTATAAAAGGGTTTTCCTGTACCTGGTGCAGCAACATATGTGCCACCTCATATTTCTTGGCGTGTATGGCTAATAAGGTATAATTCTCCATGTAAGCGAACCAGTTATTGCTGGAAGTGGAGAATAAAGGAAGATAAGTATTGGCCAGAATCAATCCTTCTTCTAATTTCTTGGCTCTTAGGTGGGCGTATACCTGAATAAATTTATTAAATCTTATATCTATTCGGTTAGCTACAAACTTGTACTCCTGAAGCACCTTTTCTGACATGTTAGTTACCAGAACAATTTTGTCAAAATCACCGGTTAATTCATGCGACCAGATAGATAGCCGGTAATAGTTATGAAATGTCTCAAAAGTAAGGGCTTGCTGCCATAACGATAACATTTTATCCAGGACTTCATCAATTTTTTTCAGGTAATTTTTTCTTGCTACTACAGAGTTGCTTAGCTCAATATTAGCTTGCAAAAAAAGCAATTCAGACTCCTGGTCAGCAGTCACTTTAGGAGCTAACTCATTCAGTTGTTTAAGGGCTTTATAAAAGAATGTTTTCTCTTTTAAGTTAACACAAGACTGGAGAATAAGTCTTAAGCAAATTGAAGAAATATAATTAAAATCGTATTCTACTGTTTTAGCCAATACCTGCTTTAAAAGCGGAAGGGCAATATCGTTACCTCCAGCATCCATCAACACCCTTGCCTGATAAAACTTAGCTAAACAATTCTGCTCTACAGAATGAGAAGCCGGCAATCCCTCTCTCCTATCATCCATGAGAAAAAGCTGATTCATTAACTTTTTTCTCAATCTTGATTTAATCATTTTCAAGCCATCTCTCTCATCATTATTTCCGTAAAGTATAGCTTTTGCTGATTCCTCATCTGTAATATTGCCTTTCACCACTTCCAGATAAAGTCGCTTCTCTTTGGAATTGTTCGTAAAAATCTGAGGAGAAATACCTCCTCTCTTTTCTATTATGCGTATAATTTTTTTCAGTTCCTCCATCTACTTAATTCAAGTGAATCTTATGATTATTAAAACCCTATTTTTTGAATAATTGCAATCTATCTATAAATTGTAAAATATATTTTGCTTTGAATCTTAAGGTTCTTTTAAGATCAAATAAGCTAAATACATTTATATTAAAAAGAATTTCTATATTTTTTTATATTTTTTATACTTTTTTTAATAGTTAAGTAGAGGTTTATTGTTTCCTTTATTTCCGGAGTGTCTTCAGCCTACATTTGTTTTATACTTTAATCCTAAAAACGTCATGGTAGAATTACTTATCGCTCTGCTCTTACAACTCTCAGTTTTAACAGGAAACAATCCTGCGGAAAAAAAAGAAGAAGATAGCAACAAAACCAATTCCACAACCTCTACAACCACCTCTACTTATACTACCCAGACAACCACCAGTACTACAACTACAGGAGGTACTGGCACAGGTTCAGGGGAAACCGGTTATGGCGGATCCGGAACTTGGGATACCAGAGACTAAGTACTTTTTTACAGATATAAAAGATAGATTAGCCTCTATCTTTATGAGTTCAGTCATTGGGCTAAGGCTATTTGAGGCAAGTTTTGTAATATTGAGCGTGGCGTATGCCTGTACTTCTTGCTCTATATGAAAAAATACTGCGCAAAGAGCCTTAGCTTACTTTTTTTATGGCTTTCAGCTTGCTCTTCTCCCTCCAAGGAACCAACCATAATAGTAAGGTTTGCCCAAGACCCTGAGTCATTGCACCCGTTAAGTTATGGCAATGCCCCTGCGCTTCAGATTCTCAATTATATCTACCAAAGTCTATTGACAGTTGATTTAGGGAACAACTCCATTCAACCGCTTTTGGCTGCAGACCTGCCCAGCATTAGGCGGGAAGACTCCCTTTCTTACTTTACGTTTACCATTAGGCCAGAAGCGAAGTGGGACAATGGCTCTCCGGTGACGGCACAGGACGTGGCGTTTTCCCTTAAGATGCTGCACAGCCCCTTATTAGACAATGAGCGTTGGCGGGGTCAATATGATTTTATCAAAGACATTCAATTCTCAAAAAACAGCCCTAAAAGGTTCACCCTTATCTGCTCAGGGTATACCCCTGAGATGAAATTGATGACGGGGGACTTTTTTGTGCTTCCAGCGCATCAGTATGACCCGAAAGGAATATTGGCTTCTGTTCCCTATCAGTTGATCAGGCAAAAATTTGACTCTCTCTCTAATACGGCCACCTTTAAAGCCTTTGCCTCTACCATAAACCAGCCCGGTATGGCTAGGGATACAGCCCTGGTAAAAGGAAGTGGTCCATATATGCTCAAAAAATGGAGCACGGGCCAGTCTCTGGTCTTAGAAAAAAAGAAAGCCTGGTGGGGAAACAAGGCAATAGCTCAGGCTCCTGTGCTGAGAGCAAATCCCTCCCGCATCCTGTTTCAGGTTTTACCAGATAACGCTGCAGCCTTGCTGGCTTTGAAGTCTCAGGCCCTGGATGTCATGGACAATATCCCATTGGTCACCTTTCAGGAAATGAAACGGGAAGAAAAATACCAGCAGGTTTACAACTTCTATTCCCCTACCTCCTTTGATTTTGTTTATATGGGGGTAAACGGGCATAATCCCAAGCTGGAAAATCGATTGACCAGGCAAGCTTTAGCCCATTTGCTGAATGTTCCTCAGATTATCTCATCTGTACAGGGTGGCCTGGCTACACCAACCGTGGGCTTGGTGCACCCCCAGGAAAAAAACTTCTATAACGCCGAGCTGCCTCTGGTCAAGTATGACCAGGAGAAAGCCAGGGCTCTGTTGCATGCGGCCGGCTGGCAGCAAACCTCCTCTGGGTGGCAGCAAAAAATCAATGGTAGGCCACAAACCCTTACATTAGAGTTACTGTATAGGGCCGGAAACTCTGACTTTGAAAACATGAGTTTGCTTTTCCAGCAGAATGCTAAGTCTCTAGGGATACCAGTTACGCTCCAAGCCTTGGAAAGCAGCCAAATAAGCGAGAGGCTGGAGAGCAATAAGTTTGATGTTTATTTCAGGACTTTGGTGGGAACCCCGTTCTCCTACAACCTTATTCCTATACTGCACACCTCCAACGCCAAGGAGGGCGGCGCCAACGTAACCGGATTCGGGAACGCTGAAACCGACCGGCTTCTAGAAAAGATTGCCGTGGAAGAACACACGGCAGAGAAAGCACTTTTACTTAAATCGCTGCAAAAAGCCATGCAGGAGGAAAGCAACCTTATCCCGCTTTACTTCCAGCAAAATAAAATTGCGGTGTCAAAAAAATTAGATTCTGTCATCATCTCTGGCTTGAAACCAGGTTATGATCTGACCAAAGCTACCTTCAAGAAATAAAAAGGGATGGCATTGCGGAATGTAGCTTTTCAGGTTCTGAAATTTGCCTTTTCGCTGTGGCTTACCGCCTCTATTGTGTTCATGATGGCTCGTTTGCTGCCGGCCGGCCATGGGCCCAAAGGAATGAATGAAATTGACCAGGCCACCTATGGTGCTGCGGATGCCGCTTCCCGAAGCAGCCTTAGAGCAGACTACCAAAGGAGAACTGGCCTGGACAAGCCACTCTTTTACTTTAAAGTAAAACTCCAGGGCCAGAGGTTAGCGGATCAGTTAAAACCCTCCGCCGCCGACCAGCCTTGGGTCAACAAAGCAGTTTTAAGGCACGGCCTCCCGGAGGCCTCCATATTCTACCACGTTTGGCAACAATGGCTACCCCAAGCACCTGAGCAAAAGAGCCCCCTGTTAAAAAAGTTACTCTACTGGACTTCTCTTGATGCCTCTCTTGACCGCAAATCCCTGGAAAAAGAAATAGCCAGGTTATTACGATCATTACCAGAGGCAAACGCACGGCCGCTACTCACCGCGTGGCAAAACCTGGTTGCCCAACGGGCCCCCTTACATTATTATCTTCCAACCCTGGAATGGCAAGGCCGAGACAACATCTACCACCATTGGCTAACCCAACTTCTGCATGGCAACCTTGGTTCTTCTACCCAGGACTATGAACTGGTCACTACCAAAATAAAGGAAGGCGTTGCCGTTACCATTGCTTTAGGAATGGTAGGGTTTACCGCTGCGCTTTTAGTTTCTTTCTTTGCCGGTCTTTACTTCACCCAAAATCCGGTTAGCACCTTCACTTTTCTATTAAGACAATTTTTGTTTGTCCTTGACAGTATCCCTGCCTTTCTCATTGCCCTCTCTTTGTTAGGGGTATTTTTGCTGATGGGCGGTTCTGTTTATCCTTCTTTGGAAACTGATGGTAACAATGGATTATGGGCTTCCATGGCTTCCCCTTCTATCTTGCTGGGGAGCCTTTGCGTGTCACTGCTGATCATACCGCACTTAACGCTGCAGTTCCACCGGAGCCTGGCCTCCCAAACATCTGCCCTGTACCAACGCACCGCCCTGGCAAAAGGGCTTACTTTTCAAAAAACGCTCTTAAAACATCTTTTACCCAATGCCCTGCTTCCTAGCATTACCTTATTGAGCGAAGTAATCATTGGTCTCATGGCTGGTATTCTAGTGGTGGAAATAACGTTTTCATTACCTGGTATTGGCAGCCTGTTAACGCAATCCATTCTTACCCCAGATTACCCGGTACTGGTAGGGCTAACCCTCACACTATTAACCTTCCGGCTGTTGGTAGTAGGACTTACTGAGTTGGTGTACGGGTGGGTGGACCCAAGAATGAGAAACAACTAAGGGGCATCATGGGGAGATCTAAAACAAATAGCCCAATGTCTCTGGCGGAAAAGGCATCCTTAACCTGGTTGTTGATTTTCACGGTAGCGGCCCTTCTTTCCCAGATTCTGGTTTTGCGGGGTGAGCAGGTGGTGGCCATACCAGAGCAAGCCTACCTCCCACCTTTCACCACGGTTGAACATCTCCTGGGCACCGACGGATTAGGAAGGGACGTTTTGTTTTACTTGTTTCTTAGTTGCCGTACGGCCTGGCTATTAGCCATTCCACCCTTAGTCGTTGCCTCTTTGATTGGAGTCGCCTTGGGAACTATAGCCGCTATAGCAGGAAATCACGGCTGGAGAATACCTTTGGTAAGGTTCTTTGCCTTGGTTTTACTTTTAACGGTTTACGGCATCTTGTATCCTGTCATACATTTTTGGCCTGTTTTTGCAGAATCAGCGCTCATCCGGTGGGTTTATTACGGCAGCAGTTTTCCTTGGCTCTACCTTCTGTTGACCAAAGAAGGCTCCCCAGTAAAACCCGGGAATAGGAGATTTATCACATTGGCTGTGGATGATTGGCTACAGAAGATCATCAATATATGGTCGGCGCTACCGAAGTTGCTTTTACTGTTGCTGCTTACGGCTTTCACCCCTTTTTCTTTGGGCACCCTGATGGGTTGGATCTGTGCAACCTATTGGATTCTACCGGCCCGCATTGCCAGGGCCAGCGTTCTACAGCTGAAAAAAGATTCTTACTATGAATCAGCCCAGGCATTGGGCATACCTTTCTACCGGGTTTTTACCCATTACCTTTTGCCTTCCTTAAAAGGACCCATTTTAACAAACTTCTGCTTTGCTGCTTCGGGATTGCTGGGGGTTGGTTCAACTTTGGCGTACCTGGGAATTGGCATTCCGGCGGATGTACCTTCCTGGGGTAAAATGCTAGCTAACGCACGCTTCTCCATTGAAGCTTGGTGGCTTTTAGCTTTCCCGGCCACTTTTCTCCTCGCCAGTATCTTTAGCCTTCAGGTTTTAGGCAACAAAATAACTGTCCACAGCAGGCACAAATCTGTTACAAAATAGAGGTTTTACGCCGAAATTTTCCTATCATTTTCGCTCCAACAGGGTATTATTAACAATAAACCTACTAATGACATTGTTTTGTCCTGTTTCATAGACTATACTTTATAGTTATAGAATCTGCAATAGTTTCCTGTTTCCGCAGCATGAGACCCTCTATCATTGTACCATATTAAAAGAGCAAATGAAGATGGACATCTTAGGGTTAGGGAGTAAAAACAGTTCTCAGAACCAGGTAAGCCTGCAAATAAGCTTACAGGCTTCTAAGAAGCCCGGTGGGCAGACCAGCCAAACTGTTTTTAGCAAAACCTCAATCTCTGCCTCTTCCTCTGCAAAAAATATAATGGAATTCTCTACCACTACCTTGTCTGAAGGCTTTGTTCTGGACGGATTCTTTTTAGGAACCTTTGAATTTGATTCCCTTACAGGACACCCTGGAATACGCTATTAGTTTTTGAGTTGTCTTCCGTAGCCCCCCATGCGGAAGTTAGTTTCTTGTTTCAGTTTTTTTGTTGTTTGTCTGTTTGCCTGCCGACTTGTCACCGGCAGGCATTTTTTTGCCTAACCCCTCCAAAAGGCACAGATCAACAACCAGAACCTTCTGCTTTTCCCTTCCCTCATTTTAGTAATTGGCAGTTTATAGCTTCTTTGCGAAAAACAAGCCCTAAACTTCGCTCAGGGATTTAATCTCAAACTGCACCATCCGGATAAATCCAGAAAAGGGCACTTGTGTAATCAGTGAACACTTCGTGCTCAATGACGCCTTTTGACTCATATTGCTCTTTACCCTGATCAGTGAACTCTGTGTTCGCTACCAAAGCTGGGTAGTAGTCTGCGCAAACCACACCCAGTTTCAGGATAGAGGATTTAGAGGCTTCGGTGGTCCATTCGGTAATCACCCATTCTTTTTCCTCGGGACTGATGATATAAAGCTGCAAATCATCAATGATCCAGTTCTTGATCTGGTACTGGTTTGTTAACTCAAGCCCCTTCCAGAAGCCTACTTTTCGCTCTTCCAATGAAATCTGGCGCTTCCATTCCAATACAAGTAAGGACCGCGATTCAAAAAGGAGAATGGACACAAAGTCATTGTCAAAGGCCGGTGGTGGAATCTCCTTAAAAGGTAATTTGTCTATCATTGCCTAATTGTTTGAGATTTGGACAAACGCTATTGCTGTTTTTGGGGGATCAGAAGGGGCTTTCAGTTATAGCCTATTAGCAGGTTATTTACCCTAGTTTACTAAAAACGCCCCTAAAACCAAAAACGCAGCAGGGTATGAAAGTGAGAATGAAACTATACAATTCATGCTAGCTAGACCTGGCATGGCAATTCTAATTGGGATAGCAGCCTGAGAAACACTTTACGGGTGTCATGAAAAGCCTTCAGGTATGAATACGTATCCTGCTTAGGGGAAGAAGTTATGGAGCAAGCCTCGTACTGCAGAAGGTCTACTTGCCAGGAAGCTTCCTGAAGAAACGCTTGGTCCAGGTTGAATCCTTCCAGATGGGTCAGCAAGAATCGAAAACTGAGCGCCAACAGAATAACCCCTTCAACGGAGTCTCCCCGGCTAAACTCCTCCCTCCTGAAGCCAGCCTGCAGTTTCAGGATTATGATGTGCTGGTATGTAAACGGACCGTCCTGCATAATTCTACCCACAATTGAATTTTTCTAACTTCCTGCATTTTAAGCAAAGCAGAAAACAAGAAGGAGATAAAACGCTGGGCGAAAGCAAATGGCCGTTGAATCTAAGGATACTCTGGCCGAACAAATAGGCTTCACCTCTCTCCTTTGTCCGTTTACAAGAAAGGTAGCGGCACCTGGCTTAACCGTTTCATTCTTGCTTGACCAGAGGCTAGGTCACATCTGTTTAATTTTCCGCCCAATTGTATCATTTCCTTAATGCAGACACTTTATTTGTGATTGTATTCTATCAACAATGTCTATATAAATGGCTCGCTTAAATTTTAACCCTGTTTTTAGCGTGAGTTGGCGGCTCCTTTATAAGGGCAAATTGTTTACGTCTATCGAATTCATTTAAACAGACAATCTAATCCATTAGAGAAGCATCTAGGAAATTGTATATTGGCTTCAAGTATTTAGGGCAATCTTTATAAAAGTGTTTGTTCTTGCTCAAACAAAGTCAAAAAGGCAATTGATGATGAAGTGCTGTTGAAGAAGCCCTTGGGTTTTACTCAAGCATCATCATCGGCTATAAACCCATTACAACAATTGATTTCATAACGGCTTCACACCATGAAAATACTTTGTCTGGTTTTAGGGCTCTTTTTAGCAATATCGGCGTATTCTCAAGACAATACCGAGATCAAATTCCAGAAAGGGGAAGCATGGTACGTAGGCATAATTGACAAAGGCCATTTGATGCCCCTGATTAAAGGCTTCGGCTTTGACATGGTGAAAGCCAACACGTATAATCAACTTCAACCACTTTTTATCTCCAGCAAGGGACGCTACCTTTTCACCGAGGAACCTGTGGCCTTTGTGGTGAATGATAATGGTATTGAGATTGAAGGAAGAGGCAATCTTATAGTGCAGACCGCGGGCAAAACACTGAAAGAAGCTTATAGAGAGGTGGCTTCCAAACACTTTTCCTTCAAAGGCCAGGTAGCTCATCCAGATTTGTTCCGAAACCCCCAGTATAACACCTGGATAGAACTGACCTACAATCAAAACCAAAAGGATGTGCTGGGTTATGCCCAATCCATGCTTAAGAACGGCATGCCACCCGGAGTTATCATGATTGATGATACCTGGCAGCATGACTATGGGGTATGGGAGTTTGACGCGAATAAGTTTCCTGACCCAAAAGCCATGATGGATACCCTCCATAGCCTGGGGTTCAAGGTGATGCTTTGGGTTTGCCCGTTTGTGAGCCCAGACTCCCGTGAATACCGGCAATTAATCCAGACAGGTGGCTTGCTATTGAATAGCGAGGGCACAAAACCTATGATGGTGGATTGGTGGAACGGCATAAGCGCCGTCATAGACCTGAGCCACCCAAACGGGGCCAAGTGGTTCAAAGGCAGATTAGATTACCTGCAAAACAAGTATGGCGTGGATGGCTTTAAGTTCGATGCTGGTGATATCCGGTTTTACAACGATGGGAAATCATACGGCAACATTTCTCCGCACCAACAGAGCATGCTGTTTAATAAGCTGGGGATAGATTACCCGCTGAACGAGTACAGGGCGGCCTGGAAAGTTGGCGGCGAACCGCTGGCGCAACGCCTGGCAGACAAAGCCCACAACTGGGAGGATTTACAGAAATTGATTCCCCAGATTACACTGCAGGGGCTAATGGGTTACCCTTTCTCCTGCCCAGATATGATTGGCGGCGGGGAGTTCGGTTCCTTTCTGGACTTAAAGCAAATTGACCAGGAGCTCATCGTCAGGTCTGCCCAGTGCCATGCCTTTATGCCCATGATGCAGTTCTCTGTAAACCCATTCCGGATACTGGACCAAAAGCACGTGAAGGCGGTGAAAGAGGCCGTTGTTCTACGCCAGAAATTTGTGCCTATCATTATGGAGTTGGTAAAATCAGCCGCTCAAAAGGGTGAGCCAGTGGTACGCATGATGGAGTACGAATTCCCAAACCAAGGCTTTGAGAAGATCAATGATCAGTTTATGTTAGGAAATACCTATTTGATTGCCCCTATCCTGACCAAAGGTGCAGCCTCACGCAAGATAGCCTTACCCCAAGGCCAATGGCAAGACCAGCACGGCAAAATATGGAAAGGAAATATAACCATAGACTACCCTGCCGATCTGGAAACCATCCCCTATTTCACCCGGGTAAAAAGCTAAGGAGATCCTTCTGGCTTTGCATACTTCTTATGGACTATCGCTATGAACAATAACTACATCGCCGTTCCAAAACCTTTACTGAGGCGAAACCAGAATTGAATTCAATTGGATTGTAAAACCAAAATAACTGGCAATGATTATAAGCGAACCTGAAATTTTAGGAATGGAGGAAAGACTCATTGAAGGAATAAAAGACAGCGACATCAAGTTCCTGGAAAAATCCCTCCACAAAGACCTGCTGTTCCTGGCCCCCAATGGCCAAATCATTACCAAAGAAATGGACCTGGCCTCTCACCGGGCCGGCGAAATGGAAGTAGAGCAGCTAATCCCGACCTTTGAGCAAGTAAGAATCATTGGTGATACCGCTCTTGCAGTGGTGGTCTATGATACAAAAGGCACCATGTTGGGGAACCCAATTCAAGGAAAATTCCGCTACTTCAGGGTTTGGAAACAATTCCCCGATGGCTTGAAAGTAATGGGTGGCAGGTGCATTAAACTTGATTAAACCTGAATTCCATTTTACCCAAAGCTTTAATCTTGGTTTGCTCCAGACTAACCAATGAAATAATGACCAAGCCTGCGAATTGCAGGCCTGCATTGGTTACCTCCAGAATGAAGGCTATTGAAGAATTACCATACTTCAGGTGGAAGGTCAAACTTAGCCTATAATAGCTGCCTTCCTTAAAAAGGGAAAACCGATTGATGAATGCAAAAGCCAAATAAACTACAGCTTTTTCACAGGTTTCTTAAAATGAGTATTTATCAAGAATAATCGAGTATTTACCCCTTCAACTTTCCTTCCGCAATCCCATATAAATAGTGATTATTAGTTGTTTTATTATATGGAAAAATCTGAAAAAATGCTGGAGGGAGACCTTTTATTTAAGCGAATTGTGGAAATGGTGGAATTGCACTACTTGTTACAACCTTTCAATGTGTACACTTACTTAGGGAAAGATGGATTGGTGAGATTTGACGACCAGCACTTCATAGGTGACCGAAACAAGTACGCCATCACAGTTATCAGCTACTTTTTGCAGCGGTAAAGGCAAATTTACAACCATTGGATACATCTGCTTCATTTCCATGATTTCTATTTAGTGTATAGCTCACCAAGATTTCAAATAGCCTCCACAAAGCAGCGTTTCTTTAAAAAACCTGCTTAGCAGAAGGGTTCTTCCTTGAGTTCTGCTGACCACCTTGCCAAACTTCCGCGTTTTAATGTCAATTCTGCAAAAGCATTACATTCTCTCAACTCTACACCTTAATCAGTCACTACTACCTACCTGATTCACCCAATTAGGTACGGTAGTGGCTATTGACCATGTTCCAGGACTAATCTTTTAAAAAATACTTGCGTTGAAAGAATATTTAAGTAACTTTGAAACGCAAAGTACTTTAACATGAACCAGCAGCAAGAGCAACTAGAAACCCTGCATGAGATCCGGAACATCATGGATCGTTCTTCCCGCTTTATCTCGCTCAGCGGATTATCCGGGGTTTTCCCGGGTCTGTTGGCACTTGCGGGAGCGGCTGTGGTGAAGTGGTACTTTAGCCAGCGCAACATCAACTATTATGATGACCTGGGCCGCTCTTTCACCCGCCAGGACATTCTCTTCCTCTTAGGTACTGCGGCTGCCGTGCTTTTCCTGGGTATTTGTACGGCCACTTATTTTACGGTCCGGAATGCGCGTAGAAAAAACCATCGGGTTTGGGACAGCCAATCCAGGAGACTGGCTGTAAACCTGACCATTCCATTGGCCGCCGGCGGGGTATTT
This sequence comes from Rufibacter aurantiacus, assembly GCF_017916345.1. Classification (NCBI taxonomy): domain Bacteria; kingdom Pseudomonadati; phylum Bacteroidota; class Cytophagia; order Cytophagales; family Hymenobacteraceae; genus Rufibacter; species Rufibacter aurantiacus. The sequence goes on from NZ_JAFMSV010000003.1 coordinate 633,752, forward strand.
TGCGCTGTCCTGATTTACCATAACCTGTTGTATTTGGTGGCCCCGGCCATGCTGGTATTTTATGGATTGGCCTTATTGAATGGCAGTAAGTACACCATCAGTGACATCCGTTACCTGGGTATTATTGAGATTGTGCTTGGCCTGGTGGCCAGCTTCTTTGTGAGTTATGGGCTGCTGTCCTGGACCATAGGATTTGGCATGCTGCACATAGTGTATGGTGCGCTGGTGTATTTTAAGTACGAACGCTAGCAGACCAGTGAAGAACTATTTAGAGAATATAAACAAAGCCTTTGAGAGCAAGGCAAGATTGGGCATTATGTCAGTGCTGATGGTGGAGGACAAAGTTGACTTCAGCACCCTCAAGGATACCCTGCAGTTAACTGACGGAAACCTGGCCAGTCACTTGCGGGCCCTGGAAGAAGCCGAGTACCTGCGCGTGGAAAAGCAGTTTGTGGGCCGTAAGCCCCAAACCACCTATCATGCCACAGATGCTGGCCGACAGGCCTTTAAAAGCCACTTAGATGCGCTGGAGAAGCTCATTTTGAGTAACCGGCAAGGAAGCTAATTTTTTTGCGCATAAACTTTGTAATTCAAAGTACTTTAATAATCCCTAATTAATAATATAAACCTTAAAAGCCATAGTATCATGACAACTCAGAACAATTTAACAGCCCAGCCCAACCATCTGGTATCCATTATGAAGCCCGTGCTGATTGGGGCCGCCATTGCCTTAATGGTCATCTCCTTTTTTGTATTTGGTGTGGATTACCCAAATCCGGCCTGGGGAAAGTACTGGATGATAAGACCGCTCATCATCACTCCGTTGGCGGGTGCCACGGGTGGGGCCTTTTACGCTTTTATGGCTTACCAGAGCTCCCGGGGTTTTAACAGTACCTTGGCCATTCTCCTAAGCATTGTGGTTTACTTGATAGGACTATGGCTTGGAACCGTGTTGGGCCTGGCAGGAACTATGTGGAATTAGAAGCAGATGAATCCAAGCTGCGGTTTTACAAGGCTGCAATCACGCATCTACCTTCCATATAAACAGCCTCCTTGTTTTTAGGCTGTTTTCGGGAAAACAGCCCCAAAGCGTGGATTCCAAGTTGTACATCCCGCGCGCCCTTCACTGCAATTGATGAAGCCTTTATCTAAAGAATTAAAATTGACACCCATGAAAGAGGAAATCCTTACCCATCTCAACGACCCGAGGCACTTAGAGAAGCTGTACCGGACCAACAAGGCCGGTTTCAAGCAGGAGTTCAGTGGTCTTTACCCGCAACTCAGCGGGAATACCCTGGCCGATTTCTGGCACGAACGATTGACCTATGAATCAGAAGCCATCTCCTGGGGATCAAGAAAAGAGTTTCTGTTTGTGGTGCTCGCCTCCCTCCTGGCTGGTGTGCTGGCCAAAATACCCAACATCTTCAACATCACCGAAGAGTTCTTCTATCCGCGTAACATCGGGTTTCTGGTGTTTCCCTTTCTGGCGGCTTATTTCGCCTGGAAGAATCACCTGTCAGGCAAAAAGATCATGTTTGTCTTTGGCGTGATGGCCGTTTGCCTGGTGTACATCAACTCCCTGCCAAACTCCACCACCAGCGATACCCTCATTCTGGCCTGCATCCATTTGCCTTTACTCTTGTGGGTGATGCTTGGGGTATCTTTTACCGGCCAAAGCCTCAGAGACTACTCCAAACGGCTGGAATACCTACGGTTTAACGGCGACCTGGCAGTGATGTCAGCGATGTTGGTGATTGCTGGAGTCATGATGACGGGCATTACCCTCGGTTTGTTCGAGCTGATCGGGTTAAAGATTGAGAAGTTCTACACCGAGTATGTGGTGGTTTTCGGGGCGGTGGCAGTTCCTATTGTGGCCACTTACCTCACCCAAACCAATCCGCAATTGGTGAACAAAGTATCACCGGTAATTGCCAAGATCTTCAGTCCGCTGGTATTGGTCATGCTAATCATTTACCTAGGTGCCATCATCTACTCCGGCAAAGACCCCTACAATGACCGGGAATTCCTGATGCTGTTCAACGTGCTCCTGATTGGGGTAATGGCCTTGATCTTTTTCTCCGTAGCCGAGACATCTGCCCAGGAGAAGTCCACCTGGGGTATCTGGGTGCTCCTGCTTTTATCTTCCGTAACGGTAGTGGTAAACGGCATCGCGCTTTCCGCCATTTCTTTCCGCATCTCAGAGTGGGGCATTACGCCTAACCGGGTGGCCGTCATGGGAGCCAATGTACTCATGCTCGTCCACCTGTTGTTGGTGACCGTGATGCTATTTAAGACCATCACCAGGAAAGCAGCCATCAACCAGGTTGGGAAAGCCATTGTACTGTACCTGCCGGTTTACTTTGTCTGGACCATCATCGTGGTTTTCCTTTTCCCCCTATTTTTTGGGTTTAAATAACCAAGTAACAGAGCCCACTGCAGTACAGGTGCTGGTTCTGTTAGGTGAAAGTTTTGTTTTAAAATCATAATTAAAGAATATCATGAACAAAGAAATAAGTGTAAGCAGCAGCCTTTCCAATTGGCTATTTGGATTGGTGGTTTTTGCCATTGGTATAGTGAACACCTTTTGGGGAAATGATCCAGGGTTCGGAGTATTTCTATTGCTCTTATCCTTCGTGTACTTCCCTCCTGCAATTAATTACATCAAAAGCAGGTTTGGTTTATCACTGCCAATATGGATTAAAATAGCATTAGGTTTATTTATCATATGGGCCGCCTTAGGAGTGGGAGAATTGTTTGATAAAATTAATTTAATGAGAATGAGCTTCTAATTACGCTTTTCCACTAATTATAAAAAAACATGCCTAAAATAGTGCAATGACTTGTTTCACACACCAAAATTTAAAAACGGATATATGAATGCAAATACTAGCTCTTTTCCCATGATTGCCTGGGCAGTCTTCTTGATTATTGTTGTCATTGGCGTACTTAATTTGTTTCTGGTGCATCCAATACCGGCGATGGGCTACTTGTTATTGTCCTTGATTTACTTTCCTCCGGCCAACGGCTTTCTCCATAGAAGACTGGGCTTCTCTATCTCGGTTGCGGTGAAGGTCATTCTGTTCGTGATCATTATGATGTTCACTTTAGGGGTGAGTGACCTCGGTGATATGATTGATAAACTGTAAGGTTTTTATTGAAACTAAAAGGAATGGCAGCGCGGCAACATACTTCATGGCAATGAGCATATCTACCAAATTAGACCAACTTCATACCCAGGCAAGGGAAAACAGGTGGCTCTGGCTGTTCTCCATATTCTGCCGGCTTCTATTGGCGGTTGGCTTCATTCCGCCTGGGATCGTGAAAATCATGGGTGAGCGGTTTACGGCCCTTTCTGTGAATCACCCTATGGGGAATTATCTGGAAGCGCTTCACCACACTGGATATTATTACACCATAATTGGGGTGATGCAGGTTCTGGCCGGCGTATTATTGCTCATCCCGCGCACGATAATCCTGGGAGCCTTTATCTACTTCCCCATTATTCTAAACATTTGCATTCTCTCTCTGGCCGTCCGGTTTGATGGGTCTCGGCTTACCTCGCCATTGATGGTGCTGGCCAATCTATACCTCATTTGCTGGTACTATCCTACTTGGAAGTCTATCCTACCCTTCAACCAGCCTTCCCGGCAAAGGTTGAGAACCAAATGGCAGCAATTGGACCCTAAATTCCCCATTAAGTTCTTTTCGGGGGTGGCAACTGCCTTCGCCGTAGTAGTGGTGTTTGCGGTTTATGGAAATGAAATGATGCCCCGGAATACGCTGAAGGAATGCCAAACCCAATGTCCTGACAGCGATAACTCAGAAGCATGTTACACTTTTTGTGATTGCATTCATCAGGAAGGACAAACACTTAATTCCTGCCTGGAGACTTATTATAAAGCTTCTGCTAAATAAACTTCTTTATTCTGTCCAGGCAGAGAATACAGCTCTAATTTTTTAGGTAAATCCTACTTATATTCAAAACTACATTGGGTGTTCCTATACGCACCTAATCAGAACGTTTATTGCTTATTTATTCTATTTACGCTTTGAATTACAAAGCACTTTATAAACTTCCAAATTTAAAACTTCTACTCCTATTCATCTAAATTATAAAGCATATGAAAACAAAATCAATCAAAATTTCCACAGGTTCCTTTCTCTTAACTAAAGGACTTAAAAAAGCAATTTACACAGGTGCCTTTCACCTATTTATGCTCACAATTACTACCATATTTTCTGCTAGTTATCCGGCATTAGCGCAGAATAAAACTGCCGAGGTAGACAAGGTATTCAGTTGGGCCTCAAAGGAAACACCGGGGTGCGTTTGTGCGGTCTCGCAGAACGGAAAAGTGGTCGTGAACCGCGCTTACGGTGCTGCCGATCTTGAGCGGGAAGTACCCCTAGACCTGAATTCGGTGTTCGACATTGGGTCGGTGAGGAAGCAGTTCATTGCCGCGTCAACCCTGCTATTAGTGCAGGAGAAAAAACTATCCCTTACCGAGGACATCCAAAAGTACCTTCCAGAGTTGCCAGATTACGGCCAAAAAATCACGCTGGACCATCTGCTTACCCATACCAGCGGCATCCGGGACTGGACGGGTTTGTTGCCACTGGCCAACGGGAAACCGGAAGCCATTACGCTCATTCTCCGTCAGCGCGGGCTTAACTTCAAACCCGGCGAGGAATGGTCTTACTCCAACAGCGGTTATGTGTTACTGGTAGAGATTGTGGCGCGCACCAGCGGAATGCCATTTGCAGATTTCGCTCGGAAACACCTTTTTGAGCCGCTCGGGATGAAGTCCACCTCCTACGTTACCGACATGACCGCCTCCGTGAAAAACCGGGCACTGGGATACGAGAAAACGAAGGATGGTTGGAAACTGGACATGTACCTGGGCAACGACCGGGGCGGTGGCGCCATTCTCAGCACGGCAGGGGACCTTATCCTTTGGAACGATGCTTTGGACAATAACCGTCTGGGAAAGTTTGTCACAGATAAGCTGCAGGAACCGGCCAAACTGAACAACGGCAGAAAGCTGGGTTACGGCCGAGGCCTCTTCCTGGAAGCCTACCGCGGGGTCAAAGAAGTGTGGCACTCTGGCGGCGCGGCCGGGTACCATACCTGGTTAGGCCGTTTTCCAGAGCAAGGCGTTTCTGTGGCTGTTTTGTGTAATTCAGATGCAAAGCCTGCCACAGGTCTGGCCGAGCGCATTGTGGACCAGTTTGTGACCTACGCAGACTCCCAGAAAGCTCTAGCCAACACCCCGCCTGCCCTCACCGGGGAGGCCCTGGAAGAAGCCAAAGGCAAGACAGGTTTGTTCTTCAACGAGAAAACCGGCGAGCCGCTGCGTCTGGCCATAGACCGGGACAGATTCAGGGTGGCGGGCGGACCGGGGTTGGTGCCGGCGGGCAAAGACCGTTATCGCCGCTTCGGGGCCTTTGTGCAGTTCATGTCGCAGGATGAATTTGAGCTGCACTTCCTCTCCCCTGATCAATTTGAGCTGAAATCCATGGAGGGCAAAACCACTACATACCGCCGTGCCCAACCCTATACTCCCACCGCCGCTGACCTTCAAGCCTTCGCTGGCCGGTACCAGAACAATGAGATTGGCGCGTTTTTCGAAATGAGTTCCGCCAACAACAGCCTGATGGGTCGTGCCAATGATGCCCCTGGCCCCGACTTTGAATTCAAGCCCGTCAGCCAGGACACCTTTCAGCTAGGCGGCCTGACACTGCGGTTCGTCCGGGATAAATCTGGGAAGGTAGTGGCCCTGGACTATAGCAACCCAGTGGTCCGCAACATCAGGTTCACTAGATCTGGCGACCAAACCAGCAGCCGATAGCAGCCGCAGGAGAACTGTACTTCTGTCCGTGCAACTGTTTCGGGTCTGTTTTCAGGAAAACAGACACGAAACAGAGTTCTCAGATAAAGATTCAGGTCCGACACCAGCCAAACAGAATCGCAAAGAAGTCTTACTTCACTTTCTTAAGGTCAAAAGCTGGAGCCTATAAAATGTCAAAAGTAGTCTGTCATTAGAAACGCAAACCAATTGAAAGTAAAGCTAATCTTACCCGCCCTGGCAGAAGCAGAAAGCCCCTTTTGGAGGCCAATCAAGTATTCTTTATTTCCGCCTTTGGGCTTAGCCACCCTAGCGGCCTACTTATCCCCCGATGATGAGGTGGACCTGCAGGACCAACACGTGGAAGAACTTAACCTCAACGATAACCCCGAACTGGTCATTATTCAGGTATACATCACCAATGCCTACCGGTCTTACAAGATTGCGGACCATTACAGAAAGCAGGGTGCTTATGTGTTACTGGGCGGCCTTCATGTTACCTCCCTTCCAGACGAAGCTGCCCCGCACGCAGACACCATCTTCCTGGGGCCGGGAGAAGAAACGTTCCCACAGTTTCTGAAGGACTTTAAGAATAAAAGTCCTAAGAAAGTCTATAGCTCAAGCATCAGAACCTTGGACAAGATTCCGCCCATCAGAAGGGATCTCATTAAACGAAGTAAATACCTGGTCCCCAACTCTATTGTGGTTACCAGGGGTTGCCCCCATCATTGCAGCTTCTGTTATAAAGACGCATTTTTTGAAGGAGGTAAAGGTTTTTACACCCAGATAGTGGACGATGCCCTGGCGGAGATCGATCGGCTCCCAGGCCGTCACCTTTATTTTCTGGATGACCACTTGCTGGGTAACGCCAAATTCGCTGCTAACCTTTTTGAGGGCATGAAAGGCATGAACAGGGTGTTTCAAGGAGCGGCCACCGTGGATTCCATTCTAAGGGGGAACCTCATTGAAAAAGCCGCCGAGGCGGGCTTAAGAAGTTTGTTTGTTGGCTTTGAAACGTTCTCGCCCGCTAATTTGAAGCAGAGCAATAAGAAACAAAACCTGGAGAAAGACTATCAGAAGGCCGTCAACCGGCTTCATTCCTTAGGGATCATGATCAACGGCAGCTTCGTTTTCGGGCTGGATGAAGATGACAAAGACGTTTTCAAGCGCACCGTGGACTGGGGCGTGAACAATGGGATCACCACTTCTACCTACCACGTGCTAACGCCCTACCCCGGAACAAAGCTGTTCAAGGATATGGAACAACAAGGGCGAATCCTCACCAGGAACTGGGACTTATATGATACCAGAAATGTAGTCTACCAAACCACCAACCTAACCGCCGAGGAACTGAAGAATGGGTATGATTGGGCCTATAAGGAGTTTTATAGCTGGACTAATATTTTCAAATCCAGCATGAACCACTCTTCGCACAAGCACAAGCTGAAACATTTCTTTTACACCGGCGGGTGGAAGAAGTTTGAACCGCTTTGGAATTTCTTGATCAAAACAAACAACCTGAACAACATGTTGCCCCTTCTGGAATCAATCCTATCAAAAGTAAAGACAGGAGAAAAAGAAACTGGTGTTGACCCAGGTTTTATCCCTATGGAGCTATTGCCCCATTTGCCAACTGATGTATAAAAAAGATGAAGATTGTGGTAGGCAGAAAGCAGCCTTGGAGAAGCATGAATTCAACTGGTATTAATAAAAATGTGACATCCTGTTTAGGGCCAATTTATTGAAAAACAGGCCCTAAACAGCAACCCAATTGTAATTTCTCTTAATCCGGTTATATCAAATGCGCTGAGGTTACCCGGTTCATTCCCAAGCTACTCGGGTAATGAAACCCCGGTGAGTTCTGCGCACAAAGCCATGAATCTCTCTTGCAGTTGAATGTCGTCGGCTTCAGGGTTGTGGGGTCTTTCCTTCTGGTGGAAAAAGTACCGGCCGCTGACTTTCGCCTTTTCTTCCTTGCTGGTGGCTAGCCATACCTGGGTGGTATACCCTTTTTCCAAATTATCCGGGGCCCCACGCCCGCCCATTTTGGTAGGTACCCAGCCCGGGTCAACGGCATTGGCGTAAGCCTCGGGCCATCTCCTCGCCACGGCTTTGCAAAGCATCAGCACGTGCAGCTTTGAGTCTGAGTAGCTTATGGGGTTAGCACTCGTCTCAAAGGAGTCTAGTTTCGCTCGACCATGGAGATGCATCCCGGAGCTCAGGTAAATTAAGTGCTCAGGCTTATAAATCAGGCAGGTAAGAACATAAGGTGCCAAGGTGTTCACCGCGAATATATCTTTGGCAGGCGCCTGGAAAACGCCGGCATTATGGATCACCACGTCAAAGGCACCCAGTTCATTTACTTTCCGGGCAAGGTGGATAGTTTCTTCCAGGTTGGACAGGTCACCGGTCAAAACCGCCTCCGCCCCTGGGTTGGCCTTCAAGCCGTCACGGCCTCGTTCTGCATTACGGGCATGCAGAACCACCTGATGACCCTGCTGTAACAATGCCCTGGCAGATAGCTGCCCTAGTCCATCGGCGGAGCCGGTGATGAAAATTCTTGCCATGCCTGTGTTTTCTGCTTTATACGCTTCGCTTGCCTTTTCTTACCTGCGCGTACCCAGATTTATTTCTTAAAAGAGGCCATGTCAATGACAAAGCGGTACTTGACCTCAACATTGAGTAAAAGGTCATAGGCTTCATTTGTCGGCTTGATGTTGATCATCTCAATGTCTGAAACAATGTTGTGTTCCCCACAGAAGTCTAGCATCTTTTAGCTCTCGGCAATACCGATAATCCTGAATCCCAATACGCTTCTGCGGTAGGGGAAATGGCCGAAGTCGGCTATAGAAAGAGGATGCTCATCATGAAGCAACCATGCACTTTCAAGGGCATTTTTCAAAAATGCGCCAGAAACCAGATTTAGGTAATACAGGGCTGTCTGTTATTAGATTTGTCACAAATAATACTGGCATTCACCTGGTCTACTCCCTAACTACAAACCCACTTACATATCAGCCGGAAAGCTTTCATTCCACTTTGGCAGCCCATTGTTTCATCCCTCCGCCAATGATGTGAAACCCGGTGATCTTTCCCGTGTTGTCTTTGGAGAATACTTGGTCTACCCATCTTGCCTCGCGCATATAAGAGTCTGTAGGAGAGGAAAATAAAATCTCCCACTCTGTTCCGTTTTGAGGGTCTTTTAGGTACAATGCCCCTTTTTTAAGGACCACCGATACATAATCCTCCGGATTGCCCTTGAACTGGTACTTCCCAACAAATTTGCTGAGTTCTTCCTCAGAAAGCGCAATAGCTGTTTTCTGGGAGAAGGGTGCAAAACCCTTCCATCCGTAAACGGTGGCCACACTATTGATTACCTCCTGCGCGAACCGGGTGTTGTCTGAATTCACCAGTACCACCACTCCGTTGCCTCCTTCCATAGAACCAAAGTACTGGCTGCTGAACCCTTCATTCAGGCCGCTATGCTGAAAATAGGACACCCCACCCCTTTTCTCCAGGAAAACCCCGTACCCGTACGTGGAATCAGGGCCGGGCGGAGAAACCATTTGCCTAGCCATTTGGGGGGACAATATTTGATCGGGCTCCCCTTTGAGCGCCAGTTGCACTCCTATGACAAACCGGGCGATGTCCTCGGCAGTAGACCACAGGCCAGCGCCGCAGGCCTTCTCTGGGTACAGGTGGTACTTGGAGCCAATGGACTGCCCATCTGAGCGGTAAGCAGTGGCAAGTCTCTTCTTGAACCTCCCGGAAGGGACAAGTTCATAGGTGGTGTTGCGCATCCTCAAAGGTCCAAACACCCGCTTCTTCATGTACTCTCCGTAAGAAAGCCCTGTCTGGTCCTCTACCATCAACTCTGATATCTCGTAGCCGCCGCCGGAGTACTGGAACTTCAGCCCTGGTGCGAACTCTGACCTCACGGCCGGGGAGTTGGCTGGGCTTTTCCCGTTTACAATCTGGAAAAGATTAGGCAATGCAGCTCCTACCTTGTACCCATCATAGCCATGGACGGAAAGCCCCGCGGTATGGCTCAACAACCGGGAAAGTGAGATCTTCTGGTTCTGGGAAGCAGTATCATAGGGAAACTGCCAGGAGCGCAGGTAATCATTGATATCTGCATCCAGGCTGATTTTTCCTTCTTCTACCAGCTTTAGGCAACCCAACGCATGAAGTGATTTCCCAATGGAGGCTGCCTGGAACAGGGTGGCTGGCGTAACTGGCTGCCTCTCGGCCGTATCCGCCCAACCGTAGGCTTTGGTCCACTCTATTTTGTAATCCTTTATCACGGCCAGGCTCAAACCATTCACCTTGTAGAAAGCCATCCTTTCCGCTATGGTCCAATCGGGTTTGCCTTTGATCCGTACCCAGGAAAAAAGGCTATGCTCCACCTGCTTAATCTGCTCCTCTACCCTGCTGGGGTAATGGGACTGTTGCTGGGCAGTAACTGGCAAGCCAGACAAGATCAAAAAAGCAACTAAGATGACGAAAGGGATAGGAGATTTTTGCATTAGACATTTCATAGCTTAAGGGTCAGTGGGTGGAGGAGGCTAAGCTATGGGTCCGGGTTGGTGAAAGACATAAAGAAAACTTTTAGAATACCTTTAGATTGACAGAACAGGTTCTTTTTCACCACAGATATTCTTTATTTTGCACGCACGCTAACTTCTTATGAAACAATTCTAAGTACATTTGAGTCCTTTTCACCCATTTCCAACTGAAAAATAAATGCGACTGTACAGCAGCCACCTGCTCACCATAGATTACAACCCCAGCACCGATATTCTTTTTACGCAGTGGCCTAGCGCCCACCCCTACAACCTGGCAGAGGTGGAAAATGCTTTGCATATTCTTGTGGAGACAATCCGTAACTATGATGTTAAAAGGCTTCTGATAGATGCCAGTACAACTAAAATAGACCCCAACCTGGATGAGGAGCGCTACAAAGGCATCATCATGAGGTTTGCCATGGATCTGATGAAAACACGCCTGCAGAAATCCGCCAGAATCCTGACCGCAGACAAGGCGCGCGAGGCGAGATCACAGGAAATAGCCCAGGAAGTAACCCAGAAAACCCACCTGACAGTGCAAAGCCAATACTTCGCCACCAAGGCAGAGGCTGAAGCCTGGTTATTAGAGTAAATTCAGGCCCTGCTGTGCTTTAAGGTGCAGCAGGGTAATACGAAGGACTACACCTACTTCCAATACAGGTTTAGTCCGGGGTCCAGTAAACCCGCCTATTTTTTACAGTCTTCTTCAAACCAAGTGTTGGTAATCTATCCTGAGTGGTACCCAGGTAGGTGAAATGCGGCAAATCCGAAATTACCGTTTGGAACCAGCCATGCCGGGCTAGGATAGCGCGCACCGCTGCCTGGTCGCTCTCGTTTATATCCAGGGCCAGCATGGAGATATGTTGCGAAGCTCCGGGAGCTGTACCCGAGTAAAGCACTGACTTGGAGAAATCCATGCTGAAAAAGAGCCCTTGCGCTTCTAACTGTAAAATCTCTTTCACTTGCCCGGCAGGCGCCAACATGCGTATTCTGGTTGATTCGCGAGCACTTAGCTTCCCGCGCCGTTGCCAGAAAGCCAGCCCGGAGTGAACGCGCCGGCTCCATATTTTTTCCGTGTCACGGTAACTGCGCCGGCCCGCCCACCTGCCACGCGGTGTAATGCGCAGTTTTTTATCTGCGGCTTCCTTACGGGCCCTGAGCAATGCCTCCATCGCCTCCGTTTGAAGTTCAATGGGTATGCCGTTGAAAAATTCGCGGCGGGTTTTTATCTGTGCTTGCCAGGTTGCGCAGTCAGAGGCATTGGCGAAAATGATGGAGGGTGGATGAACTACGTTGCCTTGCGCCACAAAAAGCGCCCCATTTTCTTTTAACAACCGCTGCGCCACCCAATCATCCTCTCCCGGCAAAGGTAACTGCCCCGGCAAATTCAACTCAAACAACGATTTTCTTTCGGTCAGTTGGGCAGAATCAACGATTGGGTTAGAGGCAGGTACAACCTGTGCTATGGAATGAGATCTGATCACCGTTGATTTCTCATAAAAGGAGAGAAAACCAGGCAATAGCAAAACACCCCCTAAAAAGAATAGGTAAATGTTTTTGAGCGGCTTTTTCCAGGGAGATTTGTTTAACCTTGGCATCAACAAATAATAAGGTTTAAACAGATACAGTTCGGTTACCTGCATAAAACTACAAAGTTTGTTCAAATCTCCCTCCACCTGCGGTAATTTCTACTTCTGGGTTTGGCAACTTCCTTAAACGCCCCGTTCGGATTTATCCCTATTCTGCAGAAGTTTCTTTTAACAAGCAAGAATCAAATCCCGCCTATGTATTCACTGGTGGCCTAGCCCACCAGTTGCTTGAACAACCGGGTAAAATGTGCAGGTTACTTTAAACCGAATTCGTAAGTAATCTCACTAAGGGTACTACTCCAAGTCCAGCAGTCTTTCCTTGGCCAGCAAAAGTCTTTATCTGAATCAACCGCAATGCCCTAACACTTTTTTAAGTTCTAGGTACCGTTACATTGCTGGGAGGTGATAAAATCACCGTTGGTAGTGGTTAGACCATCTATTCTTTCGGTCCTAAATATATCTGTCACGGTCAGGCTAAGTTCCAAATCTCATTTTCAAAAATTTCCTGCTGGAATTAATAAAGCCCATGGAGGTAGCAAGGGCTATAAAGAAGCACGGAAATTTAAAACGGCACCATGTCTCACAGGAACTAAGCAACCTTCGCCAATTAGTGCAGTCGTCACAGCCACAGGCCGCCTGTTCACGTTTTCTTGTAAAAAGCAGGTAATTTATCAAAGCTATACCTGTTGAGAAGGTATCTTATTTCTGGGCTGAAGAAGGCGTGGTATTTCTGGTAAAGCATAAAAGTAAACGGTACATCCTCAACTACTCCCTTGACCAGCTGGAAGAATAACTGGATAAAACAGCTTTTTTCCCTTTAAAATGGGAACTCATTGTTCATATACATGCGGTCCAGAAATAAGGCTTTGTTTTAAGGGTGATTTGCACCTGATACTTCAACCTGCTCCAGAAAGAGATATCATCATGTGCAATAGCAAAGCCAATAATTTCAACGGATAGCCGGATCATTAGGGTCTAAAGGGCATCAATAGGCTTACCAACATCCTAATTCCCTCATCATTGATATGTCTAGGAGTGAAAAAATGTCCTGTTTTACACTAAACCTGTCTCTCATGTATTGAGGAAGAGCAATAGAATCTTGGATAATCCTTTCTTATTCCCCCGTGCAACGTCTGCTACTTTAGAGGTAAGAAAGTAGCTGCAAAGAAGTACCTCTATAAGTCTTCAGTTAACAGATGTTAAGCTGTAGGAAGATGATGTGGTATGGATGAAATACCATATGAATCTTTAAGTTTACAACCTCATTGCAATGCTACCATCCAGAAAGCCGTTCATACCTATTGGGAGAACTCTTCTACCCAATAGCACAGACAGCATAAGAACCTCTTAATGAAAAGAAAATACATTTTAAGTTTTTTAGCCATAGCACTGCTCCTTGCTTTAGGCGTAACCGGTTGCTATGTAAATAACCAACTTGGCAAAGTAGAACCCCAAGATGAGCGCAAAGGTAAATATTCTAAAATCTCTTATTTTTCACCTGAGAAAGATGAATTCGTCAGCCCTAAAGAGATAGTCTATTACGCTGAAAAGGTAACCGGGGGAAACTCTGGTTTTGCTAGATTTTTCAAAACCTCTCCCAATGCACCGAAGTCTGAGTTGCCCAGACGCATGCTTACGAAAAATGATTTCCCGGAAGTGCCTTCTTCTTTTGCTGCCTATTGGTTAGGGCATTCCACAGCCATCATTGAGCTTGACGGACACCGTGTTCTGATTGATCCGGTGTTTGGGAACGCGGGGCCCTTACCCATGATTGCCAAAAGGATGAGTGTGTCTCCCTTGCTTAGGGAGGAACTCCCGGACATTGATGTTGTCATTATTACCCATGACCACTATGATCACCTTGAAGCAGAAACAATTAAGTTTTTGGCCGATAAAGACATACAGTTTATCGCACCGTTAGCCGTGGGAGTCAGGTTACAGGGCTGGGGAGTACCGAAAAACAATATCACCGAACTTGGTTGGTACCAGTCTGTGACCCATGGATCTCTGAGTATAACAGCCTGCCCTACGGTGCATTACTCAGGGAGAAGTTACAATGACAGAAACAAGACTCTTTGGGCTTCCTATGTGATCAAGGGGAAAGAGAAGAACGTGTACTGGAGCGGCGATACCGGTTATGGAGAGCATTTCAAAGAAATAGGCAGGAAATACGGCCCTTTTGACCTGGCTTTTATGGAGATAGATGCGTGGAACAAGGGATGGCCTAACACCCACCTTTTCCCGGAGCAGGTCATAAAAGCTTGCCAGGATGTCAATTCCAAAATCTTGTTCCCCATCCATTTCTCTACCTTTGATCTGGCGTTACATCCTTGGGATGAATCTATCAAAATGGTGGCTGATATGGCCGCACAGAACAACATAGAATTATTAACACCCGTGATGGGGCAGAAAGTAATCCCTGGAGAAACCAAGACAATAGAATGGTGGATGCTTAAATAAATATCTCATCAAAATGGAGGTTGCCTAAAGGTAGGAAGCTCCTGAGATCAGGATAAAGGCTCTGATTGACTTATAGGGATCATTTTTACTAAAAAACTTGCTTCAGAAATCCCGTTTGCTGCCTGGTTGAACAGGTTCTGCCGTTTACTTTCGCTTCAAGTCTGGCAAAAGTCAGAATTGAAGCACCCCACAGAAGTGCTTCCAATTTCTTTATAGAAGTTGATTGCCATGTATTAAATTATATAGGGTAAGGCTAACAATTTCCTGAGAATGCACCTATAAACTACACTTTAGAGGAGTTGCACTTCTTGCACTTTTTGCACTTTCTGCACTTTTGAACTCACCACAAGAAGCTGACAACGATAACATACCTACCCAGTCAGACCCAGAGCGTTTTTATTGTTAGTCACTCCCCTGTTTGATTTATCCTAGTCATAGTGATCCTTCCCACCTAAGCACAGATTTCCCCTAGGAAAAGATGATTGTCTCCGCGCGCATTATCCACGGCTTCAGGCCCCACTACTTCCCCCCCTAGGCTTTTATGTCTGGGGCAACGCGCTGCTCAGGTTAATGTGGGATGATTTCTGGCAAATGGTAGAGACCCAATTTTCCCGCAGAAGACCTGCCGGTGAACTTGTTCGCCTTTGTCAGTTCCTTTCTGGCTGTCCTTTTCTGCATCTGCAGTGTAATGCCTTCCAGCCTGTCACACGATACCAATTACAGGATTTTCAGTTACATTGCGCAGGATTCAAGGTTTACCTATTTAGAAACAAATGGAGATCAATTCGACCCATTCACATGCCCACAACCGGCTTTCAGTTGGGGGACTGCTCATCGCCCTCGGTATCATCTACGGCGATATCGGCACCTCTCCCCTTTACGTAATGAAAGCCATCATCCTGAGCGGAGGCAACATCATTAACCAGGACCTGGTATACGGGGGCGTTTCCTGCGTCTTCTGGACGATTACCCTGCAAACCTCTGTCAAGTATGTACTCCTGACCCTACAGGCCGATAACAATGGGGAGGGAGGCATCTTCTCTTTGTACACTTTGGTACGTCGCCGGGCCAAATGGCTTATTATCCCGGCCATCATCGGGGGCAGCGCCCTGCTGGCGGACGGCGTGATCACCCCGCCCATCTCGGTTTCCTCCGCCATTGAGGGGCTCCGGATCATCAACCCCGACATCCCTACGGTGCCTATCGTGATCACCATCATCACGCTCCTTTTCGTCGCCCAGAGTTTTGGCACCCAGATCGTGGGCAAAGCCTTTGGCCCGGTCATGTTCATCTGGTTCGCCATGCTGGCCGTGCTGGGAATGCACAGCATCTTCTCTCACCCGGAGGTGCTGCAGGCCGCCAACCCCCTTTACGCCTACCGGCTGCTGGCGGAGTACCCGGGCGGTTTCTGGCTACTGGGGGGTGTGTTCCTCTGCACCACCGGGGCCGAGGCCCTCTACTCAGACCTGGGCCACTGCGGCCGGGACAACATCCGCGTCAGCTGGCTCTTTGTCAAGCTGTGCCTGCTGCTCAACTACTTCGGCCAGGCGGCCTGGCTTATGCAGCACGCCGGGGAATCCGTCTCAGACAAGGTCAATCCTTTCTATGGGCTGATGCCCGATTGGTTTTTGCTAACAGGGATCGGGATCGCCACCCTGGCCGCCATCATCGCCAGTCAGGCCCTGATCACGGGTTCCTTCACCCTTATCGGGGAGGCGATCCGCCTCAACCTCTGGCCCCGAGTGCGCCTGCGCTACCCCACCATGGTGAAGGGGCAACTCTATGTGCCCAGCGTCAACCTGCTGCTCTGGGCAGGCTGCGTGGCCGTGGTGCTCTACTTCCGGGAGTCTGAGAACATGGAGGCCGCCTATGGGCTGGCCATCACGGTCACCATGCTGGCCACCACCGTCCTCATGGTGTATTACCTGAAGCTCAGAAAGGTATCCAAGGTTCTCATCGGGCTTTTCCTGGCAGTCTACTTGACCATTGAGGGCTCTTTCCTGGTGGCCAACCTCATCAAGTTCCCGCACGGCGGCTGGGTGTCGGTAGCCATCTGCATGGCTCTGGTGACGGTGATGTATATTTGGCTGCGGGCTTTCTTCATCAAACGGCGGCTCACTGACGAGGTGCCCCTGGACAGGTACGTAGACGCCCTCAAGGAACTGAGTGAGGACCAATCCATTCCCAAGTACGCCACGCACCTGATCTACATGACCGGGGCCGAGCGGAGGAACTACATCGAATCCAAGGTCATCTACTCCATCTTCCAGAAGCGGCCCAAGCGGGCGGACATCTACTGGTTTTTGCACGTCTACACCACCGATGAGCCCTACACCATGGAGTACAAGGTCCACCACATCGTCCCCAATGACGTGATTAAGGTAGACTTCCGGCTTGGCTTCAGGGTGGAGCAGCGCATCAACCTCTATTTCCGGAAGGTGGTGGAGAACCTGGTGGAGAACAAAGAGGTGGACATCACGAGCCGCTACGAGTCGCTGAGCAAGCAGAAAGCGGTGGGCGACTTCCGGTTCGTGGTGCTGGAGAAATACCTGTCTCCGGAAAATGATCTGCCTTGGCAGGAGAACCTGGTCATGCGGGCACACTACAACATCAAGGATCTGACTGCCTCTGAGGACAAGTGGTTCGGGCTGGACACCAGCTCCGTGAAGGTGGAGAAGGTGCCGCTCATTATCAACCCGGTGAAAGAGATAGAGTTGAAGCGGGTGATTTGAGCGAAACCCGACCAATAAGCCCCTTTCAGTCAGCCGCTTAGAACCGGAAAGAGACTACCTAATGTGATTCTTTATCCCCAGGCAGATGAAAAGGGCAATCTTGTTAACTTCAGCCTTGCGGCCTCCTTCTGTTCGGGATTCGCATGCATGGCATTGATCTAAAACCAACCTAACCAGCAAGAAACAATGAAAAAAGTAACAGGTATCGGCGGTATTTTCTTTAAATGCAAAGACCCCGAAAAAATGAGGGAGTGGTACCAGGAGCATCTTGGCCTGAACACCAGCCAATACGGGGCGGTCTTTGAGTGGCGCCAGGGCGCGGACAGCACCAAGAAGGGGTTCACGACCTGGAGTCCCTTCAAGGAGACGACGAAGTACTTTGAGCCTTCCGCCAACGATTTCATGGTAAACTACCGGGTGGCTGATTTGGAGGCCTTGGTGGAGGAACTGAAGAAAGCCGGCGTCACTATAGTGGACCAGATTGAGACCTACGATTACGGCAAGTTCGTGCATATCCTCGATGCGGAGGGGAACAAGGTGGAGCTGTGGGAGCCGAATGATGTGGAGTACGAAAAGCTGGGAGAGCAGCTCAACAGCCCAACAACGAAGTAACACACCTTGGTGCCTAGCTACCCGGTACTGACCCTTACCAGTAGCTAGGCCATGGCATTTATCCCCGCCAGCGCCACCGTATGGTCGTTCTCCACCGTGCTGCCAGACACCCCGATGGCGCCGATGACCTCACCGTTGCTACCCAGGATCGGGAGTCCGCCCGGGAAGGTAATGAGCCCGCCATTGGAGTGCTCTATGTTGTAGAGGGGGCCTCCGGGCTGCGAGGCCTGGCCCAGGTTGCCGGTGGGCATGTCAAAGAGGCGGGCCGTCCTGGCCTTCCGGATGGCGATGTCTATGGAACCCAGCCAAGCCCCATCCATGCGGGCGAAGGCTGTCAGGTTGGCCCCTGCGTCTACCACCGCGACGTTCATCTTCAGGTTCAGTTCCCTGGACTTCTCCAAGGCCGCCTGGACTACCCTTTCTGCTTGTTCTAGTGTGATTCCCATTTGGTTTGCTTTAAGGTTTCATGGAGGGTTTAAACTTCGTCAGTTAAACAAAAGGCACAGGTAACGGCCTTATTCCCTGGGAATTACAGACGCCGCTTCAGACAAGCCACATCTGCGCCGGGTAAGATTGGTCCCATTTCTGATTAGGCTGATCTGAAGGTGAGAGTGGCAGGTTAAGCCAATCATCAGGCAAAAGGAGGAGTCTGGCCAATCGCCCAAGGGTAAGCCCCGCCGGAGAATCCCTCCGCCTCGTGTCTGGGCTCTGCATGATTCCGCAGCAGGCCTTTAGCTAATATAGCCACAAAACAGTTGGATTCAAACCACTAATCTATGTCACCCGTATCTGCACTTCTGTTAACTAAAATCACGAGGGGACCTGATTTAACATTACGGCTTTTGCTTGAGAGATGCACTAAGTTTCATGCTCTCATAGGCCATGCCTTTATCTTCGACTTGTCTGCGGGTAGGCAAAAAAACCATACCTGACGAAAACAAACCCATAATGTCAGACCCAGAAGGTTTCCATCAGGCGAACATACCCCGACCCTTTAAATACAAGCCCCCAGTACGTATACCCCTCTTCCCGATTTCCTTCCAGGTTGCTTGCTCTTTCTCTTAACATAAGAACCATTTATAGGCTCGGTGGGAACCTCTGTTGGCTTTGATATCCCTCTATTGGAACAAGGAAGGTACCCCATCTTGGGGAGCCTTTTTGCCTGGGGCAGATGAACTGCAACTGTTGGCTAATAACTCATAATTTTAGGGAGAAGCCGACATTGACGGCATAATCAGAGAAAGCTGCGTCGCCATGCGTGTAGTTGCCAGTTTGGGTAGTAACTTCCTTGTCCGTCACGCTTTGCAGACGGTCCCGCTTAAAGGCAACAGGTACGGTTGCAAAGAAATTGAGCTTGTTGATTTGGTAGCTTACGCCCGGCTCAACTGACTGCACGTAGCCTGGACGGCGGAAACCTTTGCTGCTGCCGAAGACATCTTCCACCGGCACGCCTTCCATTCTGGCGCCGACAGAGGCGACCACTCCATGAAGCTTTCCTGTGAAACTGTGGCTCACGCCTAACCTTACCATATATTGATCCGGCACACTAGTAATGGACTCGTTGGCACGCAAAGGAGAAAGTGTTTCGCGGAAGGTGCGCGTTCCGTTCTCGCCTCTCGGGTTGAAGAGGTAATACACATTGCCGTAGGCGCTGAAGTTGCTGCCCAGCAAGTAGTATCCGTTTACCTCCGTGATAGCGCCTACACCGCCATCCCCTAGTTGTATCGACTGGTCAACAGGCCGTACTTCTTCACCTCCGTCACGACCTACGTTGTAAAAAGTGTCTTTATAGTTGTAGTTGCCTGTTGGTAGCTTCACACCCAGGCCTAGTTGCAGGTTGCCTTTTGAAGCTTTCTGAGGGTCAAGCATCCATCTGTAAGCTGTAACTCTCGCGTCGCCAATACCTGCCGAGTTGGTGTTGTGCCTTTCAGTTCTTCCATGCTCATAAAGTGATGACCGCTCGTTGGCCAACAATGGAAGGCCAACGCTCATGGACCACCTGGTGTTAAAGTGACGAATCAAGGAAACGTCTAAACTGTGCTGCCAGTTGATGACTTCAGTGTTCTGCTCTAGGCGCTCCTTCTGTTCCTCATCACCTTTGAAGTGCCGAAACGACTTGAAATAACGATGAGCAACGTTTAGCTGCCACTTGGACTCTGCTTCTTTTCTAGGATGTTCCATAGAGCAAGACATCATTCCGTTACTCCTGATGGCCACACAGCCCTGTGCGTTAGACTGGCTATAGCAGGCTAAACAAACGGCGACTGAAAGTAAAATTTTCTTCATAGGAGAGCGTTGAATTGACAGATCAACAGTTTGTAAGTCAGGATTATAACCTTGTATTAAGGTGGTAGGTTGAATCAGATTGAAAGATATGGGTTTTGATCATATTATGACAATATAGTGTGAAACATATTTATACTATAATGAGAAGTTATGGTGGCAAGAACCTAGCAGCTTTCTCCCGCTGTATCGCTTAGAGCCGATTATAGAGTTTTCTTTTTATTGGGGTAGAGCAACTAATTACTGCAGAGGGAAAGATTGTCAGAAATCAAATAGTGTACGTATATATGTACGTAATAAGAAATGCCTATAAGCTGTTATCTTACAGGCATTTCTAGATCAAACTGTGGTCACGTAGGTACTGTTCCGTTTGGGCAGGGACGCCATGGATGTGCGGAGCCTCATCCTGGAACTGGCGGAGCACGGGGTCTGCACTCAAGTGGTGAACCGAAACCTGCGCTCGCTGGACAAACGCAGGAGGAAGGACTAAGTCACTATGATGGTGCTAGGCATCCTGACTGACCTGGCCGAGATGGAGCGGGAGACAACGGTGGAGCGGATCGTCTCGGGCCAACGGTAAGCCTAGCGACAGGGTAGCAACCATCTCCGAGGTGTATCTGTTGGATCAGACTCATTTTTAGGGATCTTTCTATTGGCACTGCAAAGGCAGGGGTTAACTCCAATTGGTACTTGCTGAAAGTCCTAAGTCGCGGTTTATTGGGGAACACACTCCTGCCTACAAGATAAAAGCTACCGGGGCATAACCCTATATTGCGTCAAAATGGAAGATGCGTAGAAAATTACGCACCCTAAGACATGGCTCTCAAAGGGATGAAATGAAGCAGGGAAGCAAAGGTTGTACGTGTATGCGTACGCAGTAAAAAGAAAACGCCTGGAAGAGAATGTCTGGCAGGCGTTTTTAATTATAACTGTGGTAAAAAGAAGCTGAACACCAATGTCGTCCTCCAAGAGCTACTACTTTCTTTGAAGAACTAAGACTAGCCAGCCGTGAGGTTGTTATGTTCTAATAAATAAAGAGATACAAGCACCTGACTGGGTCCAGAAGTGCCAGATATATGTCTGAACTAAAACTAAAAGCCCTGTAAGTTATTACTTACAGGGCTTTTGCAATTTTTCAGCGGAGAGGGAGGGATTCGAACCCTCGATACCGTTACCAGTATACACACTTTCCAGGCGTGCTCGTTCGACCACTCTGACACCTCTCCGTGATCTTCAAATTTCGGAATGCAAAGAAAGGCAGAAGCAACGGTAATTGCAAACCTTAAGCATTCAATTTTTACATTATATGCGGCAAGTCATTTCGCCGCGCAGGTTTTGGGCAAGCATGCAGGCTTTCTCCTGCTGGGAGATATCCTGGGCCAACACGAACATGAGTTTTGTAACGGCAGCTTCGGTACTCATATCTGAGCCACTAATTACCCCCATTTCTTTCAGGTAGACGCTTGTCTCGTATTGCCCCTGGTGCACCTCCCCTTCCTCGCACTGCGACACATTCAGAATTGTGATTCCGCGGTCTACGGCCTCGCGCAAAAGTTTGAGGAACCAGGGATACGTAGGCGCATTGCCGGCCCCGAAGGTCTCCAACACCAACCCTTGCAACCCCTCTGATTTCAGGATGGCCTCTACCAGCGCTTTATTAAGGCCAGGAAATAACTTTAAGACCGCCACTCGGCTTTCC
Source organism: Rufibacter aurantiacus (assembly GCF_017916345.1). Taxonomy (NCBI): domain Bacteria; kingdom Pseudomonadati; phylum Bacteroidota; class Cytophagia; order Cytophagales; family Hymenobacteraceae; genus Rufibacter; species Rufibacter aurantiacus. The sequence continues at coordinate 655,535 of NZ_JAFMSV010000003.1, forward strand.
AGCTCCTGGTAAACCTTGAGCGGTTCTGCTGGGGGCGGCAGAATCACTGATCTGTTAAATTCAATGTCAATGCCAGCCTTGGCCAACTGCGGGTATTTACCAGAATGGAAGGCGTTGAAGTGCCGGCTTTCTACTTTGGTAGATCGGTTGCCGCGCAGCAAAAGGGTATTGAAAAAGATGGATACTTCCGGCACTACCGGTTTACCGGAACGCTGGGCCGAGGCAATTTCCAGGGCAGTGATCAGGTTACGGCGGGCATCGGTACGCATCCGCCCGATGGGAACCTGGGCACCCGTGAAGATGACCGGTTTACTTAGGTTCTCCAGCAGAAAACTCAGCGCCGAGGCGCTGTAAGCCATGGTATCTGTGCCGTGCAGGATCACGAAGCCGTCATAGTCCTGGTAATTCACCTGAATGATCTGCGCCAGCTTGATCCAGTGCTCCACCTCAATATTGGAAGAGTCAATGGGCGGATCCAGGCTGAGGACCGTGAGCATCACCTTGAACTGGCGCATCTCGGGCACCCGGTGAATCACTTCGCTGAAATCAAAAGGGACTAAGTGCTGGTCGTCTTTGTCAGAGACCATACCTATGGTACCACCGGTGTAAATAAGCAAAATGGAAGCCTCTGGATCACGAGGAGCCGCCGTATTGATATTTACCTTTAAAAACTTCATACTATCTGGCAAAGAGGCGTTGCGCGTTGGCCGTAGTGCCCGCCGCTACCTCGTCTAGGGTCAAGGACTTGATTTCTGAAACCCGGTGCGCCACAAAAGGAAGGTAAGAGGGCTCGTTTCTTTTGCCACGTTTGGGTACGGGTGCAAGATACGGACTGTCTGTTTCCAATACTAAGTGTTTTAGATCAATTGCCCTTAAAACCGGTTCAAGTCCGCCGTTCTTAAAAGTACTTACGCCGCCAATGCCCAACATAAAGTTCTGGTCAACTGCAGCTTCCGCCTCTTCCACCGTACCGGAAAAACAATGAAAAATTCCTCTCAGGGTACCGTCCTGTTGTTCCCTTATGATCTCCAGCGTATCCTGGAAAGCATCGCGGGTATGCAGCACAATGGGAATCTGGTACTTTTTGGCCCATCCGCACTGAATGCGTAAGGCTTCTTTCTGCTCCGGCACAAAGGTTTTGTCCCAATAATAATCAAGGCCGGCCTCCCCTACTCCCTTGAAAGAACGTTTCTCAAACCAGGTTTCCATCTGGGTCAGCACCTCACGGTAATCCTGGAATACGTGGCAAGGGTGCAGGCCCATCAAAGAATGGCACCAGGGGTGTCGCTCCTCTATCTGGAGCATGGTCTCAATGGAGGCCAGGTCTATGTTGGGCATGTACACCTCGGACACATGGGCCTCCTGGGCGCGCTGCAGCATCTCTTCCCGGTCCTGGGCGAACTCAGGGGAGAATACATGCGCATGGGAATCTATATACATCATGGAAAATATTCTTCTTCAACTGATTTAGTCCTGTTTTCAGGAAACTAGGGCTAAAACGACAAAGTTAAACAATTCTAAGCGCCGTATTGGTCAATATAACCGGCCCTTCCACCTGATTTTGAACGGCAAAAAGAAGAGAACCAACAGCACCACGGTGGTCAGGAGCAGGTAAATCTCCAGGAGGAGCAGATACGTCCATTTAATGTTCCGCCCGATATAGGTCACGCACCTATCCACGAACAGGCTTTGCAGCAGCACTTTCGCTAAAAAAACCAGGACCCAGGCCCCTATGGAAGTATGGGTGAACAAGGGCAGCCACACGGGGTAAAAAGAAGAGTGGATCACAAACAACAACAGCATGTACCAGGGCAGGTGCACTGATCCGCGCATCCAGCGGCGGCGCTGCTGCAGCAGCGAAAGGACATTGGGGGCAGGCTGGGAAATGGCCAGCACCTCGGGGTCATAGACGTTGGCAGATTTGTAGCCTTTGGCCAGCACCTGCTTAAAGAGCTGCACATCCTCGGTGATGGAAAAGGGAATGGATTCAAACCCTCCTACCGCCTCATAGGCCTCGCGGGTCACCAGCATGTTGTTGCCCATGGTAGAAACCGGCAAATTTCTATCAGCGACTACCTGCATAAGCCCCAGGTTGTAGAGCCAGTCCAGGGCTTGGAGCCGGTTAAAAAGTCCTTTGCTTTTGGTGGTAGTGATGCCGGTTACAATGCCCGTTTTGGGTGTAAGATGCCGCAACATGGTCTCTACCCAGCGCGGGGGCACCTCAATGTCGGCATCGGTGATGAAGAAGATGTCTGACGTGGCCAGTTGGGCCAGTTGCGCCAGCACGTTGGCTTTGCCTTTGGTGCCCTGGATGTCATGGATAATGCCGTGGCAGGAAACGTACGGATGGTTCTGCTGATAATCCAGCACCAGTTGCCGGGTTCTATCAGTGGAGCGGTCATCACCCACCAGCACCTCCAGTTTGTCTTTGGGGTAACGGAGCCGGTCAATAGCCTCCAGGCAAGCAATAATTTGTTCTTCCTCGTTACGCGCCGCGATGAGGATGCTTATCTTAGGATAACTGCCCAACGACGGCACCGCTTTGGGTTTTCTACGCCACCAAAGCCAGAGCAGCCCCAGGAAAAGGAGGAAATAGAAGGTTAAAAAACCAAAGGAAAAAACCATCGGTTATAAGGTTTTGAAAGAATAGCCCAGCCCAGAGAAGTGGCGCAGCAACCGGGGCAAAACAAACCGCAGATTCCGCTCGGCTTTGAGGCTGTCGTGCATCACCACCACAGATCCCGGACCGGTGATGGAAATGGCTTTGTCCAGACATTTCTCCGGCGCCAGCGAAGCATCAAAATCATAGGTGAGCGTGCTCCACATGACCACCTGGTACTCTGGTGCAAGCATACGCAGATGCCGCCAGGTCAGTTGGCCGTGCGGCGGCCGAAACAGTTTTTTACCGACGGGTTTAGGGCCTATTTTCTCCAAAACAGCCTGACACAGCACTACCTGGTCCCGATACGCGGCCGGCGTGTAATTCCAGGCTTTGACGTGCTGCTGGGTGTGGTTGGCCAGCACGTGTCCCTGCGCTAAAACTTCCTGCGCGATTTCTGGGTGGCGCTCCAGGTTTTCACCTACGCAGAAGAAAGTAGCCTTGGCATTGAAAGCGGCCAGCTGCTCCAGAACAAAAGGTGTTACCTCAGGAATGGGCCCGTCATCAAAAGTGAGGAAAATGGTTTTACCAGAAACGGGGCGCCTCCACCAAACTTTCGGGAACAGCCAGGGCAAAACGGGTGGAGTTCTATAGAAGCGCAGCACGTGGTAGCGTTAGTTTTCTGTTATATTCCGGAAAGGTAACCTGTAAACGAATGCCGGGAAATCCGGTGAATACTTCAGTTGTTAAAAGCTAAATCACCCCTGCTTTCCAGACTTAAGTAAGCTTTTGTTTTCAGGCCTGTTTTTAAAAAAACGACCCTAAAATACCAACGCGCCTGCACTTACCCGGTTTAAACTTTTACTTACAAGCAAACACCTAAACCATTCAAATTTTGCTATTTAAACCGACAGGAAAGCAACGTGATATCATCATTGAAGGAGGTACCGCTGTTGTAAGTGTTCACTTCCTGCAGCAGCTGCCGGTGAATGTTTTTGGAGCTCACGTAACGACAGTTCTGCAGCACTTTGATGGTGTTCTCAATCCCGAATTCGTCTTCCTCCTGGTTGAACACCTCGGTGAGGCCATCAGTGTAGCAGAGCACCAGAGAGTTGTGCGGCACGTGCACAGTGGTTACCGGCAGAAACGGCAACTCATCAAAAATCCCCAGCATGGTACAGCCTTCCTCCAGCAAACGGTAGGTGTTGTCCTCGTAAAGCAGGATAGACGCATTGTGGCCGGCATTCACGTAACTGAGCTCGCGGGTGGTGCGGTTATAGATGGCGAGAAAACAGGTGATGAACTTCTCGGCGATCGCATTGCGGTAGATGAGGTCGTTCAGCTCGCTCACGATGGTGCTGAGGTTGGTGGTCTGCCGCAGAATGGTGCGCAGGCCCGCCTGGAAATTGGACATCAGCAACGAGGCCGGCACCCCTTTCCCCGATACGTCGGCCACACAGAAAAGAAACTGGTCTTTGTCAATGGGAACGAAGTCATAGTAGTCGCCCCCGATGGAAGAATGCGGGATGTAGGTGGCGTGGATGGCTACATCCTGGTTGTTGGGCAGCGATTTAGGGAAGAGCATGTTCTGCACCTCCCGGGCAATCTCTATCTCCTTGCGCATGGCTTCCTGGGTAAGGCGGTGCCGCTCCAGGCGCCGGTTTTCCATGGCCACCAGAATGATGTTGCTGAGCGTCTGCACAAAACTCAAGGCGCCCAAAGTGGTATAGTAGGCATTCACGTTCCCGATCATGACAAACGCCAGAATACGGTTGTTGTGCATGATGGGAATAACGGTCTCAAAGTCGTGCCAGCGGCGGTCAATGTCCAGTTTGGCCAAAGAGGTGATTTCCCGCAGGTCGGTGATCTCCTCGGGCAAGGCCATCTCCCTGAAATTATGCTGCGTCCCGAAACTCACTTTGCACTCCCACTCCTCGTCCAGCAGGAAAAGAGAAAGGCGCCGGATATTCAGCTGCGCGAGCAAAGTGAAATGGTAGATTTTGTACAGCGCCTCCTCGGGTAGGTTGTTGTTAATGGCCTTGGTGATTTCCAACAGGGCAGCCAGTTCCAACTTCTTCAGGTTCAATTCCTGCTCAACTGTAGGAAAATTCAATTCAGACATCTGTTCTAGACATTATCGGTCTCTCTGCTTTGCAAAACCTAGGCAAGTTACAACACCCGCTTCAGATACTTAACGCAGAGACTGTAGATTCATTTTTAGCCCCTTGGGTTTTCACTTGCCGGCGGCTCATTTGGCAAGCGCTGTTTTCAGTTTTGGGCACAGTTTAAAGGAAACAGGCCAAAACCGGATTTGTTTTCTACCTTGAATTATGGGTAAGCAAACCTTCTTTGGTAGCCAGGAAAAAGTAACGGTGCCCTTCCCGCGTAAAATGGTCCGGATCAAAGGGAACCTCCGTATCCTGATCGGGGAAAAGGCACTTGATGTAGTTCATACTGATCAGCCCCCGCAGCGCCTCGCGCAATTCAGGCTCGGGCAGACCCAGTTCCTGCTGCAAGGCCTCAAAAGAGGTCACAAAGTAAAGCTCATCTATGATATTGAATTCCTGGTCTGTCATGCGGTTCTCAGTTGGCGGCCTTTCCAATGGTACTTTCCCCGGAGGCCCAAAATAGCCGTTAAAACGATGTAGGGAACGTACACCAGTTGTAGCAGCCACAGCAACGAAAGTAACCGCTTTTTACCAAATAAGCCTAGCACCTGCTGCAAAAGTAAGGCATCTGGGACGATTTTTGTGGTAAGTACGATGCCTCCCAGCCACCACGGCCAGTAATTAAACACCGCCCCGAGTAAAACCACCAGCACCGATACATTTGCCCCCAGCACCACCACCGCCAACACCTGCGAAGACCAGGATTGGTAATATTTCCATTTACTGGCCCACCTCACCCGCTGGTGCAGAAACTTGCTGACCGTAGCCGCCGGCGGCGTCTGCACTACGGCTTCACCGGACTTCGCGAAGGCAATCTGTCCCGGGTACTTTTGATGGATCTTATGCAGCAGGAACTCATCATCACCGGAGGGTACCTGTTCATTTCCCTGGAAGCCATTCACCGCAAAAAAAGCGGCTTTCTCGTAGGCCAGGTTGGCGCCGTTGCACATGGTGGGTTTCTGCACCGCAATAGACGCTGCTCCTACCCCTATCAGCGCCGAGAACTCCAAAGCCTGCAGTTGTTGCCATAAGGTTTGGGTAGGCGCATACATTACCGGTCCGCTGATCATCTTAGGGTTTTCAGACTGCCTGATCTGGTTGAACGTCTGCAGCCAATGCGGCGAGAGCCGGCAATCACCATCCGTGCAGGCAATCCAATCGCCTTGGGCGTGCCGGATGCCTATTTCCACGGCGGCCTTTTTCTGCCTCTTTCCCGGGAAATCGGCTAAAAACAGTAACGTAAGAGACATACTGGTCTGGGCCTGGAACTGCCTCACCAACTCCGGGGTGGCGTCTTCTGAGTGGTCATCCACCACAATGACTTCAAAATGGGAAGCGAGGTATTGCTGCCGCTCCAGATCCTGAAGTAGGGAGATGATGTTCTGGGCCTCGTTCCGTACGGGGATGATCACGGAGAAAAAAGCCGGGGGAGTATCGGGAGAAATCTGAGGAACGGGAATTTTCTTCCAAGCTATCCAACCACGTAAGATTGCCGCGGCGTACGCGCTCACCAATAAAAGTGCCAGCAGTATCAACGGGAATTGGAGAGTTTAAGCGGCAGCACAAAGATGAGCCCCAACGCACTGGGGATGGCGATGTTCAGGGTCCACAGAGAAAGGCTGGCACCCAGCACCAGGAGTTGATCCTGCCCCATGAGCCCGAAGAAGTGCATGGCCGAAAGCTCCCGCATGCCAATGTCGGCCAAGGCGTTAATAGAAGGCACTGCCGATTTCATCAGAAACGTGCCCGAAACACCCCACACGTATTCCTCTACCGAAAGATGCACCCCAAAGGCCCATAGCAGAGAAATGAACTGCACCATGAACACCAGGTATCGGGCTCCAGAAATAAGCAGGGTTTTGGTCAGCTCAGCAGAAGAATATGTGCCAATGACAGAGAAATAATGTACCCAGCGCCGCAGAAAACCTACCCGCTCCAGCAACCCAATGGCCCACTGGAAACTGAACAGCAAGGCCAGCGCCCAGCCGTTCACCAGCAACAGCGCCAGCAACACAGAAAAGCCTACCGGCGAGGCCAGCGGCACATAGTACTTGAACACGAAATAAGCGATAGCCCCGGAACCCATGAGCACCGTAGCGAACAGCTGGCACAAGCGTCCCAACAGAATGGCCCCGATGGCATCGGCCCGGCCTTTCCGGTGCATGGTAAGAATACGGCCGGCGTAGTCTCCCATGCGGTTAGGCGTCACAAAGCCCAAGGTAAGACCCACCAGTACCGCCCGGTAAGCTTTAAGGAAGGATATTTTCTCGAATTTCTGGGAGAGGAACTGCCATTTAGAGGCTTCCACGCCCCAGTTCACCGGCAGCAGCACGGCAGCAAGGAATAAGGCCGTGCTTCTGGTGTCCCAGATTTGCCTGAGAGTTTGGAAAGAGAAGACACTGTGGGAACTGGCTTCCAGAATGGCTTGTCGTAAGTAGTAAAGCGTTAATCCAAAAACAACCAGCTTGCCCAGCCCCACCAAAAGACGCCGTGATACCAGCACTTTGCCGGATTGTTTGTAATTTTGCACTTCATGATTCATTCTACCGCAGTACTTCCCAATAATAAGTTAATCTTAGGCGTAGACCCGGGCACCAACGTGATGGGCTACGGCCTCATTGAAGTGAACGGCTCCAAAGTGACGGTGCTTCAGTACGGCGTGCTTCAGCTTAAAAGTTACGCCAACCATGCCGTAAAGCTGAAAAAGATCTACGACAGCACCCTGCGCCTGATCACTGAATACCTCCCTGATGAAATGGCCATTGAGGCGCCGTTCTTCGGGACTAACGTGCAGTCCATGCTAAAGTTGGGCCGCGCTCAGGGAGTGGCTATCGCCGCCGCTCTCTCCCGCGACATCCCTTATGTGGAATACGCCCCAAAGAAAATAAAACAATCTGTGACCGGCAATGGTAACGCCTCCAAAGAGCAGGTGGCCGCCATGCTGCTGCAGATCCTCAAGATAAAGGAAGCCCCAAAATTCCTGGATGCTACCGATGCCCTGGCCGTGGCCCTCTGTCACCACTACTCCCAAGGCGCCAACCAGAAAGCCGGCGGTAAATCCTGGAAAGCCTTCCTCACCGAAAACCCTGACCGGATGGCCAAATAGCCGCTGGTTCATTTATACCCTAAAAATACATCAGCCGTTTAGAGCCCCTTTTACTAAAAGAGCCTCTAAACGGCTGATTCATTTTATGAAGCTACAATTAGCTTCCTGCTTCAGTTTTAAGTGCCTGCCTGATTTTACCGGCGATCTCCTCCATCTCTGTGGCCTCTAGTTTGAGTTTGGGGTGGCTGAAGTTCATGTCTGAAATCTGGTTGATAGGCACCAGGTGCACGTGGGCGTGCGGAACCTCCAAACCAATCACAGTTACGCCTATTTTGGTGCACGGAATGGCTTTCTTCAAACCGATGGCTACTTTCTGGGCAAACTTATGCAGATCGGCCAGGGCCTCTGGGTCCATGTCAAAGATGTAGTCAACGGGTTCTTTGGGGATGACCAGCGTGTGGCCTTTCACCAAGGGGAACACGTCCAGAAACGCCAGAAAACGATCGTCTTCCAGAACCTTGTAGGCCTGAATTTCGCCCCTGATGATCTTAGAGAAAATGGTTTCCATAGCCCTTCTGATTAGCGCGAAATCTCCAGAATCTCGAACCGCAGTTTACCGGCCGGAACGGTGATCTCAGCAATCTCCCCTACCGATTTGCCCAGCAAGCCTTTCCCGATGGGTGACTTCACGGAAATTTTGCCCGCTGCCAGGTTAGCCTCTTCTTCGGCTACCAGGGTGTAGAGCATTTCCATGTTGTTGTTCAGGTTCTTGAGCTTCACTTTAGAAAGGATCAGCGCCTTGGAAAGGTCAAGGTTAGACTCGTCAATAAGACGGGCATTGCCTAATACTTCCTCCAGTTTGGATATCTTCAGTTCCAGGTGCCCTTGCGCATCCTTGGCCGCGTCATATTCAGCGTTCTCACTCAGGTCCCCTTTGTCACGGGCTTCCGCCAACTGGCGCGCCACATCGGCCCGGCCTTTTGTCTTCAGTTCATGTAACTCTTCCTTGAGCTTCTGCAATCCTTCTGGGGTGTAGTAAGATACTGTTGCCATATTTTTAATGGGTTAGTACAATGGTTAAAAAAGAAGAACGGCCTTCCTGTCTGGAGACCGTTCTTATGCTAAGGTATCACATTTTTTCCAAACTACATGCATCTCAACCATAATTTTGCTCCCAAACTACGTCTGCTTGAACCCTCCTTTTAAGCAATTCCACACCTAATTTCCCCAGGCGTTTTTTACCTGTTTTGAAAGAAATCTGCTAAAAACCCTGCCTAGTTTGTAACAAAATTTGACTTTTGGGCCTATGTTTACAATCATATGTCAGAAGCCACAGAACCATTTCTAAAACTGGCCGCCATAGATATAGGGTCTAACGCGGTCAGATGCCAGATATCCAACGTCTTCCGATTTGAAGACCACACCCTCTTTAAGCGGGTAGAGTACATCCGGTACCCCATGCGTCTGGGGGAGGATGTTTTCGCCAAGGGCATCATCACCCGGCCTAAAGCCGAGAAGTTCATGAAGCTCCTTCACGGCCTCTCCCTCATCATGCAGGTGCACGAGGTGCAGGATTTTATGATTTGCGCCACCTCTGCCATGCGTACGGCCGCCAACGCCCAGGAAATCATTGATGAGATTCATGATAAACTGGGCCTGCACATCCAGGTCATTGACGGTACCACCGAGGCCGACCTCATCAACATGGTGATCAGGCAGCAGCTGGACGACCGCAATTACCTGCACATTGACGTGGGCGGCGGCTCCACGGAGTTCAACATCTACGTGAACCGTATGAAGGTGGCCTCGCAGTCATTTGAGCAGGGCTCCATCCGGCACATGCAGGGCGAGGACTCCCTGGAGATCTGGCAAGCCATGCAGGCCTGGGTGACCGAGAAGGCGCGCATGCACCATGTGCACCACGCCATTGGTACCGGGGGTAACATCAACAAGATCTATGACATGGCCAAGCTGGCGGGTAAACCCATTCTGCGGGATCAAATTGAAGCCATTGTGCAGGAGATTGCCAGCTACTCTATGGAAGAGCGGGTGAAGGTGCTCCTCCTCAATGCTGACCGCGCCGATGTGATTGTTCCGGCCGCCGAAATCTACCTATCGGCCATGAACTGGGCTAACCTAGAAAATATGCTGGTGCCGCAGGTGGGCTTGAAAGACGGTATGCTGCAGTCTCTGTACGAGCGCCACCAAGGCGCCACCCAGCACCATTTCAAGCTCGATTTTTAAAAACCAAGGCTGAAGCAGAGTAACATAAGTAACTATTCAAAATGTAAAACAATGCTTTCTGAGGATAGAATAGTTATTGCCAGCGATGTCAACCCGAGAGATGGAATAGGTGTTGAAATCTTCAGGAAAAATGAGCTTGTAGTAGAAATCTTTAGAGACGACACCGAGAAAACAAGAACAATAACTGTGTTTAAAGAAAATATATCTTTAGAGTTGTTGGAAGAAAGCATTGCAATTTTCAAAAAGGAAATTCCATGGGTATTCATTGATTATGATAAACTGGGTCAAAGAAATTAAAACCCAATAATACCACTAAAAAGAGGAGGGGCTGTCATTATAACATGACAGCCCCTCCTCTTTTATATAGAACCGAATTTTAAAACAAACAGGTTTCCACTTCTACATCGGTGGAGAGGTGAAAGAACTCGCGGTGCATGTTGAAGATAGGCTCATCATCGGCGGGTTGGCGTTTGATGTAGGAGCCGTCCTCGCGCATGATATAGGAGTTCTGGTTGTCCATGAGGTTGTAGCGCAGGATGTTGGTGGCCTGGCGTTTCAGGTCTTCGTGCACAATGTAGAACAAGGCCTCAATGCGGCGCTCAAAACTGCGCACCATAATGTCGGCGCTGCCGCCCAGCACCTGAGGGTTGCCGTTGTTATGGAAGTAGAACAGGCGTGCGTGCTCAAGGTACTCACCCACGATGGAACTCACCTGGATGTTCTCGCTCAACCCCTCACGACCGGGCCGCAGGCAGCAGATGCCACGTACAATAAGCCTGATCTGCACCCCGGCCTGGGAGGCGGCGTAGAACTCGTCAATCACCTCTTTGTCCTCCAGGGAGTTGATTTTGATCACGATGCCCGCGGGTAAACCAAGTTCGGCATTTAGACGCTCCTGCCGGATTAAGTCAATCAGCTGCTGCCGCATGTCCTTTGGTGCGGTGATCAGGTACTCGTAGTTCTCTGGGTAAGAGTGCCCGGTGATTACGTTGAAGAATTCAGACACGTCGTGGCCATAGACGTCATCTGTGGTGAGCAAGCTAATATCGGTGTATGTGCGGCTCGTGGATTCGTTGTAGTTTCCGCTGCCTATGTGTACGTAACGCGTCACCTTCTCTCCTTCCTTCCGGATGATCATGAGCATTTTGGTGTGCGTCTTGTACTTGCTGATACCGTAAATCACGAAACAGCCGGCCTTTTCCAGCTTCTCCCCTTCGCGCAGGTTGCGTTCCTCGTCAAAACGGGCTTTTACCTCCAGCAGCGCCGAGACGTGTTTCCCGTTTTCAGCGGCTTTAAGCAAAGCGGCGGTTACGCGGGAATTGTCTGCTAACCGATAGATGGTCTGTTTGATCCCCAGCACGTACGGGTCCTCGGCGGCTTTCTCCAGCAAGGTTACTACCGGTTCAATGCTGTTGTACGGGTGATGCAACAGCACATCATGGTGCTTGAGGTACTCAAAGATATTGTCCATGGCCCCCGGCGGCAGGCTGGGCGCGGGAATGGGCGCGGGCGGACGCTGAATCTTGTTAGCGAAATGCGGATGCCGGATGATCTGCCACAGTGATTTAAGGTCAATAAGCCGATCAATGGAAAAGATGTTGCCGTTGTCAATAGACCAGCGCTCTTTGAGCATTTTTAACACGTACGGAGAAGGTGTGCGTTCTACCTCCATGCGCACCACACGGCCTTTCTTACGGTTCTTGAGCTTTTGTTTTACCTCCTGCACAAAATCCTGGTCCATGTCATCACTTTCCTCCAGCGTGAAATCACCGTTACGCGTGATCCGGAACAGGTTCACCGACTCGATCTCCACGTTGCGGAAAAGCTTATCCATGTTCCAGCGGATGATTTCCTCAATGGGTACGAAGATGATTTTGTTTTTGCGCGAGATTTCAAAAAAACGGGTCAAATTTCCGGGTATCTGCACAAAGGTGGTACGGCTCTGCTGCTTCTCTTCCTCAGAGGTACGGGTGACTACCGCAAAGATGAGCAGTTGGTTCATCATGAGCGGGAACCCATGGTAAGAGTCATACACCATGGGTGTAAGCAGCGGATAGATGGTGTTCTTGAAATAAGAAGCTGCTTTGGCCTGCTCAGACTCGGTGAGGTCCTCTACGTTGCAGATGTTGAAACCGTGCCTGTCAAAATCAGGTTTTATCTCCTCGTAGGTCTGGCATTGGTCTCCCACAAAGCGGTGGGCCAGGTCCAGCAGTTTTTTCCGGAAAGGCAACTCCCGCAAGCCGGAGTAATCCACCCGTTCTTTCCCGAAATCAATGTAGTTGTACAAGCTTCCCACCCTGATCATGAAGAACTCATCCAGGTTGGAGGAGGTGATGGCCAGAAACTTCATTCTATCAAACAGAGAGGTGTTAGGATTCTTTGCCAGATCCAACACCCTGTAGTTGAAACGCAACCAGCTAAGGTCGCGGCTAATGTAGTTACTTCTCCGGATTTGCTCCGATGCCTTGATTGAATTCATACCAGGTGGTCAACTTCTACTTTTCTGTGCTTCTTTATACGTAATTACGTGTAGCTACGTGAATCTCTTGCCTTGCTAATTAACAGCTTTCTCTGCCCAAGCGCAACAGAAAAGCCTGCATAAAGCAGGCTTTCCTTTGTAATATCAAAAACCGGGCCTTAAACGTCTACTTTGGCGTATTTGGCGTTGCGTTCAATGAAATCGCGGCGCGGTGCCACCTCGTCGCCCATGAGCATGGAGAACAGGTGGTCTGCCTCAGCGGCTGATTCCACCGACACCTGCTTTAAGCTGCGGGTATCGGGGCGCATGGTAGTTTCCCAGAGCTGCTCTGGGTTCATCTCACCCAAACCTTTGTAGCGCTGTACGCCCACACTCTCGTCTTTACCTTTACCCAACTCGGCAATGGCCTCAATGCGGTCTTGCTCGGTCCAGCAGTAACGCTCTTCCTTGCCTTTCTTCACCAGGTACAGCGGCGGCAAGGCAATGTACACGTAACCGCTGTCAATAAGGTCGCGCATGTAGCGGAAGAAGAACGTTAAGATAAGGGTTCTGATGTGGGAACCGTCCACGTCCGCATCCGTCATGATGATGACTTTGTGGTAACGCAGTTTGGCCATGTTCAAAGCCTTCTCATCTTCCGGGGTCCCGAAGCTCACGCCCAGGGCGGTGATCATGTTCTTGATCTCCTCGTTCTCGTAGATGCGGTGCTCCTGGGCTTTCTCCACGTTCAGGATCTTACCGCGCAGCGGCAGAATGGCCTGGAACTTACGGTCACGGCCTTGCTTGGCCGAGCCACCCGCAGAGTCACCCTCCACCAGGTACAGTTCGCAGTTCTCAGGGTCAGAGTCCGAGCAGTCGGCCAGTTTACCGGGCAGACCGGAGCCGCCCATCACGTTCTTACGCTGCACCATCTCACGGGCCTTACGGGCCGCCAGACGCGCCTGCGCCGCCAGAATCACTTTCTGGATGATGATCTTCGCTTCTTTAGGGTTTTCTTCCAGGAACTGGTTCAGGATCTCTCCTACCACCGTATCCACGGCACCCATCACATCTGAGTTACCCAGTTTGGTTTTGGTCTGGCCCTCAAACTGCGGCTCCTGCACTTTCACCGAGATCACGGCTGTCAAGCCCTCGCGGAAGTCATCGCCCTGGATCTCCACTTTTGCTTTCTCCAGCATGCCAGAACGCTCAGCATACGCCTTCAACGTACGCGTCAAGGCGCGGCGGAAACCGGCCACGTGCGTACCGCCCTCGTGGGTGTTGATGTTGTTGACGTAAGAGAAGATGTTCTCTGTGTAAGACGTGTTATAGTTAAGGGCAATCTCCACAGGAATACCGCCTTTCTCGCTCTCTACATAGATAGGCTCCGGAATAAGGTTCACCCGGGTTTCCTCCAGATAGGCCACAAACTCGCGCAGACCGCCTTCAGAATAAAAAGACTCGGCCAGGTATTCGCCCGGGGTCACTTCCTCACGCAGGTCGGTAAGGTTGATTCTGATGCCTTTGTTCAGGAAAGCCAGTTCGCGGAGGCGGCTTGCAACTGTTTCGTATTTGTATTCTGTAACGGTGAAGATGCTGGCGTCTGGCTGGAAGTGAACGGTAGTACCTCGCTTGTCAGTAGTGCCAATCTCGCGCACCGGGTAAGCCGGCACGCCAATGTTGTAGTGCTGCTCGTAGAGTTTGCCGTTGCGGTGAACGGTTACGTGCAGGTCTGTAGAAAGGGCGTTCACGCAGGATACCCCTACCCCGTGCAGACCACCGGATACTTTGTAAGAATCTTTGTCAAACTTTCCGCCGGCGTGCAACACCGTCATTACCACCTCCAGAGCCGAGCGGCCCTCTTTCTGGTGGAAGTCTACCGGAATACCCCGGCCATTGTCTGAAACGGAAATAGAGTTGTCTGTGTGGATGGTGACGCTGATCTCGTCACAGTGCCCGGCCAGGGCTTCATCTATGGAGTTGTCTACCACTTCCCACACCAGGTGGTGGAGACCTTTGATGCCGATATCGCCGATGTACATGGCGGGCCGTTTACGCACCGCCTCCAAGCCTTCAAGCACCTGGATACTGTCTGCGGAATAGGCGGTCATGTTGTTTTGTTCGATGTCACTCATTGAGTTTTCGGTGGATTATTAACATGCAAAAATACCAAATTTTATCGGGTTTTGCCAGCTTCTACACCTTAAATATAGGGGTACTTTAATTATTTATTCAACCAGGTTTTGCTTCTCCCGTTGTGACTCAAAGTCATCTGGCTCCTCTTGACAAAATTGTATTTTATGGCCGCTTTTTCAAAATTTATACTAAAACATGTTCCTTCTTTTGACGATATTTTTATCTACCGGCTAAACGTCCAAAGGAGAACGTCCTCTGTGGCCTTTGTATTTCCTTCCAGCTCCCAGAACTTTTAAATTCTCAAAATGTGCCACTTTTGCAAAAACAGCCTTAAAACACTATTGGCTGCTAAAACCAGGGGTTCTCTCCTTTTCTTTAGGCCTTCAAAGCCTCTCCACCGTATTTACCATAAGCTCCTGACCTGCCGTTTTAAGATGCATCTTACACAAGAATGACTGGAAGAAGAATAGCGATTTAAGGATTTTGCGCCACTTTCTTTAAACCAGAATTATCCTTTGATCTTCACATGTAGAGCCCGATTTGCGTTAAAAGGCCATCAAACAAGAACGCCTGACTTATGGCTTAACCATCCTGCGTTCGGTTTAAAAAGGCAGAGAACAGCGAGTGCAAGATTTACCACTAAATAGAATTGCAGCGTATTTTAAAGCCCGATTAAAGAAATCAGGCAATCTGCCGTATACTAAGCTGATAAAATGGGCAGGTCAGGGCGAATATTTGGCAAAATGAAGGTTTATTCTTAAGTTTCCACCCTATTAGAAATTTAACCGCACGACTACCCTTTTGTACCTCGTGCCTTTTACCCGCACCAATCTCTACTAACTCTCATGAAGGACGTAATTTTAGGCATTGACATCGGTGGTACGAACACCAAGTTTGGCTTCATTGACCGCGATGGCATCATTTTAACCCAAGGCGAGCTCCCAACCACTGAGGGAGAGACCGTACATGATTTCCTGCGCATCCTCTACAGCGAGGTGCAAACCAAGTTCAAGAAAATTGAAGACGAAGCCAACGTCATTGGTGTAGGTGTAGGCGCCCCTAACGGCAACTTCTATACAGGTACCATTGAGAATGCACCCAACCTGAAATGGCATGGTTCTGTGCCGTTGGTGGAGTTGCTTAATTCTTACTTCAAGCTTCCTATCTACTTAACCAATGACGCTAACGCAGCGGCTATTGGTGAGATGATCTACGGCGGTGCCAAAGACATGAAGAACTTCGTGGTGGTAACCCTGGGCACAGGTTTGGGTAGCGGTATTGTGGTGAACGGCGAGTTGGTGTACGGCCACGACGGCAACGCCGGTGAGCTGGGCCACACCCTGGTGAATGTGAAAGGCAGCGGCCGTGTTTGTGGTTGCGGACGTCGCGGATGCCTGGAGACCTACGTTTCTGCAACCGGTATCAAACGCACCGTTTACAAATTCTTAGCTGATTACACAGATTACAGCGAACTGCGCGGCGTAAGCTTCAACGACCTCAATGCCGAGATGATCACCCAGGCGGCCAAACGCGGCGATAAAATCGCGATTGACTGCTTTGAGTACACCGGCAAAGTGCTGGGCATGAAACTAGCCGATACCGTGGCGCACCTGAGCCCCGAGGCGATCTTCCTCTTCGGTGGTCTGACCCGCGCCGAGGAGTTCCTGTTTGACCCGGTTCGTTACCACATGGAGAAAAACCTCCTGAGCATTTTCAAAGGCAAAGTGAAAATCTTGCCTTCTGGCTTAGGCCTGAGCAATACCGCGGTAATGGGCGCAGCAGCCCTTGCCTGGAAAGAACTGGAGCGCGTGCCTGTGGCCTAACTTTACTTCATTTTACACAAACAAAAAGCCCGAAGGGAACACCTTCGGGCTTTTTGTTTGTCCGCCAATTCACATACCTAAAACGAACTCCTTTATAATTCTTATTTCCCTTATGAAAACCTAAAAACACCCACGAAACAGGCTGAATTATAAAGCTTGCTCATTGCTTTCGGCTGGATAAAAAAGTACCTTAGGTTAATCAAGACCCAGCCGGTTCTTCTTTAGTAAGAAACATCCACCTGCGCTCCTGATCCAAAAGGTTTCTTCCACATGAGAACCTCAGCCTCGGCCCGTGAGATAGGGCAATTCCCTTCCAAGTTGACCAGCTGTCCTCCGGTTTTCTGGAGCTTTTAGCCATCTTCCTTTAACAAGGTTCTCCCATTCCCCTGTAAAGCTTTTTGGTATCTGAAAACCTATCAAGCTTTCCTGCTCCTTCCTATCCTAGGCTATTCACTTCATAACTTATTAAGGATCATGAAGAAGTTAGTACTATTCCTCCTCGTTTTTTCCTGTACCATCTGGAATGCCACCGCTCAGAACACGGCACCCTACTGGAGCCTGTCCGGCAACAGCAACGCAGGTACCGCAAAACTAGGTACCACCAACGGAGTTCACCTGCGCTTCTTCACCAACAACAATGAGCGTATGCGTCTGACTGCCTCGGGGCTGATGGGAATCGGCACTACCACCCCAACAGCCAAGCTGCACGTGAACAGCGGCCCTACCCTGGACCCGTTAAGGGTATTGGTCAATAACTCCACCAAGCTGCTGGCGAGCCGCAACGGCGGACTCAGCGTGGGCTTTTCCGCCACGCCGCCTGCCAATGGTTTGTTGGTGGACGGCAACGTAGGCATCGGGATCACCTCCCCAGACCCCAGTACCAAAATGCACATCTCAGCCATGGCTGGGGGAACCAACAGCACTGGCCTCTATACCATAGGGAACTTGTATGGCCTACGTGCCGCGGCAGTGGCTACTTCCGGAATTGGGTTAACAGCCCAGAGTGGGTCGTTGGGGATTGGCATCTTCAGTAAAGGAGACAGTATTGGCATTGATTCTAAAGGCCAACACATTGGGCTCAGGGCTCAGAGTACTGATGTCTACGGAGTTGGAATATATAGTATTGGCGGATATCCTAACGGCACAGGTATTTATTCCAGGGCCGGATTTATGGGGATTGATGTGAGTGCGGACATTTATGGCATCAATAGCTATAGCCCACATATTGGGGTTCTCAGTACTGGTGACAATGTGGGCGTGCAGGCTTACAGTGCTTTTGGCAGAGCTGTTCAGGGGGATAGTGAAGTAGGATACGGTGGTTATTTTGACTCTAATTATGGGACGGGAATCTATGCCACCTCTAAATTCAGCACTTATGCGGGCATCTTCCAGGGAGACGTTTTTATTTCCGGCTCCGTTACGATGAGCGATGGAATCATGAAGCGGAACGTGCAGGAGGTGGGCACAGCCATGGAGATCATTAACCAACTGAAACCTGTGCAATACGAGTTCAGCCAAACTGGTCAATACGCCCGGTTGAACCTGCCAAAGGGAAGCCATTTTGGGTTAGTGGCTCAGGACGTGGAGAAGGTACTGCCTAACTTAGTCAAAGAGGCCCAACTCATCGTGCCGGATCCGGGTAAGACAAACAACGGCGTCCCTAAGGAAAAAACCGCCCAAAAGACAGAACTAAAGGACACCAAAACAGAAACCATTAACGTGAAAGGAATCAACTACACTGAGTTGGTTCCCTTGCTCATCAAAGCCCTGCAGGAACAACAACAAACCATCACTACACTTACCGAAAGGGTTACCCAACTGGAAGCCGGCTCCGGAACAGGCGGCAAAAGCTCCCTTGGTCCTAAGGCTACTGGCATCCTGCTGGAGCAGAACCAACCTAACCCCGTTGACCTGTCTACCACCTTCCGGTACAGCATACCAGTTGGCGCCACGGCCCAGATTCACGTTTATGAGGCGAATTCCGGGAAATTACTCAAAACCATTTCTGCCCCCGCCAATGGGAAAGTACAAATGAATGCCAGCGATTTACCTAATGGAAATTACGTCTACACCTTGACCGTGAACGGTAAACTAGCCGCCTCCAAACACATGATGGTATATCGGTAAGATCCGGTTTTAAATCAAGCACAAACTCCAATTCCCCAATGGTCCTTCTACCCTCCTGTAAAGCCTGGGCTTTTTCCAGGCTTTCTTGTCGTCACGCGTTTTCAGTTCTTTTTTTTAATGATCTAAAAACATGAAGAAGGTTATACTTTTAATTTCCACGTTGTTCCTCCTCTCTGAGTCAACCGCGCAGAACACTGCTCCATATTGGAGCCTGGCCGGCAACAGTAACGCTGGCACCGCAAAACTGGGTACCACCAACGGAGTTCACCTTCGGCTTTACACGAATAACAATGAACGAGTGAGAATTACGGCCCTTGGGCTGGTAGGCATTGGCACAACTACCCCAACCACCAAGTTGCAGGTCAATAGCGCGGCCGGCCAGGATCCGGTTGGTGTGTTGGTGAATAATGTGACCAGATTTAAGGTCCATAGAAACGGAGGATTAAGCGTTGGTTTCAACAATACTCCCCCAAACAATGGCTTATATGTAAACGGCAAGGTAAATATCGGCACCTCCGTCTTTTCTCCTATCCATAAACTCCAGGTGGTGAATGACTCCACCTTTGGCTCGGGTATTTTCACCAGCGGTCATGCCATTGGCCTGGAAGCTGAGGCGACAAACCTTTTCGGGACGGCTGTTTATGGAAAAGCGCGCACGGGGGTTGAGGGCCAGGGATCCCAGGAGATAGGGTCTTACGGCGTGGTGGGCCAATCTGGATTTGTTGGCGTGGCTGGATACGCAGAACAATTTGGAGTACTTGGCTCCAGCGATGATGGCCATGGAGTGGAAGGATTCAGTGTAAATAGCTATGCCGGTAACTTCGTGTCAAATTCTGGCAACGGTGTTTATGCAACTACTTTAAATGGTCAGTTTGCCGCAGTCATTGATGGCGATGTTTTCCTCTCCAACACCTTTAAGGCAAGTGACGGAAACATCAAGAAAAATATGCAGCCGGTAGGTGATGCCATCACCCTCTTAAACAAGTTAAAACCTGTGCAATATGAGTTCAGGAAAGATGGGCAATACGCCAGGCTTCACTTACCCCAGGGGAGCCATTACGGGTTAGTGGCCCAGGACGTAGAAAAGGTCCTGCCCGATCTAGTAAAAGATGCGCCACTCTACCTTCATGATCGGAGCAATGAAAACAACAGGTTTACCGCCGAAGGCAAAATCTCCAAAAACATAGAAGCAAAAGACATCCAAAAGGAAAGCATCAGTTTAAAAGGTGTGAACTACACCGAGCTGATTCCCTTGTTGATTAAGGCCGTGCAGGAGCAACAGCAGACCCTTGAGGAACAACGACAAACCATAACTTTTCTCTCCCAAAGGGTGGCCCAACTGGAGTCCACAACTGGAGCAGAGAATAAAAGTGCCCTGGGTTCAAACAACCCAGGTATTCTGCTGGAACAGAACCAGCCTAACCCAGTAGACCAGATCACCACCTTCCGTTACAGCATACCGGTTGGCGCCACGGGCCAGATTCATGTTTATGAGTCGAATTCCGGAAAACTAGTGAAAACCATTCAGGCTCCCAAAACGGGCACAGCGCAGATGAATGCCCGTGACTTACCTGCCGGAAACTACGTTTACACACTAACGGTCAACGGGAAAATAGCTGCCTCCAAACACATGATGGTCACCCGGTAAAACCAATCATCTTTATAACAAAAGCAAAGGCTGATCAGCCTTTGCTTTTGTTTACTCATGAAGTACATCATGTAAATGTTCGTTCACCTGAAAGGAGATTTCTTTAACCTTCTCATTTGGGCTTAACCATCGGTTTTCAGCTTATATTCTAATAAACTGATCCGAAACAAACGATCAGAGGTGAGGAGCTTAAAGGTTGGTTTTATGGGAAAAGTATTGAGCCCTATCTCTTAGTGCCAGTTCTTGTCGGGCTTTTTCTTCAGGCGTTTGGCGGCGTCTATGACGTCCTGCAGTTCTACGGGATCGTTGAAAGGGTCTTCGTCCAGTTGGGTGACGCGGTTAAGTTCTTTCTGCCAGCGGCGCAGTTCCCGGACGTAAGGTTTGCATTCCACCCGCCTCAATTCATCGTTGTGTAATTCAAGGTCGCAGATGCCGTTGTGCAGCCACTCGCCGGTGTGCCAGTCGGGCATGTCTACCGCCGGGAACAGGCAGATGCCATGCAGATCTATACCGGCTTCCACGGCCGCCAAGGACTCATCCATGACATCGCGGAGCCAGTCTTCCCGCCCGTCTTTCAGCCCGCTGGTCTCCCCAATGATCATGGGGCGTTTGTAGCGGTCATACACCCAGTGCATCAGTTCGCATAGCGGTTTAATGCGGTCATCGTCGGGCGGAAGTGCGGCATGAGGCCCCTGCTCCCGGTACTCCATCTGCCCGAAGGAGTAGTTGTTGGCGCCTACAATATCCAGGATCTCGGGAGAACCACCTAGCTCAGGATGTTCTTTGCCGCAGATGATGTCCCAGGCCAGGAAAGTGTCTACGTAGGTTTCGTGGTGGGCGGCCTCTTTCAGATCGGGCCGGTCTTTGGGTGCCACCACCTGCACCAGGGGATCAATATGGATCATGCGGGCCTCCGGAATCACTTCCCTGATGGCCTTTACTCCGGCAATGGCAGCTTTGCAGAGCGCCACCCTTAGTTTAAAGCGGTCTTCCTTCGTTTTCTTATAAGGCGATACCCAGCCCCACTCGCCGGCGCAGAAAGAGAAAAAGGTGATCTCGTTGATGGGCGTAAAGAAGTAAGGTGCGGGCAGTTTTTCTACCACGTATTCGGCTGCTGCCTGGCAATAAGAAGCAAAGCGTTGGGTGAAAGCATCGGTGAAAGGATCCAGGTCATCGGGGTAGCCGTAGTGGCAGAGATCCCAGATAGGCAGAATCTTGTGCTGTTGCATGGCCTCAATCATGGGATCTATAGCCGAGAAATCATACGTTCCAACCTTATCCACCATAGGCCAGGGAATGCCCTCGCGCGAGACCGCAATTCCCAGCCGCCGCAGCAGTTCATAATCACTATGGGCAAACCTGTCATGCTGCGTCTCCTCTACAAGGTTGCGGCGTCCTTTGTCTTTCCACAGGAAAGTGGAGCATTCAAATCCGGAGATGAAGAAGGTGGGGAAGATACCGGGTCGCTTTGCCATAGTATAGATAAACTCAGATTTTACCTAAAGGTTCTAAGCTGCCCGGTGCTGCCTTAATCAGGTTGAAAGGATTTCAAAATGGGAAAGCACTTAGGTTTATCTATCATAGAATGAAAGCTTTATGACCGCTTGCTGCAATGGCTTCGACGCCATCTCAGCGTCGCCGGAAGGCTACTCCGACCAAAGCCCGATTATTCCGTACAAAGATTTAAAACTTCTAATATTTAGAAAAAACGTGCCTAAAACATAACCCCTATGAAAAAGACCATCTTCACCAACCTACTGGCCCTTACGCTGGTAGGTGGCATCTTTACTGCCTGCGGCGAGAAAGCCCCCGCCGAGAAAACCGGCACCACCAACACCGAGGACATGGTGGAAGGCGCGGACGGCGGCCTGGACTCCCTGAACCTGCCAGACTCCTCCGCCACCACTACCACAGGAGGTGACCAGCAGTAACCGCTCATGAAAATCCCTGCTGCTTTTAGGCTTATTTACAAAATAGAGCCCAAGAACAGCAGGGATTGGTTTATCCTCTCACCAAGATGCTACCTGGAAAAAAGCCAGGAGAAAACCTTGGGAAACTCCCGTCTCCAGTAAGACTCCTTGTGTTCACCGTCTGCGTGTACTTCATAGACAAAGGCAGAGGGCTTGAGTCCCTGTTTCACAAAAAGGTCACGCATGCGGGCCATGTCCGGTACCATCTCCTTGCTTTCCTTGGCTCCGGCTACCAGGTATACCTTCAGGTCCTTGGCAGGCTTCGTTTTTGCGGCATAATCAAAAAACTCGGGTGAAACCCAGAAAGCGGGAGAAAACACGCCTGCTCTCCCAAATACCTCCGGATGTTTAAGGGCCGCGTACAACGAGATCAACCCACCCATAGAACTACCTGCCACGCCGGTGTTCTCTTTTTCTGGTTTGGTGCGGTAATGCGCATCAATGTAAGGCTTCAAGGTTTGGGCCAGGAAATCAACGTAGGCATCGCCTTTGCCACCGCCGTATTTGGCGTTGCGCCAGGGCGTGTACTCGTTCATCCGCTCCTCACCGCCGTTATCTACCGCCACTACAATCACCTCTTTGCCCTGGGTCTTGAACAGCTCATTCAAAGATTCGTCCACGCCCCACTCCCCGCTGTACGAATAGAAAGCATCAAACACGTTCTGGCCGTCGTGCATGTACAGCACGGGGTACTTCTTACCGGAGGTAGCGTAATCAGGGGGCAGGTACAGCCATACGCGGCGCGATTTCTTCAACTGCGGCATCCAGAACTCATTGCTCAGGACCTGCACGTTAGAAGCGGCGGTATGCGCCTTTGCCGGCGAGGCGAAATTGTCCTGCCAGTTCTCTACTTCTATGCGTATAGTGTCCTTTACGGCTTTGGCTTTATAGGCCCGGTTGCCGCGGCCCGCTCCGTTAGCAAGGGTCTCTCCTTTCTCCCAACTTCCCCGGGTAATCTTGTACTCCAGTTCTCCCTCGCCCTGGGGCAAGGTAAGGTAGAAACGGTTGTTGGCGGCTTTCTTGAAGGCAAACGCCGGATTGCGCGGATTCCAGTTGTTAGGGTTGCCGGCCAGGAAAAGCGTATCCGTGGCTGGGGTCTTCTCCGGCACCTTCCTGATCTCAATAGTCACCTGAGCTTCAGCCTGAAAGACCCATGAGGTGAGGGGTAGCAGCAGGCCAAGCTTCAGGCCTGTAGATTTTTTCATAATTGGCATTTTTAAATCTAGGAAATCGATTTCTTAATTAAAAAAGCGTAGATTTACCTCCATGATTTTACAATATTAACAATACTATCCTATAAAGCTACCATTCTTTGGTCCAAACCAGGAAGAACTTACCTCTCCGGTATAGATTTTTGGCTGAGATTGAAGTCCTTGTAGATGGGTAAAGATTGTACCTGGTTGTAAAAATCTCTGCCGAAGCAAGTCAAAGCAAGGTGTTTCAGGGTCGTTTTTCCCCAAAGGCACTTAAAACGGGACGGAGCCAAAAGGTAAATTGAGGCTTGCTTTACAGTAGGAAATTCAACATTGAATTGCCAAGGCGCTCAATTTGGCGTCTCTATAAATCTGATAATGAATAAAATGAAGCATTCTCCCCTCTCCCTTGCATTTGCCAAAGGGCTTGCTTTGCTAAGCGTTTTACTTCTTTCCTTCTCCGCCCAGGCCCAGCAGAAAGCCGCCATCACCCGGGTAGACCCCACTAACTGGTGGGTAGGCATGAAAAACCAAAATCTTCAACTGTTGGTATACGGCCCAAACGCGGGTACACTTAACTATTCAATCGATTACCCTGGGGTAGAGCTGGTGAAATCGCAAAAGGTGGAGAACCCCAACTATGCTTTCCTGGACCTTACCATTGCGGCGTCTACCAAGCCGGGTTCCTTTAACATAACGGGCCAGAACGGCAAACAGAAACTCACCCGCAAGTACGAACTCAAAGCCCGTAACCAGGAACCCAAAGGCCAGGGCCTGACCTCCGCCGATTTCATTTACCTGGTGCTGCCTGATCGCTTCTCTAACGGAGATCCTAAAAATGACAAGTTCAAAGACCTCGCCGATCCGAAAGCCGACCGCAGTAACCCGTTCTTGCGCCATGGCGGCGATATACAGGGAATCCAGAACCACCTCAATTATTTCCAGGAACTGGGCGTAACAGCGCTGTGGCTGAACCCGGTGATCGAGAACAACCAACCTCTCACCGATGAAGGCGGCCAGATGCGGAGCGCCTACCACGGCTACGCCTTCACTGACCATTATGCGGTGGACAAACGCCTGGGCGGAAACGAAGTGTACAGAAAATTTGTGCAGGCGGCCCATGCCAGAGGCCTCAAAGTAGTGCAGGATGCGGTTTACAACCACGTGGGCATCAACCACTGGTTTATCAAAGACCAACCGTCCAAAGACTGGGTACACCAGTTCCCTGCCTACACCAACACCTCGCACAAATTCCAGCCCATCATTGACCCTAACGGGTCTAAGGCAGACTGGACCGTGATGATGAACGGTTGGTTCACCCCTTTTATGCCCGACCTAAACCAGACCAACCCTCTGGTGGCCAATTACCTCATCCAGAATGCAATCTGGGTAGTAGAGAATTTCGGGATTGATGCCTGGCGCATTGACACCTACATGTACAATGACGACCAGTTCATGAACGCCTGCAACCAGGCCCTGCTTGACGAGTACCCCAACATCCATATCTTCGGGGAGTCTTGGGTCAACAACGTGGTTGCGCAGTCTCGTTTCACCCGCAACAACATCAACTTCCCATTCAAAAGCAACCAGCCCGGCACCCTGGACTTTGTGCTGTTCAACGGCATAAATGACGGCCTGAACCAAAAGTTCGGCTGGGACGAAGGCGTGAGCAAGGTACACCAGATTCTGGCGCAGGACGCCGTGTACGAGAATTCCATGAAACTGGTCACTTTCCTGGACAACCATGACATGAACCGCTACTTCTCGGTCATTGGGGAGGATTTTGACAAGTACAAGATGGGCCTTACCTGGCTTCTCACTACCCGCGGCATCCCCTCACTTTACTACGGCACCGAGATCCTGATGAAGAACTTCAAAGACCCATCAGACGCTGAGGTGCGCCGTGATTTCCCCGGTGGTTTCGCCGGCGATAAGGAAAACAAGTTCACCGCCGCAGGCCGCAACGCCCGCGAGAACGAAGCCTTCAACTTTGTAAAGAAACTGGCCACTTACCGTAAGAACACCCCGGCCTTGCACTCGGGCAAGCTCATGCAGTTTGTACCCCAGGACGGACTGTACGTGTACTTCCGCTATGATGAAAGCAAAACTATCATGGTGGCCACCAACACCACTGACAAAGAAGTGGATATGAAAACCGAGCGCTTCGCTGAACGCCTTAACGGATTCACCAAAGGAAAGAATATTTTAACCGATGCCCCTCTTGCCAGCCTGGCCACCATTAAGGTACCGGCCAAGACGGCCATCGTAGTAGAACTACAAAAACAATCTAATCTATAACCACATTTCCCACCATCCGGGGAAAACGAACATACACTTATGAGCACCATCAAAGCTTGCCTTTTTGACTTAGACGGAGTACTGGTAGACACCGCCGTATACCATTTCAAAGCCTGGCGCCAACTGGCCCAGACTTTGGGGATTGATTTCACCGAGCACGACAATGAGCGCCTCAAAGGCGTGAGCCGCGTGCGCTCTCTGGAGATTATCCTGGAGATTGGCAACCAGACCATGGAACAGGAGAAAATGCTGGCGCTTTGCGAGCAGAAAAATACCGAGTACCTCCTGGATGTGGCCAAAATGACCCCAGACGAGATCCTGCCTGGCGTAGTGGATTTCCTCAAATCCCTCAAAGCCGAAGGCATCAAAATTGCCCTGGGATCGGCGAGCAAAAACGCGCAGCTCATCCTGGAGCGCACTAATCTGCTCCCCTACTTTGATGCCATCATTGACGGCCGCCACGTGGTGAACGGCAAGCCCCACCCAGAAGTATTCCTGAAAGGCGCCGAAGCCCTAGGCGTGCAGCCCTCAGAATGCGTGGTGTTTGAAGACGCCGTGGCCGGCGTGGAAGCCGCTAAAAACGGCGGCATGCTCTGCGTTGGCGTAGGCCAACCCGAGGTGCTAACGCAGGCCGACATCGTTGTGAAAGACATGACCGAGATGACGGTTGAGCGCCTGCATGCCCTGGAGCAGAAAGCCTAACCAGTTTTAGGGCTGTTTTCAAGAAAAGGCCCGCAAAACAAAATAATTATTGTCACGCATTTCGTCCCCCTTTGAAGGGGGTTGGGGGATGACAAGGCCGTTGGAAGAACCGAAATGCTACATCCACAAAACACTACAAAATGATTCTCGGGAACGCCATGATCTGCACGAGTAATCATCCCCCAACCCCCTTCAAAGGGGGACGATAAAGTACCTGAAAAGTGAATGTATTTAGAGGCTGTTTTCCAAAAATCAGCTTCTAAACAGATATACAGAAAAGAGAAAAATAAGTCCTGATACGTGAGTCTTGATACTTGATACGAACTATTATGAAACAATATCTTACCGTTGACGAGTGGTCCATCATTGAAGAAGGGTTCCATCCACACTATAACCAGATTTCCGAGAGCGTTTTCAGCTTAGGCAACGGCCGCATGGGCCAACGCGCCAACTTTGAGGAGGCGTTCACCGGCGAGACGCTGCAGGGCAATTACGTGGCCGGCGTTTATTACCCAGATAAGACCCGCGTGGGCTGGTGGAAGAACGGCTACCCAGAATATTTCGCCAAGGTACTGAACGCCGCCAACTGGATAGGCATTGACGTGCAACTGGACGGCGAAACCCTAGACCTGAACAACTGCCAGGTGCTGGATTTCCGCCGCGAGCTGAACATGCGCGAAGGTTGGCTGGAGCGCCGCTTCACCGCCCAGCTAGCCAGCGGCAAGCAGGTGCGCGTAGAGGCCAAGCGCTTCACCAGCATCGTGGACGATGAAGTGGGCGCCATCCGTTACAGCATCACGCCGTTGAACTTCAGCGGCACGCTTACCCTCACCCCTTACGTGGACGCCGATATCAAGAACGCCGACTCCAATTACGACGAGAAGTTCTGGAACGAGATCATGCAGGAGGCGCAGCCCACAGAAGGGTATGTAATTGCCGAGACCAAGAAGACGTTCTTCCACGTGTGCACCGGCCAGAAGTTCTTCGTGACACAGAACGGCCAGGAAGTAGCCGTGCAGGCAACGCCGGTGGAGCGCACCAAATTTGTGGCTTCTACTTTTGAGTTGCCGGTATCTGAAAACCAGGAGACCGTGCTGTATAAGTTTGCCGCGAACCTTTCTTCTGAGAACCACGCCAAGGTAAACCTCCTGGAAAACACCAAACAGGTCTTGTCCGGTGTCGTAGCCAAAGGCTTTGAGCAGATGCTGCAGGAACAGGCTGCCGCCTGGGCCGCCAAGTGGGAAGAAAGCGACATCATGATTGAGGGCGACGCCACCGCGCAACAGGGCATCCGGTTCAACATCTTCCAATTGAATCAGACCTACACCGGCGAGGACGAGCGCCTGAACATCGGGCCGAAAGGCTTTACCGGCGAGAAATACGGCGGAACCACCTACTGGGACACTGAGGCGTACTGCCTGCCTTTCTACCTGGCCACTGCCGATCCGCAGGTTGCCCGTAACCTGCTGGTGTACCGCTACAAGCACCTGGAGAAAGCCATTGAGAACGCCGAGAAGCTGGGCTTCACCGGCGGCGCGGCCCTGTACCCAATGGTGACCATCAACGGCGAGGAGTGCCACAACGAGTGGGAAATCACCTTTGAGGAAATCCACCGCAACGGCGCCATCGCACACGCTATTTATGACTACATCCGCTACACCGGCGATGATAGCTACCTGGCCGAGTACGGCCTGGAAGTGCTGGTGGGTATCTCTCGTTTCTGGGCGCAGCGCGTGAACTGGTCGGCGGCCAAAAACCAGTATGTGATGCTGGGCGTGACCGGCCCTAACGAGTATGAGAACAACGTCAACAACAACTGGTACACCAGCACCATCGCCACTTGGACGCTGGAATACACGCTCAAGGCGCTGCAGCACGTGCAGAACGCAGATTCAGCTCGTTTTCAGGAATTGGTGCAGAAAATGAACCTGGATGTTGCGAAGGAAACAGAGAAATGGCAGCACGTGATTGACAACATGTACTACGCCGAGGACAAAGACCTGGGCGTGTTCCTGCAGCAGGACGGCTTCCTGGACAAAGAGCAGACGCTGGTGAAAGACCTTCCGGCCGAGGACCGTCCATTGAACCAGAAATGGTCCTGGGATAGAATTCTGCGTTCGGTGTTCATCAAGCAGGCCGATGTGCTGCAAGGCATTTACCTCTTTGAGGACCGGTATGATCTGGAGACAATCCGCAGAAACTATGACTTCTACGAGCCGCGTACCGTACATGAGTCTTCTCTCTCGCCATGTGTGCACTCCATCCTGGCTGCCAAGTTAGGAGATGAGGAACGCGCCTACGAGTTCTACCTCCGCACCGCCCGCCTTGACCTGGACGACTATAACAACGACACTGAGGACGGTTGCCACATCACCTCCATGGCCGGTACCTGGATGTCGGTGGTGCAGGGCTTCGGAGGCATGCGCGTACGCGATAACCAACTGCATTTCAATCCGTTCATCCCTGCCGGCTGGACCTCTTATTCATTCAAGATCCGTTTCCGTGGGCACCTACTCAACATCAAGGTCACCAAGGAGCACGTGATCATTGAGAACGCTTCGCCGGAGGCCATCACCCTGAATGTGTTTGACCAACCGCAGACCATTGAGGCGAATGCCAAAGGTGAGTTTGCCCACCAACTGGTGTAAATCCAAAGCCGCTCCTGTCTATACGGGAGCGGCTTTCCCTTTTGGGCCTGTTTTTGCGGGAACAACCTAAAAACAGGAGTCCCTGCGTTTTACCTTCAAATGAGTCTTTTCACACGACCTTAGCTACGTGATACAAGAACAAACCAAACGACCTCTCCTTTCCCTCGTCCTACTGGCGGCGCTGGCGGGCGCGTGCACTTCCACTGCCCCTACCCAAACCAGCACCCCTGAGGCAAAAACATCGGCACCCGTGACAACCACCCCTGCCCCCAAGCCTGATCCCAACACCACCGACGAGGAGGTAAAGGACAATAAACTGGTGATCTACCAGATGATGACGCGTCTGTTCGGGAACAGGAAAGCAACTAATAAGACCTACGGCACGCTGCAGGAAAACGGCGTGGGCAAGTTCAACGACATCTCAGACAAGGCGCTGCAGGAAATCAAGAAACTGGGGGCCACGCACGTCTGGTACACCGGGGTCATTGAGCACGCCGTCCTCACGGATTACACCAAATTCGGGGTGGCTCTGGACGATGCCGATGTGGTGAAAGGCCGCGCCGGCTCTCCCTACGCCATCAAGGATTACTATGACGTGAACCCCGATCTGGCGGTGGACGTGCGCAAGCGGATGTCTGAATTTGAGGCGCTGGTGGCCCGCACCCACGGCAACGGCCTCAAAGTACTCATTGACTTCGTACCTAACCACGTGGCCCGTTTCTACACCTCAGACGCTAAACCCACCGGTGTACAAGACTTTGGAATTCAGGATGATAAAACCGTTTCCTTTAAGGCCAGCAACAACTTCTACTACATACCCGGCCAAGCGTTGCAGGTGCCTAAAACCTACAATCCACTGAGCGGCACCCACCGCGGTCCGCAGGAAGACGGCAAGTTCCAGGAGAATCCGGCCAAGGTCACCGGCAACGACGTATTCAACGCCGCCCCTTCGGAGAACGACTGGTTTGAGACCGTGAAGCTGAACTACGGGGTAGACATTCAGAACAACCGCACCAAGCACTTCTCGCCCACCCCAGACACCTGGCTCAAGATGCGTGACATCCTGCTTTTCTGGGCGGGCAAAGGCGTAGACGGTTTCCGCTGCGACATGGCCGAGATGGTGCCCGTGGAGTTCTGGGCCTGGGCTATCCCGCAGGTCAAAGAGAAACACCCAGGTATCACCTTCATTGCCGAGATCTACAACCCTAAAGAGTACCGCAACTACATTCAGACGGGCCACTTTGATTACCTCTATGACAAGGTTGGGCTGTATGACGCCGTGCGCCGCCTCATGGAAAACAAAGGGCAGGGCAACACCGCGGAGATCACCAAGGTTTGGCGCGAGGAAAGCCAGGGCATCTCTAACCACATGCTCCGATTCCTGGAGAACCATGATGAGCAACGCCTGGCCTCCTCTGAGTTCGCCGGTACGCCTCTTGCCGGCATCCCAGCCATGACCCTTAGCGCTACTTTAGGCAGCGGACCTGTCATGGTGTATTTCGGCCAGGAAGTGGGCGAACCGGGCAAAGGCCACGAAGGCTTCCAGGGAGAGGACGGCCGCACAACCATCTTTGACTACTGGGGCGTTCCGGCGCACCAAGCCTGGATGAATGGCGGCAAATTCGATGGCGGTAAGCTCACCCAGGACCAGAAAGACCTGCGGGCCTTCTACACCAAACTGCTCAACCTCAGCACCAGCCGCGAGGCCATCCGGCAGGGGAAATTTTACGCTCTAACTGCTCAATCTAATGATGCTCCGGCGGGCGTGTACGCCTATGTACGCCACACTGCCCAGGAACGCATTCTGGTGTTGGTGAACTTCAACCGGCAGAACACCAACTACGGTCTAACATTTCCGCAAACGGCGCTGGCGGCCATTGACCTGGAAGAAAAGGGCACGTTTATCCTGCAGGATCTGCTCACAGACATGCCGCCGCTGTTCTTCCAGCCATCGGTGAAAACCAGTATCACGCTGGCGCCAATGAGCGCGCACGTGTTTTTGTTGCAGAAAAAGTAGTATTTCAAACCTGTGGGGTTTTAGAAACCTCACAGGTTTTTTCTCTGGACCTCGCGTTTCTAACCTGTTTTTTTAGATATTAAGGCAGAAACAGAATCACCCATCAGACAAACAAACTTTCACATCTAACCCTTTGCCCATGGCACAAGTAGTACAGGCGCAAGCCAAACCCCGCCTGAGTTTCTGGCAAATCTGGAACATGAGTTTCGGCTTTTTGGGGATCCAGTTTGGGTTCGCGTTACAGAACGCTAACGTTAGCCGGATTTTTGAGACGCTGGGCGGCACCGAAATTGCTCTTTACTGGCTCGCGGCTCCCGTAACCGGTCTGTTAGTGCAGCCCATCATCGGGTACCTGAGTGACCGCACCTGGAGCCCGGTTTTCGGCCGCAGAAAGCCTTTCTTCATGATTGGCGCTGTGCTGGCCTCCCTTTCATTATTGATTATGCCTAATGCCTCGGTGCTCTGGATGGCCGTGGGTATGCTCTGGATTCTGGACTCTTCCATCAACATCTCCATGGAGCCTTTCAGGGCTTTGGTAGGAGACTTGCTGCCCAGTGACCAGCGTACAGCCGGGTTCGCGGCCCAGACTTTTTTTATTGGGGTGGGCGCAGTGGTGGCCTCTCTCCTGCCCTGGATTTTCAATAATTGGGTGGGCATCCCCAATACAGCCCCGGCCGGTGAGATTCCGCCCTCTGTAAAGTGGGCCTTCTACTGCGGAGGCGTGGTGTTTTTCCTGGCGGTGCTCTGGACCGTGGTGAAAACCAAGGAATATCCACCCGAAAACCTGGAAGAGTTTGAGCGCGAGAAACGGGAGGCCACCTTCTGGCAAGGCGTTGAAGAAACCTTTATGGGGATTTTCAGGATGCCTAAAACCATGTCACAGCTGGCGCTGGTTCAGTTCTTCACCTGGTTTGGGTTGTTTGCCATGTGGATCTTCACCACTCCGGCCGTAACCCGCCACATCTACGGCGCCACAGACGCTACTTCCAAACTGTACAATGAAGGCGCAGACTGGGTAGGCCTTTGCTTCGGGATTTACAACGGAGTATCGGCGGTATTTGCCCTTTTACTTCCGGTCCTGGCCAAGAGAACCAACAGAAGGGTAACCCACCTGATCTGTCTGTGCCTTGGAGGGCTTGGTTTGATCTCTATTTACTTTATCAAAGACCCTAATTTCCTGGCCGTTTCTATGGTTGGCGTGGGTATTGCCTGGGCCAGTATCTTGTCTATGCCTTACTCCATCCTGGCGGGTTCCCTTCCGGCCAACCGCATGGGGTACTACATGGGTGTATTCAACTTCTTTATTGTGATTCCACAGATTGTGGCAGGTACCATGCTGGATTTCATCAACAAGAACATCTTCCACGGGGAGTCTATCTATGTGTTGGTAGTGGGCGGTTGCTCCATGATCCTGGCTGGTTTCCTCACCCTTCTGGTAAAAGACGTGGACGAGGATAAAGTAGCTTAGTCACTGACATAGTTACCAAAACAGAGAAGCCCGGAGCAATGCCTCGGGCTTCTCTGTTTTTAACCTGTTTTATAGAAAACAGGCCCAAAACCTGTTGGCGGAATTGGGCCTGAAATAATCTAGGAAAAGGAAGGCAATTATGCCTTATTGCTGATAACCACCAGATCCATGGGTTTCACCTGAATACTCTTCATCGGCTTCTTGGAGAACACCTCTTTGTATTGGCCTTTTTTGAGCAGGTCATGGCTAAAAGAAACGGGTTTGCTACCGCGGTTCACCACCACAATCACTTCCTCATTCCCCAGCTTACGGCTGAAGGCGTACAGTTGCTGTGCATCGTCCACTGCCAGGGTGGTGTAGTTTCCCCGCTTGATAGAGGCATACTTGTTGCGTAACCCGATGTACTTTTTGTACCAGTTGTACAGATCCTGGTTGAAGGTCACTTGATCGGGCTCATGCTTTGTCTGGTCTGGGTTGTGGGTCTCGGGTTCGTACTTCCGGTTCTGCCACACCATGGGTTTGCGGCAATCTGGGTCGTTGCTGCCCCACATGCCTACCTCGTCGCCGTAGTAGATCATGGGAGAACCCAAGTACAGGATCTGGAAAGCGGCGATCAGCTTTTGCTTCTGCAGTTGCTCGGTATTGGGTTTGCGGGCATTGTACTGTTTGTTGTTGCTCTTCTGGCTCCAGTTGAAGTACTTGCCCCAGTCGCCAAACTTCAGCCCATCGGGGTTGGCGACGGCGCTGCCCAGACGGGTGGCATCGTGGCTGTCCATCAGGTTCTGCATGTTCAGGGCCACTCCTTCGCCAAACGCCTCGCGCAGTTCCTTCAGCTTGGTGTCAAACTGGGTGACGGTGGATGCCTTTTTCTCCTGGATAAAGAAATCATGCACAATAAACGCGAAGTTGTAGTTCATGGTGGCGTCAAACTCATCGCCGCTGAGGTAAGGCCGGGTCTCTTCAATGGAGAAAACCAGCTCTGCCGTCATGTAGGCATTGGGGTTGATGCTGCGCACAAATTTGCGCCAGTCTTTCCAAAAAGGGTGCCCCACGTCATAGGCCACATCCAAGCGCCAACCATCAATGCCGCTCTTAATGCCTTTGCCCATGGGGTTCATCCAGCGCTGGGTCGCGTTGAAGATGTACTCTTTGGGTCCGGCCACAATACCGGTGTTGTCTTCTTTGAACTCAGGCAAGGTGGAA
Organism: Rufibacter aurantiacus; assembly: GCF_017916345.1. Classification (NCBI taxonomy): domain Bacteria; kingdom Pseudomonadati; phylum Bacteroidota; class Cytophagia; order Cytophagales; family Hymenobacteraceae; genus Rufibacter; species Rufibacter aurantiacus. The sequence goes on from NZ_JAFMSV010000003.1 coordinate 689,283, forward strand.
ACGCCAAACCAACCTTTGTACTTGAACTCAGTTCCTTTGGCCGGATCGCGCCAGCTTTCCACCATGAACCAGTCTTTGTACGGTGAGGCCTGCTGGTTTTTCTGCACGTCTTTGAAGGCAAAGCTGTTCACGCCCATGTGGTTGAACACGCCGTCAAAGATGATGTACATTTTGCGTTTATGAACCTCCTCAATGAGTTTCAGGGCCAGTTTATCGGCGCTGGTCCACGCCCAGGTTTTGGCATCAAGTGGATTTTCCTGTTCCATCAACTTTTTGTCGCCCTCGGGGTCTGGCCCCAAGGTAGGATCTACATGGTGATAGGCCAAGGCATCGTACTTGTGCGAGGAAGGTGCCCAGAAAATGGGGTTCAGGTAAATGGCATTTACGCCCAAAGACTGCAGGTAATCCAGTTTGTTGATGATGCCCTGCAAATCTCCCCCGTAGCGGCGGCGCTGAATGTTGAAGTAAATGTCCTTGCCGTTTTTCTGCTCATACGGCTGCAACTGGTACCAGTCACTCGTCCAGGGATGAATCTCGAAGGGAGAAGTGACGTCAAACGGGTAAGCACCGGCTTGGTCGGTCACTTTGGGGTCATTTTTGGGATCTCCGTTGCTAAACCGATCAGGGAAGACCTGGTACCATACCACACCTTTGCTCCAGTCTGGGGTGAAGTCCTTGGGTTTTTGAGCGAAAATCTCTGATGGCTGGAAAAGCAAGGCCTGGGCAGCGAGCAGCGGAATAAAGAGTTTCTTCATATGTTGCGTTGTTCTCTTAGAAAGTAAGTACTGGGTTAAGGTAGATTCTTGGTGAAAGAAAAAGAGCCCTTAGACTTATTGGTCTCAGGGCTCTTCCAGTTATTTCTTCAGCACCACACTGCTGTAGGCCGGAAGCACCACCGATGCTCCCTTCTGCTGGCTTCCTTTTCCTTTGTAGATCGCTTTGGCGTATGAGGTCAGGTTAGCAGGCAGGGACACGGTCAGCTCTTTCGCAGACAGGTTGTGCAGTACCAGCAAAGACTCCTCTTCGTGGTTTCTGACAAAGGCACTGATACTCTTGTCTTCCATCTGCACCGGCTCAATGGAACCGTAGGTCAAGGCTTTGCTACCGTTTCTGACGGCGATCAAAGCTTTGTAGTGGTTGTAGATGGAGTTTTTGTCCTTCTTCTGAGCAGCCACAGAGGCTACGGTTTCATCAGTGGTGTTCACGGGCTTCATCCAGGTGGTACGGCTCTTGTCTTTGCCCTTGGCATCCCATAGGAATGGCTCCCTGATCTGCTCGTCTGGCTTCTTGCCTTTCATACCAATCTCTTCACCGTAATACAGGTAAGGAGAACCCGGTAAGGTCAACAACAACGAGGCGGCCATCTTGGCTTTGTTCATGTCGTTCTTCAGGGTGCTCATGATCCGGTCCTGGTCATGGTTGCTCAGGATGGTGGCATCCACGAAGTCGGGGTTCACGGATTTGTAGAAGTTGGTGATTCTGGCGTGCTTGATTGCCAGTGAATCGCCTCTACCCCCGTTCACCGCTTTGGCAATGTCCCAGCTCATCTCAAAGTTGAACAAGGCAGGCAGGCCTTTCAAGTAAGGCGCCACGATGTCTGACGGAGCCCAAACCTCTCCTACCAGGTACACGTCTTTGTTTGCTTTCTTCATCTCGTTCCGGAAATACACCCACCAATTATGGTTGTCCTGCGGACGCTCATCGGGGAAGATGTGGCGGGCGGCATCCAGACGGAAGCCATCTACGCCCACCTCTGTGAACCAGAACCTTCCAATTTTGAATACCTCCTCGCGCAGCTTAGGACTATCGAAGTTCAGATCTGGCATACCTGAATAGAAGTAGCCGTAATACAGGTAATCACTGCCGTTTACTTTATGCCAGTGCTGGGTATTGAAAGAATCGGCCCCGGTGGTTTTCCCCTCCTTTTGGGTTTGCGGGTCGTTTTTGTGGGTCCAGACAAAGTAATCGCGGTACGGGCTGTTCTCATTTTTGGCCGCGTCTATAAACCAGGGGTGCTTGTTGGAGGAGTGGTTCAGAACCATGTCCATCACTACCTTAATGTTCCGCTTGTGCGCCTGGTTGATGAACTCCTTGAAATCGGCCATGGTGCCGTAATCAGGATGGATGCCGTAGTAATCGGTCACATCGTATTTATGGTAAGACGGCGACGGGTTCATGGGCATGAGCCACACCGCTTCCACACCCAAATCCTTCAGGTAATCCAGTTTAGTCGTCATGCCTTTGATATCGCCAATGCCGTCCCCGTTTGAATCGGCGAAGGACTGCACGAAGATCTCATAAGTAATGCCCCGCGGCCATTGGCTCGCCTTATTCTGCTGCGCCTGCACATGTTGCGTAGGTAGCATCGCGGAGAAGAAGAGAGAACCGGAAAGGATCAGGTTTGTCAGGGTTGTTTTTTTCATTAGGGGTTTAGGTTTAACAAGTTGACAGTAATCTTTTTATATCACTGACCGTGATTCATTATTTCATGACCTGATTGGGCCTAAGTAGCGCCTGCCGCTTAGTGCGTCACTACCAAGCGCTTCATAGAAACTTTGCCGTTGGCGCTTACTTTGATGAAATAGATGCCCCCGGCCCAAGCCTGGGTATCAAAGGTGTGGCTGTTACCAGAGATATTTTCAGTAGACAAAAGCTTACCTGCCGCATCAAAGACTGTAACCTGGGCCCGCTGATTGCCTTCCTTAGCCAAAGACAAGGTGACTTTACCGGCTGTAGGGTTTGGATACACTTGCACGTTCTTCAATTCCTGCTCATCATCAATACCGGTGGCATTGGCTGAGGTCAACCGGAGAATCCAGGTTTGATCTGCGGCCAATGAATTGCCCGTTAAGGTCCAGTTACTGATGGCGCCATTTGCATTCACCGTTACAGTTCCCATGGCCTGACCCCGGTACAGGTCCTGCACCAGGTAATTGCCGGCCGGCAGAGAAGAAACCGCCAGGGAAAGCGTAGGGCTGGCCACTGCTTCGCTGCTGAAATTGGAAACCACTACAACCGCCTCCTGCCCAAACACGCGGGCATAGCTCAACACCGATGCATTAGTAGAAGTCATGTCCTGGTGATACCCTTTTCTAAGGGCAGGCTGCGCGTTCCTGATCTGGATCAGTTTGCGGTAATGGCTTAAAAGAGAGTTGGCATCAGCAGACTGGGTCTGCACGTTGAACTGCGAGAAATTGGAATTGATGCTGCGCCAAGGGTTACCGGTGGAGAAGCCCGTATTGGCACCTGGAGTCCACTGCATTGGTTTGCGTTTGTCTTCATCTACCCCCGAGCCCAGCATGCCTACTTCTTCACCATAATACAGGAAAGGAACGCCAGGCATGGTAAGATACAGCGAGGCCGCCTGTTTCATATGGGCCACGTTGCTGCCCAGTTCTCCCATCACCCTGTTATTGTCATGGTTTGTAAGGAAAGTGGCGTACTGCAGTTTAGGGTACACGCGGTTCACCAGGCTTAGCTGGTTGCGTACCGCTATTGGGTTGTTGTCTCTTACCGAGGAGATGATAGCCCCAGCCAGGTCAAACTCAAAAGCCGCGTCCAGCCGATTGTTCTGCACATAAGGCACCACAGCCGCGGTGTTGGACCAAGCCTCCCCTACCGTGAACGCGTCTGGTTTGGCTGCCTTGTACACCTGATTGAATTCATGCAGCAGGCTGAACGTTTCCGGGGTGTTTTCCATATTTCGGCCATCTTCGTCCAGGTACTTCACGGCATCCAGACGGTAACCGTCCACGCCTTTGTTCAGCCAGAAGCGGGTTATATCCCACATGGTGCTTTTCAATTGGGCATTGCTCCAGTTCAGGTCAGGCATGCCGCTGAAGAAAACTCCGTAGTAGTATTTGCTGTTTCTCTGGTGCCAGACTCCCTGCCCCCAGGGACCAAGATAGCCAGGGTTAGTGTCTGACCAGATGTACCAGTTGCGGTAAGTATTGGTGGTATTGCTACTGGACTGGGTGAACCAAGGGTGTTGGTCTGAGGTATGGTTCATCACGAAGTCAATGATCACTTTGATGCCGCGGGCATGGGCGGCGGCCAGAAAAGCCTCAAAGTCGGCCATGGTGCCGTAGTCAGATTCTGTGGCGTAGTAATCAGTGACATCATAGCCGTGGTAGCTGGGCGATTCCATCATAGGCATAAGCCAGATGCCCGTGATGCCTAAGTCTGTGGTAGTGTTGGGGTCTCCATCATTAAGGTAGTCCAGCTTCTGGATCAAACCCTTGAAATCTCCTTTTCCGTCGCCGTTGCTGTCATAGAAACTGCGCACGAAAATCTCGTAGAAAACGGCATCATTCCACCAAAACGTGGTATAATCAGTAGAAGGAACAGTTACCTCTTTGGTGTCACACGTCCCGAAAAGATAGGGGGACGTTTTGGAGACACTGGCAGTGGCATCAACGGTGCGGTTGAAGTTTCCACCGCCGTCATTGAGACCACAGGCTGCAGGCACGATCTCGGCCCCGGTCCAGCTGTTGCCGTTGATGAACTTATACTGGAACAAGCCGCCTGTGGGCAGTGATACCTGCACCTCGTAAATTTTGTCATTATCCGGATCGGTAAGCGCCAGGGATGCAGGGTTCCAGTCTGACCCAGACCCAGCCAGCGCCTGGAAATTACCTGCCACGTGCACACCATTAGGGGAAACGGTTTGCCCGGTCATGTCCACCCTGAAGGTAAGTTGCACCTGCTGGGCCATTACCCCGCAGAGTGGCGCGAGTAAGATTAGGAGAAAAGAGTAAAGAAATTTCATGGTAATGAGGGATAAGTTAAAGACAAAAGGGATGATTTTCTTTAAGATTAGGGGTTATGCACTTGTGGCATCCCATTGAGGCAATTTTAGAAAGCTTCTGTTTGAGGCCTACTTTTTTATATACGACCTATAAACGGAAGAGTATCTTCTCAACTACCTGGTTACTTATAAGAAAGCCCCCCTTTGTGTAAAAAGAGTAGAGGCTATCTCATCTTAAAGATTTGAGATAGCCTCCACAGGATTCATTCTACAGTTGCGTGAGGATTATATCTTGGTCAGAGTATAAGTTCCGTTACCTACTGTGAAATCAACATCTATTCTGTAGGTTCCTTCGGTCAGGCCTTTGGTGGTTAAGTTTCCACCATTTCCTTGAACGTCAAATGTTCCTTTTGCAGAAGTTCCTGATCCGAAAGCCCACTTGTCTCCCCACTGGCCATATTCTGGCAAAAGCAGGTATTCGCTGTCAGCTTTCAATGGAATGGTAATGGAATATTTACCTTCGGCTGTTTTGGTGAAATCCTGGCCAGAAGAAACACCCCAATCACCTGGCGTGGCACCGCCCACAATCACGATTTTGTCACCCAAGGTAAATCCAGCTGGACCAAATGTGCCTATAGAAACTCTGGCTGGGTTGGTTTGGCCATCCCAAACAGTTGACTGCACAAAGCCGTATCTGTTTTTACCGGTAGCAGAAGCGTCACCTTTCACTACTACATACTCAACCCCGGTTTTCTTTGGAACCGCAGCAGCCAGTTTTTTGTCAAAAGCCACCATTTTATATCCATTGGCAACGCTGTTAGCACCTTTTTCAACTACATAATAGTTTCCGCTGGTAGCATCAATAGAATTATCAAGGTTTGCAACCACAGTAAGCATTCCTGATTTAACAGCTTCGGCCGGAATATTCAGGATCTCACCTGCAGTAGAAGTAGGCGTTACCACTGGCAGGTCTTTCCAGTTGTAAGCAGTAGCAGAGAAAGTAGTCTCACCGTTGTAAGTGAAGTCTGAGTACTCTGCCCCGGTAGCATTGGTCATCTGCTTGTCCCAGTTACCGCGGGTGATTTTGAATTTATCACCGCTTACTAGGTGCATCGCTAATTCATAGCAAGTAGCGCTTAAACGGGTGAAAACATGAGGTCCTCCTCCCCCGTCCCAATCAGCACCACCTTCTCTGGCGCCAAAGCTTCCGGTCAGATAAATTTTATCAGTTGCTGGCAAAGTTTCTCCTTCAGGCACATATAATCTGATCCAAACAGTTTTACCCTGTGGCAGGTTATTTGTGTAATTACATAATACAGGTGCAAGATTGTTTATAATATTGATATCATAAGTCCCAATATTTTGCTCCCCGTTTTTGCTAAACATTCTGTAATTCACAGTATAAATACCTGATGGGGCAACATTATTACCAGGGAAGGATATATCCATATTAACCCTGTTAAGGTTTTCATGAATAATCTTATTTAAGGTACTTGTGGCCACAATGGTGTTAGTACCTTGTTTTGTAATTTCAATTATAACCCGCTCCAACTCTGAACCAGCAACATGGAAAGATACAGGTACTACGGGTTTTTTGTCATCTACAACTACAAGGTCATATGCTTGATTGCGGACTTCCTCCAAAGTGGGCTCCACATCATCTTCCCCGCAGCTTACTAAAAACAAGCTCAGGATGACACTGAAAAACAAAAAAGGATTTCTAAAATTTCTCATATATATATACTTTTTAATGCTTAGTAACCTGGATTTTGAACCAAAGTACGGTTATTGGCAATTGCCTCAGCGGGGATTGGAAACAGCTTATAAGTATCAGCACTAGCAGCTTTGAAGGCACGAGGAGCAGTGAAAGTACCAAAGCGGATCATGTCCTGACGACGGTGTCCTTCCCAAGCCAGTTCTCTTCCTCTCTCGTCATACACTTCATTCAAGGTTAAGGTACCAGTCAAGTCTGGGAGACCGGCACGGTTTCTCACTTGATCTACCAGTTCTCTGGCCGTAGCCTCAGAACCACCGCTTCTCAATAAAGCTTCCGCTTTGGTCAACAGCACATCTGCGTAACGGAACACAGGGAAGTCATTAGATGAGCTATTACCTGGCTCAAACGGAGGAACCGGAAGGAACTTGGCGTTTCTGGCACCTTCAGATAGACCGGCACTAGTAAGGGAAGAAAGTGTAGAAGTATACGTTACACCGCCTGGCTGAGGACCAACCAGCCACTGCTTCTTTCGCAGGTCATCGTTGCTGTATTTGCTCAGGAAATCTTGGTGAACAGTTGAGCCATTCCAAGTACTGAATCCAAACAAGGCATTGCCATGTGGTCCTTGTAAAGTACGGATACCAATAATGTTCCTGGGAGCGCTAAGGGCATCTACATATACAGCTAATATCACCTCCTGATCATCTAATCTGTCACCGAAAACCGGGCTAGTACCAGCATTGGTGTACAAGTTTGGCGTTAAGGTAAATCCACCTTCGTTGATGATTTTATCTGAAGCAGCAATGGCTTCTGTCCAGCGAGGTGTACCGGTGTACACTTCAGCGTTCAGATAAACTTTGGCTAATAGAGCGTAAGCCGCCCATTTGTTAAAACGGCCGTAGAACTGACCACCTTTAGTAGTAGGCAGGAACTCTACGTTATCCTGAATTTCCTTTACAATGAAGTTGAAAACCTCGGCACGTGGGGTTTGAGGAATCTGGTCTACTGTCACGTTATTCTGGGTATAGAACGGGATATTTCCCCATCCGTCCATCAGCATGTAGTAGAAGTAAGCTCTCAATACCCTTGCCTCGGCAATTCTGGATTGATCTGCGTTGGCATTCTCCAGCAACTCAATTGCCAGGTTAGCTTTGAAAACGCTTCTGTACAACCAGTTCCAAGTATTGCCAATGAACTCCTGAGATCCGGTCCAAGTGTGCTGATACATGGCCCGCCAGATTCCGTTGTCATTCCAGCCTCCATCTGAGCGAGTAGGAACAACCATTTCATCTGTAGAAGTTTCATTCAGGTCATACCAGCCCCTGTCTGCGCCGGCTATTCCCTTACCGTTCCAATCCCCCCTTACCTCATTATAGATACTGGCCAGAGCTGCGTTGATTCCCGCGTCAGTGGCATAGAACTCATCAGCAACCTGTGTGCCGTAAGTGCCCTCCTCTAAATCAGTACAACCTACATAGGTGACTGATGCGGCAACCAAAAGTGAATAAATTATTTTTTTCATGGGAAATACTTAGAGTTTCTTTTTCAATAATGTCTAAACAAATAGTCAGACGGTTGAATTCATTGCTATTTAAAATGTTGCATTGATTCCCACAGCAAAGTTGCGGGTACGTGGATAAATACCATAGTCAATACCAAAACCGCTTCCTCCTGTTGTGCTCACCTCGGGGTCAATACCAGTGTAGTCTGTGATGACAAACAAGTTATTGGCTGTGAAGGAAAGTCTCAGATTTTTGATGGCTCCCATTTTGGCTTTGTTGAAGTTGTATCCAACGGTAAGGTTTTCAAGACGGGCAAAGTCACCATCCTCTAACCAAAGGTCAGTGGCATAAGTCAGGTTTTGCAGACCAAGATCCAAAGCGCTTTGTAACACGTTCACCTGTCCTAATTGGCTTAAGGTGCTCAAGGTTGCTTTTCTGGCGTTAAAGATCTTGTGACCGTGCGCCCCTCTGAAAACCACGTTCATGTCAAAGTTCTTGTATCTGGCAGACGGTGTAAAGGCCCAGGTGAATTTTGGCAGAGCCTGACCAGCAATGTAACGGTCTGGGTTTTCTCTGTTACCGTCTGTAATAACTCCATCCCCATTCAGGTCATCAAGTATTTGGGTTCCGTTTTCATTAATCCCAGCGTGCTTGAACAGGTAGAAAGTACCTAACTGCTGCCCAATGATCAGGTGAGAGATAGCATTGTTAGTTGACCCAACCCCGGTTGTACCGCCAGAACCCCATACTACATAGTTAGTAGTCAAAGGAATACCGTTCAATGAACCGCTAAGCTCTTTCACTTCAGTTCTGTTGGTGGTAAGGTTACCAGCCAGGTTTAAGGAGAAATCTTCTCTGTCTAGCAAAGCATAAGACAATCCAAGTTCAGCTCCTTTATTTAATATTTCACCAATGTTGGCCTTGATAGAACCAAAAGGATATGGAGGCTGAGGCACAGCGTAGTCAAACAACAAGTCGCTGGTTCTGCCATAGTAGAAATCTAATGAACCAGAAAGTCTGCTGCCACCAAAGAAACCGAAGTCAATACCAGCATTGTACATCTTCTTCACTTCCCATCTCAGGTCAGCGTTCTCGTTCTGGGTGATAGCGAAGTTAGGGATAAGGGTACCACCGAAGAAGGCAGTTCCGGCGTTATTAGCTAAACGAACAGAGTTCAATGGTCCAAGACCTTGCTGGTTACCAGTCTCTCCATAACCCACTCTAAGTTTCAGATCATTGATAACGGTAAGATCACGCATGAAGGCCTCATCAGAAATTCTCCAGGCACCAGAAAAGGCGAAAAAATTTGCCCACTTGTTGTTTTCACCAAACACAGAAGAACCATCTCTTCTGAAGCTACCGCTTAAAATGTATCTGTCTTTGAAAGAGTAGTTTGCTCTAGCCAGGAAGGAAGCAAGGGTTCTGTCATTTTTGTAAGAACTGATATTGCCTTGCTGGAACAAGTTAGGATCTGCAGAAGCCAAGGCACTAAGGTTGTTCTTATTATCAACCAAGAAACCTCTGGCAGTAGCGCTGTAACCGTCATAAATCTGCTTTTGATACTCATACACCCCAATGAAGTCAAGGTGGTTGTCACCAAAATCAGTTTTATAATTTACAAAGGCATTGAACAGTTTCTCATCTGAGTTAGTGGTGGTTTTAGTGGCAATACCATCTGGCAGGTTGTTCAGGAAGTTGTTTCTTTCTTCACCAGTTAGGTTGGGAGGCACCTCACCAAGGTTACGAGCACCTTCAATGGTAGTTCTGGCAGAAGTATAGCCTTCATACAGGCGGTCAGTTTTTCTCCAGGAGCCAAACACTCCACCGCTTAAACCACCAATGATTCTGTATTCTGCACGCAGACTCCCGAACAGGTTATTAGTTCTGTCTCCGTCCACAATCTCATTGGTTCTAGCTACTGGGTTCAGGTATCCAAAGCTTTGCGGATCCAGGAAATAAGGACCGGTGTCTTTGTACAAAGGTTCATCTGTATAAATAGGGTCAGTAGGACGGCGGTTAGTTGCCTCTCCTATTCTGCCATTATTGTTATACTTATTGGTTCTAACAGAAGTATTCAGGTTAAAATCTAAGTTAAGCTTATCTTTCAGTGCTTTCTGGGTGCCTTGGAAACGGCCGATGTAGTTATCATAGCTTGAATTCTTGATGATACCCTGCTGCAGAATCCCTGTTAAGGAAGTTCTGTAAGTGAAGGTTTCACCACCACCTGCTACTGCCACATTGTGCGTTTGGGTATATCCTCTGCGGGTGATTTCATCAAACCAGTTGGTGTTTCCACCATAGTCATTGAAGTCAATTCCTCTTGCTTCAGCTGCTGCTCTGTATTCAGAAGCATTAAGCATATCGTATTTCTTGGCGATCACGTCCATTGAACCCACGCCGCTGTATTCAACGGAAGTTTCTCCGGCTCTACCTTTTTTGGTAGTCACCAACACAACCCCTGCTGCACCTCTTGAACCGTAGATAGCGGTAGCAGAAGCATCTTTCAGGATTTCAATAGAGCTGATCTCGCTTGGTGGGATCTGGTTCAATAAACCAAGGTCACCCTGGATACCGTCCACAACCACTAAGGGGTCGTTACCACCAATCAAAGAAGTAATACCTCTGATCCGGATGTTAGGGTTCTGACCTGGCTCGCTACCAACCTGGTTAATGTTCACACCAGCAGCTCTACCAGCAATCTGCTGGAGCGGGCTTGTTACAGGTCCTGCATTGAAGTCTTTCTCATCAATAGAAGCAACAGACCCGGTTAAGTCTCTTTTGTTCTGCGTACCATAACCTACTACCACTACTTCCTCCAAGGCTTTGGCATCAGTTAGCAGGTTTACATTCAAAGTAGACTGCGCTCCAACAGGCACCTCCTGGGTTACATACCCTATATAGGAGAACACCAAAGTTCCAGCATTACCAGTTACCGGAATAGAGTAGGCTCCATTCACGTCAGTGGCTGTGGCAGTGGTGGTACCTTTCAGTACAACTGACACACCAATCAGCGGGGAGGCACCGTCGCCAGTCACCGTTCCGGAAATGGTTCTTTGCTGTGCGGCTGCCTGCCCTATGCCCAAAGACAAAAAGGCCAACAACAGCAACAACAAGGAAGAACCCTTCCTCAGCTGCCATAAACTAAGCCAGCCTTGCGGGGCTAACTTTTTTTCAGGTAATAAATTAGTCATAGATGAAGGATTTAGGTAAATGAAGTAGTTTGAACAACTATTTAAAAAATCAGCAAAAACACACTGTACTGACAATCAAACACTTGAAATGTTTTACCAATTTGGGAAATCGATTTCCTTACCGATTTACCAACTTTTTACAGCATTTCAAACTATTTGGTCCTCAAACGGAATATTTTTTTTAACGTTTTGCCAAAATTACGAACAAATAATGAAGGTTTATTCAAAATATAGATTTTTTGAAGCGTCATTTTAACAGATGTTTAATTAGCTTTGCAGTAGATGCACTTCTGAAGTACGGGTATATCAATGAAAGCGTCATTCCCCTAATTACGAAATCGATAGACCTCCATGAGTAGAACCACCATACACGACATTGCCAAAGAGCTCAATACAAGCGCTTCAACGGTTTCTAAAGCCTTGAATGACCACCCTTCTATAAGTGCGGCCACCAAGGAACTGATCAGGACAGCAGCCCAGAACCTCAACTACCGGCAAAACCGTCTGGCTTCTTCCCTGCGGTCGGGGCGTACCAATATTATAGGGATCGTGATTCCCAGCTCTGACATTGGTTTCTTTGGGGGGGTAGTACACGGGATTGAGAAACTCGCCCGCAGCAATGGATATAATATTCTCCTTTTCCAGTCAAACGAAACCGGCGAGTACGAAGTTGAAGGTATTGAAACACTGCTGCAAACGAGTGTAGACGGCATCATTGTTTCTATTGCCAAAGACTCTCCCAACCTGGATCATTTCTATGATGTGAAAAAGCGGAAAGTGCCGCTGGTGCTTTTTGACCGGGTGAAAGATGAACTGAACTCCCCTTCTGTGGTGGTGGATGACTATAAAGGGGCCTTCATGGCAACCGAGCACCTGATTCAGCAGGGCTACACGCGCATTGCACATATCTCAGGGCCGCAGCACATAAAGATTTTCAATGACCGCCTCATCGGTTATGTAGATGCCTTGAAAACCTACAACTTACCTGTAGACGATGACCTGATTCAATATGGCCGGAACTCCATTGAGTCTGGCCGGGCCAGTGCCGAGCGGCTCCTGAACCGTAACAAGGGGATGGACGCTATTTTCGCAGCCGTGGATTTCACTGCCCTAGGTGCCTTACAATACCTCAAGCACGCCGGCGTACGGATGCCGGAGAAAATAGGGATGATCGGTTTCGGGAATGAGTCTTTCAGTCCTTACGTGACTCCAAGCCTTTCCACCATTGACCAACAGCCTGCCCGTATGGGAGAAGAAGCCTTCACCTTGTTCCTGGAAGCGATGGCTAATAAAACATCAGGTGCAAACGGCTCTGAAATCATAGAAGAACCCAAGAAAATCATACTGGAACCGTTGCTGGTAGTGCGGGAATCTTCTGTAAGAGTACCTAAACCGTAAGGCTCTTGATATGAAATAGCCTCACTCTAAAAGCAAACTCCCGTTTTAAGCCTGTTTTTATAAAAACAGGCTTAAAACGGGAGTTTGCTTTTAGAGGATTTAAGAAGCAGGCTCCTCTGAGATCATAGGCAAGAAATGAAAGCCCGTTGTTTAAAGGCCGACAATGCTCTTATTAACTTCCAGGTTGCTTCATTATTGAACCAGGAAAATTCCTTTCCATTCTAACGTAATCTACCCCGTTCTTTTGGAATGGCTCCCCTACTGGCTGCAATCCGGACTTCAGGTAAAACCCGAGAGCCGAGGTGCGGGCGTGACACCATACGCAGGCAACTTGCCGGGCAGAAGCGAAAGTGAATACATGCTCCAAAACCATTCGGCCAAGGCCTTGCCCCTGGAAAGCTGGCCGGGTGGCGAATTTCCTGAACTGCGCCTGTTGCTCCTTTATAAATAGGGAAATCACCGAAACTAATTCCTGATCCACAAACACCCCGAAGTGGGTTCCTGTGGCATCGTCCGGCAACTGCACAAAACACAGGGGTTTGTCTGCCCACATGACTTCGTGGCGGATTTGCCAGGTTAGAGCGGCTGGTATTTCTTTGATCTCTACCTTACCGGGCATACTTACGTTTCCGGACCCAGAACTTCACCACGCCAAACAAGAGCAGCAAAGCCAGCGGAATTCCCAGGTTAATGGCCTGCCACTTGGTTCTTTCATCGCGCAATTTGGCTTTGTCCAGCGGTCTAAGTTTAATTTCCTTGCCGCGTAGTTCAATCAATCCTTTCTCGTCCAGGAGGTAATCGGCCACGTTTTTCAGGAGTTCTTTATTGGCGAAGCGCGAGCGGGTGAACCGGTCAAAGCCCAGTTCCAGCGGCCGACCGGAGCGCGGGTCCACTTCATTCGCGGCCAGGTCGCCGTCTGAGAACACCACAATCTGCGAGGCTTTGCCTTGGGCCTGGAACGGAATTCTGGTTCCTGCGGGCACCGGACGGTTCTTGAACACCGACTGGAATTTTCCTTCTAACAGGTATCCTACCGGAATGGCGTTTTGGCTGAACAACTTGGGGTCTCGGTCAACGCGGGGATCGTTCAGGGAAATGGAAACCGGCGAATCCCGCTTGCGCGAATACTGCGAGGTCCAGAGCAGCGGCGACTTTTTGATACCCACGGCTTTCACGGTATCCAGGGAACTCACAAACTTGGTTTGCACGGCATCCAGGTTACGGGTGAGCGGCAGCTGGCTGAAATTGCTGATGAGGGGGTAATAGCGCCAGGGCACCAGTTGGGTCTGCGGCTGGTTGCCCATGTAGCCCGTCACCATTGGGATGAAGCTGGCATTCAGGTCCTGCACCAGATCTGGGTTCACCCGTACGCCGTAGCGGAAAAGCATGTCCTGCAGGTTCAGGTCATAGGGGAAAGCCAGGAAGCCATTCTCTTGAATGCTGTCCAGGGAGGCGCGCACGCCATCCAGCATGAACAGCATCTTGCCGCCCCTGATCAGGAACTGGTCCATTTTGTATTTGTCCAGCTCAGAGAACGGTTTGGTGGGTTTCATAAGCACCACCAGGTTGAAGTTGTTCAGGTCCGGCACCTGGGAAAGGTCTACCCGGTTTACGGTGTAATATTCTGAAAGCGTGCCCAAAAAGTCGGCGGCTTGCGGGAGCCAAAGTTCACCATGGCCTTGCAGCACCCCAATCCTGCCGGCGCTGGCGGCCGCCACTTTCCTGATGCCCGAGGCCAGTTCGTATTCCAGCCCTTCAATAGATTGGTTCAGACGTTCTTCGGGCGGAGCAGCCTGGCTTCCTCTCAGGAGCACCGCGGCGGTTTCTTTGCTTCCGGCCGAGATCAAGGCGCCCGGGAACACAATTTTCTCTACTTTTTTGTCTCCTTCCTGCGCAAACAGGTTGGTGGGCTGCAGTCCTTTCTGGGCCAGTTGCATGTAAAACTGGTTCCGGGCCTGTTCATTGGTGTTGGCGCTGGGGTCCACAAACTGGTACTGCACCTTACCGTCTGAATACAGGCGGAATTCCTCCAGCATCTCGCGGGTGCTGTTCTGCAGCCTCCGGAACCCGGCCGGGAATTCGCCCTCCAGGTACACAGTCACCTGAACCGGTTCCCGCAGGTTGCCCAGCAGGTTCTTGGTTTGGTCTGAGATGGAATAGCGTTTGTCCTCGGTGAGATCTAGCCGGAAAAAATAGCGGCTGGCCACAAAGTTCAAAACCAGCAGCAGCCCAACGGCTACAAGGAAGAAGGTCCAGTCATGGCGGCGCCGACTTTCTACGGCTTGTTTTTGCGTGACAGGGTTCGTTTGCTCTACCATTTTCTGCTCTCCAATACCAGTTTAGTACCCAACAGCATGATAGTGATCACGCTAAAAAAATACAGCACATCGCGGGAGTCAATAAGACCTTTGCTGATGGAGCTGTAATGATAAGAAATACCCAACTGGGCGATGTAATAAGAAGCCGTTCCCCAGGCATCAATGGAGGCCAGCAGATCGAAGCCGGTGTACACCAGGTAACACAGGAAAACCGCCAGGATGAAAGCCACTATCTGGTTCTCAGTGAGCGAAGAGGCGAAAATTCCCATCGCCACGAATACCGCCGCCAGAAACACCAACCCCAGGTAAGAACCGGCTACCGCCGCAGAATCAATATTCCCTATTGGGTCACCCAACTGGTACACACTCAGGTAATACAGCAAAGAAGGCAGCAGCGCGAACAAGGCCAGCAACAGACACGCGAAGTACTTGCCCAACAGCAGTTGGGTGTCTGAAAGCGGTTTGGTGAGCAGCAGTTCCATGGTGCCGCCCTTCCGCTCCTCAGCGAAGGCGCGCATGGTAATAGCCGGAATCAGAAACAGGAACAGCCAGGGTGCCAGCATGAATACTGATTGCAGATCGGCGTAGCCGTAGTCCAGCACGCTACTGTCTGGAAAGACCCACATGAACAGGCCCGTAGCTACCAGAAACACCCCAATGACTATATAGCCGATGAGCGAGTTGAGGTAGGAGTTAAACTCTTTAGAAAGAATTGCGAACATATGATTGGGATACTAGTATCAAGACACCAGTATCTGGACTTCTTTAAGGTTGGTTAATTTCTATTTTAAGCTCCATTACTGAAAATGAGCCCAAAAACAGAATTCACATTTATTATTCAACACTACATCTGTCATCTTGAAAAGATCTTGTGGGCAAACTAGTCAGACGTTAACTAAGCAATACTACAGCTTGCCACCAGGATCCTTTCAGGATGACAAAAAAAGTTTCTGTTTTCGACCCCATTTCTGGGAATGAGGCTCAAAACAACTTTTTCTATTTACCAGATTTCGTTAAATCCTGGAACAGTTTCTCCAGGGAGTTCTCTTCCTGCTGAAGTCCTACCAAGGGCCAGCCTCTCTCCCCTGCCAACCGGAAAATAGAAGAGCGGAGATCAATGTTGGAGGCGGCGATGACGCGGTATTTCAGTGGCCCGGCGGGTTCCACGCGCTCTACCCCCGGCAAAGTCAACAACGGCGCAGGGTCTACTTCAGCCTCAAACTCTGCCAGGATTCTGGTTTCCTTGCGGCCCATGTTCCGGAGATCGGCTACGGGGCTGTCTGCCACCAGTTGACCCTGGTTGATGATGAGCACGCGGTCACAGAGGGCGCTTACCTCCTGCATGATGTGGGTAGAGAACAGCACCGTTTTGGCCTGCCCTACTTCTTTTATCAGTTGCCTGATCTCCACAATCTGGTTAGGGTCAAGCCCGGTGGTGGGTTCATCCAGAATGAGCACCTGCGGATCATGGATGAGCGCCTGGGCCAGACCTACCCGCTGACGGTATCCCTTAGACAAGGCCCCGATCTTCTTGTGCCTTTCCCGCGTAAGGCCGCACAGGTTAATCATCTCCTCGGTGCGAGTTTTTACCATACTACCGTTGAGGCCGTGCAGTTTGCCCACAAAGTGCAGGTACTCGCGTACGTACATGTCCAGGTACAGCGGATTATGCTCGGGTAGGTACCCCACTTGGCGGCGTACCTCCTTGGGTTCTTCCAGCACATCGTGGCCGTTCACCAGTACCGTACCGCTGCTGGGCGGCAGGTAGCAGGTGGCAATTTTCATGGTAGTGGATTTGCCTGCCCCGTTTGGTCCCAAAAACCCCACAATCTCACCCGTGCTTACCGTAAACGATACATGGTCTACGGCCGCCTGGGTCCCGTACAGTTTGGTCAGGTCTTTTATTTCAATTCCCATGCGTAAGGGTTAGGCTTTCTTTTTCTCTGGACGGCCCTTGGGCATGAGTGGTCGCACTTCGATATCCACGTGGTGGTAGTTGGGCGGCGACTGCAAAACGTGCAGAATGGTAGAGGCAATGTCCTCGGGCTGCATCATGTTCTCCGGGGCGGTGCCGGTTCCTTCAAACCCGTCAAAGAAACTGGTGGCGGTTGAGCCCGGATAGATGCAGGTTACTTTAATGCCGTGCGGCCGAACTTCCTTGAAAAGCGACTGCGAGATGCCGCGTACCGCGAATTTGGTGGCGCAGTAGCCGCTCATGTTCTCAATGCCCGTTAACCCGGCAATGGAGGAAATATTGATGATATGGCCTTCCAGTTGTTTTTTCATCTGGGGCAGCACCAAGCGCGTGCAGTAGAAGATCCCGTTCACGTTGGTGTCCATCATGGTCTGCCAGTCACGGGGGCTCATGGTGTCAATGGCTCCCTGGATGCCTAGCCCGGCATTGTTGATGAGCACGGAGATATTCTGCCGTAAGCGCTCTACGGTTTGCTCATACGCCGTCAGCACTGAGTGCTCAAAGCGCACGTCACACTCAAAGAAATAGAAATCTGGGTGAGATATTTTAGGGCGCGAGCGGCTCCAGCTTACCACGGTTGCTCCTTGCTCCAACAACAGTTTGGCGGCAGCCAGACCAATCCCGCTGCTGGCACCGGTGATCACAACTACTTTTCCTTCTAGTTCCATATCTTAGAATTTGCTCAAATTTAATCAAAAGAGATTTACCTATTTCTAATTGTTCAATTTTAGCGCACCGGCCCAAAGACTTTATGTAGATTATTGATTATCCTGCTTCCCTAAGGCCTAAGCTAATGTTTTTCCACCTTCCGCTTGTACTAACACTTCCGCGTTTAAGGGTTAACAACGTCACTGAGACGCTGCGTTTGAGTCATCTCTTATAATAGAAGTTTCCCAGCCATCGTATTTCGCTCCGTACTCTTGGGCCAGGTTCCAGAGGTAAAGCACCATGTCATTGATGGACTCTGTTTCGGTTTTGGACTCCAAGGAAACCTCTAGTTTATAGGGCATTTCCTCAAAATCAGGTTCAAAACCCTCTTCCTCTTTCGCGTAACCTTTGGCGGAGATTTCCTGCCAATACTTTTCCCGTGAACCTTCATCCTTAAAATAAATCCAATGCTCTACCTTGCGCGAAACAGTCGGGTTGTCGCCAGCTTCCTCAAGATGACGGAGCACTTTCGCATTTTGGATCTTCTGTAAATCGGCTGGTTCCGGGAAGAGGAACTCCAGGTAGGTTTCCCATTCCGGGTCTTCCCAGGTCTCGGCCTCAAAACTGTACTGCGGGAATTTCTCTGCGACCTCATTAAGGTAATGCTCCACCATGAGCACCTCCCGGGCATAAAAATAGAATTTCCGGAAGCCTCCGTTCAGGGTTTTGCCTACAAAAACCGCTTCCAGGCCAGTCTCAAAAGTATCGGCTAAAAGGTCTTCTATTTCACCCAGAGCCTCCCATTCCGTGTCTTCGGGAAAACCATCTTCCCGCACAGACAATAAGGGCACCGTGACTTCAACTACTTTATCCTGCTCTTCCAGTGGCGCCACCGAACTCAGGTTCAGATCCAGTCCAATGAAAGCAGGCTTTGACTCGATCTGGCAAAAGTAGACGTCCCAGTCTGGCTGGTATTCATTTTCTTCCATTTTGTTCTTTTTGGGCTTGCTTATATATCGCCTAACTGCGGGCGCAGCAACAGTTCCTCTATAACGGTTTGTTTGGAGATATAGTGGGCGTTCCAGATGGCATTGGCCACATCTTCTGGTTTCATGAACCGGTCTTTGGGCAGATCCACGCCTTCCCAGCTAGAGGTGTAAGTAGCACCCGGCAGCACCGCCGTCACCCTGATGTTGTGCTCCTTCAGTTCTTCGCGCAGAACCCTGGTCATGCCGTACAAGGCGTGCTTGGCAATGCAGTAGGAGCCGCCGTTAGGGTAAGCCATAATACTGGCCGTAGAGCAGAGCGTGAAAATGTGTCCATCGCGGCGCCGGATCATATCTGTGACCAGGCCCTTGGTAAGGTCATAGGCACTGTACAGGTTGGTGTTGATCATCTCGCGCAGCACCGTATCGCTCTCCTCGTGGATTTTACCCGGAATGAAGAAGCCGGCGTTGTTCACCAACACATCTACCTTCACTTTCAATGACTGAATGTACTCCAGAAAACGCTGCACCTCCCCTGCCTGGCTTACATCCGCGGACACAAAGAAAACCTTTGAGAAAGTGTATTTCTGTTCTATCTCCAGCTTAAGATTATTAAGGTCTTTCTGGCTGCGGGAGCAGGTGATGATATGGAACCCCTCGGCCGCGAAACGGTCTACAATGGCTCGTCCAATGCCCTTGGTACCGCCCGTAACCACTATATATTTTTGCATGAGAACGATGTTTTTTCTTTTTTCAACGTAATATAGGCATTTGAAACTAAGATTTGCCTAAACACCACCCCTTGCGGCGAGCCTGCATTGACCTCTTTGAACTAACTGCATGAAAACTTTTGGTGCATTTTTACTCTTTTTATCCAGCCTTGTTAAAAGAGGTGAGTCTCCCAGGATTCTGTTAAACAGAACCATAGATGAAGCCATCTTAATTGGTATTGACTCGGTTTTTATTGTGGCGGTGGTTTCTACCTTTATTGGGGCAGTAACTTGCGTGCAAATCTCCTATAACCTGACCAATGCCTTAATCCCAAGGTCTACCATCGGGTTCATGGTGCGTGAAATGACCATCCTGGAACTGGCCCCCACCATTACCTCCATTGTTTTGGCCGGTAAAGTAGGCTCCAGTATTGCGGGTGGCTTAGGAACCATGCGCATCACAGAACAGGTAGACGCCCTGGAGGTAATGGGAATCAACTCCTCTTCTTACCTGGTGTTGCCTAAAATCATGGCCGCTTTCCTGGTGTTTCCTATGTTGGTGATTGTGTCTATGTTCCTATCCATTTTGGGCGGCTACCTGGCCGGAAGTTTATCTGGCGCCTTGTCAGGGCAAGAGTACATCACGGGTTTACGGTCAGATTTTATTCCATACAACATCACCTTCGCTTTGATCAAATCTGTGGTGTTTGCCTTTCTGGTGGCGTCCATCTCTTCTTACCAGGGATACTTTACAGAAGGTGGCGCCCTGGAGGTAGGTAGAGCCAGTACCAAAGCCGTTACCAACAGCGTGATTGCCATTTTGATCGCTGACTTTGTTTGTGCGCAATTATTGCTCTAAGCACATTTTGCATAAAGGCAACCCCTTCTGGTTGAACCAACATGATAGAAATCCATAACATACATAAAACCTTCAACGGCGTGAAGGTGCTCAACGGCATCAGCGGAAACTTTGAGTCCGGCAAGATGAATATGCTGTTGGGTGCTAGCGGTACCGGTAAAAGCGTGCTTCTGAAATGCATTGTAGGGCTGGTGAAACCAGACCTGGGCAGCATCACCTATGACGGGCGCATCTTCGCGAACAACAAACTAGACATTAAACAGGAGATCAGGCGCAAGATTGGGATGCTCTTCCAGGGCAGTGCCCTTTTTGACTCAATGACTGTGAATGAGAACGTGGAATTCCCGCTGCGAATGCTCTCAGACATGAGCAAAAACGAACGCTTAGACCGGGTGCAATTCTGTCTCAAAAGAGTGGGCCTTGAAAACGCCGGCAATAAAATGCCTTCTGAGTTGAGCGGCGGGATGAAGAAACGCGTGGGCATTGCCCGGGCCATTGCCCCTAACTGCACCTACCTTTTCTGCGATGAACCCAACTCAGGCCTTGATCCCCTCACCGCCATCACCATTGATGAGTTGATTAAGGAGATTACCCTGGAGTACAACATTACCACCATTGTGGTAACCCATGACATGAACTCCGTGCTGGAGTACGGCGACAATGTGATGTTCCTCTACAAAGGTCATAAGCTCTGGGAAGGCCACAGCAGCACCATCATGGATACCAATGTGAAGGAACTGAATGACTTTATCTTCTCTAACCGCCTGATGCGCGATGCCAAGAAAGTGGACGAGATTGAAGCGGAAGAGCGCCAGGAAGACGAACAAAGACACGAAGAGCAGCGGTAGAACTTTTATAACCTAATCTGTTTGAGGCTTATTTTGAAGAAATCGGGCCTGAAACGAAAAGGAGGTTTAGCTTTCATCTAACTGGCAGATTAAATGTTTTACCAAAAAAAGTTTGATGAAGACAAGTCTGATTCTTGCCTGTTTTTAGAAAATCAGGTTGGAACCTGAAATCGTTAAACAGAAATCAACACAGCCCTTTTCTGAGGCTAACGCCTCACTGAAGTTGCAAACTTCAACTCATTGTAGGTCCAAGTTAAAAACTTGAACCAGAGATCGAACGGAAGAAAAGGTGGCTATTTTAAGGTCGGTAAACCGGATATATTCAAAACCAGAATAGACCTATAAAAAGAAAGCGTCTCAGGCAGAACCTGAGACGCTTTCTTTTTATAGGATTAATAAAGCTTAATTCCGTTTGTTCAATTCGTCGCGGATTTTGGCGGCCCGTTCGTAGTCCTCTTTTTCCAGGGCTTCGTTGAGCATGGTGTTCAGCTCGTCAACGGAAACCTCTTTGAGATTTCCTTTCCCGCTGCCGGAGGTAGATACGCTGGTGGATGCGGAGGTTGGGATCTCATCGGTTTCCTCTTCGTCCTCCTCTTCCTCCATATCACTTAAGATGATACCGGCCTCTGAAAGAACAGACTCCACGGTGTAGATAGGCACCCCAAACCGTAGTCCAATGGCAATGGCGTCTGACGGACGGGCGTCCAGTTCAAACTCCTTCTCTCCGTCGGTGCACACGATCTTGGAAAAGAACACTCCTTCCTTTAAATCCGAAATCATAATCTCCTGCACGCTCACCTCCATCTGCTGAGCAAATGACTTGAACAAGTCATGCGTAAGCGGGCGGGTAGGATTAATCTTTTCAATCTGGATAGCAATGGACTGCGCCTCAAACATGCCTATGATGATAGGCAAACGGCGACTTCCCTCCTTTTCGCCCAGAACCAGGGCAAAAGATCCAGACTGCGACTGGCTTGATGACAAACCAAGAATCTCTAGCTCAATTTTCTTCACAGTTTCTCTTCTATTTGTCTAAAGCTTTGGCGGCTTCTATCAATTTAGGTACAACCTCAGTAGCGTCTCCCACAATACCGTAATCTGCGGCTTTGAAGAATGGTGCCTCCGGATCTTTATTGATAACGACAATTACTTTAGAAGAGTTAACCCCTGCCAGGTGTTGGATGGCTCCGGAGATGCCTACGGCAATGTAAAGGTTAGGGCTTACGGTGATACCGGTCTGGCCCACGTGCTCATGATGCGGTCTCCAGCCCACGTCGGCCACGGGCTTGGAACAGGCAGTAGCGGCACCAAGCGCTTTGGCCAGATCCTCAATTAAATGCCAGTTTTCAGGCCCTTTTAAGCCTCTACCGCCAGAAACAACCAGATCAGCCTCGGTTAACAGGATGTCACCAGACTGACGGATGGTTTCCTTTGGAGCCGTCGCGAAGTCAGCATCAGACAGATCAGCCGAGAAATTCTCTACCGTGGCGGTGCCGCCGGCAGCTGTTTCAATGTCCAGCGCATTTTTCTTTACGGCGATAATTTTTTTATCTGAAGCCAATTCCACGTCTGAAAACGCCTTGCCGGAGAACACCCCGCGGCGTACGGTGAACGAAGAACCGTTGATCTGCGGTAAAGACACCACGTTGGTTGCCAAAGAGGCACCCAGTTTCACCGCCAGGCGCGACCCGATGGCGGCCCCTATATTGGAGTTGGAAAGCACAATCACGGTGGAGTTTTCTACCTCGGCGGCTTTGGCGATCACTTTCACGTAGGCAGCCGCCACAAAATCATGCAGGCGGTTGTCATTGTCTAATAAAACTTTAGAGATTCCCTGCTCACCCAAACGGGTAAGGGCATTTGCCTGCACATCGCCAATGGCTACGGCGGTGGCCGAGGTACCCAGGGCGGCGGCTACTTTGCTCCCGTACGAAGCTGCTTCCAGGGAAGACTTCTTCACTTCGCCGTTCGCGCACTCAATCACTACTAATACTGACATGCTTATAGAACTTTAGCTTCGTTACGCAATAATTTAATGAGGTCACCGGCGCTCTCGGCGGGGATCATCTTCACCCCAGATTTGGCGGGTGGCAACTCATAGTTCTGGACGCTGGTTTTGGCATCCTGGCCTACCGGCTCCACTACTTTCAAAGGCTTGGTGCGGGCCGTCATAATCCCGCGCATGTTGGGGATGCGAGGCTCGGTCATAGGCTGCTGGGCAGTTACCACCAATGGCAGAGAGGCTTCAATCACTTCTTTTCCTCCCTCAATCTCACGCTCCAAAGTAGCGGTAGAACCGTTCACGTCCAGTTTAATAGCGGGGGCAATGGTAGGGATGCCTAACAACTCGCCAACCATGCCGTGCACCTGGAATCCGTTGTAGTCAATAGACTCACGGCCCATTAGGATCAGGTCATAGCCGCCTTCTTTGGCGTAGTGGGCAATCTGCTGGGCAACCAGGAAAGCATCGGTAGGTTTCAAATTAACTCTGATGGCGTCATCGGCCCCAATGGCCAAAGCCTTCCGGATATTTGGTTCGGTATCGGCTTCGCCTACGTTCAGCACCGTCACGGTTCCGCCCTGGGCTTCTTTCAGCTCAATGGCGCGGGTAAGGGCATATTCATCGTAAGGGTTAATGACAAACTGAACACCGGCCGTGTTAAACGCTTTGCCGTCAGGCGAAAAGGTTATTTTGGTGGTGGTATCAGGCACGTTGCTAATGCAAACTAAGATCTTCATTTAACTTAGGGTTAGCTTAATTAAGTTAATTTTGTGGGCAATTTAAAAGAATAATTCATCAAATGGAAACGACCAACAGCAGATTGACGCAACTCCTGGCCTTCTACGAAGAAGATCCGAACGATCCGTTCACCATGTACGCCATCGCGACGGAATACCGCCCTACAGACCCCGCAAAGGCGCGCTTCTTCTACGAAAAACTGCTGGCCGAGCATCCAGAGTACGTAGGCACCTACTACCACGCGGCCAGTCTCTATCTGCAGCTAGAGGAGCCGGAGCTTGCCAAACAGGCGTACCAGAAAGGCATGCAAATTAGCCGGCAGTTGGGCCAACTACATGCCTTCTCAGAGTTGCAGCAGGCCTACAACAAGATGATGGGTTTAGATTACGAAGATGATTAAAAAATAGTTTGCATGCATACTATTTTTGCGTTTTTAATAAAATTTTACCCCTTTTAGGCCGAAAACCAGCTTTGCTCCTGCCCATTCTGGCACCTGGTGAGACAAAGCTGTTTTCGGCCTTCTTTTTTGAAAATAGCCTGTAAAGAGCCATGCAAAAGTCCAATTCCTTTAGCTATCTGCTTTTCAGGCTTCTCCTCTTTGGCAAACCCTTTTCTCTTTATCTCTTCTAATTCTAACTGCATCCTGAAAGGCTCAGCAGAAGGAAGCGTTACATCCCATTACTTCACTTTACACAAGTGTACTTCAATTACTTAGCCAATATTTAGGTTTATCTAAACTTTTAATTAGCTTTACCTGTAGAGTTATTTAGTTAAACCTTAGCTAAGATCTATGAAATTAACTTTACTTCTCCTGTTAGAGATTCTCCCCCTTCTATGCCTGGCGCAAACAGGTCAGGATAGCCTTAGCATTAAACAACCAATGGAAACGGACCGGCCCGATCAAACGGAATCGTCCCGAGTGGTGCCGGCGGGCACCCTACAATTGGAAAGTGGTTTTTTCTGGCAGGTGGAAAAAAGAAAAGGACAGAAGATCACCGATGTTCTTTACCCCACCGTTCTCCTGCGCGTGGGCCTGCTGGATAGAATGGAACTGCGGTTTCTGACTGAATACTGTAAATCCACCCTGATTAATGATCGCGGCGCGACTTCCAAAAGAGGGTTGAACGCCATGGCGGTGGGCACCAAAATCTATATAACCGAGGAAAAAGGGCTGATCCCCGAAATATCCCTGCTGGGGCACCTTACCCTTCCCTCGGGTTCCTCTGAATTCCGCCCCACCTACGTGGCCCCTGATTTTAGGCTTTCCCTCTCCCACACCCTGACCAACTCTCTTTGCCTGGGCTATAACTTGGGTTACCAATGGGACGGTGGATCCCCAGAAGCAACCGGCATTTACACCTTATCTCTGGCAGCGGATCTCAGTGACCGTTGGGGCACGTATGTGGAGGTGTTCGGCGATAAGCCGGAAAAAGGAAGTTGGTGCCACTCAGCAGACGGGGGCTTCACCTTCTCGCCTCGTTACAATATCCAGTTGGATGTATCCATGGCCGTGGGAATCACCTCAGCGTCCCCGGACTACTACCTGAACGCCGGCCTGAGTTTCAGAATACCCAGGTAAATTGTTTGAACTTCCTTTGTGTGGGGCAACTTGCGACTTTGCCTGACCTAATGGC
The DNA here is from genome assembly GCF_017916345.1 of Rufibacter aurantiacus. NCBI lineage: Bacteria > Pseudomonadati > Bacteroidota > Cytophagia > Cytophagales > Hymenobacteraceae > Rufibacter > Rufibacter aurantiacus. Next base: position 714,556 of record NZ_JAFMSV010000003.1, read on the forward strand.
AAACTCTTTCAGGAAATACATTTCAATGATTTGCAAAAGGTTGTACGTTTGAACATACAGAGGCACTTTTCCTCTCTCATCACTTTCTAATCTGGCTCTAATCAGCCTATAATATGGGCCTTCTACTTTTGGGCATTCTTAATCAGAGTGCCCATGTTGAAACCCAGATTGATCTTTTTGCATTTCCTGCTGGCGTTTACGCTCCAGCCGGTTTATGCGCAAATTACCAGTACACCCACCCTTCTCATTACAGCGCCAACAGATTCGTTGCGTCTTACGCTTTCTGAGGCGGAGCAGCTTTTCCAGGAACGTAATCTCCCTCTGTTAGCACAGAAAACGGCCATTGAAGCTTCGCGGGCCGCTATCATCCAGGCAAAGTTGTTTGAAAACCCTGTCTTGAGCATAGACCAAGGCATTTACAACCCCACCAATGGCCGCTACTTTGATGTTACGAAGCAAGGCCAGACCTACGTGCAACTGGACCAACTCTTTTACCTGGCCGGAAAGCGCAACAAACGGGTACAGGTAGAACAACTGAACACCCAACTCACCGAGCAGGCCTACTTTGATTTGCTGCGGACCTTGCGCTTTGCCCTGCGCACCAGCTTTATTGAGTTGCATTACAAACTGCAAGGCTACAAAGTGCTGCAGGAAAGAACCCAGGCCGTCCAGCGGCTGGTCACGGCGTTGGACGGACAGTACCGAAAAGGCAATATCCCCTTAAAAGAGATTACCCGGCTCAAAGCTCTGCTGTTCCAACTGGGCAACCAACAGTTGAGTTTGCTCAATGAGATACAGGAAGAGCAGGTGGAGCTAAGGTTGCTCACCAACACCCCGGCCACTACCACGCTAGTGCCAGTGGTGAACGAGGAAGCCCTCACCAATATCGAGGAAGACCAACTTTCTTACACCCATCTACTGGAAACCGCCCAAGAAAACCGCTATGATCTGAAAGCCGCGGAAACCGACGTCCAGTTACAGCAAGCGAATCTAAAACTTCAGAAAGCCTTAGCAGTGCCGGACCTTACCCTTGGAGCAAACTACGACCGCCAAAGCAACTTCATCCGGGACTATGTGGGCTTGAACGTGTCTGTGCCGCTACCGCTCTGGAACCGTAACCAGGGCAACATCAAAATGGCCCGCCACGAGGTGGACCGCAGCCAGCAGCTCTTGTCTCAGCAGCAACTGGTGGTGGAAAACGAAGTGATGCAGGCCTACCGGAAAGCCCAGGAGGCCCAGAAGTTCTACGCATCTTTCGATCCCAACTTCCGGCAAGACTTTGACCGGCTTTTGGAAGGTGTGACCTCCAGCTTCGTGCGCCGCAACATCAGCCTCATTGAGTTCCTGGATTACTACGAAACCTACACCGACAGCATCACCCAATTGCTGGAGCTCAGCACCAACCGCCTGCGCACCCTGGAGGAAATCAATTTCGTCGTGGGCAAACCAGTCATCACCTATTAATCATCTCGCCAACCTTGTATTTATATGAAAAAAATAGCCTTTGCCCCTTTCCTGGTCTTTTTAAGTGGAGTTGCGTTCCTTTCTTCCTGCTCTGACGAACAGAAACCCAAAGCTTCCTCTCCCCTGGCCTCGCATGAACTGTGCCTCACCGATACGCTTTCTAATATGGTACGGATGGACACCGCCCGCTTGCAGCAAGTGACCAATCAGTTGCAGTTGGCCGGCAGGATCGCCTTGGATGAAAAAAAGGTGTTCAAGGTGTTCCCGCTGGTGGGCGGACACGTGCAAACCGTGAAGGTGGAATTGGGCGATTACGTGCAGAAAGGCCAGACCTTGGTGGTGATCCGGAGTGGCGAGATCGCGGAGTTTGAGCAGCAGCGCATTGCCGCGCAGTCAGCTCAGCAATTGGCGCAGAAGAACCTGGACGTAGCCAAAGACATGCTGGCGGCCGGACTTATCTCCGAGAAAGAACTGCTGGCCGCCCAACAGGAGAAAAAGAACGCCGATGCGGAGGTGCAGCGCTTGAAGCAGATCTACGGCATCTACAGCATAGGCAAAGGCTCTGAGTACGTGGTGAAAGCCCCCTCGGCGGGATTTGTGGTGGAGAAAAATATCAACGCCGACATGCAGATCCGCTCAGACAATGACACCAGCATCTTCACCATCTCCAGCATGAACGAGATCTGGGTCATGGCCAACGTGTTTGAGTCAGATATCTCCAAGATCAAGGAAGGCTACGCCGCAGAGGTGACCACGCTAAGCTACCCGGATAAGGTGTTCAAAGGCAAGATTGACCGCATCTTCAACGTGCTGGACCCCGAGACCCGCACCATGAAAGTTCGGGTACGCCTGGACAATCCTGATTTTTCGCTGAAACCGGAGATGTTCGCCAACATCCGATTGCAGTATCCAGATGGCAAGCAACTGCTGGCGGTTCCCGCGCAATCCATCGTCTTTGACCAGAGCAAAAATTACGTGATGGTGTACCGCAAACGCTGCGATGTGGAACTGCGGGAAGTACAGGTCTACCAAACCGTGGGCCAGACAACTTACCTCCAGAGCGGCCTCCAGGAAGGAGAAAGTGTGATCAGTAAGTACCCGCTCCTGGTCTACAATGCCTCCAAAGCAAAATAAGTTACCCCCGTTTTGACCCTCTTTTCATAAAAGAAGGCCTAAAACAGAAATCACCAGGCACGCTGTGTCTGGCAAAAGGTAGCCAACGTCTCAGTTATTCCTTTCATCATGAATTCATTCATTAAAAATATTATCGGGTTCTCGCTCAAGAACCGGTTCCTAGTCTTTTTCATCACCGCCGGCATTGTGGTGGCCGGTATCTTCAGCTTCCTGCACACACCTATTGAGGCGTTCCCGGACGTGACCAACACGCGGGTGCAGATCATCACGCAATGGCCTGGCCGCAGCGCCGAGGAGGTGGAGAAGTTCGTGACCATTCCCATAGAGGTGGAGATGAACGTGGTGCCTAAAAAGACCAGCCTGCGGTCTATCTCGCTCTTCGGACTATCGGTGGTGACCATGATCTTTGAAGACGAGGTAGACGATTTCCATGCCCGGCAGTTAGTGGCCAACCAGCTGGCCACCGTGAACCTGCCCGAGGGCATTGACGCCGAGATGCAGCCCTCCGCGGGGCCCACCGGCGAGATTTTCCGCTACACCCTGGAGAGCAAGACCAAGGATGTACGCGACCTGAAAACCATTCAGGACTGGGTGATCGACCGCAAGCTGAAAGGCGTGCCCGGGATCGCCGACGTAGTGAGCTTTGGGGGAGAAGTGAAGACCTACGAAGTGAGCGTTGACCCCAGCCTGATTGGGAAATATGACATCACTGCGCCCGATGTCTACGAGGCCATTGCCAAAAGCAATTTCAACGTGGGCGGCGATGTGATTGAGAAGAACGGGCAGGCGTACGTGGTGCGCGGCATCGGGCAGCTCAACAACATTGCAGAGATTGAGAAAGTGATGGTCACGGAACGTAACGGTGTACCGGTGCTCATCCGCAACGTGGCTTCGGTGGCAGAATCGCATTTGCCTAACCTGGGCTTTGTGGGCCGCGACGAGAACACCAACCTGGTGGAAGGCATTGTGGTGATGCGCAAAAACGAGAATCCCAGCGAAGTGCTGGAATCGCTCAAAAACAAGATCACGGAGTTGAACGAACAAGTGCTGCCCGATGACGTGCAGATTAAACCTTTCTATGACCGTTCCGACCTGATTGGCTTTACCACCAAAACCGTGTCGCATAACCTGTTGGAAGGCATTGTACTGGTGACGGCCATCGTGTTCCTCTTCATGGCCGATTGGCGCACCACCATCACGGTGGCCATCATCATTCCGCTGGCCTTGCTCTTTGCGTTCGTGTGTATGCGCCTCAAAGGCATGTCGGCGAACTTGCTGTCTATGGGGGCCATTGACTTCGGGATCATCATTGACGGAGCCGTGGTGATGGTGGAAGGCTTGTTTGTGGTGCTGGACAAGAAGGCGCACGAGGTGGGCATGGCCCGTTACAACCTGCTCTCTAAACGCGGCATTATCAAGAAAACCGCCATTGATTTAGGCAAGTCTATCTTCTTCTCCAAGCTCATCATCATTACCGCCCTGCTGCCCATCTTCGCCTTCCAGAAGGTGGAGGGGAAAATGTTCTCACCGCTGGCCTACACCCTGGGCTTTGCCTTGCTGGGGGCTTTGTTCTTCACCCTCACGCTGGTTCCGGTGCTTTCCAGCATGCTCTTGAATAAGAACGTGCGGGAGAAAAACAACCCGTTTGTGAATTTCCTGAACAAGTATGTCTACAAAGGCTTCTCTTTCACCTACAAGCACAAGCGGGCGAGTTTAGTAGTGGCCTTGGCAATCATGGCGGCGGGGCTTTTCACTTTCAATTTCCTGGGTTCTGAGTTCCTGCCCCAACTGAACGAGGGCGCCGTGTACGTGCGGGCCAGCATGCCTATGAGTACGTCCTTAAAGCAGTCCATAGAAATGTCAGAAAAGATCAGAGGCACCATCAGGTCCTTTGACGAGGTGAAGCAGGTAATGTCCCAGACAGGCCGGCCTAACGACGGGACAGACCCCACCGGTTTCTTCAACATTGAGATGCACGTGGACCTGAAGCCCAAAGACGACTGGCAACGGAAAATCAGCAAAGAAGAACTCATCCAAGAGATGCAGACTAAACTGGCGGCGTACCAGGGCATCAGTTTCAATTTCTCCCAACCCATCATGGACAATGTGGAGGAAGCGGTCTCCGGGGTGAAAGGCTCCATGGCCGTGAAGGTGTTTGGCGATAATCTGCAACGGTTAGAAGTGTTAGGCGATCAAGTTTATAATGTGCTCAACCAGGTAGAGGGGATTGATGACCTAGGCGTGATCAACCTCATAGGCCAGCCCGAAATGCGGATTGAACTGGACCAGCAGCGCATGTCTTCTTACGGCGTTTCTACTGCCGATGCGCAGGCAGTCATTGAAATGGCAATCGGTGGGAAAGGTGCCAGCAGCCTCTACGAAGGCGAGCGGAAGTTTGACATCAGGATCCGGTATCAGCAGGAGTTCCGAAACGATGAAGAACAACTGGGCAACCTGCGGGTGCCTACGAGCCACGGAGGTAACATCTCGCTGAAGGAAATTGCCAAAATCAGCAGTGTGACCGGCCCGGCCTTTGTGTACCGCGAAGACAACGCCCGCTTCATTGCCGTAAAGTTCTCGGTACGCGGCCGCGATCTGGGCAGCACCATCAAAGAAGCGCAGGAGAAAGTAGCCCAGGCGGTGAAGCTGGACAAAGGCATGCACCTGGAGTGGAAGGGCGAGTTTGAGAATCAGATCCGGGCCACCGATCGCCTGATGGAAGTGGTGCCGGTAAGTATTGTCTTAATCTTCCTGATTTTGTTCGCACTATTTGGCAACGGGAAAGACGCGGCGCTGGTAATCCTGAACGTGCCGTTCGCCTTAATTGGTGGTATTCTGGCCCTTTTGATGACCCATACCAATTTTAGTATCTCTGCGGGCGTGGGTTTTATCGCCCTTTTCGGGATATGTGTGCAAAACGGGGTGATCCTCATCTCAGTGTTCAAGAACAATCTGCTGGAGGAAATGCCGCTCGCCAAAGCTATCAAAGAAGGTGTGAAAGAGCGCACCCGCCCCGTGGTGATGACCGCCATGATGGCCGCCATCGGGTTGTTACCGGCTGCGCTATCTACCGGCATCGGGTCCGAGACGCAGAAACCGCTGGCCATTGTGGTGATTGGCGGCCTCATCAGCGCTACCGTCCTCACCCTACTCATTTTCCCGCTGCTGTTTGACAGCGTTTACAAAAGAACACTCAAGAAACGAACCAATGCCCTCGTGGCACGGAAGGCGAATACCGTGCCCGCATAGTTTTGATAGGTTTGACTGTTTGTGTAACGGTTCGTGCTTGAGTGAACCGGGGTGGCCTTGTGCCGCCCCGGTTACTTTTGGTGAAAAGGCGTTGGGAGTTTATCAATGCTTTTAAACACCTCTATTCTACTTCAAATTCAAAGCTGCTTAATGCCCAAAAGTAGCGTCAGGAAGAATTACGTTTTAGGGGCTTTTAAGGAGGTCAATATTTCATTTCATAGTTTGTACACCTATAAAGAAACAACCTAATGGAAACAATCATGGAGAAGTATAACAACCTGCAGAAGCTAATGGTAAATGAAATTACTGACGAGCGGAAAACAGAAGAAAATAAGTCCAAAACCCCTGATAAGTCCTTTACTAAAGACATTAACTGGAATTTACTGCATCGCTCCATCTATGTGATTGAAGTTGGAGAACTGGCGAAGAAGAGTTTTGTCAAATATGGCTTGGACGGTTTAGCCAGCCACCCCGAAGTAGGTGGCCGTTACCTGAGGTTATTTGGTTTACTAAGTGCGGTGTTTCAGCAAAAACTGGCCATTGAGAACCTATTGGAGATTTATCAGATAGAGGAAAAGAAGAAGATTTCTTCCAGTCTGAATAGCTCTGAGATCATTGAACTGTGCAACAAACTAGGGGTACATGCCACTTATTTCAGAAATCATCAGGCGGAAACTGAAAGTCAATTCTATGTTTGTGAGACCTCCAGGTCAGAGATAGAAGTAAACAAAATAAAACAATTAATTAGAAAATATGAGTTTGAAAGTGTTGATCTGCTGTATGATTTAAAATGCTTTGATAAAAAGGTGGAATTAACCTTATCGTTTATCATTGCAGAGTTCCTAAAGAAGGTATTCAATAACCAAGGCGAATATTACGATCAATATAGGCTCATAAACAGCCAGAAGGATTTTACATCTAATGCAGGCAACTGTGGGTCAAATTCATAGAACATGATCTGAATGGCTGGTAGGTTTCTATTTTGCTGGTACGAGTACGACGTTTCGGGTTAACGTCGCTACAGGATACAAAATGTAGCGTCATTGCAGTGCTACGCCGCCATCCGGCAGGATGATAAGGCGATGGCCTCCATATGCGGTTGTTCTACTCGTTGGCCTCTATTAACAGCTTTATTCCTTATCAACTTTTACTGTAACCCCTGTTTACAGCCTCTTTTTATAAAAATGGGCCTAAAACCTAGCTTTGGTAAAACGTAGGAAAAAGCAGCGTGACAGTAGTGCCCTTCTGCAGAGTTGATTCCATTTTGATGGACCCTCCGTGCAGCCGCATAATCTTCTCAGTCATGGCTAGGCCAATGCCGGAGCCGGTGCGGGAACGGGCGTTCTGCGCGCGGTAGAAAGGCTCCATTACTCGATTCAGCTCCTGCTCGGGAATACCTATCCCCTGATCCTTCACCAGTACCGCCACTTGTCTCTCCTCACATTTTAGGGAAACTAACACAGGTTGATGGTCTGAGAACTTGGAGGCATTTTCCAGCACGTTTTTAAAGGCGATCTGCAACAGGTTGCGGTTTCCCAGAACGGTTATCAACTCTGGATTTTCCGGCAGGTTGGAGAGATCCAATTGGATTTGCTTCTGCGGAAGTTGTTGCCTCAAATCTGTTTTTACTTCTAGCAGCACTTCGTCTATCCGCACCTGTTCCTGCCTAACTGCTTCTTCGTCAAATCCGGTCTGGGCCAGAAGAATCAAATCTGATGTAAGCTTTTCCAAACGGTCTGTTTCCTTCTGGAGCGTTTCCAACGACTGCTTATACTCTTCCGGGGTTCGGTCTTTCAACAACGTAACTTCCAATTCGCCCCTAATGGCGGTCAGAGGATTCCGGAGCTCATGGGAGGCATTCGCGATAAAGCTCTTCTGCATGTAGAAGGAAGTCTCCAGGCGCTCCAGCATCTGATTAAAGGTAGACACCAAATCCCCAATTTCGTCACGGTTTTCCCGCCCTTTAACCCGCAGGTGCAAATTGGAGGCCCTGATCTTGTTGACCTCCTGCACAATGGAAACAATGGGTTGCAATACCTTTCTGGCGAAGAAGTGACCCGCTACAGCCATGATCACCATACCAACCAATATACTGACCAGCAATACCTTTTGTAGGTTCTGGAGTTTGCTTTTGCCGGTCACATCCATGGCGGAGACAATCACATAGAAGTTTCCCTGGTTGTCCTCATACCAAAGCCCTACTGCCTGTTTGTCTTCTTGCCAGAACTCTGCCTCCTGGTGTTGGTCTATCTCGTCAAAAACATCAGATGGAACACTAGGTTTATCTGTATCCGGCGACAATAACACCTGACGGTTTTTATCAAAAATGGTGAGGGTTTCCCTAGCTAAACTTTGCAGGTATTTGCGTTGGATTTTCTGCATGCTGGCGGCACTGAGTTCATCCCGCTCCAGGTACATCTGCGCCGAGATAACGCCCCTGTCCCTTAATCGTTGGAAATACTGCCGGTGGGTGTACTGCTCAGCAAAAAAGTAAATAACAAGGCCCATGAAGATGAGCACCGCCGTGGTGAGCCCTGTAAAGATGAGGGTGAGTTGATTCCGGAAATTCACGCGTCCTCCGGCTTCTTAAGAATGTAGCCCATACCCACTACGGTATGGATCATCTTGGTAGAAAACTCTTTGTCAATCTTGTTGCGCAGGTAGTTCACGTATACGTCTACCACATTAGAGCCTAAATCAAAGTTCAGGTCCCATACATTCTCCAGTAAATCTACCCTGGACAATACTTTACCTTGCCTTTTCATAAAATACTCCAGCAAGGCGAACTCCCGGGCAGTGAGGTTGATTAGTTTTCCTTCACGGGTGACTTCTTTCGTATCCAGGTTCAGTTGCAGATCGCCGGCTTGCAAGAGGTTGCTGGATACAGAAGTATCGGCCCGCCGGGCCAATGCCCTGACCCGCGCCACCAGTTCTTTAAATTTGAAGGGTTTGGTCAGGTAATCATCGGCCCCGGCCTCTAATCCGTCCACGATGTCATCGGTGGCGCCCAGAGCGGTAAGCAATAGCAGGGGTGTCTTGATCTGTTCTTGCCGCAGTTGTCGGCACAGGTCTAACCCGCTGAGGTGGGGCATGATGATGTCCAGCACGATGACCTGGTACTCGTTCTGCAGAGCCAGCCTTTTGCCGGTCAGGCCATCGTAGGCCACCTCCACTTCAAACGTCTGTTCTTGAAGACCTCTTTTAATAAATGCGGCCACATTGGGCTCATCTTCAATAACCAGTACTTTCATCTGCAATAAGGGAAACTAAAATAGTGCTTTGCTTTAAAGGTACAGGAATAAGGGCCTAAATAAAAGCTTTAAAGGTATAGGAACTAAAAACGAGTTATTCTAAGCAAACTGTTTCCGCAGGACTGCGGCAAGTTTCAGAACTTCCAGAACACAGGTGATGATTAAGGCTCTTTTTCAAAAAAAACAGGCCTAAAACAACATAGCCGTAGCCATTGACCTGGGTGAATGGAGCGACGAAGTACCTGCCCTGGAAGCGGTGCGCTATTCCTGGGCCGACAACCTAGAGGGTGCCAATCTGTACAGCAAAAAAGGTTTACCTGCCGCTCCTTTAAAAACTGATTATCACCATGATACACCTAAAGTAGGCATAGTCAAGTAGAACTCTAAAGATCACTCACAAAAAAGCCTTTGGGCCGATGAAACAGAAGATGCATTCCGTTTTCATCGGCCCAAAGGCTTTAATTTGTTGACAGTAACAGATGCTTCCTTGTTGACAGTAACAGGTGCTTCCCGTCTTGATGTTTTGGCTTGCCGGAAACTGATCAAGCCATTTCCATGGCTTCTTTATTGTATTTGTTCCGGTATTCAAGCGGCGAGATGCCGGTGATCTTTTTAAAGGTGGTTCTGAAGGCTTTGGTATCTGAGTACCCCACCGAGTACATGACCTCGTTCACGTTCTCGCGGGAAGTCTCCAGGCACAACTTGGCGGCTTCTACTTTCACCCGTTGGATGTATTCTACTACCGTGTTGGAAGTGGCTTTCTTGAACCGGCGCTCAAAATTGCGGCGGCCCAGGAAACACATCTCGGCCAGTTCCTCCACGGTGATCTTGTTCTGGAAATTCTGCTCAATAAACTCCTGCACTTTCCGGATCTGCTCATCGTGGTGCTCTTTCTGCCCGTGGAAAATGATGAACGGTGACTGGCTGTTGCGGTCAATGTCAATTTCAAAGATCTTGGAGGAGCGCACCGCCATGTTGCGGCCCGCGAATTTCTCCACCAGGTACAGAATGAGGTTAAGCGAAGAATAGGCCCCGCCGCTGGTGTAAATGCCTCCCTCATCGGTGATAATCTTGTAGGGCAGCAAATTCACGTCTGGGAACATCTGCTTAAACTCCTCCACCGCCAGCCAGTGCGTGGTGCAGCTTCGGCCTTTTAACAGCCCGGTGGAGGCCAGCAGGAAAGCCCCGATGCACAAAGACACCACCTCGGCTCCGTTTCTGTACTGACTGATGATCCAGGACACAAAGCCTTTGTTCTCCTCAATGACTTGTTTCATATCGCCGTGCACGGCCGGGATAATGATGAGGTCTGTTTTGAGGGCATCTTCCACCACCAGCTCGGGTTTTATGCTGAATAAGCCGTTTGTTACCCTGGTATCCTGGGTGAGCCCCACCAGCTGCACCTTGAACAATGGAGCCTGACCCGTCCGCTCCAAAGCCTCGTTGACCTTGGTGAACATCTTATGGGTCGCCTCGATATTGCTAAAGCTAATATCACCTTCGGGAATAAGAATAGAGATGTGCTTCATAGCCTTAAAGTAAGAAGCTTTATTGTCGTAATCAACCCCCAATTATGTCGCATTCACCCTCTTTTGAAAACACCAGATGTTTGTATGTTTGTGCTAAAGGAATTGGCCAACACAAAAGAAATTAGCAATCCGTTTAGAGGCAGTTTTTTAGAAACCAAGCCCATAACGGGATTCCTGACTTTCATGAAGATTGTTCAACAAACCAGATAAAAGCCATGGAAAAAACCACCATCAAAAAAGAGATTAGCTTAAATGCCCCGAGAGAGCGCGTCTGGGAAGTGCTGCTGAAAGACGAATTCACCCGCCAGTGGTTTGCCGCCTTCAGCGAAGGTACGCATGCCGTTACTGATTGGCAACTGGGAAGCAAGGTGGTCTTCAAAGATGAATCCCAGAGCGGCATGGTGGGCAGGATTGTGCAGAATACGCCCCTGGAAGTGCTTTCCATTGAGTACGACGGTATGCTGGTAAACGGAGAAGAAGACACGCAGAGCCCCGGGGCCCAAGCCGTACAGGGCGGACAGGAAACCTACCGGCTGGTTCCCTCTGGCCAAGGCACCCACCTCCTCATTGAAAGCGACATGAGCCCGGAGTATTTTGATATGATGTCTGCGGCCTGGGACCAGGCTTTGCTCAAGATCAAAGAACTGTCTGAAAATTAAGCGAACTAAACTTCCTGCCCTACCAAATGAAGATCATCAAAAAAATATTTCTGGGTTTAGCTGTTTTACTAGCGGTTCTTCTCATTGCGGCCCTGTTTGTTTCCCGTGAATACCGCATTGAACGCGAGATTGTCATCAATCAACCCAACACACAGGTATTCAATTACATAAGCCACATCAGAAACCAGGATTACTTTAACAAATGGGCCATGCAGGACCCGCAGATGAAGAAGAGCTACCGGGGTACCGACGGAACGGTGGGCTTTGTCTATGCCTGGGACGGGAACGAGAACGCCGGCAAGGGCGAACAGGAAATAAAGGGGCTGGTGCCCGGAGAAAGCGTGGACATTGAGATCAGGTTTCAGAAACCCATGGAGGCAATTGCCCGCACGCCTTTTACCACCACCGCGGTATCCCAGAACCAGACCAAGGTAACCTGGGCCATGGTGGGCGGCTACCCCTACCCTTGTAACCTGATGCATTTAGTCATGGAGCCAATGTTGGGCAAGGACATGGAAACCAGCCTGACCAGCCTTAAAGGAATACTTGAAAAAGATCAACTCACCTCAAATCAATAATCAATAGCAACATGGTTACCTTACATCCTTACCTGAACTTCAACGGCAACACCGAGGAAGCCTTCAATTTCTACAAATCTGTTTTCGGGGGCGAGTTCCTGGTCCTGCAGCGTTTTAGCGATATACCAGACGCAGGCAGAATCCCAGCCCATGAACTTGACAAGATCATGCACATCGCTTTATCTATTGGGCAGGGCACCATCCTTATGGGCACCGATTCCCTGGAATCTATGGGCCACACCGTAACCATGGGTAACAACTTCCACCTTTCCCTGGACACTCAAAGCGTGGAAGAAGCCACCAACATTTTCAAGGCCCTATCTGAAGGCGGAAAAGTGGACATGCCCTTGGAGAAAACATTCTGGGGAGCATACTTCGGGATGTTGACCGACCGGTTCAATATCAAGTGGATGGTGAACCATGACCTGAAACAAGAGGCGAAAGAGCAGGCCCTCACGCCGGAAGCGGAAACCACTACCCTATAACTCGTTTAACCCTTATCGGCCTTTTTCTGACAGAAAGTTTTGGTCTTAAAGCCCATCCCCAATGATGATTCAGCAGGAAAACAGAATGGTGGAAGTGTTTGCCACCAATGTGGAAGAGGTAGCCAAGGCAAACAGACTGGTGGCGGTTTTGCAGCAGCACCTGCCGGGCTGCCGCATCAACTTTGACCTGGAGGACTGTGACAGAATCCTGCGGGTGGAAGGCCCAATTTTCAATCCATCCCAGGTGTTGCAGTTGGTGACCAATGACGGCGTAAACTGCTGGTTGCTTGAGTAAACGCTTTGCTTAGCGTAATAGCAGGAAAAGACTTTAGACACCCTTATGGTCCCTGAATAGTTTATCAGGTTCAGGTCACGGGACCGGGTCAGTTAAGGGTAAAAAAGACAAGCACCTCCGTTTAGGGGCCGTTTTCAATTAAATGGCCTCTAAACGGAGGTGCTTGTTTTTTAGTGAATGGGTATATTGGTTATTTACCGATGAGTTTGTACCCGATGCTCAGGATAACTTGCCGGTTTCTGAAGTCAACATTACCATTGTTTGGGTCGGTGTAAGCCCGTTTCAGGCGCTCATAACGCACATCGGCGGTAAGCCGCGAAATGTCAACGCCAGCCCCAATCTGGTAACCCCAATCGGCAGATTCAAAAGAGTCTTTGTAGTCCTGTACATCAGACTCGCTGTTGATGAGTACTGAGGCCACCGGACCCGCATACGCCCGCAAGAACAGCAGTTTATAACCTACCAGAATGGGAACGTCTATATTGGTGAAGCCAATTTCCTGCACCGAGGTACCGGTTCCGTCCTGGTTAGGCACCTGGAATTTACCGCCGGAAGAAGACAAAACCGCTTCGGGCTGCAGCAGGAAACCTGCTACATTGAACCTGGTGAACACGCCGGCATGAAAACCGGTAATGCTGCCCTCTTCCTTGAACTGAGTGAAATTGGCACTAGGGTTTTTAAGATCCACATTAGACGAGCTGATGCCCGCTTTCAGCCCTAAGGTGAAGCCCTGGGCCTGGGCTGCCAAGCTGGTAAAGGAAAGAAAGGCAACGAAAAGAATGATTTTTTTCATAATTAGTAAGAGTTAGAACGGTTTGTTTAAAGCAAATGAACGTCTTTGCCGCCTCATTTCAAAAAGAGGCCGCACCTGTTTTACGACCCATTTCAGGAAAAGACTTTAAAAGAACGCACACTTGGCAAAAGATGATATAAGTACTGCATCATATGGTTTTTTACTTACCTGAATTGGACTAAATTTTTCTTCCCAGGCTTAAGGCACCAATCTGGGTTGACCCTTAATTGAAGCCTAAAACAAACCTCCCGGGATTGTTCAATCATCTTCTACTGGTCTCCTTCCTGCTTTTGTTCCATTTCGTTTCTCCTTTAACCAGGTAATCCTATCTTCTGCAATAGTAAGATACCCAACGTATCTCCCTCAAGAGGCCTTCAGGAGGTAAGTAAAAAGGAATCTATTTAAGTCATCTGGGAAGCAGGCTTGAAACAAATTTTAGATTAATTTAAATTATTCCAATTTAATTCCTATATTAGACATCTTAATAGTCAAATACCCTTATTACATAATAAATTAATCATTGCAATTTTATCTGATTGACCTGGCTTAACTAGGTTGATACAGACTTAAGGCTATCCTCCCAAGATGGCAAAAGCACCTTTTTATTACCAACATGAGGCCTTCACCTCATACCCAACAAACCTATCCTATAACCCTTTATTACCTAAGAAGATGAAAGCAAACGCCCTTGTATCGCCGGAAAAGACACTCTTCAAGATAAAGAAAGACGGACTGGACCTGGAGCGGTATCTGGCCCGGATCAACTTTTCCGGCCCCCTTACCCCCACCCTGGAAACGTTGCAGCAGCTGCATTTTCAGCACGCCATCTCCATACCCTTTGAGAACCTCAATCCATTTTTGAAGCAGCCGGTGCCGCTGGATATTGAGTCGCTTCAACGCAAGATGGTGGAAGAAGGTAGGGGCGGATACTGCTTTGAGCAAAACCAATTGTTTGCGGAAGCCCTTCGGGCCCTGGGTTTTCAGGTGAAAGGCCTGGCCGCGCGGGTTCTCTGGAACGTACCGGCCGGCGTGACCACCGCCCGGGCCCATATGCTGCTGCTGGTGCACCTGGAAGATGCCGACTATATCGCGGATGTGGGTTTCGGGGGGCTGACGCTCACCGGTCCTCTGCGGCTTCTGGAAACCGGCGAACAGAAAACACCGCACGAGACCTTCCGGCTGGTGCCCCAGGAAAATGAATTTGTGTTGCAGGCCAAAATCCAGGGGAACTGGAAACCCATGTACCGGTTCAGCCTGCAGGAGCAGTTTGCACCGGACTATGAGGTGAGCAATTGGTTTACCTCCACCCACCCCAGGTCCCCGTTTGTTAACGGGCTGATGTTCGCCAGAACCACACCGCAGGCCCGCTATGCGCTCCGCAACTATGAACTAAGCATCCACCATGAGAACGGAATCACGGAAAAACAGGTGCTCACCAGCCCTGCCCAGGTGAAAACCGTGCTGGAGGAAGTGTTCAAACTGCCGCTGCCTAACACCCCGGAACTGGACCAGTCCCTGCACCTGATCATGCAGCCCCTGGATTAACGCTTCTGCCGTTTAAGGTGCCTCTGAAGGCAAATTTTCTCCGCAAGGAGATCCTCTTCTCTGAAGCCAGCAAACCCAAGACTACCCTTATTTTCTATAACTTCTGTACTACGCTTTTTAGGCCTGTTTTTGTAAATCAGGCTTAAAAAGCGTAGCATTATAGCTAATCAGAAAACGAATCTTTTTAGTTATATCCTTAAACAAACGGACACCCACCCATTTATGAAACAACTGTACCTGTTACTCTTCTTGTCCATTTTTCTCTTCGCCAATTGCTCCTCTGAAAACAGCCATAACAGCAGTCCCAAGCTCCCATCGGTGTTGGTTTTCTATAAGACGGCGGGCTTTTACCACACGTCCATTCCAGCAGGTTTGGCGGCCATCCAGAAGCTTGGGCGGGAGAATGGGTTTGGGGTAGACACCACCAAGAACGCAGAAATCTTCACCTCAGATTCTCTGAAGAAGTACAAAGCGGTGGTTTTCCTGAGCACCACCCAGGATGTGATGAACGATGCCCAGCAAAGCGCCTTTGAGCAGTTCATTAAAGGCGGCGGCGGGTTTGTAGGCGTACATGCTGCTACTGACACTGAGTACCAATGGCCGTGGTACAATCAACTGGTAGGCGCTTATTTTGAAAGCCACCCGCAGATTCAGAATGCCACTGTCCAGGTGCTGGATAAATCCCATCTCTCTACCTCTTTCCTGCCAGACAGATGGGAAAGGAAAGACGAGTGGTACAACTTCAAGAACATCAACCCCAACATCAAGGTACTGGCCACTTTAGACGAGACCACTTACCAGGGAGGCAAAAACGGAGCCAGCCACCCCATTGCCTGGTACCACACCTTTGACGGCGGCAAAGCCTTTTACACCGCCGGCGGCCACACCGATGAAAGCTTCCAGGAACCGCTCTTTCTCCGGCACTTACTGGGCGGAATCCAGTACGTCCTGAAGTAAGCGCTTCGTACCAATTTTGCTATCCAGCTAATCCAATATTTAGGCAGGCATGGTTCAAGTTTTCAACCTGGACCTACTCTGATTGGAAGTTTGTAACTTCCATGAGGAGAAAGCCTCAAACTTAATTTCGTGACTCAGTTCAGCGAAGCATCCACCAAAAGGAATTAGCTAGATTTCTTTCCTATGGAAATCTAACTATACAAAAGGGCTGGCCCTGCTGTACAAAGCAGAGCCAGCCCTTTTTCTTTTAGAACTTACTGCAACAGCATCGGGGCATTCCAAGGCTGCTTTTGTGAAAACAACCTTAAAACGCCCCGATGAGAAGTGGCTTGGATCAGAACAGAACTAAGCCTAAGGGTGGACTATTATTGCACCACTACCTGGATGGTTTTAGCCGATGTACCTGTTACCATCTTGCAATGGTAGATACCCGGAGCCAGTTTGTTTCCGGCGCCGGTAGAGAGTTTCTGGCTGATAGTGTGGTTTCCGGCAGCTTGCTTACCCAGTGAGCGGCTGGTTACCACACGGCCCAGTTGGTCATACACCTGCAGAGACACCTCGGCAGTAGAAGTCAAGTTGTACCGCAGGTTCAGTTCCCCGGTTCTGTTGGGGTTAGGGTACACCACCACCTGTTTGGCCAGAAAGTCTTTGTCTTCTTTAGAAGCCAGGAGGATGCTGGAACTGGTGATGCGCTTGGTGGTATAGACGCGGTATTCGCCGGGTTGCAAGGTAATGGCCTGGTTTACATTGGTCACGTTCAAAGCCTCGCCGGTCACAAAATCATACCAGGTACCGGTATTCTGGAACTTGGGATCAATAGTACCAGAAGTCACCCCGAAGTTACCCAACACCGCCACGTTCATGTCCGGGTCCTGGATGTGGATGGTCTTCATGGTGTTTTGCAAATCCAGGGTATAGTTCCCAGATTCAAAAGCCGGTTCATTGATCTTGAGCTTGATCAGGGCCGCATACACGTTATAGAGCTTTTTGCGCTCGGCCTCCTGGTAGTAGTTCCAGAGTATAGGTTTATCGCCGGTACGGCCGTTCTGGTTAATGGACACATCGTAGCCCAGCTCCCCAAACTGCCAGATCATTTTAGGCCCAGGAATGGTGAAGAAAAAGGCCGCGGCCAACTGCATCCGCTGCAAGGCGGTAGCCTGGTTCCTCACGTTGTAAGTACCTGAGCTGTTGCCGTAAGCCAGGGCTTCCACCATCTGGCGCTCTTCATCATGGCTCTCCATGTAACCCACCACGTTAGGGCTGGTCCAGCCGCGCTGCTTGTAAGAGATCCAGTTGAAGTTAGAGTTGTCATTGAAGCCTAAAATGGCCTGTTTGTAGTTCCCGTGCAGGTTGCCCCACAGCATCATGCCGGCGTTGGCTAAAACCGTTTCTTCGCTGTTATCTGCAAAATGTTCCAGAATCACATAGGCGCTGTTGTCTACAGTCCAGATGTGGTTGGCCATACGCTTGAGTAGGTCAATACGGGTTTGGTCATACTGTCCCCAGTTGCTCACGCTGCCCAGGGTGTTTTTCTGGGTAAAGCCTTTAGACAAGTCAAAACGGTAGCCGTCCACTTTGTACTCCTGGAGCCAGAACTCGGTTACCCGGTCCACAAAGTACTTCGTGGCCTCACTCTCATGGTTGAAATCATGGCCTACGTTGAAATCGTGCTTGGGATCTGGGTTAAACCAGGGGTTTTCAGGCGTGGTCTTGCCGGTAGCGCTGTTGTAGTACATCTGCACCATCGGCGATTGCCCGTAAGAGTGGTTCAGGGCGATGTCCAGGATCACGGCCATACCGCGGGCGTGCGCCTCGTCAATAAAGCGCTTGAGCATTTCCTTAGGCCCGTAGTATTTGTCCGGCGCGAAGTAGTACACCGAGTTGTAGCCCCAGCTCAGGTTGCCCTCAAACTCATGGATGGGCATCAACTCAATGGCGTTCACGCCCAGCCTTTTCAGGTAGTCCAGGGTATCGGCTAAGGTTTTATAGTCGTGCTTCTGGATGAAGTCACGCACCAGCAGTTCGTACACCACCAGATCCGTTTTCTTGGGCCGGGCAAAGTTAGCCACTTTCCAGGCATACGCCGTCTGGTTTGTCTGGAAAACCGATAACATGCCGGTAGCCTTGCCGGTTGGATAGGCCTTGAGGTTTGGATAGGTCTCCGCAGAGATAAACCGATCCTGGTCAGGGTCCAGGGTTTTCTGGGTATAAGGGTCTCCTACCCTGATGGTCTCATCAATGAGGTACTGGTAGGCGTACTCGCGGCCGGCCACCAGGTTGTCAATCTGTACCCAGTAACGGGTTCCGTCTGGCGTCCGCTTCATGGGGGTGGCCCCTACCGTCCAGTTGTTGAAATCACCAACCACGTACACCGTCTGCTTGTTAGGCGCGAACAGGTTCAGAAGTACGCTGGTAGAGCTCAGGTAAGTAACACCGTCTTTGGTATTGGCAGGAAGGGCCTGGGCCTGGGCTAGCTGACGCACCACAAAGGTGAAGGAATCGGCGGCCATGAGGTTGCCGCTCTCTGCCACCAGCTTTACCTTATTCGCGCCGGGTGTGGAGGCGGTCAGTTGCATGGAAAGCGTGGTGGCGGAGGCTTCCTCTTTTACTTTCACCCCGTTCACAAAAAGCGAAAGCTTGGCGCTAGCTGAGGAACCGCCCGTGACCTGGATGTAGTCGTTCTGGTTCACGAACAAGCCGTTCATGCCTACCGAAGGCTGGCTGAAAGAAACATTGATGGAGCCAGACTGGTAGATGGCTACTTTTATGTCTTTTCCGCCGGTATCCTTGCCTTCTTTCGTTCCGCTGCCATTCCGGAAAACAAACATCAGGGCCTTGATCTCTTCCGCAGCCGGCACGTTGTAGTAGGTTCTTGGGGTAATGGTGATCTGGTACTTGTTGTTGCCCAGGGAAGTCATAAGCGCCGCCGGTGTATTGGTACCCCAGGGAGCTTTCACGTACTTCCAGTCAGAATCTGAGGTACTCAGGTTGGTAAGCACTCCCGTATGGGCATACACGGGCTCTGAGACATTGGCGAGCCCGCCCGTGCCCTTGGTGGCATCAAAGGTGATGGTGACCGGTTCATTGTGTACCGGGAAGGCAGGCGACAAGGTCACCACCTGCGCCTGGGCTACTTGCACCAGCAGCAACACCAGCAACAAGCCAAGCAAACGAAACGTAGTCTTCATGCGATAGGCAGATTAAGTTTAGTGGAGATAAAGCCTCAGCTTTACGAAATCGATTTCCTTGCGAATTTATCAATTTTTAACATGATCTATATTTATTTTTTGACAACTTTCCATCAACCTTAACTAACCAACCACCACAGTTGCACCTTACCTTAAGGAATTGTAACTTAACCCATTCCCAAAACCGCTCCTATGCCTAAGGTTACCCCAACACTCCCTTTAATCCAATCAGATAGCTGGCTCACACCTTATGCCCCGCAGCTTCACCAGCGGATGGCCCGTTTTGAAACCAACCGGCAGAACATAGACAAATACTATGGCTCTCTAATTGAGTACAGCACCTGGCACCACCAGATGGGGCTGCACTATGAACCGGAGAACAATGGCTGGCGCTACCGTGAGTGGGCTCCCGCGGCGCAGGCCTTGTCCCTCATCGGGGATTTTAATTTCTGGGACCGGCAGGCGCACCCCTTGCAACGGCTGGAAAACGGCATCTGGGAAGTCTTTCTGCCCAATGACCAGGTACAGGTGCAGCACGGCCATCGTTTCAAAGTGCATGTGGTGGGTGCTACCGGGCAAGCCACGGACCGTATCTCTCCGTTTACTTTCCGGGCGGTACAGGACCCGCAGACCTATGACTTCTCTGGCCAGTACTGGGCACCGGAGGAAACCTTCACCTGGACCGATGGCGACTTTGACGTGACCAAACTCACGCAACCGCTCATTTATGAGTGCCACGTGGGCATGGCGCAGGAAAAGCACGGCGTAGGCACCTACCGCGAGTTCGCTGACCTTATATTGCCGCGCGTTAAGGAAACCGGCTATAATTGTTTGCAGCTGATGGCCCTCGCGGAGCACCCGTACTACGGGTCTTTTGGCTACCACGTATCTAACTTCTTCGCCCCTACTTCCCGCTTCGGGACGCCAGAGGATTTGAAATACCTTGTCAATGAGGCCCACCGTCTGGGCATTGCGGTGGTCATGGACCTTATCCATGCGCACGCGGTTAAGAACATCGCCGAAGGCCTTGCCGATTTTGATGGTTCAGGGGGGCAATACTTCCACCACGGTCCGCGCGGCCACCACCCAGGCTGGGACTCCAAGCTATTCAACTACGGGGTGCCTGAGGTGCGCCGCTTTCTGTTGTCCAACGTGCGTTACTGGCTGGAGGAATTCCACATTGACGGGTTCCGGTACGATGGCGTGACTTCCATGCTGTACCACCACCACGGCGAGGGCGTGGGGTTTGGACATTATGACCGTTACTTTGACCGCAGCGTAGACGAGGACGCAATTCTGTACCTGCAACTGGCCTCTGAACTGACCCATACCTTTGTGCCGGGCGCCATTTTGATTGCCGAGGACATGAGCGGGATGCCGGGTCTCTGCCGGCCTCTGGAAGACGGCGGCATCGGGTTTGACTATCGCCTGGGCATGGGCATCCCGGATTACTGGATCAAAACCCTCAAGCACAAACGCGATGAAGACTGGAACCTGGACGAGATCTGGCACGAGCTTACCAACCGCCGCGTTGGTGAGAAAACCGTGGCTTACGCAGAGTCGCATGACCAGTCTTTGGTAGGTGACAAAACTCTAGCTTTCTGGCTCATGGACAAAGACATGTATTTCAGCATGCGCACCATTGACCAGAACCCAGTCATTGACCGTGGCGTGGCATTGCACAAAATGATCAGGTTACTCACCATGGCGTTGGGCGGCGAGGCCTTCCTGACGTTTATGGGTAATGAATTCGGGCACCCGGAATGGGTGGATTTCCCGAGGCTGGGCAACAACTGGAGCTACCAGTACGCCCGCCGGCAATGGTCTCTGGTAGATAACCCTGATCTGCGCTACCGCCACATGTGGCAGTTTGAGAAAGACATGCTGACCCTGGCGCAGGAATATAAACTTATGGAGCACGGCGCGGCCGTGAAGCTTCATCAGGACAACCACAACAACGTGATTATCTTCCAGCGGGCGGGGCTTGTTTTCCTCTTCAACTTCCACACCCAAAACTCTATCCCTGACTACAGATTTCCGGTAACGGAAGCCGGAAGCTACCGCCTGATTTTATCCTCTGATACCCCCGAAACCGGCGGCCATGACCGGGTAGACACCACCATCAGGTATTTTACCCAGCCTACTAAATACGGACCAAGACTAAGCATTTACCTGCCCAACAGAACTGCGCTAGTGTTGGTTAGGGAAGATTAATTTTAGTGTTGGAACTGTACTTTAATTCTTAACCGGGAAACTGTTTTAGGCCCATTTTCCTTAAAATAAAGCTTAAAGCCGATTTCGAAAAAAGCGGGGATTGAGGCGCAGAAGAAAAGGCCAGTTGCCGGTACTGAGCTGTTTTTAAAAATTCAGCCCATAATCGGCAACTGGCCTTTATGCATACAGCGTCTTTCTCCGCTTGAAGTGATTACCCATTGCTTTTTCAATCTGAAGAAAAGCAACTAACCAAGATTAGTGTTGAAGTTCTGTTATGAAATAGGCCCTTTAACGCAAGCAGGCAAAAAAGTTTATGATATCGCAAAGTGCTTACTATGGCTTTCGCCTCACTGAAGTTGAAAACTTCAGCCAAGGGTAGGTCCAAGTTAGAAACTTGAACCAGATGAGTGAAAGCGGGAATGAAAGGCCCTGTTCTTGAAAGATCCAGTTCTTGAAAGCTGCTGAGGGATTCACCTGCCGAAATTCTTCCTCAGCTTGTTACAGCAGTAAGGTTGATGTATAACCGTTCTAAGGCTGTTTTACTAAAACTAGCCTTGAAACAGAAAAATACTTACTAAACAAAAAGGAAAGGCCGGTGCAAGATGTCGCACCGGCCTTTTTATCTAGAGAAAAAGAATCTTATCTAACCTATTGTTTTAAAGCAGTTTTGTAAAAAACAGGCTTAAAACCATGGGGCTGCCTTAGTCCTGGAGTTCCAGGACGCTATGCAGGTTCTCCATCACCTGGTCGGCGGTTACGCCCCAGGTGAGTTGTTTTACTGCTTTCTGGTTTGCCTCTACCTGTTTCTGGCGCAGGTCAGTATCCTTCAGCAAATTCAGCACGAGTTCGGCTAAACCGGCGGTATCGTTGCAGTCGGCTACGCTGGCCTGGGGCAGCACTTCGGCGGCTCCAGTCTGGTGCGTGATCACTACCGGTAATCCGGCCAGGGTTGCTTCAATAGCGGCCAACCCGAAAGGCTCAGAAAGGGCGGGCAGCAGGAACACGGTAGAATTCTTCAGCAACTCCTCGGCTTTGGCCGGGGCCAAGAAGCCGGTGAAGGTCACGGAATCCTCAATGCCCAAACGGCGCACCATCTGCTTGGCTTCCTCTAGTTGCGGGCCGTGGCCAGCTACTACAAAAGTCACCTCGGGATCATGCTTCAATACTTGCTTGGCCACTTTCAGGAATTGCAGTGGTCCTTTCTGGGCCACCAAACGACCCAGGAAGGTCACTTGTTTGCGCTTTATCGGGGTTACCGGTGAAGGTATCACTTCATCGGCTCCGTTGTACACTACCTGCACTTTCTTAGCCGGAATTCCGTAGCGCTTGGTGATCATTCTGGCGGTTCTTTCGCTTACCGTCAAGATCAGGTCTGCCTCGTTCATGGCTTTGGTCTCCAGCTCGTAGATCCAGCCCAGCGGCTCGCCTACCTGGCGGTCAAATGATAGGCTGTGCACATGCACAATCAACGGAACTTTGCGCTGGATCTTGATCTCCATACCCGCCAGGAACGTCATCCAGTCATGGGCATACACTACGTCAAACTCTTTATGGGACGCCAATCTGGCGGCATACCGCGCAAACTGGATAACCTCAAAGTTAAGGGTCCCGCGGGCGCCCTGCGCCACGTTAATCTGGGGCTTGCCACTAGGGAAATTCACCGCAGCCGGTTTGGCCGGCTCTTCTACGGCAGGAGCCGCAGCCTCAGCGGTTGTAGCATCAATAACCGCGTCTTCATCATCCATGGAGGGCTCAACCAGCCCGGCAGGCTCTTCATAAGGGAACAGCGCAGCAGGAACCCGGTGCGTGGTAGCAAATCTTTCAAAAGTCTTTTCTACCGGGGCTTGTTTTACTTCGGCCAGGTTCAGTTCATCCAGTCCTACAATCTCAGCATGGTGGTCCAGGGCCGAGTGGTCTGCCTGGGGAACAATCATGGTAAGCTCAACTTGTTTAGCTAATGCCTCTGCCAAATGAAAACAGGCTTTGCCCACTCCTCCATTCAATATTGGCTGGTCTTCCCAACCTAACATTAATACACGCAGTTTTCTCATTATTATTTTTATTCAATTCATTTAAGAATCAAGGGGGAGGTGTCTTGTAAAGATAAGCATCCAACCATCAAGACCAAGTCCTAAGCCACATTTATTTGCCCTTCTTTGTTCAAAAAAGGCGATTAATGTGAAACATTCCGTAATTATGCGGTCCGTTTTCAGAATTTATACGGATTATCCTTTTTTACTTACTTTTTCGCCATTGATCTTCATCATGGATAGTACAATTCAAGAAACAAATTACATGATCAACGATCTGGGTGCCAAGCGCGAAGAGTATTTCGCGGGGACCATCCGGCACGTTGAAACAAGTGAAAACGCTGCGGTTTTCATGTGCGACAACCGCGTTGGACTTAAGGTGGAAGCCATCTCAAATCACATACTACGGTTCAAATATACAACAGATGGGAAGTTCTCCCGGGATTTTTCATACGCCCTCAACCCAGACCGGAAGCAAACGGCGGTAAAGCTGAAGCTGAAGGCCCTGCCAGACCATTTCCGGATCACCACCAAAGATCTCATCTGCACTGTCTCCAACCAGGGGCTCACCACCCGCATTTTGGATAAGTCGGGCACGGTCCTTAATGAGGATGAGAAAGGTTTCCACTGGGAGGAGCACAAGAAATACGGCGGCGACATTGTGAAGATGAGCAAGGTCATTCAGCCCAACGAATTCTTTTACGGTCTGGGCGACAAGCCCGACAACATGAACCTGCGCGACAAGCGTTTCCAGAACTGGGGCTCAGATACCTACGGGTACAAGAAAGGCACCGATCCGCTGTACAAGAACATCAACTTTTTCATGGGTCTGCACCGCAAGCAGGCCTACGGAATCTTCTTTGACAACACGTTCAGGACGTCTTTTGACTTTGGGAAAGAGCGATCTACGGTAAGCAGTTTCTGGGCCCAGGGCGGCACCATGGAGTACTACTTTATCTACGGTCCTTCCCTTACTCAGGTGGTGGAGAAATACACCACGCTCACCGGCCCGCCGGAGTTGCCGCCGCTCTGGTCTTTGGGCTACCACCAGTGCAAATGGAGCTACTACCCAGAATCTGTGGTGAAGAACCTGGCCAAAGGTTTCCGGGACCGGAAAATCCCCTGCGATGCCCTGTACCTGGACATTGACTACATGGACGGTTTCCGGTGCTTCACCTGGAGCCCCACCCACTTCCCTGATCCCAAGCGCCTGGTGCAGGAGTTAAAGGAAGACGGTTTTAAGATGGTGGTGATCATTGATCCCGGCATTAAGGTAGACCATGATTACCCGGTGTACCAGGAAGGTATTGAGAACGACTACTTCTGCCGCCGCGCCGATGGTCCTTTGTACAAAGGAACCGTTTGGCCAGGCCTGTGCCACTTCCCGGATTTTACCCGCGAGGAGGTGCGTAACTGGTGGTCCGGGCTTTTTAAGGGTCTTATTGAAGAAACGGGCGTAAAAGGGGTTTGGAATGACATGAACGAACCAGCCGTTTTTGAGATTGGCACCTTCCCTAATGACGTGCGCCATTACTATGACGGAGAACCAGGCAGCCACCGCAAAGCCCACAACATTTACGGCATGCAGATGGCCCGCGCCACCTACAACGGGGTAAAACAGTTTTCTTACCCAGACCGGCCTTTCACCATCACCCGCTCAGGCTATGCCGGGGTGCAGCGCTTCGCCTCCGCCTGGACCGGCGACAACATCGCCTCCTGGGACCACCTATGGCTCGCCAACATCCAGTGCCAACGCCTGAGCATCTCGGGCATGTCTTTCGTGGGCTCTGATATCGGGGGTTTCATTGAGACGCCAGACGGAGAGCTCTACATCAGATGGCTCCAGTTGGGTATTTTCCATCCGTTCTGCCGTACCCACTCCTCCGGAGACCACGGCGACCAGGAGCCCTGGTCCTTCGGTGAGCCGTACACTTCGCTGGCGCGCAAGTTCATTGAACTACGTTACCAACTCCTGCCCTACCTCTACACCACGTTTTGGCAGTACACCTCGCGCGGCACGCCCATGCTGCGTCCCCTGGCCCTGCTGGACCAAAACGACCCCGAGTGTTACCACCGCATGGCCGAGTTCTCATTAGGCGACAACCTGGTGGTCTGCCCCATCACCCAACCCGGGGTAGAAGGCAGAATCATGTACCTGCCGCAAGGCCACTGGTATAACTTCTGGACCGATGAAATGGCCGCCGGTAAAAAAGAAATCTGGGCCGATGCGCCTTTAGAGAAGGTACCAATGTTTGTGAAAGCCGGAGCCGTACTGCCGTTCTACCCCGTGCAACAGTACGTGGGCGAACTTGCGGTGGCAGAAGTAACCTTGCATGTCTACTACGGCCAGCAAACCTGCGTGAGCGAACTCTACGAAGACGGCGGCGAGGGTTACAGCTACGCCGAAGGAAAATTCCTGCAGAAGACTTTCCAAACAAGCGCGGTAGATGGCGTGTTCACCGTAACGCAGGAGCGGACCGGTGAAGGCACCGATGCTTACCAAAACTACAAAGTCATCATCCACGGGCTGCCAGTTGCAACCGCCAGCGTGCTGGCCGATGGACAAGAAGTTGTGTGGGAATTAAACGCAGAAACCAACCTGGTTACGCTGACCGTACCATCAGAATTCAATACACTGCAACTGCAGGGAATTTCAGCAAGCAAAGCATAAGGGTGTATCCGGGGTCATGCCGTTCCGGATCAAATTTGGCAATCATCCGGGTAGCTGCCTAAGCCGATGTAAGGCCTGAACTATAGACAAAGAGGCAGCGCCTGGTCATAAAAAAGAGAGTCTGTTTTGAAGGAGTTTTTAAGTAAACATCCTCAAAACAGACTCTCTTTCTTTGTTATTATTTGGTTCTGTCGCTAACCAGAACTATTCCTGGCTTGTGCTCAAGGCAAGCTGGTAGGCCCGCTCATAATGCACCAGCAGTTTTTTCCAGTCAAACATCTCAGACAGGCCTTCCACTTTGTTGCGCTGGGTAATACGCTCGCGACGGCTCATCTCCACAAAGTCAAAAAGGTCACGGGTAAGCTGCTCAGCAGAATCATCAAAGCTGCGCTCATGCCGGTCTACCACGTAAATGCCTTTGTCTTTGTGTTTCTTCACGTTCTTCTTCACGTAATCACCGAAGCCTGACAAATCACTGGTCACAGCCGGGATACCGCTGGCTACGCATTCCAGCGGGGTATAGCCCCAAGGCTCATAGTAGCTCGGGAAAATACCCAGGTGACAGCCGCGCACAAACTGCCCGTACTCCATCCCAAACAGTGGGTTGGTGGGCGAGATGAAATCTGGGTGGTACACTATTTTCACGCGGTCATCAGCGTTGTTCACCAGGTTGGAGCTCCGCAGGAAATGCAGGATCTCGTCAGACTGGTCGTTGACCAGGTTATGAGTAACTACAGGGGGCAACTGGTGCGTTTTCCAGGACTGGATGGTGCGGCGGTACCGTAGTTTCCAGTAATCATCAACGTAATCGTTCAGCTCGGGCAGTTTATACTCGGTGCTGGCGGCGGCGTCGTAGAAGAGGCGCTCTCCAATCTGGTCTTTGATGGCCTCACAGGTGTCCTGGATTTCCTCCATCAAAGCCTTGGAATGGAGTACGCCCGGGTTAATAGAGTAGAACGGCTGCTTGGTCACAAAGAACATCACCACCGTCATGTCGCTCTTGGCCTGTTTCATGCGATAGTTTAGCCGCGCCAAAGCCTCCAGGGTAAGGTCAAAACCTTTGTTGCGGTACTCAAACCGGCCCGAGGTAAACAGGTAGATGGTTTTGTCAAGGTCAAAGGGGAAACTCTGGAAAAAGTGCCCCATCACAAACCGGTGAATACGCTTCTTGTACGTCAAATGCAGGTTCTGGAACTCGTGCATGGCCGTGAAGCGCCTGATGTTCAGCCCGTTGGGCAACACCGTATCCGGAATCCGGTCCAGCAGGTAAATACACTCCCGCACCGTTACCTCACTTACCGTAGTGAAAACGTGCGCCCCGTGCGCCGCAGCCCTTTCAATGGACACGGCCGGCTCAATATTGAAATGCCGAGCTTCATGCTGCCAGTCTACGGAGGTGAGCTGGTCATAGAAGTTGGGATCGTTCATGGCCAGGTAGCGGCCCAGCAGCGTGGCGTGCGTGGTGAACACAATTTTCACCGGAACCTGGTCCCGGCGCAGATCAGGAATGGCCGAGCCTACCATCCACTCATGGAAGTGGGCTACCACCTGGGTCTTGCCAGACAGCAAGGATATGAAGCGTCTTACCAGTTGCCCAAAGGCCAGTACCTGGTTCAGCAGGTCCTCGTTGGAAGTGGGGATCTTATGGTCTTCCCACAGCAGGTACTTGATCTCGCCCAGTTGCCCAAAAGCGCTGTATGGGTTGATCAGCACAATTCTGGGGCGGCCGGTCACCAGCCAGTTGCCGTAGTAGCACTCTACCCCTTGCGCCCGCAGTTCCAGCACCGCCTGGCCGTACACATCTGAGTAGTCATCAGAAGGCTCAAACTCGTGGGCGGCCTGTTGCGGGAAAAACGGACCAATGAGGCAGTACTGATCACCCCAATACTCAATCATGGCGGGTACTTTGGAGCGGATCACCGTGTAGATACCACCTACTTGGTTACACGCTTCCCAGGCTATTTCCAGAAGATGCGGAGATGCAGAAGACGATTGTTGCATGGAAGGGTCATTTTAGAGCTATTTTACTCAAATTAGGGTAAAAGGGATATATAAAAATGAATTTATTTACATTCTGCTAAATCTCTCTGGCAGCATTTTTCCCTTCCCGTTTATAACCCCTTCAGCGTCAGACCAGATGTAAATTGCATGATATTCAAAGCTAGAAATTATTTGCAGATTTCATACCCCGGCACCAGATTAGCCCTGCACATTTTGAGAAATAAAGTTTCCGCGTGGCTTCCACGCCTGGTCATTTGAACGCCTTTCCTTTTTATTGAACCCGTTTGATTATGGTTTTAGGAATGTGTACGACGTTACAGTGTAACGTCGCTACAAGATCTGAAATGTAGCGACGTTACACTGTAACGTCGTCATTCGACAGGATAAACGAGATGCTGCTGATGAACGAGATGCTGCTTTCCATTATTAAGGCTGGGTATTTTCCCTGGAAGGCGACTTTTCCCTAAGGGAGTAAAACAAAAAACTAAATTTGGTCTATACTTCAATTCCGGCCGGTGAAAAAGCCTGGACGTAATTACCCCATTATTGCACACCACCAAAAACAAAAACTATGAGCATTGTATATGAAGGTCACGTGATCTGGGCGCAGGTAGACGCCAACATGCACCTTCGCCACTCGGCGTATGCCGATTTTGCCGCCCAGGCCCGTATTTCCATGCTGAACAGCCTGGGACTGGATTTCAAGACTTTCCAGCACTTGAAACTGGGTCCCATTCTGTTCCGCGAGGAGTTGCAGTACCTGCGCGAAGTAGGCATCAACGATAACATCAAGATTGAAACGGTGTTGACCAAGTCCCGCGCAGATGGCTCCCGCTGGAGCATCCGCCATGAGCTGTACCGCGGCGATGGCGTGAAGGCGGCCATCATCAATGTGGAAGGTGCCTGGATGGACCTGGCCAAACGCAAACTGGCGGCCCTGCCCGAAGAACTGGCCCAGAAATTCATGAGCCTACCACAGGCAAAGGATTTCGTGCTGGAATAAGTATTTCTGTTTAGGGGCTGTTTTCAAGAAATCGGCCCCTGAACGGGAAACCAGTAGCTATTTTCGGGAAGCCGCTTTCAGTTCTTCTCTGCGTAGTTAAATTAGGGGCATGATACAACTCTTCACCCCTCCCCGACTGGGCCACAAACGAAGTGCGCCCAAACTCCTTTTCCTTTCTTTCCTCTTCACGGCCCAGGTTGGTTTCGCCCAGACCCAGAACCCCGTGGTAGACAGCATTGTGAAAGAAGCAACCCAGAACTCGCAACTGGAAACTCTGGCCCACGAACTCATGGATGTGATTGGTCCGCGCCTGGTGGGTACGCCCCAGATGCAGCAGGCCAACGACTGGGCCGTGGCTAAGTACAAAGGCTGGGGCATTACTGCCCGAAACGAGAAATGGGGCGAGTGGCGCAGCTGGCAAAGAGGCGTCTCCCATATTGACATGGTGTACCCACGGGTGAAATCGCTGGAAGGCATGCAATTGGCCTGGAGCCCCAGCACCAAAGGCAAAGGCGTCACCGCTGAGACCATCACCCTCCCTGAGACCGTGACCGACTCCCTGGCTTTCCAGAAATGGTTACCCAGCGTAAAAGGAAAATTTGTGCTCATCTCCATGCCGCAACCCACCGGCCGCCCCGACTACAACTGGCAGGAATTCGCCACGAAGGAATCTTTTGAGAAAATGAAAGCCGAACGCACAGCCCAAACTGAGGCCTGGCGCACGAAGATGACCAAGATGGGCTATACCAACCGCACCTTGCCCGTGGCTTTGGAAAAAGCCGGCGCCGCCGGAGTGGTCATGTCTAACTGGTCCAGCGGATTTGGCGTGAATAAGATCTTCAGTGCCTACACCAAGAAAATTCCTACGGTAGATATTGCGCTGGAAGATTACGGATTGCTTTACCGCCTCACGGCATCGGGGCAGAAGCCTAAAATCCAGGTTCAAGCTGAGTCAAAAGAGCGCGGCATGGTGCCTACCTTCAACACCATCGCGGAGATGAAAGGCACCCAGAAACCAGACGAGTACGTGATCCTTTCGGCGCACTTTGACTCCTGGGACGGCGGCACCGGCGCCACCGATAACGGTACCGGTACCCTGGTGATGATGGAGGCCATGCGTATCCTTAAAAAGATCTACCCTAACCCCAAAAGAACCATTCTGGTGGGCCATTGGGGCAGCGAAGAACAAGGCCTGAACGGCTCCCGCGCCTTTGTGGAAGACCACCCCGAAATTATAAGCAAAATCCAGGCGGTATTCAACCAGGACAACGGCACCGGCCGCGTCGCCAACTTGGCCGGTTCAGGGTTCCTGCACTCGTATGAGTACCTCAACCGCTGGCTCGCGCCCGTACCTGAGAACATCCGGACCCACATCCAGACGAACTTCCCGGGTTCCCCGGCCGGAGGCGGCTCTGACCACTCCTCCTTTTTGGCCGCCGGTGCCCCTGCCTTTTCCCTTAGTTCCCTGAGCTGGTCTTACGGCAATTACACCTGGCACACGAATCGCGACACCTATGACAAAATTGTGTTTGACGATGTGCGCAGCAATGCCATTCTCACGGCTATCTTAGCCTACATGGCCAGTGAGGACCCTACCACTACCTCGCGCGACCGCAGTGTGCTGCCGGTAAACCAGAGAACCGGGCAACCCGGCATCTGGCCTCCCCAAACTAAACCTACCCGCATAGGCGGAGTTGATTGATCCATTGATTGATCCATTGATTGATCCATTGATTGATCCATTGATTGATCCATTGATTGATCCATTGATTGATTGATTGATTGATTGATTGATTGATTGATTGATCCATTGATTGATTGATTGATCTTCCTTTCCCTTGGCTTGTCCCCTGACAGGCCAACCCGATGCAGGTTGATATTTCTAAACACAGCAAGGCCTCTGAGAGCAACAGGTGTACCACCTGAAACTTACAGAGGCCTTTTTGTGCCTGATTTTAGAAAAACGGCAGCAAAAGGGTCAACTCATTCTGGAACGAGTTAGCAGAAAGCCACCCACTGCTGCCGCTAAGCCAATGCCCATAATCGCAGCCCAGTTTCGGGTGTTAGTGGTAACCGGTTTATTCATCTCCGCGGAGAGCAGTGGTTCATAGTTGATGCCACTGGTGACGGTGAGTACTAGTTGGATGGCTTCTTCCGGTGAGTCCCACTGCGGAAAATGACCGCACCGGGCAAACCAGTGAATACTGGCATCGGGGAAAAGGGCCAGTGTCCGGGAGGCCTGTTGTGGAAAGCAAACCCGGTCCTGGCGCCCCCACCCAATTACCAGCGGCGCTGGAATGGTGCCTCGCGGGGCTCCTATCTGGGTCTCGCCGTAGGCCAGGTTGTACAGCAGTTCATCAAAGGACGGTGAGGAGACCATGGTGCGCAGTTCTTCCAAGACCAGTTTTGAGGGCAAATCCCAGGGATGGGCCGAAAACTGGGACAGCAGCAGCGTTCTTCCTACGGGGTTTCCCGCCAAAGTTGGTAATACCGGTTGAAGGAGTTGCAACAGCCGCTTAGAGGAGGCCACCGAGTAATAGAAGACCGGCTTTTCCCAACCTCTCCAGAATCCGCCGGGGTTCAGCGACACTACCGCGCCCAGCACCCCACCTCGTCGCGCAAGTTCCAGCACCAGGCGGGCACCCATGGAACTACCCACAGCATCAATCCCCAGCAAGTTTTGGCTTTCTAAAAATGAGGTGACCGCATCGGCTAGGGTGCTGATGGATACCTCGCCCGATAAGGGCGGCGTGGCGCCATGGCCAGGCAAATCCAATGCAATTACCTCCCGCCCGGCCTCGGCCAGACCGTCTATCATCAAATCCCAGGAGCGGGAACTGCCGCCCACGCCATGGATGAGTAACAAAGGTTTTCCCTCGCCGCGGCGGATGAAATGCATGTCCATCTGAAATCAGGTTAAAGGCTCAAAGGGTTATGAGGCTGTTTAGAGGTACGGGTTAAAAATCCTCGTGTTCAATCTTTTGACTTCCTGAACTGTACCTTTCCCCCATTTAAAAGAAAAGCCCTGCTTTTAGGCCGTTTTTAAGAAATCGGCTTTAAAGCGGGGCTTGGGGTAAAGATTTTACGTAAACTTCTTCCCTTGCGGGTAGAAAGCGTTTACTGTGCCTTCTTCTGGGTTACGTAGAAATTTGAGTCCACGGTGATGTCTGAGGTACCGGCCGCGAGTTTTGTTTTTTTCCAGGTAGAAGCCACGGGCTGCAGCCAGGTTTCCTTTCCGGCTACCAGCACTTTTACGGGCAGTTTGAAACCCGGCACGGTGTTGTTCCAACGATAAGCCAGGGTGTTCCCCTCTATCCGGTACTCCAGTTCCGGGATGCGCACATCACGCAGGTACTGGTCAAAGAAGGCTTTCAGGTCTTTGCCGGTTTGCTTGCTCAGGTAATTCTCTATCTGCTGGGTGGTTACGGTTTGGTGGTAGAATTCCTTGTTGAGGCCACGCAGGATGTTGCGCCATTTGGCGTCATCGTTCACTACCTGCCGAAGGGTGTGCAGCATATTACCGCCTTTGGGGTACATGTCACCGGAGCCACTGAAATTGACGTCGTATTTCCCGATGATAGGCCGGTCATTTTTGATTCCGCGCCGCGTGCCAATCACGTACTCACTTCCCGCTTTCTTGCCGTGGAAATACTCCACAAAAAGGTTCTCAGAGTAGTTCGTGAAGCTTTCGTGGATCCACATGTCTGCGATGTCTCTGTAAGTGATATTGTTGGCAAACCACTCATGACCGCTCTCGTGGATGATGATGAAATCGAACTTCAGTCCCCAGCCGGTACCGCTCAGGTCGCGGCCCAGGTAGCCGTTCTGGTACTTGTTTCCGTAGGTCACCGAGCTTTGGTGCTCCATGCCCAGGTAGGGCACCTCTACCAGTTTAAAGCCATCCTCATAGAAAGGGTACGGGCCGAACCAATGTTCAAAGGCCTTCAGCATCTGGGGCACCTGTTTGAACTGCTCTTTGGCTTTGTCCAGGTTTTCGCGCAGGACATAGTAGTTGCAGTCCAGCTTGCCTTTCTCGCCGGCATAGGTTTCTGAGAAGTGCACATAGTCGGCTATGTTCACATTCACGCCGTAGTTGTTGATGGGATTGGTCACCGCCCAATGGAAGGTCTTGGTGCCGTCCTGGTTTTGGTCCACTTTCCGGAGGCGGCCATTAGACACATCCATGAGTTTCTGCGGCACCGTCACCCTGATCATCATGCTGTCTGGTTCATCGTACATGTGGTCTTTGCAGGGCCACCACAGGCTGGCGCCATCTCCCTGGCAGGAGGTAGCGATGAACGGTTTGCCTGCTGCGTCTTTCTTCCAGGTTACCCCCCCACTCCAGGGCGGGTTGGTGCTCACCTGGGGTTTGCCGCTGTAAGAAACCTCCACGGTCTGCAAGGTGCCGGGCACCTGCTTGGCCGCCAACTGGATAAACCAGGCGTTGCCATCCTGCTTCACCGCTAGTTTCTGGCCGTTCTGCACTACCTGTTCAATACGCATGGGTGGCTGCAAATCTATCTGCATGGTTTGCTGGGCCTTCAACACTTTGTAGCGCACCAGGTTCACGCCCTGCATGGTGCTGTCCTGCGGATTCACTTTCATGCGCAGGTCATAATGAACCAGATCCCACCAGGACCGCTCCGGGGTAATGGAGCCGCGCAACGTGTCTTGCCGGGTGAAGGTGGGGGTAGTTTGGGCCTGAGTATCCTGGGGGCTCAGAAGTCCCAGGAAACAGGCCACCGCGGTAATCAAGGGAAGCCGATGGTGCATGTTTTGGTTCGCTTTCAAGGTGAAGGTTAAGCCTTAGCAGGCGCACAGAAAAGCGCTTCTGTTTTCGGGCTACTTTGGTAAAAGTAAGCCGAAATCAGAAGCGCGCCTACATTCTGGTTTGAATTAAATTCCGGAGCCTACTTCTTCTCCAGCCACACCGCCTCTACCTCAAAACTGTTAACCTGACCTGCGGCGGCTTTGGCATCCTGACTCAAAGAAATCTCCAGTTTCTCCACCTGCTGAAGATTGAAAGCCTCGGGTTTAGCTGGCTGGAACGAGAACGGCTGGAAACCAGGGTAAGGCCGCGGCAGCAAGATCATGGCATCGGGTTTCAAAGCGTTCAGCGGAATCTCGATGTCTTTGAAGGTGTTGCCCACGCTGACCGTAGTAGCAAACGCCGAGGCATTGGCGGTGATCAAGCTCACTTTCACGGGCGCCGGCGCAGCGTTGCCACTCCTGATCCTGATCACCAGTTTCTCAAAGCCTGCCAGCTCGGTTTCCCTCCCCTTCAGCTTGTCCCCGATGAATTGCTGGAAGCCAAAGGTCTTCTCCGCCGGAAGTTCTTTCGCTGAAAGTTTCAGGATCAACTGACCAGGCTCGGAGGCAGCGATGAGTTGGCGCTCATCGGCTTTCCAGAGGTTGGGGAAAACAAAGATAGAGCGGTCAGAGGTGGCGTTGAACAGCGACAAAGCCCCGTTCTCAGCGGCTACAAAGGTCTGGTAAGCATCGTTCTGGTAATAGTCCCAGGCCCAGGGATCTCCCTCAAAACCGCCCGGGTACGTTACGTGCTGGTTTCCGTCCTGCACCATGATGCGGTAGTTTACCAGACCCGGAGAAAGCAAATCCACGGGCACCTCGGCCTTGTATTGGTTCGCCCCTATTTTCTCCATAGGAACCGTTTTGTACCCGGCGGCCTGGTTGTTGAGCTGCACCTGTACCTTGGCGTAGGGTGATACACCCACCACCTGCGCCGTAATAGGGAAAGATTCTCCCGCCGACACCTCCCTCAAAGGCTGATGCGCCACAAACGGCTTCGTGTCAAACGGCTGCGGGGCCACGAATTCCTTCACCCACAGGCTCCCGAAGGCGGCATCCCGTTTTACCCCGCTTTTCGCTTTTTTGGTCAATAAATAGGCGCCGGGCTGCACCTGGAAACTGCCGTCTTTGGCCGTGGCACTGTAAGTGTTTCCTTCGTTCGCCGCGGTAATGGTGAAGGTCTCGCCCAGTTCCGCCAGCCTGATCTGCATGGACTGGTTCTGCCACTGGATGCGGGTCACCTCTTTGTTGGGCGAGGCTTTCGCGAAGGGATCGCGGATGTGGATGGCATCTGGCATCACCTCCAGGCGCCACACGCCCTTGTCCAGTTTGTCCAGGAAATACGCGCCGGAACCGCTGTACTGCACCACCGGTGAGCTGCCTACGCCTGCCACCTGCGTCAATTTGGCGGCCTTCACGGGTTTGGTCCGCGTGGTGTTGGAATACAGGAAAGCCTGTGGGGTATTCATCTCGCTCAAGGCTTCTTTGTAACTCACCCTAAAAGCATCAAACACACTGTCGGCGGGGTAAGAACCGAAGTTTTTGCGCAGAGGCACCTGGTGGAACACTTTAGAAGCAATCATCAGACTGATGGCTTTGGAAGGCGTGTAGGCCAGGTTCAGGTAGTGCGTCTGGTACTCGGTGTTGCCGTAGGCGGTGGCCAGCGGATCATAGGCAAACTGGGTTGCCCACTGGAACCCGGCGCCCCGGAAACTCCGCGCCATGGCCGGGTACATGTAAGACCCCAGCACATCTCCGGCATCAAACTCATACACCATGAGGGCCTTGTTCTTGAACTCAGGGATGGTGTCAAACGGGATGTGGTAACGGTCTACGTTGGGCAGGGAATTGCCCTGTAGGGTGCGGTTGGCTACCAAACCGGTGGGGTACCACTGAAAGCTGAAGCCGTCTACCTGGGCCTTGGCCACTGCGTCTGCATAAGTGGGTGACTCGCTGATGTTGTAGAATACCGGCTTGCTCCAACCAGTGGCCCGGATGGCGGCCGTCATACGGTTCACGTACTCGGTGGTTCTGGCTTTAGGGCCGGAGTGGTGCGGCTCATTGTTCACCTCGGCCCCGATGATGTTGGGGTCTGCGCCGTAGGTCTGTTTGGTGTACGGGTTAACGTGGTTCAGGAGCTGTTTGAGGTAATTCTCCTGCGCCTTGAAAGCATGTTCGTTCACCAGCGCCTTCTGCTTGCCGTACAGCCGCGAGAAACCGGGGGTGTTCTCGTCTTTCTCAGGGTAGCCGTTGCCCCAGAACGCGATTGGCGTGAGCATGACCCTGATGTTGCGTTCCTTCAGCTTGAACAACAGGTAATCAAAGAGCCGCAGGTGCTCATTGTTCTGCAGGTTTCCCAAGGTGTCAGAGATCTCCGTGTCCCAAACGTGTACCCTGAAGGCATCCAGCCCCAAGCGGGCCAGGTGGTAGACATCCTGGTCGATGGCTTGCTCAGGGGAAACGTTTCTGGCCTTCACGGAGCGGTACCCGTACGCGAACGGCACCGTGTAATTCACCCCGAAGAAGGTAGCCTCCTGGTTGTTCTTTTTCCAGCGAAGAATCCCCTGTTTGTCTACATACACCAGGTCAGTTCCCTTCTCGGTTTGGGTCTGGGCGTAAAGCGAAGCGGGCCCAAGCAGGCTGCAGGAAAGCAGCGTTGCCAGGGTCAGCGTTTTATATCTGTTTTTCATAAATCGGCGGAAAAATGGAAAGAAACGTTGTGCCGTTCCTTAGGCAAACTTACGCAGGAGAGTGTTACCTTCTATCAAGGTTACAATTAATAAAATATACAGAGTTTAAGTAAAATCTCTCCCTTTTAGAATGATCTGAATTCTAAAAATTTATTAACCGAGCCTTGCTCATTTTTTATCGGGCTGCGGTATTTTAATATTTTGATTGTCTTGCAACCAAATTCCTTTTAGCCGGGTCATTGATAAAAATCATTACAATCACACATTATCTGTATCACGTATGAAAACCACCTTTACTTTTTTGCTGGTTTTATTATTTTTATCAGCTTTTCAATGCCAGCACCAAGAGGAAATTAACCCTAGTTTGGAAAAAAAAGACATAGTAATTGGCAGATGGCAGTTGGTAGAATACTTTATGAGTGTTGGCGGTCCTGGCTATTGGACTAAAGCAGACCCCGCTAAACCGACTATTATTGAATTTAAAGCAGATGGGGAATATATTAGCGGCAGTGGAGACTGCTCCGGAAAGTATTCAGTAACAACCGGTCAGGATATTATAATCAAGGTTTCGTGCAGTGTTGGACACCTTAAGCAAAGCGAGCTTACCGGGAAAATTCTTCCATCTGGAGAGCTTTCCATTGTTCCAACTTCCCCCATGTGCATTGAAGGATGCTCATACAAGTACAAGCGCATGAAATAATTTGGCCAGATTGTGCTTCAGATAGCAGTTTGGTCTATCATAAAGCTTGACTTAGAATAAAAACATCATTCAACTCTCTGAAAATAGATGGGAAAACATTTGGCTTGCCAAAAGTTCCAAATACTTTCTATCACTATTTTGTTGTGGTAATACATAAAAGCCTTTATAGTAAAACAGATTAGTTAGATTGAATTTGACAGCAATATTCATTATGGGTAGCCTAATGAACTAGAGCGAAGGTGATAGATGATTAATGTCAAATTTTGTAAACGCCATTTATGCCGACGGCCGGGCTGCCGTATATACTAGTACGCTAAAACAATTCACTACTTATAAATTTACCGGTAGCAGAACATTTCAAAATCATCTAACTGATGGAATTAAGCAGTCATTGGGTTTCCGGCATGTTTTCCGGAAATTAACCCCAAAGCCATGATACAAGTTGAATTTGCCGAAAGAGCCAGTCAGCTTCTGCAAGAGGACAAAGACGTGATTGGGCTAGCCGTGGGCGGTTCCTGGCTCACCAATGAGCTGGATGAGTTCTCTGATCTGGACCTCATTCTGGTCACCAGGGAGAAGATATCAGATAGCAAAGACAAAATGCTGGCATACGCGAAGCGGCTGGGCAATCTGTTGTCTGGGTTCACGGGAGAACACGTGGGCGAACCCAGGGTGCTGATCTGCCTTTATGATGATCCCCTGCTTCATGTTGACCTCAAATTCCTGACCCTGAGTGAGTTTCAAACCCGGGCAGAGGATCCAATTCTCCTGCTTGACCCCGATGGCCAGCTTCAGGAAGTTTTAGACACCTCCACCGCCCAGTTTCCTTACCCAGATTATCAATGGATAGAAGACCGCTTCTGGATTTGGGTACACTATGCCCTGTTGAAGATTGGCCGGGGAGAATACTTGGAGGCGTTTGATTTTTTCGGGTACCTGAGAATGGTAGTGTTAGGTCCGTTACTCCACCTCAAAAAAGGCAATCTGCCCAGGGGAGTGAGAAAAGTAGAGCGTGACTTGGAAAGTGAAGACCTGATCCTTCTCAAGCAAACCATTCCGGCTTATGACCGACATACCTTATTGGAAAGCTTGAAACATTCTGTTGCTCTTTACCGCTCCTTAAGAACCACACTCTTTAAGGATGTGATCTTTCAAAAAGCCACCGAAGAAAAGGTAATGCGCTACTTTGAGAAGATCCAAGCAAATGAGCAATAGAAGCTTATTTCTTTATTTACAGGTATTTAGGGCCTGTTTTTAAGAAAACAGGCCCTAAATACCTGTAAATAAGTAGCTTACTTCTCTCCTATTTAGCCTGCAAAAGACCCCTCCGAAGCTCATCCAAGGAGGAAATGGTTTGTTTAAGGACTATCTGCTTGGAGTTAGTGACAATTCGCACGTAGTCCTTCAACCTTTTACTGTAAAGGATTTATGACACCTTCACCATCACCATCTTGCGGTCTACCCTGAAATACAAGAATTAGTCACTGGAGGCATGTAGGGTTTAGGGAGAGGTGCTACTTCTTACTTATCAGTACGGAAAGGGGAAGCTGGTAATTTTTCTTTGTTGTAGAGGTTGGCGCTGTCGGGGTTATCGGCCCAGGCGTAGCGCACGTACTTCGGCTCCGGTACCTCGTCGCTCCACACCACCACTTTGTCGCCCTCTATCTTTGCATTCGCCCAGACAAACTTTTTATCGGCTCCGGCAATGGCAAACTGGCTGAGTTCCTCGTCGTCAATGGATATCAACCCGCCTCCCACGTTGGTGAAACTCAGAATGATCTTATTCCTCTCAATCTTTAAAGACTGATATAACGGACCGGAGGAAACAATCTTGTTGTCGCCGTAGATCAGCTTCATGGCGGCCAGGGCCAACCGCTCGCCCACGTCTTTCTTGTTATCCGGGTGGATGTCGTTCCACTCGCCCAGTTCAATGGTAACGGCCATGGCCGTGTTAGGCACCGATAGGGTTTGCAGGGCCGCTTCCCGCATCAGCGCCCAGTTGCTTTCAGTAGGCAGGTAATTTGCCTCCATGAAGTTGGGAAGTTGTACAAACAGGAACGGCAGGTTGCCCTGTCCCCACTTTGCGCGCCAATCTGCGATCAAAGCCGGCAACAGCTTTTTGTATTCGGTAGGATTACCAGCGTTGCTTTCGCCCTGGTACCACAAGATACCTTTGAGGGTGTAGTTTATAGCGGGGGCCACCATGGCGTTGTACAAAGCCGTAGGTTGGTTCTGGGCGCTTATGCCGCCTTCAAATGGACCCGTAGCCGGACGGTACACATCGCCCACTTTGTACTGCCAGGTGCCTTTCAGGTCAAGGGTTTGGCCGTTTGCCTCCAGGTAATATGGTTTGTCTGGCACAAAGCCACCTTTGCCGCCCTGGTTCAGCACGCGTACCACAAAGAGGTTTTTCCCGGCTTTCAAAGTACCGGCCGGAACGCTGTACCTTCTCTGCGGATACTGGTACCCTGTGTTTCCGACTTGTTTTCCGTTAATGTACAGGAAATCAGCATCCACTATGCGGCCCAGGAACACCTTGGCCGGTACGCCCACCATAGAAGCCGGAACCTCAATCTCGCGCCTGTACCACACGGCTCCGTTCAGGTCCCTTATGCCCTGGTCTTCCCAATAGCCGGGGATGTTGATGTTGCGCCACCCTTTAGGTACGTACGCCGGATCAAACCACTTGACGGCTCCGGTGAGGCCTTTGTCCAGCTCAGGCTTTTGGCGGTTAGCTGCTGCCACGGCCGCTGCCCTACGTTGGATGGGGTTCACGTAGCTGGTATCCTTGTTCTTATCTATGGTGGACATAATAGCCGGAAATTCCTTCAAGCCTTCTTCGCTGGTCCAGGCTTCAATGGGCGTGCCACCTACGCTGGCGTTGATCAACCCGATGGGAATTTTGTACCGGTCATACAGTTTGCGGGCGAAGAAATAGGCCACGGCGGAGAAGTTGTTCACGTCCTGGGGGTTCGCCCATTTCCAGGCCGCAGCCGCTGGCAGATCCTGCGCAGGACCTTCCATGTTGGCTGTGGTGGGAATCCAGAAATGCCGGATCTGGGGGTAATTGGCGGTTATGATATCGTTGGCATAAGTGATATTATGCAGCGACATTTGGTGTACCATGTTAGACTGCCCGGAGCAGAAATACACATCGCCCAACAGGATGTCTTTCACGGTGATCTGGTTGCTGCCCTTGATGTCCATGGTGTAAGGACCGCCCGCTTTCACAGGTGACAGGGCTACCTGCCATTTTCCGCTGGGGTTGGTAGTGGCTTTGTAGTTTTTCCCCCGGAAGGTAACGGTTACTTTCTCGCCGGGCGCAGCCCAGCCCCAGATGTTGGTTTTGGCATCGCGCTGCAGTACCATTCCGTCGCTTACCAATTTGGGCAGTCTTACCTGGCTATAGGCCTCGGCCTGGAACAGGCACAGAAGGGCAACAATAAACTTTACTTTCCCGCGGAACATGTTTCTTCTACTCATTCTTAGATTGGGGTGGAAAATCAGATGAGCAATCTACAATTAAAAAGTATTGTGAAAAAGGAGCAGCCTGTTTCAAGAGCATTTTGGTAAAACCTCTCTTAAAACAGGCTGCTGCGCAATACACCTTAACAATGTAAAGGTGCGTTTCAGAAATCCTTGCTCCTATTTATTACACCCGCACTCCCAGCGGTAATCTTTGGAAAACTCCACGGTTACCTGGGCTACTTTGGTGCCGGGCTGGTATCTGGAAGAAGTTGGAGCGTTATTCTTCATAGGCCCCGAAAGCCAGGTAATGGCGCCCGTTTTAGGATTGTACCTGTACTTGCCGGTTCCACCATTGTCTAACCAGCGGTAGGTGCCATCTTTCTTCAAAGCAAAATATCCTTTGTAGTCAAAGCGGTAAGCCGGGCTGGCATTGGGCCCATTCCACACCGACTGGTGGCAGGTGTAGTTGCCGTACTGGAGCGGTCCGCCATAAGTGATTTTAGCGGTAGGCGTTGTTTTCACTTCCTTAAATGCATTAAACTTGCTCCAGGCGGCTTTGGCGGAGGTGAGGTCACCCGCATACCGTTGCTGCAAGGAAGCATCACCAGCTACAGCTTTTTGCAGGAAGGGCTTTGCAGCTCCTTCTTTTCCCTGGGCAGCCATGGAAACGGCTTTCAAGTAATTCACATAAGGATTCTCTGCGTCTACGGTTAATGAAAGATTGAACCGGGTTTCGGCACTGCCGTATTCTCCTTTTTCATAGTACTGAATACCCGCCATGGCTTCCTGCCCGGCAGATAACATCTGGGTTTCTTTTCCGCCAGTGGCAAAAGAGTACTTCAGCTTGTCTATGTACGCCTCCAAACCAATAGGAGCAGCTTTGGTGGGTTCAAATTTAGAATTTTCCGTACTCTTTGGCTCAGTTTTTTCAGTTTGACCAGCGGAAGATGTTTGCTGAACTGGAACATCTTTGGCATACCGCTCTTTGAGCGATGGGTTCAGTTTAAAGGCATGGTCCAGGTACTGTTCCGCTTGTCTAGTTTTATAAGGGTCGTTTTGCCTGATTAGAGCGATGGCTAACTGGTAGTTGGCAAACACATGGTCCTTGTTTGCCCCCACTATTCGCATGAAACCATCTGCGGCAGAGGAGTAATTCTTAGCTTCAAAATACCCCTGAGCGTACAAAAAATCAGAACCTACAGACATAAAGGCGGTTTCACTTCCGCCAGTGGCATAAGAATCTTTTAATCGTTTCACATAGGCATCTAAATC
Organism: Rufibacter aurantiacus; assembly: GCF_017916345.1. Lineage (NCBI taxonomy): Bacteria > Pseudomonadati > Bacteroidota > Cytophagia > Cytophagales > Hymenobacteraceae > Rufibacter > Rufibacter aurantiacus. The sequence goes on from NZ_JAFMSV010000003.1 coordinate 756,541, forward strand.
ATCCTGTGAGCTCTGGGCATAAAGCAGCGGCGCGAACAGCAACAGGAAACCTAGCAGGAGTACATGTCTCTTCATCTTCAATCAAATAGGGTATAGCTTAATTTTTTAAGATAAATATATTAAAATAAACATATAACAACCACCTCCTTTCCTTTGGCCCACATCAGCGCTTATTTAAACTGTTTGTAACTGGTATCTAAGATGTGTTTCAAAGCCGAAATAGGAAAAGCAAGCCAAAAGCAGCAGCCAGCAGTAAGCCGCTCTTCACTTAAGAAAAGCTGTTTCCTGCTGGCTTCTGCGTTGTTTTTCAGAAACTGCCTCCTACACGTTCTATCACATATTCTGTAAATATTCGCGAAAGGAAGTTACCAGTTTCAAATTATCGCCGATGACCCTTTACTGTTAAGGAAATGTCTACTTCTGGCAAGATGTGGTGCTCCCCAAGGGCTGGGTCTGCGGCGTACATCATGCCCCATTTGGTTCTGCCTAACTGGAAATCAGCCTTCATCTCCATTTTGCTTCCTTCCAGCGTAATCCTGGCAGGAAAGCATCGTAAAATCTCCGGTAACGGTATAGTTAGCGTTTGCTACTCCCCCACCAGTGGAAGAAGCCAACGGCTGAACATTAGTGATCTTGAAGGAGGCATTGGGGTGCAGGACCATGTTGAAGAAATCGGGGCTTTTGAGGTGCTCCAGCAAGGCGGGCCTCACGTGGTCAGGCAAATCGAAGTTCTGGATGGAGGCAATGGGAATGGTGAACGTCCCGGATTTCACTTTGCCGTCTACCACCTCCACGCCCGGGCTGGTCACTTTAAAGGAGCCTACGTGGTACAGAGTGGGGCTGTAGCCTTTCCATTCTATGGTAGAATTTTCTTCTTCTATGGCGTAAGGCGTTTTGGTGATCTCTTCTGTCTCTTCGCAGCTGGTCAGGTTCCTTGGCAAACCCATAAACTCTCCGATCAAGGAGCAGAAGCTACCCTCCTTCCTGCGACATAACTAAGATGTGTGAGAAGCAATTTGAAGTAGGGCGTTTCCAGCAACTTAGAGACCTTCAACTTGAACTTACCTTTGTGAAGGTATACCGCAATGGTCAGATACAGATGGAAGCGTATGTGCTGGGCTGGACACCTGAGAACCGGCTTTCCGAGTTGAAGATCCTGCAGGCAGGGACGTTTTCATGGGGAAACCATAGGCGGGCTAGTGCTTCAGCCATTCTATGGCGGGCTCTATCTCTGAAAAACTCTCGAACTGGATAGGAAGCACGTTATTATTGAACACCTTTCTCACCACGTGTTCCCGGAAGACGCTGGTGGAACTGACGCGGGCGACCTTCTGTACCCTGGTAGCTGCCAGATCCAACACAAACTGGGTGAGGACCGGGGCGAATACCTCCTCCTGGACATCAACCCGTGTTTCCCTTGCGTCAAACAGGAGCCTTTTGATGTCATAGTTCCTTGCGTTCTCTACAATAATTGCGAACGACCGGTTGATTTCAGGCACTAGAATATCGCTCATGGGTTGCATGGTAACAGACAGTATGTCCATGCTAGGATCGAAATCAAGGGTCAGGAAGGCGCTATTGTAGATGATCATGGATGTTTATCTGAGTCAATCAGAAAACGGTACCTGAGCCGCATTCGTTGCAAGGGCAGTGCTGAGGCTATTGCAAACAAAAAAGCCACTTACAAGTTTTACCTTATAAGTGGCTGATTTTTAAGTGATCCCGTTTGGATTCGAACCAAAGACCTACTGCTTAGAAGGCAGTTGCTCTATCCAGCTGAGCTACGAGACCATCGAAACGAAAATGAGTAATGGAGAATGTCTTTTTAGTCATCCAACATTACTCATCTTTTTTCGTCGGGGTGGCAGGATTCGAACCTACGACCTCCACATCCCAAATGTGGCGCGATACCGGGCTACGCTACACCCCGAGTCCTGCAATTACAAAGCGACCAACTTCTCTAACCTTTCGTTCTCCGTAATTGCGGTGCAAAGATATTAAATGAAGTTTTCTTTTCAAAATTTATTTTCAAAAAAACTTCGCGGAGAGAGGGGGATTCGAACCCCCGGTACCCTTTAGAGGTACGGCAGTTTAGCAAACTGCTGGTTTCAGCCACTCACCCATCTCTCCGGGCATCCCTTTCTGTTAAAGAGTGTGCAAATATAGCCGAACTAAAATGAGATTACCAAAGCCCTGCCTAAAAAAATTTCCCCTTCTCTGCCCCGCAGCGCACCATCCGCTTCTATGACAACGGCTTAGACCCAAAGATTTTTTTGAAATTTATTTTCCCGCCAGGCGTTTCATCTATGTTTACCACTTGCACTAGCGCTCCATTAACAAAAGGAAGGCACAAGGGCATTTGTTTCTTTCTTTATAACTTGCCGCACTTTAAAGCACTGGCCTTTTTCTATGACCTGGTATTTGCCTTTTACTTCCATGGAGTTTTTTTTCTTTCTCCTGTTTGGGGTGCTCTACGGCGGATACCTGTTCAGGATTAAGAGGCTGGCCCGGCAGTTTTCCCAGAAAGCGAACACCATTTACATCAAAGCCATTATCAGGAGTATTTACATGGGGCTTTTGGTAGTGGCCTTGCTGGGACCTTCTTTTGGGGCCATGACCAAGGAAATACGAACCAACGGCAAGGACGTGTACCTGGCGGTGGATCTGTCTCAGTCCATGAAAGCCCAGGACGTACCCCCTTCCCGGCTGGAGAAGGTAAAATTGGAACTACAGGAGTTTATCCAAAACTCCAACGCCGACCGCATCGGGCTCATCGGGTTTTCCTCCGAGGCCTTTGTGCTCAGTCCGCTTACCTATGACCACGGCGCGCTGGACCTCTTTGTGCAATCCCTGCGCACCTCGCTGGCGCCGGCCGAGGCTGCCCAGTTGGGCCCGGTACTGCAGTTGGCTAGCCAGAAGTTTAGGGAAACTGAAACCAGCCGTGAGACGGAACGCTCCAAAATACTGGTGGTGTTCTCTGATGGTGAGACCTTTGGGGAGAATGTGCAGGAAGCCGTGTCTACGTTGGTATACCAGGGGGTGCGGGTGTACTGCATTGGGATAGGCACCTACGCGGGCGGGAAGATTCCTGAGGGACGTACCTTTAAAAAAGACGGCAAAGGCCAGACGGTGCTCACCAAACTGGAAGCCGATGTTCTGAAGGAGGTAGCCCAACGCACCAAAGGCAATTACTTTGAGATAAACCAGAACATAAGTGAGATGCCGCGTTTGCTGAGCGCCGTCAATACCGTTAAAAGTGAGCTGCGCCAGGCCAAGGTGGTGGAGGTTGCAGCCAATAAATACCTTTACCCCCTCCTGGCCGCCCTGCTGCTCATCGCACTGGATGTTTTATGGACAATACAGGTGCTTAAGATATGAATTACTGGTGGTTTATTGTTTTACTCGTCTCCCTGCCGTTTGACGGTTTCCAGCGCATTGCCCAACGGAACCAGTTCAGCCAGCAGGCAGAGGCCGCCTACAAAAAAAAGGAGTACCAACAAGCTGCGGCACTGTATGAAAAAGTACGCGAGGCCGAAGACGGCAAGTCACCCGCAACCGTCACCCTGAACCTGGCCCACTCCTATTTTCACCTGCGGGAGTATACCCAGGCCTCGCCCCTATACCGTTCTTTGCTTAAAACCCAGGACAAAGACTTACTCTCCACAGTGGCTACCCAGTTGGCCGTGATTGAGGCTGAGGAAGGAAACTACACCAAAGCCATTGATTTTTGTAAACAAGCTCTTAAAGCCAGGGAAACGAACGCAACGGCGCGCTACAATTTTGAACTGCTTCAGAAATACCTGTTGCTGCACCCGGAAAAGCGGCAAGGCCCCAAACCACCCCAAAAGAGAACAGACCAGAATGGGCCGGGCGGTTCCCGGCAGCCAAATGCAAATGGCAGTTCGACAGCAGGTGCCCCCAACAGTGACCAAAGCACAGGCGCAGGCAATACCGCCAATGGGGGCCCCTCCACACCGCAGAATGGCCAAGGCAATGATTCCAGGCAGGAGAATTTCGGGAGAAGCGAGGGGCTGAACAAAGGCTACAGCAACGAGGGACGGCCAGACAGCAATGCTACAGGCGGAAGCGGAAAAAGCAGCCAAGCTGCCCGCGAAGAGGATGCCCTGCTGCAGACCCGCTTTGAGCGCCTGAAAAAACTGCAACTCTCCCCTGAAAAAGCTCGCCAACTCCTGGACGCCATGCGTCAGGAAGAAGCCCAATACCTGCAGCAGTTGCCTCGCAGAACCACCAAACCAGCCGACAAGAATACCCCAGATTGGTAAAAGAGAAACCGTTTTAGGGCCCTTTTTGTAAAAGTTACCTTAAAAGGATATCGCTATAAAATCACCAAAACCGTCAGAAAAGGTTAATTGTCCAAATTGTAAAAGGTAAGATTTATAATAACTGGTGAGGGCTGCCTATGCAGCAGTTAGGTGTAGAGAAGCCTTTACCCTTTGAACCTCTGGGCGAGAAGTATTACCCTTGCGTTTCCGCCCTGATTCCTTGAAAGCTTATCAAAAATGCGGCAACTTTAGGCAAAGGCCCTTTCCTGAAATTTTCACTTACTGCCTTGCACCTTCCTGCTGCAGACTTTTGTTTTACAGGAGAGAACCCTTTCAACCTAACAAGCGTTTGGTTTTTATTTAGAGAACTCCTAATTTCAAACCGATAATCCAGAAAAACTACTGCTATGCAAGTGAAAGAAGTATACGTTATCTCGGCGGTTCGTACGCCAATCGGGAGTTTTGGCGGGGCATTGGCCAGCCTGACGGCTCCTCAGTTGGGTGCCATCGCTATTAAAGGCGCTTTGGAGAAAGCCGGGGTAGACAAAAGCCTGGTACAGGAAGTGATCATGGGCAATGTGTTGTCGGCGAACGTGGGCCAGGCGCCCGCGCGGCAGGCAGCCATTGGCGCCGGTCTGGGATACGAAGTGGAATGTACCACCATCAATAAAGTGTGCGCCTCGGGTTCCAAGGCTATCATGTTCGCCTCGCAAGCCATCATGCTGGGCCACAAAGACATCATTGTGGCGGGCGGAATGGAGAGCATGTCCAACGTGCCTTACTACCTGGACAAAGCCCGTTTCGGGGCGAAGATGGGCCACGGCCAGATGATTGACGGCCTGGTGAAAGACGGCCTCTGGGATGTCTACAATGATTACCACATGGGCAGCGCCGCGGAAAATACCGCTCGCGAGTTGGGCATCACCCGCGAGATGCAGGATGAGTACGCTATCAACTCTTACCGTAAATCTGCCGCCGCGGCTAAAGCTGGTTACTTAAAAGATGAAATTGTGCCCGTAGAAATTCCGCAGCGAGGAAAGGAATCCATTTTCATCACGGAAGACGAGGAATACAGCAAGGTGAACTTTGAAAAGATCCCGGGCCTGCGTCCGGTGTTTGATAAGGAAGGCACTGTAACGGCGGCCAACGCCTCTACCCTCAACGACGGCGCCGCAGCCCTGTTGCTTATGAGCAAAGAGAAAGCCGAAGAACTGGGCGTGAAACCCATCGCCAAAATCCTCGGCTTCGCCGATGCCGAGCAGGAGCCAAAATGGTTCACCACCACTCCGGCCCTGGCTATTCCTAAAGCTTTGAAGGTATCAGGGGTAACGCCTGAGGAGGTTGATTTTTACGAAATCAACGAGGCTTTCTCAGTGGTATCACTGGCCAACAACCAGAAGTTGGGCCTGGAAGGCGGCAACGTGAACGTGTACGGCGGAGCGGTTTCCCTAGGTCACCCACTGGGAGCCTCGGGAGCCAGAATTGTGACTACCCTCATCAATGTGCTGCACAAAAACAACGGCAAGATTGGGGTTACCGGAATCTGCAACGGCGGCGGCGGGGCCTCGGCCATCGTGCTGGAGCGGGTGTAAGCCTTTTGAACTATACTAATTCAAAAAAGCCTTACGTTATAAGTAAGGCTTTTTTTATTGTTTTGTATCCATGAAAAGGATTCTTTTTTTATCTGCGTTTCTGCTGCTCACGTTCGGGTTCCAACTGGAATCCCAGGCCCAGACCCGCGTGGTCACCTACCATGATTCCCTGCAATCGGCGATCAAGGAGGTGTACTTCATCAAAGGAACTGAGGACTCCGTGATGCACGGCTATTACCGTAAATACTACTCTACTGGCGAACTGGAGGCCATGGTAAAAGTAGTGGAAGGCAAACGCGACAGCCTCTATACCGAGTTCTTCCCCAGCGGCAAACCCAAACTGACGGTACCATATAAAGAAGGCAAAAAAAACGGACCTTTCTCAGCGGTCTACGCCAATGGCAACAAACTACAGGAAGGCCAGTACCTGAACGATCTGCAGAATGGTCCTTTCAAAAGTTACTATGAGAACGGCCAACTGAAGCAGGAAGCAAACTTTGTGGAGGGCTTCCCAGAGGGTACCGTGAAAGAGTATTTCTCCAACGGCAAGCTGCGTTCTGAGATCACCTATGCCAAGAAGGCGCAGAGCGGCGTCTCGCGCACCTTCCACCCCAACGGCGAAAAGCAGTCGGAGGCCAATTACCGCAACGGCATGATTGAGGGTGGCTACCGGACCTACTATGACAACGGCCAACTGGAGACCGAGACCATCAGCGATGGCCCTTCTAAACCGGCCAAGTTCAAAACCTACTACCGCTCCGGCAAACTCATGACTGAAGGCAGCGTGGTGGCGGGCAAGCCCGAGGGCACCTCAGTGGCGTACTATGAAAACGGCCAGCGTAAAGCAACCCTCACCTACAGCAAAGGCATCAGGGTAGGTCTGGCCCAGTCCTTTGACGAGAATGGAAAACTGAAAGAGGAAATCCGGTACGGCAACGCCGAGAAAGACCGCAAAATCACCCGCTTCTACCCTTCCGGGGCTATTGCCGCGCAGGAGGAGTTCAAAGACAACAAACGGGTGGGCACTTGGCAGGAATTCCACGAGAACAAGAAACCCAAAACCACCGAACCCTACAAGAACGGCCGCATCAACGGTGAGCGCCTCACCTACCACGACAACGGCCAGGTTGAATCCAAAGCCACGTACCTGAACGGCAAAATTGTGAGCACCCTCATCACCTACTTCCCATCGGGCAAGGTGAAATCAGAGACCCTGTACAAAGACGGCCTGCGCTACGGCACTTTCAAACAGCTCTACGAGAACGGTAAAACCGAAATGGCCGGCACCTTCCGCAACAACCGCGAAACCGGCACCTGGACCTACTTCGACGAGAACGGAAAACCCACCAAGAAAGTAGAATACCGCAACGGCCAGGTTGTAATAGCTGATAAGAAGTAGGCTTTATTGCTGATTGCCGAGTTCGGTTTTAAACCTGATTTTCAGAAAACAGGCCTAAAACACAGGAAGCCCATGCAGGAATCAAATTCCACATGGGCTTCGTCTTTTACAAAGCATCTGAATTTTGCTGCCATAGAAGTTCTTTCCCAGAAAAAGATTTCAGCAATGCTCCCCACGAATTCCGTCCCCCTTTGAAGGGGGTAGGGGGATGACCAATTGGCTCGAGGAACCGTTTACCTTCCGCCAAAAGCAAGGGCAACTACAAGGGAGTACCCCAACAATTTGGGAATGCGTGTGATCAGCACGAGCAATCATCCCCTTCCCCCTTCAAAGGGGGAAGGGGATGCATATGAATTCTCACAACCAATATAGAACAAATTCAAGGTTAGTTTTATGCCTCTTAAATCCCACTACCCATCCCTAAAGGTTCTAAAACTAGTTTTTATCTTCAATGTGGTTATTCTTACAAATTAATATGACCCATTACTTCTTTTGTTTTCTACCTGATTTTCAGAAAACAAGCTTAAAAATAACCTAACAAGGGTTAGCATTAGGTTTAAAAATTTCTCCTATTGCTTTTTCCGCCGTACTTTAGCCGCCTAAACCAGACTTTTTAGACTATGACGGACGCCCTGAACACCGCCCCTCTCCGTACGGATTGGACCATGGATGAAATACGCGCCATCTACTATAAACCCGTGCTGGAACTCATCGTGGAGGCCTCACAGGTTCACAAACAATTCCAGGCTACCGGCGAGGTGCAGGTGTGTACGCTGTTGAGCGTAAAAACCGGAGGTTGCCCAGAGGACTGCGCTTACTGTCCGCAGGCGGCCCGTTACCACACCGGTGTGCAGGCGCATAAACTTCTCAGCAACGAGGTGGTATTGGATGCCGCGCGTAAAGCCAAAGAAGGCGGTTCTACCCGTTTCTGCATGGGCGCCGCCTGGCGCGAGGTACGTGATAACCGCGACTTTGACCGCGTGCTGGAAATGGTGGAAGGCGTGAACGAGATGGGTCTGGAGGTGTGCTGCACCCTGGGCATGGTGAACGAGTACCAGGCCGAGCGTTTGAAAGAAGCCGGTCTCTATGCCTACAACCACAACCTGGACACCTCCGAGGAAAACTACAGCAACATCATCACCACCCGTACCTACGGCGACCGCCTGGGAACCATCGAGAACGTGCGCAAAGCAGGTATCTCAGTGTGCAGCGGCGGTATCATCGGGTTGGGCGAGACGGATGACGATAGAATTGCCATGCTGCACGTGCTGGCTAACCTGCCCCAACACCCAGAATCTGTGCCGGTGAACGCACTGGTGCCCGTGGAAGGCACGCCGTTGGCCGAGCAACCCCGCGTGAGCGTATGGGAAATGGTGCGCATGATCGCCACCGCCCGTATCCTCATGCCAAAAACCATGGTGCGTTTATCTGCCGGACGCCAGGAGATGCCGGTGAGCGAGCAGGCCCTTTGCTTTTTGGCGGGCGCCAACTCCATCTTCTCCGGAGATAAGCTGTTGACCACGCCTAACCCTGGCTTCGCCAATGACAAATCCATGTTTGAGTTGCTGGGCTTAACGCCTCGCAAGTCCTTCAAAGCTGAGACTGCCTGCGGTGGAACCGTTGACGCTCCTGCTGAAGCAGTAGCCGCTGAATAACCTTTTACCATGAAGGTGCCGGAACGTCTGCTGCGCCAGCTGGAAACCAGAGTGCAGAAAGGAACCCTGCGGAGTCTTACCCTTCCCCCTAAAGGTTTGGTGGATTTCAGTTCCAACAATTACCTGGGGTTGGCGGCATCAGAGGTTCTGGCCCAAAATATAGCCGAAGAATTAGGAAAACAGCCGGCACACGGCGCCACCGGCTCCCGCCTGCTGAGCGGCAATACCCGCTACGCCCAGGAACTGGAAGAGGAGCTTGCGCTTTTCCACCATGGGGAGTCAGCCTTGCTGTTCAACTCGGGGTACGTGGCCAATTGCGGATTCTTCTCGGCGGTGCCCCAGCGCGGTGACACCATCTTTTACGATGAGGCCAGCCACGCCTCCATGAAAGAAGGTATCCGGCTCAGTTTCGCGCAGAGTTTTCCCTTTCGACATAACGACGTAAACGATCTCCGCCAGAAGCTAAAGCGCGCACAGGGCGATGTGTACGTAGCCGTAGAGTCTCTGTATTCCATGGATGGTGACTTCGCCCCGCTGAAGGAATTAGCTTCCCTTTGCCAGGAACAGGACTTGTACCTGGTGGTGGACGAGGCGCATTCCAATGGACTGTACGGTCCAAACGGCGAAGGCCTGGTTTCCGCCTTAGAATTAGAGCAGCAGGTGTTTGCCCGCATCATGACCTTCGGGAAGGCGATTGGGGCGCACGGAGCCGCGGTGGTGGGCCCAAGGGAACTGCAGCAGTTTCTGCTCAACTTCAGTCGGCCCTTCATCTACACCACTGCCCTACCGCTGGCCTCTCTAGCCGCCATCAGGCAAGCCTATAGGTTACTTCCCTCCCTGAACCAGGAAAGAGCCCAGGTACAGGAACTGGCCGGATATTATCAATCACTTCTGGAAGACGGTCGTGCTTTGGCTTCGTTTTCCGGAAAAAAGGGCCAAAACGGCAGCCCCATCCAGGCGTGGCAATTGCCAGATCCGGTGGCGCTACGGACATTAGCCAACCATATTCAGGCAGCGGGATTTGACGTGCGGCCAGTGTTCAGCCCCACCGTTCCAGCGGGCAAAGAGCGCCTCAGATTGGTGCTACACGCCTATAATACCAAAGCCCAAGTTCAAGAATTATGCAACCTGCTTCATCAGCACACCCCAAAAAATATTTCATTACCGGCATAGGCACCGATGTGGGTAAAACCATTGCCGCCGCCATCTTCACCGAAGCGCTCCAAGCTGATTACTGGAAACCCGTACAGGCCGGAAACCTGGAAGACTCAGACACCCACACCGTGGGAAGCCTGATCTCCAACTCCCGTACTGTTTTTCACCCGGAGGCCTACCGCCTACAGATGCCAGCCTCCCCCCACACAGCCGCTGCCGCAGAGGGCATCCGGCTGTCACTAGAACAAATACAAGTGCCTGCCACTAAAAACAACTTGGTGGTGGAAGGCGCCGGCGGCCTGATGGTGCCATTGAACGAGCGAGACCTGATATTGGACCTCATCCAGAGATTGCAATTGGAAGTCGTACTCGTTTCCAGAAACTACCTGGGCAGTATCAACCATACCCTAATGGCGGTAGAGGTGCTCAAGAGCAGAAACATCGGCGTAGCCGGCATTGTCTTCAACGGGGTACCAAACGCTTCGTCAGAAGAATTCATCTTGAACTACTCCCAGCTTCCGGCTTTTCCGCGCATTCTGCAGGAAGAAAGCTTTGATAAAGACACGGTTTTAAGGTACGCGAAGACCTTACAAGATTATTTAACCAACCATGCACAATAGCCTTTCGGAGCGGGACCAGTTGGTGAACTGGCACCCGTACACCCAGATGCAAACGGCTCCCCCTCCTATTGGAGTCACGCGCGGAGAAGGCGCCGTCCTTTTCACCGAGGATGGCCGCGAGTTCATTGACGCCGTGTCTTCGTGGTGGGTGAACATCCATGGGCACGCGCACCCGCACATCGCGGAGCGGGTTTGCCAGCAATTGCGTACCCTGGAGCACGTGATCTTCGCGGGGTTCACCCACGCTCCCGCCGTAGAACTCGCAGAAAGGTTGCTCAAGCTCTTGCCCCAGAACCAGGCCAGGGTCTTTTACTCAGACAACGGATCTACAGCCGTGGAAGTGGCACTTAAGATGGCGTTGCAGTTCTGGTTTAACCAAGGCCAGGAAAAGACCAGGATCATCGCGTTTGAAGGCAGTTATCACGGCGATACCTTCGGAGCGATGTCGGTGAGCGAACGCTCGGTCTTTACCCGTCCTTTCCAGCAGTATCTTTTTGACGTGGAGTTTCTGCCCGTGCCGGTTCCTGGTGAAGAAGAACAGATTTTAGCGCAACTGGAAAAACTGCTGGAACGCGAGGACATTGCCGCTTTCATCTTTGAGCCTTTGGTACTAGGCACCGCCGGAATGGTCATGTACTCGCCCGAGGTGTTAAACCGCTTGGTGGAACGCTGCCGGGCCAAGGGTGTATTGATCATCGCTGATGAAGTCATGACCGGCTTCGGGAGAACTGGCAAGCGTTTCGCCTGCGATTACCTGGGCCAGGAACCTGACCTGATGTGCTTTTCCAAAGGACTTACCGGCGGCACCATGGCTCTGGGCGTGACCACCAGTTCGCAAGCCATCTATGATTCTTTCCTGAGCGAAGACAAGACCAAGACCTTTTTCCACGGTCACTCCTATACGGCCAACCCGGTAGCCTGCGCCGCTTCTTTGGCCAGCCTGGATCTAGTGGAGGAACAATCATTTCTGGAGAACCTGGATAGAATCAGCGCTTCCCACGCTGCCTTCGCCCAGACCTTGGAAGGCAGAGCGGGAATTAAAGCTTTCCGCCAAACCGGCACCATTCTGGCCATTGAGTTTGAAGTGGGGCAAACCTCCTATTTCCATTCTTTGCGGGACCAGTTATACAATTTAGCCCTGGATAACGGCGTACTGCTGCGGCCTTTGGGCAACATTGTGTACGTGCTTCCGCCTTATTGCATCACCAATGCCCAACTTGAAAAAGTGTACGGGGTCATGGAGCAGATGCGAAATTTAGTAGTGCAGGCGTTTTAGCCTTGTTTAGAGAAAATCACCCAGAAAACAGATGAAGAGCAGAGGGGATCAGGAATGGATTGTGGTCCGGGGAATGGGATCAATATCGGGGCTGGGAGGCACCCCGGAAGAAGTATATGCCTCCTATACCAGCGGTAAAACCGCCTTTACTACGCTTCCTTACTTGGGGAATGACACTCCCGTGGCGCCAATTTCTCCTGCGGCTGAAAACCTGCTGCAAACGCTATTACAGGAAAACCTCACTTATGCTTCACTTGACCGGTCGGTGCAGTTAGCCATTCTAGCGGCACGCCAAGCCGTAGCCCAGGCAGGTTGGGCCATGGGTGAGGATTTACCGGTAGGCATCAACCTAGGTTCCTCCAGAGGCGCGACCGGTTTGTTTGAGCATTTCCACGCCGATTTCCTGAAAACGCCCGAAAAACGGCTTTCACCTGGCGTCTCGCCCAGTACAACCCTGGGGAACGTGGCTAGTTGGGTGGCCAATGACCTGCAGGCCCAGGGCCCGCTCATCAGCCATTCTGTTACCTGCAGCACCGCTTTGCAGGCATTCGCCAACGGAGTAGCCTGGCTCAAGTCCGGCATGGCAAAACGCTTTCTGGTGGGTGGCACCGAGGCTCCCCTCACTCCTTTCACCATCGCGCAGATGAAATCCATTGGCATCTACTCCAAGTTTATCTCCGATGATCATCCTTGCCGCCCCCTGAATAAGGAGCACAACACCTTTGTTTTAGGCGAGGGAGCCGCCGTTTTTGCCTTGGAAAGAATGACCCAGCAGGAGCTGGAAGCCCTTGGGCAGGAAAAAGCAGTAGTGGTGGCAGCCGTGGGAATGGGATACGAACGCAGCCCCTCCAAGACCGGTATTTCCAAAGAAGGGATTCATTTCCAACTTGCTATGCGCGATGCCTTACAACAAGCTGCCCTTTCCCCTGCCGACATTGACGCCATAGTGCTGCACGCCCCCGGCACCAAAGCCGGGGATGCTGCAGAGATGACTGCCATTAACAGTGTCTTTGGTGAAAACGCCCCTGATTTCTTTTCCAATAAAAATCAGATAGGCCACACACTAGGTGCCTCCGGCGCCATATCGGCTGAAATGGGGATTGCTCTGTTACGTTCACCTTTCCGGAACAGAGCCCACCAAAGTAATAGGGTTAATCCCTCTTCTCATCCTCTTCATATTATGGTGAATGCAGCAGGTTTTGGCGGCAATGCCGCAAGCCTCTTATTTACCTTAATCACCAAAGAAACCTCCAACAAGTAGGGACAAGAAATATCTAGCAAAAGATGCTTTTCAGCATTTATCCGTTTTAAAAACCCTTTTACAATTTTCAATTATTGCACTTTTCACACCATCCTCTTCCTTTCCTGCGCTTCCCAATCATTGGACAAAACAAAACTGTATGTCTACCTGTTTATAAGTTTTATTCTAAAAATCAGCCGTTTATATAAACCTACCATTTTACGAACCGTATTTCTACTAACGTTTTACTCTAATTGGTCCGGCGAAAGGCTATGTTCACCGAATTAGCGCTTTTCTAAACCTGCGGGGAATAATTTTGAAGCACCTCACCACAAATCATCATTCACCTAATTATAAGCTATGAAGGAAAAACCTTTACTTCCTAAGAGCCAGAATTGCAATTTTCTTATTGCCTTCCTTTTCTTCCTTTTGTATTTTCAATACAGTGCCCAAGCCCAAACTCCAGGTTTGATTTTTCAACCAGCTACTGGTACCGGAAGAAATGTTTTAGATCCCAATCTGGACAACTATGTCTCCAAAACCAATACCGGTTATGTAGGCACTAATGATAGAACTGCCCAGTATAATGAGATTGCCTACCGTGAGTTACCCCAACTGGGCTCTGAGCCTTTGAATGACTTGGTAACTGGGTCAGCCGGCGGTCATACTGATTTAGCACCCAACCCATTGTACATGGCTTATGATGGAACACGAGTACTCTTTAGGGTCCGTTTAGGGGGTAACTCTTCGGCATCTAAAGGATATAGCTTCTTGATTGATTCTGATGGGGTCTTCAACAAACAGCGGCTTGCCAACGGTACTTTGGTGGATTACACCACTCCTTCTAAGGTGAAAAACCTTGGCTTTGAGTTTGAGGTAGTATTGGCCCTTAACTTTGATGTTGTCATCTACCGCCACCGAGGGAGCGGAGACGACACAGATCCTTTCACCAGTAACGTCATCTGGCGTGGTAGCGCAAACGGAGGCTACAGCCAATACTTCCAGAAAGCCATAGCCGCCTCTACTGCAGGCGGAAATGCTGATTACTTTTTTGATTTCTATGTACCGCTTTCTGCTTTCAGTGGTGATGGAGGTGTAGGCATTAGCCCAACTACTCCCCTGCGTGTAACTGGATCTACCGTAACTAGCGCCCAAACAGGTTTGGAAGGTACTATCTCAGATGTTGGCGGGGTGGATGACAGAACCTATGCCAATGATAAAATTCGGATCTGGCGCGATCTGATCCCAGCATTCCCATCTACCTCCCTGCAGCAAATCCAAGCTGGCGAGTTCTGCCAAACTGCCGCTCCAGCAGCTCCCGCTATTTCTACAAGCCCATCCATTAGAGTAGGCACTACCACCATTACCGGAACTTCCACTGAAAATGGCGGAACCATTACCCTCTTCCGCAACGGGACCCAGGTAGTGGCAGCTTCACCGGTAATCGTATCAAACGGGACGTTTTCTTTTCCTTTACCAAGTGGCACCACCCTTGCTGCTGGTGATATTCTGACTGCAAGGGTAACCAGAGCAGCTTCAGGAAACTGTACAGCCAGTACTTCGGTATCTTCCAATACTGTTACTGTTGGTTCGCAGATTTCTACTTGTACAAACGCTGCTCCAGTAATTGTAAACTTCGGACAAAATCAAAAGTCCCTTAACGGTACTACCTCCATTGCCCCACAAACTGTTAATGGGGTTTTAACAGGTACCACTATCAGAGTTTACCGGGATGGAATCTTTTTTGGCACCACCACAGCCAGCACAACAGCAAATACAAGTGGAACATATGATTGGAGTTATACCTCAGGCCAAGACCAAAGGGTATTCGCTTATCCAGCAGGCTCACAAAAAAACTATGCCACATTAACAGCTTCTGCTATTCCGGCTGGTGGAGGATGTGAATCTCCTAGATCAAATAGTTGGTACGCAAATAGTGGAACAGGCACCCCAACGACTACAGGAACCACACAGACAACATTAACACCAACACCAACATTTAATTATATATGTTTAGGAACAACAACGTTTAGCGGTACTTCTGAAGCTGGGGCATTAATTTACCTCTTTATTAACGGATTCCCCTTTAATCCAGCAAATGATGGTAGCATAACTCCAATTACAACGGCAAATGGAGTAAACTGGACTGTTAACTTAGCTTCTATTGGATTGCCAGTTGGTAGCAGGATAACCTTTAGAGCTAAAGTCCCAACAACAGACTTAACCAATTATCCATCTGGTTACGAGGGGCTTTCGGCCCCAACATCTGAAATAGTTGTAGGTTCAAATTGTGAAACAGTTGCGCCTATTATTACAACCTCTTCTCCTTGCCCAACTATAACGTCTATTACAGGTACTTCTACCGAGGCGGATGGTACTACTGTTATAGTGTACAGAAGAAGAACAGGGGTTTCTGATTTGAGAGTAACAGAAACAGCTACTGTTGTAAGAACTCCGTCAACAGCTACAACTGGTAATTGGACTGCTCCAATTATCCCTAACATAGTTTTGCAGGGCGGTGACCTATTGTACGCTGTAGCAACTGCACCGGGAGGAAAAACGGTAAGCCCAGCTTCGGCAACCATCACCGTAACCACTCCAGCAACTGCTGCAAGCCTTGGATTAACTTTAGCCTCTCCCATTAAAGAAAGGGCGACGGTGATTACTGGTACCAGTACGACTAATGGAACAGTGAATGTGTTCATTGAAGGACAGCGAATTGCCGGAACTGCCACCGTCACTGGGGCTTCTACTACAACTCCTGTGACTTGGTCTATTGCTATCAACCCTACAAACCAGGCAAACCTTTCAACCGGGACTTCGGTAACTGCTTCTATCACTCCTACTGGTGGAGGTTGTGAGAGTCAGCAAACAGCTGCTGTTACCGTTACCTGCGTTTCACCTTCAACTACCCCAACCTTCACCCCGTCGGCACAAACCGTTTGTAATAACAGTTCAGCCACTATCACGGTAGCCAATACCGAAAATGGGGTTATTTACCAGATTTACAATGGATCAACTGCCAGCGGGCCTTCTATGGTAGGTAACGGAGGTACCATTACCTTGTCTTCTGGTAACCTAACAGCTGCGGCTGTTTTAACGGTTAGAGCTTTCCAGGCAGGCTCCCCTGATTGCCAGGCTACTTTGAAAGGGTCAACTTCCATTACTATTGCACCGGCTCCTACAGCTTATGCAGTTACCCCAGCTTCTACAACAGTTTGTAATGGTACCACAACCACTGTCACCATGGCAAATTCTGAATCAGGTGCCTCATACCAGATTCAGGTGATTAACCCTTCTACCGGAACCTATGTTAACACGGGGAACGCTGTGGCAGGTACAGGCAGTGCAATCACCTTAACTACCGGCGCCATTACAACTAGTGGCACGTTCAAAGTGGTAGCTACCAAGAATGGATGCTCTACAGACATGTCCAACACCTTCACGGTGACTGTCCCATCTAATGCTCTAACCATTACCCCTTCAGTTCAATCTGTCTGTGCGGGTAACACAGCCTCGGTGGTCATCCAAAGCTCAGAAAGTGGCGTTGTGTATCAATTGCAAACCGGGTCAGGTGGTACTTTCACCAACACTGGTGCTTCGGTTACTGGTAATGGTGGCAACATCACCCTTACCTCTGCGGCTCTTTCCACCACTGGCGCTAATACTTTAAGGGTACTGGCTACCTCAGGGGGATGTGCTCCTTTTGCCCTGACACAGCAGTTTACAGTTAACGTTACTTCTGCCACTCCAACTACCTTCAACGTAACTCCTGCTACCCAGACGATCTGTAGTGGCCAGGCTGCTTCTATTGCCCTCTCAGGATCACAGTTAGGTGTTTCCTATCAAATTTTCCTGGGTAGTACTTCAGTTGGAAGCATTGTGGAAGGAACAGGCAATGCCTTGACACTTTCAACTGGATCAATTACAGCCGGTGGTACTTACACTGTGGTGGCAACAAACTCCTGTGGTGCAAGGGTAACCATGTCAGGGAACTCTGTTATTACAGTAACCCCTGTTCCTACCGCCTTCGCAGTTACTCCTACCACACAGGCTATCTGCTATAACAATGCGGCCACTTTAACTCTGGCAGGCTCTGAAACTGGAGTTAGCTATCAGGTTCAGATTTACAACCCCGCAACCGGTAACTATACAAACACTGGCTCTGCTGTAACTGGAACCGGAAGTGCCATTACTTTAACTACTGGCTTGCTGACAGGCAATTCTAACCTGAAAGTAGTTGCCACCAGATCAGGAAATACCTGCTCAGTTGACATGAGCAACCGCGTGTTTGTCTCTGTGCCATCCGCCAACCTCACAGTGGCGGCCATCACCCCAACTATCTGTAGCGGCGGTACCGCCCAAATTAGAGTAAGTGCCTCTGAAACGGAGGTTTTCTACCAATTGTTCATCAACGGAGTAGCCACTGGGGCTGCCGTAGAAGGCACCGGGGGAGATATTACCCTTACCTCAGCCGCTATTACTGCAACTACTTCTTTTACAGTTCAGGCTACGCCAAGCAGCCCTGCCAATTGCGCTGCTTTCACTGTAGGTAGCCCAGTTACTGTAACTGTTTCGGCCCCGTCAAACCAAAATAGCACCTTGGTTACTTCAACTAGTATCTGTAGCGGTTCAACCGCCAGCATTAGCCTGGCTAGCTCAGAAGTTGGGGTAACTTACCAGATTTACAATGGTACCACCCTAACTGGGCTTGGGGTAGCAGGTACCGGAGGTGCCATTACCCTTACCACAGATGCATTGACTTCCAATGCTTCTCTTAGAGTGTACGCCGTGCGGTCTGGCTGTTCTTCTCTGGCAATTGGCTCTACTTATGCCATCACGGTAACACAATCTCCAGCAGTGCAGAGCTTTACTTCTAGCCAGCAGGTGGTTTGCTCAGGAGGAACTGTTTCTATCACTTTGCCTTCTTCACAGAACGGCATAGCCTATCAGATCTACAATGGTGGTGCTGCAAGTGGTGCCCAAGTAACTGGTACAGGTGGTTCTATTACCCTTATTTCTGGTGCTTTAACAGCTTCTACCACTTTGACTGTACAAGCGGTTAGCCCTGGAAACTGCGGCAATGTCACCATGGAAGGTTATGTAGCTGTAACAGTAAGTCCAACCCCACTAGCGACAAACATCAGCGCTTCTACTACCAAATTCTGTGGCAACGGAGGCAATGTAACCTTTACTGCTACCTCAAATCTGGTGAATGGAGTCACATATAGTTTAGCACTAAATGGGACACCAGTTGGTTCATCCATTGTTTATAATGGAAGCAATACAGTATCCTTTACCACAAGCGTAAACTCTACTGGAACCTACACCATTGTGGCATCCAGCACAAACTGTCCATCAGCTACTTCAGCACCGGTAACAGTAACAGTAACTCCAACGCCAATTGTTTACAATGTCACACCTGCCTCATTAACCATCTGTAACGGAAGCGCAGCTACCATCACTCTCTCCAATTCAGAAAGTGGGGTTACCTACCAGATTTACAATGGATCTAACCCTAGTGGAACAGCAATTACCGCTACAGGTACTGGCACTTTGAGCTTGACATCAGCTGTGCTTTCTGCAAATGCAATCTTGACTGTTAAAGCATTCAGAACCGATTGTCCTACAGTGGATATGAATGGCTCAACAAATGTGACGGTTAGCCCTAAACCAGTATCGCCTACAATCACTGCTAACACCAATTCTGTATGTGGCAATAGCAACGTCACTATTACTGCAAGTGCTAACCTGGTAAGCGGGGTTTCTTATCAACTTTATAGAAATGGTATTGCTGAAGGAAACACTATTACCTTCAATGGAAGCAACGCAGTTACGTTTACAGCTGCTGTAACTGAACCATCAACTAAGTTCACAGTGGTTGCCAGCAGTGCCTCCTGCTCACCTGCTACCTCTAACGAAGTAACAGTGACCTCTATCCCAGCACCTGTTGCTCCTGTTATTTCAGCCTCTGCCACCACTTTCTGCGGAGCTGATAATGTAGTCATTACTGCTACCGGAAACATGGTGAATGGTGTTTCTTACAGACTTTTCCGTAACGGAGTAGCAGAAGGTAGCTCTATTACCTATAATGGAAGTAACACGGTTTCCTTTACAGCATCTGTTAGTGCTACAACAAAATTCACCGTGGTGGCCACCAGTGGTTCTTGCCCTTCTGCCACTTCTAATGAAGTTACCGTCACCGTTAACCCAGCACCAGCTGCGCCGGCAATTACCGCCAGCAACGCTAGCATTTGTGGTGGTACACCGGTTACCATTTCAGTTGGTTCACCAGTAAATGGATACAGTTATCAATTGTTCCTGAATGGCAGCCCAAGTGGCTCACCCGTTGTTGCGAATGGAGCGGTCTCCTTCACGGCATCTGCGGCCGGCACCTACAGTGTACGCGCTACTTCCAACAACTGTGATAGCCCGGTGTCTAATGAAGTAACTATTACCTCTACCCCAACATTCACGGCAAATGCAGGCCCAGATAAAGCCGTTTGTTCAACAAATGCCCAGGGTAGCAAAACAGTTACGCTTGAAGGAAATACGGCTCCATCTGGCACAAACGGTGCCTGGACTGTAGTTTCTAAGCCAAGTGGTTCAGGAAACCCTGTCTTTGCTGATGCCACCAACCCAACCACTACTGTCTCTGGTTTGAATTCGGGAGCTTACGTTTTCAGATGGACCGTGTCCTCTACTTCCTGTGGTTCACAGTCAGATGAGGTAACCATTACCTTGGATTGTGAGGCAGAAGTTGTTTCTTCTATGCAACCAAAGGCGGTTTCTGAGTACCAGAACGAAGATGTGCTTTTCACATTCGGTGACAGTGATGCTCCTATTACAGCTTATTCAATTGATGACAATTATTCTATACCAGGTGTATCTTACCGGATTGTGAATGGTCAGTTAAGAATGTATGTAAGCAACCGCAGTGCCCTGAAATCAGATTTGTATTCTCCAACCATCAGAACTACTGATGCTAACGGCGGTACTTCAACCCTTTCTCCAACCGTGATCATAGGCACCCCGCTGCCGGTTACTTTAACGTCCTTTACAGCTTCAGCCACTAATAATGGCATCAAGCTTAACTGGACTACTGCCTCTGAGAAGGACAATGCCTACTTCCAGGTGGAGCGTAGCCAAAACGGAAAAACCTTCTTGAGCATTGGTCAGGTAAAAGGAAACGGAACCAGCAATGTGGCGAAGACCTATAGCTTCACCGATGTTTCTGCTCCGGCTGGAACAGTGTACTACCGCCTGAAACAAGTTGATGTTGATGGAGAATTTGAATACAGCAAGGTTGTATCCGTGGCAGCTTCGGGTAATAAGGCGACTGCTCAAGTAGCCGTATCTCCAAACCCTTTCACTAAGGAAGTTTCTATCTCTATTAACAGTGTAGAAGAAAGAATAGTACAGGTAGAACTCTATGACCTGAACCAGAAACTGATCTACCATGAGACTGCAACTGTTACTTCCGGAAAGGTGACTCTCACCAGGGACTTGTCCAGACTTGCCAATGGAGTATACATCCTTAGAATCACGGGTACTTCCCTTTCTGAGGTCATCAGGGTTGTGAAGGAAGACTAATCCTTCCACCTTTCCTTTAAAACCCCACCTACCGCAGATAAAAAGTAGCGGTAGGTGGGGTTTTCTTTTAGTATTCCCCTGATGATTTAGTAAATTCGCAGGTTTTATTTAATATCTATGAAAATCATGAAATTTGGGGGCACCTCCGTAGGCTCTGCGGAGCGGATGGGTGCCGTCTCACAACTGCTTCCAACCCAGGAACCGGTTATTGTGGTGCTTTCTGCCATGTCAGGAACCACGAACCACCTGGTGCAGATTGGACAGCAACTGGCCCAGGGCGACGTAGCCCAGGCAGAATCTCTCACAGCACAATTAGAGCAACACTATAAACAGGTGATTGCCGAATTATATAAACAGGAAGCATCTAAGGACAAGGGTAAACAGGTTATTGAAGTAGTGTTCTCAGAAATCCGGGCCTGCTTCAACCACCCTTTCTCTCCCGCTTCCGAAAAAATCATTTTAGCACAGGGCGAACTACTGTCAACGCAGCTCTTCAAGATTTTCCAGGATGAGAAAGGCACTCCGTCGGTGTTGCTTCCCGCGCTTGATTTCATGAAGATCACCCCGGACGAGGAGCCCGACCATGCTTTCATCCGTGAGAACCTGAGAAAACTGCTGGACCAGTACCCAGACAACCAGTTGTTCATCACTCAGGGATACATCTGCCGGAACGCCAAAGGCGAAATTGACAACCTCAAGCGCGGGGGCAGCGACTATACCGCTTCCATTGTTGGGGCAGCCGTGAAGGCCTCTGAGATCCAGATCTGGACCGATATCAACGGGATGCACAACAACGATCCGCGCATTGTGAAGAACACCTACCCTATTGCCGAGTTGTCTTTTGACGAGGCGGCGGAGTTGGCGTACTTCGGGGCGAAGATCCTGCACCCGTCCAGCATTCTGCCGGCCCAGCAGCACAACATCCCGGTGCGTCTGTTGAACACCATGGAACCCGAGGCAGCTGGCACCACTATCTCTTCCAAGAGAACCGGTAACAAGATCAAGGCGGTAGCGGCCAAAGACGGTATCATTGCCATCAAGATCAAATCCAGCCGCATGTTGCTGGCCTATGGTTTCCTGCGCAGCGTGTTTGAGGTGTTTGAGCGTTTCAAGACGCCTATTGACATGATTACTACGTCTGAGGTAGCCGTTTCCCTTACCATTGACAACATCACCTATCTGCCGGAGATCACCGAGGCCCTTCAGCGCTTCGGAACAGTGGAGATTGACACGGAACTGACCATTGTGTGCGTAGTAGGCGACTTCATGGAAGACAAGCCGGGCGCTGCCCTCAAAGTGGTGCAGTCGCTGGGTCATATCCCACTACGGATGATCTCTTACGGCGGAAGCAAAAACAACATCAGCTTTTTAGTGAATACCATCCATAAAGAAGATGCTTTGCTTTCTATCAACGAAGGCGTGTTCCAGGAAAGAGAGGAAAACCATGCTTAAAGAACAACTGAAGGCGTTCTCTCAGCAACCTACCCCTTTCTATGCCTACGACCTTTCCCTGTTGCGCCAGACGCTGGACACAGCCAAAACCGAAGCCGGGAAATACGGGTACCATGTGCACTATGCCCTGAAAGCGAACGCGAACTCCCCTATCCTGGCCGAGATCCTGGAAAGAGGGTTCGGGGCGGATTGCGTGAGCGGCAACGAGGTGCGCCGGGCCCTGGAAGCAGGCTTCGCGCCAGAGCAGATTGTGTTTGCGGGCGTTGGCAAGTCTGATGCTGAGATCAACTTTGCCTTAGACGCCAATATCTTTTGCTTTAATTCAGAATCGGTCCAGGAACTGGAGGTGATCCAGGAACTGGCGGCCGCCAAAGGGAAATTTGCGCAGGTTGCCTTGCGCATCAACCCTAACGTGGACGCCTACACCCACAAGCACATCACTACCGGGCTGGAGGAAAACAAGTTCGGGATCAACGTGTGGGAACTGGAGGAACTGTTGCCACAATTTGCAGTTTGGCCTAACCTGAAACTCATCGGGCTGCACTTCCATATAGGGTCTCAGATCACTGATCTGCGGGCTTTTGAAAATCTGTGTTTGCGGGTGAACGAGCTGCAGAACTGGTTTGAAGAACGCGAGCTCATTTTCCCGCACCTGAACGTGGGCGGTGGCCTGGGCGTGGATTACCGTACCCCTGAAGAAAACCCCATCGCCGACTTCGCCACTTATTTCGGGATTTTTGAGCGACTGCTGGACAAACGCCCGGGCCAGGTGGTGCACTTTGAGTTGGGCAGAGCTCTAGTAGCACCCAGCGGAAACCTCATCTCCAAAGTGCTGTACATGAAGCACGGCCAGAAAACGAACTTCGTGATTCTGGATGCCGGCATGACCGAACTGATGCGCCCGGCGTTGTATCAGGCGTACCATAAGATTGAGAACCTTACCAGCGACCTACCCGCCAAAACCTATGACGTGGTAGGCCCCATCTGTGAATCAACGGACTGCTTCTCCAAGGCCATTGAACTGCCCGAGACCAAACGCGGTGACCTGGTGGCCATCCGGACGGCCGGTGCCTATGGCGAGGTAATGGTTTCTGAGTACAACCTCCGCGACCGCGTGAAAGCTGTGTACCTTTCTTAGCGTTTCATAAAGCTTATCCAGCTTTCAATTTTTGAACTCCGTTCTGGTGCTGTTTTCTAAAAATCAGCGCCAGAACGGAGTTTTTTTTCAGGCTGATTTTAGATCAGCTAAGCCCTTTCAGCTAAAGGAAATTCCCAGAACAAGCAGTTCTTTTTTAGAGGTGATTCCGGAAAAAGAGACCTAAAACAGCCCCCCAAGAAGTATGCTGGTCTGAACAGCACTTAATGATCCTTGAGCCAGGCTATGTTATATTGACCGTTTTATTTAAAATAGGCCATAAACGTAAACACCCGGCTTATAGCCAGGTGTCTGCGTAATTGAACGAACTAAATAAACTAGCTATTCTTTGAAAGCGGATAATCCGCTTTTGATGCTGAAATGTTTTTCAAATTGGATCTGAAGTATCAGGAAACCTCCTGCTGTACTTTCACTTTTTTTCTGGGTGCGCCCACAAAGTCAGAAGACAGGGCCATAATGTAGGCGCCGGCTTTTCTGATGTGGTCCTGGTTTTTGATCAGGTTGCCCAAGGAAACTGTACCCAGCACACTGAAGGTATCATTATCCCGCTGCACGTTCTGCAGATTGGTTAAGCCCAATGCGGCTACCAGTTCTGGCTCACTGCTGCGCAGGTATACCTCCAGTTCAAAATCCAGCGCCAAGGCCGGAGCATTGGTGGTTTTGCCCAGCTTCTTATAACCGTAAGAATAACCGTTGCTGATGGAAACAATGTCTGACAGCACCGCGGCTCCGGTGGGGTGCCCGCCGGCACCACGGCCTTTGAACAACTGCGGACCAGAGTAGGTGCCCTGCACCACCACCCCGTTGAATTCCTGCTCCACCACAAACAGATCGTCTGAGGCGTCTACCAGGCTAGGCAGCACCACTGGTACCAACTCCCCGTCTGAGGTTAAGTGCACCGAGGCCACCATTTTGATGACGGAATCGCTTTGCTTGGCATATTCCACGTCTGCGCCACCCAGGTGATCTATCCCGAAGAAGGCCAACTCTTCTGGGGCAATGGTTCTGCCAAATGCGTGCGCCGTTAAGATGCAAAGCTTGTGGCGGGCATCGGCTCCGGCCACGTCCAACCAGGGGTCCAGTTCAGCAAAGCCTTTGTCCTGGGCTTCTTTCAGGGCCTCGGCATAGCCTTTCTGCAGTTTGAAGATCTGGCTGAGGATGTAGTTAGACGAACCGTTCAGGATACCATGCACCCGCTCCAGCGGCTCGTTGGAAAAATATTCCTCTACCGTTCTGATAATAGGTATCCCCCCTGCCACCGCAGCCTCATATAACAGCACGCCTCCGAACTCCTGCTGCAAAGCCAGCAACTCGGGCAGGTGGTAGGCCACCAGTTTTTTGTTGGCAGTCACCACCCTTTTACCGCGACGCAGAGCTTCGGCCACAATGGTGTAGGCCTCATTGGCATCACTGATGGCTTCCACCAGAATGTCCAGAGAGTCATCCTGCAGCACCTGGTGCCAGTCATAGGTGAAACTCTCTGAGGGCAAAGGTCGCAGTTTTTTGGGGTCTTTCACGCAGATGCGTTCTACTTTGAACGGAAGCGCCTCTTCGCGGGAAAGTATGTCGTACAGGCCCTGGCCTACGCAGCCAAACCCAAACAAGCCGATTTTTAGAAGACGGTGGGAATCCATGTTTTTCTCTGTTGTTTTTTCTGTAAAAAAGTATCTAAGTGACGGCTTAGCTGGTCTGTCTCCAACAGGAACCCGTCATGCCCGGCTTCTGAGTGAATGACCTGGAAAGTGGCATTGGGAATATACCGGGTCACGTATTTCTGCTCCACCAATGGGAACAACTGATCAGTATCCACGCCAATAACCAGGGTCTCTGCTTTTACCTGGCGCAATGCTGCTTCTGTGTTGCCTCGGTTGCGTCCCACGTTGTGGCTGTCCATGATTTTGGAGAGCTGCCAGTAAGAATAAGCATTGAAGCGCTTGGCCAGCTTCTCGCCCTGGTACCGCTGGTAACTGGCCGCCCGGTAAATTCTTTTCAAATCTGAAGAACCCTCGCGCTGCGCCTGGTTATAGGAGTTATAGGTGCGGTAAGATAGTAAGGCAACGGAACGGGCTGTTTTCATTCCCTCCAGTCCGGCGTCATCGGTGGCCAACTGCCAGGTAATATCCTGCTCAATGGCCATGCGCTGGCTCTCATTCAGGGCGATGGCCCAAGGCGATTGCCGGGCGTTGCCTGCCACCTGTACCAGGCGCTTGACTTTTTCCGGATGTTCAATAGCCCACTCCAGGGCCTGCTGGCCGCCTATGGAGCCGCCAATGAGTACGTTTATCTGCTCTATTTCTAAATGTTCGCGTAAAGCATCAAAGGCCCGCACCACATCACGGATGGTTAAAACCGGGAAAGTGTGATAGTATGGCTTGCCGGTATCTGGGTTCAGGCTTAAAGGTCCGGTAGAACCGTAGCAGCTACCCAGGGAGTTGGCGCAGACTATAAAATGCTTGGCAGGATCAAAGGTCTTTCCTTCGCCGAACAAATCTCCCCACCAGTCTTTCACAAAAGCGTTGCCAGTGAAAGCGTGGCAAACCCACACCACATTGCTGCGGTCCTCGTTGAGGGTGCCCCAGGTGGTATAAAAGAGCTGGAAACCGGGCAAAGATCGCCCGGACTCCAACGTGAATTCTTCGGTGTAATTAAAAACGCGTCCTTTTAACATGGCCTTTACGCAGTAGTTGCGTTCTCCAACTTAGGTTCTCTTACTTTCACTTTGGCAAACGCCTGTTCAAAATCTGCTTTGATATCATCTAAATGCTCAATACCTACTGACACTCGCAGCAGCGTGGGAGTTACCCCGGCTGATAGCTGCTCTTCTTCGTTCAGCTGCTGGTGGGTAGTAGAGGCCGGATGGATGATGAGGGTTTTGGCATCGCCCACGTTTGCCAGGTGGCTTACCAGCTCCAGGCTGTTCACAAACACCTCGGCTTCTTCTTTTCCGCCCTTCAGGTTAAAGCTTAGCACGCCCCCAAAACCGCGTTTCAGGTACTTTTTGGCGAGTTCATGGTAGGGGCTGGAAGGCAGGCCTGGATAATTCACGCTTTCCACCAAAGGATGCTTCTCCAGCCACTCAGCCAAAGCCTGGGCATTCTGCACCGTGCGGTCTACCCGCAGGGAAAGCGTCTCCAACCCTTGAATCAACTGAAAGGAGTTGAAGGGGCTCAAGGCCGGACCGAAATCACGTAGGCCTTCTACCCTGGCCCGGATGGCGAAGGCGATGTTCCCGAACGGCCCGTTGGCGCCAAATACTTCCCAGAAGTTGAGGCCATGGTAGCCTTCAGACGGCTCGCTGAACTGCGGAAACTTGCCGTTGCCCCAGTTGAAGTTGCCGCCGTCTACAATCACGCCACCCACACTGGTACCGTGGCCGCCAATCCACTTGGTGGCGGAGGCCACCACCACATTAGCCCCATGCTCCAGCGGACGGAACAGGTAACCACCTGCGCCAAAGGTATTGTCTACCACCAGCGGAATCTGGTGCCCGGAAGCCACGGCCGCGATAGACTCAAAATCCGGAATGTTGAACC
Source organism: Rufibacter aurantiacus (assembly GCF_017916345.1). Taxonomy (NCBI): domain Bacteria; kingdom Pseudomonadati; phylum Bacteroidota; class Cytophagia; order Cytophagales; family Hymenobacteraceae; genus Rufibacter; species Rufibacter aurantiacus. The sequence goes on from NZ_JAFMSV010000003.1 coordinate 783,495, forward strand.
GGGGGTTCCCGATGGTCTCCAGGTAAAGAGCTTTGGTGTTTTCATCAATCAACGAGGCGTAAGTGGCAGGCTCATCGTTCTTGGCAAAACGCACCTCAATGCCCAGGCGCTTGAAAGCGACTTTAAACTGGTTGTAAGAACCGCCATACAGGTTGCTGGAAGCAACAAAATTGTCTCCTGCCTGCAGGATGTTGTTCAAGGCAATGAACTGGGCCGCCTGGCCTGAGCCTACGGCCACCGCTGCCACGCCCCCCTCCAAAGCCGCGATGCGTTTCTCAAACACATCGGTGGTGGGGTTCATGATACGGGTATAAATATTCCCGAACTGCTTCAGGGCAAACAGGTTGGCGCCGTGCTCGGCATTCTCAAACACGTAGGAAGTGGTTTGGTAAATGGGTACTGCGCGTGAGCGGGTGGTGGCATCTATTTCCTGGCCAGCGTGCAGCTGAAGGGTTTCAAAACGATATGAAGTAGACATGATATTAGCCGGTTACAATTGAAGAATTGAACAAATTCAAGAGCCAGAAATACAAACAGGTTACAGGTTTCCTCCTGAAGCTGCTGTGCATCAGGCCCCTGAGAAAAAATTAATTAACTGGAGGGATTAACGACAACAGCAACAAATATCCATAATGGACATAGTGCACATTCGCGTAATGGAAGGGATAATAGAATGGGTAATACCTGTTGCCGCCATGGTCAGGCGCGGCGCTGCATTGTCAGAAGTGGCGTTGAATTGATTTTCCATCTTCGTATCAATTTATATTCCCCAGGTGGCAATATGTCCCCTAGGATCAGGACTTAGCACCTTACACGGCTGGTAGGTTGCTAGAGCTTCATTGAGCCTGTCTCTCCGCTCTTCTTTATAAATCAACTACCGGAATAATTGACTTGATGCTGCAAATCTATCAACGAAAAACTAAACCCCAAATAATTTTTAAAAATTTTTGCGAATTATTTTAAAAAACCAACAAATGTTAGTAAATGAGGAGGCAGATAAAACCAGACCGGAAAATAGAAATATTCTTGCCCCGTCTGTATCCTTTCCTAACTTTGCCTCCCTTAGTTATCTGCTATGCAAGCGTTAAAAGAAACCAATTTCCATTTTCCGCAACAGACCGGCTTTTACCGAGGCAAGGTGCGCGACGTGTATTATTTCAAAGACAAATTAGCTCTGGTGGCCACAGACCGCATTTCGGCCTTTGACGTGGTGCTACCCCGCGCTATTCCTTATAAGGGCCAGGTGCTGAACCAGATTGCCGCCTCTTTTCTGGAGGCTACCGCCAATGTGGTACCCAACTGGGTTTTGAGCCACCCGGCGCCCAATGTGACTATTGGCCGTCAGTGCGAAACGTTTAAAGTGGAGATGGTGATCAGGGGTTACCTGGCCGGCCACGCCTGGCGCGAGTACAGCGCCGGCAAACGCACCCTCTGCGGGGTTACCCTGCCCGAGGGTCTGCGCGAGAATGACCCTTTCCCTGAGCCTATCATTACCCCTACCACCAAAGCCGCCGAAGGCCATGATGAAGACATCTCCCGGGAAGAAATCCTGCGCCAGGGAATAGTGGCCGAACAAGATTATGTACAATTAGAGGCATACACCCGGGCGCTGTTCAAACGGGGTTCAGAACTGGCCGCAGAGCGCGGATTGATCCTGGTGGACACCAAGTATGAATTTGGGAAAGCAGATGGCATCATTTATGTGATAGATGAAATACACACGCCCGATTCCTCAAGATTCTTTTACTCAGAGGGTTATCAGGAGCGGCAGTCCAAGGGTGAACCACAGCGGCAACTTTCAAAGGAATTTGTACGTCAATGGCTCATTGAGAATGGTTTCCAGGGCAAGGAGGGACAGCAGGTCCCTGAAATGACCGACGCCAAGATATCAGAGATTTCACAGCGTTACATTGAATTGTACGAGCAGTTACTAGGCAAAAAGTTTGTTCCCCAGGACTATGCCAGTCAGCCACATACGCTACAGGAAAGTATTGCGGCCAACATTTTTTAGATTACATTGTTAAAGATATTCCACCAAAAATTGGTAGATTCGCACTCTAAACCTTTTTGCTGTTACTTATGAAGTACACAATTGATAAAAAAGAGAATTACACCATCATCACCATAGATGAAAAAAAGCTAGACACCACGATCGCGCCCGATTTGAAGTCTGAGTTTGTGAAGTTGAATGCAGAAGGTATTACCAACCTGATCCTGGATCTTACCAACGTAAAATATACTGATTCTTCCGGATTGTCTTCTATCCTGATTGCAAACCGTCTTTGCAACTCTTCCGGAGGGGTTCTTATCTTAACCGGCTTGCAAGAGCACGTAACCAAGTTAATCACCATCTCTAAGCTGGAGTCTGTTCTGAACATTCTGCCTACTGTAGAAGAAGGCATTGACCGCGTTTTCCTGCACGAGATTGAGAGCGATCTTACAAAAAAAGAAGAATAGTTTCTAAGCGGGTACTGCAGTTTGGATTTTGAGCTGAAAATACTTGGGAGCTCCTCTGCCACCCCGTCTTTTGAAAGAAATCATACGGCCCAACTACTCACGGTTGGCAATCAGATAAACCTGATTGATTGCGGCGAAGGTACACAAATGCAGCTGATGCGATACAAGGTAAAGCATCAGCGCATTTGTAACATCTTTATAAGTCACCTCCACGGTGACCATTACTTTGGCCTGGCAGGATTGCTTTCTACCATGCACCTGCAGCAGCGGACCGGCCACCTTAATCTTTTCGGCCCCAAAGGCCTGGCCGAGATCATCACCCTCCAATTCAAATACGGCGGTACTCAACTCCCCTACCACATCAACTTTGTGGAAGTGGACACCACCGTCTGCAAAAAAATCTTTGAGGATAAATACATGACGGTGCACTCGCTGCCTATGCAGCACCGGGTACCCTGCTGTGGTTTTCTCTTCAGGGAAAAGCCAAAGCCTCGTCACCTGCTCAAAGGCAAGCTCCCAGAGTTCCTCACGCCTCCGCAGTTGGTAAGACTCAAGTGGGGCGAGGACATCCGCAACGAGCAAGGCGAGATCCTGGTCCGCAACCAAGACGTCACCACCGATCCTAAACGTAGCCGCAGTTACGCTTACTGCTCAGATACCAAGTACAAAGAAGACATTCTGCCTTACGTGAAAGGCGTGGACCTCCTCTACCATGAATCCACGTTCCTGAGCGACATGGAGCACCGCGCCACACACACCTTCCACAGCACCGCTGCCCAGGCTGCTACCCTCGCGGAGAAAGCCCAGGTAAGAAGACTGCTCATCGGGCACTTTTCCGCCCGCTACAAAGACCTCACGCCTTTGCTGGAGGAAGCACAGTCAATTTTTCCTAATACAGCTTTGGCTACTGAGGGGAAGACGATTAGTGTTTTGGAATAGAGCCCCTTTTATCTTATTCTTTTTACCCTGTTTTGGTGAGTTTGGCCTTAAAATGAAGGAGCCGGGTATATAACTTTTTGCTCCGTGAGGGACCACTTTCGGCTGTACTTATTCCATTTCATTTGTGGATTAGTAGTACGTTTATGCTGGCGTGGCGCTGTTGTTTGCGTGGGTTCATGAACTGTATTGTTGTATAGCTAAGCTCCGTGCGCTCACGGCCGCGAGGCCCCGCCTTCCGGTCTCGCGCTGCGCCAGCTTCCTTTGCTCCCTTGCGGTCGCAATGCCTTACGGCACCGGAACCTGACAAGGCGCTCCACCGAAAGGCTGGAAAAGGCAATGCACAGGAAGGAATGATCCAGACCTCGCAGCGTCTTCTTTCCTGTGAGGTCTTCTATTTATGACATGGTTCAAGTCTGTGACTTGGACCTAAAATGGCCGGCAGTTTGCAACTGCCATGAGGCGCTAGCCTCAAACCGGATCAGCTTATAACTTTTCGTTTCTTCTCACAGCCTTCCATCAAACCCAAAATCTCACTTGAGGGAAGCGCTGAGGACTGGTTACATCTGCTGGTCACAAAATCTGCACTTCTGCAATCTTCCCTTAAGAAGAAGAACTAGGCTTATACCCAATTACCTTCTAAAAACCCGTTAAAGGTTTATTTTTCAAAAAACAGCCTGAAAGCTCCGGTACTGTGGGTTATTGCTTATTAGTGCCTTTCCCCCATCTTTACGGGTATAATCATCTGGGTTCTTATTTACTCTTCGCTCGAAATGCAGCAAATTTCTTCTTCAAACGGCAAAATGGGCTTCAAGAAACGGCAGCTCTTTATGGTTCTCTGTGGCATTTTCCTTACTAATGCGTTGCTTGCGGAATTAATTGGGGTGAAGATTTTCTCGGGCGAGGGCGTGTTTGGTTTGGGTGGGGCACAGATCCCGGTTTTGGGCACGAAATTGGACTTTAACCTTACGGCTGGGGTCATCATCTGGCCCGTGGTCTTTATCACCACCGATATCATTAATGAATATTTCGGGAAAGACGGGGTAAGGCGCATCAGCTTTTTGACTGCGGCACTCATTGCATATGCTTTCCTGGTGATTGTGGTTGCCACAGCCCTACCGCCGGCGCAGTTCTGGCAAGAGATCAACAGCCAGGGTCCCAATGGTACTTCTTTTGACATGGATTACGCCTTCAGCAAGGTTTTCCGGCAGGGATTAGGAATCATTGTAGGCTCACTAGTGGCTTTCCTGTTGGGGCAGTTGTTGGATGCACACGTGTTCCATTGGCTTAAGCACTTAACCGGCAGTCGCAAGATCTGGCTCAGGGCTACGGGCTCTACCTTGGTCTCGCAGTTGGTAGACACGGTGGTGGTGCTGTTTATCGCCTTTTACCTGTTCGGGGATTGGGACCTGAAGACAATACTTTCGGTGTCGGTCATCAACTACCTCTATAAATTCACGGTGGCAGTGGTGCTCACCCCTTTGCTGTACGTAGCCCATACTTTCATTGACCGGTACCTGGCCGAGGAGCACCATGTACCCATGGAAACCTTCATCGCCAAAGACTAGGTCACCGCCGTATCAGTTGCCCATGAGCCAACCTCCCTTGTACCTGCTGAGCGGTCTCTGCGCCGATGAACGCTTGTTCCAGTTCCTGCAATTGCGCCATCCAAACCCCAGGGTCATTCAATGGATTACCCCGGAGCCAGATGACACCATGTCTTCTTACGCCACCAAACTGATCCGGCAGATTGAACCTGGCCAGGAGCCTCCTATCTTGCTGGGCTTAAGCTTTGGCGGGATGGTCATCCAGGAGATCGCGAAGCAGATTCCAGTGAGGCGGTTGATTTTGCTGTCAAGCTTGGCCAATACACAAGAATTGCCCCTGCATTACAGGTTGGCGGGCAGTTTGCAGATGCACAAATGGCTGCCATTAGGCAAATTCAAACGCTGGACGTTTCCTGCTAATTGGCTGTTCGGGGCTCATACCAGTGATGAGAAACGCATCCTGCGCGACATCATCCGGGATACCGATGTTCCTTTTCTGCGTTGGTCTCTGCACCAAATACTGCATTGGCGGCACCAGGCTTCTACCCTGAATGTAGTAGCCATTCATGGCGACAGAGACCTGATTCTCCCTGTCCCGCAGTTCCCGCATCTGCATCTGGTGAAAGATGGCCAGCATCTCATGGTCATGAGCAAGGCCGAGGAAGTGAGCCTTCTAATCAACCAGTACCTGTACTAAAGGGTTTTTCGGGGCGATTCTGCAAAAACCGGTCTAAAACAGAAAGGCTTTCCCGTTTGCCCGGCAATCGCTTTCTTTGTACAAATTATCAGAATAACATGGCACGAATTCTCACCGGCATCCAAAGCAGTGGCCGTCCGCACCTGGGCAACCTGCTGGGCGCCATCCTTCCCGCAATAGAGCTTTCCAAAAAATCAGAAAACGATTCGCTTTATTTCATCGCCGATCTGCACTCGCTTACCTCTATTAGGGATGCGCAGGAGCGCCGAATGAACACTTATGCCGTAGCGGCTGCCTGGCTAGCCTTCGGGTTTGACACCGACCGGAACATCTTCTACCGCCAGTCAGACGTGCCTGAGGTGACTGAGTTGACGTGGTATCTGAGCTGTTTCGCGCCGTATCCTATGCTGGCCAACGCGCACTCCTTCAAAGACAAATCAGCCCGCCGCGGCCTCGCCGATGTGAACGCAGGGTTGTTCACCTACCCTATCCTCATGGCCGCCGATATCCTGCTCTACGATGCGGAGTTTGTACCCGTGGGCAAAGACCAGGTACAGCACCTGGAAATCACTCGTGATGTAGCCAGTTCTTTCAATCACATCTACGGAGAGACTTTTGTTTTGCCAGAGGCGAAGGTAGACGAGAGCGTGATGACGGTGCCCGGCATTGACGGCGAGAAGATGAGCAAATCATACGGCAATACTATTGACATCTTCCTGCCAGATAAAGAACTCCTCAAGCGCATCAAGAGCATCGTTTCAGACAGCAAAGCCTTGGAAGACCCCAAAGACCCGGCTACGGATAATACTTTCAAGCTGTATTCGCTGCTGGCCTCGCCAGAGCAGATTGAGACCATGCGCCAGAATTACCTGGCGGGTGGTTACGGCTATGGTCACGCCAAACAGGCTTTGTATGACCTCATCATCACCAAATACGCCGAGCCGCGTGAACGCTTCCAGTACTACATGAACAACCTAGCTGAGATAGATGCCAAGTTAGCCGAAGGTGCTGCCAAAGCCCGCGCCATTGGCGGACCTGTTCTTCAGCGCGTACGCGAGAAACTTGGTTTTTAATTGTTAGCAAGTATCAGGTAGCACGACCCATAAACAAGAAAGCCGAAGTTTAACAGCTTCGGCTTTCTTGTTTTTACTTTTCATATTCCTGGGTGACATAGTATTGAAGGCTTTCGGGGAAAGGATAAAAGTAGTAATATCCTTGATCAGTAAACATATAGACCTCTTTTACCGCCGGATTCTTGATGCGTTTTGGTAGCTTCTTTACTTGGTCTAAAGGTATCTTTTGGCGGATAGCTGGTGCAGCTATTTCTATAGTCTGCAATTCCTTTTTACGGGGGTCTAACAACAGAAACTTGTCCTGAATCAACCCTACTGGTGCAGAATAACCTAATGTTTCAAAGAACCCATCGTAGCGGAAAGAAGCCAAACGGTTTCCATTTACATGGTAGACCACTACGTTGTGTGTTTTTTCATCCCGTTCTACATGCCAAACCTTAACTCCCTCCTCAGTTCTATAGCCTTGCGAGAGGATGTAATCATAGATTACCACAAAGCTGGTATCTGTAAGTAAGGAAGCATGCACCACATTTGGCTTACTAAAGTTAAATGCGTAGCCATTAGGACCATATAATGTTTCGCAGTTCAGAAAATATTTTCCGTCAGAGGTTACTTGAAGGATACCATCACAGCCGCTACCGCCTGTGTGGGAGTAGTTTTGCAGTAACAGAGGAGTACCTTTTATATCTGTCACCAAAGTGGCTATTCCACCTACATCACTGTCTGGCAACCCAAACGTGATATCAAAGAGCACCCGGTCATCAGCAGTAACCCCTTTCAAGTTAGCAGGACTTGGGGCGCTTTCCTTAAGGTAGCCGTTATGCGGTTCCAACTTCAGGAAATCATGTTTTGTAAAAGCTTTGGCAAATAACAGCTTCCCGTTTTTGAACAGCCTGATTTTATAAAGGTTGTTGTGGTTTTTGCCTTTGTAGACTTTGCTTTCACCATCTGCATGATATACCTCCACAATGGAACTATCATTTAAACTTACTGCCTCAGTGAATGCTTCAAAGATGTCTGCTCCTCGCTTCACTTCTGCAGTGTCATAGCGGGGTTCTTTGTCTATATAAGCCGTTTGATAGATAGTATCAGGCTTTGTTTCAGTTTCAGGGTTAACTATTGGTTGTTTTTGAGTTGTTCCCTCTTCTTTTTTGACTGGGGCTTTCTTTTTGCAGGCATAAAAGAAAAAAGTGAAAAGAAGAGTAAAAAAGAGCCAGTTTTTCATCCTCCATTTTAGCCACATTCCGCTTCAATTACAATACCTCTTTTCAGGCCCATTTTCCAGAAAGAGGGCTTGAAACAGAAAAGGCTCCTGTGCAGGGAGTGCCTGCACAGGAGCCTTAGAATCTGGGGGTACTATGTTCTGGAATCTGGGGGATTATCCCTGCCAAACCTCCTCGCGCACGTTTTTGCCTACGCTCAGGATTAAACGGGTTGGGTTAGGTACCAGCACCAGACGGGCTTCTTTGTTGGGGTAAGCGTCGGCTTCCACCCAAACGCCTTGTTTGCCGGTCAGGTCTACTTGTCCGTCGGCGTTCAGGCCTTCTGGCAGGTAGGCGGTAGGGAGCAACACATCAGTGTCTGGGCAGATTTTCATGTGCACATCGCCTAAAACGTCTTCCAGATACTCGCCGAAGTTGTCGTTGAACTCATCCTCCAAATCATGCAGCTCCTCTTCCACGTCATCGTAGCGGTCGTCGTTGTAAGAGAGTTTGCTTAGTTCCTGCTTTTTCTGGATTATAGTGACCAGCGCGGTATTCAGTTCCTGGATATTCATGGGTTCTTATTTTTTACAAATTTTATAACATCTGAGACTATTTCCAAGTAGACGGCCCAAATACCCTACGCGAAAAACCTATTTTCTTTCCTGCGCAATTATTCTATTTTTACACCAATTGTCATTCTAAACAGAGCATTATCCCTAAAAAACCCCTCTTATGGCTGAGCCCACCGATTTTCTACCCCTTAACGGAACAGATTACATCGAATTCTATGTGGGCAACGCCAAACAGAGTGCCTACTTCTACCAAGGTGCCTTCGGGTTTGAGCTGGTGGCTTACGCTGGCCCTGAGACCGGCGTGCGTGACCGTGCCTCTTACGTGCTGCAACAGGGAAAGATTAGGTTAGTGCTCACCACCTCTCTCCTGCCCGACTCACCCATCTCAGAGCACGTGCGGCTGCACGGCGATGGCGTGAAGGTGATGGCCCTGTGGGTGGACGATGCCTACAAATCTTACGAGGAGACCATCAAACGCGGGGCCAGATCGGCGGGCGAGCCGCAGACCTTGACAGATGAATTTGGCGAGGTACGCATTTCCTCCATCTACACCTACGGCGAGACCATCCATACTTTTGTGGAGCGCAAGAACTACACCGGCGCGTTCATGCCGGGGTACAAGCCCCGCAAGAGTACTGCACCGGTGGCGCCCGTGGGCCTGAAGCACGTTGACCACTGCGTAGGCAACGTTGGTTGGGGCGAGATGAACACCTGGGTAGATTTCTACGCAAAAGTGATGGGCTTCCAGTTGCTGCTTACCTTTGACGATGAGGATATCTCCACGGAGTACTCGGCGCTTATGAGCAAGGTGATGAGCAACGGCAACGGCTACGTCAAATTCCCCATCAACGAGCCCGCCGAGGGAAAGAAGAAATCGCAGATTGAGGAGTACCTGGACTATTACCACAGCCCGGGTGTGCAGCACATCGCCATTGCCACCGATGATATTGTGAGTACCGTGGGTGAGTTGCGCCGGCGCGGGGTGGAGTTCCTGAGCGTGCCCGCCTCCTACTACGCTGATCTGCTGGACCGCGTGGGCCACATTGACGAGGACCTGCAACCGCTGAAGGACCTCAACATTCTGGTAGACCGCGACAATGAGGGCTACCTGCTGCAGATCTTCACCAAACCTGTGGAAGACCGGCCCACCGTCTTCTATGAGATCATTCAGCGGAAAGGAGCCAAATCCTTCGGGAAAGGGAATTTCAAAGCCCTGTTTGAATCAATTGAACGTGAACAAGCCCTGCGGGGTAACTTATAACCTAAGAAAGCCGTTCTGAGACTGTTTTCTCCAAAACAGCCCCTAAACGCTTTTGCCTTTTTCTACAAAACTATGGATAACAATCTATCGCTGGAGCCAGCCGTATTGACCAAGGTAAACACCTGGCTAGAGGGTGCCTATGACCAGGACACCAAAACCGAACTGCAACGCCTCATTGACTCCCAGGACTCTGATGCCCTGACGGATTCTTTCTACAAAGACCTGGAGTTTGGAACCGGCGGTCTGCGTGGCATCATGGGCGTGGGCAGCAACCGCATGAACCGCTACACGGTGGGCATGGCCACCCAGGGCCTGAGCAACTACCTGTTAAAGTCATTCCCTGGTCAGCAGATCAGTGTGGCCATTGCGCACGACAGCCGCAACAACAGCCCCTATTTTGCCAACGTAGTGGCCGATGTGTTCAGCGCCAACGGCATCAAGGTGTATTTCTTCAGTGAACTGCGCCCCACGCCTGAGTTGTCCTTCGCTATCCGTCACCTGGGTTGCCAGAGCGGCGTAGTCTTGACGGCCTCACACAATCCAAAGGAATACAACGGCTACAAAGCCTACTGGAACGATGGTGGCCAGGTAACCGCTCCGCACGACAAGAACATCATTGCTGAGGTAAACAAAATCACCTCGCTGGATCAGGTGAAGTTTGAGCGCAACGAGGCGAATGTGGAATTTATCCTGGACGAGGTAGATCAGGCGTATCTGGACAAAGTGGCGACGCTATCCGTGGATCCGGAGATGATCAAACGCCAGCATGACCTGAGCATCGTCTACACCCCTATCCACGGTACCGGTATTACGCTGGTGCCCCGCGCGCTGGAGCGTTTCGGGTTCACGAACGTGCACGTGCTGGAGGCGCAGGCTACCCCAGACGGAAACTTCCCAACGGTGGTATACCCGAACCCCGAGGAAAAAGACGCCATGAACCTGGCCATGCAGAAAGCCCAGGAACTGAACGCCGAGCTTGTATTGGCCACTGACCCTGATGCTGACCGCGTGGGTATTGCCGTGCGTGACCTGAACGGCCAGTTTGTGCTGCTCAACGGTAACCAGACCGCTGCCCTACTCACCTACTACATTCTGCAGGCCTGGAAAAAAGCGGGCAAACTCACCGGCAAAGAGTATGTGGTGAACACCATCGTGACCACCGATCTCATCAACCGCGTGGCCGAAGGCTTCGGGGTGGACTGCTACGAGACCCTTACAGGCTTCAAGTACATCGCCACCATTATGCGCGAGAAAGAAGGCGAAGCCCAGTACATCTGCGGCGGCGAGGAAAGCTACGGTTTCCTGGTGGGTGATTTCGTGCGCGACAAAGACGCAGTTTCTTCCTGCGCTATGATCGCGGAGATGGCAGCAGCGGCCAAAGACCAGGGCAAGAGCCTTTATGAGCTCATGATCCAGATGTACCAGGAGTTTGGCTACTACAAAGAGGACTTGATCTCTTTGACCAAAAAAGGCCATAGAGGCGCCCAGGAAATCCAGGAGATGATGCAGGAACTGCGTGAGAATCCGCCTAAGACCATTGCGGGTTCTGAAGTGGTGGAGCTGATTGACTACAAGACCGGCTTCCGGAGAAACCTACGCACCGGCGAGGAAAGCGCCACCGGCCTGGAAAGCTCCAACGTACTCCAGTTCCTCACCGAAGACGGCACCAAGGTATCGGCCAGACCATCGGGTACCGAGCCTAAGATCAAGTTCTACTTCAGCGTACGCGAGCCCCTGGCTTCCGCCGATGAATTCGACCAAGTAGGTCAGAAACTGAATGAGAAAATCCAGCGGATCATCACCGATCTGAACCTGAAATAATATATCCTTTTCAGAACAGAAGGGCCTTCCTGTAACCTACAGGAAGGCCCTTCTGTTTTAAGACTATTTTACCCAAAACAAGGCCAAAGCCTCGCGGGTAATATAGTAAAGCATTGAATTTCTTTGCATTATATAAGCAATTGATTAACTTAACCATATCTTAACAGGTCCCCCTGATCCTCGTTTTGGGTTTATCCAAAAACACCCTCCCGCCTTACACACAATAGCACTTGTTCCTGGGTGCAGTGTCGTTAGTTGAAGCTCGTTTTTATTAACTGGGCCTAAACCAATGAAATACCTTTTACTACTTATTACACTTCTCTGCTTTAACCTGGCCTTGGGGCAGAAAAAAGAGCATTATCCGAAAGGTTCACAGGCGTATTACCTGAAAATCGCCGATACCCAGCATACTTTGGCTACGATCACCGCGGCAACTGGAATAACCACTGCTTCCGTAGGTTTGATAATGGTTATGTCCCAGTTCGGGAAGGATTCAGGACCTAACGGTTCTGGCGGAAATGGCAAAATCATGGACCGGGGAGATATGTTGGGATATCTTGGCCTAGGGCTTATGGTGATTAGTATTCCCTTTAGGATCAGCTCAAAGATCAACTATAACAAGGCGATGTCCTTGACCTTCTTAGAGCCTATCTCTCCCCCACTTCAAACCGGTGGCCCAGCTTCAGGGCAAGTAATGTCTATCGCCGTCAAGGTTAAACTAGCCAAATGAAAATGATCTATAAGAAACTCATATATCCAAACCTCATCTTAAAATGATCAAATATGGAATTGAAAATCATTTTATTCCCAATTCTATTCTTTGCCTTGCTTTCCACCAAAAACGAAGCACAAACCAGTAAAGATATCCAGGGCACCTGGCGGGTTGTTACTACCACCATTAAATACCCCAATGGTGATGATTTCAAAATGGATAGTTCTACCCACAACCTGACCAAAACCATTACCCAAAACAGAATTATTTTCACGGTCTACGACCGGAAAACCGACAGTCTCCTGATCACCGCCCAAGGAAAGGCAAGCACCAAAGGCAACTACCACCATTAAATACCCCAATGGTGATGATTTCAAAATGGATAGTTCTACCCACAACCTGACCAAAACCATTACCCAAAACAGAATTATTTTCACGGTCTACGACCGGAAAACCGACAGTCTCCTGATCACCGCCCAAGGAAAGGCAAGCACCAAAGGCAACCAGTACACCGAGCGCTTTGAACAGTCATCAGACAAATCCATGATAGGAGAGCCTTTAGTGTTCACTTACATAGTCCAAGGGAACAAGCTGTCTTATGAGGGTGGACATAAGGGCATGCATATTGTGGAAGTCCTTAGAAGGATTGAATGACGCCAGTGTCATAAGACGACACCAACCCAATAGCCAGGCTACAGCAGGCAACAAGCCAAAGCAAAGCTCTGCTGCAGCGTACGCTCACAATTAAGTTCCGAGAATGGATTCTAAAACTACCCTCTTATCAAAGTAGCCAATCTACCTCCGTTTTTTACTTCATTGGATAGGGTGTCTTGTGCTAGTAAAACGCAAGGCATGATCTTTACACCTTAATACTTTATAAATGTTTATAAATCAAATAATTAAATCAATATAAAGAATTGCAGCTTTTGATAATTACCAAGGTTTAAACCCAACCAGCTGCACTATAGAAGTGTATGATTCCCTCTTAATTAAACTGTAAGAATGGCGCAAAAAAATCCTGTATAAGAGTAAAGCCTTATTATGTATTTTATGAAAAAGATATTCCTATACATAAAACTTTCCCTTCCAATATTCATCCTGGGTCTTCTAACTTCTTGTGAGAATAGCGATGATGAATCAGAAAGGGTATACTTTGAAATGACTAGTACCACTTGGTATCGCTTTTCACCCACTGCTCCTGCCCCGGCGGTTGTTAACGGTACAACCTATACAAGTTTTGCTTACTTACCTGGCGGTGGCACCGGAACTGCTACAAACATGGGTAACATCACCACCTTCTTTAATCAATTGGCTTACACTTCTGATGCCACCGTCCCCCAGCCAGTTCCCGTAGGTACACTCCCTGCCTCAGTGTCCTTAATTCCAACCCTTCCTGTTTTAGGTGCGCCACTTCCCTTGATTCAGGCCGGGGATTTCAATGCCCTGACTTCCGCCAACACGATGCTTCAAATTCCGGCTTCAGATGGCTCCGGTAGAGTAATCAATTCTGTGATTTTCAATAGCAGCGGTGATGCCCTGTTTACTACCCCCACCAGTCCTTCCGTTATAACACCAGTTTCACCTACCAGATTGAATTTAACGGGCAAGTTAACTGTGGTGGGCGGTAGAGGTAAATTTGCCAATGCAACCGGTGATTTAGACTTAACGGTTTTCTTCAACCCCACTAATCCCAACGATGCGGGCTATAACGTTGAAGGTTGGATTGAATACTAAATTTGAGACTGGTCTTCTTTAGATTTCGTCTTGTCAAGTGGCTCTCCTGACCTTCACCGGTGAGAGAACTGAATATGGAATCGAATTCAATTTTAGCGTTTGTGAAAAATTGGGATAAAACTCCAGTAAGCAGAAAGCCCCTCCTATTCTTGTTAGGAAGGGCTTTTTGCCTTGGAACCTCTTTCAGGAACCGAAGCCAAAAACTTCTCCTCTCTAAAGTTGATATGCGTTAAAGTTAGAGTAAATTCGCTTTGTATAAAGCTCCCGTTTTGGAGCCAGTTTTGTAAAAAAGACCAGGAAATGAGAATCTGTGTAGTTCAGACCAAACCAGTTAAGGGAGACATCCAAAGAAATATTGACCAGCACTTGCGGTTGATAGCCCAGATACTGCCCTCAAGACCGGATATCATCATTTTCCCGGAACTTTCCATTACCGGATACGAACCAGGGCTGGCCCAGCATTTAGCTACTTTGCCGGAAGACCCCAGGTTTGACATCTTCCAGCATACCAGTGACACCGCGAACGTGACCATTGGAATTGGAGTCCCCAACAAAACAGAGGCGGGGATTTGTATCAGTCTGGTGTTCTTTCAGCCTCATCAGCCGAGGCAAACCTATTCTAAGAAATACCTGCACGCAGATGAGGAGCCATTCTTTGTAGGGGGCCAAAACAACATCAGCTTTCTTAGTCAAAACCCCAAGGTGGCACTGGCCATTTGCTATGAGGTATTTGTTCCAGAACACGCTCAAGATGCCTCCCGAAATGGAGCAGAAATCTACCTAGCCAGCGTGGCCAAATCAGTGAAGGGCATGGACAAAGCCATACAGAGAATGACCGATGTTTCTAAGAGTTATGGCATGACCATAGGTCTGGCCAATTGCGTGGGCTTCTCCGATAATTTTACCTGCGGCGGTAAATCATCTATCTGGAATAACCAAGGCGAACTGCTGGGTCAACTCAACGGAACCGAGGAAGGCTTCCTGATGCTGGACACCATTACCCAGGAACTGGTTCAAAGGCAAATCCCTGATCTGGCCGTTCACCAAGCCTAAGTCGATTAACCCAACGCAAAAGCTGGTTCCTAGATTTAAATTGGTCCTTTTCGTGGTAGGAACTAGCGACAAGTTATGGCAGTTCTGTTTTTGGTATGTTTTTCTCTAAACAGCCTAAAAACAGAACTGCTCTAAAATCACAAAAGCTCCAAGCTTATTCCATTCACCACAATTCTCTTGCTTCTTTGAAAAACTAGTTGGCGTTCACCTGAAAAAACGCCTTGAGGTTCTTGTGCTTGCTTCATTGATTTCCATTTTTCTTTTGGGCAGCACTTCTTCAAAGGTGATTGAACAAAAGAATGAGTTTTATTCAACCACTTTAAAACAGAGTACAGGATTTTCCAATTTTTATTATAGTTTTAGTTTCAATAAGGGAAACTATTGCTCTGATAAGGAGTACTCATGGAGATTAGGCACGGGAACCTTCCAGTTTACAGTCTTCAGGGAGTCTCAGACCATTGCCCACCAGGATTAGCGCTCAACAGGATTGTGTATTTGGTTTTATTGTGTATTTTAGGTGGGGCTTGGTCCGCAAGAACCTTTAGCAGAGCAAAGCCAGGTACCCGGTGCTTCTTCCTTTTAATCTGGGTAAATGATTTAAGGGCGGAGTATAATAAAATCCCTTTTTTTACGATTAATAACAAGAGGTTCATACACTTAAGAAGAAAGAACATTTGATATAACTATTACCACACTCCTACATCTGGATCAACTTTAGAAAGGCACTCTGTTTCTGGATTGGCAGACGGAATAGTTCTGTGGAATTTCCTTCTTCAACATGTTTACCTGTATTTGATGTTGTTTACTTATTCCAGAAAACCGAATGCATTCATTCAAAAGCTATCTGCTGATATTTGCTATATATCTCTATAGCTCCTCTTTCCTTTTAGGGCAAACCACCCCGCCAACACCTTGTGGGGCTGCCATAACCCCTCCGGCTCAAACAACAGTCTGCTCTGGCACTCCCCTGACCGCCACTCCTTCCGGACAGGGTTTTCTGTACCAATGGCAAAAAGACGGGGTCAATATTCCTAACGCTAACCAAAGCACTTTTCCCTTGGAAGAGTCGGGCCGCTATACGGTTATTGTGAGAGGGCCTTCCTGCGCCGCAGATACGTCTGATGCCGTGACCATGACGGTGAACAAAGAGGAAGCAAAGTTCACGGTGGAGAAACGCGAGCGCATGATGCCCCAGAGCGCCGACACCTGCGGTATCCCGGTAAAGGTAACGTTGAAAAATGAGTCAACCCCAGCCACCGGCTTAACCTACGCCTGGGAAATCACCGACAGCAGCGACGAGCAGGTTCCCACCACCGTGGCTAAATTCATTGAAGGCACCGATTCCACCTCTGAAAACCCCATCATCCAGTTCAACCTGAAAGGTAGTTACACCATCAGGCTCCGCATTAAAGGCGCTTGCTTTGATCCAAACAACCCAGATGGTCCAGAAGATCCAGTTGATCCGGATAACCCAGACCAGGAATCTGATGGCCGGTATGTACACGAAGAGAATGTAGTCATTGTGTATCCGCAGGCTAACCCTCAGGCAATTAGTGAATGTGAGGACCTTTCTCCCAATGCTCCACCGTTGACCATCAATGGAAGTCAGTTAATAGGAAGTCAGGACGGAAAACTGGATTACAACTTAGGCACGCTTAGACCTGGGTCCATTCAATGGACGATTGTTTCTGGAACAGGGGCTACCATCAGTGACCCTACCGCTGAAAACCCAAGGTTTACTTTCCCCAAAAGGGGCTCTTATGTAGTGTCCTTAGTATATGCAAATGAGTGCGAATTCTCTGATGTTTTACAGGGACCAACACTCATCAACATAGACTTCACCCCTCTGCCAGCCAAGCCATTCTTACAGGTAACTCAGACTTCAACCTGCGCTGGCGGTACCTATGAGATTGCGCCAAGCCCTAATGACCCTACCAAACTCTACAATTTCTATTCTTCAGCTACCAGCACCACTCCGCTAAACACCAGCGGACCAGTTCCCTCCTATTTTGCGGGTCCGGTAACCAGCAGAATGGTATTCTACATCACCGCCGTGGAGAATGGCTGTGAAAGCCTGGAACGCGCTGAGTTTACCATCAACATCATCCAGCAGGATATCCAGAACACCATTGGCACGGCGCAGACCATCTGCGCTGATACCAAACCAGCTGCTTTAACCGGGAACGATGCCCGGGTAGGCACCAACCGCCCTATCTACCTCTGGGAAAGCCGTACCGAAGGCGAGACCGAGTTCTCTCCTGCAGAAGGCCGCAACGACCAGCAGAGCTACTCCCCTTCTGAATTGTCGCAAACCACAGATTACCGGCGTACCGTAACCTTTGAAGGTTGCGAAACACCAAACCTCAGCAATGTGATCACCATTGAGGTTCTACCGGTGATTGACCCAAGTGAAAACACGATTGAGGTTGACAGAGCTTTGGTTTGCAGAGGAGACGCACCCACCTTCAGCGGTAACCTGCTCTCCGGCGATATTGAATACGTTTGGCAAAGCAGCACCACCAGCGCCACTGCTGGCTTCGTGGATGCCGCTGCCGCTTCTGGCTCAGATAACAAAAATGGGGCATCCTTTACCCCTGCCTTCGTGTCGCAGCCCACATGGTTCAGAAGAGTGGCCAGATACAAGAACTCCAACTGCGGGTTTGTACCATCGGCGGAAGCCATCAAAATTGATATTGAGGAATTGCCCCAGGCGCCTATTGTAAAGTCAGCTGATGTGAGTACCTGCCAGGGAAGTTCTGCAACGCTGGAAGTGCTGCCCGCTACCGGTAACTTCACCTACGCCTGGTACACGGAGGCCACTGGCGGCACGCCTATCGGGTCTGGTTCACCTTTCGCCACGCCACCATTAACTGGTAATGCTACCTTCTACGTGGAAGCCATCAGTGCCAATGAATGCGTGAGCGCCCGCCGTACTGCCGTAAGGGTGACTGTTGCCCCAATCTCCGCCAATGCCGGCAGAGACACCACCATCATTCAGGGCCAGATAGTGCAGTTGAATGCCACCGGCGGTAACACGTACAAATGGACCCCTACCACCGGACTGGATAACCCTAACGTGGCCAATCCGCTGGCCTCCCCGTCTGTGACCACTACTTACACGGTGACGGTTTCCAGTGGAGCCGGCTGCGAGGCGGTAGATGATGTTACCATTACCGTTCTGCCGCGCATTGTGATTGTGAACACGTTCAGCCCTAACCGCGATGGCATCAATGAAACCTGGGAGATCCAGAACATTGAGAACTTCCCGGATGCTACCGTGGAGATCTTCAACCGCTACGGCGCCCAGGTATTCAAGTCAACCGGGTACAGCCAGCCTTGGGATGGAACCCATAATGGTAGTCCGTTGCCACTGGCCACTTACTACTACATTATCCGGTTGAAGAAAGATGAGAAGCCATTCACGGGCAGCGTTACCATTATCAAATAAAATCAGATGAAGAGAAAATTAGGCGCTTTTTTGGTTCTGCTGCTCCTGACTGCCCCGGCCTGGGCCCAGCAGCGGCCGCAGTTTAGCCAATACATGATCAATAGTTATTTACTTAACCCGGCCATTACGGGCATAGAAGATTACACCGAGGTAAAGATTGGGACGCGTCAGCAGTGGGTTGGCCTGGAAGGCGCACCCAAAACCTATCATATCAGCGCGCATACCCCCCTGAACAAGCAGGTCTCCAGCGTGCGGAACGTAGGCAAGGGAATCACCAGCACCCGTACCGTAAACCAGAACCGGTTTGTGCGGGCGTATCCGCACCACGGTGTGGGGGTGCAGGTCATCAGAGATGAAACTGGTCCGTTGAGCCGCACCAATGCCAACCTCACTTACGCATACCACTTGCCTATTACCAAAACCATTACGGTGTCAATGGGCGCCAGCGCGGGCATTCTACGCAACAGCTTTAATCCCAGTAAAGCCACATTCACCAACCCCAGCGACCCCGCTATTGGCAGTGATTACGTGAACCGCAACTACTTTGACCTGGGTGTAGGTACCTGGATTTACTCGAACCAGTTCTTTGTGGGACTGTCTGGGGCCCAGCTCCTGAAAAGCAAACGCGACCTGAACCCAGAACAGGAAGACGAGCAGTCTAACAATGTGCTGCAAAAGCATTTCATTGGTACCGCTGGTTATAAATTCAACGTGGGCCGCGATGTTGTTCTGATACCCTCCATTCTGGCGAAGTTCACCAGCCCCAGCCCTTCTACCCTTGATTTTAACCTGAGGGCCTTATACGCCGACCGGGTGTGGGCAGGTGTCTCTTTCCGGAACCAGGATGCTTTCGCCATCATGACCGGGGTGAACATCAGTACCATTATGGACCTCAGCTACTCCTATGACTACAACACCTCCGAGCTGAACATCGCCAACTCGGGCACCCATGAAGTAGTCCTGGGACTTAAGCTCTTCAACAAAGGCAAAGTAATCTGCCCCAGATGGATGCATTAAATCCTACTTCTTATTCATAAACAGCAGAGGCCCTATTCTGAAGAATGGGGCCTCTTTTGCTTTTGGCCTGTTTTGCTGAAAACAGCCTATAAACAACAGCAAGGCCGTGCCTTCATTTCAGAGGTTGCAGTTTACAATGGTAGAGACCAGGCACCGCCTTGTCTCTGCTTTTGCTGAGAATGTAAAGCAATCCTTGGCGGTTATCTATCCTCTGTAGCGCAAGCTGTTGGATATTGAAACGTCTTTGTCATCCCCTACTCCCTTCAAAGGGGGACGGAATGCGTGTCCTTAGGATAAACCGCCGCCGTTGTTGGTATTATCACACACAACTGAAACAGCGCTCTGCACCGAACAGGGCAACCACAAGGGATTGCCCCTACAAAACAAAAGCCCCGCTTCTCAAGGGAGAAGCAGGGCCTTTATATCTTAGCTGAATCTGACTTATGATTTTACAGCGGTGATGGTTTTGATGGTGCCATCTGGCTGGTGGGTCAGTTCGGTTACTTTCACGTTACGCAGGTGCGTTTTTCCAGAAGTCTGCGTGTCATGGTAGAACAGGTACCACTTGCCTTTGAACTCAACTACGGAGTGGTGGTTTGTCCAGCCTTCAACTGGGTTCAGGAGCACTCCCTTGTAGGTGAATGGTCCGGTTGGTGAGTCGCCGATGGCGTAGGCAATGTTGTGGGTGTCTCCGGTGGAGTAAGAGAAGTAGTATTTGCCGTTGTACTTGTGTACCCAGGCAGCCTCAAAGAAACGCTTGTTGTGCTCAGTGGCTGGGAAGGGCTTGCCGTTCTCGTCCAGAAGCTGCACATCCTTCACCGGGCCTTCAAACCCTAACATATCGGCGCGCATTTTGGCCATTTTAGGTGCCAGGGCATTGCCGGAGGCTGGCTCAGGAGCGGCGGTAGAGTCATATTTGCCAGTGGCCCAACGCTGCAGCTGTCCGCCCCAGATTCCCCCGAAGTACATGTAGGCGGTACCATCCGTATCGGTGAAAACGGCCGGGTCAATGCTGAAGCTACCTTCAATGGGTTTAGGCTCGGCTTTGAAAGGACCGGTAGGCGAAGTAGAGGTAGCCACCCCTATTCTGAACACGTCCTGCTTGTCTTTTACCGGGAAATACAAATAATACTTACCATTCTTGAAAGCGGCATCTGGCGCCCACAGCTGGCGCTTGGCCCACGGAATGTCTTTGATGTCCAGGGCTACACCGTGGTCGGTGACTTTACCGTTGATGTCGTCCATGGAGAAGATATGGTAATCGCGCATGTCAAAGTGATCACCGTTATCGTTCTCAGGAGTGCCCGCCTCAATGTCGTGCGAAGGGTATATGTAGATCTTTCCGTTGAAAACGTGCGCCGAAGGGTCTGCGGTGTACATGCCAGGGATGAGCGGCTGCGACAGGTACTTGGAAGAAGCGGTGTCTGCAGAAGCAGTGGCGCCACTTTGTCCATCGGCAGTTTTGGATTCTGCTCCACCCTGCTTTTGACAGGCGCTGGAGAAGGCAGAAGCGGCAACAAATACCAAAGGCAGGTATTTTGCGGTTCTAAACTTTGTCATCTTTCGTTTTAGGTTTGGATTGTTCTGGTGAATATAGGCAAAACTCCTGCCTCTTCGCAACCGATTTCAATAAAATAAGGCAAAAACGCCATACCCTCTCCGCCAAGCCAAACCAACTCTTTTACACCTGTCCCTAGCATGTGCAATTTTTCCGCCGGCCGCCTCTAAACTGGAAACTTCCTTCTTATGGCCCACCCCAGAAAGCAACTGGCCATTCTTCCCTCCTATTGAGATCACTTGGCCGGAAACGGGATTTATTACCTCTTTTAAACAAACCACAATCCATAGGAGCCGTATCCAATAGCTTCTTCAGGTTTATGATAAGGCTTTGTAAGTAAATATTTTACGCCTTTTTCCTTGAAAAAAGGCCCAAAACGATGGTTAAATAAAAGTGCATTTTTCAATACTCATTTCCCTCCCAGACAACCTTACCAGAAATAAACCTCGTTTAAGAAAGAAGTAAACAAGACACCTCTATAAATTAATTTACGACTATGACTTCTAAACACCCCAACCTCAATGTAACCGAGAGCTTTGAAGAATCCATTGTTTCTAGTATTGAGGAGTCCATAGAGGCTGAAATTGAAGAGGAAGACGTTGCCTCCAGGAGAACGGAAAACCCCATCCCCAGGGTAGTCCTCCGGCCCAACACCTATTCTTTGCTGGATGGGGAATGGAAATTCTCCCTGGACCAGGAAGACCGCGGTATCAGGGAGGGCTGGTACCTGGGGCACAAATACGAACACACCGCCAACTGGCCCGGCTCTGTGGAAGAACACATGGCTAAAACCAAAGGAGAACTGGAAAGTACGCCCGCCTGGCAAGACAAACTCATTGCCTGGTACGAGCGCGAGTTCACCCGTCCAGAGAAACTGGAAAGCGGCGGGAAAAGAATTTACCAGATCACTTTCGGGGCCTGCGGTTACGAGACCAGGGTTTGGCTTAACGGCCGCCTGCTCACCGACGTGGAAGGTGGCGACGTGCACTATGGCGAATACAACTCCTTTTCCTTTGAGATAAACGAAGACCATCTGCTGCCGGTGAACTTCCTGACGGTGCGCATCTCGCACAGCATGGACGCCGAGGTACCCCGCGGCAAACAGGAATCGCACGTGTACAAGCGGGGCGGTATCTGGTACCAGACCTACACCGGCGCCGTAAGAAGCGTGTGGCTGGAGACTGTGGAGCGGAACCGGTTGCGGTCCAGGGTTGGGGTACAAGGGTTGATTGAAGACTCCCTGGTGCGTTTCAACTTCACCACCCGTATTCAGGACCCGGGGCAGTACACGCTCAGGCTGAACATCTTTGAGCGCGATGCTCCCGATGACGCCACCCCCATTGCTACCTCAGACTATGAACTCAGGTTGGAGGCCGGCCAAAGGTCACAGTACGTGGTCATTGAAGTACCCAACGCCGAGCTCTGGAGCCCCGAGAACCCGCACCTGTATAAATTTGAGGCCCAGTTAATTGATTCCTCCGGCTACGCCTCTGAGATTGCCGGCCACTTTGGCTTGCGCAAGATTGAAGCCCGGGGCCGTCACCTGTACCTCAACAACCAGGAGATCTACATAGACGGCATCCTCTACCAACCGGGTACCGCTACTTACGAGGAGATGAAACGGCACATGTACGCCATGAAGGAACTGGGCTGTAACCTGGTTCGGGTGCACATTGCCGGAATTGACCCCCGCATTTACAACCTGGCAGATGAAATGGGCATGCTGCTGTGGGTAGAAGTGCCCAGCCCGCACTCCTCTACCCGGCGCAGCCGCGAGAACCACAAAATAGAACTCCTCCGGATGCTGGCTCTTATTGAGACCAACCCCTCGGTGATCATCTGGAGTCTGTACAACGAGGACTGGGGGGCCCAGGACATCGCCACGAACCCCGAGACCCGCCAGTACATCATGGATACCTACCACTTCATGAAAATCAGGTATCCGCAGTTCCTGGTAGTGGACAATGACGGCTGGCAGCACATCTCCTATGAAGGCAAGCTGAAAACCGATCTGTTGACCGCGCACTTATACACGCCTAAGCTGGGCAAATGGAAAAAGCTGCTGGATAAGTTGACGGCCGGTGAGATGGAAGGTGTGGCGGTATTGCCCCTGGTGATTGGTGACCAGTATTTCTACCGCGGCCAAACGCCACTGATCGTGAGTGAGTGGGGCGGTTTCGGGTTCTCAGACTACGGGGGGCCCGAAGGTTCTGAGGAACGGACCCAAAGAATCCTGGACTTTAAGCGGGAACTGCGCAAGCGCCGCATTGCCGGTGATGTGTACACGCAGGCCACGAACATTGAAGAAGAAAAAAACGGCCTTATTGACTTCCATACAGGGGAACTGACCGTGCCGCCCGGGATATTAAGTACCAAAGGCAGCGACTTCAACGCCAAGCCCAGTAAGCGGCTCCTGAAGAAAAAGAAAAGTGAGTAGTCCATGGTGACTTAACCAATGGAAATGAACCTGTTTAGGAGGCGTTTTCTAAAGAACTCCTCCTAAACAGGTTTTTTGTGTGATCCCCTTAAATTTTTCCCCTAATTAGCCTTTAAACATTACCGCTGGTAAATTGTCTTTCCACTATCCGTCCAACCTAAAAAACAACAAGATGAAAAAACTCCTGATTTTACTTTTCTGCGTGTGCACCCTGCAGGCCTGGGCGCAGGGACTTGCCCAGCCAGACCGCATAAAAACCGAGAAAGGTGACCTGGTGATCCAGCCGGTGACGCACGGCACCGTGGTGTTGCAGTGGAATAACAAAACCATCTGGGTAGATCCTTACGGCGGCGCCCAGCTGTTCACCGGCCTCACCGCCCCAGACCTTATCCTCATCACCGACATCCACCCAGACCACCTGGACCTGAAAACCCTGCAGGCGCTGCCCACCTCCAAAGCCACCATCGTGGCCCCCCAAGCCGTGGTAGACAAATTGCCCGAGGCCATGAAAGCCAAAGCCAAGGTGCTGGCTAACGGCGCTAAAACAAACCAACTTGATATTGACATCACCGCCGTGCCCATGTACAACATGCCTGAGGCAGCGGATGCCATGCATACCAAAGGCCGTGGCAACGGCTACGTCCTGAGAATCGGGAACAAGAACGTCTACCTTTCCGGTGACACAGAGGACATCCCCGAGATGCGGGCCCTTAAAAACATTGATGTGGCGTTTGTGTGCATGAACCTGCCCTACACCATGGATGTAAGCCAGGCGGCATCTGCAGTGCTTGAGTTCAGACCCAGGGTTGTTTATCCTTACCATTACCGCGGCCAGGGCGGCCTCAGCGATGTGAATGCCTTTAAAACCCAGGTAGACGCCGGCAAGAAAAACGTAGAGGTGCGGCTGCGTAACTGGTACCCAGAAAACAAAAGCTAAGTCTTGAGCAACCTGTCTCCTTGCGCTATGAGGAAGGATTTCGTTTTAAGGCAATATTCACTAAAACAGCTCTAAAAAGCAGAAGCTGGTTTCCCGGGATTAAGGAAAACCAGCTTCTGCTTTTTTGCTTGTATAGGTTTACAGGCGGTTGTAGTCGGTTTCTTCAGAATCGGTTTCTGAGCTGTCCAGGGGCTGGTCGTGCATTCTCAGGCCGTTGGCGCTGCCGTCCATGGCATCGTAGCTACCTTCGTACTCAAAACCGGGGCCCTGTGAGATAGACTCTTTTTCCTCATGGTCGTTGGCGCCATAACCGGTCAACTCGTTCCCGCCAATGTGCAGGTTCTCCAGTTTGTCTTTCTGGTCATTGCGCTCGGTGTCTCCGTTCACGTTGATGTTGCGCTTGGCAGATGGGTCTGGATGGTTCCCGGGCGCGTTCCGCTGATGATACTCATCGTTTATATTGTTGGCGGTATTTGCTTTATCTTTATCGTCGCCGTTGAAAATATCTGAAATAGCCATAGTCTAAAAGTTAAGTTATACGCCTGTTTACGAGGACAAAGGCAGGTGGTTTACAGCCAAGGCGCCCGGGACTTAATTAAACTGGTTTACCTATAAAAAAAGAGGGCCTGCCGCAGCAAGCCCTCTTTCATTTGTTTTTATCGGGGTAAAAGCTTCTTAGTGCTTTTTACCTTTTTTCTTTTTACCGCCTTTGTGGCCGTGGCCGTGTCCTTTGCCGCCTTTTTTCTGCTGGCCTGGCGCATAGTCGCGGGCAGATTGGTCACCGTTGACCTTTTTGGCTTGGCCCGGAGGAAGCCCCCTGGTAGAGGTTCTGCTCTCGCCAAAGATTACCCCCGGAAAGGAGTCTGAGGTTCTCTGGCTTTTGGAGGTACGGGTGCCGGATGGGTACCTGGAACTGCTGGTGTTTTTAGAGCTGGAGCAGGAGGCCACAGTCGCCAGAACAAACACTAATAAAAAGAATTGTACAATCTGTCGTTTCATAATTTCTTTCGAATAGCCAAACGTTTGGAAACTCGGCTGCAAGTATAAAGCCAATTATTTTAGGGAGAACCTAAATATGGCTATTTTTAAAAACAAACCCGGAAACGTTATCATAGCGACGGTTGTTTCATCGTTACAGAAAGGCACACCGCCTTATTTTCAGGGTACTACAAGATGGCTAGGCTGGCTTTAATTTTTACCATTTTTTTCATGGGTTGGCAGACACGGGCGCAGGTTACGCAGCCCCAGAGAAATGCCGTGCCCGCCGGCGAGGTAGTTTCCGGAGCCCCGATTATTCCGGCGGCCCAATCCAGAACTGCTGAGGGACTGGCGCAGTTTTTAAGCAGCCACTATAAAACGCCGCAGGAAAAATTGAAAGGCCTGTATGACTGGCTGGCCACCAACATTGCCTATGACGTGCAGGCCCTGGCCAGAAAACCCCTGTATTATGAAAAACAAGCCCTGATCGCGCAGACCCTGAGCTCCAGAAAAGCCCTTTGCCAGGGCTATGCCGAGGTGTTCCAGGAGGTCTGTGCTAAGATGGGCGTTCCGGCCTACGTAGTGACCGGGTTTGTCGTGCCCAGGGGCATGTCCCAGCCTATGACGCACGCCTGGTGCGCCGCCCAACTGCAAGGCCAATGGTACTTGTTTGACCCTACCTGGGGCGCGGGCGTGGTGGAGAAAGGCGTGTTCATCTCCCGGGCCAACACCCGGTACTTCATGGTATCGCCGGCCAAGATGATCCAGACGCACATGCCGTTTGATCCGCTGTGGCAGTTACGGACGCAGCCGCTAACCTACAGTGAATTCATCTCCTCCAGGGGTGCTTTGCCCAAACCCAAACCGGTTTTTAAGTTCCTGGATACCCTGGCTACCTACAGATCTGCTACAGAGAAAGCGCAATTGACGGGCACCATCCGGCGGATGTCTTCCAACCCTGTGATTCCGGCGGTGGTGCTGGACCAACTGAATCACCTGAAGAAGAACCTCTCCGTCATCAGGGAAAACGAAACGGTAGACGCGTACAATGCGGCCGTGAACACCTTCAACGAGGGCATCAACGCATTGAATCAGTTCATCAGGTACCGCAATAACCGCTTTCTGCCGGCCCGGTCAGATCAGGAGTTGCGGCTGATGGCCAGCAGCTGCGCCGGAAAGTTCAGTGAGACCAGGCGGCTGCTCCAGCAGGTGAACCCAGCCGACAACACCAATCTTTTTCTTTCCTTGCAGAACATGGAGGTTTCCCTGGAGAAAGCCGTGGCCATGGTGCAGAAACAGGAGCAATTCCTCCACCGGTACCTCAGCACCCCGGTGAAAAAACGGGATGCCCTTTTCTACAAGCAAGCTTTGGCAGACCGCCAATAGTTTACCAGATTTGTTCATTTCCCATTGTGATGAGGTGATGGGTTTAGCGGCTGTTTTACTGAAATCAGCCGCTAAACATATATCAGAAGTTTTGTATATCTTGGCTATCACATCCTTCCACCAACCACACAAACATGAACAAAATCATTTCCCGGCGCTCCCGGCTGTCGGTGCTGCTGCTGGCTTTGTCGCTGGCCGGTCCCGCCGCCATGGCCCAGGGGGCCAAAGACCTCAACGTCCCCTACCAGCGCCCAGCTGAGTCTATTGCCAAACTGATTGAAGCCCCGGCCACGCCCTCGGTGCTTTTTGATTCCAAGGGCGAGTGGATGTTGCTCATGGAGCGGGCCGGCTACCCGTCCATTGAAGAAGTGGCCGCGCCCGAGGCCCGCATAGGGGGCCTCCGCATCAACCCGGCGGTAAACGGCGCCAGCCGTGGTACTTCTTTCCACAACCTCAAATTTAAAAAGGTCTCAGGCGGACAGGAGTTCAACATCCAAGGATTACCGGCCAAAGCCAAAATCACTGATGTCACCTGGTCTCCGGATGAAAAGCAGATTGCCTTCCTGAACACAATAGCCAACGGCATTGAGCTGTGGGTAGTAAACGCTGCTGACAGAACTGCCCGCAAACTCACCACCGCTACCGTGAACGATGCCTGGGGAAACGCCTTCAGCTGGACCCCGGATAGCAAAAACCTGCTGGTGAAACTGGTGAACCCCTCGCGCGGCGAAGCGCCAAAAGCTAACACCACGCCAATAGGTCCAATTATCCAGGAGAACCTGGGCCGAACTGCTCCCTCCCGCACCTACCAGGATCTTCTCAAGAACCGCCAGGACGAGGCCCTGTTTGATTACTATTTAACAAGCCAACTCGTGCAGGTGTCCCTGGACGGCAAGGCAACGAACCTGGGCGAGCAAGGCATTATCCGGTCTTTCAGCATCTCGCCGGATGGGCAGTTTGTGCTGGTCTCCACCACGCACCGGCCTTACTCCTATCTGGTACCTTCCAGCCTGTTCCCCTACACGGTGCAGGTGTGGGACCGCCAGGGAAAAGTGGTGAAGCAGATCGCTGATATTCCGCTGGGCGAGAACATTCCCGTGGGCTTCAATGCGGTGGCAGCCGGCCCCAGAAACGTGAACTGGCGCGCAGACCAGCCGGCCACCCTGTACTGGGTAGAAGCCCAGGACGGGGGCGATGACAAGAAAGACGTACCCGTACGGGACATCGTCTACACCCAAACCGCGCCGTTCACCCAAAAACCAGTGGCGCTGGTGGGTACCAAACTTCGCTTCAGCGGCATTACCTGGGGAGACGATGACCTGGCCCTGGTGACCGAGCGCTGGTGGAAAACCCGCCAGGAGCGCCGCCTGCGCGTGAACCCAAGCCAGCCGGGCGCTGAGCCGGTGTTGCTGGTAGAACGCTCCTACGAAGACCTGTACTCAGATCCGGGCTCGCCGGTGATGACCAAGAACCAGTTCGGCCGCAACGTGCTCATGACCGATAAATCTGGTCAGAACATGTACATGATCAGCGAGGGCGGCTCACCGCAAGGTAACAGGCCTTTCCTGAGCAAATTCAACCTGGCCACGAAGAAGGCCAATATCCTGTGGCGCTCTGAAGCGCCGTATTACGAACTGCCGGTGGATGTCCTGAACCCGCAGAAAGGCCTGTTCATCACGCGCCGCGAGTCTGAGAATGATCCGCCCAACTATTTCCTGCGCCAGATCGGGTCTAAGAAACTTACCGCGGTGACCAAGTTCCCGCATCCGTCGCCGGAGTTGATTGGCGTAGACAAACAGCTTCTGACCTACAAACGCAACGACGGGGTAACGCTGACCGCCACGCTTTACACACCTAAAGGCTACAAGAAAGAGCAGGGTCGCTTGCCTATGCTCATGTGGGCGTATCCGCGCGAGTTCAAAGACGCCGCCAGCGCCGGTCAGGTGAAAAGCTCTCCTTATGAGTTCACGCGCATCAACTACGGTTCTCCCCTGTTCTGGGTAACCCGGGGCTACGCCGTGCTGGACCGCACCGATTTCCCGATTGTGGGAGAAGGAGACGCAGAACCGAATGACACATACGTAGAGCAGCTTTTGGGCAGCGCGAAAGCCGCCATTGACGAGGTGGCTAAAATGGGCATCGCGGACCCGAACCGGGTGGCGGTAGGCGGCCACTCTTACGGCGCTTTCATGACAGCTAACCTGTTGGCGCACTCAAACCTGTTTGCGGCCGGTATCGCGCGCAGTGGGGCCTATAACCGTACCCTTACCCCGTTCGGGTTCCAGGCCGAGGAGCGTACTTTCTGGCAAGCCCCCGAGGTGTACGCCAAAATGTCGCCGTTCAACTACGCAGATAAAATCAAGACGCCTTTGCTCATGATCCACGGCGAGGCCGACAACAACTCCGGTACTTTCCCTATCCAGAGCGAGCGTTTCTACAATGCCCTCAAGGGCCATGGGGCCACCACCCGCCTGGTGTTCCTGCCCGCCGAGAGCCACGGCTACGGCGCCAAGGAGTCAATTATGCACATGCTGTGGGAAATGGACCAGTGGCTGGAGAAATATGTGAAAAACAAGCCGCAACCGCAAACCATGCGGTAAGAATTAGCTTCCCTTGAAAAGGTGGTCTTTGGTAAAACATAGACCACCTTTTTTTGTTCTGCGTAATAAAACCTAGATTTCCACGACTAACCTTAACCGGGAAGCAGGAAAGAGAAGAACGGACCTGGACTATCCGTTGCAACAGACAAATCAAATGACAAAAGTAGAACTAAAGAAGCCCAACGGGGATGTTTTCCTCATTGCGGAGCGTATGCCAGACAACCTCTACATCCATGCCCAATGGATTGGGATTCAGACGCTGGACACCGTGATGCAGGGCGGCAGTCACTATATCAAAATGCTGCAGGAGCAACCTTGCTCCCGCTTATTGAACAACCACAAAGAATTGATTGGCCCCTGGGAAGTGGCAAACGACTGGATTGTAAGCTTCTGGACGCCCAAAGTCATGGAACTGGGCCTGCAGTATATGAGCCAGGTATTGGCCCCCGGTATTTACGGCAAAATGTCTTTTCACCACCTGCACCAGCACATAGGAGACAAGTTCCAGATCAAAATGTTTGAGGATGTGCCTCCGGCCCTGGATTGGCTTCTGACCGTGGGCAAAGAAAATCCCCTGCAGACTACTACTATTAGATAAGGCTTTTACTCCAACCGGAATTCACCTGTTGGAGTATTTTTTTGCTCCCCCTTTTAAGGCCGATTTCCTTAAAACACCCCCAAATCAAATTCTCACCCAATCTTTAACACCACATCCCCTCCCACCGGGTAACCCACGCAGGTTAACACCAGCCCCTGGGCCACTTCTCTATCTGTGAGCACCTCGTTGTAAGACATCCAAACTTTTCCTTGCAGGCAGGTTGCCGCACAGTTTCCGCAGCGGCCCGCCTCACAGCTGTACGGCAGGGAAAGACCGGCCTTTTTGGCGGCCTGCAGAATGGTATCAGGGTATTGGGCCGGGAGCTGATGCACCTGGTTCTGGTATTGAATGCTGACGGTATGCGGATCAGTATCTGGTGGGGTTTCTTTGGTAATGACTTTAATCGTGCTGAACGTCTCCTGCCGGATATTGGCTGCGGGTACTCCCACCTCCCTCAAACCATACAAACACAACCTTCGGTAGTTCTCAGGCCCACAAACATAACATATTATTTCCGCTACAGACACTTTGCTGTATTGGCGCACCAGGCTTTTCAGGAGGTCTTTGTGCAGCCGGGCTTCACTTAGCCTGGGTGAAATACTGAACAGGAACTTCACCTGGAACCGCTCAGGGTATTGCTCGGCCAGTTGTTTCAACTCCTGCAGAAAGATGGTGGTTTGGGGCGAGTGGTTGCTGTACACCAGAACCACAGAAACACCTTGATGCGCGTGGAGCAGGGTTTTGATCAAAGCGTAGATGGGGGTAATGCCGCTACCGGCCGCCCAGAAAAACACCTGCCTGTAAGGCGTCATGTCTTGAGGCAATGTAAAAAAACCGGCGGCTCCTATGGTCTGCAGGGTGTCCCCTACCCTGGCATGGTCAATCAACTGGCGCGACAGAAACCCGTTCTCAATCCTTTTCACCCCAATGGCCAGCGGTTCTCCTATAGCCGGCGCCGAGGTAATGGAATAAGACCTCCTGATCTCCTCGTGCTTGTTTTGCGCCACCAATGTAAGGTACTGACCCGGCAGGTAATCGATGACCTGGGCATCTTCGGCCCCGAATACAAAGGTTTTTACATCGGGTAGTTCTTCCTTTATCTGGGTAATGGTGAGGGAATGGTACGTAGAACTCATGCAGACGGCACTTTCAGATCAAATTCCTCTTAACGGATTTCACCGCCCCAGAGATAAGGCTTGTAACCAGTAAGGGTAGTTTTGGCTAAATTATCAAAAAAGAACCCCAAAGCAGCTTTCCCTCCATGGAAGGAAAGCTGCTTTGGGGTTCTGGCCTCAAGGCAAGCTGATCTTTGCTGTCTACAGGCAACCCAGCAAGATGCCTAACAACACGAAAACAATGATCCTAGCACCATGAGTTTAGATGCGTGGCAAGGCTTATCCGTTGGCATCTCCGTCTGATTTGGCGTCATCGTTGTTGATTTTCTTTTTGCGGCGGGGTGCCTGGGCCTTGTTGTTGATCTTACCGAACTTGTAGCTGGCGTTCACCCGCACCTGCCGGTTGTACAGATACATGGTGCTTACCTGCTCCGCATTCTGGGTTTTAAAGGTATTCCGCTGTTTCAGGGCTTCAGAGAATGGGTTATCAATGCCCACGCTGATGCTGCCGTTTTTCTTGAGAATGTCTTTTTTCACCGCGATGTTGTACATGGCCAACGCCGAGGCTTTGCCCTGCAGGGTCACCCGTCGGGAGTTGAACTGACTGAACACCTGCGCGCTGAACCCTCTTTCAAAGCTGTATGAGGCGTTGATGTTGGCATTGTACATCATGCTGGCGTTAGAGGCATTCAACAATGAGGTCTGACTTTCCAGGTCACTGTAGAAGATGTTGAGGTTGGTGCTGATGTTGCCTTTCTGCAGAAACTTGGTGCTTCCAAACAAACTCACCCCGTAGCTGGCGTTCCGCCCGATGTTCCCGAACCGCGTGTAGTTCACGCCTCCCTCCGTGGGCAGGGTGTAAGCCTCAATAGAGTTGTTCGTTTGCCGCCAGAAGAAAGAGGCATTCACTGAGGTGCCGCTTTTGAAGAAGGTGCTGTAACCCAGTTCATAGGCGTTGGTGATCTCGGCCCGCAGGTTAGGGTTTCCTACCTGAATGTTGAAGGTATCGGCGCGGTTCTCATAGGGGTTCAACAAGCCCAGTTGCGGCCTTTGGATGCGTTTGGTATAGTTGAACTTCACCGTCTGGTTGTTCTTGAGTGTTCTGGAGATAGCCAGGCTGGGAATGAAATTGCCGTACTTCTGCCCTACCGAGGTCTCTGAGGAGGTGAAGTCGCCGTCAATGCGGGTGTACTCATAGCGCGAGCCCAGCTTGAAGTTATACTTCTTATCCAGGCTGAACTCATACGAAGCATACGCTGCGCCCACGTTCTGGTGGTACTCAAAGATATTGGTGCGGCTTGGATCCACCACAAAAGGACCGGTGGCCGGATTGGCAAATAAAAGCTGGTAATCACTCTCGGCGTAGCGCAGGATGGCTTTGGTACCCAGTTCCAGCAGGTGCTTGTTTTTGAAGGGGTGCGTGTAGTCTACCTGAAAGGTTTTCTCCTCATTGTAGGCATCGTTCAGGTTTTGCTCCCGAAGGGCCAGTTGCTGGTCCAGGTTCAGGACATCGGCGAAATTGTTGTTCTGGCGGTTGCTGCGGCTCAGCAGTCCCAAGATGCTGAGTTCCTGGCCTGGTTTTTCAAATCTGCGGGTAAAATCCAGGTTGAGGTCATAGTTGGCGTTGTCAAACTCATTGTTGTTGGTCCGGGTGTTGCCGCCCATCACCTCGCCGTTAAGAAACTGCGTGGAGACCTGCGAGGTCTTATAGGCGAACTCCGCGCTCTGCATCCTGAACCCCGCCGACACGCTGGTTTTAGGGCTCAGGTCATAATCCAGCCCTAATTGCACCATCTGGAAAACACCTTCCCGCTTGCCGTCCATGGTTTGGTGCAGCCGGTCAATCCCCGGGATGCCGTTGTAGTAGGTGTCCCGGATGCTCTCAGCAGGATTGTTCTTCCAGCTTTGACCTAGGGCCGTGGTCAGCCCGAATTTGCCTTTGCGGTAGTTCACATTGCCATTGATGCCTGTGTTCCGGTTGCCGTAGGTGGCATTCACCGTTCCGTTTACGCCTTGCAGGTTATTTTTCTTAGTGATGATGTTGATGATACCGGCTGTACCCTCTGCGTCATACTTGGCCGAGGGGTTGGTGATGATTTCCACGCTTTTGATCTGGTCAGAGGGAATCTGCTGCAGGGCATCGGCGATGCTGGTGGCCATGACCGCCGAGGGCTTGTTGTTGATCAACACCCGCAGGTTGGAGCTGCCCCGCAAAGCCACATTACCCTCCAGGTCTACCGTTACGCCGGGTACTTTCTTCAGGACATCACTGGCCGTGCCGCCCGCATTGGTGATGTCTTTCTCGGCGTTGTACACCATGCGGTCTACTTTGTCTTCCACCAGCAGCTTGTCTCCCTCCACGGCCACCTCGTCCAGCATCTTGGAATTGCCTTTGAGCGCCACCGCCCCAATGTTGATTTCATCTTTGTTGCCGATGGTGATGTTGTCTACCTCCCGGGTCTCATACCCCAGAAAGCTCACCGATATTTTGTATTGCCCGGCTGCCACGCGCCCCAGCGAGAATCTTCCCTTTTCATCAGAGACTGTTCCGTCCACTGTTTTGCCTGTGGTTTTGTCAATGAGGCTAATAGTGGCAAACTCCACCGGTTTCTTAGCTACATCATCAATGACCACGCCCGCTATTTTGCTGTTTCCTTTGGGGGTTGGCGCCGTGGCCACGGATTGAGGAGGGGCGAAATTAGGCTTGTTTTGCGGAGCCTGAGCAAAAGTAAAATGCGCAGCCAAGCCGCTGGCCATCGCCAGGAGTATAACGTTTTTCATGTTTTTATTTTAAGAGTTTAGTTAGATATCACTATTCAGAAAAAGCCCTGTATTCTCCCAGTTTGCCTATTTTATAAAATGTCTAAAAAGGCTGCAGGAAACCAGTACAGTAGGTGCTTTGCTATGGTACAAGGTTAGCCAGCACTTAGCGTTTCAAAAAGTAAATGTGATGAAAGACAGGAAAAATGGGATGAATGGCACTCACCCCCCGCCATGGGGATTTTTGAAGTAAAAATTTAGGCAAAGGAAATCCAGTAACATCAGGGAGGGATGAAGGCGCAATGGAGAAAAAAGCACGATACTACTGAAGTAACCAGGCAGCTTCTCCTTTTCGGTAAAAGGGTTATTTAATATTCTGTTTGGAGGCTAGTCTCTGGAAAACAGCCTCTAAACGCTGGGATGAACTATTTACTTTTATCTATTTAAAATCCGTTTTAAAAGAATCGGGTGGAAAACGAGAGCAGCGGGATTTTATCATTGGAAGGAAGTACCCAAACCAAAAAGCACCTCCTCCCCCTGATAAATACTATTTCTTACTTATGGCTGTTAGCGCTGATCCGGTAAATTCTGCTTTTGCGGTATTGGAGAACTTATATGAGAGCGAAGGAATCACCACATCAAACATATATAAAGAACTTTGATTCCTGATGTCCAGGTCAGCAGCATTGATCTTGTTGTCTTTCCTGATAATGAGCATACTGTTGCTTTCCGGAGTAGGGCCCAGTACTGCATTCAGTTTCCCTAGGTTGGTTTTGAACAGTTCCACCGCGGTAGCATGGTCCATCTTGATGTTCAGGCTGTCCTGCTTGAATTCTTCTAACAATACTTTTTTCAAACCATAAGGGTATACACTGGCCAACTCTTGTTGGGGCTTTCCCAGAAGGGTGTAACGAGAGGTAGTATTCAATGTCTTTAGGTTTGGACAGGAAACGTACACCACATAGCGGCCATTAGACCAGATACCCTTCTTTTCCAAGTTAACGTCAATCACCAGTTTCTGTCCTTGTTGCCTCACTTGGACAAGATCCAAGACCCGGTTGTGCAAAAACACCTTAAAAGGCCCCTGTACAACCTTCACAGATATTAGACTGCCTCCGTTCACTTCTAAGGCATTGAACCCGGTAAAATCCTTCTTCACAAAATTATTCAACGGATCTTTGTAATTGCCTTTGTCATATTCTGTTTTCATCACAAAATTAAAAGCAGTTAATGAGCAGAGGAAAAAGGCCAGAGCAGACACAATGAGAATATTACTCTTTTTCATGATCTTCTAATTAAGGGTGAAATGTTCTGTTTTGAATTGTTCATAGCGCGCCTGCAGTTCTTCCAGGGGAATATCCAGCAGGAAGACATTGCGGAAAAACTCGGGCAGGTCCTGCTGCAGGAAACGCTCTTTCCGGTGTTTTTTTACCTTCTCCACTCCTTCCAGGGCCACAAAAAAGCCTATCCCCCGCTTGTTATAGATGACTTCCTGGTTCTGAAGGTACTCAAAGGTGCGCATGACGGTGTTGGGGTTCACCTGCAGTTCTACCGCCAGCTCCCGCACAGAAGGTATTTTATCTTCGGGGAGCCATTTGCCCAGCAGAATGTTCTCGCTCACGTACGCGGCTATCTGCAGGTAAATGGCCTCATTGTTTCTAAATTCCATAGTGATTCTCTTAAGCCTACACTTCTTTCTCTTTCAACCTAAAGTAGGCGCTTACCCATAAAATGAGGGCCGTTCCTAAAAGAGCCAGCGCCATCACATACTCCTGACCTTGCGGGAACTGGATCTGGAAATACTCTCCCTCCTCAGAAAAATTCAGATTTGAAAACGGAAAAGCGTCATCAAAACTGTGGCCCAAAATAGATTGCAGAATGGACTTATTCAGTAAGGTTACCATTAAGCTAACCGTAATGAACATGAAGGCGGTTTTAATAAAATGCCATTTCTCAAAGAAGACTGAACCCAGAAACGTCACCGAGTGCAGGAAAAAGAACAGTACCAAACCAGTCACCTGCCCTTCATCATTGGTGAACAAGCCCATGATTTCAAACTCCTGCCCTTGCCAATCATCCAGCGGTACCAAGATGAAGGTCACCAGGTAAAAACAAGCCAGGTAAACCAATTGGAAGATGACGTAAGAATAGATCCAGGCAACCAGGTACTTCTCAAGATGAGATGCCGGCAAGGTAAGCGACGCGATAGCTTTTCTCTTGTCTCCTAAGTGGGCAAAAATAGTACTGGTGAAAATAGCCCCAGCCGCAAGAAGCAGGAAAATGAAAACAATGGCTTGTTTGTCTGTGGTGAACGGTTGTGTTTCCATCATGATCAAAAAGCCCGTAAACAAAACCATGATGCCCACCAGAACGGCAGCGCATAGAAGGTAGAATTTGTAGTTCTCTGCCGTATGTTTCCTGAACAACCACCTGAAGCGGGTAAAGCTAAATTGCGTTTTCATATTGTTCTTGTTGTAAGAGTTGAAGCAATGGTTGGTTTTCTGAGATGATGGCGTTGAAGAATAGCTCCATGTCTACCCGGCTGTACACGCCCTCGTGGTTGGGCATTATCACGTTTTTGCCCCGGAAAGATTCCTCCTCATAAAGCACTTCGTAACCGTCGGTAGCCGGAAGGGTGGCAAAGACCAGTTTTTCCGCAATCCGGTCCATTTCCTGGTTCACCACTATCTCGCGGTTGTGTACCACCACCAAAGAATCAATGAGGCTGTCCAGATCGCGTACTTGGTGGGTGGAAATGATCACGCAACGTTCCTCGGTCAACGCCGATGCGATGATTTTGCGGAACTGCACTTTAGAAGGGATGTCTAGTCCGTTGGTGGGTTCATCCATGACCAAAAGATCAGTGTTGGTGGCCAGCCCGAACGCGATCATCACTTTCTTCTGCTGCCCAAAGGAAAGCTTATCCAACACGGACTCCCGCGGCACGTCAAATTCGGCCAGGTAGGCGTGGAATTGCTCCTCGTTGAATTTAGGGTAAAACAGGGCCGTGTTGGCGACAAACTTGGCGGTGGTGGTGGAAGGCACATAGATCTCCTCGGGAATGAAGTACAGATTGGCCAGCACCTCCGGCAACCGTTTAGCAGCATTGGCCCCATCAATGGTGCAGGTTCCGGCGGTGGGATACGCCAACCCGATGATGTTCTTCAGGAGCGTGGACTTTCCGGCCCCGTTCTTCCCCAGCAATCCATAGATGTGCCCCCTGGAGAGAGACAAATTCAGGTTTTGGAAAAGCAGGTGGCCCTTCTTGTACCCGAAACTTAAGTTGTCAATGTGTATCATAGCGTCACTGTTTACTGTATTAGTTACATAGTACACTACAAATGTAGAAACAGTTTTGAGAAAAGCAACGCGGATGCGGAAAAAATTTTAAATGATTAAACTTGTTTACTGCCCAATTCCCCAAAACAGCCATTAAACCCTAAGGGAGGCGATTTTGGCAGAAGCAGAAACCGACTTAGATCAACCACTTTCCCCGGAAAAGCAGGACGTTTTCTCATAATTTTGGCTCTTGGATCAGCCAAAGAGGTGTACCAGGTGTATAGGTGAGGTGTATTAGCAGGCTCATTCACGTCCTTCAGAATTATCCGTAAAAGAACCTATGAACCCATTTGAAGAAAGCAAGATCCCGCGCCTTGACCAGCTCAGCTATAGCAACATCCAAACCGCCACGCTGGCCATGGGTTGTTTCTGGAGCCCCGAGGCTTTTTTTGGCGCCATAAAGGGAGTTATCAGAAATAGGGTTGGCTTTGCCGGAGGAACTACCCCCGCCCCCACCTACCGCAACCTCGCCGACCATATTGAAACCGTGCAGGTGGAGTTTGATCCAGAGCAGGTAACCTATGCCCAGTTACTGGAAAAGTTCTTTGCGAAGCATACCCCAACCCAGGAACCCCGCAAAAGGCAGTACACCTCGGCCATCTTCTACCATTCACCAGAGCAGCAACAGGCCGCACAGGATGCCATTAAAGCCGCAGAAGAGCGTTTCAAAGCGAAAGTACTCACCCAGCTTATACCCTACGAAACCTTTCACCTGGCCGAGGAACGGCACCAGAAATGGAAATTGCGGCGGCACACAGAGGTACTGCGGGAACTGCAGAAGATTTACCCTGGCTTTGAAGCCTTCAATAACTCCACCGCGGTGGCCAGGGTAAACGGATATGTGGGTGGCTACGGAGAACAGGACATCTTCATGGAGGAAATCTCAAGCCTGGGACTTTCTGCTCCCGTACAGAACATCATGCTGGCTCTCTTCATGGCGCAAGGCACCCTAGGCTTTCCTTTTAGCCATGGATTAAGCCCCTCCAAAGGTACAAATGCGCTATAAGCCGATTTCCTAAAAACAAGGCAAAAGCTCGAATTTGGATTCAAAACAATTCACCGCTGCCGCGAGCGTCTCGCTCGTGTCCGCACGCATTCTTGATTTTCTTTTGCCATCTGCTCTTACTTGTTCAGGTATTCTGATGCGTGTTTAAGCAACTTCCGCAAAGCAACTTCCCTCTCTTGTCATCTTGGAAAGATCTTGTGGGCAAACTAGAAAAGCATGAAAGAAATGCCCTTACTGTTCGCCCACAAGATCCTTTCAGGATGACAAAATGGGGTGGAAATGCCTTTGAGAAGGTATAGATGACCTGCAGAAAGTGTGAATGCCTTTATTTAAGTAGGTGGGACTCTAAATAGCCCTATTTTAGACCAAGTAGATAGCATCTGCAATGCGTGCGGACACGAGCCTGAGGCTCGCGCCAGCGAAAACTTATAAGTTATGAGACCTTAACTCAGCAATTAATTAGTCTTCCTTTTGAAGTTGGATGGAACCTGCGTTGATACAGTAGCGGACTTGGGAGGGGGTTCTGTTGTCCTGGAACAGGTGGCCCAGGTGCAGGCCGCATTGGTGGCAGAGGAGTTGGATGCGGTCGCGGCCGTAGGTTTCCAGGAGTAGTTTTTGGACGTTCTGCTCCAGGTGCCCCCAGAAGCTGGGAAAACCGGTCTTGGAGTCGAACTTCTGGTTAGAGGAAAACAGGGGATTGCCGCAGCGGCTGCAGACGTAGATGCCCACTTCCTGGTTCTGGTCGTTTTTAGCCCAGTCTATCTTGCGGTTCTGGAACATGCCCTTCTTCTTTTCTCCATTCGGTTACCTCAAAACCATCGCCGTGTATGCGTACGCTAAAAAGCCGGTCGAAGCCTTCTGAGAAAGAGGGCGGCTCCAGCTTTTTGCGCACGTCATACAAGGCAACGTCTTTGACTTTGTCTTTCCCTTCGCGGGCACGATTTCGGGCCAGCGCCTCGGGCAACGACGTTTGGAAATAATACCCAATCACCTGGTAGCGCCGCTCCTTCAGCAGCGGAATGTACTGCTGGCGGTCTTCCTTGCGGGGGTTGGTGTTGTCAATGACCAGTTTTGCGGTCGTTTTCAGGCAAACCTGCAAAAACTGGCGCTCCCGGTTGCGGGTCTTGAGCAGGTCCATGCTGATGCGCACGTGGGAGTTGAAGAAGTGCTTCTTGTAGAACGTGGACTTCCCCGATGCCTGCATGCCTATAAACAGAATGGCCTCCACCCGCTTCGGTTCTGGTTATTTTTCCTGTGCCGGTACAAAGGCCATGGAGATGGAATTGACGCAGTGGCGGGTATTCTTGGCGGTGAAACGCTCTCCCAGAAACACGTGCCCCAGGTGTCCGCCGCAATTAGAGCAGACAATCTCGGTGCGACGGCCATCGGCATCCGGTACGCGGGTCACGGCACCCGGAATCTCATCGTCAAAACTGGGCCAGCCGCAGTGCGACTCAAACTTATCTTCTGAGCGGTACAGTGGGGCGTTACAGCGGCGGCAGATATAAGTGCCGGGTTCCTTTACGGTGTACAGTTTGCCGGTAAAAGGGCGCTCCGTGCCTTTGTGCAGAATCACGTATTCTTCCTCTGGGGTGAGCTGGTTGTATTTTTTATCTTGGTTTTCCATGGATCTCTTGCTGTTTACTTCTGCTACTAATACTGACTTTGGCTAGGTCTCGTTGCTGATTAGGTAACAAGGCAAAAGTAGGGAGAATTCCGGCAGCCTGTTTCGGCGGTATTTTTAAGGAAACTGCCTAAAAACAGCAAACGCCACCTCAGGTGATGAAGTAGCGTTTGTTGTTCTAAAAAATGGCTTTGGTCATGCTCCCTCGCAAACCGGAACAGGTATAAACAAAAAGTAAAGGACAAACAGAAGAAGAATCAGCATCCCACTGACTAGCCAGATAACGGAAGTGGACGATAAATTGCGCAGTCTTTTCATAGTTTCTGCTACTCATTTTCAGGAGCACATTGGTCGAAATTATACCAATTCACTTTCCCGAAGGAGAACTTCCCTTGTTCCACCACAAGTGAATCTGAGGGATCCTGCTCGTTGTACAAAACGCCTTGGAAGGTTCCGTTGATACCTTTCAAATGTGCGTTCTCAATACGGTAAAGTTCCCCTACCCAAATGGTAAAATTAGGCTTGTCCGTTCTGTTCACGTACCGTTTGGTGGGCTGTCCGGGCTTGTTAACGTTAAATGCCACGTAAGAGGTAAATTCCTGTTTATATGTACCCAAGATGGGGTAAGCTCCCTTGCCTTTTACATTCATGAACTGCATCCGGAGGTTGTTTTCGCTATTATAGTTTCCTAAAGCTCTGGGATCTTTGTAGGCCAAAATGGTGAAAAAGGGTTGCTCCTCACCATCTTTTGTTAAGGCTGACCACGCTCCATGGAAGGTACGGAGGCATGTATTATCCCCAACTTGGCTAGGCTCCCAATGACTTTCATTCACCTTCATACTGAAAGAGGTTAGAGGTGTAGGTACTGGCTCTGGGTCAGGGGCATCTTTCTGGCAACCAGCTAAACCTACAATGAGAATTGAAGCGAAGGTGGCTTTTATTTTCATATGAGTATCTCTTCCTTTATTTAATTTTTGATAGAACTATCATATTTAAACAGGCTTCCGGTCACTTGAAAGCTATTGCTTTGAATACCTTTTGTTACCGCAGGACATGCATAGCCAGCACTTTCTGCACTTCGTAGACATCTACGGCCTTGTTGAATTTCTTCCGGATGCTGGGCTCCACCTCACTTGAAACCCAGATCTTGAGTTCGGCGTCCAGCTCAAAGGTCCCGGCCGTTTCCACACTGAACCTGGAGATGCTTTTGTAGGAGACAGAAAGGTATTCCACCTTATTTCCAGTGAGGCCCTGCACTTCAATGAGAATCAGCCTTTTAGACGTAAAGATGAAAGTATCCCTGATGAGCTTGAAACCCAGCTCAATCATCTCACCCTCGGCCAGCAGTTTGCCATAATCTTTAATTAAGGTTTCTTGGTTCACCGTTCCGGCGTTCCCGAGCAATGCTGAAAATAAGCCCATGTGTTTAGAATTTAAGGTGGAAGGAAATAGAAGCTGAAGATGAAGCTACTGAAGACGAAGCAGATACATCCGGACTCCTCCGGATTTCAAGGGAAGTGTTGGCGTTTTTGGCTCGCTTTTCATTTTTCACCGCAGAGGCAAAGAACGGAAGGCTGGTCAAAGAAAAAACCGATCCTCCTAGCCAGACAAAGGGTAAGTCTTGTTTAGAAAGATCACCGGTAGCTCCATAGAGGGATATCAATCCCCCTACTGCCAGGAAAACAAACCCCGCGGTCTTATTCTTTCTGCTCACCTCCAGGTAGTCTGCTGAAGTCTTTGGCGCCTCCGACTTAGGTATCTGACTATAAACCGCTGGGCTACAAAAAAGGAGCAGAAGTACACAAATCAATCTATAATTCATGGGTGCTCCTTTATATTCAGGTTTATATGCTTTGGTAAACCAATCCCCAGCAGGAGGAAAAACTAGCGGTGAAATTCCCAGAAGGTTCCTTCCACCAATCCATTCTATTTTCTGGCCATTATGAAAAAAATGGGGTTAAAACGATGATGTGGGTTTCAATTCCCCATTCTCTCACCTGCTATATTAAAAGTACCAGATATTACCCTATTTACAAGTAAAGTTTTAATTTATTGAGTTCAAGCTATTTAGAAGCCAAGCCACAGAGTGTGCTAAATCAATAGCTTGCCAGTGCCACCAGCACCGATTAAACGAATAACGCCTATGGCACTGAGTTTTGGCTTCCCGCGGCGGAGAGGCGCTGCAGGTCACAAAGAACGAAGCAGCCCTCTCTCATTTTCAGGAACAGTAGTTCTCCACCTCACGGATCAATCATCATCATTTTCTCTATAATGGTGCTCATCTCTGACGTGCTCGCATTGAGCTTGATCAAGTGGTGATTTTTGTCTGGGTGAGTGGCCGACGGATATTTCCAGGAGACGTTGCCGCCCACGTCTGATCTCAGCTGGCCGGTAGTCACGGAGGTCAGCTTTCCGCCCCAGAGGCCCCGCACTGCAACCAGCACGCCCATTTGGTCCCAGCTCGGCCGGAAATCAGGGCCGTCGTATCGGCTCTTTGCTATTTCATAAGCCTTGCGCACGGGATTTGAATTGGATTTGCCCGCCAGCAGCCGATTTCCTGTCGCGATGTTGTCACCCACCTGGTTGGGCACAAACCAGACCTCTCCCGGCCAATGGTTGATGACCCGTTGGGTGCTGGCGCCCGACATTTTGTAGTTAAAGGAAGTTCCGGTAGAGCCGTCTTCGCTGATGCGGCCGCCTGCTGCCACCCACCTCTTCACTTTGCGCCGGATCAGGTCCATTCCGCCCGACGATAACATCAGGTTATCGAGGTTGCGGAGCGGCCCTATGCTCGCGATCACGACACTCTTATCCGGCTGTTTAGATAGAATTTTATGGTAGAGTTCCGTCGCATTGGGGGCGTGGGAAAGATCGTGGGGAAAGTTGTGGGAAATTTGATTGTACCAGCCGCCAGTGGCGAGTAGTGTATTATCCTTCAGGATACCGATCGGGATTTTGGGGCGCCCGAAGTAAGTATTGATCGCATCGGTGGCCAGGGCGCTGTGCGGATAAGACACCGTGATCATCATCGCGAGGACATTGACCTCACCGGATCGCATCAGGCTGTGCACCACGGCCAAAGCCCCTGCATCGTCAGAGTCGTTGATGATATCCAGGTCAAGGATCAGGTTCACTTTGGCGGTAGGCGGCGGCGGATCAGTGCTTACTTTTTTGAATTCGAAGAAATCAACATCAAAATATTCAGACTGAGTCTGGAAACGCAGCAGATGCTGACCAGCGCCCAGTTTCACGCGTTTGGGGTCAGTGAGAGAGTAGCTATGATAGCTGCCCCGGTTGGGGACCATGATATTCCCCATCAGGTTGACACCGTCAATGAGCATCTGGAAGCTCTTGCCGGCAGCGGTGGTGGCAACGGATGCCGTAAATTCATACTCGCCGGCGGTCTCAACCTTGACCGTGTATTCCAGCCACTCGCCGCTCCTGATAGCACTGATGTGAAAGCCATTGGTGAGGACGTTACGGGCAATGTCCACGTCCTCTTTCCTGCGATAAGCACGGTCTCGATTTCCACGGGTAGTATCATAGTAAGCGACTTTCCTGCCGCCGCGGTCGAAGTTCTCCGCTTCCACTCGGGCCGGAAGCTCAAGTGGTGCACCGAAGTAGGGTCTCTGCTTAGCTTCGGCGGGGATAGGATATGTGCCGAGAGCCAAGAATGTCAACGATAGAAGTGGCTTGAGTTTTGTCATAGTTCCTATGAAGATGACTCTTTGGTGGTGAAAATAAACGTGTACCGGAACAATCTGAAACCCAATTCTATTTCTTCCCGGTCGGTGAGAAGCTGGCCAAATTTCCTAAATAATTCTTCCTGGCTAACAGCACCAGCGTTTCCAAGAATGGCAGAAATTAAGCCCATGTTCTCAGAGTCTTAGTTGGAAGGATAGAAAAGTACCAAGTTTATTAATAGTACGATAAATTGGCCTTTATGCAACAAAATTGTTTAATTTATTAATGTTAAAATCCTGTGCGCATAAATTCTTCCAAGACAAACTAAATCTATGGCCACCTTTTTGAAATTCAGGTTCGTTTTCCTTTTGTTCCTGGGGCTCACAGGAAACGTAAGGGCCCAACAGGGTTCCTCCATTTCTTTTGAGAAAGTCATCAGCCTGAAGCAGGTGGGTTCACCCCTTATTTCGCCGGACGGCAAAACCGTGGTCTACAGTGTCACCAGCACCGATTGGACAAACAACGCCTATGATACTGAGCTGTGGCTCTCCCGCGACGGTGCCGCTTCCCAGCCCCTCACCCGCACTGCCAAAGGCAGCAGCACTTCGGCCCGTATTACCCCAGACAGCAAGTTCGTGAGTTTCCTGGCCGACCGGGGTGAGAAAAACCAGCTGTACATCATTCCAGTGACCGGCGGTGAGGCGCTGCAGGTCACCAAAGATGAGGACGGCGTGGGCAATTATGAGTGGAGCCCCGACGGTAAAAGGCTGGCCTATACCAAAGCCGAAGCGGAAAGCAAAAAGGATA
The DNA here is from genome assembly GCF_017916345.1 of Rufibacter aurantiacus. NCBI lineage: Bacteria > Pseudomonadati > Bacteroidota > Cytophagia > Cytophagales > Hymenobacteraceae > Rufibacter > Rufibacter aurantiacus. Next base: position 827,857 of record NZ_JAFMSV010000003.1, read on the forward strand.
AAACTATGAAGGAACGCTACGGAGCCTTTGCTATTGAGGGCGAGGAATTCAAGCAGAGCCATCTCTGGTTACTGAACTTCCACTATGACTCCATCGCGCTGGCCGGACAGGTGCCGTGTTACCCCGCTAAGAAAGACTCTCTCCAGACAGCGACCACCCCGCCATCTCCGCCGCATGATTGCATCAAGCTATCGGTAGCCAGGAAGCTGACCTCCGGCAATTTCCACGTCACCAGCTTTGCCTGGAACCCAGACGGCAAAACCATCGCCTTCAATAAGCAGCCTAATCCGCTTATCAACAGCAGCCTACGGTCAGACATTGCCACCATCAACGCAGATACCAAAGAAGTCAAAACCCTCATCTCTAACCCTACTGGTGATTTCTTCAGCAAATGGAGCCCAGACGGGAAGGCTTTTGTATACAGCAGCTCCCTGAATGATTCTACCACCTATTTCTTTAAAAACAACCGCCTGTTCCTCTATGACACCCAATCCGGCAAAAGCCACGAGATAGCGCAGGCCATAGATGAAAACAAATCTGTGCTGGATTGGAATAAGAACGGCCTCTACCTCAATGCCCTGGAAAAAACCAGGCAGAAAGTTTTTGAGGTAAATCCCAAGACCGGCAAAACCAAAGCCCTATCGCTGGCCCTGGATCTGGTCAACAACGTGGCTTTCAGCAAAAACACCGACCTGGTGGCGGTAAGTGGCCGTAACCACGCCGATCTGGGGGAAATCTACACCGGTAAACTGAACAAGTCCCTGAAAAAACTCTCTAACTCCACTGATCAGATCAAAGGCTGGAACACGCCCGTGAACGAGGTCATTACCTGGCAAAGCACTGATGGTGCTTCAATTGACGGCGTGCTGCTGAAACCCCGAAACTTTGACGCCACCAAAAAATACCCTCTGCTCATTGTCATCCATGGCGGACCCACCGGCATAGACCTGCCAGATCCAACGCCCTCTTACGTGTACCCCATGCTGCAATGGGTGGAGAAAGGCGCCCTGGTGCTGCGGGTGAATTACCGGGGCAGCGCAGGCTACGGGGAGAAGTTCCGGTCGCTCAACGTGCGTAACTTGGGCGTGGGCGATATGTGGGATGTGATGAGTGGCGTAGACTACCTGGCCAAGAAAGGCATGATTGACACCACCCGCATGGGCTCTATGGGCTGGAGCCAGGGCGGTTACATCTCGGCTTTTCTCACCACCAACACCAACCGTTTCAAAGCCATCTCAGTGGGCGCCGGTATCTCCAACTGGATCACCTATTACGTCAACACAGATATCACGCCGTTCACCCGCCAGTATCTGCAAGCCACCCCCTGGTCAGACATGGAGATCTACCTCAAGACTTCGCCCATGACCAATATCAACAAAGCCAGCACGCCCACCTTGATCCAGCACGGCGAGTTTGACAAACGGGTGCCTATTCCTAATGCCTACGAACTCTACCGCGGATTACAGGACCGGGGTATCCCCTCCAGGCTCATCGTCTACAAAGGCTTCGGGCACGGCATCAACAAACCAAAAGAACGCCTGGCGGCCACCTGGCACAACTGGCAATGGTTCAATCATTACGTTTTTGGGGAGAAAGAGCCAGAACTGCCGGTGGAGTAGAAACAGAGACAGGCCGAATTAATCGCGGGAAAACTCAATGGGCTTTATTCCATCATCAAATTGGATGGAAAGGGAGACTACCTTACCCTCTGGGTTATTTTTGAAGTGCAGCGGTGGCATCGCTGTCCTGTAGGGAGGAGTTGTAGTGATGGCTTGGAAAACATCCTTTCCTGTCAAGGCAGGGACTATCATAAGCTTCCTTTTTCTAAAATAGGTGTACGGCTCGCCATTCTCGTAACAGATGGTAATTGTTCCATAACCGGGATTCGTATAATTGCCAGCCAATCCCTTATGGGATGGAGTGGTTGCCAACGGCGGAGCTTTTTGATTTAATGGTGGTTCAGAAGCAGGTTGGCAGGGTTCCTGGCTCTTCAGGTATATAGCCAACCAATCCGTTGATTTTGCCTCCAGCAGTTTGTCAGCAAAGGTATTTCTGATCATCATGGCTGCCTCGTAGTTTGCTTGGTTCGTTAAAACCACCACGCCAATCTTTTCATTCGGGAAAAATGCTACGGATGCCCTGAACCCGTCAATACTGCCTCCGTGCTCAACCCGGTAATGTCCCTTATAATCAGAAAGAATCCATCCGTAGCCGTAACCTGCCTGATACATGCCTGAGAACTCCTCATCAGGCAAATAGCCTGTTGGCATGACTGCCTGTGGGGTTATGGCTTCTGCCACATACTGCTCCGGCAGGACCTGTTGTCCCACGAGGTTTCCCTTGTTGACCCAGGCCAGCAGCCAGTTGCCCATGTCATGGGCATTGCTGTTGATTCCCCCGGCCGGGGCCATTGCTGTAAGGTTTAAGTACTCAACCTCTTCTGCTTTACCATTGGTGGAAATATACCCTAAGGACACATTCTGGGTCTTCGATAATCCTTTTATCCCAAAGCTTGAGTTGTTCATCCCTAAAGGCTTAAAGAGAGAAGATTCCACGTTTTCTTCCCAGGTTTTTCCCGTAAGCCTCTCACCGATGACTCCTAAGGTAAAATAGGAGAAATTACTGTAATTCCATTTTCCCCTCAGTTTATGAGCAGGCTCAAGATATTGAATCCTTCTTAGCAGACTGTCCCTGTCGTTCACTGGAATACCTGACCAAGCCTTGTCATGTAGGGCAAGGCCTGTCCGCATGGCCAGTAGGTCTTGGACTATCAGTTCACGGTTTAGCTGCTCATTGTAGAACTTTAGATTCTGGATATATCTCAGTGGGCTTTCCTCAAACGAAAGCTTTCCTTTATCCCTAAGCTGCCCTAGGAGCGCGGCAGTGAAGGCTTTGGTAACAGAACCAATTGGAAACAAGGTATGGGCGTCCGCCTTTATTTTCCGTTCGAGATCACGGTAGCCAAAACCCTGGGTATAGAGGACCTTGTTGCCCTCCACCACCGCTACTGCGCAGCCGGGCGTATGGGTGGTTTCCAAAATTTTTTCTATCTGTTTTTTTATACCCCGCACACGTGGATCAACCTGCGCGTGGATGGTGGTGAGAAGGAGGAGTAAAAGGGAGGTGGTAAAGGCTTTCTTCATGTAAATGCTTATTATGAGGCAAAGCTACCACCAAAGGAAAACGGGCGGAAGGACATAAACGGCTTCTATCCGGACAAAACAATAATGCCGCTCAATAAACCGTCTAATTAACGACCGTCTTGAGAATTTTCCTGAGCTGGCTATCACCCTCAAAGCCACATTGCGCTGCTACATAGTCTAGCTTATAGCCTTCTCTCAGCAGATGGCCAGCCTTCTATGCCCTTACCTTGTTGAGGTACTCGCCAATGGTCAATCCGGTCGCTTTCTTGAAAAGGCGGGTGAGGTTCCGTGGGCTCATGTTGACATGGTCGGCGATGGTTGCGGTCAGCAGTTTCTCCCCTAGGTGTTCAAAGATGTACTGCTGGGCAGCGTGTACCCTGTCTTCCAGATGGTTCCCGTGGCGCAGGAAAACACTCAGCTGCGGGTCATCAGCTCCCCTTCGGGAATATACCACCGTGATCTTGGCGACCTCATAAGCCAGTCTCTGCCCAAACAGCCGCTCCAAGATAAACAAGGAGAGGTCAATGCCGGAACTTACGCCCGCGCTGGTGAAGACTCCCCTGTCTTCCACAAAAAGACGGTTGCGCTTCAGTCCCGCCTCCGGGAACCGGGCGGTAAACCTGGAGAAATACCCCCAGTGGGTGGTGCAAGACATCTGGTTCAGCAGGCCCGCCTCGGCCACAAGAAATGCACCCGTGCAAACGGAGCAGATGTTCGCCCCTGAGGCATGCTGCTCTCTTATCCACCCAAAGAAATCTTGCGCAGAATCCAGGAAAGCGGGATTGGACAAGATGGAGTAGTCTATGCCAGGGATGAAAATATAGTCACCTGTGCTTAGAGTATAAGAGTTGAAGGGGGTGAGCCTAGAGAAGAAAAGTCCGGCGGAACTCTCAACCTCAGCTGATGATCCAATGGAGGCGAAGCACAACTCAAGTTCAGGGTGGAACACCTTAGCCTCATAGAAAATATGAGCAGGACCAGTGATGTCAAGCAAGTGAACTTGTGGAGGGACTACGAAGACGATTTTCATGCGTGGAGAGGGCAGCCTCTTACCTGTTTGAAGGTTACCTCTAAAGCGACAGGCGGCTCTTAGCTCCTTTGTCTTATTTGTGCAAGCAGGTAGGTAGGCGAAAGGTAATGGGTTGTAATTCTTTGTAAATATACAAATTTGGAAAAGCTAACCAGTCTTAGATTAAAGCGGAGCTTTCCAGGTTCTTTTTGGACATACGTCAAAAAAACAGCAGCTTAACCTACTCATGAACAGGTAGCTATATTTTGGAATGGAAGCTTTTACCTCAGAATGAAGCCTTGCTTTTCTTAGACTCCGCCTTCTTCGCTTCTATTTTCTTTGCCTCGGGCTTTTTGGAATCAGGCTTTTTGGTCTCTTCTTTTTTAGCCTCTGCTGGTTTGTCGTCCTCTTTCACCTCTTCCCCAATCAACTCAATGGCTTTCGCCAGTAACTCGTCTTTTTTGGCGAGCACGCCTTTAAGAGTGAGATGCACCTGCTCATCCACGCGCACGCCCAGGCGCTGGGTTACATTGTTGTTGGGGTAATAGATGCCGTTGCCCGAGAGCGCCACCACGTATTTGCCGGGCAGGTTTATGCGCTTCACATCACCGTCGGCGCCGGCAGACTGCTCGCCTAGCGTGATGCTGTTGGGGAACAGGCGCTGCAAACTCATGGTGTGCCATTCGCTGATGCTCTGGGTGGTACCGTCCACCAGAATCACCACCTTGCCGTTATAGGTCTCTTCATCGGGGGTGATGTCTGTGGGGTAATAGACCTCGGGTTGGGTAAGCAGGCGGTAAGAGCCTATCTGGTACGGGTTCAGCTGGAAATAGCGGGCAAAGTAGTGGTTCTTCTTCCCGAATTTCTTGTACGCGTAATGGAACACGAAATCACTGTTATCTGGCTCGCCGCGCATGTCAAAGATGATGCCTTTGGCTTTGGTGGCACGGGTGAAAAGCGAGTCCATGAGGCGGTAATCCTCCTCTGAGGTCTCGTCTTTGATGAGGCGGAAAGTATCGTCAATCTTGAAGTGCACAATGCCTTTGGCGGCGTAGGCCAGGCCTTTGCTCTTTTTGGAGGGTACTGCCTGCTTCTTTTTAAAGTACGCGTCAATGAGTTTGGCTTTGGCGGCCTGCGAGGGGTCCATGAGCCGGAGGGTGGTGCTGAGCTGTTCCTCGCCGCGGGTGAGCTGCACATTCATGGTGGCGTCTTCTGAGCGGAACAGCAGGTTATCGCCCCACTCTCCTACCCGTGCCCATAGGCTGGACTCATTAGACACCGACAGCAGCGCATCCAGAGCCCTCACCCACTCAGCCACCGAGACACTGTCCAGCCCTTCTATGATATCGCCCCGGCGGATGTTGGAGCGCTTGCAGAGGGCCTCATCAATAACGGCGGTAACCACGATCTTCTTCTCGGCCACCTGGTAGTCAAAAGGCGGGTAGTAATGGTTTTTGAAGAGCTTCTCGCGGTGGTGCAGTTGCCGGAAAAACGAGTAGGCCTGCGTATCATCCAGGCGGGCGTTCACGCCCAGCAGCAGCCGCTCGTACCCTTCGCGGGTCTCGCACTGGGCAAACTGCGGAATGTACTGGCCTATGACCGCATCCCAGTTCTCGTCCATGAGGTGCTTGTAGGGGTACAGGTAGTCTACAAAGGCTTTGAACTTGGCCAGCGCCAGCATGCGGAGCGGGTACGGCAGGTTCTCCTTCGGCTCAAAGGCATACTCCGGCTCATGGGGCATGGTGCCGCCGTACGGGTTATTGCGGATGTAGGTATAATAGTGCTTATCCCCGGTGTAGCGGCGCTCAAAAATCTGGTTGAGCATTTTCCGGTTATCAGAGGAAAGGAACTTTGATTTGGTGCGCCAGGAATCGTCCAGGTTCTTGAGCAGGAAAGCGCCTTTGGGGTTGTCTTTCTGCGGACCGGCTTTATCCCCGGCCGGCACGCCTACCTCGTTCAAAAGCTGCTTGAACACGGCATTCACCTGCTTCTGGGTTTTGGCTGAGTCTACCTTGGCCAGGTTGGCCAGAAACAATGAATCGGCTTTCAACTGCCCCATGGCCGAGGCCGGATGATAGTATTTCAGGTGGCCCCAGATTCGGAAGAAATACAATTGCTTATCGGTGTCCAGGTTTTCTTTATCCTGAGCCCAGGCGCCGCTTTGGCTGAGTAGCCCAAAGCCCAGAACCCAAAGCAGTATCTGCAGCCTGAGCCAGAGGTTGTATGTTCTTAAGGCAAGGGGAAGTTTTCTGTAGCTGTTTCTCATAATGAATATCTTTTCCTGCCTCGGCCCAATTAGAAAGTACCCGATGGGTTGCCAAACCATTGATATTCGCCTACGCAAAAGGCAATACTAAGTGTAATTGCCTGTAGAAAGATCAAAATCCGTTTTGCGCCTGTTTTTGGGAAACAAGCCTGAAACGGACTATTATCTGTTAAACGGTTTAAGGCTGGCCTTATTTTGCTATTCCACAATGAGTACGCCGCGCCCGGCCAGTGAATCTGCGAAGTGCAGGTCATCCAGGTTACTGAACTCCAATGTCTTGCGGCGATTGTCGTTCAGAAAAAGGGTGATCATGGGCACTTCATCTGAGCCGCGCAGCTTCTTCTGGGCCTTCACAATCTGCTTGAGGTCAATCTCATCTCGGCCGGGGTCTTTGATGCCGCGGGTGTAGCCCACGTAAAGCCAGAACACCACAATGGCCGCCGTAATGCCGGCAAAAATTAATTGGTACAGCTGGTGCGTGAGCAGGTAGGTTTTATAGTGCTTCTGGGCTTGCAGAGAGAAAAAAACCGTCCAGCACAGGGAGGCCACCAGGTGTAGTATTTTCACATACTTGGCTTGCTCACCATTGATGAAGATCCGGTCCCCCTCTATTCGTAAACTTCCTCTTTTTAACTGAAACGTGTTCATCTGATCAAACTAAGCCCTCGCTACCACGAACATACCACAACTGATTCAAAAACGAAAACCAATGGGCATTTGCTATACGAAAATCAGGTACACAGGCTAAAAGGCCCGCCTGTTTTTCACTTATTTTCCCAGAATCAGGCTTAAAACAAGGCTTTCTTTCTGGGCTCCCTTCCCCGAAATATAAACACTCCCTCCCCTAAACCGTTACAGTAAAAATACTGCACCTGGACATGCAACATTACCTACCCCTTGAGAAATACGGCCTGATCGGGAATCTGCACACGGTGGCGCTGGTCTCCAAATATGGCTCCCTGGATTACCTTCCCTTTCCTCGGTTCGATGCCCCTACCCTTTTCGCCCGCCTGCTAGATTACAAGAAAGGCGGTTTCTGGTCTATTCAGCCAGAGGCTAAAGAGTTCCGTAGCCGGCAGCAGTACATCCCAGACACCGCCATTCTGCAGACCCGGTTCTTCACCCAGGATGGCATGGCCGAGCTCCTTGACTTCATGCCTCCCAAAGAGCAGGAAAACAGTGGGGTCATTGTGCGCATGGTGAAAGTGGTGAAAGGCCAGATGTCCTTCAAAATGGATTTCAAACCTGAGTTTGACTACGCCCGCGCTCCTCACTCAGTGACCCGGCAGAATTCCCAGACTTTCCTCATCCAAAGCGAAGGCCAGGACCAGACCCAGATCAGGTTCTTGGCCAGTAAGCCCTGCACAGTACAGAAAGGAGACATAAAAGGCGTCTGGACGCTGGCCAAAAATGAGACCGTCTGCTTTGTGCTGGAAGGGCAATCTGTTAGGGAAGCGGAACACCCTAAGGACCTGATGGCTTACTTTGAAGACACGCTACGGCAAACCTTCCTCTTCTGGCATGATTGGGTAGCCAAATCAACCTACCAAGGGTACTGGCGCGAGATGGTGATGCGGTCGGCCATCACGCTCAAACTGCTCACCTCCCGCACCTACGGCTCCACGGTGGCGGCCGCCACGTTCAGCCTGCCCGAGGCCATTGGCGGCTTACGCAACTGGGATTACCGTTTCACCTGGATCAGGGATGCGGCCTTTACCATCTACGCTTTTCTGCGCCTGGGCTACATGGACGAGGCCCGGAAATTCTGCCTTTGGGTCATGGACCGCTGCCAGGAAATGCCCCAGCCTTCTGACCTACAACTGATGTATGCCGTAGACGGCTCCACCGATGTGCACGAATCCACCCTTGACCACTTGGAAGGCTATTTCCAGTCGGGGCCGGTGCGCATCGGGAACAAGGCCTCCCAGCAGTTCCAGTTGGATATCTATGGCGAACTCATTGACACCATTTACCTCTACAACAAGTACGGAGGCCCCATCACCTATTCCTTCTGGAAAGCCCTTTGCTCTCTGGTTGATTTTGTGGCCGATAACTGGCAGCGACCCGACCACGGCATCTGGGAAGTGCGCAGCGAAAAGCAGGATTTCACCTATTCCAAGATCATGGCCTGGGTAGCCCTGGACCGTGGCATCCGGATTGCGCAGAGCCGCTCTTTTCCGGCTCCCTTAGACAAATGGATCCGGGAACGTGACACCGTGTACGAAGAAGTCTACGAGAAACACTGGAGCGAAGAAAAGCAGGCCTTTGTGCAGTACAGAGGCGCCACCACCCTGGATGCCGCCGTGCTCCTGATGCCCCTGGTGCGCATGATCAGTCCCGTTGACCCCAAATGGCTGTCTACTCTCAAAGCCATTGAAGAAGAACTCATGGCCGGTTCGCTGGTTTACCGCTATAACCTCACCGACGGTGCCCAGGACGGCCTCTCCGGCGACGAAGGCACCTTTAGTATGTGCTCCTTTTGGTATGCCGAGAACCTTTCCAAAGCCGGTCAGCACCACAAAGCCCGTCTCCAGTTTGAGACCATGCTGGGCTACGCGAACCACCTGGGCCTCTACTCTGAGCAGATAGGCAAACAGGGCGAACAGCTGGGTAATTTTCCCCAGGCTTTCACCCACCTGGCCCTCATCAGCGCCGCTTACCAACTCAACCGCCAAATCAACGGGGAAAAGAAAAACGGCTACCGGGATCTGTTTGTCTAAAAGCAGTTTGTTTTAGGCCAGTTTTCAGCAAAACAGCCTAAAACAAAAATACAGGCTTAGTCTGTTTAGAGCGTGATTTCTGGAAATGGCCTTAAAACTTGTAGTGGGTCATCACCTCTTGAATCCTGTTACAGAACAACTGATCAGAGATTGTGCACGGCAGATTTCTGCAGCAAGTCTTTGATCTCGGCTTCTAAACGTTCAAAATTCTGCCGGTTCGCCTCTTCCTGGGTGATGGTGACTTCTTTCCCATCTTCTCTGGTATAAGTTCTTGGAGCCTGGGCTCCCTGAGTGAAGTTGATGACTTGGTTTTCAGGGGTGATCAGGTAGGTGCTGGGAAAGCCCATGGTGTGCCTGAACCCTGCAATATAAATGGTGTTAGGGTCTGATACTACTTTATTGGAAGGTACCAACGTAATAGTAGGGTTGTACTCTTTGGAAAGGGTTGTAAGCCTATCTGCCGGGTCCTGGAACAGCAGGACAAAGTCTACCTGATCCTGGTACTTCTCGGCAATCTGGTTTAAAGCGGGGATCTCCGCACGGCAGGGCACGCACCAGGAGGCTGTCACCTGCAGGAACATGGGCTTGTCCTGATTGGCGGTTTCAAAGGCAGAACCTTCCAGGGAGGTAAAGCTGTGTTCTTTAATGTAAGTGTTGACAATAACTGCCTTGATGGAATCACGGTATTTCTGGGCATTCTCTGCATCACCTTTATCCCAATACTTTTGCGAGTCCGCCCGGTATTGCTGGATTCTGCTTTCGGTACTTCCTAAATAGATTTTTGCTGGCTGCACAGGCTCAGCTGCTTTTTGCACTTCCTTTGTGCAGGACCATGACAATGAAGCAAATAGAATGGAATAAGCGATTCGTTTCATGAAGGTGTAATTTGGTATTAAATTTTAAATAGTAAGAAAATGAGGAAAGACCCGGATAACCGACAGCTTCAACCTCAACGAAATATTCAATGCTCCTAATATAAAGCCATTATCATCTAATTCATTGTTCTTCCGCTTGTTTTAAGCTTGTTTTTCAGAACCACTGGAAAAAACGAAAGGCCGCTCCTAAGCAGAAGCGGCCTTTTTATACCTGATTTCTCTAAAATAGTCTTAAAACGGAGGAGCATCGTCAAACGAGGAGGCCGGGAATCCGCCGCCGTCGTTCATCTTGCTGCCCAGCCTGATGGTGCTTGGCCCGCCGCCCGCCGGTGGTCCGTCGAAGTCTGAGGTTGGGAAGCCGCCGCCACCTTCTATGGCACCACCGCCACCAAAGCCGTCTTCCAGGTTACCGAACTTGGTGTACTTACCAATGAATTTGAGGTACACGCTGCCCACCTCACCGTTCCGGTGCTTGGCAATAATGACCTCACCTACGCCTGTGGTGGGATTACCCATCTCGTCCTCGGTGATACCGTAGTACTCCGGACGGTACAGGAACACTACCATGTCCGCATCCTGCTCAATAGACCCGGATTCACGTAAGTCAGAAAGCATTGGCTTTTTATCACCGCCACGGGTTTCCACGGCCCGGCTCAGCTGGGAGAGTGCGATTACCGGCACGTTCAATTCCTTCGCCAGCTGCTTCAGAGCCCGCGAGATAGACGCGATTTCCTGTTCACGGTTACCGCCGCCTTTGCCCTCGGTGTTACCACTCATGAGCTGCAGGTAGTCAATGATGACCATCTGGATGTCATGCTGCGCTTTCAAACGGCGGCACTTGGTCCGGAGTTCACGGATGGAAAGACCTGGGGTATCATCGATGAAAATAGGTGCCTGGCTCAGCCGTGAAATCTTGTGGTTCAACTGCGCCCACTCGTAATCAGCGAGGTTTCCTTTCTTGATCTTCTCCCCTTCCAGCTCGGCCTCAGCGGAGATAAGACGGTTAACCAACTGAATGGAGGACATCTCCAGTGAGAAGATCGCCACACCTTTATTGAAGTCTACGGCGGCGTTCCGCATGGCCGAAACCACGAACGCCGTCTTTCCCATCGCGGGACGCGCGGCCAGGATCACTAAGTCAGACGGCTGCCAACCGGAGGTCACGCGGTCCAGAGCATTGAAACCACTGGGCACTCCGGTCAAACCTTCTTTCTGGCTCTTTTTGGCTTCCAGTTCCTTGATGGCTTTGTGCATCAAAGACTGCATGTCATCAAAGTTCTTCCGGATGTTGCTTTCAGACACCTCAAACAGCTTGGCCTCGGTAGAGTCCAGCAGATCGAACACATCGGTGGTGTCTTCGTAGGCGCGGCCAAGCACCTCAGAGGAAATACTGATGAGGTCGCGCTTGATGGCGGCCTCTGTGATGATACGGGCGTGAAACTCAATGTTCGCCGCCGAGTTGATGCGGGTGGTGAGTTGGGTCACGTAAAAGGCCCCGCCCACAAACTCCAGTTCGCCCTGCTCGCGCAGTTCCTGGGTAACGGTAAGAATATCTATTGGCTCTGATTTGTCAAACAGGGCCAGAATCGCTTTGAAAATGCGCTGATGCGCGTCTTTGTAGAAACTTTGGGGTTTTAATAAGTCAATTACAGCCGTGAGGGCGTCTTTCTCCAACATGAGCGCACCCAACACCGCCTCTTCCAGCTCCAACGCCTGCGGCGGAAGCTTTCCCATTCCGGGCGTTACGGTCTGCTTGGGATTCCAGGCAGCCTTACCCCGCGTCGCTTTTAATTTCATCTCCTCCATAAAAGCAAATGTAACTAAGTTCGGGCCTCCGGTAATCCACAAAAAAGGGCTACATATCCACAATTTTCAGGGATAGAATGGCAGGTATCTTAGTATCAGTTTATTGCCATTTTGCCCCTGTTTCCTAAAGAACGGGCCTAAAACAGATTTGTAGCGGCGTTACACCGTAACGCCGTGCCTCTATGCAACAGAACCGTTGCCAATCTTTGAGAACTGTTCTGCGACTTGAAATTTACTATTGCTCTGAAAAACGTTCCTCCATCTTTCAGCTGTGCCTTCATCGGAGCACCACGGCGTTACAGTGTAACGCCGCTACAGAACGGTAATTGAGGGCGGGTTTCTGATTACCATTTTTCATCTATCCACAAATTTTAGAGGAGATATCCACAAATCCGTTGGGCTTTGCGTAGAAGGGCGTATTCTAAAATCACTACATTTGCTCTCTTTGATTGAGACTACATGAGTACAGAGGCGTATAAACACATTCACATGATTGCCATTGGAGGTAGCATTATGCACAACCTCGCCCTGGCATTGCACCGGAAAGGCCTGAAGGTTACAGGCTCAGACGATGAGATTTTTGAACCGGCCAAAAGCCGATTGGCCGCCGAAGGGTTGCTCCCCGAAGCGGAGGGCTGGTTCCCGGAAAAACTCCATTCCACCCCCGATGCCGTAATTGTGGGCATGCACGCCCGTCCGGATAATCCTGAGCTGCTCTACGCGCAGGAACACAATATTCCTATTTTCTCTTTCCCCGAGTTCATCTACGAGCAGTCCAAAAACAAGCAACGCATTGTCATTGCGGGCAGCCACGGCAAGACCTCCATCACCTCTATCATCCTGCACGTGCTCAAGCACCACAACCGCCTGTTTGACTACGCGGTAGGTGCCCAGCTGGAAGGCTTCGACCTGATGGTGAAACTCACCGAGGATGCTCCCATCATTGTGATTGAGGGTGATGAGTACCTCTCCTCGCCTATCCAGCGCGTACCAAAAATTCATAAGTACCACCACCATATTGGCGTGATCAGCGGCATTTCATGGGACCACATCAACGTGTTCCCTACCGAGGAGAACTACCGCGAGCAGTTCCGCATTTTCGCGGAGATGACGCCCAAGGCTGGTACGCTTATCTACAACCAGGATGATGAGCAGGTGCTGGACGTGTGCGTGCCCAACAACTCAGACGTGAACTACATTGGGTACACCATCCACGAGCACAAAATCAAGAAGAGTGGCAAAACCGTGCTCAAAACCAAAAAGGACGATGTAGAAATCCAGCTTTTTGGCGAGCATAACCTGCGTAACATCAGCGCGGCCAAAGAAGTCTGCAAGCAGATAGGCATCAAAGGTCAGGCTTTCTATGAGGCTTTGGCTACCTTCAAAGGCGCTGCCCGCCGCCTGGAGAAAATAGGCGAGAACGAGCACACGCTGGTCTACAAAGATTTCGCGCATGCGCCATCTAAGTTGAAAGCCACCTCTGAGGCCCTGAAGAAGCAGTTTCCTGACCGTCAGCTGATTGCCTGCCTGGAGCTGCACACCTTCAGCAGCCTGAACAAAGACTTTTTGCCGCAATATAAGGGCACTTTCCTGTCACCGGATGTGAAGATTGTATACTTCAACCCCAAGACGCTGGAGCATAAACGCATGCCTCCGCTGGACCCGCAGGATCTGAAAGCCGCCTTTGGGGACGAAGGAATTGAAGTGTACACCGACAACCAGGCCCTACAGGAGTTTCTGCTCAACAATAACTGGAAAGACAAAAACCTGCTCATGATGACGTCCGGTAACTTCGGGAACCTGGACTTGCAGAAACTGGCAGATACTATTACCGCTTCTTAATTCCTGGTCCATGAAATTACATCTGCGCAAACCCATCGTCTTCTTTGACCTGGAAACCACAGGAGTGGACATCTGCCGCGACCGCATCGTGGAAATAAGCATGCTCAAGGTGATGCCCAACGGTGAGGAAATCCTCAAGACCACGCGCGTCAACCCCACCATCCCTATTCCCATTGAGTCCAGCATGATCCACAAGATCTACGACGATGACGTGGCTGACTGCCCTACCTTCGCCAAGCTGGCGCGGTCACTGGATGAGTTCCTGCGCGGCTGTGATTTGGGCGGATTCAACCTCATCAAGTTCGATATTCCGTTGCTGGCCGAGGAGTTTCTGCGCGTAGACATTGACTTTGACATTGAGAACCGAGCCATTGTGGACGTGTGCCGCATTTTCCATATGATGGAGCAGCGCACCCTCTCTGCGGCCTACAAGTTTTACTGCAACAAGCCCCTGGAAAACGCCCACAGTGCTGAAGCAGATAATATTGCCACCTACGAAATCCTGAAAGCGCAGGTAGAAAAGTACGAGCAAGTACCTCTTCCTGGTGCTGAGGACCAAGCCATTTTCCCTGTGCAGAACGATATGCAGGCCTTGCACAAGTTCACCTTCCAGAAAACTGCTGACCTTTCCGGCCGCATTGTCTACAACAGCAACGGCGTGGAGGTCTTCAATTTCGGGAAGCACAAGAACGTGTCGGTTGAGGATGTTCTCAAGAAAGAACCCAGCTACTATGACTGGATGATGAAAGGCGATTTCCCGCTCTACACAAAGAAAGTACTCACCCGTATTAAGCTTCGCGGCGCTTTGCAGCAGACGGCATTGAAACTGTAGGTTTGTAGCACGTGGCGCGTATAAGGTAGCACGACTTAGATTTATATTCCAGGGCTGTTTTCTTAAAAATGGCCTCTAAACAGAACGGCCTCTTTCATTGGAAAGAGGCCGTTCTGTTTTGTGCTTGAATTCAGCGAATAAGCACTAATACAGCTGTGTCTCAGCCTTTTCAGGAGGTGATACTTTAAACAGCACCAACAAAGGAGTGATAAATAAAATAGAGAAAGGTGTGAGTAGTATGTAATCAATAATGGCTCTAGACCGCATGCGCAAACCTGGATCATCTCCGGTTAATTTAACGATTAACGCAAAAAACAGAGGAAGAAAGAAGATTCCAGCAGACAAGTAGATGATTATTTTTCGCTTAGCCTTGTCTGTGAAAATTGTCCATAGAATCAGAAAGCAAAAGAAGGCATTTAACAAAATCAGGGTCAGGACCTTTACGTCAAAGGCCTTCCTGGCAAGCTGATCGTACAGAGAAGGTGTTCCCAAAAAGCTGAAAATGCTTCTGTATACAACCTCCATTTGGTCAAAAAGAAAATCTACCGCTGTGCCAAGAATCAGTAGTGCCAACCCCAAGGCAAATGGCAGGTAAAGCTTTTTGAGGGGAGGCAGATTGTTTGTTTGCGTTTTATCCATGGGTACTGCTTACCTGACCTTCTAACTCAAATGATAAATTTGAATATCTCTTTACCCAAACCATCCACATGGAGAATATAAACGCATATACCACAAAGGAGAAGGTATATTTATGGTTGAAGTCAACAGTCCCATGGCTGTAGATATGGTTTAGAGACAATGCTGCCACCCGCAATACGTTGATCAGGTAAATAGCCATTACACCCAAAGGAATAAAGAAGAGCTTTTTGTTTAGGCTACCTGGAAAAGCACCAATAAGGCCTGTGAAAGTCGCCATCAAAGCCAAACTATTGCAAGGATTCCCAATGAAAACCGTAGGTCTTCCATTCACTACAATAGTAGTTTTTTCCACCGACGTAACGTACCCCAGCAAACTTAGCGCCCTAGCACCAGCATGCGCTACTCGCTCTGATAGCCAGGTGTCCACATAATCATTCGGGCCAATCCAACACTCATAAACCAGGAACCAAAGCGCGTATAGCCCTCCAATAGCTCCAAGGAATTGTATAAGGTTCTTCTGCTTTCTATATAAATCTTTCATTTTCTTAATTCTATTTTGGCTGCCCTCGTAACTTCCAGATCATTCATCGTTCGCCAAAAATATTATCAACTGCCCTATAAGCGCTAATCAGGACCTATATCTATAAAAGTATTTTAACCAGGATGGATAAAATGCCTGTGGCCATTACTACTTCCCAAGCCACTACAGTTCTCTTAGGGGAATTTACTAAATCATTCACCAGCATGCTTTTTCCTCTTACATAGATGGGTATGACAAGTAAAATAAAACTGCACCCAAGTCCCAGATCATAATTTGCAACCGGAAATTTAAGAAGGAACACAAAGGCATTTCCTAGGATAAAGGGAAACAGGAGCATTGCATTTAACAGCATGGATCTGTTGCCCTCCTTTATGAGCGTTAGGGAATCACAACTCATGAAAACCAAAACTGAGGCCAAATATCCTATAAGCACCAGTAAAAGGATACAAAAACCCGCTAAAGCAAAGATCAACGGTTCAGGAAGTGAGGACCACTTTAACGAGAACCAGATTCCATCCTTAGCAACAGTTCCACTAATGATTGCTCCAAGGCTAAGGTTCACTCCATGTAGAAATCCCCAGAAGAAGAACTGTTTCCAGATTGTACCTGTAGTCTCCAGTTTTAAAAGGGCTCTAAGGCAAACACAGCCCAATATAAATGCTACAGCAGGTGAGGTGAGAAAAACGGGAACTACGCTTTCTGGCGTCCAGGACTTACCGCGCAGCAAAAATTCTAATCCACTAAAATGAAGGGAAGCGTTTATGCCAAAGGCTAATTCAGATACTAATCCAGTGGCAATCTGGGCAATTAGGTAAACTCCAAGGTAGCTCAAAATGTACATGGACCACCCATTAAGAGTGGCCCATAACAAAATGCTTTTACCTGTGGTGTCTTTATTTAGGAACGAGGAGGCAATTGACATTCAGGTCCAGTTAACTGATCTTAATTAGTTCAAGGGTTTCTGTGCCTTGCGCTTGTCGCGCAGTTTTTTAACGCCATAACCTGCTCCTGCGGCTAACAATAAAGTTGCCCCCCCATCAATGGGTACTCCGGTTGGGGGAGTATTAGGGTCTTCTTCCTCCTCTTCTTCTTGAGGCTTTGGCCCCCCACTTCCTGGGGCCTGGCCAAACGAAAGTGAGGCAGCAACTAAAATCAATGAACCGGTCAACAAACAGGTTTTGTAAATATTGTAAAATGTCTTTTTCATCTTTGTTTCTTAAATGGAAGGCAAGCACTTGATGTTTCCACCAGTGCTTGCCTTCTCAATGATTTACTTTTGGAGAACAATCTTTTTAGTGATGGTTTTACCCTCGGTTGTGATCTGCAGGTGATACACACCAGCAGCCAAAGTAGAAGTGCCTACTTTAACTCCAGACTCTGCCTCTCCTCCTTTATAGGTTTTGGAAAGCACCTGCTGCCCGTAGCTGTTGAACAGGTTCACCAACACCTTCTCAGTAGAGGATTTTAAACCAGAAAGCATAAGGTTAGTATCTCCTTTTGAAGGGTTAGGGAATACTTGAACTTGCAAACCTTTCACTTCTTCTCCGGCACCTAAGGGGTTGTTTGATACTGAGGCGAAGCGTAAAACAAATCTGGTTGGGCTAGTGGTAGTGGTAAGGGCCACACTGATTTCTTTCCCTTTGGATAAATCATAAGTAACGTTTTTCTCTAAATCTATCAACTGTACTTGGGCAGACGAAGAGAAATTAGCCATTTCAGCCACGGAAAAGATATAGGTTCCGTTGGCAGGCACATAAAACTCCAGAGGTAAGGTTTGTAAGGCGTTATTTAAAGGTAAACCTTTAATAGAAAGAGGTTCCTGACCTAACCTGGCAAATAATGTTGGCCGATCAAAATTATAAGTAAGAACTTTAAAGGCATCGTATTTCCCATCTACTTGACCTGAAATACTCTCCTGGAAATACACATATAGTTCATCTGACAGATTACCTGAATTTTTCAAGTTCAACTGTAATTGTGGCCGTAGATCTGGCCCTGTCCGGTACATGGCAGTTTCAACATTGTAAACTCTGGCTTCATCTGTGAAAGTCAGGCTTTGTCCATTAGAGGAGGCATGAACAAAGAATCCTTGCATTGGGGCAACGTACCGGGCATCTGCGTCACCTACTCCATTAACAAATGCAGCATATGTTCCAATATATTGACCAGAGGACCGGTAAACATAAATGGCGTTATCTATACCACCTGAGAGGGTAAGTTTTTCCCAGTCTATAGGAGAAGGGTATGGATTCCCTAATAAATGCCACCCGGAAGCTGCGCCTATTCCTTGATTTCCTAACCCAGAGATCTTGATATTCCCAGAATTCAGTTGTCCGCTTAGGGTCACTTTTGCCGAAGCAGGAATATTCACGGAATACCCTTTTCCAGGCTCTAAGGAAGAAGAGAGAGAGGAAGGAGAATACCATCCAAAATCAAAAGCGCTGGTGGTGGCATTTGTAGAAGCCAATCTGCTTTGGTCGTAGCCAAATATGGTAGGGAATGGCTTTATTGTATAAGGATTGGATGCACTGTTGTAAGCAGGATTGACTGTGGGAGCATAATTCCCGGCTGCTAAATCTCCAACCGTTGTGTTTTCCACAGGAGAAGCAAAATGACGATAGCCCGGACCAACATTGAATTGGTTTTCAATGTAGCGTTCCATAGAAGCTTCTCCTATCACTTCCCCACCTTCATTTTTTACATAGGCCGTTCCTGTTTCGTCAGACAACAACATAAGCCTATTGTTATTAGTCTTTAAGTCACCTTTTAAGGTCAGTACCCCAGCTATGGCCACGTCTCCAGCCAGTTCTGTGCCGGTGGTACTAACCGTAAAATTGTTTAATTGGGTTAAAGAACTTCCGCCAATAGAACCCACGGTTAAGATTCCATTTTCATGAATGAAAACTCCATTATTGGTAAAATTCTTCCTTACATTCAAAGTCCCGCCAGTGGCAAGGGTAAAAGAAGCTCCCTGATTAATGAGGAAATTCCTAGCGTTAAAAGTACCTGTACTTAACTTAGGAAACCGGGCGGCAGTTTTGATGATTACATCAGTATTCACATTGGGAAGCCCCAGAGTCCAGTTTTCAGCATTACCGAAATCGGCTGTTTTTGCCCCGGTCCACTCTGTAGGTGCAACGGTTAAATCCCCTGCCGGGTTGACTGACCTATCAGAAACATCAGGATTTCTAGCCTCCACAGTAATGGTGTAAACTCCGTTGGCCATTTCTCCAGGTAGGTTAACTTCTATTTCTTCTTTAAGGGGAGCTCCGGGAACAGTGGTAGCCATAATACTGCTATTGTTTCCATTTCTGAAAATCACCTCAAAAAAGGTTTGGGAGTTATAGAAACCATTATAAGTGAACCGCACGGTGACTTTGTCGCCGGGTCTGGCAACTGCTGGAGATACACTATTGAAATTAATTGTAAAAGGAGGCTCAACACTTTTTGCCCCAAAGCTTCCTGCGGCCATTACGCCGTAAGTGCCATATCCATCCAAATCATAGATGACATCAGTACTTTCAATGCCGCTAAAGGAACCATTACGAAATCCAACAATCCCGTTTTCACCTATGCTAGCATACCCGAAGTCGCCACCAATTAAAACCTGGCCGTATCTTACGGTGATAGCTCTTACAGTTTTCATTGAAGATGGATCAGGATTATAACTTGAGATAACAGTTCCATCGGTTTTAACACTGGCGAAATGATTTCTATCCAAGCCGTTAAAAGTTGTAAATGCCCCGCCAATAAGCAGATTACCATTCATCTCAATAGCATAAACGGTTCCATTGGCGCCACTACCTGGGTCAAAACCATTATCCAGCGTTCCAATGGTGTTTAATCTGGCAATACGGTTAATGGCAGTTCCATTGTAGGAGGTAAAATCCCCACCCACATAGAATTTACCATTATACTCCAACACCGTTTGAATACTGCCATTAGCTCCTTCCCCATCCAAATTGAAGGACTCGTCCAGGGTTCCGTCAGTGTTTAACCTGGCAATATGATTAACCGACTTCCCATTATAAGATGTGAAATCACCAGCAATTATATATTTATCCCCATTCTTCGCAATAGCACGGACTGCACCATTAGGCCCGGTCCCGGCCTTGAATGATTTACTTATACTTCCATTGGATTTCAGCAGGACAATTCTATTTACTAGGGTATCATTGTAGGTGGTGAAATTTCCGGCCACCAAGAAGTTGTTTCCCAGGTTAAGGGTTGCATAAGCAGGACCATTCAACCCAGTCCCAGATTTAAAGTTGGAAACCAAATCTAATGAGCTATTTAGAACAGCTACCCTATTCACACTGGCATCGTGCCAGGAGGTAAAGTCTCCTACTACTAAATAAAATGGTCCAGGCTGATTATAAGCTTGAAAGTCACCAATGATATCGGTTATGGAGTAAGCGGTCTTTTCCTGGCCACTTACTGTAAAACAGACAGAAAACAGCAATATGAGCAGCATACTTGCTCGGGAACCAATTGCTTTAATGGTTGTAAAAAAATGCATAGGCAGATATTTAATTTTAATTTATTATGGTTGAAGTATGATTATAGGTAAACCATTATTTAAAGCATCCAAATAGCATCATCTAATTCTTTAAAATCAATAAACCTGTTGAGAAGAATTTTTAATCAAAGGCAGAAAGTAGATGTTGAACCATGGATGCCACCAAAAGAGGTTAACAGAAGTGAGTTCGATTATCCCAATTATTAAATTTTTATTATATATTAGAAAATCAACATAAAACCATTTGACATTAACTTTCCCATCTGTGATGTTAGGAAAATAAATATCTCATGATGATTTATTAAGCGTTGAAGAGGAATTAAGCTAAAGACAACGCGGGGGGAAACATTGCACTGCAAAATTATGTTGGTTTCAACCACCTTCCAATACTTACAAATAAGTATTGGAAGGTGGTTGAATGATATTAATGAATTATTGACTTCCAAAGGACAAGAAAATATCATTATTCAATTCGTATTTTATCCTATGACAAAGGAGAATCAAAAGCTGGAACTGCTACTTTTCACAAATTTTTCCAAAAGGAATTAACTTCTTTTTCTGAGAACACCATTATAACGGAACGGCCTCCATGGTGAAACGGGTAGGCCAGCGGATACAGAGTGCCGTGCCTAGTCTCTAATGGAATGCCAGTCGTTTCCAGCTCTTTTCACTAAAACGGGCCTAAAACAGAACGGCCTCCCTTGATTTAGGGAGGCCGTTCTGTTCAAATGGTCATTCATCGTGCTATTTGATACGCACTACGTGGTACTACCTTGCTTTGTCAGACTTCAGCAAGAGCGCTATTAAAACGGCGCTGAAAACAAACCATTTGGTTCTGGCTTTCATGGCTTAGCGGGCTTTGTAATATTTCTTCGCTTCTGGCATGTTCTTCTTGATATCCGCGATACGGGTTTCGTTGGAAGGGTGCGTGCTCAGGAACTCAGGTGGCGACTGTCCGTTGCTGGAGGCGGCCATCCGCTCCCAGAAAGAGATGGCACTTTCTGGATTGTAACCAGCCATTGCCATGAAGATCAACCCTAAACGGTCAGCCTCAGATTCCTGGGTCCGTCCGAATTTCATAAGGCCTACCCCAGCCCCGATTCCATAGGCAGTATTCAACACCTGGGAAGAAGCACCTCCGCCTAAAGAACCAAGGGTAGCTCCGCCAAACTCGGCAGCCAGTTGCTGGCTTATGCGCTCATTGGAGTGCTTGGCAATAGCGTGGGCAATCTCGTGACCCATTACCACGGCTAAGCCGGTCTCATTCTGCGTGATGGGCAGCAAGCCAGTGTATACCGCGGTTTTTCCGCCGGCCATGGCAAAGGCGTTCTGTTGTTTGTCATCCTGGATCAGGTTAAACTCCCACTGGTAACCTTCCAACTGTGCCGAGGCTCCCTGCTGGCGCATGAAGCTTTCCACGGCACCTTGTATCCGCTGGCCTACCCGTTTCACCATAGCAGTCTGGGTAGCGTTTGTAGAAAGTTTACTTTGTTTCATCAGGTCACTGTAGGCCTGGAAAGACATCTGGATCACCTCCTGGTCACCCACCAGCGATAGCTGCCGGCGGCCCGTGATTGGAACAGTGGTACACCCTACCATCAGCAGAACCGCCAATGTGAGGAGTGCATTTCTAAACATGCTCATTTTCATAGATAGGTTAAGGTAATACAAAATAGATCCTGCTCCGGTGTTGCCCTCTGCATAGGAACGATGACCTATACGGAGAAAAATTAACAAAGTGTTGGCCGCTCAGAAATCCGGGGCAAATCTATGTTTATTCCCACATACAATTCCATGCCAATTTTATTTTTGGGGAAGTCTTTTTACCAGACTTGAGGCGACCACGAGAAAGTCCTATCTTTGAAAACAAAAGATACGTCATGAAAATACTTGCCATAGGCCGTAACTACGCTGAACATATTGCTGAGCTGAAAAACGAGGTTCCGGACGAGCCCGTGATTTTCTTTAAACCAGATACCGCCGTTCTTCGCAACAACGAACCGTTCTACTTCCCAGACTACAGCACTGATATTCATTATGAAGTGGAACTGGTGCTGCGCATCAGCAAGGAAGGCAAGAACATCCAGCCTAAGTTCGCCAGCAAGTACTTTGACGGCATCGGGATTGGCATTGACTTCACCGCCCGTGACCTGCAGACCAAGGCTAAAACCAAAGGCCTGCCCTGGACCTTGGCCAAAGGCTTCAACGGCTCCGCTCCTATCTCAGACTTTCTGCCCGTAGAAGAGTTTCCGGCCTTTAACAACATCAACTTCAGCCTCAAACAAAACGGCGAGCTGAAACAGCAGGGAAATTCAGGCATGATGATCCATGACTTTGGCGCTATTCTGGCGTATATGTCCCGGTTCATCACCCTCAAGAAAGGCGATCTTATTTTCACCGGTACGCCGGCGGGCGTGGGCCCCGTTAAAATAGGAGACAGACTTGAGGCGTTTATAGAAGACAAAAACCTTTTGAATTTTGAAGTTAAGTAGCGTACGTTCATTTTTCATTGCCTTATTACTGGGAAGTAGCGGAACTGCCCTGGCGCAGGCCCAGCCTACTCCCCAGGCCTCTTTTTCGGCCAACCCGTTTGCGTTCCCCATCAAACCAGGCACCCAGAATTTTCTTTCGGGCAGCATGGGTGAGATCAGGCCCAACCACTTCCACGGTGGCATTGACATCAAGACTGAGGGTAAAATTGGTTTGCCAGTCTACTCGGCCGGCGATGGCTACATCTCCTATGTGAAGATCTCCAGCTATGGCTATGGTAACCTGGTGTTTGTGACGCACCCTAACGGTTTGGTGACCACGTACGGCCACCTGAACCACCTGGTACCGGCCCTCGCTGATTACATGCTGGGCTTGCAGTACCAGAAAAAGTCCTTTGACGTGGAGGCGTCCTTCAACGAGGCCCAGTTCCCGGTGAAGAAGGGTGACGTCATCGCTTTCTCCGGCAACACGGGAGGCTCCGGCGGTCCGCACCTGCACTTTGAGGTACGTGACACCAAAAACAACCTGCTCAACCCGTTGCGCTACGGTTTCCCCGAGATTGTAGACCAGATTCCGCCTACTGTGTACAATTTCGCACTAACGCCGCAGAGCATTGATGCCCGCGTGAAGGGTGAATTCAAGCGGCAGGAGTTCACGCCGGTGAAACAGGGTAACATCTACACCATCGCAGATACGCTCACCGCGTCGGGTTTGCTGGGGCTGGAGATCCAGGCGATAGACCAGTACAACGGTGCGGCCAATACTAACGGCGTGCAGGCCATGGAACTGAAGATCAACGGAGAGCCCATCTACCGCCACAACATTGACGGTGTTCCGTTTGAAAAGCAGCGGCAGGTATCGGCGCACATCAACTTTCCGGTGCTCAAGATCAACAACCGCGCTTTCCAGCGCCTGTACGTGGCAGACGGCAACTCCCTGCCTATCTATGAGATTGACCACAACCGCGGCCGGTTCAGAATAGAGGAAGGCAAAGTCTACGAGGTGACCGCCGATCTGTACGACTCCTACAAGAACACCACCCAGCTGCGTTTCTACCTCAAAGGCGAAAGCAGTGCCTATAAATCCATGGGCACTCCTGTGGTCTCCAAACCTAAGATCGGGCACGAGGTAGTGGAGAGTTTCCTGAAAATCACCGTAGCCGATACCGCCAAGGAGGCCCGTAACCTGGACCTTTACATCGGCAACTATAAGTATGCGGTGATTCCGTCTTACACCACCAAAGCGGGCTCGGTATACCTCTACAACATGATAGGCGGCCTGCCGGATTCAGCTGAGGTAAGCGGTACACGCGTGCGGTTCCCTTTCAGCCACCTCATTCCGCCAGGCACTGAGTACCTGTACTCCAACCGTTTCATGGACATCACCTTCGGGAAGAACTCATTGTACGATACACTCATTCTGCAGACCTACCACGATGCGCAGGATGTCTTCAGCATCAACAACCCGTTGACCACATTATTCCAGCCAGCCAGAGTGACCATCAGGCCCGCTAAGTTGCCGCTGGATAAGTCTAAAGCGGCCGTGTACGCGCTGGGCTGGGGCAAAGGCGCCGGATTTCTGGGTGGTACCTGGAACGGTGACGCCATCACCTTCAGCGCGAAAGATTTGGGCAAGTTCAAAGTACTGAGCGATACCGTGGCGCCTACGGTCAAACTAGTCAGCAAATCACCCAACCAGATCAGCTTCAGAATCTGGGACAATCTCTCGGGAATCGCCAGCTGGAACTGTGAGGTGAACGGCCAGTGGCTCCTGCTCAAATGGGAACACAAAAACTCAACCCTCACCTCAGAGAAATTGGATAAAACTGTACCTTTGGCTGGTGACGTAGTACTGCGCGTGAAAGACGCCATGGGCAACGAAGCCGTGTATACTACCAAGATTTAGTGTTTAGTTGTTGGTTGTTGGTTGTAAGTTTCTTCACAACTACCGGGTTTGTTTTAGGGCTCTTTTCCTGAAAACAGCCTAAAAACAGCCTACAAACAGCCGTATATTTTCAGACTATCAACTAATCGCTAAACACTAACAACTAATTACTAACAACCAACAACTACACAACATGCTACAGATAGGTGATGCGGCCCCAGACTTTGAGGTGAAAGACCAGAATGGTGCGCCGGTGAAAATGAGCGATTTCAGAGGCAAGAAAGTGGTGCTTTACTTCTACCCCAAAGACGATACGCCGGGCTGCACGGCCCAGGCATGTAACCTCCGCGACAACTATGACGCGCTTCTGGCCAAAGGCTACGTGGTACTGGGCGTGAGCATAGACGATGAGAAATCGCACCAGAAGTTCATCCAGAAGTTTGACCTGCCTTTCCCGCTGCTAGCCGATACCGAGCACGAGATCGTGGAAAAATATGGTGTGTGGCAGGAGAAAAGCATGTACGGCCGCAAATACATGGGAACCATGCGGTACACCTTCGTGATTGACGAGGAAGGCAAGATAGAAGATATCATCACCAAGGTAGACACAAAGAACCACACCGCCCAATTGCTGAAATAACGATAGAAGAGCCGCCGCTTCCGTATTTGGGGTGGGCGGCTCTTTTCTGTTTCAGGCCTATTTTCCTAAATTCTGGCCCAAAACTGATTTTAATGGAAGGCGCGCCTTCCTATTTTCAACCTTTAAACCCTCCTCCTATTCTCATATGAACCCATTCAACTACGACGCGGAACAACTGCTGAACGTGGCCTACCAGGTACGCCGCGACATCGTGCGCATGGTGCATGCCGTGAACTCCGGCCACCCGGGTGGCTCGCTGGGCTGCACCGAATTCCTGGTATCATTGTACTTCCGGCAGATGACGCACAAGCCTGAGTTTGACATGAACGGCATCGGGGAAGACCTGTTCTTTTTGTCTAATGGGCACATCTCCCCAGTTTGGTACAGCACCCTGGCCCGCGCCGGCTATTTTGATCCTAAAGAACTGGCTACTTTCCGGAAACTGAACTCCCGTTTGCAGGGCCACCCGGCTACCGAGGAAGGGCTGCCCGGCATCCGAATCGCCTCTGGTTCCCTGGGCCAAGGTCCATCGGTGGCTATTGGCGCAGCGCAGGTAAAGAAACTGAACGGCGATGACAAACTGGTGTACGTGCTTACCGGCGACGGTGAGTTGGAGGAAGGCCAGGTTTGGGAAGCCGCCATGTACGCCGCCCACCACAAAGTAGACAACTTCATCTGGACCGTGGACTACAACGGCCAGCAGATTGACGGTCCGGTAGACGCCGTGATGAGCCTGGGTAACCTGCACGCCAAGTTTGAAGCCTTCGGCTGGAAAGTGCTGCACTGCGACAACGGTAACAACTTCGCCAGCCTGCTGCCGGTACTAGATGAAGCCAAAGCCTTGACCGGTCAGGGCCAGCCTATCTGCATTCTCATGAACACCCAGATGGGTTATGGCGTGGACTTCATGATGGGCTCACACAAGTGGCACGGCGTAGCGCCTAACGATGCCCAATTGGAACAGGCCTTGCTGCAGCTGAAAGAAACCCTCAACGATTATTAATTCATTCACCGGCGGGCAGGCGTTTAGGCGTCTGCCCTTCTACCCTTCTTAGGTATGACGTTCCTGCGCTCCGTTTATCTGTGGCTCATCTGCTTTCTCATAGGAAGCATGACGGTTCCGCCTGCGGCTGCGCAAAACAAGGCACCGGCGCCTAAGAAGACGCGTCTGCTGTTCCTGCTGGATGCCTCGGGGTCTATGCAGGCCAAATGGGAAACCAGTGACCGCTGGAAAGTAGCCCAGCGAATGCTGGCCCGTATGGCCGATTCCCTGGACTCCTATGCCAACCTCGAGATCGCGCTGCGGGTGTACGGTCACCAGACACCGGTAAACCTCAAGAACTGCAAAGACACCAAGCTGGAGGTTCCGTTTGCCGCCCACAACGCCGCGGCCATTAAAAAGCGGTTGCAGCAGATCACACCCAAAGGCAACACGCCCATCACCTACTCCCTGGAGCAATCGGCGAATGATTTCCCGGCTGATGCAAACTCCCGGAACGTGATCGTGATCATCACCGATGGCCTGGAAAGCTGCGGCGGTGACCCATGTGCTACCTCACTGGCACTGCAGAAAAAGCGTGTTTTCCTGAAACCGTTCATTATTGGCCTGGGCGATGACCCCGGGTACGCGCAGCAGTTTGGTTGCATGGGCCAGTACTACAACGCCTCAGACATTAAAACCTTCCAGAAAGTGCTGGACAACGTCATCAGCATCACTTTGAAGAAGACCACGGTATCAGTAGAGCTCACGGATGATGCCGGACGCCCGGTAGAAACCAACGTGAACCTCACTTTCCTGAATAACGTGACCGGGCAGCCGGAGTACAACTTCGTGCATTACCTTGATCTGGCGGGCAAACCCGATGTGCTGGAGATTGACGCGCTGCTTTCCTATGATCTAGTAGTGAACACGCTACCGGCTGTGGGCTTGCAGAACCTGAACATTAAGCCGGGGCAGCACAACGTCTTCAAGGTGAAAGCCCCTCAGGGCTACCTGTATCTTCGGCAGGATGCGCCTACCTCCTACGGGTCCGTGACGGCACTGGTGCGCGAGAAAGGCAGTCCGTACATACTGGAGACCCAGCGGTTCCCCAGCCAGCAGAAATACCTAACCGGCACTTATGAGGTGGAATTGCTCACTTTGCCGCGCATCAGGAAAACGGTGACCATTAAACAGGGTCAGGCCACGGAGATTACTTTTGCCCCGCCGGGCGCGCTTAACATCACCCAGGACCTGAAAGGCTACGGCAGCCTGTACCTGGTGAACAATGACGGAACCCAGGACTGGCTCTGGAACCTGCCCGAAGGCAGCAGTAAAATAAGCGTACCTTTGCAGCCCGGGAAATACAGGGTTGTTTATAGGCTGAAATCTGCAAAAGGCAGCCAATTCACCGATGTGAAGAATTTCACCATTAAATCGAATTTAACGACGACGATAAAACTTTTCAACTAAGATGAAGGACTTCCCTTACTCAGAATCTAAAGATACCCGCTCCGGTTTCGGGGCCGGCCTGTTGGAACTAGGCCGCACCAATCCTAACGTGGTGGCCCTGTGCGCCGACCTGGTTGGCTCCCTTAAGATGGGCGACTTCATCAAGGAGTTTCCGGAGCGTTTTTTCCAGGTGGGTATTGCCGAGGCTAACATGATTGGCCTGGCCGCCGGGATGACCATTGGCGGAAAGATCCCTTTTACCGGTACCTTCGCCAACTTCTCCACGGGCCGGGTGTATGACCAGATTCGCCAGAGCGTGGCTTACTCGGGCAAGAATGTAAAGATCTGCGCCTCGCACGCGGGACTTACTTTGGGCGAGGACGGCGCCACCCACCAGATTCTGGAAGATTTGGGCATGATGAAAATGCTGCCCCACATGACCGTGATCAACCCGTGTGACTTTAACCAGACTAAGGCCGCTACCATCGCCATCGCTGATTATGAAGGTCCGGTGTACCTCCGTTTCGGTAGACCGGTAGTGCCTAACTTCACCCCTGCTGATCAGAAGTTTGAGATCGGGAAAGCTTTGATGCTGAATGAAGGCAAGGACGTGACCATTCTGGCCACCGGCCACCTGGTTTGGAAAGCCATTCTGGCGGGCAAGCTACTGGCCGAGCAAGGCATTGATGCGGAAATCATCAACATCCATACTATCAAGCCATTAGATACCGAGGCTATCCTGGCATCAGTGCGCAAGACTGGTTGCGTGGTGACCGCCGAGGAGCATAACTACAACGGTGGCCTGGGTGAATCTGTGGCCCGCGTGCTGGCCCAACAGTTACCATCGCCGCAGGAATTTGTGGCCGTGATGGACACCTTCGGGGAAAGCGGTACGCCGGAGCAGTTGATGGAGAAATACGGCCTCAATGAGCAGAGCATTGTTTCTGCCGTGCAGCGCGCCATCTCCCGCAAAAAGTAATTTCAGGGCGTGGCTAGCCACTTATTAACTTACTAATTCCGCTTCTGTTTAGGGTCCGTTTTCCGGAAATCGGCTCCTAAACAGAAGCGGTTTTTCCACCTTAACCCAGCAGGAATTTGATTAGACCTCTACTCTGAGCCAAACACAATAGTCACTTACCCTGAACCACGCCCTTCCCTTGGAAGACAAAGAGATTTTAGAGAAATTCCAGCACCCAGATTCCCGGAACCTGGCCTTCAACCAGCTTGTGCGCAAGTACCAGCAGAAGGTGTATTGGCACGTGCGCAAAATGGTCATTGACCATGACGATGCCGATGACCTGACCCAGGAGGTATTTGTGAAAGTCTGGACCAACCTGGAGAATTTCCGGAAAGATTCTCAGCTCTACACCTGGATCTACCGCATTGCCACCAATGAATGCCTCAACTTCCTGAGCACTAAAAAGAAACGTTTTTTCCTGCCCATCCATGACGTGGCCGCTGAGCTCACGCAGAAGCTTGAATCCACAGACACGCTCTCCGGCGACGAGGTGCAGCTGAAACTCCAGAAGGCACTTCTGCGTCTGCCTGACAAGCAACGGCTGGTCTTCAACATGAAGTACTTTGATGATCTCAAATACGAGGAGATCTCTGAGATTCTGGGCACTTCTGTAGGCGCCCTCAAGGCTTCTTACCACATAGCGGTAAAAAAAATTGAGGAATATTTGAAAAAAGATTAAACCTCTTCAAGCAAAACACATCTAAGAAACAGATGGATAGGAAAAAGGAGCTAGATATGGCAGATTTACCAAAAGACCCGGGCTTTAAAGTTCCCGAGCATTATTTTGATACCCTGCCCACGCGCATTATGCAGCGAACGGCCTATGCCGCGCCAGCTCGTTCAGCGTCCCCGGTGGCTTGGTTCTGGCAGTTCAGGACGGCGGTAGCCGGCGCCTCTTTGGGCCTGGTGTTTGCCGTGTCTTTTCTGGCCACCCAGTACTTTGACGCCAACCCGTCTACAGACGCGGTGATGGCCCAAGTATCGCAGCAAGATATCTTACAGTACCTGGTGAACCATGAAGAACTGGAAACCGCTGATCTGGCCGAGGTACCGGCCGTGAAGCCGAACCAGTCGCTGGAGTTCCTGGATGTCCGCCGCACCGACCTGAATGAAAACCATACCCAGGAGTTGTTGGAAGAAGAGTATGATTACCGTTAACCCCAAAAGAATGAAATTGACCAAGTTGCTGTTTCTGTTTTTCCTGTTCACTGGCTCCGTTACCCTTGCCCAGGGTCAGAACAAAGAAACGCCCGAGGAACGCAAAGCCCGCATAGAGAAAATAGAGACGGCCAAGATTGCCTTCATCACTGATAAGATAAACCTCTCCGGTGACCAAGCCCAGCGTTTCTGGCCCGTTTACCAGGAACATGATCGTAAACGGAACGAACTACGCCAGAAAAGCCGCCCCTACAAAGAACAGAACCTGAATGCCCTCACCGATGAGCAGATTCAGACCGGCTTAGAAGCCCGATTAAACATCCGTCAGCGGGAATTAGACCTTGAAAAAGAATACATGGATAAATACCTGCGCATCATCAGCCCCCGCCAACTGGCCTTGTTTTACCGCGCTGAGCGCGAGTTCACCAAGCTGTTGCTGGAGCGTTTGCAGACGGCTAAGAAATAAAGATTTGGTTTTAGTGTAGAGAGGGGGACGAAAGTCTCCCTTTTTGTTTTTAGCTTGTTTTAGAGGAGTTCGGCCCCTCTTTTCTGGTTCAAGTCTGGGACTTTACCTTTTCTCCTCATCCTGGTTCAAGTCTGTGACTTGGACTTACCATGGCCTGCATGTTTGCAACTGCAGTGAGGCGCAAGCCTCAGGGGCATTTTCTGGGCAATTACCTCCCACTTCATTCCTACTCTGCTTTTAGGGCTAGTTCCTCCGTTTGGAGGTTTGTCACTTTTCTCCTTGATGAGAAAAGTAACCAAAAGAATCAAGAAGCCTCAAACTCGCTGACGCTCGGACAGGGAGGCTTCACTTAAGATACCACCTGGCTAAAGGTATCTGTTGCATCGTACACGCAGGCCACTGCCGCTTGAACAGTTCATCCGTGCGGCAGACCGTGTCTCGGCCTCACTGTAGGCCTTCGCCCCGGGCTGCCCCAGGAAACAGATGGTTATGATGTCTGCTCGGACTATTTGAACATGTAGAGACCAGGCACCGCCTTGTCTCCCACGTGTCCTCCCCAATAACCGGCAATTACCAGAATCACCGGAAACTACTGCAAAGGGCACCCACAAGAGGTGCCCCCCACATTCTTGATTTTCCCGGTGAATGACTCACCAATCCGTTGTGGTTACGCTCCAAACTTCCCGCCGTTGTTGGTGTTATCACCAAGGACCAAAACTGCGTCCCTATCCGCTTACTCATGGATTGCGCGACTCCCCTCCTGGGGAGGGTTAGGATGGTTCGTTTCTTCCCAGATTTCTGCAAAACAGGCCAGAATCAGTTCTGCTACTTCTCTCCTGATGGATACAGACTAAACCAATCGAAAGCTCTTAACCCCTTCTTCGTATCTTTGCCCCAGATTAACCTAAAATACTATGCTTTCACCTCGCCAACTCTTCCTGCAACACCAAGCCCAGACCACCGATTTTCCTTTGCTTTTAGAAGTGGAGCGTGCCGAGGGGGTTTACATGTATGGACCAAACGGCGAACAGTACCTGGACCTGATCTCGGGGATTGGGGTGAGCAACGTGGGCCATCGGCACCCCAGGGTGCTGCAAGCCATCCAGGGTCAATTGGATAAATATCTGCACCTGATGGTGTACGGCGAGATTGTGCAGGCACCGCCGGCCCAATTGGCGCACGCGCTGGCGCAAACCTTGCCGGCTGGGCTAGACAACGTCTATTTTGTTTCCTCCGGCAGCGAGGCAGTGGAGGGAGCCTGCAAACTGGCTAAGCGCTTTACCGGCCGCACCGAACTGGTCGCGTTTGAGAAGGCTTACCATGGTTCTACCCAAGGCTCTTTATCGTTGAACGGTTCTGAGAGCTTTAAACGGGCTTTCCGGCCGCTCCTGCCTGACGTGCGGCACATCCGCCATAACCAGGTGGAGGATTTGGCGCAGATCACTTCGCGTACGGCGGCAGTGGTCCTGGAAACAGTGCAGGGTGAGGCGGGCGTCAGGGTTCCGTCAATAGACTATATGCTGGCGTTGCAGGCCCGATGCCGAGAAGTTGGGGCGCTCCTGATTCTTGATGAGATCCAGAGTGGTTTCGGGCGCACCGGCACATTCTGGGCGTTTGAGCAGTTCGGTGTGGTGCCGGATATCCTTACATGTGCCAAAGGCATGGGCGGTGGCATGCCCATTGGGGCGTTCATCTCCCGCCAGGAAATCATGCATTCACTTAAGAACGATCCTATGTTGGGGCACATTACCACGTTTGGGGGGCACCCTGTTTCCTGCGCGGCCTCTTTGGCCACGCTGCAGGTGATTCAGGAAGAGGGACTGCTGCTGCAGGTGAACGCCAAAGCTGCCCGGTTCAAAGAGCGGCTGGTACACCCGGCCATCAAAGAAATCAGGAACCTGGGCCTTATGATGGCCGTGGAGTTTGAGTCCTTTGACATCCTGAAGCCCATCATTGACAATGCCATCCTGAAAGGCGCCCTCACGGACTGGTTCCTTTTCTGTGACAAGTCCATGCGCATTGCCCCTCCGCTTACCATTACCTTCCCGGAAATTGACGAGGCCTGTGACATTATCCTGGCGGCCATTGCCGAGGAAGTCCGTTTTTAGGCCCTTCCTCTTAAAATAAGCATTAATAACCCTAAGTTTATTCCTGAACCTTTTAAACCCTGTTGCAGTACAAGACACGAATTAGTTTAAGCTTATTCTGCTGCCTTGACTTACCTACCTGTAGATACAACAACCCACCCTTTTAACCTGGTGCCTGCCTCATGGAGATAGCCTTAGTTCTGTTCTTACTTTTGGCTGCCGTCGCCCTGTTTGCCTCAGAGAAACTCTCTGTAGACATTGTCACGCTCATTCTCCTCATCATCTTAACCGGCACCCAGATTATCTCACCCGCCGAGGCCTTTGCAGGTTTCAGCAGTGATTTTATCATCATCCTGGCTTCCATCTTCGTGATTGGGACGGCCTTGGAAGACACGGGTATTCTGGATTTTCTGGTAAACTGGCTCATGCGGCACGCCGGGCACAGGCCCAACACGCTGCTTTTCTCCATCATGTTTTTCCCGGGATTGGTGTCGGCGTTCATGAACAACACCACCGTGACGGCCCTCTTTGTGACGCCCATTGTGGGTGTGGCCAAGAAAATGCGCGCCAGTAGCTCAAAATTTCTCATGCCTTTGGCCTATGCCTCTATTTTGGGCGGAACCTGTACTCTGATCGGCACCTCTACTAACGTGGCCGTGAGCGGGTACATGAGCAAAGCGGGTTATGAGCCGTTTGGGTTCTTTGAGTTTTCCGGCATTGGTATGGTGATCTTCCTGGTGGGGATCGCCTACATGATGACCATCGGGAAGCGCATGCTGCCCCAGACTGCTACCGTTGGCCTCACCACCCGCTACAACATCAAAACTTACCTTACGGAGATCCTGGTGCAGGAAGATTCCCCCTTGATTGGTCAGGTGGCGTTTACCTCCGATCTCTCCAAAATGGGTTTCCGCATCCTCAACATCATCCGGAGCAAGGATAATTTCCTGCCCGATTACCGCACCCGTATCAGGAGCAATGACGTGCTGCTCGTGGAGGGCGAGATGGAGGACCTCATCAAGGTGAAGGAAACCAAAGGCATTCAGATTCTGGCCGATGTGATTGTAGAAGATGATTTGGAGGGCGGTGACATCCGGCTGGCGGAAATCCTGATCACGGGTCAGTCTGACCTGCTCAAGAACACCATCAAGCAGGTGGAGTTTTTACGGCGGTTCGGGTTGGTGGTGCTGGCTGTATCCCGGCAGGGCGAAACCATCAGGACCAAGATTGGTGATGTGCAGCTCCAGTTGGGTGACCTGCTTCTGGTGCAGGGATCGGCGGAACGCCTGGAGTACCTGAAAACAACCCAGCACCTGGCGGTTTTGGGGGAGTTCAAGCCTATTCTGTTCAAACGGCGCAAGGGCATTTTGACGCTCTCTTTCTTTATCGTGGCCATTCTCTTGGGTAGCCTTAACCTGCTGCCCTTGTCAATCTGTTTTCTGGGTGCGGCGGTACTCAGTGTGCTGTTCAAATGCATCTCCACTGATAGAGCCTATCAGGTAATTGACTGGCGCCTGCTTATTCTCATTGGAGGGATGACTGCATTTGGGATGGCCATGGAGAACACCGGCGCCGATAAATTCCTGGCCAACGCCATTGTGGACTTACTGGAACCCTTCGGGACCATTGTGATCCTGGCCGGTTTCGTCTTGCTTACGGTTTTCCTTACCCAGCCTATGTCTAATGCGGCGGCTGCCTTGGTGGTGTTGCCGGTGGCCTTGCAGACGGCCATCCAGTTGGGGGTGAACCCGCGTACCTTTGCCATTGCCATCATGCTATCGGCATCGGTTTCTCTGGTGACGCCGTTTG
Source organism: Rufibacter aurantiacus (assembly GCF_017916345.1). Lineage (NCBI taxonomy): Bacteria > Pseudomonadati > Bacteroidota > Cytophagia > Cytophagales > Hymenobacteraceae > Rufibacter > Rufibacter aurantiacus. The sequence goes on from NZ_JAFMSV010000003.1 coordinate 862,032, forward strand.
AGCCTTCCTGTATTCTGGTGTATGGCCCGGGTAAGTACACGTTCAAAGACTTTCTTAAGATCGGCTCGGGGCTTACCATTTTGCTGGTGGTCCTTATTCTGGTGATGGTGCCTATTTTCTGGCCGCTTTAGGTTGTTTTGGGTCTGTTTTTAGAAAATCGGCTTTAAAACACTTCCTTTTCCACAGCCGGTTTGCAGATTCAAGCGTACAGAAAAGCTGACTTTTGAAAACGACGTATGAACCGCGCTGCCCTGTTTGCCTCCCTCTTGCTTTTAAGCTGTTCCCCGGAAAAAGCCCGCGAAACGTTGGCCGAAGAACCTGTTGCCACCGCTGATACCCCTTTGGAAGAAGTTGCGGATTCAGTGACCGATGCCTCTCTTGACGGCACCGCCACCACTACGGTCCCCCTGGACGTAAGACAGCAGCTTCCCGCCGAGTTGGAGGTGCACCTGGACCGCACCCACGGATTATGGCAGTTCCCTACCCTCACTCCCACTGACTCTCAGCGGGTCCCGCAGGAGGAGCAGGGGCCTTACTACGTGCAGGCAGATTTCAACGGGGATAAAAAACAGGATTACGCCATCCAGCTGGTAGAGCGGGACTCAGCGTTTGTGTATGCCTTTGTGAAGCGTTCTGAAGGTGATTTTCAGGAATTCCTGCTGGAACGTGATAAGCTGTATGACATGGATGGTAAAAAGAGAAGCATCCATTACCTGAGGCTGGCCAAGAAAAACGACCGGTTATATGACCATGCCACCCGCCAGCAAACCAATATTGCGCAGGACGGCATTTCTGTGGGGGCCGAGAACTACATCGCCACCTATGTATGGGAGAAAGGGAAATTCAGGAAAATAGAATCGGGTGACTGAGTTCTCTGGTTACTGAAGCTCTAGGAAATGGATAGCTTCGTCTTTTATTTCTTCCCGCGAGAGGCCGTCTTTTACGCCCGTGGTGATTTTCTTCACCAGCACCCCCACCACCGCTTTTCTGAAGCCCATTTTGGTGGCAATGTCAATGCAGAACTCCATCTCACTGTCATCTACAATACCATCGGCGAGCATCATCTCCACCAGGTCATAGACCTGGTCAAAGCGGTCAATGTCATTGTTGGGCATGGTGAGTTTCACGTTTCCGCAGTTGGCCAGCAGCGCCCGCACATCCTGCGCCCGCATTCCCTTCCGTTCGCCAATGGCAATGATATGCTCCATCTCGGCAGAATCTATGTGCCCATCAATTTTAGCCAACGCCCCTAAATTAACAATATGGCTCTTGAGCCGTTTTGTTTCTTCACTCTCAAAAATTGAAAACATAGAGTTACATGATTGGTGGAAGAAGATATTTTATGGTGATTGCACAGACTTTGCGCAAATTATTGCACCCGTCCATTTTCACGATATAATTTACGGACTTTTGAAAAAAATCGCTGCACCAATTCCTTAAAAGTATTTATATTTTTCTTATTGGCCTTAAGAATCGTACAACTGAGAAAAAGTCCTGAATTGTGAGGGATGCCTCAGAGGCAAGAATGGTGGTATTTGGCAGATGTGTGACCAAAAAAGCTTGAGTTTTGTAAGGTAATGCCTTACTTTGCGATTCGTTTTAGATGTTAAGATGAAGAAAATAGCTGTTTTTACGTCCGGGGGAGATGCTCCGGGCATGAATGCTTGTATCCGTGCGGTTGTGCGGACAGCAGTTTACCATAAATTAGAAGTATACGGAATAGGCAGAGGCTACAATGGCATGATCCAGGGAGAGATTTACCGGTTGTTCTCCCACTCCGTGAGCAATATCATTCAAAAAGGCGGGACTATCCTTAAATCGGCCCGCTGTCTGGAGTTCCAAACTCCCGAAGGCAGAAAAAGAGCCTTTGAGCAGATTTCAAAGTTCGGGATTGAGGGCATCGTGGCCATTGGCGGAAACGGAACCTTCACCGGCGCCCAGATTTTCCACCAGGAGTACGGTATTCCAATCATCGGCTGCCCCGGCACCATTGACAATGACCTTTACGGCACTGATTACACCATTGGGTATGACACCGCCGTGAACACCGCCCTTGACGCCATTGACAAGATCAGAGACACCGCCGACAGCCATGAGCGCGTTTTCTTTGTGGAAGTGATGGGTCGTGACTCAGGCTACATCGCCCTGCCCTGTGCCATCGGTGGTGGTGCCGAGATGGTGATGATCCCCGAGACGATTACGTCCATGTCTGAGGTGATTGAGACCCTGCAACAAGGCTGGCGCCGTTCCAAAACCTCCTTCATCATCATCGTGGCCGAAGGCGACGAGGAAGGCGGGGCCACTGAGATTGCCGCGAAGGTGAAAGAAGCATTGCCGCAGATGGATGCCAAAGTGACCATCATCGGGCACGTACAGCGCGGAGGTACCCCAACCGCCGCCGACCGCCTTTTGAGCAGCCAGATGGGTATGGCCGCCGTGGAAGGTCTTATTGCCGGCCGCTCCAATGAAATGGTGGGCGTAATGAACGGCGAGCTGGTGTACACCCCGTTCCATGACACCATCACCAAGAAAAAACCAATCAGCGAGAGCTTCCTTAAGTTAGTGGAAGTACTGAGCGTGTAAAGCGCCTTTCAACCGCTGAAACCTTTCTAATGCGTTTTCAGCCTGATTTCTAAAAATCGGGTTGGGAACGCATTCTCTTTTTAAATTCAATGATTAGCCATTCAATGAATGAAATTTAAATCTTTGTTACTGACTGGTTTGGTCACACTAATCGGCTGCTCAACAAATTCGCCCAAAATTGAAGTTGCGGCCGAAGAAGTCAACCATGAGAAAATGATTGAAGACTATCTCAGGGCTTATGCCATCAAACCAACCTTGGTTTACAAAAATGATGGAAGTAAGGCATTTACGCTCTTAAACCACAAAATTATTTGGAAGGAGCTAAACAGCGGGGTGGAGATTTCTATTGACGGACATTCATTCTCGACAAGTGACAAGGTGACGTTCAATTCTGTCGAAAAATCTGGAAAGGACAGTTTAAACTTCGCCAATTCCTTAATGCAGGTGAAGGTTTACGAAAAAGAATCACTGATTGGCTTCGTCCTTGATTTTGAACCCTGCACAGGAACTGGTTGCAGCATAAGCTACCAAATCATCTATGACTTGAAGACACGGAAACAAAGTTATTTTGGCAAATTCCGGACAGGGTTTGAATTTGAGCTCTATGACTTCAACAAAGATGGAAAGTTAGATTATTTGGCTACGGAAACTGATGGTCCTAGCGCCGATGGAGTGCTGGCAAAAGAATACATCCTGTATAGCCAGGCTAAGGGCGGAGAGTTCGAAGAATTCTCGACAGAAAGGCAAAAAAGGTTTTGGTTCAGGTATACTTCAAATGAAAGTGGACCAATGCCCCAAGATGAGAAATTTGAGGAAAGCTGGGTGGAGAAAATAGATAAATCGGGCAAATAACAATTTTCAGGAGCCCGGCTACGGCCGATGGCCTTACTCAGGGTTGCGTGCCCTCTAGAAATAACCAAATCTGGCTTCGGTAATAACCAACGGAATTAAATGCCGTTTTCTAATCCAACATCCTAAAAGAACAGCAATGGAATTTAGACAACTTGGGGCATCTGGGTTACAGGTGCCGGTGCTCAGTTTCGGGACCGCGACTTTTGGCGGCGGCGGTGAATTCTTCAAAGCCTGGGGCAGCACCCAGGTAGACGAGGCTACCCGCATGGTCAACCTTTGTATGGATGCCGGCGTGAACTTCTTTGACACCGCCGACATCTACTCTCAGGGCATGTCTGAGGAGATACTGGGGCAGGCCCTGAAAGGCCTCGGGCGCTCAGAGGTGATTATCTCCACCAAGGGCACATTCCCTTTCGGGGAAGGGCCCAACAACCAGGGCTCCTCACGGTTCCACCTCCTGAAACAAGTGGAAGGCAGCCTTAAACGTCTCAACACCGATTACATTGACCTGTACCACATGCACGGCTTTGACGGGAACACGCCCGTAGAGGAAACCCTGCGTACCCTGGATGACCTGGTGCAAAGCGGCAAGGTCCGCTACATCGCGGCCTCCAACTTCTCGGGCTGGCACCTGATGAAATCACTGGGAGTTTCTGAGAAGTACGGCTGGAACCGCTACGTAGCGCACCAGGTGTATTACTCTCTCACCAACCGGGAATACGAATGGGAACTTATGCCCCTGGGCCTTGACCAAAATGTAGGCGGTATCGTCTGGTCTCCCCTGGCTGCAGGCCGATTGGGCGGAAAATACCGCAGAGGTCAAACACTGCCCCAGGACAGCCGCATTGCGCAGGGTGGCAGCCCCGTACCAGAGGCTGTGGTGAACGAAGAGGTTTTCTACAACATCATAGACGCGCTGGATGAAATAGCGGCAGAGACAGAGAAAACGGTAGCCCAGGTGGCACTGAACTGGCTTCTGCAAAGACCTACCGTCTCCAGCATCATTATTGGCGCCCGGAATGAGGAACAACTCAAGCAAAATCTGGGAGCCGTGGGCTGGAATCTGACGGTGGACCAGGTAAAGAAACTGGATGCGGCCAGTGAGGTCCCTCCTATTTATCCTTACTGGCACCAAAGACAAAACACCAAGCTCAACCCATTGCCCCCTTTCTACCCAAAGAGAAAGTAAAATAGGGTTTTAGTATTGAAACAAATCCACTCTGATTTGGGGCTATTTTCTGGAAAACAGCCCCAAATCAAAGTGGATTTTATGTTTCAAAGGTTTATGGCAGGGGAGCGCGAAATCGGTCTTCCTGAGCATTGGCTATTTCAGCCTGAATGTAGGCCAACACCTCGTTGAACTGGTTGGGATGGAACCAATGGATTTCAGGGTCGCGGGTGAACCAAGTTAATTGGCGCTTGGCGTAGCGGCGGCTGTTGCGTTTTAGGAGCCTTACCGCTTCTTCATAGGGATAATCGCCGTCCAGGTAATGGAACAACTCGGTGTAGCCCACGGTTTGCAGGGCCTGGTGCTGACGGTACGGAACCATGCTTTTCACCTCTTCTAAAAGTCCCTGTTCCAGCATCAGGTCCATGCGCAGGTCAATGCGGTCATAGAGTTCCTGGCGGTCGCGGTTCAGCCCTATTTTGATGATCTGGAAATCGCGCCCGCGTTCCTTGCTTTTGGTCCGGAAAGAGGAATACGGCTGGCCGCTGCTCAGGCAAACCTCCAGGGCTCTCACCACCCGCTGCGGATTCTGAACGTCCACCTGAGCCGCATAAGTAGAATCTAATTCGCGTAATTGCTCCACCAGCCTGGGAAGTCCCTCCTCTTCTAACCTTTTCGTCAACTCCTCCCTGATGCCAGGCAGAATCTTGGGCATTTCATCCAGGCCTTCGCACAGTGCCCGCACATAGAGCCCTGATCCGCCCGTGGCGATGACTACCTGGTGCACTTTGAACAGGTTTTGCAGCAATTGCAGGGCATCTTCTTCAAAGGCACCTGCGTTGTACTCCTCCTCAATAGAATGGGAGTCAATGAAATAGTGGACTACCCCACCCTGCTCCTCCGGGCTAGGTTTGGCCGTGCCGATGCTCAGTTCTTTGAAAAACTGCCGGGAATCCATGGACAGGATCTGCGTCTGGAAGTGGCGGGCCAGCTGCACACAGAAATCGGTTTTGCCAACGGCCGTAGGACCTACCACTACAATTAAGAATCTATGTTGTTCCATCACAATCCGGCATAAAGACTGAGCAGGTGCTTTTCCTCGGTTTCCCAGTTCCACTCCTCCCGCGCTTGCAGGCAGTTTCGCTGTAACCGCTGGTAAACCTCCTGATCATGCAGCAAAGTTAACAGCGCCGCCCGGACTTCCTCTACCTGGTTTTCTACCAGCAGCGCCACTTCGTGCCGGGCGTTCAGCTCCGCGTACTCCGGGAATGGCACACAGACCTGCGGAATGCCCGCCTGCACGTAGTCAAAGAATTTATTGGCCAATGAATAGTAATAACTCAGGCCATGGTTATCCAGCAGCATGATTCCGGCCCAGGCGGCTGCGGTAACTTGGGCCAAAGCTTTTGGTGCCACGTTGCCTTTGAATATGATTTTATCCTGCAGGCCAAGCTGCTGGGTCAGCTGTTTAAGTTGGAGCATGAGCGGGCCGGTGCCGCAAATGACCAGTTGGGCAGGTACCTCCTGCATTGCTTTGATGGTATTCTCCAATCCGCGGCCCACGTTCAGTGCTCCCTGGTAGATAAAGTATGGCGGCGGGGACGGCAAGGCGGCGTAAGACTGCCGTACCGGCATGTTCCGGACCAGGTGTACTGGGCACCCGTACTTCTGCTGGAAGTAGGTCACCAGCGAGGCACTTACGGTATAGGCCAGTGTAGCCCGTTTAAAAGCCATTTTCTCTAAAAAAGCCCAAAAACGCTTCACCAAAGGTCGGTTCACCACCTCGGGCATCTCGGGGAACAGCTCATGGGCATCATAGACCAGCGGCTTCCGGCACCAGGCAACGGTGACCAGTCCGGCCAAAGCAGTATCAGCGTCTACGGCTCCGTAAATGTCAAACCTGTTAAAGAAAAACCAGGTCACCAGCCGAAGATTGTACTCCAGGTAAAACATGGGCCCTTTTAGAAACCAACATTTTATGCGGTGCCATTGGAAGGGAAGCGCAGGTACTTCTGCGGAACCGGGCAGCAATCTTCCTACCAGGGTTACTGCGTATCCGGCTGATGCTAAAGAGTTGGCAATCCGTAGCATGCGTTGGTCATGGCTAATGTCAGTGGTGACCGTAAAAACAATAGATTTAGCCATGGCTGGGAATAAGCAAGGTTGCGCGGCGCTTAAGTGTAAAATACCAGTTTTTAGGATAGATTTGCTAAATTAGGCTTTTTCCAGCCAAGTGCCACTTTCAGGAAAAAAGCCAACAACAGCCAAAGTAGAAACTCGGAGATGAATACTAGTAACACCATGGTAGACAGGACAGCACAGGAAGCAGCAGCCGCGCGTTTGATTGATTTTGCGGAGCATGTGAGTGGCAGCCGGAAATACATGTTTGTGTGTACGCCAGATGGCACGCTCCTGAGCATAAACCAACAGGCCAAAGACATTTTCTTCGGGGGCAAGGATATCCCCGCCGACATGAACGTGAAGGAGCTGCTGGACGAGAAGCAGCAGTTTGAGTTTGACCGTAACGTGCGCCTGCTCCGGACCCGCAAGAACATCAGCGGCTTTTTCCAGCCCAAAGACAAGATCCTGAACACCAACCTGCTCTATTTCAAGTCCAGCCTGGTGCAACAAGAGGGCTTTGAGTTGCTGTACATCGCGGTTCGCGCGGCCTCCGCAGAGGTGATGCCCGCCGGCGATATGTTTGCGACGGAATCTAGCTACCGGACCATTTTTGAGGAAAGCAATGAGCCCATGTTCATCCTGGACAAGAAGGGCATGTTCATTGACATCAACAAACAAACGGTTTCCATCACCCAGATTGAAAAGCAAAACCTCATAGGCAAAAGCGTTTTTGAGGCGTTTGACTTAAATCCCTCGGAAAGGATCGCGTTCAGGACCCGAATACTGCAGGCCTGCGAGGGAAAAACCCAGCGCTTTGACTGGTGGTTCAAGAACAGTGATGGCACGCACTACCCGCTCTGGCTTTCTTTCAGATGCGGTAAATATTTTGGGCAAGAGGTGATTTTGGGCACGGCCAAACCCATGGAAGACGCTCGCCTCCCTATTGAGGGCGGGCGCCAGCGCCAGGAGCAGCAGGAATTCATGGCCAGGCTTCTGCCGCAGCTCAACAACCTGAAAACCGCCGAAGACATTCTATCGGTGGTATTGGGTGAGCTCATCAATTTGCCTAGCGTTTGTGGGGGCGGTGTTTTTGTCTACCAACCTTCCACCCGCATGGTGCAGTTGGTTTGCAACAAGGGAGACCAGTCTTACTTGCTGAAAGAAAAAAGCGTACTGGCCTTGAACCCCGAGTTTCTGGCGCAGCTGGAGAACAAGAACAAGTACCGGTCGCTGCTCAGTATCTCGCGCAATTTTCAGCACCTATTCAATAAGCGCGAGGTGCTGGCAATGCCCATCAGCACCGACAAGCAATACCTGGCCACCATCATCCTGCTGGTAGATGACGCCATGAACATGACCAGCAGCCTCACCGAATTTGTGAACCATGTGGGGTTTGAGGTGAGTTCCTACCTCTCCCGGTTCGAACTCCGGCAGGAACTGCATTACTCAGAAGGCAAGTACAAAACCCTTTTTGAGTCCAGCAATGATTCTATTTTCCTGCTCAACCATACTTTAATTGCTGACTGTAACTTCCAGGCCACCGTTTTGCTGGACTGCGACAAGCAGGACATCATCGGAAAACGGATAGCCGATTTCTCGCCCGCGCTCCAGGCCGACAACTCCTCTTCTGTGGAGAAGTCCCTGCAGTTGATTGAATGCACCCTGGAGGATGGCCAGCCCCGCAGCCTGGAATGGCGCATTGAGAAATCAGACGGGAGCATCATTGACGGGGAAATCAGTTTCAGCGCCATTATTCTGGAAGGCGTCAATTTTGTGCAGTGCATTCTCCGCGACATCACCTCCCGCAAAGAAGCCCAGGCGCTGATCAGGCGCCAGGAAGTGCTGCGCGAGTCCATGCATCAGTTCCGGTCATTCCTGAGCCAGGTGAACCTTGCTTACGTGAGCATGGACCTGGACCTGCGCGTGGTGTACGTGAATGACTATTTCCTGCAATACACCGGCTACAAACGCGAGGAGGTGGTAGGCCAGAACTACTATGACATCTTCGTGCCGGAAAAAGAACGGGCCACCCGCATCCAGGAGATCAGGAAGGCGCTGCAGAACCAGACACTACGCAGTTACTATGAGTGGGACCTGATCACCAAATCACAGTCAGTGAAGATCCTGCGCTGGAACATCATGTTTGAGATGGACGTGGAAGGCAATGTGGTGGGCATCACCGCGGTAGGCAAGGACATGACCGACAAACGCATTGCCATGGAAGCGCTCAAGGACAACAAAATCCGCCTCCAGGATTTGTTTGACAACGCCCATGACCTTATCCAGAACATCTCCACCGATAACAAGTTCATCTTCGTGAACCGGGCCTGGAAAGAGAAGCTGGGCTACAACGACTTTGACATTGAGAACCTTACCCTCAATGACATTGTCCACCCATACTACAAAGCCAAGCTCATTTACCAGCTTCGCAACCTGTACAAAGGCGACGATGTCAACAAAATAGAAACCGTATTCCTGACCAAGAGCGGCAAACCAATTCACTTGATAGGCAGTATCAACTGCAGCTGGCAAGACGGCAAGCCCATTGCCACCCGCGCCATCCTCCACGACATCACCGACCGGATTAAGGCGGAGCGTCTGCAGAAGGTATATTACAGTATCGCTAACTTGGCCATCAGTTCCAAAGACTTACCGTCTCTGTACAGCGCCATCCACCGCGAGCTGAGCAAGATCATTGAGACGCATAACTTCTACATCGCGCTGTTTGATGAGGAAAAGGACCTTATCAACTTCGTGTATTATGTAGACCAGAACTCCAACGTACCGGCGGCTCCCAGACCGTTCTCTCTGGGCATGACCGAGTACATCATCAAAACCGGCAAACCGCTGTATGCCTCCAAAGCCGATTTCATGGACCTGGTGGAGAAAGGCCAGATAGAGGTAAACGGCGTGGTGCCTGAGGTGATGCTCTCCTCCCCGCTCTCCATTGGCGAGCGCATCATTGGCGTAATTGCCGTGCGCGACTACAAAAACCCAGAGGCATACGTGCAGACCGATATCGAGATCCTGCACTTTATCTCTAACCAGGTGGCCCTGGCAATTGAACGGAAACGGAACGAGGAGCAGATCACCATCCAGAATGCCCGCCTAAAAGCCATCTTTGAAAGCGGCAACCATTTAATGTGGTCCATTAACCGTCAGTTCCAGTTAACATCCTTTAATCAGAATTTTCAGAGTGAGATCCAGTCCTGGACCAGCGTCTTGCCTTCGCTGGGCCTGAAGCTGAACCAGATGGTGGGCGACTATGTCACCCAGGAGAATTTCCGGTTGATCAAGGAGAAATATGAATCGGCATTTACCGGCCACCCAGAGCAATTTGAGCTTGAGTTGCACCACCCTAACGGTACCAGTGCCTGGCGGGAAGTACTGCTCAACCCTATTTACCTGGAAGACGGCAGTTTTGAAGACGTATCTGCCATTGCGCTGGATATCACGGAGAAGAAGATCTCTCAGCTGGCAGTTGCGGTAAACGAGGAGAAATTCAGGCAGATCTTTGAGTCTTTCCAGGACCTGTACTACAAAACAGACATGGAAGGCTCCTTCCAGTTGATTAGTCCTTCGGTGCAGGAGGTATTGGGCTTTGTCCCCGCTGAGGCGATGAAATTGAATGCCCAGGACCTTTACGCCCACCCAAGCGACCGCGATGAACTGCTGCGGATGCTCTTTGACCAGAAAAGCGTCCGGAACTTTGAGACCTCGCTGCTTACCCAGCAAAACCAGCAGATTGAGGTATTGATCAACTCGCGCCTTATCCTGAATGAAAATCAGGAGCCGGTAGCCATTGAAGGTGTTGCCCGGGACATCACCGAATTGAAAGACACCCAGCGGGAACTCATCAGGGCGAAAGAACTGGCGGAGAACTCATTGCAGGTGAAAAACCAGTTCCTGGCCAACATGAGCCACGAGCTGCGGACCCCAATGAACGGTATCATCGGCATGATTGACGTGCTGCACCACTCAGCCACGAACGAGGAGCAGATGGATTATATAGAAACGCTCCGGACCTCCTCTAACGCGCTCCTGGATATCCTGAATGATATTCTGGACCTTTCAAAAATACAGGCCGGAAAACTACAGCTGAACAAAACGGGCATTGACCTGTCTTACTCACTGGAGAAAATCCATAACCTGTTCGCGAACCGGGCCACCCAGAAAGACCTCACGTTCACGTATGATATCTCTGAAGACACGCCGCGGTACATCATCACAGATGAAACCCGTCTTTTGCAGATACTCTCCAACCTGACCTCCAATGCCATCAAATTCACCAATGAGGGCAGCGTGCGGGTAGAGGTTAGCAGAGTGGGCGGCGAAGGCGACGAGCACCTGCTCATGTTCCAGGTGAAAGACTCAGGCATAGGCATCTGCGAGGAAGACATCCGGTTGCTGTTCACCAATTTTACGCAGTTAGACAACTCCTCATCCAAGACGTTTGGCGGTACCGGCTTAGGCCTGGCTATCTCTAAGCAGTTGAGTGAGTTATTGGGCGGCGAGATTGGCGTAGAGTCTGAGGCCGGCAAGGGAAGTACCTTCTGGTTTACCATCCTGTGCCAGGAAGCGGAGAATGTGAAGCAAATCCATGACCAGCTGCAATCTTCTAAAGAACTGGAGGAAATTGGTAAATTTGACCCCGAACCGGTTATCTTGTTGGTAGATGATAACCAGATAAACCAAAAAGTAGCTTTAAAACTACTGGAACGGATGGGTTGCCATGCCGATGTGGCGTCTAACGGGTATGAGGCCATTGAAAAAGCCACCCAAAAGCGGTATGACCTTATTTTCATGGACATCCAGATGCCAGAAATGGACGGGGTCACCGCCACGCGTGAACTCAAAAAGCTGAAGGGGACAGATTGCCCGCCCATTATTGCCATGACCGCCTACTCCATGAAAGACGATGCGGAGAAGTTCATTAACGAGGGGCTGGATGATTATGTATCTAAACCGGTGAAGATCTCTGACCTGCATGACCGCATAGTGAAATGGTATGGAAGCAGCAGTCAGGAAAGCACCCAAACGGCTCCGAAGGTTGCAGAAGCGCCACAGCAGCAAGCCAGTACTGAGTGGTCACTGGATATGAATGTGGTGGAGCAGCTCAGAAGCATTGGCGGCGATGACTTTGCCTTGCAGCTGTACGTGGAATTTGAAGAGGAAACCTCAGAATTGTTGGAGGAAGCCAAAAAAGAAGTGGCTGCACAACATTATGAAGGTATTTTAAGTACACTGCATCAAATCAAGGGAACTGCTTCCACATTAGGTCTGGATTCTGTTTCCAGTTTGGCACAAGAGCTGGAACATGACATTAAAAAGGGGAAATTCACATTTGTTGGGACTACCTTTTCTGATTTAGAATCAAGTTTTACTAATTTTAGAGCAAACTATCGAAATAAACTCTTATCGAACTAACCATGGCCGATTCTAAAACCATATTGATTGCAGAGGATAGCTCTGTTATTCTGAATCTTACGAAGAAAATACTGGAATTGCAGAACTACACGGTAGTGTCGGCGAAAAACGGCGGGGAAGTTCTCAAGAAGGTACAGGACCAGAAAATTGACGCTATTCTCATGGATTTAAACATTCCGGTGAAAAACGGGATGGAATGCACGAAAGAAATCCGGGCGAGCCAGGATCCGCAGATCGCCAAAATTCCGATCATTGCCGTAACCGGGAACGCGAACAACTACACATTAGAACAATTCAAAGAAGCCGGTATCAACGCTTACTTGCCTAAGCCTTTGGATTTTGACATGCTGGTGCAGACCGTAAAAGAATACGTGCACTAAGACAGCTTTACTTTTTTTACAAGCATATGCAGCTGAAGTATACCCGGCCTTTTTTAAACCGGTTAGAAGATATTTTTGCCGAGTCTGAGTACATGCTGCGGTATGAGAAAGGTACTTTCAAATCTGGGTTCTGTATTTTGAAAGACACCAAAGTAGCGGTAGTAAACAAATACTTCCCCCTGGAGGGGAAAATCAATTGCCTTGTAGAGATTCTCCGGGCTGTGGACCTGAGCCTGGAGAGCCTGCGCCCTGAAAGTCAGGAGCTGTACCTGGCTATAAAACATCAAACCATAACCTCTGCGTGAAAGTAACTTTCTTAGGATCTGGCACCTCACAGGGCGTACCCGTCATTGGCTGCGAATGTGAGGTTTGCCGTTCCTTAGATTACAGAGACAAGCGCCTGCGGGTCTCTATTCTGGTGGAGGTTGACGGTAAATCCCTTATTGTGGATACTGGGCCCGATTTCCGGCAGCAGATGCTCAGGGAACGTATTAAGCGGGTAGATGCCGTGCTTTTCACCCATGAGCACAAAGACCACACCGCTGGCCTGGACGACATCAGGGCCTTCAACTTCATGCAGCACATTGACATGCCCCTCTACGCTGATCAGCGGGTGCTGAACCAATTGCAGCAGGAATTCAGCTACATCTTCACCAATCACACTTACCCCGGCGTGCCCCGCGTGGAACTGCACCCTATCCAGAACGAGCCGTTTGAGGTGCACGGTATTACCATCACGCCTATCAACGTGCTGCACCACAAATTGCCGGTCTTCGGGTTCAGGATCGGGGATTTCACCTACATCACAGATGCCAATTACATCTCGGCTGCTGAAAAGGAGAAGATAAAAGGTTCTAAAATAGTGGTGCTGAATGCCCTGCGCAAAGAGCCGCATATCTCCCACTATTCCCTTTCAGAAGCCATCTCTGTATTAGAGGAACTGGCGCCTGAACAGGCTTACCTCACGCATATCAGCCATTTATTGGGTCTGCACCGGGTAGTGGAGAAAGAACTGCCTTCCTTTGTGAAGCTGGCCTATGACGGACTGGCCCTTACCTTATAACCGTGCACCAGAATTACTTCTTTTTACGAAAACTAGCCCAGAAACTGGACTCAGAACTGCGTGGCTTTATCCTGCAGGCCGCCTTCAGCCAGGAAAAAGACGAGCTTATGCTGGCTTTCTTCCAGGGTGAGCGGGAGTTCTATATCAAAGCCATCCAGACTTCCACGTTTTCCAGCCTTCAGTTTCCGCAGACTTTCAACCGGGCCCGGCAGAACTCAGTAGACCTTTTCCCGGCTTTGCTGGATCAGGAGGTACTAGAGGTGCGGGCCCATAGGCAGGAAAGAAGCTTTTTCATCCGGTTCACAAACAACCTGGTCCTGCTGTTCAAACTTTTCGGGAACCGGTCAAACGTGGTGCTGTTTGACCACGACGTGGCCGTGGAGCTTTTCCACCGGAAACTCTCCAAAGACCTGGAACTGGATTACCGGCAAATGGACCAGAACTGGCACTTGGAAAAGGAGGCCTTTCTACAGGCTCCCCAGAACCTAAGGAAGATGCTGCCCACTATGGGCGAGGTTCCCTGGCTATTTTTGCAGGAAAATGGGTATGCTGAACTGCAGGCGGAAGAGCAATGGGAAATGGTACAGGAGTTGCTGGCCAAACTGGAGAACCCCTCCTACTACCTTATTTCCCACCAGAAAATGCTGCGGCTCTCCCTGCTTCCTTTGGGAGACATGCTGGAGACCTTCTCTGACCCTATCACGGCCCTGAATGCGTTTGTACCGCAGTACCGTTCGCAGGAGTACTTCCAGAAGAATTACGCGGCCACACACAAGCAGATTAGCCGCCAACTGGAAGGCGCGCAGAAAATATGGTGGCAGATACAGGAACAGCTGGAAAAATGGCACCACGGCACCCCATATGCCCAAACAGCCGATGTCATCATGGCCAACCTCACCAACATTCCGCCGGGCACCAAAGAGATAGAGCTTTACGACTTCTACCAGGATGCTCCTCGCCTGATTAAGCTGCACCCCACAGAAACGCCGCAAAAAACCGCTGAGCGTCTGTACCGGAAAGCCAAAAACCAGAAGATTGAGCTGCAGTTGCTAGAAGAAAGAGCTACCCGCAAGGAAGAGGAAGTGGAACGCCTTACGCGCCAACTGCAGGAACTGGAGTGCCTGGAAACCGCCCAGCAGTTGCGCCAATTCTTGAAACAGTATACGCCCACCCAGACCACCAACCAGGTAGACCTGCCCTACTATGTTTTTGAAACCATGGGGTTCAAGATTCTGGTTGGCAGAAATGCCAAGGCCAACGACAAACTCACCCTGAAACACACGCACAAAGATGATCTCTGGCTGCACGCCAAAGATGTGCCCGGCTCGCATGTGGTTATTAAATACCAGCCTGGGAAAACGGTTCCGGCACCCGTGCTGGAAGCCGCGGCCAAATTGGCGGCCTTCTACTCAAAACGTAAAAACGACAGCCTCTGCCCCGTGCTGTATACCCCTAAAAAATACATTAGGAAGCCTAAGGGCGCCACACCGGGGTCAGTCATAGTAGAACGCGAGAAAGTGCTTTTAGTGAAGCCAGAGAACCCTTTTAGGCAACATATGGGTTAAGGCTTGATAGTAGCTTTCAGCATTATTAGAGAAAATCAGCCATAAAACAGAAGCGCCCCTTGGTAAACCAAGGGGCGCTTCTGTTTTATGGCTTAAGATCGGTTAGGAATATTGCAGCAGTTGAAGTGTTTAACCAGGATTTCGGTAAGGCTATCCTCCGTGAGGGGCTTGGTAAGGATGCCCGTCAGGTCAAACTCATCAGCCAAAGCAAGGTCTCTTTGATGCCTGGAAGACGAAAGGAGAACCACTTTAGGAGCGCACCTGAATTCCTTTTCTCTGCAGGCCTTCAGGAAATCAAAACCGTTCATAATTGGCATGTTGATGTCCAGCAGCACCAAGTCAAGCCAACACTCCTTTACATGTTCCGTGGAGCAGTCCTTTAGAAGCATCTCATACGCTTCCTGACCATTACTGGCGGTTATGATACTTTCGGCGCAGTCTAACTTCTCCAGTAGATTAGCATTAAGGAAGGTAGCAATTTCATCATCATCCACCAGAAGGACTCTCTTAAGTTTATTCATCAAGATCTTATTAACCTAAGCCTGAAAGTTAATTAGCAATATGCCCAATCACAAGACTCCCCCACCAACCCGAAACAAAAAAGCCTTGTGACTCAAAAGTCACAAGGCTTTTTTGTTTTAACAGTGCGCGCGGGGAGATTCGAACTCCCACACCCGTAAGGCACCACCCCCTCAAGATGGCGTGTCTACCAGTTTCACCACGTGCGCAAAGCACAAATAAGGCTTTTCCTCATTTGGTGGTACAAATGTATTGCATCCTTTTTTTTCCTGCAAGTGGTTTTCAAAATCTTTTGAAAGGTTTCGGTTTGGTTTACTAACTGCACCACTTGGACCAGCCTGCAAGCCTTACCTTGGCTCTTCAATTTAAAATTGATTTTGTTAGTGATAACGAGGCAGCATTCATCGCAGTCTCATTCAACTAATATATCCATCTCTTACGGCTAAGCATTCTTGCCTAAAGCAAATCAAAAGACAAATACATGTGGGTTCCATGAGCACTTAAAATAATAAATCCCTTTTTTCTCCTTTTTGAAAAGTAAGCTAAAAATGAAAATACACCAGTAAATAACAAAATTGAATTTTCAATTGGATTACACATATTTCAAACACTTCTTTTGTCGAAGCCTTACAATAAAGAAGCTTTTAAAATTTTCAACTGCATTATTAAGGAATATACAATACATATAATACTGCTCAAAATATATTTACTTTTACTAATCAACCCTTGTACACTTTACCTACAAACATACTTTCAGCCCATACACAAACAAGCACTTGTATGTTAACTTCCTCAATCATTCCTACCAAATTTTACATACTATATTTACACATACAATTCATAACTCTCCATCCTCTAAAAAACTTTATACTTTGGCGAAACAATCTTTTAATAAATTAATTTAAGTCAACAAAAAATATAGTTGATAATAAATTTTAGCCACCCATCAAATTATCACAAGCTCTAATTGATTAATAATAGTAACATGTTTAATAATAAATTACAACATCAATAAGATAACAAGATCCTATTAAATAAGACAAACAATGATTTACTAAGAAAATTTCATAATAATTAAACTTTTAAAAATTTCACTGGATTTTAGCTATCATGGATGACTTATATCAAAATCTCGGATCATTATTTTATAATAGATAAATAAAACTAAATAATCTTCTCCATAATTCTAATTTAACCCACCTTTTGGCTTTTGGCACAAGTTAACTTATCTACAGCACCTTACTGAATGTCAAACACTCGTTACTGTTTTTTTTAAATCAAAATGGTTTGTGCTTAATATAAAAACTAGCACCAATAACTTCTAAAGACTAATTCCGTATAAAATAAATCATTAAAATAAGGGCTCTCTATTATGTGTCCAAAGCCATCATAGTTGGAGGACCAGAGTTGAGGAATCCTTTTCCTCCTCATTTCTGAGGCTATTCAAACTCAAAGGCTGTACTACTTAAACTTGTTTTCCAAGTACACCAACACTTTCTACTTAACATCAGCAATTTACACATAAGCACCTAATACTTCCCTTTAAGTTTTAACTGGCAGTGTTCTTCAGTGTATGTCTGCCAAATTGCTTGGCCTCCCCACATCAAGATGTATTTTGCTAATTTTTTTAACAATTCCGCTTTTGAATAAGACCTCAGAAATTATTTTCAATTGAATTTCTAAATAATTAGAAAACTTGCCTCCATCACGTTGAACTTATAAGCTTCTCTCACCAACAAACAGAACCCGATTATCGTAAGACCACAATCTGGAACAAAAGCTTCTTATCATCATCTGGCATTTCTGTTTATTCCTGAAACCCTAGTTTTATATTTAAGTTAACATTTTGGTTAATCAGGAATATTCCTGTCCAATATTATACACAGCAAGGTTTAAATAAAACCAATAGTAATACACATGAATCAGCAGAGAAAACATTGGATTGAGTCATTTGCGAAGGCCGGCTATATTGCAAAAGGGTTTGTGTATATTTTGGTGGGAGCGTTAACTGCCATGGCCGCATTTGGAATTGGCGGCAAAAAAGCATCTAGTTCAGATGCCCTAACACAGGTAAAAGACTTCCCTGCCGGGGGATTGTTATTAAGTATTTTAGCGGTTGGTCTAGTGGGATATAGTATCTGGCGATTTGTACAAGCCATTCATGATACCGAGCATAAAGGATCCAACGCCAAAGGAATTGGCAAGAGGTTGGCTTATGCTTTTAGTGGTTTAATTTACGGGTCTTTAGCGTTTGCCGCTTTTAAAATCCTATCTAGCGGAGGTAATAACTCAGGGGAAGGTGGCTCAAAGGAGAAAGACTTAGTATCTGGTTTGTTGGACCAACCCTTCGGTAAATGGTTGGTAATTATCATTGGCCTTATAACTATTGGTAACGGAATTCGACAATTGATAAAAGGCACAACCGCTTCTTTTATGAAGGACGTGAGAGGCTTACCCAGAGACCGGTTCGATGTGCTTAAAAAAGCAGGACAGGCGGGGTTTACCGCCCGGGGAGTTGTGTTCAGTATTATTGGTTTTTTGTTTGTGAGGGCAGCCTGGTTACAGAATCCGCAGGAAGCCGGGGGTACCCAAAGCGCCTTCTCATTTCTACAAACTTCTCCCTTCGGGAACGTGTTATTAGCAGTGGTTGCGCTGGGTTTAATTGGCTACGGAGTGTTCATGTTTGTGCAGGCCAAATACAGTGATATTTCCATAAATTAACCTGAACCACCTTTGAGACCGGCGGCTTTTGTTCTAAGAAGGATAGAAGCCGCCGGTTTTATTCAGAGCCTGTTCTTGTAAAAAGAGCCTTGAAAGTTCTGTACCCAGTACGGCAGCATCCTCCTCCAGTATATCTTCTGCCGGATACTTGCTAACTTCCGGCCATGCAAACTTTACCCTTTTATATAGTAGATGTTTTCGCCAGTGCTTCTTACAAAGGAAACCAGTTGGCGGTTTTTCTGCAGGCTGGCAACCTGACTACGGCCCAGATGCAGGGAATAGCCCGGGAGATTGGGTTCGCAGAGTCTTCCTTCATTTTATCAGACGTACCCAAAGCGCAGGGCTATGACACCAGAATCTTTACGGTGGAATACGAGGTGCCTTTCGCGGGTCATCCAACCCTAGGCACGGCCTACGTCATTCAGCAATTCATCCTGCAAAAGCCTGTGCCGGAACTGCGCCTTAATGTGAAAGTGGGGCAGATTCCTCTGTCACTCTCCTACCAAGGTACCCAACCAGACTTCCTGATGATGCGCCAAATCAACCCTACCTTCGGGGAACCGATTTCTAAGGAAAGCATCGCTGATCTTTTGGGCCTACCTGTGGAGACACTGCACCCCAATTTTCCAGTGCAGGAAGTGTCCACCGGCTTGCCGTTCCTTATCATCTCTCTGCAGAAACTGGAAGACATGAAACAGCTCCAACTGCAGCCTCAGAAACTCCATGCTTTCCTGCAGCAGCACGGCCTATACAAATCCCAGCGGGCCGATGGGCTTTCCGTGGCCCTTTACTTTTTCTGCCCAGAAACCTATTCCGCAGACCACCAACTGAACGCCCGGATGCTGGCCCTGGAGAACGGCCAGGTGATTGAGGATGCCGCCACCGGCAGCGCCAATGGGTGTTTGCTGGGCTACCTGCTTAAGCACCGTTATTTCTCCCAGGACAACCTGGAGCTGCTGGTAGAACAGGGCTACGAAATCGGGCGTAATGCCACCATCAAGCTGCAGGGCCGGGCCCTCGGCGAAGACCAGTTTGAATTGAACGTGGGTGGCCAGGTACAGCTTATCGCGAAAGGAGAATGGTATGTCCAATAACAAAGCCTTAAACTCACCTATGAAAAAGATTTTCCGGCTCCTGCAGATGATGATACTGTCCGTCGCGTTTTCCAGCAGTTTTGCCCAAACCAGCCCCAAAACAGACTCAGTGTTCGTGCTCAGGCCCAGTCAGGTTTTTGATGGGCGCGACCTGCAGAAGAACTGGGTAGTGGTGGTGCAGGGTGAACGAATCCTATCGGCCGGACCTGCCTCTTCGGTTTCAGTGCCGCAGAACGCCCGCACCTTAGACCTCTCGGGACAAACCCTACTGCCAGGATTAATTGAAGGCCATTCCCACCTGCTGCTGCACCCCTATAACGAGACGTCCTGGAACGATCAGGTCTTGAAGGAAGCCGATGCTTTGCGTGTGGCCCGCGCCACCGTGCACGCCCGCAATACGCTGCTGGCGGGTTTCACCACCGTGCGTGACCTGGGCTCAGAGGGTGCGGAGTACGCCGATGTAGGTTTGAAGCAAGCCATTGACCAGGGCATCATCCCCGGCCCGCGCATGCTGGTGGCTGGCAAAGCCATGATTGCTACGGGCAGTTACGGCCCTAAGGGGTTTGATCCGGCTTTTGAGGTACCGCAAGGCGCCGAGGCCGCCGATGGTATTGACCACATCACCCGCGTGGTGCGCGACCAGATGGGCAAAGGCGCCGACATTGTGAAAGTGTACGCCGATTACCGCTGGGGAGCCAACGGCGAAGCCTTGCCCACCTTTACCTTAGCCGAGCTGAAGCTGATTGTGGAGGTAGCCGCCAGTGCCGGTCGGCCGGTAGTGGCCCACGCCAGCACGCCTGAAGGCATGCGCCGCGCCATTGAGGCGGGGGTAGAAACCATTGAGCACGGCGACAATGCCACCGCCGAGGTTTTCAAGCTGATGGCCAAAAAAGACGTAGCCCTATGTCCTACCCTGGCCGCCGGCGATGCCATTCTGCAATACGGCGGTTGGCGCAAAGGACAGGACCCTGAGCCGGCCCGCATCTCGCAGAAACGCGCTAACTTCAAAGCAGCCCTCGCGGCCAGAGTGCCCATGGTGGTAGGTGGTGACGTGGGCGTTTTCACGCACGGCGACAACGCCCGGGAACTGGAACTGATGGTGGATTACGGCATGTCTACGCTGGAGGTGCTGCGCGCCGCTACCTCGGGCAATGCCAAACGGTTCCACCTGGACCAAAAGCTGGGCACCGTTAAAGCCAGTCTGCTCGCCGATCTCATCTCCGTATCCGGTGATCCTACTCAGGACGTATCTGCCCTGCGCAAAATACATCTGGTCATGAAAGGCGGCCAGATTTTCCGTCAGCCATAAATTAGGATTCGCAAAAAAACGAAGAATCCGTTTCAGGCCACCTTTTGATAAAATGGGTCTGAAACGGATTCTTCTTTTTAGGAGGTTCTTTTAGAGATTCGCGACAAAGGAAAGGTAGTTTCCTTTGGGACTTACTGCCAACCGGGTAATGTTCTTCACTCCTTGTGGCGTGAAATCAGCCACCTCTTTCCAGCGGCGATCAGTGCCGGGCCGGTAAACGTATAGTTTAGCACCTTGGGCCATCAGCAAGCGACCATTGGGGAGCCAGGCGTAATCCTGGGAGCCGGGCAGCGCCTGGATGAGGCCCTCCCGTTCGCCGGTCTTCACTTGCATCTGCTTGATCTCAGCCACCGAGTCTGACACTGGCACCAGATAACTCACCGCCTGCTTCCGGGGCACCTTATGCAGGCTCCGCCAAATGGACTCTTCCAGTTTCTCGGTTTTTTTCGTGCCCGGCACGGCCAGGTACATGCCCATGGGCGGCTGATCTGGGAAGGCGGCAACAAAGAGTGAATCCTGATTATACCAGACATGGTAGCCTATGAGCTGCGGCATAGCCAACAGCAAAGCCGGCTGGCTACTCCCTGCCCTGAGCGGAAAGCGCCACAGGTGCTGTTCCTTTCCACGTACCACCTAAAAGCTCTTCCCATCCGGCGTAACCAAAGGTGAGTATTCCGCTTCCGGGGTGTTGGTGAGCTGCACGGTTTTCTTTCCGGCCAAAGTGTATTGGAAGATATCTGTTTGCTGCCCATCTCGCTGAGAGGTGAACAGAATAGACTTGCCGTCTGGCGTAAAGCTGGGTTGGTTGTCATAGCCCGGCCGTTGGGTGATGTTGGTGGGCGTGCCTGCTTGTAAGGTCTCCTTCCCGGCTTTCAGCTTAACCAAAAAAATCTCCGTGTTTGGTATTCCCTGCCCCCTGGCACCTAAGGCGAATATGGCAAGACAAAAAGGAATGAGGCTTTGTTTGAGGGTTATCATGTACGAAGGTAATATGCGAGTTCTTTATTTAACATATATATTAAGCTAAAGACATATTCCTCCCACAAATCATCTCCCCTCCATCTGCTTTGCTTTTCTATCAGCTTCTAATTTAA
The DNA here is from genome assembly GCF_017916345.1 of Rufibacter aurantiacus. Taxonomy (NCBI): domain Bacteria; kingdom Pseudomonadati; phylum Bacteroidota; class Cytophagia; order Cytophagales; family Hymenobacteraceae; genus Rufibacter; species Rufibacter aurantiacus. The sequence continues at coordinate 883,928 of NZ_JAFMSV010000003.1, forward strand.
GTAAACGCGAGAACAAGCCTCCATAAAAGTTTAGAGGCCGATTTAAGAAAAACGGCCTCCAAATGATTTACACTTCCTCAGCTTTGAATTCTTTCAGTTCCTTCATGGGGCGAAGGAAGAAGTCATTTAGCGGTTTCACTGCTTTCATGGCCGCCAGCACCTCGTCATAGAGGCGGTCACTGGTGACTACTTCATCTGTGAGCATGTAGGTAGTGTTCCAGCTCTTATGCCGCAGCAGGTCAATGGCCGGGTTATCGCTATCGTAGCCTTTGGGCGTTGTTTTCAGTTTCTCGCCACCAATGCCCGCGTAGTATTTCTTGAACGATGGGTCATTAAGCAGGCCCTTCAACTCCTCATAGTTATAATCGATTTCCTGACGAATTGCCTTCAATTCAGGAGCCGGGGGCATCCAGACCCCACCAGCCAGGAAAGAGCCGTCATTAGGGCTGATGTGCAGGTAAAAGCCAGGGTTAATGGTCTTGCGGCCACCCTCGGCCATGTAGGCGCAGATATGGTCTTTGTAGGGGCGTTTGTCATTAGAGAAGCGCACGTCGCGGTAAATCCGGAACATGAGGTCTTTGGGTTCCTGTCCTTCCAGGGCAGACTCAAACTGAGCGGCTCCCTGCAAAAGGGTTTTCAGGAAAGAAATGAAATCCTGGCGGGCGGCTTCGTAGCGACTGCGGTTCTGCTCAAACCACTCGCGCTGGTTATTCTGGCGCAGATCGCGGATAAAATCTAAAGTAGAGGGTTCTAAGTGCTTTTTCATGAGGTCTCGTGAGATAGGCAATTTGCCATGGGTGAGAACAGTTGCGCTGCAAAGTAAGTTCTGCAGGCTTCTGGCGCAAACTGCTTAGAGATAAAATAGCAGGAACCTGTTCTGTGGGTTATTTTTAGAAATCAGGGCTAAAACAAAGTGTTTCAAGACGTAGCCCAAATTGTCATCTGGCTTCTATCCCACTACAAGTGTATCAGAAAAAAAAGAAGGCCCCTAATAGGCCTTCAAAAGTGTATCTGATGTTGGTAGAGTTTTATGCTTGTTTTGCCTGAATTGGCCGTGAAGCAGCAATGCCAGGCAGAGTTGGGCATCAAAGGAAAGTTACTTTCCGGCGCTGTTGCCCATCACGTACATTTCCTCCAGGGTTGGGTTCACGCTGCCGCCCTCGGGCTCCAGGGTTACCGCGAAGGCCTGGGCTTCTTCAATGGACTTCATCTTGAGCAAAGTGCTGTCGGTGGCTTTGACTACGCCGGCGTCAATGGGTTTGCCTTGCGCCAAGGCCCAGAGTTGGTACTGCTTGCCGGTGGGGGCAGCGGGCAGATTGGCGGGATCAAAGTAGACTTCCTTGGTTTCCTGGTTCCAGAAAACGGTCGCCTGAGCTTCTGGGTGTTGGGTCACGCCTTTCAGTTGTACAGCCAGCGTCTGCGGATTGCGCAGCATGCCCAACAGGTTCTCAGACTGCAGGCTGCGGGTTTCTAGCTGGCTTACTTGTAGGGCGTATTGGCGAGAGGTCTGCCGGGCACTGATCAGTTCACTGCGGGTCTCTCTCAGATTACTGTACAGGTACACGTTGGCGGCGGCACTGATCAACAGCAAAATCACGGCGGCTATCTGCCACCAGCGGGTGCTTTCTCTTTTTGGGTATTGGGCGGGAGAAGCTGCATTCATGGGTACCACCTTTCCTTCCGGAGCACCGTTGGGCTGTACCGGGGCAGTCTGGGCTTGCAAATGGCGCAGGATTTGGTCTTCAAGCTCAGGGCGGGGCGCTTGGGCATGGGTAAGCGCATAGGCCTCCATGGTACGCAGGCATTCTTCCAGGGCCGTGCGCACCTCCGGATGCCGGGCAGCCATTTCCTCCACTTCCCCACTTTCTGAGGGCGTGAGACCACCGGCTGCGTACAGCTCCAGTACCCCTGAATCTATATACTCCTGTGTATTCAATTCTATTTGATTAATTTGCTCAAAAACTTGATGGCCATCCGGGCCCTGGTTTTTACCGTACCCAGCGGGATGTTCAGCTCTTCGGCCACCTCACTTTGCGTGAACCCGTTGAAGTACATTAAATCTATGATTATCTTTTGGTCTGGGTTCAATTGCTCGGTCATCTCCTGCAACCCAATGTGGTCTGGCTTGATGCCCTCACTGCTCACCATGTGGGAGGTCACGGTGTTTTCCATGGGTTGCGTTTTTGAACCTACGCGATATTGCTTTGAGCGGATTTTATCAATGGCTAAATTACGGGAAATGTTGAGCATCCAGGTAAAGAGACGCCCTTTCTGCTCATCATAGGTGGGGAATGCGGTCCAGATCTTCACAAAGCTTTCCTGCAGAACGTCCTCCGCCACCTCCTCCTGCTTCACTATCCGGAGGATGACCCCGTACAGCGCCGCTGAGTAATTACGGTATAGAAGAGTAACGGCCCGTTGGTCTCGCGCCCGCAATTGCGCAACCAGGTCCTCTTCAGAGGTAATGTGTAAAGTTGTATCCAACAATAAATATCGTTAAGCCAATTGGCGGTGGAGACTAGGCAGGGGCGTGAAAGTTCCATGCTTTACGTAACTCTTTTAACCCAGTTATGTAAAATATGTTTTGAAGAATCCAAACATAAGCAGGAATATCGTCCGTATTATTACGGACAATGCACCAGTAAGTTATTTATCTACTACCTGTAAAGTCCCTGCCAAATATAGTAAAAACCTATGCCTATCCAATCCATCAACCCATATACTAACCAGGTAGAGAAAACCTTTGAACCTGCCTCGGCGCAGGAGATTGAAGAAACGCTGCAGCGCGCCCAAACCGCCTTTCAGGCCTGGCGCACCACCTCCTTTCTGCAACGCTCTACCCTGATGCAGCGCGCCGGTGATGAACTGGCCGGGAACACGGATTACTATGCCAAAATCATTTCCCTGGAAATGGGCAAGCCGCTGGCCCAGGCCCGGGGCGAGATTAGCAAGTGCGCCCTTGTCTGCCACTATTACGCCCAGCACGCCGAGGTTTTCCTGCAGGACGAGGAAATCAGGACCAGTGCAGTGCGCAGCTTCATTTCCTTTGAGCCGCTGGGTGCCATCCTAGCCGTCATGCCCTGGAATTTCCCTTTCTGGCAGGTGTTTAGGTTTGCGGCGCCGGCGCTCATGGCGGGCAACGTGGGCTTACTCAAACATGCCTCCAATGTTCCGCAGTGCGCGCTGGCTATCCAGGAGGTGTTTGACAAAGTAGGCTTCCCAGAAGGTTGTTTCCAGTCTTTGCTCATTGGCTCCAAGGAAGTGGAGCAACTCATCAAAGACGAGCGGGTGAAAGCCGTGACCCTCACCGGCAGCGAGGGCGCGGGCGCCAAAGTGGCCTCGGTGGCCGGCAACGAGATCAAGAAAACGGTACTGGAATTGGGTGGCTCAGATGCCTTTGTGGTCCTAGCTGATGCCGATGTGGAGGCCGTGGCCAAGAAAGCCGCCAGCGCCCGCCTCATCAACACCGGCCAGAGCTGCATCGCTGCCAAACGCTTCATCCTGGAGAAACCTATTGCCGAGGAGTTTCTGGCCGCTTTTGCCAAAAACATGCAGAAAAAGCGCACCGGCGACCCCTTGCATGACGAAGACATAGACTACGGTCCTCTGGCCCGCGTAGACCTGGCCCGGGAACTCACCGACCAGGTGGAACGCTCAGTTAAGGCCGGCGCCAAACTGTATCTGGAGGGCGGCCAACCCGATCCGGACAAAGCCCTCTTCCACCCTGCCATCCTCACGGATATAAAACCCGGCAACCCGGCGTACGAAGAGGAGTTCTTCGGGCCGGTGGCTTTGGTGTTTGTGGCCGAGGACGCGGAAGACGCCATCCGGATCGCCAACGACTCTCCCTTCGGGCTGGGTGGCTCCGTCTGGACAAGCGATATCAAGCGCGGTCAGGAACTGGCCCGTAAAGTAGAAGCCGGAGCGGTGTTCGTGAACGCCATTGTGGCCTCAGACCCGGCGCTGCCATTTGGGGGCGTGAAGAAATCCGGTTACGGCCGGGAATTGTCTTATTTGGGCATCAGGGAGTTTGTGAACCAGAAAACCATTTGGGTCAGCGACCCTCAGGAATAGCCTAGCAGTTTATAGGTGACATAGCCCACCCACTCATGGATCAGCTTGGACCATTGCTGAAGCGCCTCGGGGTTGGGGATGAGCAGGTCATCTAAATGGAAACTACGGTCGTGGGTCTGGAAGTCGACGGGGAAAGTGTCGGGTTTAAGGCCCACTTTTTCAAAACAGCCCTGGGCCCGCCGCATATGGAACGCCGAAGTAATGAGCAACAACTTCCGCAGTTGAGGCTGGGTCTGCAAGAGTTCTTTGGTGAATTGGGCATTCTCGCGGGTATTGCGGCTGCGCTCCTCCAGCAGGATATCGGCGGCGGGCACGCTGGCGTAGAGCGCCGTTTGCTGCAGGTTACTGGCCTCGGTCCGCTCCACGTCTTTGATGGCCCCGGAGCCTCCCGAGATGATGATTTTCTTCAGTTTGCCCATTTTGTAGAGCTGAATGGCATCCAGAATCCGCTCGGCTCCCTCCTGGTAATGCACCCGGTCATGTGGTGATTTATTTACCTCGGTCACGCCCGTGAGCACAATACCTGCGTCATAGGTAGGCACGTCTTTCATGAGCACTGCCTCGGGCTCCCAAGCCAGCCAGGCCTCGTTGCTCAGAAAAGGGTTGGTGAAAAACAGCAGCAACACCAGGCCCGTGCGGAAGGCTAGTCGCTTTTTAGCCTGATTTCTCAGAAGAAGCCCCAAAACGAAAAGGGCAACAATCCAAAACAAAGGGGAAACAAGGTACTGAAGGAGCTTGGAGAGCAGAAAGAACATAGACTATAAAACCTCCACCAGGCCAAACAAGGCCGCACCAGAGCATCCGGGGCATTGTGGTCTTGGTGGAAAAGTGCTTTTTAAATAAACTACCCAAAGAAACGGCGGATAGCCCAAAGCACCAAACTGAACAGAATGCTCAACAGTAGCATGGTAGTGAAAGGCGCGAAAATTTTGAAGTTACGCCGCTCCACGTGCACATCGCCGGGCAGGCGCCCGAACCATCCTATGCGAGGCCCCGCCAGCCAGATGATCACCCCGATAACCACTATGATCACCCCCAGGATCATGATGTACTTACCAAGCGGCTGTATGTCCATTGGTTCCATTTTGCCAAGTTTATGGTTATACCTGAGTAATTTATAAAAATTTATCAATAAATAATCATATTAATTAACAATCTCTTTATACTTCAATTTGCTTTGGATTGTACAGAAAAGGCGGCCAGAATTTGAACTTAAGAAAGAGAAGAACACCTTCCCATTTCCGGGTTGTATTTATAAAACCGATGCTAAACGGTTAAGAAGCACTGCTTCCCTAAGAAAGTAGCTGCGGCAGATTACATTACCTGCCTTGGCTGCCTTTCCCTTGGCCCTACTGAAATATTGATATCTTTGGGCAAACAAGAACTTGTTTCCCTAGTTTAAGAACCTTCACCCAGAAAAGACCTGCTCCTATGAAAGCTGTTGGAATCATCCCCGCTAGATTTGCCTCCACCCGGTATCCCGGTAAGCCCTTGGTCATGCTGGACGGGAAATCCATGATCCAGCGGGTGTATGAGCAGGCTACAAGCGCCAACCTGCAGGAAGTGGTGGTAGCCACAGATGATGACCGCATTAGGCAGCACGTAGTTGATTTCGGGGGGAAGGTGGTCATGACGGCGACGCACCACCAGAGCGGCACCGACCGCTGCTATGATGCTTACACGCAATTGGGTGACGAGTTTGAAGTAGTGGTGAACATCCAGGGCGATGAGCCTTTCATTCAGCCGGAGCAGATAAACAAAGTGCTGGGTTGCTTTGCGCAACCGCAGGACCAGATTGCCACACTTATTAAGCTGGTGCAGTCACAGGAGGAACTGTTCAACCCCAATAGCCCCAAAGTGGTAATAGGCGCGCAGGGACAGGCCTTATATTTCAGCCGCCACCCCATCCCCTATTTGCGCGGCGTGGAGCAGCAGGATTGGCTTAACCGGCATGCCTATTACAAACACATCGGAATTTACGGGTACCGCAGCAACGTGCTGGCCCAACTCACCCAACTGCAGCCCTCCAGCCTGGAGAAAGCCGAGTCACTGGAGCAACTCCGGTGGCTGGAGCACGGCTTCAGGATCATCACCGCGGTGACCGAGCTGGAAACCATTGGCATTGACACCCCCGAGGACCTGGAAAAGGCGCTGCAATACTTAAGAATTAGGAATTAGTAATTGAGAATTAGGAATTTCTGATACACTGCTGACTCAAGACTCAAAACTCAGAACTCAGGACTTGCGCCCCTTTGGGGCGCATCAGCCTCCGGCTTTCTTTGCTTTGTAGCCCAAGTCCAGCAGCAGTTGCAGCACCTTGTCCCGGAAATCGCCCTGGATGGTGATCTCACCGTCTTTAGCCCCGCCGCCTACGCCGCATTTGGTTTTGAGGGTTTTGCCCAGGGTCTGCAGATCACTGTCCTGCCCTACGAAACCGGTGATAAGGGTTACCTGTTTGCCGCCCCGGCTCTTTTTATCCAGCTGCACGCGTAGGTTCTGCTGTTGCGGCGGCAGCGTCTGGATTTCTTCATCCTGCTGGTATTCGTATTCAAAATCTGGGTTCGTGGAGAAGACCACCCCCTCGCGGTTCTTTTTGTTTTTGCTCATGTTTTTATGCTTTGGCCCCCAAAGAGGCAATCACTTCTAACGACTCTGGAAACAACTGCACTTCAAATTCCTTCGCCTGCCCAATGAACTCGCCATCGGCGTGGAAATACTGCGGCTCTTCACTTTGTACGCGAACAGTGGCGCAAGTGTGGAACTCAGCCAAGCCTGAATGCGCAATCTGTTTGGTCATGAGACCATACCCCAACTGAATGGCCTCAGCTACGCCCACGTGCCGGATAATACAGACATCCATGAGTCCATCCTGGATATTGGCCATGGGCGCGATGTAGGCGTTGTTCCCGTACTGCGAGGCATTCGCGAAAGCTACCACAAAGAACTCAGACGTAAGCGCCCGCCCATTGATGCTCACCGTTGCCTCATGGGCCTTGAATGACCGGAACTCCCGCACCACCAACTGCACATAGCTGCTCAACCCTCGCTTGGTGCTCTTGGCAAATACCGAACTTACCAGTCCGTCAAACCCAATACCGGCCGTGCAGAAAAACGGGTGCCCGTTAATGGCGCAGGAATCTATCCGGTGAAAGGTGGGCCGGTTGAGCAAAGCTAAGGCCTGCGGCAGCGCCAGGGGAATACCCAGATGCCGGGCCAACCCGTTCCCCGATCCTTTGGGCAGGATACCCAGGGCAGCCGACGTGCCTTTCAAGCCGCGGGCTACCTCGTTCACGGTACCGTCCCCACCCACGGCCACCACCAGGCGCGCACCATCGGCGGCGGCCTGGCGGGCCAGGTCAGGGGCGTGCCCGGCATATTCCGTGAACACGATCTCGGGCGTCCAGCGGGAAGTATCCAGGTGCTGCGCAATGAGGTCGGGCACCGATATATTGTTCCGCACCCCAGACTTAGGGTTCAGGATAAAAAAGGCTTTCTCCGGGGCGGTTGGTTTTTCCATGGCAAGCAGGGATTTCTTAAGAAAACAAGGCAGACTGCGGGCTTTACTGGTTACCAGGAAAAGGTGCGCAGTCGGGGTTGGTTTTCTTTTCTGTTTTAGAGCCGATTTGGTAAAAATACACAAAAAAAGTGGTGCCGCCGGAAGGCAGCACCACTTCAATATATTTTGACTGATTGAAATTAACCGATACGGGAGATTAGGTCAGCGGCGCGGTTAGAGTAACCGAACTCGTTGTCATACCAGCCTACCACTTTCACCAAAGTACCGTTGGCAGCTGTCTGCTGCGCATCAAAGATACAAGAGTGCGGGTTACCTACAATGTCAATGGAAACGATTGGGTCCTCGGTGTACTCCAGTATGCCTTTCATTTCGTTCTGGGCGGCCTTCTGCATGGCAGCGTTGATCTCAGCCTTGGTCACCTCTCTTTTCAGGATCACGGTTAAGTCGGTCAAAGAACCATCCGGAATTGGAACGCGCATGGCCACGCCGTCTAGTTTACCGTTCAGGTGCGGCAATACCAAGCCAACGGCTTTGGCAGCACCAGTTGAAGTTGGGATGATAGAGTAAGCAGCGGCACGGGCTCTGCGCAGGTCAGAGTGCGGCGCATCCTGCAGGTTCTGGTCTGCAGTGTAGGCGTGGATAGTGGTGATATAGCCTTTCTCAATCCCGAAAGCCTCATCCAACACCTTGGCCATTGGGGCAAGGCAGTTGGTGGTACAAGAAGCGTTGGAAACGATGGTTTCCTGGCCGGTTAAGATGTCTTCGTTTACCCCTAATACTACGGTTGGGATGTTTCCTTTGGCCGGAGCAGAGATCACCACTTTCTTGGCGCCTGCCTCTAAGTGCCCGCCGGCACCTTTCTCGTCCACAAAACGTCCGGTAGATTCAAGTACTACGTCAACGTTTAATTTACCCCAAGGCAGGTTCTTAGGCTCACGCTCCGCGAACACCTCAATGCGGTTTCCGTTCACGGTAATGCTGCTCTCATCTGCAGAAACGGTTCCGTTGAAACGGCCGTGTACAGAGTCATATTTCAATAAGTGTGCAAGGGTGGCATTGTCCGTCAGGTCGTTAATCCCTACCACTTCTACATTTTCGTGCTCGATCAGAGTCCTAAAGGTAAGACGGCCGATACGGCCAAAGCCATTAATGGCTACTCTTATTTTCTTAGACATTTTACTTAAGGTTTTATTCTGGTTTAACGGCGGCAAGTTACATGTTAAGACAGGCAAAACAAACTAAAAATTTACCGCCTCATTTTGAGCTAATTACCGTTTAAACGCATTTATTTTAACAAAGATGCTTGTCAGATAAAAAACCGCCTTCTATATTTGCACCATCAAAACCGAAAGATGGTCCGTTCGTCTAGGGGTTAGGACACCAGATTTTCATTCTGGTAACAGGGGTTCGATTCCCCTACGGACTACTCAAAAGCCTCTCAGTTCACGCTAAGAGGCTTTTTTGCTTTTGTACCGTACGCATGCACGTACAATTTATGCTTTCCTCTGTTTTCCTTTACCTCATAACGGTGGGTCTGAAGGCGGGTGATTTGCTGCGGCGGCTCTAAACTCTTTTCACTTCAATTAGCAAAACAATTGTATTTTAAAAGAGATGGGCCCCGCGATATAATACCGTGGGGCCCATCTCTTCTAATGCCCAAACTGGACTAGATCATTCTGCTAATCTTTGCTTTCACAACTTCCATTGTTTGGCGCATGATTTCCATTTCCTGTTGCGCCACCTCCTGCCTGATCAGCCATCGCTGAAGTTTCTTGTTCATCTCATTCAGCTCGCGCTCTTTGGCCGCCAGGGCCAGTTCCTGCCGATTCAGATCTTTCTGGATATTTTGGTTCAATTGCTCCAACTCCCGAGTGCGGCTAGCCAAGGCGGCTTCCATGGCGGCCTTTTCCTCCAGGTTTTTGTCTATTTTGGCCTTGATTTTACTTGCTGACTTTGACATCCGCTCAGCTTCCTCCTTAGAGTAAACCACAACGTCCTCGGCATAGTCTACTTCAGACTGGATGTCTTCCAGGTAGAGGTTGCGGGCAAACTGCTGCAATAGCCCCGCGCTGCGGTCCCATTCTTTGGGGGTGTCTCCCTGGCTCAGGCTCTTGCCGCCTATTTCAAGCGACCACCAGACCACAGTGCTGTCCTGGCCACCCGCCACTTTGGAGACAATGTTGATTGGTTGGCTGCTGATGGTGTCTATCTCCCCATTTTTGATGGCATAGATTCCCTTTGACTTATTGGCTTTGTCAAATGACCAGAACGACACGCCATTGACCGGGCTTCCGGATTGCTTTTTCAGGTAGGCTTTCCAGGCACGCTCCACTACCTCACGGTCTAATTGGAGGGTGGTGCCCTGTCCCTTGCGGCTGATACCATTGACTACCATTTCAGATTCTTCTATGCGAGGGCCTTGCGCCATGGCCGGAGCCGATGCTCCCCAGAATGCCGTTAAAAATACAATTGTAAAAAGTCGAGTAGAAGTTTTCCCCATATTTATCAATTTTCCATTGTTGATGAATTCAAATCTAACATTATTATCGACATTTCAACAGTATCAGCCAAACTTTTCCAGAATGATTCTTGCAATATATCAACATAACAAAGCCAAAATACATAAGTCTCCACCCTATCATTATCTGGTTTAATACCAAAAACCTGTATTTGGCAGGATACAATGCCGGGCAAAGAATCAGCAAAAAGCATTTCTGGGAAATCAGGAGGCAGGTTATGAACAAGCGTTTTGAGCTTGTCCTTAATGAAAGGGAGGTCTGGGCCAAAAACCTGTTTTTGGGGTTGGGGTATACTTAATTAATCAAGAAGGTTTGATTCAGGCCAAGTGGTTAGCATGCTTACTTTTTGCTAAGCGCACGAATGGCAAAGAACAAACACAAAAAGCCATTGGTTCTAGGCTCCTTTACAGACCAATTCGGCTGATTTATTCTTTAGGTTTGACGGGGATCCAAATTTCTTCTTCAGAATCTGGGTGGTTGTTCCGGTATTTCTCGCCTAAAATTTCAAAATGAGGCCTAATGTCTAAAGAGTAGTTAGAGTTGGGTAACCAGGAGGAAAAGATGTACTGGAAGATGGAGGTATCGGTGCTCAGGCCTTTGTAATGGAAAACAGCATATAGTCCTTCGGGCAAAGTATAGGTTTCCATTCCATCGGGTACCAGGTCAAAGTCTTTTACTTCAATGGTGGCCCATTTCTCAAATTCTCTCTGCAAATTAAAGTTATGGAAATAAGAAGGGTCATAAACCTGCATGGAATACAAGTCAGTTCCTATGCTGTTCTGGATTTCCCTGCGTCTTGGCAGAAAGCTTCTCCAGAGTTCACCTGTTCTATTGTCTGCCAATGACATGGCCAATTGCATACCCATCAGTTTCTTCTCAGGAAGCAGAGCAATTCTTGGTTCTATGGTCTCCATGATTCTTATAATGACAGGTCAGTAAAGGATGTGTGTCTGTGACAAAACCCATACATATAAAGGAGTTGGCATAAAGCATAGCGGAAAGAGCAGCCTAAAAATCGGCGCTAACTCTTCCAAGGAAGGATTTGGGCAAAAAGGTTACCTTAACTTTTTCTTAACCTCCTCTACTTCCCGGGGAGTGTTCACATTGATAAGCGCATCTGGGTTAAAGGGCTTGAGCATTTGAATGGGGCTGTTACGTAAGACTTTTCTGGGGCAGGTGTAGCCTTGCGCCAAAAAGGAAAGCAAGACGGGATAGCTCTTCGGTTCCCAGATGGTGATGAGGGGTTCCGGGAAACCATCGTGGGGACTCTCGAAAGTAGTGGCAATGGCAGAAACCGCTCTGTTCTCTATGAGGTACTGCAGGGTTTTGGCATCCAGCAGCGGAAGATCACAGGCAATGACCAACCAGGCGGCATTGGGTTGTTCCCTGAAGGCAGACAAAATAGCGCCAAAAGGTCCTAGTCCGGTGAAGGTATCTGGGAGGTAGCGGTAGGTGTCACTCAAGGAAGCTTGCTGTTCTGGCCGGCAGGAGATAAACACGTCCTGGCATAGCTCCTGCAGCAGGTCTGCCACAAAGTAGCGCTGCTCTTTCCCGTGCCACTCCATGGCTCCTTTATCCTGCCCCATGCGCACGCTTTTTCCGCCCGCCAGCACCAGACCGTTCAAGACAGGAGTTGCGTTTTGCAGCTGTTTTCTGAAAAATGAGCCGAATTCGGCAGTGTCAGTTAATTTATAAATAGGCAGATCTTGCCAGTTCGGTACGGCCTGCTTCACAAAGTCAAACACCTCCGTGACCGAATCTGTAAGCAGGATCAACTGCACGTTGGTAAGTTGAGACACCCTTTTCTGCAAGGAGCCTCTTTTGTTCTCGTCCAGGATGATTACCTGCGCCTTTGCCTGCTGGTGGTTTCCGTTCACCAAAACCAAATCCATTGCTGAGAACATTTCCCGGAACCGGAAAGAACTCAGTGGCTCCTTATAATTGAATTGGCTGTACGTGATCTGGTCTGTGTACTCGGCTTGGGCGCCAGCCTCCAGACGGGCGGGCAAGGTGGCTTCCTCCTCGTCTTTGAGGTGCTGGGCATCTACATACCCACAGGCATACTCCGGGGACAAAGCCCCAATGATGCTATCGGCCAGGGTCTTGATTGCCCCGCAGGAAGTGCCCAGAAAAGCCCATTCCTGCCGAGCATAATTCCCAAAAGAGGGCCGCGCTATTACGCTATGTTTTTTGTGTTCCTGTAAATTCATGCTGTTTAATGCCGCTGGCTTTCTGGTTCTATTACGGTGCGCATGGCCACGTATCTGAAAACCCAAAACCAGTTGATGTTGGCTGTTTGGCAATATGCTAATAAAAGAGAAAGTAAGAAACGAATTGCCGGCAAAACACACTAAGTGCAGTTTTGAGATAATCAGATATCTGTCTTACTAATAAAAGGGCAGAAGGAAAATCAGGCAAACCATTTTACAAGCTGCAGACCTATTGAGCCTATTATCAGCTACTCTTGCAAAAGATGGCTTTTATGCGACGGGCCTCCATGCATGAGATTGAATTAATGCGGTATTCAAAGAAGTTGTTCGGCAATTGTTAAACTCAGGGCACAACTTGTAGGAACACCAGGCAGTTTTTGCCAGGCAATAGACAAAATAACAGAAGTGCGTTTTGGGGCTGTTCTCAAGGAAACGGTGCAGAAAGGCACAGGTGCATTGGATGTGATTGCCTCTGAAATGATTAAGTCGCTAAATGGCCAACTTGTTCCAGAAGGAATTGATAGGGTTTTGTACGAAAGCATTGGTTCTCTCTGAAATAAGCTCATCGTACACCCCATTCCTGATCTCCAATCTTATTTCAACCAGGTCGGGGAATTGTTCGGTGTCCCGAAGGAACTGCAGTTTACCGTCAAGGTGAAAGGCATGGTGGTAGCGGCCTGTTCTGGCGCTGGCGATCAGCTTATTGAAGCGGCCGTTGGTGTTATGCGCTATAAGTTCATCTACGAGGTCAAGTGTGGTTGTTTTTCTGCCTTTCATCTTTATATGGAGCTATAATTACCTTATCAAAAAAACCGGGAAGCCTTATAATTAGAACAGACCCGCTGCGTGGCATTGTGATTTTTAAGGATGCTATATGAACTTACCTCCATTACTTCAATTAAAGGACCAAGGTTTTGCTAATATTCTTGTACCCTGATGATCCATTATGAAAGGTAGAGGCGATCACTTAAGCAGAGGCTTCCTCCGGAAACCATTGTTTTTAGCCTTTATTTCTCACAAAGGCTAAAAAGTAGTCCTAATAATAAATTTCATATTCTATAAAATATTGTTTATATTTAATATCAATCCCCCTGCAACTTATTAAAGACCCAGTAGATGGTAAAAGGTACGCTTTTGATAGTATGCCTTCTAAGTTCCGTCATGCTTGCATGGGGGCAGGATCTTATTACCCGTACCGATGGGGTGGTTTTGAAGGCTCAGGTTCTGGATGTGAAACCCAACCTTATCCGCTTCAGGCTATTCAACGCGGCAGATTCTTTGGTCTACCAGATCAGCCCCCAGGATGTAAGGTCCATTCAGATGGCCGATGGTACGGTTAAGACCTTTGCCGCCGCTGCAGCAGCTGCTCCGGCGATGGAAAGAACCGAGACGGCATCCTTCAATTATGAAACAGAATATGGGCGGAACGTTCTCTCCGTTTACCTCCTGGACTTTTTCTACACTAATCTCGCTTTCGCCTACGAACGGATTGTAGCCTCGGGGAAAATAGGCCTGAAATTCCCTATTACCATTGGCTTATCCAAGGAGACGGAGTACTATACAGATGCCTTCCGGGAACAGGTTAATTATGGCTTGGGTCTGGAGGTGAATATCTACCCAGAGCGGCAGGGAAGATTCAGGTACTACTTAACTCCTGCCATTCATTACCGGTCCTTTGATTTTTATAACTACAACTATCGCAATGGCTCCGAGCCCGGGCTGGACGAGGCATTCATGACCACCCTGAATTTCAAAATAGGGGCTTACTACCAGTTCTCCAGGTTCTTCCTGGTTTCCGCCGATACCGGAATCGGGTACCGGTTCTTCCATCTACCCGATAATGTAGAAGACACATATTCTTCTTTCAACAACAGATTCTTTGTTCCTGGCAACTTAAACCTGGGGTTCCGTTTTTAGCCTAAAATCCTATGAATGACTCAAAAGCAACCCTGTCCGTTTTCCCAAAAATTTTCAGAAACAAGTTTATCCAGAGATGTCTGTCCTGGCTTCTGCTGGTATCTTTCTTGCCCCTGGCGCTCAGTTGTAATTACTACCGCCTGAAAGAGGAAAAAGACCTTACCCCGGACAAAGTGGCCAGTCTACCCAATTACAAGCGATTTATCCTGCACCAGGACAATAACGCCTGGGAAATAAAGAATCTAGCGGTAAAGGAAACCTCCATGACCGGGACGCTAAGTACTGTGCCCGAAGACCTGCTCCAGTATATTGATCCCAGGCCAGGCTCCGCTAACCGCTACAAAAGGGTAGACCAGGCAGTAGCCCTTAACGTGGTTCACCTATATGTAAATGAGTTCGCAGAGCAAGGCAACCAGGCTATTATCCCGCTTTCAGCGCTTAAACGGATTGACATTGCGGACAAAGACACTGGTGCCACGGTGGCCTCTCATGTACTAGGCACCATTGGCATACTGGCCGGTACCCTGGCCCTTATCACTGTTATTGTGGCGCTTACCAAGAGTTCCTGCCCTTTTGTGTACGTGAAGAACGGCTCTGGCTACCACTTTGTAGGCGAGACCTACGGAGGCGCCATCTTTTCTCCCTTAGAGCGGGACGATTACATGCCTTTAACTGGCCTGGAGCCCACCGACGGAAAAGTGCAGTTGAAAATCACGAATGAACTGAAAGAGCGCCAGTACACCAACCTTGCCGAGTTGCTGGTGGTGCAGCACCCAACCGGCACCCAGGTACTGCTGGACCAAAAAGGACGGCCCCACTCCCTGACGCAGGTACTTCCTCCCCAGAAAGCCATCACCTCTGCGGGGCAGGATTACACCCAGTTTTTACAAACCCGGGACTCCGCAGCCTTTTCCTTCAATGATGCAGGGGCAAATTCCAGTTACCTAGATCTCCAATTCCCCAAACCAGCCGGCAGTTCAATGGGCAAACTGGTCTTGCACGCGCAAAACTCCTTGTGGCTTGATTACCTCTACGGTGAGTTCATGAAGCAATTCAAAGGCATCTACAACCGCTGGGCCGAAAAGCAAAAAGATGTTCCGGCCGCGGATTTGTACAAGTGGCAGCGAGAGCAGGGCATTCCGTTGCTGGTTCAAGTAAAGACTTCTGAAGGTTGGCAGGAAGTGGAGCGGATACAACCCGTAGGTCCTCTCGCCAGCCGCGACTTGGTGGTGCCTATAGATCTAACCAAGATAAATAGTCCGTCCGTGCAGGTACGGCTGTCCTGCGGCTTCATGTTCTGGGAGGTGGACCGGGCCGGCATGGACTTCACTCCAGACGAACCTTTGTCTGCGCAGAAAGTGTCGACTGCTACGGCCATTGAGAAATCCGGCCAAAATGTTAAACACCTTTTAGCCGCCTCAGACGCCCAATACTTAAAACAGTTTTCAGTGGGCGATGCAGTGGAACTCACCTTTCACTTGCCCAGGAAAGCCAAGGCGCAATCCCAAAGCATTTTCCTGCATACGCGCGGCTACTATGAGCACCTCAGGGATTATACCGGCATCCCTAACCTGTTCACCCTCCGGGACTTTGAAAAACCCGGGCATTTCATGCAGTTCTCCCGCCAAAGGTATACCCAGCTAGCAGAAGCCAATAATTTCCACAACTTAGTTACCGCCTATGCCAGCGCCCAATAAACTACTCTCCCTGGAGATCCTTCCTCAGGAGAATGAGGTGCCTCTGGCTGGCTCAGAACCGATTTTAACCTCCGGTTGGAAAGCAAAACCAGTCCTGTTAACCCGGTGGCAGAGTTTCTGGGCCATGCGGCGTATCAGGTGGCATTTGCTGAAACTTATCCTGAAACAGGTACCGCATCCGCTGAAAGCCATCAAAGCCTTACGAACTTTAGCTGCCATCCGGAAAAGGTTTCTGGGTAATTCCCCCTTCAGGAAGGTAGCCAAGGTTGACGGACGCTATTATTATGAGTACAACACGCCTGGCTGGCCTTCCCAAGCCTATGATGATTACCATCTGGCCGAGTTAAACCGGATCATGCCTTTCCAAGACAAGCCTTTTGCGTTCAAGAACGTCATCATGGCGGTGACCAAAAAATGCGCCATGCGCTGCGAACACTGCTTTGAATGGGACGCCCTTAATGGCAAGGAGAAACTTACGATGGAAAATCTCCAAAGCATGGTGCGGCAATTTCAGGAACAAGGCGTAGCCCAGCTGCAATTCTCGGGCGGCGAACCGATGCTCAGGATGCCTGCACTGCTCTCCGTGCTAAAATCCGCTAAACCCATCACCGATTTCTGGGTCCTTACCTCGGGGCACCTGTTCACGTTGGAGAATGCCCAGGTTTTAAAAAAAGCTGGGCTCACGGGCGTTACTATCAGCCTGGACCATATCAATCCCCACTTGCATAACCAATTCAGAGGGTTCGGAGAGGCATACGCATGGGTGGAAAAGGGAGCGGAAAATGCGGCAAGCGTAGGATTAGTAGTGGCAGTATCCTTGTGCGCTACCAAGGCCTTCGTCACTGAAGAAAACCTTATGGCCTACGCCCAACTGGCAACCCGCCTGGGAGCCGCTTTCATTCAAGTACTGGAACCAAAAGCGGTAGGACACTATACGGGTCAGGAAGTTGGGCTTGCTCCACACCAACGTAAAATGCTGGAAGACTTCTATACCAACCTCAATTACAACCCGGCCTATCACCATTTGCCCATGGTAGCCTATTATGATTTCCAGCGTCGTCGCGCCGGGTGCGCCGCCTCCGCAGACCGCCACGTGTATGTAGACACCGATGGTCAAATACAAGCCTGCCCCTTCTGCCAAAAAACCATCGGCCACACTCAAGCCGAAAACTTCCAATCCTCCCTTGCTTCCCTGCGGCATAGTGGCTGCCCTATGGCACCCATCCAATAGGTAATCACTTCTTTCTTATAATAAAGCTTCAGCTACTTCCATTCTTTATAGGCTAGTTGAACAAGTAAATTCTTGTTCAACTATAGCTTGAAGGCACTTTTAAGAAAAGAGCCGTGAAACACATATCTCAAAAATATGTAACCACTACTCTCTTATTGTAATTTGCCTGTTCTTAATTTGCTTTCACTAATAAATAGATTATATTCGCTATATAATATTATATATAAAACAATAATATTCACAATATCCATTCTTTTGGAACTATATGATAGCAATTAGGTGTATTCGCATAAATAAAGTATACAAAATATAATCAATTTATTTTTTTATGTAACATTTTAATTAATATACAACAATTTCAGAAAAACAGACTTTCTGATTCTGAATTCTGATTTAAGTACTCCCTCTCTCTTCACCTCCCCCAATTAAGTAGCTTACTCATTACCAATATTTTGCTTTAGGCCTCTATTGCCCAGGGCAAACCATACCCATAAGACACTATATACAAATACTTTAACCAAGCATAATTTTTAAAAACTCAGCTAACCAACATCAAATTTCAACTTGCAACTTCTATAACTCAACCCTTAAAATCTTTCACTTACCGAATAAAAGGCCAAAACTTTATTAGCATGTTTAAATTTGACCCAACTGAATACCAAATCATATCAACCCTTCTCATCTAAACAAAAATCATATGAATGTAAACTTACTTGCAATGGCAAAGGCAAACGCCAGGCGATACGGTATCCTGCTTTGCCTTTTGATTCTAGGCACGGTTGGCGCATTTGCGTTAGGCGATGCCTATGTAGACGCTGGCTTGCCTGCTCCTACAGTAACTTCTGATAAAGATGATTATGCTCCAGGCGAAATAGCTCATATCACAGGCTCTGGATGGACGTTGGACCAACAAGTTCATGTTGAGTTCAAAGAAGAACCTGATTATCCAGATTATCACGTCTATGATGTAGTTGTGGACGCTAATGGGAATTGGAAAATTGATTATCAAGTGGAGCAAAGACATTTAGGTGTGAAGTTTACTGTTACATCTACAGGAAAGCAGAGTAATTATGCAACAATTACAACCTTCACTGATGCCAATATTACTAGCATATCGCCTTCTTCCGGATTACCCTCAGGAGGCTATCAAGTTGAAATAACTGCGAGAAATTCATTTAGTACTGGTGGAGAGCCATACAAAGTTTTCTATGGGACAACACAAGTAGCCATAGGAACTATAATAAGTGGTGATGTATTGTCTTTTACAGCACCTGCAAGAATTAGTGGAACTGAAGTTACTATTACAGTAAAGGATAAGAATAACAAAGACGCAGCTGTAACTCCAGTAACAAATGGACCAACTTTCAAATATTTAAAAGGTTCTGCAAGTGTAACCTTGTCCAATCTAAATCCAATATACAACGGTAATCCTATTTCTGCTACCGCTACCACAACGGCCACTGGAGCAAGTAGCTTTACTTTTACTTATGCTCCAATAAATAATAATGTATTAGGTACAGCGGTGTCAACGCCACCAACTAATGCAGGGTCATACCAAGTGGTTGCCACTTTGGTAAACAATGACTACACCGGTTCAGATACTAAAATCATGACCATTGGCAAGGCCGGTGCCACCATCTCCCTTTCCAACCTGGCCCACACCTACAACGCCTCGGCCAAGGCCGCCATTGCTTCGACCTCGCCGGCTGGCCTGAGCGGGGTGACCGTCACCTACAAGCAAGGTGAGACTGTTGTGGCTTCGCCAACCAACGCCGGCGACTACACTGCATCAGCCACTTTGGCCAACGCCAATTATAAGTTGGTGGATTCTAAAGGTACCGATCTACCCGCTCAAACTAGCACCCTAGTAATCGAGAAAGCCGCTGCCACCATCTCGCTTTCTAACCTGGCCCACACCTACAGCGGCTCGCCAAAGGCGGTCACCGCCACCTCCTCGCCTGCAGCAGCCGGTGTGACGGTAAAATATTTAAAAAATAACGCCGAGGTAGCTTCATCAGAAGTTGTTGGTGCTGGCTCCTACAACGTGGAAGCAATCACCACCAACGCCAACTACAAACTGGTGGATGGCAATGGCGCGGCCATCGCTAAGCAAACCGGAACCCTTATTATCGAGAAGGCTGCTAACACCATTTCCTTCACTAACCTAGGCCCCAAAACCTTCGGTGACGCAGCTTTTGATCTGACCGCTTCATCCACCTCCGGTGCTGCTGTAACCTTTGCAGTAGTAAGCGGTCCGGCTTCGGTGAGTGGTTCTAAGTTAACCATCACTGGTGCAGGCAGTGTAAAGGTAAAAGCCTCTTCTGCTGAAACCGCCAACTACCTGGCTGCCGCTGACGTTGAGCAAACCTTCACCGTGAACAAAGCAAACGCTACCTTGGCTCTGGCCAACTTGGTTCACGTTTACAATGGGGAGGAGAAGAACGCCACCGTTACTACAACCCCAGCGGGTCTGTCTGGCGTGAGCGTGAGCGGCTCCGGCACCAATGCCGGTGACTACGCTGCCGCCGCCTCTTTAGACAACCCTAACTACCAGGCCGATCCTGTTAGTGGTACTTTGAAGATTGAGAAAGCATCTTCTGCCGTAGCCATGAGCGATGTGACGGCTACCTACAATGGTGAAGCCCATGCCGCTGCTGCAACTGCAACTGGCGCTGGCAACCTGAGCACTACCTCCAATATCACTTACAGCTATGTGGGCACGGGCTCAACCACCTACCCGGCCAGTGCAACTGCGCCTACCAATGCTGGCACATATAGCGTAACGGCAACCTACACCGGGGACACCAACCACACCGGCAATAGCAATACTGCTACCGTAACCATCAACAAAGCAACCGCTACATTAGCCTTAAACAATTTAACCCATAATTATAATGGTTCTGCTAAATTGGCCACGGCTACTTCTTCGCCAGTTAACTTATCTGGAATAAGCCTTAGCAACAACGGAAAAACCGATGCTGGTTCTTACAAAATAATTGCTTCATTAGACAACCCGAACTATACTGCTCCTGATGCTTCTGGTACTTTAGAGATAGCTAAAGCTGACCAGACAATTAGCTGGACTGCTCCAACTGCTATCACCTATGGCACGCCCATATCTGCTGCCCAACTTAATGCTACAGTAGCGGGTGTTGAAGGAGGATCGGCTGCTGGTGCGTTGACTTACTCAGTTGAAGCCGGCACTATCGTAGATGCTGGCACGCATACCTTAACGGTGAATGCCGCTGCCACTAATAACTACAATGCGGCTACTAAGACAGTTAGCTTAACAGTGAACAAAGCTGAACAGGTGATTACCTGGTCTGATCCAGCTAACATTGTTTACGGTACACCTTTGTCCGGAACGCAGCTCAATGCTACCGCATTAGGTGGTGCTACTTTGACTTACTCGCCTGAAGCAACCACGGTATTAGGTGCTGGCACCCGTACCTTAAATGTAAATGCTGCCGAAGCTGCTAACTACAAGGCTGGCAGCAAGTCAGTAGAAATTATTGTTGAAAAAGCGACTGTGTCGCCCGTTTGGACAGCAGGAACTTTAGAGCAAACCTATGACAACAAGGTAAAAACAGTAGTAGCTACTACTACACCTGCTGGCTTGACTTTGAGTTATGACTTTGGCTCAGCAACTCCGAAGAATGCTGGTAGCTACCCGGTTACAGCAACTATTATTGATGACAATTATTCAGGAAGCTTAAAAGGTACCCTGGAGATTGCTAAAGCAAATCAAACCATCACTTTTGCTGAAATTGAAGATAAGACTTATGGTGATGCAGCTTTTGCCATCAGCCCAAGTGCCTCTTCTAACCTTCCAGTTAGCATCTCCACCACAGGAAACATCAGCTACAATGAAAGTACTGGTAAAATCACTATTAACGGTGCTGGTCCTGCCAATGTAACCGCTACACAGTTAGGAGACGACAACTACAATGCTGCTTCCTCTGTAACCCATAGCTTTAAGGTAAACAAAGCCAATCAGACTATTACAGTAGTTACTTCTGCTCCAGAAAAAGCTGTTTACAACTCCACCTATACTGTAGAAGCTACTGCATCTTCTGGTCTGCCTGTAAGCTACGGTAGTGCCGGTAAACTTAGCAACGTTGGTGCGCAATTCACAATGAACTCAGGCACTGGAACAGGTACTGTTAGCTACAGTCAGGATGGTGACGACAACTACAATGCCGCGACTGTAATAACAGAAACTGTAACGGCGGAGAAAGCCAATCAGACCATCACCGTAACAACTGCTTCTCCGGCCAGTGCCGTTTACAATACCAGCTTCAAGGTAGAAGCCAATGCCACTTCTGGTTTGGCAATTGAATACAGCAGCTCTGCTCCATTAAGCAACATCGGTGATACCTACACCATGAACTCCGGAACTGGAACAGGGATTGTGAAATACAACCAAGCTGGTGACGACAACTACCATGCAGCTCCTGAAGTTACGGCAAATGTAACTGCCCAGAAAGCTGCTGCCACCATTACTTTAACTACGGCTGATCTGTCGCAGACCTACAATGGTTCCGCTAAGACTGTAGGTTACAGCATTAGCCCTGCCGATGTAACTGGCGTAAGCGTAACTTATAGCCAAAAGGAAATAACAGTTTCTAGCCCAACCAATGCAGGCTCTTACGAGGTTCTGGCTTTGCTAACGAATGACAACTACAGCGGCTCCGCAGAAGGTACCTTGGTCATTGCCAAAGCCCCCACTAAAACGGAAGTTGTTGCTAGCGATGCTATCTATAACGGTTCTGCTCATAAGGGTTCTGCCACTGTGAAGGGCGACGGCGGTTTAAATCAAGCTATCACCGTTTATTATGCCGGTGTAGCACCAACTGTTTATCCTTCTTCTACCAACGCTCCAATTAACGCCGGTACGTATTCCGCAACAGCTTCCTATGCTGAATCAACTAATTATCTTGGTTCATCGGATGAAAAAGAATTCACCATAGGTAAAGCTTCCTCCATAACTGAGGTTACCGTTCCAGATGGTCCTTTCACCTATACTGGAAAGGCACAAACGCCAGCAACGGTAAAAGTAACCGGTGCGGGTAACTTGGAACTGACACCTACTGCCACTTACGTTAATAACATTAACGCCGGTACTGCCACAGCAAGCTATATCTTTGCTGGTGACGATAACCACACAGGGTCTGAGGACAGCAAGTCTTTCATCATAGAAAAGGCCTCTTCTGAGACGATTGTTACTATCAATGGGGGCCCGTTCACCTATACCGGCTCACCTATTACCCCGGCCACAATTGAGGTGACCGGAGCAGGAGGCCTTAGCATAACACCTACCGCAGAGTATAGTAACAACATTAACGCAGGCACCGCAACCGCCTCCTTCTCTTTCCCTGGCGATGAAAACCACATTGGCTCAGAGGGTAGCAAGGCCTTCATTATTGGTAAGAAAGCAGCTTCTGTAGTAGTAGCTCCAAAAACAAAGGTGTATGGTGCTGAAGATCCTGATTTCACTGGTACCCTGACTGGTTTCATTGAAGCAGATAAGGTGGTAGCTACCTACAGCCGGGTAGCCGGCGAAACAGTTGCCGCTGGTCCATACCCTATCACTGCTACATTATCTCCTGTTTCTGCATTGGGCAACTATGATATCACCAACACTCCGGCTACGCTGATCATCAGTGCCCGCCCTATCGCTGTGAAAGCAGATGACAAGCAAAAGACCTATGGAGATGCAGATCCTGAGTTGACATATGCCATTACCTCCGGTTCTCTGGTGAACAAGGATGCCTTTGCAGGCGTACTTTCCAGAGCCGAGGGCGAGAAGGTAGGCTCCTATACCATTGACAAGGGAACTCTTGCCTTGGGCGATAACTACGACCTTACCTTCCAAGGCGCCAAACTGACTATTGGTAAGAAAGTCGCATCTGTGGTAGTGGATACCAAGACGAAGGTGTACGGCAACAATGACCCAAGCCTAACCGGCACCCTTACCGGCTTCTTGGCCGCTGATAAAGTAGTCGCCACTTACAGCCGCGCTACCGGCGAGAATGTGGGCACCTATGCCATCACAGCAGCCTTGGCACCTCAGAATGTGCTAGATAATTACGAGATCACTAACACTTCTGCTACCTTAAACATTACGAAGAAGGCCGCTTCAGTTACTCCAATTGCTAACAGCAAGACCTACGGTAGCTCTGACCCAACCTTAACCGGGAATTTAGCAGGCTTCTTGACTAGTGACAACGTGACAGCTACTTATAGCCGTGCCACGGGCGAGACGGTAGCGGGAGGTCCATACCAAATCTCTGCTACTCTTGCTCCAGTTAGTGTCCTAGGCAACTACGACATCACCTACAACACGGCCAACTTCACCATCGGCAAGAAGGCAGCTTCTGTAGTTGTAGCTGCTAAAACGAAGGAGTACGGCGCTGCAGACCCTGAGTTTACAGGCACACTAACCGGATTCCTGGCCTCTGACAATGTGCAAGCTGCCTACAGCCGCGTTGCTGGTGAAACTGTTGCCAATGGTCCATATGCCATCTCCGCTACGTTGTCTCCCGCCACTGTTTTGAGCAATTACGAGATCTCCAATACTCCAGCTACCCTTACTATCACCAAAAAGGCCCTTGTGGTAACTGCACAAAACACAAGCAAGTATTGCGGACAAGTTAACCCACTCTTTACCGTTACTTATGACGGATTTGTGAATAATGAAGGTTCAATTGTATTGGGAGGAACATTATCCTACTCTACCACAGCAAATGTTAGCAGTGGACAGGCTACCTATGATGTTACTCCTAGTGGATTAACTTCTAGCAACTATTCTATTACCTTCAAAAAAGGCGTACTAACTGTAAATGGAGTAACAATAGATGCATCTGCAAGCGGCAACCCTGTGCCAGTAGGTACGGCAGCAAAACTCTCTGCAACTGTTTTCCCTAAAGTTTCTGATGTACAAATCACATTCAAGCTGGATGGTGTCGTTAAAGGTTCCGCTTTAACTGATGCCAATGGAGTGGCAACACTTCAGGTTACAGGCCTGACCGTTAATGTATACCAGGTAGAAGCATCTACAGGAAGCGGATGCGGTTTGTCAACAGCTTACCTTCCTATATATGATCCAACAGGTGGTTTTGTGACAGGTGGTGGCTGGATTAACTCTCCAGCAGGAGCCTATGTAAAAGACCCAGCAGCAGTTGGTAAAGCTAACTTTGGTTTTGTGTCTAGATACAAAAAGGGTTCTACTGCTCTGGAAGGCGAAACCGAGTTCCAGTTCCAGGCAGGTAACTTGAAATTCAATAGTACCTCCTATGAAGCAGCAACCCTAGTTATTAGCGGCGCGAAAGCAAGTTATAGAGGTGTTGGAACCATAAATGGTACAGGTACTTATAAGTTCACATTGAATGCTATTGATGGTCAAGCCTCTAGCGCTGGTGGCTCTGATAGGGTACGTATGAAAATTACTGATGCAGCAGGAGCTACAGTTTATGACAACATGATTGGCGCTCAAGACAATGCAGATATAAGCACGGTTACAAATACCACCCTAGGAGGAGGATCCATCGTAATCCATGAAGTTAAAACCACTACTAAATCTTCCAGCGCCATTGCTGTGGCTGAGTTGCCGGTTAGCCAAGAGGTGAAGTTCACCTCCTACCCTAACCCGCTCACAGACGAAGCTTCAGTTGAGTTCAGTGTGGCCCAGGATGAAGCGTACAGCCTTGATATCTATGACATGAAAGGTTCACTGGTTAAACAACTGCAGAAAGGCAAAGCAAAAACTGCAGAAATCATTACTGCCAAGTGGGATGCCAGATCCGCGAATGTCGGGGTATACATCATCCGATTGACCAAAGGAAATGAGGTGAAGACCTTGCGGGTAGTCCGTCAATAACCTTCCCTTGCCTTAACAAGAAAGCCCCTTGCAGAAAATAGCAAGGGGCTTTTTACTTTATGAAAACTTTGGTTTTAATAGACACTTACCTCTATTCAAACCAAGAGGATAAAAAGTTTACCGTTTAGGGATATGGGTTAACCTGTTTGCCCATACCCTACAAAAAATCAGCCGCTGAGGAATGATTTCCCCCAGCGGCTGATTTTAATATTATATAGCCAAAAGGTTTAAGACTCTTCCGGCACATCCAGCACGTTTATGTAAGGCTCAATGATGTCCATATAGCTGACCGCAGAGTGAAAGGAGCCAATAATCTCCAGGTCCTTCTTAGACCAAACTTCCAGGAATTGGTTCTCTAATGAAAACAAAGTGATAGCCCATCCATTAAGATGGCGCTTGGTAAGCACTATCCCTTTCTTCTCTAATAATTCTGCCTGGTTTTTAGGAGGAAGTTTATGAAAAAGAGAATGTTCAAACATTATGATTATTTAAAGCTAGGGTTCCTCTTCTTAAGGATAGTTGGCGGGAGAAAGTTTCATTTATCAAGAACAAGTTCCGCAAAATCTCTGGCTATGAAAGTAGCTGGATTTACACCCAAATGCTTGGATAAGAAAGCTCATATCCAATTGTGTAATCAATTGTCCTTTTGGCGTTTGTGGCTGGTTTTTAAGAAAACAGCCACAAATCGCCAATTCTTTGACTTTAGATGAAATTAAGGCCGCAAGATTCAAAAACTTAATCCGCGAAGCTGCCCATCTGGCCGTTCTCGTAATCGGCGATGGCTTGCACCAGTTCCTGGTTGGTGTTCATCACGAAGGGGCCGTAGGTGGCCAGCGGTTCTTCTATGGGCTCTCCGGCCAGTACCAGGAAGGTGGTGTCTTCCTCAAAGGTGAGTTCTATGCCTTCCGCGTCCCAGCCAAATACCACCAGTTGCTTTGTCCGGGCGGGTCGGTTGCCGTGCAGCAGTATCCTGCCTTTTACCACGTAAATACCCACATTGTAGGTCGCTGGTAAGTCTAGCTGGAGCTTTGCGCCTTTAGGCTGAAATACGTCCAGGATGGTGATGGGCGAAAAGGTCTCGGCGGGTCCTACCACTCCATTGTAGTCTCCGGATACAACTCGGATGGTTCCCTTTCCTTCTGCCGTGGGAATCACCGGAATGCTGCCGCTTCTCAATTCCTGGTAACGCGGCGGCGCCATTTTGTCCTTCCTAGGTACGTTCACCCACAACTGAATCAACTCCAGAACGCCGCCTTGCTTGGCAAACTCCTTCTCGTGCCGCTCCTCGTGGAGCAAGCCGGCACCGGCGGTCATCCACTGCACATCGCCCGGACCAATTTTGCCGCTGTAGCCGGCGGTGTCGCGGTGGGCCAGGTATCCTTGGTAGACGATGGTGACGGTTTCAAAGCCGCGGTGCGGGTGCGGATCGGCGCCCAAAGGTTTATCGGTGGGCTGCACCTGCATGGGGCCGGTATGGTCAATGAGGAGAAAAGGGCTCAACTGCCTGATGCGGGAACCGGGCATGGGGCTGGTGACCGCAAACCCCTCTCCTACCTGTTTCTGCACGCCATCAATGACCTGAAATATTCGTCTGTTCATAAAGTTATTTTTATACCAGCCTGTACTGCCAAGTGCTTAGACCAACCAAATGCTGTTTTGGGCCTGTTCTTTCTTAAAGAGACCTAAAACAGCAGTTCTCCACTTCTCTCAACAAAGAAACACCTTTATGCCTCATGGCAAAACTAGACGTTGATGTAAACCGGGTGAATCATGTTCTCAAAAGAGTAAATCTCGTCCCATTTTGCCTGGTCAATGAGTTTCCGCTCCTGCACCACAATCTGGTGAATAGCTTTACCCGTGGCCAGGGCCTCTTTAGCGATAGCGGCCGAAGTCTCGTAGCCCAGGATCGGGTTCAAAGCGGTGACAATACCGATGCTGCGCATGACTTCCTCACGGCAAACCTCCACGTTGGCGGTGATTCCGTCCACGCACTTGGTACGCAGGGTGGCAATGGCATTGATCATGTAGTTCATGGAAGTGAACAGACTGAAGGCGATGACCGGCTCCATGACGTTGAGCTGTAACTGCCCCGCCTCGGCGGCCATGGTGATGGTGACATCGGCCCCAATGACATAGAAAGCGGTCTGGCTCACCACCTCCGGAATCACCGGGTTTACCTTGCCCGGCATGATGGATGAGCCGGGTTGCATGGGTGGTAGCCGGATCTCGTTCAGTCCGGCGCGGGGCCCCGAGGACAGCAGCCGCAGGTCATTACAGATCTTGGAGATTTTTACGGCACTGCGCTTGAGCATACCCGATACCAGCACGTAAGAACCCATATCGGAGGTAGCCTCAATCAGGTCAGGGGCCAGGGTAATGGGCAGTTTGGTGATCTGGGCCAGGTACTTAGTACATAGCTGAGGGTAGCCTTGTGGCGCGTTGATGCTGGTGCCTATGGCAGTGGCGCCCATGTTGCACTCAGTGAGTTTCCGCTGGGCCTCGCGCAAATGCTTGATATCGTCATTGATGGTGGTGGCAAAACCATGGAACTCCTGGCCCAAGGTCATCGGTACAGCATCCTGCAACTGAGTGCGGCCCATTTTGAGCACGTTTTTGAATTCTTTGGCCTTTTTTAGAAAGGACTCCTTTAGATCCGCCAGGGCCTTCAGGTACACATCCACCTTGAGGTGCAAGGCCATCATGATAGCCGTGGGATAGGTATCATTGGTGGATTGGGAGCAGTTGACGTGGTTATTGGGGTGCAGGAACTCGTACTGCCCTTTCTGGTAACCCAGGTACTCCAGGCCTATGTTGGCGATGACCTCGTTCGTGTTCATGTTCACCGAGGTGCCCGCCCCGCCCTGGATCAGGTCCGTAACGAACTGGTCGCGGTACTTGCCGGCAATGAGCTCGTCACAGGCAAAGATGATGGCCTCGGCCTTTTTCTTGTCCAGCACTCCCAGGTCACGGTTAGCCATGGCGGCGGCCTTCTTCACATAGGCAAAAGCCACAATGAAGAGCGGCTCCGAGGCGTTGGTAATACCCGTGATATTGAAGTTTTCCAAGGCCCTGAGCGTCTGCACGCCATAGTAGACGTTGTTGGGAATCTCTTTCTCGCCCAGGAAGTCGTGTTCTATTCTGAAGGTCTGGTTCATGCAAAGTGGCTTTGGTGACAGATGATGGGGATCATTTGTTTCCTTACCGCATTTGCCGAAACTTTGTTTTATTCCTGCTCTAAATGGCTGGCAACGTGATATGACCGGCACGAGGAGAACTTTCCCTTTAGCGGCCGGCTTCCATAAACCAGGCGGAAAACGGCTGGTATGGATTACACCGTTACAAACTTCACCTTTATAATGGTGGTGAGGTAGTCATAGATCTCGGTTACTTCTTTGTCATAGAGAAACATATTGTAGAAATCTGCTTCTACTTTGCTTACGCGGCATCCGTTCTCTACCATCTGGAAAACAACTTCCCTGATGCGGAGCGGGTGCCCCGCCAGGTTAAGCATACAGGTGGCATCCTGGGCCTCTACCAATAAAAAGAGATGGTGCAGCGCGTCGTCTTCGTAGTGGGTCTGGTCAGTCATTTTGCATTTTTTTGTAATCCCTTCAACGCCTAAGCCTAAGACAAGGTGCCATTTACCCGGTAATTTTTTGCGGCTTATACCTCAACCGTCTGTTTTTTAGGCTTGCTCACAAGGTACACGCCCCCGAATATCATGGCGGCATATAGCGCTTTCTGCCACGTAAACAGGTCTTTACCCAAACTCACCGCAATAAGGATGGCGAAGACAGGCTGCAGGTAAATGTACACGCCCACCAGCGCCGGACTGGCGTATTTCATGGCCCAGACGTTCAGCAGATAAGCCAGAATGGTCATCCCGATGATCACAAACGCGATGGCACCCCAAATAGAGGCCGGGAACATGGCGTAGTGCGGTTTGATCACCTGCCCCAGCCCGAAGGGAATCACCCCCACCGAGCCCGCCAGGAAGATCCTGCTCACCACCGTGATAGGATTATAGCGTTGCATGAGCGGTTTCACCAGCACCAGGAAAGCCCCGAAACAGGCCGCATTCACCAGCATGAGGATATCGCCCAGGATGTTCCCCTGCGCGTTACCGGCTTTGCCCGAGATGAGCATCATGGCGCCCAGCCCCGCCAGCAGAATGCCCACCATCCTGAACACCTGGATCCGTTCTTTCAATAGATAAGCAGAAAGCAACACCACCACCACCGGCGACACCGTCTGGATAAGCGAGGCGTTGATGGGCGAGGTAAGATTGAGGCCGCTGAAGAACGAGAGCTGGTTCAAGGTGATCCCGAACAGGCCGCAAAGTACAATCCGGACCCAGTCGCTTTTACTCTGGATCTTTTCCTTCACCACCCACAGAGACAGCGCCCCGAATACCAGCACCGCGCTTACCACCCTTATCACAATGAGCCCGAACGGCCCCACGTAATCTGGCATGATCTCCTTGGCGATGCTGTAGTTGGCCCCGTAAATAAGCGCCACCAGAAACAAGGCCCCGTGGACCTGTACTTGTTTGTTCATGGCCGCAAAGGTAGGCAACAACCGCCCGCGCCACCTAATGCTGCCACCTGTTTTAGCGGTACTTTCTAAAAAGCGGCCGCAAAACAGATTTCATAAAATACTAAGTATCAATAAGTATATCACTTTAAACAGCCTAGGTATTACATTCTTGAGAGCTTTTAGGGTTAAAGCCACATGGGCTCATTTTTCTTCGTAAGCAGGGGAAAGAAGGGCTATAGAAAATAGATTTTAGCTAGTGCGATACGTGTTTTTACTCTTACCTTTGCATGCCTTTTCGGCCGAACGATTTGACCAGCCGCCTGGGCCACCGGATGCCATTGAACACGCGCCTCCGGCTTAAAACCAATTACCATGAGTGATGCGATAAAACATGAGTGCGGAATTGCCATTGTCCGCCTCCGCAAACCCTTAGAATATTATACCGAGAAATACGGCACTCCCATGTACGGCATCCAGAAGATGTACCTGCTCATGGAGAAACAGCACAACCGCGGGCAAGACGGTGCCGGATTTGCCAGCATCAAAATAAACGCGAAACCCGGTACAGAATACATTGCCCGGTACAGGTCGGTCAAGACCAAAGCGATTGACGCTATTTTTGGGAAAATAAGCGAGAAATACGGCAAACTGAAACGCAAGTACCCCGAGGAAGCAAAGAACATCAACTGGCTCAGAGAGAATCTCCCGTTTATGGGCGATGTGTATCTGGGCCATTTGCGTTACGGGACCCACGGTCTTAACAGCGTGGACAACTGCCACCCCATGGTACGGGAAAACAACTGGCGCAACCGCAGCCTGGCCGTGGCCGGTAACTTCAACATGACCAACGTAGATGAGCTCTTTGACGTGCTCACCGAGCTGGGCCAGCATCCTCGCCAGAAAATTGACACCGTAACGGTGCTGGAGAAGATTGGCCACTTCCTGGATGAGGAAAACCAGCGCCTCTTTGACTATTTCAAACCAGACCACAACAACGAGGAAATCACCGCCCTCATTGAAGAGCACCTGGACCTGCAGCGCGTCCTGCGCCGGGCCTGCAAAGACTTTGACGGCGGCTATGCCATGGCGGGACTTACCGGTTACGGCGCGGCCTTCGTGGTACGTGACCCTTCCGGCATTCGCCCGGCCTATTATTACATGGACGATGAGGTAGTGGTAATCGCCTCGGAGAAACCAGCCATTAAAACCGCCTTTGGGGTAGACTATAATCAGATCAGGGAAATCACCCCTGGCCATGCGCTCATCATCCAGAAAAACGGGGAAGCCGCCGAGAAAGAGATCCTGCCGGCGCTGGAGAAGAAATCCTGCAGCTTTGAGCGCATCTATTTCTCCCGCGGCAATGACCCAGAGATTTATCAGGAACGCAAAGCTCTGGGCAAACTGCTTTGTCCGCAGGTATTGAAGGCCATTAACTACGATCTGGAGAACACCGTTTTCTCTTACATCCCCAACACCGCCGAGACTTCTTTCCTGGGCATGATGGAGGGCGTGGAAGATTACCTGCGCGCTTACCGCCGCAAAGCCTTACTGGAAGTAAACTGCGATGAAGAGAAACTGGACAATATCCTCTCTTTCCGGCCCCGCGTGGAGAAACTGGTTATCAAAGACGCCAAACTGAGAACCTTCATCACCGATGACAACTCCCGCGATGACCTGGTGGCCCACGTCTATGATACTACCTATGAAGTAGTAAGAAAAGGCGTTGACACTGTGGTGGTGATTGACGACTCTATTGTACGCGGTACCACCCTGGAGAAAAGCATCATTAGAATGCTGGACCGCCTGGGACCTAAGAAAATCATCATTGTGTCCTGCGCCCCGCAAATCCGTTACCCAGACTGTTACGGCATTGACATGTCTAAAATGAAGGAGTTTGTGGCGTTCCGGGCGCTCATGGGCTTGCTCAAAGACCGTAACCAGGAGTGCCTGGCGCACGAAGTACATAAGAGCTGCCATCTGGCCCTGAAAACCGGCGAAGCCAGAACCCGCAACTTTGTGCAGGAACTCTACGGGCAGTTCACCCCCGAGGAAATCAGCGAAAAAGTAGCCCAGATAGTTAAGGCGCCTAACGTAAAGGCCGAGGTACAGGTGATCTTCCAAACCGTGGAAGGCCTCCACGAAGCTATTCCTAACCACATCGGGGACTGGTACTTCACCGGTGACTTCCCTACCCCGGGCGGGATGAAAGTAGTGAACCGCGCCTTTGTGAACTTCATGGAAAACAAAGAAGGGCGGGCGTATTAATGTGCTGATTTTCTAATGTGCTGATGTGCTAATTAGAATTCACAATAAATAAAGAGAGGCCTGATTCAGTTTGAATCAGGCCTCTCTTTATTTATTGCCTGTTTTTTGGAAAACGGCCATTAAACAGTTTACAGCTTCACAAACCTTTGGTGGATGAGTTGGCTGGCATTTTGTACCCGCAGGATGTAGTTGCCAGCTGGTAAATGCTGCACCGGTATTTTGGGCGTGGCACCGTCTAGCACGGGTTTGATTTTGTTTACTTGTCTTCCCTGGGCATCCAGAATTTCCACTTGGGCATTTGGATCAAGCGTTACGTTGCCCAGGTGCAGGTAATCATGGCTGGGATTTGGGTAAAGCGTGATTTGGGCCAGGGCAGCAGCACCACCTTGCACAGCTACCACCTTGCTGTATTCAAATTGGCCGTCCAGGTCTACCTGCTTCACCCGGTAATAAGCCGTGCCCTTGGCTGGAGAAAAATGGTCAAAGCTGTACTCCTTCTGGACGTTGCTGTTACCGGCTCCTTTGATGATGCCAACCTGGGTAAAGGTCTTGCCGTCTAAAGAGAACTCCACCTCAAAACGGTCATTGTTGATCTCAGTAGCGGTAGCCCATTGCAGTTGTACCTTCTGGTTCTTCAGCTCGGCTTTCACGTACAACCAGGAAACCGGCAACACAGACTCCATGGTGGCAATGGCCAACTGGCCGAACTGCGTCATGAAATTGCGTTTGGCGTACCCGCTCATCACTGTGCGGCCTTCCTTGTCCGGAGCATCTAAAGTACCGCCACCCGTGGTCCAGTCTGTCCCGCTGGTAGAATTCACTGGTCTGGTAAGCAGGGCAAACTTATTGTCTGACAAATTGCTGAAGCCTTGCAGAGAAGCCGAGGCGGTAAAGCTTCCGGTACCTGGTTTTGCATTCGGTTCCACATACCACACTCCGCCCGGTGCAATATGGGTGTAACTGTAAGAACCCTCAGTCAGGAACATATCCGTATCCTGGTGGTTGGCCAAGGGCCTAAAACCTACAGCAATGCTTTGGAAACCGTTTCCAGCCAAACCAATTGACACCAAATCCAGTTTATGCTTGCCGTTTGCATCCCCGATGGGGAAAGAATAGGCACCGCTGCTTCCTACCGCTCTCCGCAAATTACCCTGGATGTAAAAAGTGGAATCTGCTAACTGCAAAGCTGATGCTGCCTGACTGGCCAGAGACAACTCGTATACATCGGTTTTAAAGAGCGCGCTTTTCATCGTAAAAACCTCCGACACACTCACGCTTTTGGACAGGGTCACGCCGCCTGCTATTTTAGAAACCAGTAGATTCTGCACCGTTGAAGGCAAGGCATCGCCGGTGACCATCTCTGAATTCCCGATGAAGCCGTAGTTGGCCTGCGCTGAGAAGCTCCTGGTTCCGCTGACCCGCACGTTCCCGTCCAAAGTACCCGTACCGGACATCTTTATGCCCTGGGGAGAGCCATAGAGCAAGGTAGCGCCGGCCTCCAGGATAAAGTTTCCGGTTCCGCCCACCGCCCGATTAGAAGCCAGTTGCAGGGCTGCTGGTGCTTTCACCGTGAGCGTACCCGTTACGTCAAAATTAGCGGTTAGCAGATGGTTTCCCTGGTCGTTCAAAGTGTTGGCTTCGGTGGCTGTCAGCAGCAGGTTGTGGTAGGTTACTTTTTGAGAGGTCCCGTAAGTGCCCCTGATGGATTGACTCTGCCCGTTTAAAGACCCGTAAAATTCAATGGTGCCGCCTGTGATATTGTAAGGCATGTTCTTCCCGGTGAGTTCAGGTAGAGTATTGCTGGTTCTACTTGTCCTGAATAACCCTCCGGCCATGGTAAGGCCGCCCTCGCCCTTCAGGCTCTTGTTCCCGATATCAAAAATGGCATTGGGTAGGATAGTCAGGTTTTGGTTGATGGTGGTAGTAGAGGAAATGGTCTTAGCCTCACTACTTCCGCCGATGGTTACGTTATAATACGTATCGCCTCTAAGGGTTTGCGCACCGGCTCCGGTCAGTTCAATAATTCCATTGGTCAAGGTATAGGTTCCGGATAGTTGAGGCACCATGTTCACATTTAAGGTCCCAATCTGGTAGGTGCCGCCACTCATTACCAAGGCCCCGGAACCTGATACATCCGCAGAAGCCGTTGAAATCAAAGTGCCTTGTTTTATCTCCAACCTCCCGCCAGAAGGGTAATGTGTTTTACTGCTGGAGATTCCAATGTTCCTGGTGATGGTAACAGAAGTAGGGTTATCAATGATGATGATTTTGCCGCTGGCGGTTACGGGTAGGGCGTTGCCCGTTTGCTGCGGTGCTTTCGCGTTATAGATGAAGGTAGCCAGGTTGTTGAAAGTTCTCCGGCTCTCGGTCACTACCACGTTACCGGTTGCGCCGGTGGCATTGATGCCTTGGGAACTGGTGATATGCAAAGTGCTGCCTTGGTTTGAATTGAAGTAACCCTGCCCCTGCACCTGGTACCCGTTGTTATTCACATCCGCGCTGAAATCCAACGTAGCACCATTTTCTACCGTCAGGGTCCCGGCGTAGACTGAGTTGCTGGGATTAAGCCTTAAGTGCTGTCCCAACCGTACCATAGCACCGGGTTTTACTGTCAAGGAAACGTGGTTCACAGGACCTGAAGCTTGCAAAGTCTGCCAGTTAGTTCCGGTAAACCTAATACCGCTGGTAGAGGTATTGACGGTGCTGCTGTTGTTGATGACCGAGGCCGCATCTACCAGGAGGTTGCCCTTGAGGTCTACCGTGGAAACTACAGTGGCATTGGACGTCTGGTTCAAGGTAAGGGTGGCGCTTTGCAGGGCCAATTGCCCGGCAATGTTCAAGGTACCCGTGCCGCTGCTCTGGTTCTGCAGAAAATAGGTGCCACCCGCCAAGGCAACATCCTGCCCAAACTGCAATGACAGATTGGGAGCTCCTAAAAGGACCAGCGAAGAAGTTGCCGGGATAGAAGCATTGAAGGACTGGGCTGCCAAAGGAGTGTTTGTATCGGTTAGTTGCCACTGGGTACCGGTTTGGGTTGGGGCCACAGTTAACCGGCCGAACCAAAATCCGTGGGCCTGTGCTGCAAGCTGGCTGCCACTCAATAGCAGCGCATTGGCTGAGGCTGCTTCAATTCTTACCTCAGAGGTGGCATCAATTTCCTCTGTTCCGGCCCAGATAGGTGAAGTAGATTTATAGGCTGATGACTTGAT
Source organism: Rufibacter aurantiacus (assembly GCF_017916345.1). Lineage (NCBI taxonomy): Bacteria > Pseudomonadati > Bacteroidota > Cytophagia > Cytophagales > Hymenobacteraceae > Rufibacter > Rufibacter aurantiacus. Next base: position 918,982 of record NZ_JAFMSV010000003.1, read on the forward strand.
GGTTAATTTAGAGTTTGCCTTCAGTTGAAGAACTCCCCGGTTTTCAATTTCCCCTTCCTGCACCATTTCTGCCAAAGGTGCAATGGTAAGTCTGTTAGTAGCCACCAATTTAGCCCCAGCAGGCACAGTAAGAATCTTCTGAGTACCCAGGTAAACGTTGGCTAATTGGAGGGTGCCAGATAGCTGTGTAGGATGTTCAATATATAAGGTAGCAGTAGAAGGCAAAGGATATGTGGCAGGTACCCAAACACCTTGGGCTGTCAACTGTTCCAGCAAACTGGTGCCTGCTGTTTGGCCCAGGCTCCCGGACGAGGCTGTCCGGTAATCTCCAGCCGTATAGGTAACAGAGGTTTGAGCAAAAGCCGGGATGTGCCCAAAGATGGAGAATGCCCAAATTAACATCCAAACTCTAAAACTTTTGTTGTCTTTTCTGGTGACGGAAAGCTCAGCCATTTCAATAAAGGATTAAATGTATCTTATTTATTGTTCAATTATTTATATTATTGAACAGCCAACCAGAAAACACTACCATAAGTTCACCATATCCTTGGTAGCAAGCCACTTACAACTACAATTCACTCTGTTTTATAATAGAATATTTCAAAATTTTGGTAATACTTGGTTTATTATCTCTATTTAAATTCAATTATCTATAATTTTTATACAATTCAGTATTATTCTAAAATTTTCTAAAATTTTTATTTTTAGAGTTCGCCAAGAACAAATGACCATAGAGTTAGGAGATGAGTTGGATATGGTTTGAAGAAAAAGTGGAGTTAGTACTAAAAGCCTTTTAAGGGGAATCTATATTTTCCAATCTATAACTAATTAAAGCGCAAGCGGAAAATATCTCCTTTTCTGTTTTGGGCATGATTTTACAAAACCCGGCACTAAACAGTTTTTGAACGCAGAAGTTTAAAAACTGAAAATTTAAAGTCTCTGCGCCCGTTTTAATTTGGGAATTAGATACATTTGCTCTGCCGGGAGTGTAAACTTTGCTGTTTTACTGTGGGTACGGGTCAATTTTGAAAGATTGGTTCCTAATCTGCATGGTCTTGCTGAGTTTACCTTTTGCCTTTATAAACCTAACCCCCATGGAAAAAAAGCAAGCCCCTATTCAGATTGCCCTTGAAAAAAATTATGACTCAGAGTTCTGCGGCAGTATCCCCCTGCACCTGGTCAATCTGATTCAGCCCCACGGGGTGCTTTTAACCCTGGATACCACAGACCTGACACTGGTGCAGGTAAGCGAGAACGTGGAGCAGCTTCTGGGAATCCCGGCCTCAGAACTCCTGAACCAGCCCCTCTCCCGGTTTTTACCGGCCCACCAGTTTGCCGACATTCAAGCCAAAGTGCAGGGGCCTAGTGTTCAAGTTAAAATCCCTTTCAGCGTCACCTTTCTGGCCCCGGAAAAAGAGACCACCTGCACAGCGCTGGTCCATCCCAAAGAAGGGTATGTGTTGATTGAGCTGGAAGACAACCAGGATTCCTCCTCCAAGGATTCTTTCTTAGAGATGTACCAGCAGACCAAGTATTTCACCTCTCGTCTAAAGCAGGCCGGCAGCGTAGGCGAGATTGCCCAATTAACGGTAGAAGCTATTAAATCGCTCACCGGCTTTGACCGGGTGCTGGCTTATCAGTTTGACCCGCAATGGAACGGGATTGTGATTGGGCAAGCGAAGGAAGAAGACATGGACGATTACCTGGACTTGCGGTTTCCGGCCTCAGATGTGCCCAAGCAATCCAGGGATCTGTATTTCAGCAACCCTTACCGGCTTATTCCTACCAGGTCTTACACCCCGGTACGTTTAACGCCGCTCATCAACCCCATTTCCCAACGGTTTACGGATCTGTCTGACTGTAACCTGAGGAGCGTGGCCACGGTGCATTTAGAGTACCTGACCAACCTACAGATCACCGCCTCCATGTCCTTGCCGCTCATCATTGACAACAAACTCTGGGGGCTCATTTCCTGCCATCATAAAACCGCCAAGAACCCCAGCTATGAACTTAGATCGGCGCTGGAGCTTTTGACTGGCATTGTATCTGCGCAGCTGGCAGCCAGGGAGCGGGAAAAAGCCATAGAATTACGCGCTAAGTTGCGGGGCATGCACGCCCAGCTTCTGGAGCAGTTATATACCAAGGCCAACCTAACAGATGGTCTCCTGGCAGAAAACACAGGCATCAGGAACCTGCTGAATCTTTCGGGCGCGGCCGTGCTGTTTGAAGGCGGCGTATGGACGAGTGGGGCCGTGCCCTCGGCCCAGGAAATGAAAGAACTTATTTATTGGCTCCGCCGGAACCAGACCGATAGACTATTCGCCACCGATACGCTGCCCAGCCAGTACGTGCGGGCCCGTGACTACAAAGATGTGGCGAGCGGACTTATTGCGCTGCCCATCAACGCAGACCAGGGAGAATACATTTTAGGGTTCCGGCCAGAGGTGCTGCATACCATTAGTTGGGGCGGAAACCCCAACCAGGCCATTCAGATGGAGCCGGATGGTAAATCCTACCATCCGCGCAATTCTTTTGCCATTTACCAGGAAACGGTGAAACAGACCGCCTTACCCTGGCAGGCGGAGGAGATTGAGGCGGCGGAGAATTTGAGAAGTGCTGTCTTGGAGAAAATCATCAAAGAAAGATACTGAGGCTCCCTCCTGCCCCGGTAAACTCCTTTAGACAGATAACCTAACTGATTGCCCATGGTAAGTTTGAAACAGCCAGAAATACTCCCCAAAACAGACCACTACCTCATTGGTATAGGGGCCTCTGCGGGCGGGTTGGAGGCTATTCATAAACTGTTTGACCACTTCCCCAATAACTCAAGCTTCTCGTTTGTCATAATACAGCACCTGTCGCCAGACCACAAGAGCCTGATGGCGGAGCTGTTGTCAAAGCACACCCAAATGCGCGTGCAGGAGGCGGAAGACGACATGGTCACCCGGCCAAACTGCATCTATGTGCTGCCTAGCGGCAAGCAACTGACCCTGAAAAAAGGCCGACTACACCTGGTGGACCAGATCAGGAACCGGGAGCCCAATTTTGCCATTGACGTGTTTTTTGAGTCGCTGGCCAAAGACCGGGGCCGGTACGCCATTGGCCTGGTACTCTCCGGCACGGGTACAGACGGCACCAAAGGAGTGAAAATGATCAAGGCGGCGGGGGGCATGGTGATGGTACAGGACCCGGAAACGGCTAAGTTTGACGGCATGCCCCGCAGCGCCATAGAAACCGGATCGGTGGACTTTGTTTTCCCGCCAGACCGGATGCCCCATGAAATTCTGGAATACACCCGCCAAATCCCGCTGGTGAAGACCCTTATTGAGAAGAACAACGGCGTAGAGGAAGATGATGAGGTTTTGCAGGAAATCCTGGACCTGATCTGCACCCATACCCAGACCAACTTCAAGAGCTACAAACAAGGCACCATCTACCGCCGCATCAAAAAGCGGATGGACTTACTCAAGGTGCAGACCTTGCCAGATTACCTCAGCTACATCCATGAGAACCCAGCAGAGATAAAACAGCTTTGCCAGGAGTTCCTCATCGGGGTGACCCGCTTCTTCCGGGACCCCGAGGCCTTTGAGGTACTGGAGCAGGAGATCATCCCGCAAATAATATCCAGCACCCCCGAGGGGGAAACCATCAAGGTATGGGTGACCGCCTGCAGCACCGGCGAGGAGGTGTTCTCCATTGCCATGCTGTTTCAGGAGCGTTTTGAGCGAATGGGCCGCGAACCGCTGGTGAAGCTGTTTGCCACCGATGTGGACCAGCGCGCCATCAGGCAGGCCTCCAAGGGCGTGTACCCCAACTCCATCAGCAAAGACGTGAGTGAGAAACGCCTGAAGCGGTTTTTCCACCATAAGAACAACCGCTACACCGTAAAGGAAGATACCCGCAAGCTGGTGGTCTTCGCACAGCATGACCTGCAGAAAGACCCGCCCTTCAGCCGGATAGACCTTATCACCTGCCGGAACATGCTCATCTACCTGAACCCTGACCTGCAGAAAAAGGTGATGGCGGTGTTCCCATATGCCCTTAAACTGCACGGCTACCTGTTCCTGGGGCCCAGTGAGCACATAGGGGATCTGAAATCACACTTCGCGGAGAAGAACCGCAAATGGAAGATTTTCCAGAAGGTGAAGGAAAGCAAAGGAACCCAGCAGACGTTTGGCGTGTCTCACCACACCCGCATAGCCTCTGAAGGCAACCTGCCCACTTACCGCAACGCCCAGGCCCTGCGCTACAATGACGTGTTCATGGATGCCGTGGCCGAGGACCTGAAGCTGGCCGGGTTGTACATAGATGACAATTACCAGCTCCTGCATGGCATCGGGGATTTCAACCGTTTCCTGCGGCTCCCCGAAAAGCGTTTACAGCTCAATTTGTTGAAAATGGTCTCAAAAGAGCTGGCCGTGACATTGAGCGTAGACATCCGGAAGGTTTTGAAAGGCCATAAAACGGTGACCCGCCAGGTGATGGTGCCGCTTGATTCTAAAAACCAGTTGGTGAACCTCACGGTGAAGCCTATCTCGGTGGAAAAGGACATGCCCAAGGTGCTGCTGGTGCTGCTGCAGGAGATAGGCAGGGCCAACCCAACCCTCAAGAACCTGGAGCCGGCCCTGGTGTCTGAAGCTGATACAGATTATTACCAGCAGCTGTCCGCTTTGGAGGCCGAGTTGAAAGAGGCCCGCGAGAGCCTGCACCTGACCGTACAGGACCTGAGTACCTCCAACGAGGAACTGCAGTCCACCAATGAAGAGCTCATGTCTTCAAACGAGGAACTGCAGAGCTCCAATGAGGAGATGCAGTCTTTGAATGAGGAGTTGCACACCGTAAACTCAGAGCATCAGCTCAAGATCAAGGAGCTGCAGGAACTCAACGAGGACCTGGACAACTACATCCGGAGCTCCAACATAGGACAGCTCTTCCTAGACCACCATTTGGTCATCCGGAAGTTCACGCCTACGGTCAAGGACCTGATCAACATCATTGACATTGATTTAGGCCGACCCATCCACCACCTGTCGCATAACCTAAGGTACTCCCGCTGGCTGGAAGACATCCAGAAAGTGAACAATACCTCTACCGAGGTGGAACAGGAAGTGGAGACCACAGACGGGAGATATTTCCTGATGCGCATCATCCCCTACCTCAAACATGACGGGAACAAAGACGGGGTGGTGCTCAGCTTTGTGGACGTGACCACCTTGAAAACCCTCAGCAACGTAGTGCAAGGCGTGCTCAACAGCTCGCTCAGCAGCATCATGGCCTTCAATGCGGTGCGCAACCAGGCCCAGGTGATCGTTGATTTCAAATGGACGCTCCTGAACAAAAAAGCCGAACAGCTCCTTGGCAAACCCCAGGCCGAGCTGCTTGGCCAGAGCATCATGCCTGAAATGGCTTTCCTGAAGAAAACCGGCTTGCTCAAAAAACTGGAGCAACTGGTGGAAACCGGCCAGCCCCTGCACATAGAACAGAACCTGGAAATCAGCGGTCAAAGGAGCTGGTACGAGATTGCTGCCGCCAAAATGGGCGATGGCCTTACCATTACCATGGCCGATATCACAGAGAAACGTTTTGCCGAGGAGAAAACCCTGCTGGCCTACGAAGACCTGAAAATAGCCGAGGAAGGCCTGATCAAACTGAACACCCAGCTAGAGGTACGGGTAGCCGAAAGAACCCAGGAGCTCTCCGATAGCCAGGAGCGTTTCCGGTTGGTTTCCATGGCCACCAATGACGTCATCTGGGACTGGAACCTCATCTCCAATGAAGTATGGTGGAGCGACACCCTTAAACCCATTCTGGGCTATGAGCAGGAAGAGATGAACTATGGCATCCATGCCTGGTTTGACAAGATCCACCCCGAGGACAGGGAACGCATTACCAAAGGAATAAACGACGCCATCAACACCGGCCAGGACCAGTGGGTGGAGGAGTTCAAGTTGGTCCGTCCGGATGGCTCCTATGCCTCGGTGTACAACCGGGCCTACATCCTGCACAATGAATACGGGGTGCCGCACCGCGTGCTAGGCTCTTTCATTGACTTAAGTGACCTTAAAGACACCCAACAAAAGCTGAAAGACACGAATGCGCACCTGCTAAGGGTAATTGACGACCTGGACAATTTCATTTACACCGCCTCGCATGACCTCAAAGCGCCTATCCATAATATAGAGGCCCTGTTGCGCGAGTTGCAGGTAGAACTGCTGGAACAGGACGCTGAGATGGTGGACGTAGAGCAGATCATGAGAATGATGCAGGGGGCCGTGGAGCGGTTCAAGAAAACCATTGACAACCTCACAGAGATCACCAAGCTGCAGAACGACCACAGCACTGATGTAACCACCGTTGACCTGACCAGCCTGGTGAAGGACGTGGCCCTGGATCTGGAGCCCATGGTGAAAAAAACAAATGCCCAGTTGCAGATTGATGTAAATCAGTGCCCGCACGTCTCTTTCTCAGAAAAGAACCTGCGCAGCATTGTCTACAACCTGGTCTCCAACGCCATCAAATACAGCTCCCCTGCCCGCCTCCCCAAAATCTATTTGCACTGTACGCAGCAGGATGAATTCATTTTGCTTACCGTACGCGACAACGGCCTTGGCCTTACGCCTGAACAGCAGGAGAACCTGTTTGCCATGTTCCAGCGCTTCCATGACCACGTAGAGGGATCTGGCGTGGGCTTGTACATGGTGAAGAAAATCCTGAACAACGCCGGCGGTAAAATAGAAGTGGAAAGCCAGGTAGATGAAGGCACCGTTTTCAAGGTGTTTTTGAAAAAATAGCCGCTAAAATCTCCGTACGCTACTCCCCCTCATTCCCTGTTTAGGACCTGTTTTACAAAAACGGCCCTTAATCAGGGAATTCTGCTTTTAAGGTTTTAAAACCAAAGCCTACCGGCTGAGATTAGTTTGGAGATGAAGTGGCTCACCCCTTTTATAAGCAGTATCAGGGGAAAGTTGCAGTTATAAGATAGGTCGCCATCTGAAGAAATGCACATGATCTCTGGTGAAATACCGGTTCAGAATGCGCGGAGACAAGGCGTGCCTTGTCTCCGCCATTTCAACTCATATTACCTATCTGGTGCTATTTGCCGTTACGGTAGATCCTGACGGGGAAAAGGCGGTAATCATTTAGGTTGATGGCGTACAGGTAACCTTCCCAGTGAATCACGGGCACGATACCGGTGGGTGTGATGCCGTTGTTGTTGGGGATGGTGACCAGGGCGTTGCCTACGAAGGACACATCTTTGAGGCCCAGCCGAGCGGTCAGGTGGTTCTGGAAGGCTTCCTTCTGGTCTTTGGAGGAAGTAAAACCAACTTCGCGGGGTACCAGCTCCTCAGACTTGCCATCGGTGTAATAGGTGACCTTTTCTACGGTGTTGATGGAGATATCGGGCAGGTAAAGCCGGGGCACGGCGGCTTTGGCCTCGCCGGCATTGTAAAACTTAACCGGGTTGGAAATGGGTTTCACCTGGTCTGGTAGGTTGGCCATTTTCTCTAGCCGCTTCATCCGCTCGACCCGGCTGTTCTGCACCATTTCCTCTACCCTGTTCCCGGACGCCGAGGCCGCCTGCGAGAGCTGGTCATGTTTCTGATGCACATCCAGGATGGCGGTGAAGGTATTGATGAAATGGTCGGTGTTCTTGAGGTGGAACATCTCCAGGTCGTGCACCTTTTTGCGGGCCACCAGGTACGTATGGATGTTACGGGTCTTCTCGTACACGGCCTTCATTTTGGCGGCCTGCGGCGTGGCTTTGTAGCGGGAACTGAGCTCCTGGAGCAAAGTAAGCCGCCGGTTAGACTCTTTGATATACGTAATCTCCTCCATCCCGAAATCTGCCGTAGCGCCCGCCACCGCCCTCCGGCCTTCTTCCTTCATCCCGAAAAGGGAGCGCACGAAATCCATCATTCAGTCAGTATCTTTTTAAGGTGCAGGGTTTCAATCTCAACCTGTATTTTCTCGGCGTTTTTCTGATTCTCGAAGAAATTGTCCAGGTTGTTGAGGTACAAGTCAAGAAGGGCGTCCTGCTCCTGCGTCAGGACTCCTTCTAAAGACTCGTTGGAGGAATTATTGGTCATTATTCAATCTCAATTTTTTTGGATTTACCCAGCGTACCCAGGATTTTGCTGTTGAGCTCTTCCTGCACCAGGGCGAGCTCTTTTACGGCCTCGGCGCGTTTGCGGCTGCCCTCCTCTGATATCTTGATCACGGCATCCAGGGTCTCCACCATGTCTTTGTTCACCTTCTTTAGGGTATCCACGTCCACAATGCCCCGCTCGTTTTCCGTAGCGGCGGTGACCACATTGGTTTTGAGCAGCTGCGAGTTCTTCAAGAGCATCTCGTTGGTGGTATCGGTGACCTTCTTCTGGATTTCCAGGGCTTTGCGCTGTTTCTCCAGGCCCAGGGCAATGGCTACCTGCTGGCGCCACACCGGAATCACGGTTACAATGGAATTCTGGATTTTCTGGGCCAGTACCTCATTGGTGGTCTGGATCATCCGGATTTGCGGCATAGACTGCGTGGCAATGGTGTGGGACAAGGTGAAATCATGCACCTTTTTCTCTAAACGGTCTTTAAACGCCACCATGTCTGCCAGGCGCTGCACCACCAGTTCATCCTGGCCGCTGCTCTCCACCTCAGACTGCAACTGCGGAATAAGGGTGGTCTCAATCTCCTCAATCTTCATCTTGCCGGCGGCAATAAGCGAGCGCACCTCATGGATGTACTCCACCACCTGCTTGAACATGACCTCCAGACCAGTAGAATCTTTCAAGACGCTCTGGCGGGTCTTCTCCAGCTTTACCACCACATCATCCACGTTCTCAGACACCGAGTTGTACTGGCTTGCCAGTTTCTGGGTCTTGTCTTTAATCTTGCCCACAAACGGCAGGCGCGAGAAGAAACCGGGTTTCTCGGTCTCGTCTACCTTGATCATGTTGATCTGGGCCAGCAGCTCATTAATGGCCTCCCCGGCCTCGCCTGAGTCCTTGGCTTTCACCTTGGTCAGGAGTTCATTGGAATAGTACCCCAACTTGCGCTGCGTCTCTACCCCAAAGGAGCTGAGGCTTTCGGGTTTGGTGGGATCTATGGTCTTGGAGATTTCCAACGCTTTCTGCTGGATCAGCTCTTTGTTCTCAGACAGGGTGATTTCCTTATTTTCCATGGTGTTTATTTTCTAGCGGTATGGGGGTTTTCTATGGTCTCTAACTCTTTGACAAACTCTTTGATGGCGGCATGGCGGCCGTTGACCTCATACCATTCAATCTCCTGTTTGGGCAGATAGTCTCCTAACAGGCCTTGTACCTCCTGCAGCAGCTCAGGGCCTTTGCGGGTCCTGAAAGCCGGGTTCTTGTAATAAGCCCCCAGGTACTGCACCTTTACCTGTCCGGCCTGCGTCACTGCCAGCTCCTTCACCTCCACCACCAGCTCAGAAGACTTCTGGTTCTCCGTCACAATGGTTTTGTACACCCCCTTCTTCTCGTCCTCCAACACAGCGCTGCACTTCTCCTTCAGCTCACGCAAGGTTTTCTGCAGCCGTTTGTTTGGTCTAATGCGGTGGCCGTAAATATATCCTAAAATCGCGGCCAGAATGAATGCGAAAAAAATTGCCATACCTTTTCTGTTTAGTCCAAAAACGCAGCAACTGCTTAATTCTGTACGCAGGTCCGGATTTAAATGCCGGAGTTCATCCGGCCAGGTTTCAAAACTTTTCCCTTCCCTCCTCCTGACCTGACCTTATGCCCTATAAGTCGGTGGGCCACACCAAATATTACTAATCGCTCTTAGTTTTTGTGGATGAGGTTATGATTTGGTTTAAGCCTATTTTCCGGGAAATGGCTTTGAAACGGTTCCTTCCTTGCTGCCTGGCACCCTGGCAGAGGACAGCCGGGGTGCGTATTACCTCAGGCTCACCTTTGCCTGAGATATAATTGTCTACCTTTACGCGATAAACCACACCCACCATGCTTCAAAAAATCCTGGATACCCTGAAGATTCCCGCCCTGAACCAAATGCAGGAGGAGACTCTGGCCGCGGCGCAGAAAAGCGATGTCATCCTGCTTTCGCCTACCGGATCGGGGAAAACCCTGGGATATCTGCTGTCTGTTCTGCCGCGCCTGAAACCCGAGGCACAGGAGGTGCAGGCCCTTATTTTGGCGCCCTCCCGGGAACTGGCCATGCAGATTGAAGGGGTTTTCAGAAGCATGGCCACCGGCCTGAAAGTAGACAGCCTCTACGGCGGGCACGCCACCAACCCCGAGAAACGCAGCCTGGCTTATCCGCCGGCCCTATTGATCGGGACTCCCGGCCGCATCGCGTACCACCTGCGGGAAGGAAACTTTTCTACAGATGCTATCCAGACGCTGGTGCTGGATGAATTTGACAAATCGCTGGAGTACGGTTTCCAGGAAGACATGGCCTACATCATCGGGCAGCTGAAGAAGGTGAATAAGCGGCTTTTGGTATCGGCCACGGCTATGGACAAAGTGCCTTCCTTTACCGGGCTAAAAAACCCAGTGACGGTTAATTTCCTGCAGGAGGCTGACAATGCCCCAGATCTGCAGGTGAAGACCGTGGAAGTGCAGAAAGGAAACAAACTGCAGGCCTTGCTTGACGTGCTGTGCACCATAGGCACCGCCTCCAGCATTGTGTTCTGCAACCAGCGTGAGACGGTGGAGAGCGTAAGTGATTTCCTGCGAAGCAAAGGTTTGCCCCACGGCGTCTTCCACGGCGGCCTGGAGCAACCCGACCGTGAGCGCACCCTCATGAAGTTCCGGAACGGCACTTACCGTACCCTGGTGAGCACCGATCTGGCGGCGCGCGGCCTAGACATCCCCGAGGTGGAGTTTGTGGTGCATTTCCAGGTTCCGGACCAGGATAACTTCACCCACCGTAACGGCCGCACGGCCCGCATGCAAGCCAAAGGAACCAGTTACCTGCTTCTGCAACCCGACGAGAAACCTTCTTACCTGCCCCAAATTCCACCGGTAGAGAAACTGCCGGCAAGACAAGCTTTGCCCCCGGCCTCGCCCTGGGAGACCATTTACATCAGTGCCGGCAAGAAAGACAAGGTGAACAAGGTAGATATTGTAGGCTGGATGCTGCAGAAAGGCGGCTTGGACAAAACCGACTTGGGCCGGATTGAGCTCCAGGACAACGCTGCCTACGTAGCTGTGGCCAAAAAGAAGCTGGAAAAAGCCGTAAAGCTCCTGCAGCAGGAAAAACTGAAAGGCAAGAAGGTGAAGATTGAAAAAGCTATGTAGGGATTTAGCTGGGTGGTTTGCTCTGGTTCAACTTCATTAAAAACAAGCCTCCCTTAAGATCCTGAACCAGGCAAAGCTACGGAACCTGCTTTAAGCCTTCTTTTGAAAAATCAGCTGAAAAACACTTCGCTTCCCTTTACTTCTTTTTGCTTTAATTGAAGGGCTATATCTAATTTTCTGGTTCTGGCGAGTAGGCTGATCCAATAACCGGCTAAAAACGGAGCCAGCAGAAAACAGGGATACAGATACCTCACGTGCTGGGCCGGAATGGTGAGGAACACGCCAAAAGCCAGGCTCAGGATGGGCAAGGCCAATAATAACACCTCTTTCCACCGGAGATACCTGCTGATCAAAAGTAGCAACAGGATGTTGAGGTACAGGTACGTGGCAGGCCTAAGCAGCAGGGTTCTATAATAATAGTTTCTATTGGCGTCATGGATTTTACGAGTGAGGAAACTTTGCAAACCCGGCAAAACGGGCTGCAACTGCAAACCCAACTCATTGGTGTCAATCACCGGGTGAACGGCGTAATTATAGCTTCCAGGCTGTAGGCCGATATTCCAGACCAGATCGGTTACCTGCGCCTGGTGCCGCAGCAAAGCCGGAACATTCCTTCTGATGATCCCAAACCAGACCGCCCTGTACTCCCTCCTAGCCCATTCCTGCATCAGGAAAGGATAGTTGAAATGCCCGTTGAACACTAGGCTGTCCACCTCAAATGGATTGTAGTGCTGCTGCCATGTAGATTGCGGTAAAACGGTATGGAGGAATCGCTGTTCATCCTGGGTGAGGGCTGCCCCAGCATTGATGGCAGCAGCAATCTGGTGCGTCATCAACATCTCCACCCCAAAAAAACGGCCTTGTACCTGTATGGCTTTGTACAGGGGTCCCTTTACCAGAAACACCGTGCCAACCGCTAAGACAATGAGTAACGCTGTTCTTCTTTTCAAAGCCCAATAGCCCGCTAACAGAGTACCAGCAATGGTTACCACGGTCATGATGCCGTTGTGCCTGATCACACAGATAAACCCAAGCGTGAGGGCGAAAGCCAGGATATTCCTATTGTAGTTAAGCCAAAGGCCTTTTGACTCCACAATTTGCAGCAAATAAATAAAGGCCAGCAGAAAAGCGATACTGAAAGGCACATCCTTGAACAAGGTATTGACATAGAAACCGTTCAACGGAAACAGGGAGAAAAAAATAGTCAGCAGCCCCAACCCCCACCACGGCAACCCGAATTTTTCCAATTGCACCATTCCGTAAGCAAAAACCCACGCCATCGCCAATATCTGCCCAACACACACCACTCCCGGCGAAAGCCAGAGGCGCGATAAAAGCCAATAGAGATAGGATAGAAAGGCTGGGTGCCAGTCATCGAAGTCAAACGTGGAGACTTGCCGCCATTGATCCAGCGAGTCCTGTGACATCATGCCCGGGTGATAGGCCAGAAAGTAAACGCTCCAGCACAGCAAACACGGCAGTGCGTACACCACAAAATGACGGAGAAGCGTACTTGATGCTAAAAAACTTCTAAGCGGTCTGTCCATCATCTCCCAGAGATAGAGGTGTCCTAATTAAAAGTAATTGGCATGTAAGGGAGGTTACTTCTATTAAGTGAAGGGGGAGTAACCACGAACGGAGAGCCCGGAATATGAAAAGGCCTTAACCAGTCTATCAAGCAGGAAAAGTTTTTGTTATTAGCTTGGGATGATGTGAAGGTACTATCTACCTGTTTTGTATTATCTGGTTAGTTTTACCAAAACTAGCCAGAAACCGGCAGGTACTTAGAAACAATTCAGGAGAAGATCACCTACCGCAGCAGCTTCTCTTCTTTGAGCCAGTCAAAGATAATCTGGTCTACCGGCGATACCTTTTCCCTATCGGCGTAGCCTAGCCAGACTACTTCCTCTATTTCGGCGGCGGGTTGGATAGTGCCCGTGTAGGAACCAGTGTAGCAGGTCATTTTCACCTGCACGCCCTCGGGGTGGTGATCGGCCTGGGCCTGGAACGTCCCGAAGTAGTTGACCGTTTTCTCAATCAAATCCACGGTGAGTTCTTCCTTTATTTCCCGGGCCAGGGCGGTGAAGTCGTTTTCATCGGCCTCCCGCTTGCCGCCCGGAAAATAGAATTTGGTTCGACCTTTGGTTCTAGTACTCAGGATGAGGCCATCCTTGATTTCAATCCAGGCCAGTTTATCTATTGTTTCCATTTCTATCCGGTTGCGTGAAGCGTAGGTTGAATATACTCAAACATATTCTTCCTGCTTCTCTCCGGCAGTAATTTTTGCTTGAAAATTCGGCTCGTAAAGGAAGCGTTTCCTGGAGTAGGTTTCCGGCCTGTTTTTACAAAAGCTTGCTCAAAACATGGGCTGGTTTCTCCCGGTTTTACCTGAGGTCAGGCAAAAGGAAGTGATTCCTGATTCTATGCTTTTGTGCCAGCGATTGGATCAACTAACCTTTTGGCAAATGAGCATAAAAAGAGAATGGGTGTCTGGAAATTTTTGCCCTCGTCTGGGAAACGAGGGTTTGAAAGTGGAACCTTATGTAAGCAGAAGATAAGGCTATTCTTTCTTCTTTTCAGGAGGCGTGGAGGAGAAGTTTCCGTGCTCGTCTACGTACATGATCATGTCCTCTAACTTGCCGCCCACGGAGTTCTCATGGCGTTCCTGCTTGCGTTCCTCTTTGTCTTTTTTCTTTTTCAGTTTTTTCTGCTCTAATTGTTTCTTCATGAAACTGTTCTGTGATCTTGCCATAGTCAACTTTTAAATAAAACATAATACCCTGTGCGCCTTGCTCTGCTCCTCTTGCAAAGTTCAAGGCACCTTTAGTATTTATACTCTTTATAGAAAGCCCAGTTGCCTAGCCAGCCTAAAGCCGGCGTATATTTCACCTGTCTCCAGAGAGTACCTGAAAGCAGACCGCCTGGCAGAAACCAGAAACAAGTAAACCTTCACACGTGGTAAAGGAACAAATGAAGCTAAGGGTTGGGAAAACCTGATGGGCAGGCTTCAAGGATTATCAGAGAAACTTAGAGCCAGCCTGAGAAGCGGCGGCGTAAGAGAGGAGATAATGATTGCTTTCCTGGTGTAAAGGTACGAAAACAGCCGGTAAGAACCTATGCCTCCAAGAAACAGAATTGAACCTAATTAAAATAAAATTTACCTTTTTCTAGGAACCCTTGAACTATTGTCTACCTTTGAGAGTAGTAGATGTATAATTAAACATTATTATGAATCAAGGAACAGTAAAATTCTTCAACGACTCTAAAGGGTTCGGTTTTATCAAAGACAACAATTCAAATCAGGAGTACTTCGTACACGTTTCTGGCTTGGTAGATGAAATCAGAGAAAACGACGAGGTAGTCTATGATCTTCAGGAAGGAAGAAAAGGACTAAACGCCATCAACGTTAAACGCGCTTAGTCTTTAGTTATAAAGATATAATACAGAAAAGCCTCTCCGTTTGGGAGAGGCTTTTTTTATGCTGGGACTTTTCGTTTTAAGGCCGATTTTAAAAAAAGGTGCCGCTAAACGGCGCTTCCGATAAAACCTTAGGAGGCAGGGTATATGTACTTCTGCAGGAACTCGTTCCTGAATTTTCCCTCAGGATCATGCTGGTGCAGCAGTTGCCTGAAATCCTCCAACCGCTCATACCTTGCCTGCACCACCTCCGGCGCCATGGTGAACAACTTGCCCCAATGCGGTATGGGGTTGAAAGGTGCCAACTGGGCTTCCATTAAATGCAGCAATTCCATCACCACTTTAATGTCCTGTTTCCAGGTGGTATGAAAGGCCACGGTAGTTTTCTTGTACTGCGGGCTCATCCAGAGGTCATCTGCCTTGATGGTCCTGATCTCAGAGATAAAGACGTGCGGCGAGATCTTGTCCTTTATCTGTACCAACGCCATCATGGCCTCATAAGCGTGTTCCACCGGCACGAAGTACTCGCTCTGCAATTCTTTCCCGGCACTTGGCTTAAATCCCATTTTGAAGTGCGGCAAGCGGTCATACCACGGTCCGGGCACTCCCAACTGCTCCGTGGTATTCACCGCCGATTCACTTTCAATGGGGTGCATGTTCTCCGTGGCCAGTGTTGCCCCGAAGAGTTCCGGTTCAATATTGGAAACACCATCTTCTACCCTGCTCTTGATCCAGACCTCGTTGATGTTTTGGTTTCGCCAATCGGTGAACAGACTCACGCTGTAGCCTTTTGCCTGTATTTCCAAAAAACGGTCTTTCAACACCTGAATGGACAGGTTGCGGTACACCACCTGCTGCATGGTAAAGGCCGGCTGCAAGTCCAGCGTAATCTTGGTGACCACACCCAGGCCACCCAAACCTACTACTGCGCCGTTGAAAACCTCGCCATCCTTTTCCCTGGAAAGCGTGACCACCTCGCCTTCGGCATTCACGAATTCAATTGCAGATACCGCCGTGGATAGGTTGCCATTCTGGATGCCTGACCCATGCGTAGCAGTAGCACATGCACCCACCACGGTTATGTGCGGCAAGGAAGCCAAGTTAGGCAAAGCATAGCCGTTCTCCTGTAGGAAGGGAGCCAATTCCCCATAGCGCATGCCACCTTCTACTGTAACGGTATGGGCAGCTTTGTCAAGGAAAACTATCGAGGCCATCAATTGAAGTGAAATCAGGTTCCCTCCGCTATCCGCGATCTGGTTGAATGAGTGACGCGATCCCAAGGCCCTTACCTTTTGGCCACTTCTTACAATGGCCTGCACTTCTTCCACGGAGGCTGGGTAATGAACTTGGCTAGTGCTGTATGTTAAATTTCCGGCCCAGTTTGTTTCTTTCATTCAAGGAAAATTCTTATATTGATGTAATATCTAATTAACGATATTATTACAAAAAAACCAAATCATTGTTACGCGAATCTTATTTAAAAAAAATTTAAAATATAATAAATGGAAAATTAATCTTTTTATATAAATATAAAAAAATAAAACTCTTAAGAACTAACGTTACAACCTTATAACTACAAGTTTCTTGTCATTCTAACTTTTATTTAATGCTATAAAAATATGGACAATTACCTTTTTCTTGACCTTGATTATACCTTTGATTCAAATTTATCAATATCTAATTATCAAATAAAATATACGTTATAATACCTTAACAATAGATATCAATAAAAAGCAATATTAAATATTGTTTTTTTATTGATATCTATTAACAATTAAAATTCTTAATCACAATCTATTACTAAACATATGGAGATGGAACAAATAGAACTTAGAAATTCTAAAATTGACGGGGTTTGTTTCGTAGTTATGGGATTCGGTAAAAAGACCGACTTTGAAACAGGTAGAGTTCTAGATCTTGATAAGTCTTACCGCAACATGATAAAGCCAGCAGTAGAAGCGGCAGGCCTTAAGTGCATTAGGGCTGACGAGATAGTGCATTCAGGTATCATAGATGTTCCTATGTATGAGCAATTATTAAAAGCTGATGTAGTAGTAGCGGACTTATCTACCTCAAATAAGAATGCATTATATGAATTAGGAATAAGACATGCCTTACGCCCGTATGCAACTGTGGTTATAGCCGAAGATGGTATTAAGGCGTTCCCTTTTGACATAAACCATGTACTTATCCGTCAATACCATCATTTAGGAGAAGATATAGGTTTTGAAGAAGTAATGCGGTTTAGGGAACAATTAACCTCAGCTATTAAACAAATTATAGAGAAAAATCCGCGCGACAAAGACAGCCCGGTATATACTTTTTTAAGTGGCCTTACACCTCCAGCACTAGCCGCAGCTGTTCAAGCAAAAGTTCAGGAAGCAATCGACAGCAACATTCAAAAGAGCTCCAAATCATTTATAAATGAAGTAGGAACAAAGAATAATGCAGAGAGTTCCTGTCCATTAACTAACAGCACACATAGCATGATAATGGAACAGGTGGATGATGCTCAGAAAAAAGGAGATTGGGTAACTGCAAAATCCTTACTTTCTTTGGTAAGACAAATGAAGAATGGGATAATAAAAGATAACCATGGACACCAAGGAAAAGAAAGTGTAAAACTAACAGAGGATTGTTACATACTTCAACGCTTGGCCCTTACAACTTATAAAAGTAAAATACCAACTGAAAAGGACGCATTGTTAGAAGCCCAACAACTCTTAACTCAATTAAATCCTGGTACTTCCAATGACACAGAGACACTTGGGTTGTGGGGTGCTGTACATAAACGGTTATGGGAAACTGAAAAGAATTCCTCCTACCTGGATGAAGCAATACGGGCTTATGAAAGAGGGTTTTATATCAGAAATGATTATTATAACGGAATTAATTTTGCTTTTTTGCTAAATTTAAGGGCTGCTTATACAACTGAACTACAAGAGGCCATTGCAGACTTTGTACAAGCACAGCGGGTTCGTAAAGAAGTAATAACTATTTGCGACCAATGGCTGAAAGACAATCCTAAACCCTATAAAGCAAAAGTGCCTGAAGACGCTATAACTGAATACTCAAAAAACTGTTACTGGGTAAAAGCAACTATGGGAGAAGCTTTTATAGGCTTAGGTGCTGAAATAAATGGGAAACAAGCATTAGATGAAGCATATGCTTTGGCACCAGAAGCATGGATGAAACAATCAACAGAAGAACAAATGACTAAATTAAGGTTATTGCTTGAATTCTCTCCACTTAGATACCTCAAATAAAAAGATTGAATAGCTTTCCCTGCGTACAAACAATATAATAATAGTAAACGCTTTAGAAAGCAAGGTTACTTATAAGTAAAGTTTAGATTTGATACCCAGTTACAAATCAAGCAAAATAGCTAAGTTTAATAAACCAAACACTATGAATGGCAGGAAAACAGTATTCGTTTGCTTCGAAGGAAGGGACAAGATCTTTTTTGATTTTCTCAGACATACTCTTAGAAAGTACGGTATCACTGCATTCGAAAGAAACCTATACAATCATCTATCAGGACAAGCATCTCTATTATTTAACCCTAAAGTACTTGACCGAGAGTTAAGCCAACCAAGTCTAGCTATTGTAGTGCTTTCACCAAACTTTATCAAAACAAACAATGAATGGTTTTTAAATGAGTTACACGCTTTATACACACTTGAACAGTTTCGAAAAACTAAATTTATAATCCCCATACTTTTAGGTAACATACAAAAAACAGAAATTCCCATTTATTTACAAGAAGATGAAAAAAGAATCATAGATTTTACTAATAAAAGTCAGGAAGATGCAATACATGAATTAATAACTTATATAAATAAAATAGTAAAGGGCAAAATATTTATTGGGCATGGCCAATCCCGAGACTGGAAAGATCTAAGAGATTACCTCCAAAATGAGCTTGAATTAGAATGGGACGAATTTGAAGCTGAATCTATAGCTGGACTAGCCGTAAAAGAAAGATTAGAACATATGCTTAAGAACGTACGCTTTGCCTTTCTTGTGATGACCGCTGAGGATGAGCATAAGAATAACACCAGACATGCCAGAGAAAACGTAATTCACGAGATAGGTTTATTCCAAGGAAGGCTAGGTTTTGATCGAGCGATAATACTTATGGAAGAGAGTTGCACAAAGTTTAGCAACATATCAGGAGTCGTTCATTTTACTTTTCGTACCGGCAAAATATCCGATTGCTTCTTAGATATAACAAAGCTCCTTCATGAAGCTGGGATACTGATCTAAAATACTTTATTTATATAGATAGTACCTTTAAATATTGCATTACAAACTATAAAAATGTGATTCTAAGAAATTAAGAATTTGTCATTTCACTCGCTTAGCTATCCAATTAGTGTGTTCTCGGGAAATAGCATTTTCAGCATTTATTATATAATCAGATAGTTGTTTATCATTTTTAACATCTTTGGCCAACTCTGCAATAATCAATAGCTCATTGGCGGTTGAAGAGTATGCCTGACCAAGAGATTTAAACTGTTTTAATTGCAACCAACCGTAAGCAGAAGCCGCACTCGTACCTAAGACACTAATTATGCTAGTTGGCAATTCAGGATTAAGAAGAAGAGCGATAGAATTTATAAGCGCTAAGACTTGCAAAGTTATAACAATCCAATACCAATACTCCCCTTTGTTATTATTCCATACTGCTTTCTTAGTATACCATTGTTGCTGTTCTAATAACCGACTTTGCAAGTAGATATTCAAACGCTGGAAGTAATCCAAAGATCTCACTAATCGCATATTATCTGTAATAGGTCGTTGAGCTGTACTAGCATCAGGTACGATATTAACGCCTGCTTCGCTCATTAACTGATGCAAATCTTTCAAATACTTGCGCTCTCCATCTATGCTCATATATGGATCAGCATGGGTCATGAACTTCCACGCAATAGTTTTGGCAGACTCAGCTGCTGATCGGGCTTTATACCATTCCTGCTCCAGTTTACTGTGACGCAGAATAAAAGTAAAAAATGTACTAATAGCCAAAACAAAGACTAAAACTAACCTTAAACTCATTTTAACATCATAGGAACATAGCAGAGTGCTCAATAAACTTAGTATACTAGATAAAATAGCGAAAAGTAAAATAAACCGACTTAAATTAACATACCTCTTTTGAGCTTTTAATGAGAAGGCATCACTCTGTTGATAAAGGCCAGGCAAATCTTTGTTGGTGATAACTAAAGTCATAAAAGGACATTTATACTAAACATATTTAATTAAAAGTTTAAATCAATATAAATCAAAGCTTTACTAAGTAGTACTATAAATAAAACAACCTTTAAAGAAACACAAGCAAGTTATTGAGGAGGCATAATAATGGTATCTTCTTCTTCAACATTATCAGAATCAATTTTATAACCAGATAAGTCATGACAAAATTTCTTTAGTATAGCCCGTATCCATATTCCCTCATTTGCCTCATAAAACCCTGATTTATTATTAAGACGCTCCATTCGTTCATTCGAGCCATGGTGCAATCCGATCAGCTCCCACTGATCATTGAAAACAGGACTCCCTGAACTACCATATTCTGTTGGGGTTCTATAATGCAGTTTAGGATTTTCATGATCCAGAAGAATATTGTCTTGCAATGAAAGCTGAAGCGTACCTCCATTTGGGTGACCTATTATGTACACTCTTTCAGAAGGAGGTTCTTGGATTTGCGGCAAACTAATTGATAAGGGATATGCATTTATATCCTTAGTCAGTGCTTTTAACCGGCTTTCATCTTCTTTCTTAAACCGTACTATAGTTGCATCTAACTCCTCTGGAGGTGAAGACCAGATAATTTCTTGAATTTTAAATTCTTCATCTCGGTTTAGAGCTTCAAAAATGATAACAGCTTTATCAGGTGTTAAAAAACTATGAGCAGGGTTATTACTTAATACATGCGCATTAGTTAAGACTAATAATTCTTCGCCAAAAGATTCATTGCAATTACTGCCATTAAGAAGGAATCCTGTTCCGAAACCAAAAGAAGAATCTCTACCAATTCGGACAACACCCTTACACCTAGCAGCGCCTGTCATATACCATTTATACGTTTTAAAGGAGTCAAACCCAAAAACACTTTCCAGTTTAATACCAGATTGTGTATTATTCTCTTTAACTAATGTGGAATACCTTTGGGTTATATCAACCTCTGCAGCAATCATCTTTTTCAGCTCCCCAGCATCAAGGGTAACATTTCCCCCTTCTCTTTTAAGCAACTCTGCCCGAAGCAAGGGTAGTAACAATCTCCCTGATTCAGTATCTAAATTCAAGCACCATACCTCCTCTAATTGCCTTAAGGTACTGGCTAATTCAAAAGCATCACAATAAGGCATTCTGGCATAACCACTCATCCACTCCAATGCTTCTTCTGGTTTATCTAAGGCTATGCATGCTTCTGCTGCTGTAGCAAAATCCCAAGCATCTGCTTTTTGGTTATCATACCTGTTTTGTAAAGTTAGCAAAACAGATTGGGCTATTTCATCCGCAGCAGGGAAGCCAATAAGTTGTAGGTTATCGGCATGGGCTCTTTTGAGCAAAGCCACTACATTTATGCCATGCCAAGTACGTACGTGGGGCTCACTTACATAAACATCCAGATAATACTTTATGGATTCTTTCAAGTAATTAGCGCTGTGAATAGAAAAAGGGCTTTTGGCATTTACATAAAGCTGCTTATACACCCGCCCAATCAATCCTCTTGCCTCTGCGTTTTCGTTTCTGACATCCCTATCACACCCTGAGTCATATTCAGTTTCAGCAACCAAATCTTTTAAAATAGACAAAGCTGCTGTAAAATTATTCTGGTCAATTAGTGCTTGTGCATATTGACGTTTGATCTTATAAGTATGTTGGCCTGTTTGTATTATTGCATCGCCTACCTGCTGCATAAGATGAAATAATCTTTTACTTCGCAGTAGCTTGATTATTTGTTCGGCATTCTTTGTATCAAAATGATCTTCAGAAGAATATAGAGTTTGGATTAGATTGTAACAAAAGTATTCAACAGCTTCCCAGTTGAATACTTTTAGTTCAGCTGTAATTCCCTCAACATAATATTGCAATGTTTCCATACTCTTAGGGGATGTTAAATATGAAAATTATAATTAAAAAAATATAATTAACTTTTAAAACTGCCTTCCAATGTTATCAAGCAAAAAACAAAGAAGCATAATATTATTATAAACTTACGCAACAGCCAAGGACAGGATTCTTCTGTTTTATGTTAGTAGTATACCAAAATTAATAAGTTAAAATATTCATTTATTTAAGCTTGTATTTATACCAGAATCCCAACTATATAAAAATATATTATCCTATATGTATGCAAAATAATTAAAATTAGTTTTTTTAGCAAGTTTACTTTATTAAACTATTTTCAGTTCGGCTAATACTAAAATATTTCCCTATATACCCAATAACTACTTAATGTTTTTGATAATTATTACACAAATTATTCATTACATAAACGGGATTACACTTCTAAATTTATTGAATTTTTATATCATACCTTGAGTTAATTTTTAATATCTACATAATATACAAACTTCATTAATACTTAACTTATTTCATCATAATGACTGACATTAAATTAAACATTATATACTACTTGATTATTGTAACATTTGAACATCATGCATCAGTAATTTATTATAATGAATAAAACATGTTCTAATTATTATTGTTTACTACTTTTTTAAATTCTGGATGAGATCGTATTCTTTGAATTAACTCCTCAGCATTATGTGTTTGCATGTTTAAACGGTATGTAACCATCTCCATTAGAAGGAGAATTAGTTCGATTCTTGGCTTATGGTTTCTTCTAAATTGCTCCCTTTGCAATATCCACCATTCAATTGCTTCATCATATTTCCCACTTTTCAAAAACTTAAGACCAATATTTAGAAAATTCTTGATATTTTTATCTTTATTAATAAGGTCCTGAAGTTGCAAAGCCTCAAAATTCAACTTCTCTATATTACCCTCCATCAAAGTTTTCAGGCTTGTTTCCCAATCTTTTTCTATCCCAGTTTGAGAATTATAAATGATTCCGTCTATCTCTTCTGGCTTTATATAAGAAATTTGTTTTAAAAATGCTTGCGAGAGCAAAAAATCGGATTCTTCCATTTTCTTAAGTAGAGAATTAGATTTCTCCTCTAATATTTTACGCGTAATTGCTGTTTCAACAAACTGGCTTCCTGTGGTACTAACTAAACCACTTATTTGGACTTTAGTTTCACAAACAGGGCATTTGGTAAATGCCTCCGGAACTAGGTTGAAACATTTAGGACATAACATATGCTAATAGTTTTATCTATTTTTATGTATTAACTTTTCTATTAACTCTACGAATCGATCCACTTTTTGCGATAGAATGGGATGAAGAAAAGATGAGGAGGAAAGGTCCTTATTCTTAAAACTACTAGAATAAGCGATGGGAACTATTTTATTTAAAAGTGCTTTTCTCAACTTGCTACCCCGCCGAAACATTTTGGCTGCATCATCTACCCCTAAAGGTTTATTGTTATCAGATAATGATGATTTTAACTCCTCAGTATTATCAACAGTTAAAATCTTTTCTTCTGGTGGTGATTTTAAATTATCAACTTTATCTTCATTGTCTTCTTCCATTTTTCCGTTTATTTTTCTTTGTTATTTCCCAAGTTATTCTTAAAGAATCAATATCAACGTAAAACCTGTTTGCCAATTTCTTGTAAAATCAATTTTTCTATTTCAGTTAACTCTAGCATTTGGCGCTGAAAGGAATTGGTTAACCGTTCGTATCTATCTTTCGCCTGATTTAATTGTGAAGAAGAATCACCAATATCACTATTACTAATCTCTGTAGCAAATTCTTGAATATACTTAGCCCGGTTTAGTACAGCTTGGAAGGTAATAGGTGCAAAATTCATTTTTGTATTTTCTTTTATCTCTTGCAGTACAGGATGGAAATCTTTAAACTGTCCCCATTCATCCAAAAGAGCTTTCCGCATATTCTCAGCTATGTCGCGTGAAGAAAGCCGTTCTAAAGATAAAGAAAGGAATTTGTCTAATAATTTGGAACGTTTATCTTCTTTACCCTTTTCCTTTTCTACTAATTGCCCTACAAATGGATGGAAAACGCCCATTGAAATTGCGGCTTCCAACCATTCTAAGGCCTTATTCTTTTTATCAGTTTTCCCATAAAAATAAAATATACCGAGAGCCGCCAAAACTTCCCGGTGGCGGGGTGAAAATTGTAGGGCACGCAGAAGAGATTGGGAAACACTCATTATTTGTTCCTGATTTGGTGGCCATACCTGTAGCAATTGTACTTTTAATATTGCTTCAAAAAAGTAGAGTCCTCGAAAGATTTCCGCTTCAAATGGAAGTTCCTCATTATTAACAATAGGAAACAGTAGCTCGTCGGCGGCATAATCATCTGGTTCGGGTAAATTTTTGGGGGTATACTTCGTTAGAAAAGAACTTATTGCAGCAAGTGCATTAGCATGTTTGTTTTCAGCATTAAGTATTAACGCATTAAACGTACTGGTGAGCAGATTTACAGACTGCTGTTGTTCCTTAGTAAGTTCTGTTACTTGATCTATTGCCTCAAGGGCTTGATGAGCGGCTGCATATTCGCCGCTTTTGTAATATTGGCTTACTTGCAGTAAACGATTTTCTAAAAGAATAGCTGGCACTCTGTCGGCAGCAACACCCATTGATATAACTCTTTTAAATAAATGGTCTGCGGACTCACTTTGGCCTTCTGCAAGCAATTGAGCTGCTAAATACAAACAACAAGTACTTATAAAGTTATCAAAATCTGCATCTTTATTGCTAATGGTTTTATGAGCATTATCAAACTTTAGTATTGCTTCTTTATAATTTTCCTGAAGCATTTCTAATAGCGCTGATAAATATTCAGCTTCACTTAACCGAGGTGCTAAACTTAGAAGAGTGTTTAAACTTTTCTCAGATTCAGCCATTAATTTTTTATCATTCAATGTGGGAAAACCACTCCCTTCGGTAGTACATCTGTTTAGCAATATTTGTATAATACAAAACGATTTAAGGTAGTATAAATCTACTTGCTCCAACGTACTCAATAAATAAGGTCCAATATCTTCAGCAAGTGCCAATCCTACCTCGTACCTTTCCATTTGCACCTCTTCAGCTAACTGGTTAAGTTTTTTTAATGAATCCTCATATTGAATTCCTTGTTGACTATTTTTATTTCGCGACCACTGCCAAACAGATAGTAAGGTTCGGGGATCATCCGCAAAGATTATAAACACCAATTGAGAAATAAGTAACCCAATACAAATTAAAGTAGGCCAAGAAGTTGTTGTAGGTACTTTCGCAGGTATTTTTGAAGAAGTATTTTCACCAGACCTAATGTTTTGGATTTTGCTTATATCGTTTTGAATATTAGTAATTTTATCTTCAATATTTGATTTTTGCCTTAATAAGTTTCTTATCTCCAGTTTTAAGTTACTAATGCTTTGTTGCTCTTTTAAAGAGAGACGTTTTAGTTGGGGTGTTTGCTTAGGTTGAGACAACACTGCAGGCAGCGGTTTTATAATATTTTTTGATTCACCTCTTAAACTAAAAACAGCAACTGCTCCCAAAAGTACGCTACAAATAAGAGTTGCGTAAAGACGATTTATGGAGATCCTCAACCCTTCTTTTCTTTCCACCAAAAAGGTATATAAAACCAAACCGGTAATTAGCAGGCTAAAAGCAAGTAGTAAAAATAAAACCGGGTTTTGAAAAGTAGCTGGGCTCATGTTACATTAATTAGCTTTATTGTTTTCTACGAAGTTGTAAATAGTAAATCTTCTGAATACCAGGGAACTGTTGGCGTTCCTGAAATCTCCGATAAATTTATACCCCGATTTTTTTGCACCTCAAAAAATGCCTCAATTCCTAATTGAACAATTATTTTAAGATCATCAGGAAAGTATATAACATAGTTCTTAATCCAGTTCAACCAGCAACCGGCACAAAGAACCATTTCTTGATCGTCGTTCTTTATAGCTGTTTCCATTGATTTTACAAAAAGCCGGAAGGAATCTTTGATGTAAGAAACCTCATTTAACTTGGCAATGGCATAAAAATTAGCAATGGCGTCCATTAAATAAAAATAGGTTAATGCTGATAAGTTTTGTTCGGATGACATTGGCTCTTGTTCTAATAACTTTATACTTTCACGACACACTTTGCTTACTTTGCGCAAATCCTTAACCTGCAATGCAATTTTTGTATTCAATAAATTACACTGAACTATTAACCAATTGTCACTTAATACTATCGAAAGTCGCTGGGTAGCTTCTTGGATATTATTGTTGTATTTTAAAAACAGATGGGCAGTTTGCAATTTGTAAACTTCACCAAAAGCATCTTTAGCTATGGTGTCACCTTGGTGAATCAAAGGAACCAGTTCTTCAAAAGCTATCTTTGGCATCCCACGTGCTTTAAGTAGTAAGTACTTAGTAAATTCCCGAAATGAGTCATCCTGTCTTAATTTTAAACTTTTCAGCAGAGCCTGTTCGGCGTTCTTAAATTGTTTAAGTTTTTCGTATAAATCAGCAACCTTGTTCCACGGCACTTCCGTCTCTCCATGCCATTTTCCATAAAGCAACCACATTTGAATTGCCAATTCATAATTACCTTCATATTCCCACCGAGTAGCAATGCGTCGGGTATTTAAGTTGTTGCTGATGTAGGAAACTATATCTGGCAGATTTATAGTCTTGTTACTTCGCTGATTAAGGAAAAACCCCAATTGCTCACTTAGAAATGCTCCTTCCTCTCTCATGGAATTTGGTAAAGACTCCTGCAGGTGATTTTGAAAAGCAGAAACATTGCCTGTTCTTCCTGCCAGAAACCTAAAAAACTGCTCTTGTTTTGGCAAACTCTCAGGTACCAGACAGCCAGCTACACAAAAATACAAAGCTGCTACAGTAGCATAAGAAATGGTAAAGTCTTTACTTGAAAAAAAAGCTGCTTTGTTTATCCATTGCCAACTTAGGGCGGAGGCATTTGCCCAATCTTTTAAGCCTGGCTGAAATATTGGTATCAAGGCAAACCTGAATGAGATAACATCTCCATCGTTATCACGAATTACAAATACTGTGGCAGGTGAGAGCGGCAGCACATTGGAGAATTGGTAAGAAGCTACAGCATATGCCTCCTGTAAACAATAGAGCAATTGAAACCAGCAAAGAGCATTTATTTGCGGTTCGTTTCTTAACTCAACTCCTGCTATCGTAAGCGGATAAATTTTTAAGGAATTTTCATAGAACAAATGGATTTCATTTCCGAAAACCTTTAACTTTGGAACTAACCAATAACTATCTTTCAATTGAGCAAATTCGTTTAGAATTTGCTCAATTTGAGCACGCTTTCTAAAGTCTTTAATAATTAATCTAAAAGCAGAGTCACCTTCCCAAGTTAAAACACCACTAGGAATTTGTAGGTAGTTGTCCATTCTCAATTATCGATCAGTAACATTGTTAAGTTGACCAATGCCGCCCCCATTTCCTGTGCATTTCTATTCTGACGAGCCATTTCAAGTTGGCGAATTCCAATTTCCAATTCCTTACGCCTCATTTCCGGAAGAATAGGCAAAATTTGTTTTGCTTTATTTAGTAAGGCTGTCACATTGTCTTCAGGTTGTGGTGGAGTACCCCCTACTGGATTAATGTTCCCCGAATTCACCATTTCAGCAAGTTCCTTAATTTTTTTTTCCGTTAGTGCACCTTGCCCTCTTTCTAACTGTATAGGCTTCACAACACCGGTTTGCAGGTGTTTCACATCACCAAAAAATATCCCACTAGCATCTAAAGAAAATGATATTTCAAATTCATGAAATCCTTTAGGCTCTGGTCGGATACCATCAATAATCACTTCCCCTAGTTTAAAATTTGTAGAAGCTTTCTTGTTTTCACCTTGGTAAACGGGTACGAGAATACTCGTTTGGTTATCCTTGGCCGTTGTGTACCCCCTGCGACTTACCCGGTGCGGTATAATACTATCCTTTGGAATAAGTGAATCGTAAAGATCTTCATCTAAACCAACTCCAAGGGTATGGCTTACTACATCGATTATATTGGTATTGGTTACTTCGCCCCCATTTCCAGTTAGATTATTTAAACTTTCCAAAGGTTTTATCTCCTCCTCTATAAGGACAGCAGCCTCACTCGGATCATAATTAAGTGCCATGCGGGCAGCACCCATGGCAACTATTTCATCTGGGTTAAGGTTAGATTTGACTGGTTTATTAAAACGCTTTTGTAATTGTTTGCCAACTGCGGGAATTTTACTTGATCCTCCTACCAGAATAAAAGCTTCAATGTCTTCCATAGTAACACCAAAGTTTTTAACGGCACTTTCCAGCGCGATTTGCACCTGATCAAATGTTTTTTCCAAAATAGGCTGTACCATCTGGTCAAACTCCTGTGGACTTATAGAAAAACTTACTTCCTCAACGCCATCAAATGGATTTGCTATATAAAATTCTTGGTTGGCTCCTTCATTACATAAATTAATTTTTACTTTCTCGGCCTCTAAGCGGACTTTACCCCTAAGCTTTCGGTTTTCGCTAAGATCGCGGCCAAACTGCTGCTGCATTTTATGGAAAAACCACTTAGTCAGCAATTCGTCAATATCGCCCCCACCTAAATTAGAATCTCCGCCGGTACCAACTACTTCAACCGTGTTCTCATTTTCAATTCGGACAATAGAAACATCGAAGGTACCACCTCCAAAATCATAAACTATAAAACTTTGTACTTCATTAGCATCTAACCCATAAGCAATTGCAGCTGCAGTCGGCTCATTAATAATCAAACGGGGATTCAGTTTAGCAATTTTTGCAGCTTCCCGTGTGGCATTTTTTTGGGATTCTTTAAAGTAAGCCGGAACGGTAATAACTGCATCATGCACCGGCCCCTCTATAATTCTCTCGGCACAGGCCTTCAGTTCCTTTAAAATAAAAGCAGAAATAACTTCCGGATCATATTGTTTTTGTCGAACCGTAACCATTTCTTTTGTATTCAACGTGCTTTTTTCACCCATAAGTCGCTTAACTTCAATTAGCACTCCCTCTGGGTCTTGTTGTTGCTTTTCTTTAGCCGATTTGCCAATTGATACTTCTCCTGTCTGCCTTATATATACTACTGAAGGCGTAGTGGGCTCATTTTGCCGGTTGGGGATAACCTTTACTTCTTGCCGGTCAAAATTGTAAGCTGCTACAACCGAATAAGTGGTACCGAGGTCAATACCGATAACTCTGTGGTAAGTTGCCATTATTTTAATTTTATATTTAGAGTTTAAAATTCAGGATTATTATCAAAGTAATGAGTTAAATATGTTTCTAAGTCGGAGTCGATGCCAGTTGGCATCCAAAGTGATAAGGAATCAGGATGAGGAAGCCAGCAATTATTTCCCAAAACTTCTACTAATAAAGCAGTTACTAGTTCAATCTGATTCTTTCGATCGAGCCAATTGTCATAAGGGCTAGGCTGTACCGTAAGCACTTGATTTTGCGGATTTTCATAGTCATACTTTTCCCTCTTTTTTGAAGAACCAATAGCATCTAATATTTTTTGTAGCCGGATGAAGATATCATCGGCTGAGTTTAATTTCTTATTTGTTTGCCCTCGTCTATTTTTCCTTGCTTCCATCTGCTTACTTGTTATGAAAGCCTTAATTTCATCGGTAGGCATAAGAGGAGATATGCCAAGTTGGCTATAAAAGTTATCAGGATCGTACTGTACCATACTTTTAGGTTTGGGCCTTCGCTGCTTCATTATTTTCAATTTCTTTAGACGTTTTATCATAAAGTTCAAGTAGCCGAGTATGTTTCGAAGATCTGGCAGCTTGAATGTGATCTTCTATTTCATTTTGGGATTTCTGGAATAATGCAATAGCTTCAATTCTATTGCCCATTTTTATTTTATCATAAGCCTCAAGAAAATAAGCCAGTGCTTTACAGTAAACAGTTTCTAATACATCTTCTTGGGTTTGTGGCTGAAATGTTTGTAATATTTTTAATGCCGATTGGTAATCCCCTTTTCGCAGGTATTGTTGGGTAATCTGTATCTGAATTTTAATTCTAAGTAATTCAAACCGTTCTCCAAATTGTTTAGCTGCAGGCTCATCCGAGTTAGTAATAATAGCGGCTAACTCGTCTGCTTCTTTTAAACGTTCAAGTTTTAGCAACAAAAAGGCCTTTTGCCGCAAAATGGCAAAGCCAGGGGCAGCATAAAGATCCGGCAAATCTAGGGCAGCCAATGCTTCTAAATACTTACCCTCCTTGAGCAATTTATTAGAGCTATCAAGGGCTTTCACAGTAAGTAAATTATCTTCTAATTGGTTTAGTTTCTCCAGTAATTGATTACCTTTTTTACCAAATTCCGGGGCTAATTTATTTGCTAAACCTATAAAGCCTCGTACTTGCTTTAAACCAGATGATTGATTAATTATATATTGTAATTGTTCGTTCCAATCTGCCTTAACCGAAAATGAAGGGAGTAATGGGCCAGGCAAATCTATTTGATAATTCATAATTATAACCGACACTTGAATTTCTGCTATATCTAATAAAAGCATTCTAGGATCTTGTAAATGCGGTATTACTTTTAGCAAAAAACTTACACCTTTGGTAAAATCTTGGTCGCGAACAGCCTGTTGAGCAATTTGTTGAGCTAGCTCGATTATTATTCTTTCTATATTTTGAACTAAATTTTTAAGTACTCCAAAGTGCAATTGTCTTGAACAGTTTTTAAGCGATTGCTCAAAATATTCCTTTGCCAGGTTCACCTCACCTTCGGTAAGGTATATTTTGCCTGCCAGATACAACAGTTCATAGGGTATTTCTGCCTGAGGCTGTTGCATAATATACTGTTGTAACTTGGCCGGTACTCCTTTTGTATATAGATGTATTTCCTCCTGAACATTTCCTGATAGAAGCTGTAAAGCAAGAATTTCAATGTTTAACATTCGTGCTTTTAACTGACTTACCCGAGTAAGACATCGGGTTACTGCCTGCTCCGAAACTAAAATTGCCTCTGCCCAGCGGGCAGAAGATGATAACAGTAATGCTAATTTTTCATAAGCATCAAAGCTTGCAGGCATTTGTTCAATGGCTTCCCTCAACACTTGTTCCGTATGCATGTCAGTTGTTAAGAAGGGGACATCGTTTACATTATCTGGTTTAAAAAATTGTTTACTCTGACCCGGTTCCGCCTTGTTAATAAGTTGTTGTATTTCCTCTATTCGCTTGATCCAGGATGAATCTTTGTCTTTCAAAACTTTGTAAAACCGCTGTATAGCCTCCTTTGCCTCCTGAAGAAAGCTGCCTTGATAATAAAAAAAAGCTGAGAAATATTCAGTTTGCAATAGAGAAGGGTCAAGTTTCCGCGCTTTATCTAACAATTTAATTGCTCTTACAATCCCTCCTGGTGAACTATCAACTCTGAACTTTTCCCATGAAAGGTTTACTAGCAATGATGCGGCTAGATGATCAGCCACTTTTTTCTGCTGCCATTTACCAAGCGATTGGGGAGGCTCTTGCAAATTTAGTTGTTCTAGGATGGTATGACGAAGCCAAAGCCATGGGGTAGCAGTTAGCTCCTGCGTTTTAAACAGTAGGGCTGCATTTAAGAACGGCGTAGAGGCTTCTAGAAATGCAAGTAGTTCCCAAACAATAAATTCATGTTCTGCCTTAGGTTCCCAACTTAAACATAGCATGGTTAAATCCCCTAAAGTATCCAAATGGTTTTCTTGGAGAAAAGAGATTAATTCGTCTTCTTCGTTTGGAGGGGAATAGTCGGGAGAAAACCCAGCATACTGTTTTTCCCAAAATTCCTTTATTAAATCCTGCAATTTTTCTCCCTCACCTGCTATCAACACAGGTAAAGCATCAGTCATTTTTACTAACCCTGCTAGTTTCCCGTTGGTAGAAGCTTCGTTATAAAATCCAAGTAGAAATCGCCTTGGCTGCTCACCCATGGCCAAATGAGCAAAAACCATTTCGGCCTGCCGGTGAAATATCCATTGCCGGAGTTGTTCGGGGTCATCAGTAATTAAGGTCTGATTCACACTCAGCCGCCACTCATCTTCTTTGTTTTTAATTAGGTCTTCTCTGAAAATACCCATGTGAACACCAACTGCACCCGCGCTAGGGCGAGCACTTAAACGGGCTTGTTGAGCAAACATTCGGTGGCGTCTGGCAATTGAACGCATTCTTTTTTCATCTGTGAAGCCCAATAACAGGAGCCGGTATTCAAGGCGATCTAAGTTCTCCCAAGATTGATGATACCCTTCAGATTCGCGCATCAGCGTGAACAAGGTAGCACGGTTTTGGTAATGAATTGGATCAAATGGCTCTAACCGCATACACCTCTCATTAAGAGAAAGGGCCTTCTCAAAATTGGAATTACCAGCTTCTTTAGCAAGTAACCGGGTAGTAAAAGTAACAAGTAACTTTCTGACACTGCTTCGCTCCGGCAAAGCCTTGTGCATTTGGTTTAGTTGGACAAGCAACTCATCATTACCAAGGGTACTTACCGATGCGTTATAAAAGCAAAGTAGCGCAATTTGTTCTTTTTTGCTGCCGGCAGGTATATTATGTAAATATTCAACAATATCTACTAAGGTATATTTGTGAAATTGGATTACCAAACGGACCAGTTCTATAGCTTTCTCCCCTTGCAATATTATTTTTTGCTCTTTCAAAAACTTCTCTACAAAAGGAATGCCTTCTTGTGGGTAAAGCAGTATGGTTTTAAGCAGCAAATCAGCCCAAAAGCCTTCATACTCTAAACCTTTAGGCAATTGTGTAAATGATTTTGCCACGCTTTGAAAGCGCTGACGAATAAGGGCATCAGCACCCAGAAATTTAGCAGGGATATTACCAGGGTGGGATAATAAAACTTCGTTAGCTATATTGTTAGCTCGCTTCTCAAGACCATTCTTTAAGTAGCACAAGCCGCGTAAATATTGAGGCAAAAAAATAGTTGCAGGAAGTTCCTTTATCAAACTATCCAACACCTGAAGTGCCTCTTTCCATAAGCCAAAGCGCATAAACGACAAAGCTAAACGGTAACGATGAAGAGGATTAAGTGGTTCTACTTCCATCGCTATGTTTATCCATTGTATAGCTTTTGTTAAATCGGGTATAAACAAAGGGGCTAAACTAGCAACAGAAGCCAATCGGTGCGGTATTTTAGCATCTGTTGCCTGCTGGTAACGCGCTTCGATATCAATCAAAATCGCTTCCCAATTCAGGTGAAGTAGATGAGACTGATCATTCATATGGAGGTTTATTTGGTTGGTGAACCGATGTAATATTTGTCTGCATTCTTCCACACAATAAAAGATGCTTTTCCTGGAGAAGAGAAAGCATATTGTACTTGTTGAAGATTAAATT
This sequence comes from Rufibacter aurantiacus, assembly GCF_017916345.1. Taxonomy (NCBI): domain Bacteria; kingdom Pseudomonadati; phylum Bacteroidota; class Cytophagia; order Cytophagales; family Hymenobacteraceae; genus Rufibacter; species Rufibacter aurantiacus. The sequence goes on from NZ_JAFMSV010000003.1 coordinate 952,123, forward strand.
TTTTAAATGTGCCGTTTGGCTCAATCAGGTAAAGTCGCCCATCAGTAGTCCATAACCAAAAACCACCATCCGCATGTGGGTTTATATCACTTACTTCTGTGCCAGACTCTGAAAAATCTATAAGGCGAGGATGACGTAAATTACCTGGCACTAGATAAAAGCTACCTTCATCAGTTAGAAGCCCATAATATTCTAAATTAAAAGAAGGTATTATTTTACGAAATACATCGTTTGAGTTGAGCGGCAATGGCTGAATAATTGCCGTGACCAAATTAGAGAGTACATCAAGTAATGTCAGTTGATTCGTATGCATCAGCAGAACAAAGCCTTCTTGCAAGGCAGGTGCTAGCTGCCAAGCGGGGTCATCAAGGGGTATATTACACTGTTTTAGCGATGTCGAATCCTGACTCAAGTGCCATAGTTTGCCTGAAACACCCAAAATAACGAATCCGCGATTTTGTAAGGCAAGTACCTGCAGAATTGGTTCCTTAATTGAAATAGGCAAAACTGAAAGGTTATCGTTGTTAAAGACGCTTATCATCCCGGCCGAATCAGCTGTTATTACATCATTTTCCCTTTTAGTTAAAGATAAAACAGAGCTTGGCATAGGAACAAATTCCCAATTCTCGTTCTTTGAATAGGCAAGTTTTTTATCATAAAGACCAAGAAAAATTTCTGTTGAATTATTCTGCAGACAGGAGGAATATGCCGACAAAGTGGAAAGTTTTGTACTGTTAGATTTTTGATAATCTATCCAAAACCACTCGTTATGCTCATTACCTATCACTAAATTGTCGGCAACTATAGTCCCAAACACAATTTTGCCCCTACAACCCTCAATCTCCGTTACAAAACGATGGGATTGAGCAGGTTTATTACTTACACCTTTTGATAGAGAAATAATTTCCTTCGCTAACTCAACTAATTCTTTATCGGCATCGTCTTCTGGTAAGGACGACAGAGGTCTTCCACTTCTTGGTCTGCACTGTATAGTACTTAACCAGGTAATATTTTCCCACAAGCATTGCTTTACAATAACCGGAATAATTACAACTCCTTCATTCTGTCGTCTTTTAAGCAATTTTGGTATTTCCCTCTCATTTACGAACTCAGAATTCAAGAAATCGCTAGTTACAAGCAATATGGCAACATGTGCATCATCCAAAGCATTTTGAATAACTTCAAACCAATTTTCGCCCGAACCAATCATGCTATCCGTCCAAATTGAAAAATTTCTATTGTCAATTCTTGTTAATGGCCGAAGAATATTTTCTAATCGCTCTTTCCATTCAAGGTCCTTACGGCTGTAACTGATGAAAATGCGACTCATGATTGTTGGTTTAGTAAAGCCTTAGCATCTTCTAATGCAAACTTTTTGCACCAAATAGTAGTATCATAGCCTTCTGCCTGCAATTTCATACTCTGAGGCGATGAATCAGCCTCACCATAATTCCTTTCACCATTTGGAGTTACCATTGTACCTATTATGCTCCTGGCAACTAAAAAGGGTGCACCGACAATATATCCAAATGTTGAAATAGAAATCCTCTGGAGGAAACCAATAATTAATATAACAGCCCCAAGTATAATTCCTGGAATTTCAGATTCAATTAATATTAAAATGAAATAATATATTAAAGTCAAATAAACAGGAATGCTAATGGCCAATCCCCAATTATTAATAGAGTTATGCAAATCACCACAACGATTACAGCGGGGAACATATCCAAACTTTGTAGAGTAATGGATTGCATTTTCATCCTCTCCTGTATTCTGCATACCCCTTAAAATCAATGGGCAACTACTATCACTTTCTCTTTTCTGGCAAAAATAGCAAGTGAGGTCTTTGTATAACTCCTTTAAGGTTTCACTATAATAACTAACCTTTTCTTTTACAGAAGCATTGAAAGCTAAGTCATTTGCTAATTTTAATATTTCTTCATTTTCCTGTAAGGTACCCTGTGATAACTCTAATTGGGTAAGAGCTCGGAAACCCCGTAGTACAGCTTCATCTGTTAAGTAAGCCCCCCCCATTACATCCTCAGGATCAACTTTAATCCATTGTTGCTTCCAACGGTTAATGGCTGTAAAATAATTGCGAATGTCTTTTAGGGTAGTATCCGCCTCCTCTCCTAATAATTCAGCTAGCTGATTGATCTCATTTTGCAAAAATACTTTAGTTGGTGCCAATGCTGTACGCCAGGAATTTGAGTCCATTTCTACCTGGCTGGCTATTTGTAATAACTGGCGGGTAAATTCGTATTTATTTTCCCGAATAGTTTCTTTTATCTCTTGTGCAATTAATTCAGTAAGCCGGTTTATAATAATGCGCTTTAGTAATTCCGGGGTACTATCATCCAAAAGATCGTCTTGTAAGCGTTCAATTTTTTGTCTGATATAATTTCCCCACTCCTCGTGCTGGAGAACTTTGTTCCAACCAAATAATGAAGCTTTAAGGCTGCTTGCCCAAGTACACCTTTGGGAAATAGAATCATCTGCCTTAGCAAGTACCAGGTGTGGATTCTCCACCACAGAAAGGCCATCCATTTTTTTCCAAGTAAACTCCAATGTCTGTCTAGCTGGTTTATTATCCTCAGGGCAGTCTGACTCAATTGGCTCCAAACCGAGAGGTAGGTCATTCAGTCCGGCAAAGCCAAGAAGCAGGTTCAGATTGGCTAAATTTATTTGTTCGGAAATTGAAGTGGTTAACTCACTTTCTTCTATTCTAGTAGTAGTGCTGGACCGATAAGCAATAAGCGCATTAATATCTGAAGTATTAAGGTATGTGGTTAGAGGCTTTGCATTTGGGTCATTTACCAAATCAAACCAAAACACTTCTGCTACCAAACGTTCCAGCGGCTCTTCTAACTGAGTAAAGGACTTTTTAATTTCTGCTTCTGAATACACGCCTAAGAAAGAAATAGGATTAGATCCTTCCGGCGATATTCCAACTGCCAACATGGTTGCCAAGCTTTCCGCAGCCCAGCTAGCTTCCTCAATGCTGGTTTCGATTGGAATATTTAATATTCTGAAAGGATTAAGTCTGAAATGATTAAGACTACCTTTACCAACTATGGAAGTTGTTTCTTGGTATTCCATAAAAATTAATTTATCGTAAATGTGATAATACTCCAATATCTTTCTTTTCCTCCTCAGGAAGGTATTCCATTAATTTAAGGCAAGCATCCCGAATACCAAACCTATTATTTCTTTCCAGAGCCGCTGTGCCGGCAGTGATTATAGACTCTGCGTCTTCAATGGCATTTTTTCTACAATACTGGGCTAAGTATTCAAACATAGCATAGATAAAACCATCAGAATTTGTAAATGCATGGTCTGCTAAATCTTGTATTTTCTGCACTTTGTCCTTAGCCGCTAGGGTTTCCCCTTCCTTTACAGCGTTATTATACTCTCTTTTTAGTTCCTGAAATTGAATTTTTTCACTACTGGACATTTCTTGCTGTAGGCCTTCTTCAATTCTCCTTACCTGCTTATTAAATTGTGCTTCAAGAATATCGTTAGCGTTAATACTTTCATTTTCATCCAAATATTTAGCCATCTCACGTATTAATTTATCAGCTATGAGCATGGAGTCCGTGTCACCTTCTTTTATTAGCTGCTCTATTTGGTTTAATTGTACATTCTCTTCTATCGGCTCTTGGCCTTCACCGAACTCATTATCAAGTTCCGATGCCATTGCCTCCAGTTGAGATAACCTATCAGTTTGCTGGCTTAACAATAATTCGATTTCTTCAGGCTTCTTAATTTCCATATCAAATCGGACGATATCCTCAAACCATTGATTTAAAGAAGGTACGTACGCCCGTGCAATAGTTTGAGAAGAAGCATCCACTGATAATGTAACCTGTACTTCAGATCCTATTGGAAGGTCATAGCGGATTTGTTCAGCCTTAATATGTAGTACACCTATTACATTATTTCGATCAGCTCGTTCACTTTCTCCTTGTACAAGAGGCACGTGAACGGCCTCACCAGATTGGCCTTCTTTTAAAGTAGCGGTTGTATGGTGAGTAAGGGTTTTATCAGCAGGCAGAGATGCTCCTTTCTTTATGTACCAGGCAACTGTATTATCAGCTAACTTTATACCAATAGATTGTGATAAAGGCGGCTGGGCGATACTCAGTCCATGAAGAATTGTAAATTCATTTGGAGTGATACCTAATTCATTTCCATAAGCTTTAAATATTTTTATTTTAAAGGCATTAAGCGCATTGGCGCGGACCATTAAATTAACCATAAAAGCCCCGGAAGCCATAAGAGGAAGTTGACCTGAATCAAACCCACCATCGGTTCTTATTACCTGGATGTATTTAGGAATTAATCCGTTCTTTACTTCAAAACGGCAGGCCAATAAAGGTCTAAGGTTTGTTGTCATAGATTCATAAGCCAACTGCAATTCAATTATATCTGAATCAACTTGAGAAGGTTCTTTGCGCAATTTATTGGGCAATTTCTGGGTAGATGCGTACACAGCTGCACCATAAGCAACTATACTAATTGGGTCCATAAAATGCTTGGCTTCTGCTCCTAACTCTTTTTGTAAAATGGATGGTAAACATGGTGTAAGTGTAGGTCCGCCCACCATAACTATTCCATTTAAATCATGTGGGTTTACCCGATTATTTTTAAGGACTTTTTGACATAACTTAACTGTACGTGCAACAGTTGGTTGAATTATTTCCTCTAAATGCTCCCTAGAAAGTATCAATTCAAATTGTCTTTCCTGAGGCAAACCATCTAAGTTTATAATCGTTTGCTCCTCTTTAGAAAGCAAGATACGCGCTTTTTCTGCCTCTGTTTTTAGCTTAGAGAATAACTCTTTATATATGGGATTTGACCGATGAAAATCATCCAAACCAAACTTATTTTTTATTTGGAGGGCTAGTTCATTTGTTACTAATCGGTCCAAATCTTTACCTCCTAATTGGTTATCACCATCGTAGTCGAGCACCTGAAGCCTTCCACTCTTTGAGCGAACCAAAGAAACGTCAAAGGTTCCACCTCCAAGATCATAGATTATCCAAATACCTTCATTTTCTTCAGTTATGCTGGCATGAGCCACTGCTGCAGCAATTGGCTCTTGTAGTAAAATAGCATGTTCAATTCCTGCAAGTTGAGCTGCTTTACGGGTTGCATCGTTTTGAGGTAAATGGAACATTGCAGGGATTGTAATTACTGCGGCCTTAATTTGCTCTCCTTCCAAACTGCAGGTACGGTATACCAAGTTTTGAAGAATTAGGGCCGAAAGTTCTTCTGGTAGATAGCTTCTCCCATTATTAGGAAAGTATAAATTTTCCTTAGTCCCCATTAGTCGTTTAAATTCGCTCTTCGTATTTTCCGGATCCGAATACACAAATTCCTTAGCATCATTTCCCGTAAAAACATCTCCATCAGAATTTATATGGATAATTGAAGGAAGGATTGCAGCCCCGGAAGCATCTGCTAACAATTTAGGTTTATCCAACTCCTGAAAAGCAATGGCAGAGTTAGTGGTGCCAAGGTCTATTCCGTAGTTTATAGTTAATGACATAAAAACCTTTTGTTTAAATTGATTGACGGATGTTAGTTGTTTTTAATGAAAAGCGGGAAGCTTCAATACTGCTTATCAAGGATTGTGGTAATAGAAATTCTTCAGAGTTTCTAAATCCTACATAAATGATATTACCATTTAAACCAGTATCTTTAAAAAAAGCTACCATGAGAAGGGTTGTGTTTTTATCACCCGATTGTAGTTGTGAAAATATTTGATTAATGTGACTCGCTAAACCATTAGAAAAGCCTTCTATCTGTCTCAATAAGTGAGGTCTATCCCCTAGTATTGGAATGGCTAAAAAATAAATTGCTTGTTCGCCTTTTTGAATTAGAAATGATTGAACTTTATCTTCTTCAATACATTTTTCAAAAATTGCTGACCCTTGCTTAACAACTAGAGGAAGTTGCGGTTCTAAAGCTGACTTTATAAGGCATTTCTTTTCCTCCTCTAAATTCCCCTGATTGCAATTTAGAATGATTAGACTTAAACCCTCTTCAATAGATTGTCTTATAGGTTTTAGCATTGCTTGCTGAAGCATTTGCTTACCACCTTTATTTTTCTCAATATTTTTGTTAACCTCAGTATTGGGCTTGGATTTCGAATCTACATCTGTATTAGGTCCAGATATCAGTAATATAATCTGATAAACAAACACTGCTAATAAAAAAATTAAAACAGGAATTGTAAAAGCTGATACCATTTTAACTCTATTAATCCATATCAAATAGAATACACCCACCAGCAAAACACGAACGACATAGCGTTAAATTGAAAATTAAATAGTATAAAATAAATTAACAATAATAAAATAATGTATAACTAAATTAAATTTATATTATGTAAATTATCTAAGATTTTGTCCAATGCTAATAAAATTTCACCTTTACCACTTAAATTAATTAGCCTCGTCTGTTTCTATACACCTTAGATATTCTTTTCCACACAAATTCAGCAGTAGTTCCTCCACCAGATGAAGCTTCAGGCACCCTATAAATAAGAGAATCTCCTGCAATACGAAAAGGGCGGCGTTGAACAAGACCGTCCCAATTAGGGTAAGTGGCTTTTTCGATATGTAGAATAAGCGTGTCAATGTTAATTTCATAGGTGCCAAAATTGGCAATACTCCCATGCACAGCTCTTCTATTTTGTTCATCTGTTCCTTGCTCCCTTCCCAAATCATTTCCTTGCGCGTTCTGGAACCTAGGAATGTCTGAACGGAGTACCGTTAACATATAATTTCCATTTTCATCGAACATCAAGTGACCTTTAGGGTTTAAACCGTAAAAATCCTTTCCGGCACCGCCCCTCTCCTGTTCTCCCTGCTCATATAATTTGGCTGAAACAACTTCCCAAGTTCCCACCAAAGCTGGGCTTTTACTAGTAGTAGGATCTTCAGATTGGTTAGTTTGTTCTGTTTTCGTATTATTACACCCAATAATTAATAGAAGTGCAATTAGGCATGAAATTGACGAAATTGCCTTGATACTTGACATCGTTATTCTATTTGCTTCTTTGTAATTCATTAAAACTGAAAAGCATATTATCACTTTCATATATTTATAATTTAATTAAACCTACTCAATTATATTATAAGGTAATCTTAAACACAGTATAGATAATTAGATTTGATTATTCATATGATAATTTCATAAGGACAAGTCGTACAATTTGTTGATATACCTAAATTTCCAGCTTTAATTAACCACTTATTTTACCACAAGGCATACTTATTTCTAATATAATTTTCAATCCTTTCTCGGTCTTCTTCATTAATCATGCGCTTGTAGATTATAATTTCAGCAACATCACCTCGGAAGAAATCTCCTTTATTACCATTACGACCTATTATAAGAGGACCTTCTCCAATATCTAAGCCTTCTGGCAATTCAGATTCAGCCTGTATTTTGCTATTTATTCTTATCTGGCTTTGCTGCCCATTGTAATTAGTTTCTATCAAAATTGCTTTCTCCAAAGAAACTGGGGTATTTGAATCATCACCCAATTGTTTCTCACCCCAACATGTAACCAATGAAGCTCTGCCAGGATATTTAGGAAGATGATTTATCCAAAGTCCATCGGGTGGATTTTGGCTTCTCGGACCAGGACTAAATCTTAACGTAACATAAGCCTTCCGACTTGTTTTGGAACCCAAATCTCCCCAACTCAAAACTCCAGGGGTACCTCGGCGGTGGTTATTTTTTTTTTCTATTGGCCCATCCTGACCACTGGGCCAAGGATGTACTACTATAAACACGGTGTAAGATCCTGCCCCCGGAAGAAAAGGTTTTATGCTTTCCAAATATCCGCCCCATTGTGTTTCGTATCTTTGCACCAATGAAAATCTTACCACGGCCTGTCCATTCAGTTCACAAAGAGATAAAATGGGTGGTCGCTGCTTTGGTTCTGGCGATATTACATTGTCTGAATTCTTTGCATTAGGTGTCCAATAAACATCCATGCCATTACCAGACAAATCTGACCAGGAGTAAACTCTATTTTTGGCATCAGCAACAACCCCTTTGTCTGCTCTTAACCAAAGGGCCATATCATCTCTTGGTGGATGGTTTTCAGCGTTTTTTATTGGTGAATCTTGCAGAATCTGGACGAATTTAGCCTCTGATGGCACCCCTTCATGAACCAGAAACAGCATGTAATAACCTGGTGGCGCTATATTGGAATCGGGTGGTGCTTCTACTTCTAAATTATCTCCTGAAATATTTTTTATTTTCAAGCCTACATACCGTTGGCTCATGTTATTGTTATGAGTTACTGCACTAGGGCATATAAGACATGCCTTTAATTTCTCTTTATTCATACTCGGTAAATCTTTTACTTTTATCGTAAAAGATTTACCATATAACATATGATTCTTACTATCCAATAACTCATAAACAGGCCTTAGTTGCTCCCCCTCTAAATAAGGTGGAGTAAACACTTCAATTGTATATTCATAACCTGAAGCAACTGCCATATTTTTTTTTACCCCATCTAAGTTAATAGGAATAAAAGCATTATTCTGGTGATCGCTACCAGCTACCATTACCCTGGCATCAGGCAGCAGTAAAGCAGTAGAATGATAAAGACGCGGGCATTTAGCTTGAGCCAGACTTTGCCACTTATTGTTAATAGGATCGTAAATTTCAGCTTCTTTAACAGCATGTTGTGATAGCATAGGACCTGTTGCAGCATTACCGCCAGCGAAGCCTTTGCTTAATCCGTTAACCACCAAAACATTTCCATCAGGTAATAACACCGCATCTGGCATTACCCGAGGATTTTTCATAGGTTCAGTTTCCTCCCACTCGGCACTGTCCGTACTTTCCGGATTTATTCCTATTCTATAGCATTTATTAAGGGCATCTATTTCATGAGATTTACAATCAAAACCTGGAATTATGTTATCTGCCCATTGCGGGTATATATTGGCTCCACTCCCCCCAATAATCATTACTTTAGCTAAGTAATTATCTTCTGGCAGTAAAGGCAATAAAACAGAAGTTGCGCTATTAGGATAGTGTTTTGCCGGCTCTTCAATTTCTTGCTGATTATGGTTTTGACTTCCTAATTTGGGACCTTTCGTAACCTCCCACTTTTCACGGTTCCATTTATCTCTTACACTTTTAAGAAAATAGGAGCAGTTCTTAATAAATACAAATAACTCACCCGAGGGAAGTACATACACAAAGGGATAACTATGATAAGGCCATGCTTCTACTAAAAAGTGCAAAAACTGGGCGCCACCTGCCCCTGCCGGTATGGTTTCGCAGGTTGGATTTTGATCATTGTAGGTAGGCATATCATCCAGGTTACCGGAAACAATAAACACTCGGCCGTCTGGTAATAAAGTACAAGTTGGATACCAGCGGCTATCAGAAATTACCCCAATCGTTTTCCACTTACCTATACCAGGATGAAATACTCTTAAGCGGTTAAGACCAAATTCAGTATTTAAAGGTGTACCAGGATGTTTTGAATTCTTTTTATCTCCTCCAGCTACCAGTAATGAACCATCGGGTAAAAAGGCGTGTCCGGCACAAAAAGGATTTCGGTCTACATGAACGGGTTTGGGTTTAAAAGCATCAGGCCCGGAGGTTTCAATGATGGTGGAAAGAGTTACATCCCGATCACTTGGATTACGTTCGTCATCACCTGGTAAACCATTATCTACTGCACTCCATTTATGCGATATTTCTTCTGGACGAGTGAAAAACAATACTTGCCCAGTATAAAACAAAGCTGCATGGGTACCAACAACCCCTGATTTTCCTACATCTTGCCAATAGCCTTTCATTGATCCAACTTGAGATTTTGTAGAATCACTCATTTCCTCAATTAGTAATTTCCTAAATCGTTTATCAAAGCAATTGCATGATGCAGAAGCGGTTCTATTCTCGATTAATCATTTCGTGCACTGCACTATCCATTTCCATGAATGCTTGGGGTAATCCTTCGTATCTTTGGAGATATCCTTCATACCTAAAACTATTTCCGGTTTTTGTTATTTTTGGAAGAATAATTTCTTCAGTTGGCGTTTCACTACCTAAATAGGTGGTTATTTTAGTAGATCCATCTGGTGTTATCTCCAGTTTTTTTTCAAAAAACCGTTTTCGGTAAAACAGGATTGTTAGATTCTCTTCCTTACTCAGAGGAATACCAGAAGGCAGCCCTACCTCTGGATCAAGTACAGTCAATGGAACAGATAAATTTTTTTTTGCCGCTAAAGCCTTTAATTCACGTATCAGCTCCTCATTTGGCCCACTTAACAAAACTATAAACCCTTGTAAAACCGGGTTCTTTTCACAGAGTAATTGTACGTAACCTATATAATTGTCTCTTTCTTGTAAGTTCGGATCCATAAACGCGGCAACTACCGGGGCACTACCAAATTGACAAACATAACAGGTACGGCCTCTATCCATCTCAGGCCCGGTAACGGGTAGTACCCACATCATTGGAACTGTGTTCATTTTATTCTAGTTGTTAATTGAAAATTTACTAGTCTTTATTACTTTGTAGACTTTGAAATATAAAAGAGTAATTGCCTCTTAATGGCCTCCTAATTGTAACCTAAATGAAATGTATTGTACTATGAAGCTAATTAGACCTCAGCTTAAAACTTTGTATTGATTATAATTGGGGTAAAAAAGCACGCCTAACGGTCCAAGGTAGAGATATGATACTAATAAGTTCTGCCTTATCCTTTGAAGGTTCAAGTCCTAAAAAGCTAACTTGGTAGCTAGGCTCTATTAAAGTGGAATTTACATTATTCATTTTACTATATAATACATCAGCTCCTTGGTCAGCTCGGTAAATTCTATAAAAAGAAGGATTTTTATAAGAAAATGCCTTTGTTTCGGTTTGGGACCGAGTTGGCACGCCCCGTTTAAATTGTAATTGCACACCTATTCTACTCCCGTTTTCACCTGAAAAATCCCAATTTTCATTTACTTCTACCTTTTCGTCTTGGCTTACAGTAAGACCTCGCTCACATATAACATCTGCGGGTGCAAAAACACCATATGGACCGGGAGTTCCTTCTGCCTTGCTAGACAAACCAAACACTATTAGAACCCCTTGTGCATTTGAGACTAAATGTCTGGCTGGCACAGCAATTACTGCTAATTGGTTTGTAGCCTGTCCATCAATTGGCAAACCATCTGCGTTTTGCACAAGTAAACGATCTGCGAAAATCACATTTAGATTGGCTCCTTTAGAAGGGCCCGCTTCCGGTGGCGTGGATTGCCAGCCCAAAGGAAGCAACTTTTCAAGTATATCTTCTGCCACTTTAAAACCTAAAACGATTCGGGTCTCAACATTTAATTCTGCCAAGAACTCCTGCTCGGCCGCTAGGTCAGTAACACTTTGGTTTTGAAAAAAACTTTTTTGATTCATAATTCCTAACTTTTCACTTCGGCAGACAAATTAGAGAGCTCTTTTGCACTTGTTACAGCAGAATTACTAAGAATGTGCTTTGCTGCCCGTATGGCCAATGCCACTGAAGTAAGGGTTGGATTAGTTGCATTAGCAGTTGGTATAACATTATTTCCACCCACATACAAGTTATTATATCCCCATACTTTAGAATAAGAATCCACAACTGAAGTGCTATCATCTCTATCTCCCATACGGGTAGCCCCCATTGGATGAGTAGAACCACCTAGAGGAATGCGTCTTGGCTCTGAACCTGGTATAAAATCTCCTAAACTATGAGCAACTTCTACCATGTGTGCAATCATTCGCTCCTCCCTCTCTTTGTCACTTGCACTAAGCTCAAATTCAAAGGTGGGTTGTGGCATTCCAATTCTATCATAAATATCAACCTCAAATTTCACTCTATTAGACCGAACCGGATCTACCATTCCAAACCACTTTAAGTCTACAATCAACCTACTATCTATATTTGGAGCTAACGGATCAAACTGAAATGCCTCCCTAAAAACCTGACCATGCCATGGCTGTTCTTCGGTCACAGGGATATGTAAATGAGGATTTGGATCAAGCATAGGAATACCTAAACTATTCTGTTCTGGGTTACTCCCAAAGGAGACTTTACTTTCAACTTCTTGTTTCAAAAGATCTATAATCTCCTGCTTGAGAACTACCTGACAAGCTATTAGTATATGATCTGTTAGATATTTACCTAAAGCAGAATCTTCATGGGTATGAACTCCTGAATTCCATAAAATTTGGGCAGTATGTAACCATCCTGCAGCCACTATGAACACTTTGGCCTTTATTTCTTTGTCTTCCCTTGATTGAAGGTCTCTAACTTGCGCAGAAACTATTTTACTTTCCTGGCCATTTTCAACCGCAGTAATCAGTTTAGTAACCCGATGCTCCTGAAGCAAGGTGAGAGCTTTGTTATTCCCAGGTATAGCTAATTCGCCTAATACAGTATCAGCTCCTGTATATCGTACATATTCTTTATTGATACGCTTCGCAGCCAAAGGTGTACTTTCTACCCTATATTTTGCTAGCACTTTCTCTAACACTCTGTGGCGAACTGATTCGTTGTGCACATTAGTATGTAAATTCAAAAGCTTTTCTGCTTCTGTATATAATTCATCTTGAACATAATTAGGAATTATTTTACTTGATATACGTTCTACTGGCTGAAACCTAGGAATGGCACATGTCCAATGCACAGCCATGCCTCCAACTGCATACGCCGCAACTGCTCCTGGTAAATTTTTACTTGGGTTTTGGTTTGGATTTAGTGCATTACGTGTGTATTCAGCTTGTTTATCTGCTGGCGCAACACACACTGGGTGCATTAGCCCCCGCACAATACCTCCGAACTGGTCTACATCAACTTGATAGGTTGGAAAATTTTTAAGGTTCTCCCCAGGCAATTTGGAGTGTTGTGCTCCAGCATCAATCATAATAACATTAAGCCCGGCATCTACCAGTTGGCGAGCAAAGGTACAAGCTACAATGCCTGCACCAGCTATACAAACATCAAACTCTTCCTTCATGCTGTAGTAAGTAATATTAACCTGAACTAATTCACTGATTTATCAATCCAATAGGCCAGAAACCCAAGCCACGCCCCGAGTTAGAAGTTCTTTGAAACCCTCAATTTTATATGTAGAAAGATCATGACCTAAGGTAATATGGAAAACACGGCCTCCTTCAGGTGGTGTTAATACCCAAACCATTGGTTCAGTTCTATCTTCAAGTGTCGCAAAAGCTAAATCATGAATTTTTGCGTTAGGGGCCACGAGCAAATCCTGATATCTTTCATCATGAACTACATCAAAATCTTCAATTCCGTCAGTTATCTGATGCGTACGATCTGTGATATTTATGCGAAAAGATCCAGGGGGCTCAGGATGACTGCTAGTGAAGGGAGGAGGACCCCCATACTCCCAAACCCGACCAACCAACTTGCGCCACCGGGGCGAAAATTCAAATGAACTTGAAGCAATATGCACTACTACCAAGCCCTTTCCCGCATGTACAAAACTTTCTATACTCTGTTCAATTATATCATTCCGGTCAGCATGATGTCCACAAAAAACGACAGCATCAAAGGATATTAGCCAACTTTCTATAATTATATCCTTTAAATCAGATATGATGTCAACTTTATAGCTTAAATTCTGCAAAATATCCTTTAAGACAGAAGCATATTCTTCATAGTTATGCCAAGGATCTGTTTTACTTGTGATAATGAGTATATTTTTTTTATTCATTTTATTATATAGAAATACATGTAACGTTTCCTACCTTATAAAAAATTCAGCTTAGACTGTTATTTATAATGTAATTAAGATTTAATTTTCAAATTACATGTAGGCCCCAATCCTCCTTAAATTCTCGCCAAACAGAATGCTGGTGATCTGCGGTTTGGTTAGGCTGCGAAAATGCTTTGTTGATGTATTCTATCATGAAACTTTTTCCCCTTATACGATAGTAGAGTGCGTCCCCATGTTGATGTCCACCTATAAAGAAGAATTTGACTGCACCCCATCCTATTTCTTGTATTTTATTTAATCTTTGTTGAACAACTTCTTCTAATTGTACACTTGCATGGGCTTCAACTAAATCTTTGAGAAGATCCTGGCTCTTTTGTTCAAGATCATTGAAAGAAAGACCACGTAGTCCACTTCCATCATCCTCTAACCGGTGGGTCTTACGGCTTATTAGAGGATTGAAAACATTAGTAGTATCAATGTCCCAGGGTACTTGTCCTCTAGCTGTTTGCTGTTGTTCTAATGAAAAACTTACAATCAAATCTCTGGCTAAGTTTTCCATGTCCTTAAGTACCCGTTCTCCTATGGGTAATATTTCATCAACTTCATCACCAGGCTTGATTTCTGCAGGTTGAGCACCTAAGAATTGGGGGGTTGTAGAAATAATTTCTCCTTGAGCAATTGTCCACTGCAAGGACAAATGATGCCCTTGAATCCGCCAGCTCCAAAGACCATGCATTGAAGGTTTTCCATAAATTGAGATATAATAAGCTTTGGGATTGCGGATAAATACTGGATTATCAATTTCCCTTTTTGCTAGAACCTCTTCTAATGCGTGAATCTGCTGTACTTTTCTGAAGCCATTTTTACTTAAACTTGCTTTAAGCAAGTCCATTACTGCTTCATGCTGTATTGGATTCAAGTACAACAGAGGTAATCCATAAGTGAATTGAGAAGAAGGGGCAAAGTAATCAAATGTTGCTCTACTCTCATGGTTGAAATCGAAAAGGGCATACTCATACCCGGGTGCAGAATCTAATTGTGGAGTATGAAGCGTTTGAATAAACCTATTTGCTTTTTCAACAATCTTCTTTGCCAATTGGGCCTTATTGTTTTCAATCACGCTCATAAATTCACTATTTTATGATTGATTATTTAAGCAATTTATAAATTGGATTTTATCTTCAACATAAGGGCAAAACGATTCATATATAAGTTAAATAGAACTTAAATATATATACATGTAGATTATTGAGCTTGAGGAAATATTTTGATTGAGCAACAACTTTAATTTATGGCTAACCGTGGAATAATTTATTATTGTATCAATAGTTTAAATTAATCAAAGGTTGTAATGAGACAACCTTGCGAAAGTATCTCAATGTTATTTTTAACCCTAAAAAGTTATTATTTTTTAACCTAATATAATATACTTAAAATATTTTAATTTATTTATATTAAATTCAGAATCAAAAAAAATAAACGATTTATACTTTTATATAAATTCCTCCAAACTTCAATCAATACAAACTAATATTAATTATTTTTTTAAAAGCTTTCTCGGTGCTTTTAGATGAAAAAGAGAGAAAGTAAACGTGCAACAAAAAACTAGATGTAAACAAATCAATATAATACTCACCCAAAACAAAGTTCTATTCACCTAAACATATTAAGAAAAAAGTATCCAATATTTTAAAAAATGAATGGTTTATAATCCAATTATGGAGTTATTTATTATGAATAGGCCTTTTTATTAGTAGGCATGCTTTCTAAACGCTTAATTTATAAAAAATATGAATTAATCACAAAAAAATTAGCAAATATTTCATACTCTAAAAATTTTTTCCTACTGTTTACGCCGCCAACCGTTGCAGAATAACTTTGCAAGGCACTTGGGAAGTCACTTTTACCTGATGCTTTTTGTGCAGCGGGATCCCGAAGAAATCGCCGGGCTTTAAATGGTTGACTTCTCCATCTACGGTGATGTCGCAGGTGCCTTCCACAATCAGGAAGCGCTCCAGTTCGTCATGGTGCACTTCTTCCGGGGCAACGTCTGTGAGCCAGGCGATGGCGGTGGTGGCACTGGGCGTATAGCCGATGATCTTTACGTAAATGTCCTCCAGCTGAGCAGGCGTCTGCAGGTCCGGGCGGTTAAGCCAGGCGGCGTAGTCTTCCACCTTGGAGGCTGGGGAAAGGTTGGGAGGAGAAGAAACCGGCTCGCCGTTCTTCATGCGCTCCATATAGTCAATGATGGCCAGCACCAGGGGCTTCACGGTGGGGCTGGGCTCCGCGGCGTGGGCCAGGGCGTAAGCTTCTATGCTTTGCCGGATGGTTTCAATCTCTTCGCGGATTTCTGGGTGGGCGGCAGCCATTTGCTCTACTTCCTGTGTTTCCTCAGGGGTAGTCACGTCCATTACGTACAGCTCTAAAATCCCGGATTCTATAAAGTCAGTGATGGGGTTCATGCTGTTTTCTCCGCTCCTAAATGTTTGAAAGCCAATTTCAGGTGGCTTTTAAGTTGTTCTTGTGAGATTCCCAAAGCTTCGGCGGCTTGTGAGCAGCTGTAGCCTTTGAGGTAAATTAAATCAATGACGGCTTTTTCCTGAGGTTCCAGTTGGCAGAAGGCTTCCTGCGTTTGGGCATCCTCTAACAGGTTAGGGCTTTTTTTGCCTTCTTTTTCAGAAACCGGCTCTTGGAGGGCAGTTTGGGTAAGATGAAGGTACTTGCCGGTTTTCTGCGCTTCCAGGGCTATTCCCCGGGCCATGGCCAAGGCCCAGGACAGGAACCCAGACTTGGAGGGATCATAGATATGGATGCGGGACCAGATAGAAAGGAAGGTTTCTTTCAACACCTCTTCGGCTACCTCGGTGTGCTGCACCACCCGGCAGATCATACCCATAAGGGCGGGGGCATACGCATCGTACAGAAGACTAAACGCGTCTTGCCTTCCTTGCCGGATGGCCTCTACCAGGCGCTGTTCCTTTTCTGGTCCTATCCTACTTTCCACCATAGAAGCTATTTTCTTAGTCCCATCTCCTACCCAAAAACCAATTCAAGGGCAAGCAGCCCCTAAGATACGCCAAGACCGTGGTTATCCCAAATAGAGCTGCCTTGCAACAACTCCTTCCCTTTTCAGGCAAAAAGAGAATATAGCCGCTGAATTAGAAAGGCAATAGCGGTCCGCAGATGAGGAACCTGCCGGAATAGCTTACTTAGGCAGTTCCAGCACGAACTCTTTTCCGGGAGGCACGGTCAGTTTGAAGCTCTTGATCCAGGGATTGTAAAGGCGCAGGGTTTTGTAGTTGGTACCTTGGTCCAGCGCGAATTGGGCCAGGTCCGGGATGGAGGAAGTAACCGTCAAAGAGCGGGTGGGCAGTGCCTCGTAGCCCTGCTCTTTGGGCAAGTCAAAACCATATTTCGCAGGGTTGCCCAAAACCTCCTTTAAAGCCAGAATCCGGAACATATACCTGGACGTTTCATCGTTCAGGTACAAATCATAATAAGAGTCTACTTTCTGTTGTTCCAGGGCGCGGTCAATGCCTCCTACCCCTCGGTTATAGGCAGCAGCGGCATTCGTCCAGGAACCAAACTTTTTCTTTGCTGATTTCAGGTACCTGCAAGCTGCCAAAGTAGATTTCCTTACGTGGAAACGCTCATCAACCTCGGCGTTCACCAGCAGGCCATAACCCCGGGCAGTATCGGGCATGAGTTGCCAGAACCCCGAGGCCCCGGCGGGCGAGGTCACGTGGCTGAACAGACTCTCGGCCAGGGAAAGGTAAACGAAATCCTCGGGAATGTCATTCTCGCGGAGCATGCGCTCGATCTCGGGCCGGTAGCGCTGCATACGTTTCAGGCCCAGCAAAGTAGTGGCTTGCAGATAGGAATTCACCAACAACTCCCGGTCCAGGCGCTCGGCAACATCCGGCACTTCCAGCGGTACGGGTTCTCCGGCAAAGGAAAGTGAAGAAGGCAGGCCAGGGGCTTTGATTACCTCACCCCGGGTAAAACGGACCTCGGCGTCTCCGCCGGCCAGCGAATCTCCCGTGAAAGACTGCTGACTGCAAAGGTTAAGGGTAATGGCAATAAACCCTAATCCGCCCAGATATTTCCAAATGTTGTCTGTCATGATCGTGCTCCTTTCCTGCTGAATTCCCATGCTACCATAACCCTGCCAAAGCTGCTTTTAGTTTACCACCAGCAAAATGTTGTTCTTAATTACCGACCTTTTTTACCTAAAAAGTACAAGATACGTTCCAAAAAACAAGAAATTAGTCTTTCCCTGATGGCAGAAAAGAAACTTCTCTACCCTTAATCGTTTCATTGCCATAATCAGAAAAATAACCCCAAAACAGCCCTGGGCCTTACCTGCCATCACAGCCAACCATTATAACAAATTGGTAATGTTGCTTTTACCTTAAAGTAATAGAAAAGGGTCTTCTTTACAACATGGAAAAGCTAATTATTCTTTACTGCCTTTTGATTGTGGCTCTTCTGGGCGTGCTTCTGGTTTTACCCCTTTTCATGACCGTCAAAAAACCAGATAACGCGCATTCCAGGCATGAAAAAGTCCTTTTTGCCTGCGGTGGTATGATCGGGTTGATCATTCTTCACTTGAATTGGCTCCTGTTGCCTTGGAGCAGAGAACAGAAAGGAGACGCGGTAGCATTCAGCACAATCATCCTTTTAACATTTTTGCTTCTGGTACCAATTTTTTTCCTGGTCCTGCAAAGACAAAAAACACACAACCTCTAACCCCCTGAAAAATCAGCACCTTAGGTACGGGATCCGCAGGAGAAACCACAAAAAGAAAGGTGAAAGGCCATGTATGAATTAATGGAGGAGGAGTTAAATCTTCCAATCTTTTTTAACCCTCTTCTTACCCCCTCGTATAGTTGTTGTAAATACTAACCAACAGAACTTATAACACTATGGCTAAGTTAAAAACCTTGGAAGATTTGTTTGAGCACCAGCTCAAGGACCTATATAGCGCTGAAAAACAAGGCGTTGCTGCGTTGACTAAAATGATCAAAGCCACTGAAGACGAAAAACTGAAGCAGGCGATCACCACCCACCTGGAAGAAACCAAAGCCCAGAAAGACCGCCTGGAGAAAGTGTGCGAACTGGTAGGCACCAGCCCCGGACGCATGAAGTGCAAAGCCATGGAAGGTCTGGTAGAAGAAGGTGAAGAAACCATTGAGGAAGACGCTACCCCAGAGGTAAAAGACGCCGGCCTCATTGCCTCTATCCAGCGCATGGAGCATTATGAAATTGCCGGTTACGGAACTGCTGCTCACTTCGCAGAGCGCCTGGGCCACGCCGAGGCTGCCCAACTCCTGAGACAAACTTTGGAGGAAGAGCAAAAAACAGATACGCTGCTGAACGAGCTGGCGAAAAGCTACATCAACGAGAAAGCCGAATAGCTTCAAGTTGAAGAAAGACAGGAAAGCCTGTTCCCCTAGGGGAGCAGGCTTTCCTGTTTATAGGCCGTTTCTGTAAAACCAATCTAAAAATATTTACCTACGAAGGCTAGTTTAAAGGAGGATTCCCGAAATTTGACCTTACATGTCATCTACTACTTCCCTTTCTTTTTTACCCGATTTATCGGTCAAAGAAGCCTTGCCGCGGCTGCTCACCGCTTTGGAAACCAACTCCCGCGCTGTTCTGGAGGCTCCGCCCGGCGCTGGTAAAACCACCCTGGTTCCCCTGGCGCTGTTGGAGGCAGATTGGCGCGCCGGAGGCAAGATCATCATGCTGGAGCCGCGCAGGCTGGCTGCCCGGGCCGCGGCCCAACGCATGTCTGACCTGCTGGGCGAGGAAGTGGGCCAGACGGTGGGGTATTGGGTACGGATGGAGCACATAGTGTCGCAGCACACCCGCATTGAGGTAGTCACCGAGGGTATTCTCACGCGTCTGCTCCAGAGCGATCCGGCCCTGGAAGGGGTAGCAGCCATCATCTTCGATGAATTCCATGAGCGTAGCCTCCAGGCCGATGTGGGGCTGGCCCTGTCCTTGGATGCCCAGTCCGTGCTCCGACCCGATCTACGGCTCCTGGTCATGAGCGCCACCCTTGATGCCACCACCGTGGCCAACTGGTTGGAAGCGCCCGTGGTCAAAAGCGAAGGCCGCCAGTTCCCCGTGGGGACGCACTACCTCTCCCCCGCTGAGATGGCTTCTGCCGGACAAAGACCCGCCGAGCGTTTAGCGAACCTTTTACCCAAATCCATCAGAAAAGCCCTGGACCAGGAACCGGAGGGTGATGTGTTGGTTTTCCTGCCCGGTATGGGCGAGATGCGGCGCGTGGCCCAGGCCCTGGAAGGAAAACTGGCCTCCACCATTGACCTGCACCTGCTGCACGGTGACTTGAACCTTACCCAGCAATTGGCCGCTATCCGGCCGGCTCCTGCGGGCCGAAGGAAGATTGTGCTGGCCACCAGCATCGCGGAGACCAGTTTGACCATTGAGGGCGTGAAGGTGGTGATTGACGGCGGATTCGCGCGCGTTCCCAAGTTCGTGCCGCGCATAGGGCTTACCACGTTGGCCACCATTGCGGTCTCACGGGCCGCCGCCGATCAGCGCCGCGGCCGGGCCGGTCGTCTGGGGCCGGGCGTCTGCTATCGCATGTGGTCCTCCGCCGACCAGCTTCAACTCGCCGACCGGCAAACGCCCGAAATCTGCGAGGCAGACTTGACGGGTCTGGCTCTGGAACTGTCTATTTGGGGCGCCCAGGAAGCCACAGACCTGAAGTGGCTGGACACCCCGCCCGCCGCCGCGCTTTCCCTCGCCCGCGACCTGTTGGTGCGCCTGGAAGCCCTGGATAAATCTGGCAAAGCTACCGCTCACGGGAAAGCCCTGGCCGCACTGGGGCTTTCCCCGCGGTTGGGCCATCTTGTAGTGCGCGGCCAAGCCCTGGGTTTGGGCGCCACCGCCTGCGATCTGGCCGCCCTGCTCTCGGACCGTGACATCCTCAAACCCATGCAGATTTCCTTTGCAGATCCGCTGCCAGACCTTACCCTGCGCTTGGAACTGCTGGACGGCCAGTCGCCTCCCACTCCAGGGTATACCGTGGATGTGAACACCGTGCGCAAGATTAGGGAGCAGGCCCAGAACCTGCGTCAGCGTATTAAAACCAAAAGAACGCCGCCTGATTACGGCGCCATCGGGCTTCTCACCGCTTTGGCTTACCCAGACCGTCTGGCCCAGCGGGAAACTTCCGGCCGCATCCGGCTCATCTCGGGGCAGCGTGCCTCGCTGCAGACTGAGCTGTTTGGCGAGGCCGAGTTCTACGCCATTGCACATCTGGAACTGGGCACCCGGCCCCGGGTTTTGTCGGCGGTCGCCGTGACCAAAGAAGAGTTGCTCACCCATTTCTCAGGCCAGTTGGAGCGGGTGGAGGAAGTACGCTGGGACGCGGCAACGGAGAAAGTCATCGCCCGGCAGATCACGCGCATGGGCGCCTTGACCCTGGAAGAATCAACAGTGCAGAACCCAAACCAGGAACTGGTGGCGCAGGCGCTGCTGCAGGCCCTGAAAGAAAAAGGAATTGAGCGGATGCCGTGGTCTGAGGAAGCGCAGAAAACCCGCCAGCGGCTGGCGTTTCTGCACCAGCTTTCGCCAGACAAGTGGCCGGATGTCTCGGAAGAAGTTCTGGAGGCGACGATGGAGGAATGGCTGTTGCCGCACCTGTTGGGTCTACGCACCCTGGAGCAAGTAACCAAATTGGATTTCAAGGAGATCCTGCTCGCGGACCTTTCCTGGGGCCAGCGCCAGGAGATGGATCGCTTGGCGCCGTCACACTTGGAGGTGCCTAGTGGCTCCCGCATCGGGTTGAATTACGAGAATCCAACTACTCCGGTGCTGGCCGTGCGGCTGCAGGAGGTTTTCGGGATGCTGGACACCCCGCGGATTGGCGGCGGCAAGGTGCCGGTACTCATGCACCTGCTTTCGCCGGCCTCGCGCCCGGTGCAGGTCACGCGGGACCTGAGAAGCTTCTGGACTACCGGCTACTTCGATGTCAGGAAAGATCTGAGAGGTCGTTATCCCAAACACTTCTGGCCAGATGACCCACTTTCGGCGGTACCCACCAGGGGCACGAAGAAACGCCCTCAGCCTTAATTTTTAAGGCTATAGGAAAGGAGTAGGTTTAAATTAATAG
Source organism: Rufibacter aurantiacus (assembly GCF_017916345.1). Classification (NCBI taxonomy): domain Bacteria; kingdom Pseudomonadati; phylum Bacteroidota; class Cytophagia; order Cytophagales; family Hymenobacteraceae; genus Rufibacter; species Rufibacter aurantiacus. The sequence goes on from NZ_JAFMSV010000003.1 coordinate 974,024, forward strand.
CAGGCATTTTAGTCCTATTTTTATCAAAACAGCCTTAAAAAGAAAAGGGGAAACCGAAGCTTCCCCTTTTCTTTTTTGAAATCTACCGGAAATTAGTGTCCGGCGTTTCTGATCTCGGCGTTAGCACCTGCCGGACGGTTAGGACCGTCTTTCTCGCCGTCAGAGCCTTTTACTTTTACAAGTTTGTTGTAAAGACCCAACAGCAGGAATGGCGCAGGCCATTGACCCACAAACAGTGCTTCGTCATCTTTTTTCATCACTTTGAGGGTAGCCGATACGGCCATAGACCCAAGGGCAGCCCACAAAAACAGATCTGAAGGCAACTTGGCAGTATACTCTTCAATAGTACGAGCTACTGGTCCTTCTTTATGGTCTGGGTTAAAGTTGTCGGCTTTTTCTTTCAAGTTTGATACGTCCATAGTAGTATTTTGATTATAATATGTGGTACATGGATATCAAAACGTAGGAAGTATTTCTAGGGTTGGCAAAAATACGCAAGAAGTGAAATAGCCTACCATGGAATGGTTTACTTTTCGCTTGTAATTCACCCTTGTAGAGGCGCAATTTTCATGCGCTAAGTACAACGCGGAACTAGAAACTTATGGAATTCAAGCTGCTCAAGAGAGCATGACATAATGCATTTTCTCAGGCTCTTCAAATGGGGATGATGTGTGGTTTTGGCGCGCTTCCTTGTCAAGACATAAAGAGACCAAATGCAGCCATTACCCATCTCTGAAATCACCAGAACAAACGCAAGCCCCTTTCAGGCCCGTTTTCCTGAAATCAGCTTAGAAACAGTTTGTCAGCCTTTGGCTAAAACAATTCTAGCGACAGTTGCTGGACTTGTTTTTTGGTTTGCATGGGCGATACCACCGGTGCGGGGCTGTAAACCACAGGGGCGCCATCAATGACATAAACGGGCGTTTCCTCATAGCGCGAGGCCACCACCACCTGGGTGCCATCGGCGTGGGTGGTAAATAGTTCCTTTACCAGGTTGGGGCAGTTGTTGTCTTTGGAAAGGTGGCCCAGCAGCACGTGGCTCATGAACTGGGGTTTGTAGCCGGTGAACAGGTTCAGCGCCTGCCGGTTAGAGAGGTGTCCGTGGTTGCCCTTTATCCTGGCCTTGAGGTAATACGGGTAACGGCCGCGCTCCAGCATGTCCTCGTCATAATTGGTCTCCAGGAAAGCCGCGTGGCAAACCTGAAATTGCTTGATGACGTGGTCACAGGGAGAACCGATGTCGGTGAAAACGCCCACGTTGATGCCGTTGCCGGAAATGATAAAACTATGCGGATCTGCCGCATCGTGGTACTTAGGGAACCCTGTAACAGTAAGGTTGCCTATCTGCACTCCCTCGTAGGCCTGGAAAGATCTCACCAACCGGTAATCTAGCCCGAAGCGCAGGTTCTGCAGGGTGGCCGGCGTAATGTAGACGGGAATCTGGTATTTCTTGGCTAGCACCGGCAGACCTTTGATGTGGTCTGAATGCTCGTGCGAAATAAAGATGGCTTTTACTTTCTCCATGGACAAACCCAGCCGCCGCATGCGTCCCTCGGTTTCGCGGCAAGAAATGCCCGCATCCACCAACACTGCCTCCTGCTCGTTACCAATGTAATAGCAGTTCCCGTTACTCCCCGATGCCAACGACGTAATGTACAAACCCATAGAGCTACAAAATTACGGTAAGTTTTGCTTAATCTCCACCCTGCCTGCTCAAACTGATAATCTAACCCAAACAGAAGAGGTTTATACTTAACATAAATACTAAGCTAAGAACAAGGCTTCTTACGCCAATCCATCCTTTTCAGAGATTATCACAGTTTAGGAAAGCGCTTCATCTGAGCCTCAGGATGTATGGAGCTGCTTCTGATAAAGAAATCACGACCGTTGAGAACAGGCAATAGGAATCGGTAACAGCCATGCAACTGACCAGCTAAAAACAGGAAATTCGTTTCAAGCCGCTTTTCATAAAAGCAGCCTGAAAACAATTGAGAGATTTTGCCGATCTACTCAGGTTGGCTAGAACGGCGGGGAAGCAGAATCGGGTCCAGCACAATGCGTTCTGGGGTGGTGCCGTAGAAATCTTTGTTCCCAATGAGCTTCAGAAACAGATGCGCAGTCTCCTCCCCCATTCTAATGGTCTGCTGGTCCACAGTAGAAAGCGATGGCGTCACAAACGCCCCAAAGGCCTCGTTCGCGAAGCCCATGACGCCCATCTGCTGAGGCACTTTGATGCCTCTTTCCAGTAGCACCTGCAAAGCGCCCATGGCGGTGTAATCCTCGGCGGCGAAAACGGCGTCAAAGTCTTTTTCCTTTTCCAGCAGGCGCGTGACAGATTCTTTTCCGAACTCCAGTGAAAGCCTGCCTTTGCAGATCATATCCTCATTCATGGACAAGTCATACTTCTCTAAGGCATCGCGGTAGCCCCGGAAACGCTCCTTGAAAATGGTGAGGTTCTGGTCTGAGGTGAAATGCGCAATGTGCTTGTACCCCTCCTTGATGAGGTGCTCGGTAGCCACAAAGCCGGCCTGGTAGTCGTTGATGGTCACGGAGGGCACCGGCAGCTCGTTTATTGCGCGGTCAAAAAACAACAGGGGCACCTGCCGCTTGCTGATCTGCTCGTAGAACTCGCGGCCCTCTATTTCCCCGGATACCGAGGAAATGATACCATCTACCCGGGCCTGCAGGAAGGTCTCAATCCCCTTCTGCTCCTGCTTCAATGACTCACCGGTCTGGTACAGCAGCATGCTGTAGCCGTTCTCATTCATGACCTTCTCAATGCCGTGCACCACCGAGCTGAAGAAACTGGTATCCAAACTGGGCACAATGATCCCAATGACGTTGGTGCGCCCCGAGCGCAGGGAAGAAGCGAGTTTGTTCTGCTGGTAGTTCAGGCGTTTGGCAGTTTCCAGCACCGCTGCTTTGGTGGCGGCACTGATGGCCGGATGGTCATTGAGGGCTCGCGCCACCGTGGAGAACGTTACGTCCAGCTCCCGCGCAATGTCATGTATGGTTGTTTTCTTCAATGTTTCAGCTGTGTGAACCCAAAATTACTGAGTTGGCGGTAAAGTCCTTAAAGCTATCCTATTTTCTTTTCATTTTTAGCACGTTTTAGCTTAAACAGGCTCAAAATATCCAAGCTTAAAAGCTTCTCTTTGCCATAAACTAAATCAGCCTGAAACTAAATAGTTAAAGGTAAGAAGGTTACCAGTTTTCATTTTCTCATTTTATTTGAGCTAAGACAAGGTTTTTTTCACAAAATTTGAAGGTTTCTGCTTCTCATATTTCCTATTCTCAGTTTTTTCGCTTAAAATTATGCCAACGTTGGCATTTAATGATGGAATAGGAATTCTGAACTGCTTTCCCCCTTGCCCTCGTATAGAACAGATGTTATTGAAATAAAGCCCTTTATGCTCCTATTAGGTATAGACGTAGGTACCTCCTCCATTAAAGTATCAGTGGTGGATGCGGCCACTCAGAAGTGTCTGGCTTCGGCGCAGTTTCCAGAAACTGAGTCCAAAATCAACTCCCTGCAACCGGGCTGGGCTGAGCAGGCCCCCGAGATGTGGTGGGAGCATACCCAGGCCGCCATCCAGAAAGCCAACGCCTCCGGCGCCTACCATCCTGAGGACATAGGAGCCATTGGTATTGCTTACCAGATGCACGGTTTGGTGGTAGTGGACGAGAACCAGGAGGTATTGCGCCAGTCCATCATCTGGTGCGACAGCCGCGCGGTTCCCTACGGACAGAAAGCCCTGGAGCACATTGGACAGGAACAGAGCCTGGCGCGCCTGCTTAACTCACCGGGTAACTTCACCGCCGCCAAATTGGCCTGGGTAAAGGAAAACGAGCCCGAAACGTTCAGCAGAATCCACAAGATCATGCTGCCCGGCGATTACATCGCCATGAAACTGACCGGCGAGATCACCACCAGCGTATCTGCCTTGTCTGAGGGTATCTTCTGGGATTTCCAGAAAGATGAGGTGTCTGCCGATGTCATGAACTTCTTCGGGTTCAGCCCGGAGATCATCCCGGCGGTGAAGCCTTTGTTTTCCTCGCACGGCGAGGTGAAACCTGAGGTTGCTTCTTCCCTGAGATTGAAAGCCGGAATTCCGGTAGCCTATAAATCGGGCGACCAGCCCAACAACGCGCTTTCTTTGAACGTGCTCAACCCCGGCGAGGTAGCGGCCACGGCTGGCACCTCGGGCGTGATCTACGGCGTGAGCGACCAGTTGGTGTATGACCCGCAGTCCCGCGTGAACACCTTTGCGCACGTGAACTACACGCCCCAATCAAAACGCGTGGGCGTACTCATGAACATCAACGGCACTGGCATCATGAACAGCTGGGTAAAGGAAAACATGGGCCACGGCCTCTCCTACCCCCAGATGAACGAAGAAGCCCTGAAAACACCGGTTGGGAGCAACGGCCTGCGTATCTTCCCTTTCGGGAACGGGGCCGAGCGCGTGTTCAACAACCGCATCATCGGGGCGCAGTTTCATCACCTGGATTTTAACCTGCATTCCAAGGCGCACGTGTTCCGGGCGGTGCAGGAAGGCATTGCCTTCACTTTCCGCTACGGACTGGACATCATGCGCGAGAACGGCATGAACCCGCAGGTCATCAGGGCGGGTAACGCCAACATGTTCCTGAGCCCGCTCTTCGCGGAGGCTTTCGTGAACGCCACGCACGTACCGGTGGAACTTTACCAGAACGATGGCAGCGTGGGTGCGGCCTTAGGCGCCGGCATCGGGGCCCAGGTGTTCGCCTCGGCCCAGGAAGCCTTCAGCCGCTTTGAGCGCCTGAAAGTGATTGAGCCTACCCAGACCGATGCCTACGAAAACGCGTACCAAGACTGGAAAGCCCTCTTACTAAAACAACTGAGTAACTAATTTTCAACACCATACATCCAAATATTATGGCAAATCACACTCTAGTAGACACAGAATACTTTAAAGGAATTGGACAGATAAAGTTTGAAGGTCCGGAGACTGACAACCCGTTGGCGTACCGCTGGTATGACGAGAACCGTGTAGTGGCGGGCAAAACCCTGAAAGAGCATCTTAAGTTTTCAGTGGCCTATTGGCACTCGTTCAACGCAAACGGCTCTGATCCATTCGGAGGCCCAACGTTGAACTTCGCCTGGGACCAGAGTTCAGATGTGATTGAGCGCGCCAAAGCCAAAATGGATGCCGCGTTTGAGTTCATCTCTAAATTAGGAATGCCTTATTACTGCTTCCATGATGTAGACGTGGTAGACTTTGGCAATGACGTTCTGGAGAACGAGCGTCGTCTGCAGACCATGGTGGAATACGCGAAGCAGAAACAAGCCGAAACCGGCATTAAACTGCTGTGGGGAACTGCCAATGTGTTCTCGCACGAGCGTTACATGAACGGTGCCTCTACCAACCCAGATTTCCATGTGTTAACGCACGCGGCTGCGCAGGTGAAAGGTGCGTTGGATGCCACTATTGCTTTGGGTGGTGAAAACTACGTATTCTGGGGAGGTCGTGAAGGTTACATGACCCTGCTGAACACCAACATGAAACGCGAGCAAGAGCACCTGGCCCGCTTCCTGCACTCAGCCAAAGACTACGCCCGTGCCCAAGGCTTCAAAGGTACGTTCTTCATTGAGCCTAAGCCTATGGAACCAACCAAGCACCAGTACGACTATGACTGCGCTACCGTGATCGGGTTCCTGCGTCAGCACGATTTATTAGGTGATTTCAAAATCAACATCGAGGTAAACCACGCTACTCTGGCCGGCCACACCTTCCAGCACGAGCTGCAGGTTGCCGCCGATGCCGGTGTACTGGGTTCTGTAGATGCCAACCGCGGTGACTACCAGAACGGCTGGGATACCGACCAATTCCCGAACAACCTGAACGAACTGACCGAATCCATGCTGATCTTCCTGGAGGCCGGTGGCCTGCAAGGCGGCGGCGTGAACTTCGACGCTAAAATCAGAAGAAACTCCACTGACCCGGCTGACCTGTTCTACGCGCACATCGGGGGTGCCGATACTTTCGCCCGCGCCCTGATCACCGCTGACAACATCATGCAGAACTCTGACTACCTGAAAGTACGCCAGGAGCGCTACGCTTCTTTTGACAGCGGCAAAGGCAAGGAGTTTGAGCAAGGCAAATTGTCACTGGAAGACCTGCGCGACTACGCTATTGAGCAAGGTGAGCCAACCCTGCAAAGCGGCCGTCAGGAGTACCTGGAGAACCTGATCAACAGATTCATCTAATCTGGTTATAAGAATTGATTCTTGCCGCCTAGGCGGCAGAGGAATAAGCGCTACCCCCTGATTAAACTAAAAGAGAATGATAAAACCTGCTACTCCGGTAGCCAGATTCATCCTTCCCGCTTAGAGTTGTCTTGTCAACACTCCAGTTGTTTTTTCATGTAATGCATACTAAAAAAGGCTGTCTCCCATGGGGGCAGCCTTTTTACTTTTAAGGCCAGTTTAGGGGAAATGGCTGGTGTGGCGGTAAGGGGTAGGCTTTTGTAATTGGATGATAAGAATTGGCAAATTGTTACTGAATTGGCCCAACCCACCACTACCCCTCCCATGAGGCGAATTTTCTTTCTGGTAAATCTCTTTGTAGATCTCTTTCTTTAAGTTCTCTGGTTTAAGTTTTCAACTTGGACCTAAAATGACCTGAAGTTTGCAACTCCAGTGAGGCTGAAAGCCTCAAACCAGCAGTTTCTTAAAAGCCACTGTAAAGAACTAAACCTATCGCTTCCCGCAGCCGGAAATCACAAAGTATAGCCAGTAGCCATATTATTTTGCCTTCATTAAAATCTCCAAAGGCCTCGCTCAAAGGTTTCCTTTTTCAGCCCTGATTTTCAAAAAACAGGCGCAAAATAGTTTGGATTCGCAAAAAAATCGGGCCCTGATGGAGCCCGATTTCATTATCATCTAACTAAGATCATTTACCTTTTGCCCTGTGAACAGAAAGGTATGCTTTCGTTCTGAACCAGGGCTATCGGAATAAACTACGCTTGTTCCTGCATGATTTCTTTCATCTTCTCAGCATCGGCCACGAACTTGGCCAGGCCGCTGGCGGTGAGCGGATGGTTCAGAAGACCCAGGATTGGCTCCAACGGACAGGTGCACACGTGCGCACCGGCCTCGGCACACTTCACAATGTGCAGGGAGCTGCGGATAGAAGCCGCCAGGATCTGCGTCTCATAGCCTTGGATGGCATAGATGTTGGCAATCTGAGTGATCAGTTCAACACCGTCCCAACCGATGTCATCCACGCGACCCAGGAAGGGCGACACGTAAGTAGCACCGGCTTTGGCGGCCAGAATAGCCTGTCCAGCAGAGAACACCAGCGTACAGTTGGTTTTAATGCCTTTGTCAGAGAAATATTTTATGGCTTTCAAGCCGTCTTTGATCATAGGTACTTTCACCACAATGTTGGGGTGAAGCGCCGCCAAGGTCTCGCCCTCCTCTACCATTGAGTCAAAATCAGTGGAAAGTACCTCGGCGCTGATATCACCGTCCACAATCTCGCAGATGGCTTTGTAATGGTCCAGGGTAGCTTGCTCCCCTTTGATGCCTTCTTTGGCCATTAGGGATGGGTTAGTGGTTACTCCGTCCAGGATACCCAAGTCGTGGGCTTCTTTGATGTGGGCCAAATTAGCCGTGTCAATGAAAAACTTCATAGCAAATGGTTTTAGGTTTCTTTCTTTAAATCAGGCTGAAAACAGCCGGTCTGGCACTGTGATGGGGAACTGCTTCTTGCTAAAAAACAGTATAATTGTATTTATGACAATTATACAAGTATTCTGCCACACCTCCAACAAAACAGAGACCTATTTCCCTCTAATACGGCGTTTTACACAAGGAAGGTATTCCAAAGCTGGCATCTTTGCCTTCGGAGCCGGGATGGTAAAAGAAAGCCTTATCTACAGACGGTTCCCTTGCCATAATTAGCCTGTATGTCCGAGATAAAGCGACAAAACTCGGTGCCTCCTGAGTAACTAATTACTTTTCTGTAGTGTCTCCCTCAGCTGAGCCACTAAGAGTAAAATGCTTACAAAGCATAGAGACCCTACCAGTGTACTATAGTCTGTTAGAATGAGACGCAACTATGCTTTTAATGCACACCTATTTAACATACTTTTTAATCTGATGACATTCTCCAATCTGGTTCAGACTTGGTTTTAGAAAAGGAGCCTTAAAACAGGAAGTAAAGGCGGTGCGGGCTGAAGTCAGGTACATTGTACTGAGGTTGATTTCACCGTTATTGGCCCGGACGCTCGCAGGACCTCCGGACGCTGCGAGGTCTTTTAAGCTAACTGTAACATGGTAGCCAGCAGTAACTCCCCTCCTATCTCAAGAGGGATGCCCGAAGGGCGGAGTGGTATAGGTGGTCCTAAAAGCTTCAGCCGATATTGTAGCCAGACTCAACAAACAACAGATTACCATTACCAAAACTGTTTCGGGCCTGTTTTCTGCAAAACAGCCTCGAAAAGGAATTACTTTGCCTGCTTGGCTGATAGATTGGCACTCTCTGGTGGTCCCAGGTAGCTGGGCTTCAGCCCTCCGGCATCTATCACGATTTTCTGCAACACAATACCTGAATCTACCATCCAGAATTTGAGCACGTGCTCGCCGGGTTTGGTTAACTGGTGCTTGGAGATGGTCAGGTTAATGTTGTTGGCCACGTTCCTGTTCCAGTCACGCTCAGACTTATCGGCGTGGATGTTGATGATCTGCGGCTTTTCATCATCAAAGGAAATGGCGTAGCGCAAGCCTTGGGTGTTGTGGAAGTTGAGGGTGGGCGATACCATCACCTGCACGGTCACCTCCCCGCCTTTTTGCAGGTGTACTTTGTACTGCAGGTGCGGACTGTTTCCGGCTGGGGTTTGGCTTGGCGCGGTCACCGGCATGGTGGTCACCGCCGAGGCAGTACGGCCAAGGTCCGGTATTAACTGCCATTGCACGCCGTTGCCATTCACGGCCTGGGTGTAGTGTTCTGCGTCTATGGAGATGTAGCCGTTGCTCTCCACAAATCCTTCTGAGGCGTTGGCGGCGGTCAACGCTGGTTCTACGGTTGCCTGTACCGTCACAGCTTTACCTTTCGGACCGGTGATGGTCAGGGAGGCACGTTGCGGACCGGCCGGAACATTGGCCCAGTCTACAATCACCCACAGGCGCTGCTCTTTGGCTACGGTTCCTTTCTCCTGCGATACTTTCAGCCAAGGGGCACTTGATTTAATGGAATAGTCAAACGGTTGCTGGCCGCGGTTGAAGATATCCAGGTAATGGCCTTGTTTCTGGTACTGCGAGAAGGCCGGGAGTACGGGAGCTTCTTTCGCCTGAGGCCACCAGGCCGTGGAGCCTTCTACGGTCACGCCCATGTCCGCGGCGGTGGGTACCGAGAGTTGTTTCACCTCCGGCATCACGTCTTTTTCGGGTTGCTGCCAGTAAGTGTAGCTGATGTGCGTTTGTGACATCATGTGGTTCCACTTCCCGCCCGAGATGTTCTTGTGGTAATACTGCGTGAGCTCGGCATCTTTCTCAAACAGGCGCTTCACTTTGGCCGCCAATTCATTAGTGGTGTTGCGGCCCTGAGCGGCATATAGGCGGTTTAGGCCGGTGGTTTCGTGCAACTCGTTCAGGTTCGCGCAGGCTTTGATGGGGAACAAAATCAGTTGGTAGTAGGCATCTCGATATTCAGCGGGCAACAGGCCATTGATGCGCTCGGCTTCCTGGGCCAGGCGGTTGTAATCGGCTACCACTCTTTCGGCTTCCTGGTAATTGGTGAGGCTGTAGGTATCGGGGGCCAATAGCTCGGGTTTGCGGCGGCTGTTGTACTTGGCGTATCTGGAGAGCAGTTGCGCAATGGCGGGGGCGTACTCCGCCCCGAATTGACGCTCGGTCCATAGGCGGGTGTACTCTTCCAGGCGCTCGGCGGGCCATTTCTCCGGGTTCCAGGCGTAATCCAGGAAAAACTCGGTAGGGAATTCCATGGGTTTGATGTCGCCCACGTTCACAATCCAGATGCGGTCGGCTTTGTGCTGGTAGGCCAGGTGCATCTGCTCCCAGATCCGGGGAATCGGGTTCGTGTTGAGCCATTTGTAGTTCCTCGGGCCGCCCACGTAGTCAAAGTGGTAGTAGATGCCGTAGCCGCCGGAGTGCTGTTTTTCGCCCGGTTTGGGCAGTTTGCGGATGTTTCCCCAGTTGTCATCGGCCAACAATAACGTCACATCATCAGGAACGCGCATGCCTTTGTCATAGTAGTCCTGCACCTCTTTGTACAGCGCCCACAGCTGAGGCGTTTGGGAGGCGTCTTTGCCGGTCACTTCAGAAATGATTTTCCGCTGATCGGCCACAATTTTTTCCAACAACCCGATGTTGCTTTCCTCGCTCATGGGCTCGTCGCCGTCGCCGCGCATGCCCACGGTCACGATGTTCTCAAAGCCGTTCATGCGTTTGATGCCGCCGGTCCAGAACTCGCGCAGTTTCTCGGCGTTAGTGTTGTAGTTCCAGGGTCCTCCCCCGTTCCGGCGCCACTCGTCGTGGGCGCGGGCGAGCGGCTCATGGTGCGAGGTGCCCATCACCACGCCGTACAAATCGGCGGTTTGCGGGTTGATCTTGTCATCGTCGCTGAAGGCGCTGCCCCACATGGCGGGCCACAGGTAGTTGCCCTTCATGCGCAGAATCAGCTCAAACACCTTCTCATAGAATTTGTGATTGAACCCACCGAACTGCTCTTTCGCCCAGTTGGACAGCGCCGGAGCCTCATCGTTGATGAAGATGCCGCGGTATTTCACGGCGGGCGTTCCTTTGGTGTGACGGCCCTCCTGCACGTACAGATTCTCCTGCTGCTTTACCGGCACATCGGCCCACCAGTACCACGGCGTCACGCCAATCTGTTGGGACACGTCATAGATGCCGTAGATGGTGCCGCGTTTGTCGCTGCCCACAATCACCAGGGCCTCGTCCACGCCTTTCATGGGTTTCTGCACGGTCTGCACCACAAAGGTTTCCCACTTGCCGGCCAGGTCTTTCACGTCAAGCTTCTTGCTTTTCACCAGCTGGTCAATGAGCGGGCTTTTGCCCAAAGTACCCACCAGTACCAGGGTCTTTGACTTGGGCGCTTTTTTTCCAATGGTCAATTCCGGCTGGGCCTTGGTTACGCGCTGCACATCGGCCTGCAGGTCTTTCAGGGCCCTGATCACCCCCGGAAAATCAGCATCGCTCACAAAGAAAGGCGCAGGTTTTCCGGCCTGGGCCAGCGGAAAGGCATTGCCCTTCTTCTGCCCCGAAACATACGACACATCATCCAGGGCGAAGGCCGCCGGCACAAGGCCAAAGGTGATCAGAAACAGGAACAGCATGCGCAGACTGGCCGTTTTTCTAATCCAAGTTTCTGAGGTGTTTTTGGTAAAAGAGAGGTGATTCATGCGGGGATCATTCATTTATGAGGGAAAGTAATTCTTGGCGTTGTAGTAGCAGATGTCCTGCACCATCTTCCCTATCCAGGGGAGGTCGTTAGGTAAGAGGCCGCGCTCCATTTCGTTGCCCAGCAGGTTACACAGTAATCGTCGGAAATACTCGTGCCGGGAATAGCTCAGGAAACTGCGCGAGTCGGTGAGCATGCCAACGAAACAGCTCAGGAGGCCCATGTTGGAGAGCGCATCCAGCTGCTGGGTCATTCCGTCCAGGTTGTCCAGGAACCACCACGCCGAGCCGAACTGCATCTTTCCTTTGATGCCGCCGCCCTGGAAGTTCCCGATCATGGTGGCGAAGGCCGCGTTATCGGCGGGGTTAAGGTTGTAGATAATGGTTTTGGTGAGGCAGTTCTCCTTTTCCAGCTGGTTGAAAAAGGCCGACATGTTCTGGATCTGCCTGTAATCCCCGATAGAGTCATACCCGGTATCGGGGCCGTTCACCTGCAGCATGCGGCTGTTGTTGTTTCTGATAGCGCCCACGTGAAATTGCTGCACCCAGCCCTTGCGGAAGTACATGCGGCACAGTTCCAGAAGAAGAAACGCGGTGAACGCCTCCTGGTGCTGCGCCGCTTCCCCGTCTTTCCCTGCCAGCACATCCAGGAAAACATCCTCTAAATAGGCAGTTGACGCCGGAAGAGACGGCAGGCATACCAAACCGTGGTCCGAGATGCGGCAGCCGTGCTCATGGAAATACTGCACCCGTTTCTCCAGCACCTCCAGCAGCGTATCCAGGTTGAAGATCTCCGTGCCCGCCACATTGGCCAGTAACCGGATGTAGTCCCTGAAAGAATCTCCGCCTGAGAGATTGAACACCTTATCTGGCCGGAAAGATGGCAGCACTTTCGTTTTGAAGCCGTTTTCTGCTAATTGACGGTGAAACGCCAGGTCATCCGTGGGGTCATCGGTGGTGCCCACCATCTCCACGTTGAAGTGCGTGAGCAGGCCCTGCGGCGTGAACTCGGGTTTTTGGAGCAGCGCGTTGCAGTGCGCGTACACCTCGCCCGCGTTCCGCTCAGAAAGTAGCTCGTTTACCCCGAAAGGGTTCTTCAGCTCCATGTGCGTCCAGTGAAAGAGCGGGTTGCGCAGCGTGTAAGGTACGGCCTCGGCCCATTTCAGGAACTTCTCCTCGTCTGGGGCATCGCCGGTGATGTATCTTTCCTCAATGCCCAGGGTGCGCAGGGCCCGCCACTTGTAATGGTCCCCGGCCAGCCAGATGCTGGTGAGGTTGGGGTAGTTCTGGTTCAGGGCAATGGCCTCCGGCGAGAGATGGCAATGGTAATCAATGATGGGCAAGCCTTTGGCGTAGCCGTGGTACAATTCCTTAGCCGAGCGGGTCTGCAACAGAAAATCCTCCTGCAGGAAAGGCCCGGCAGGAGGTGAAACATTGCGGGAAGAATCTATAGATGATTGGATTGCACTCTCCTGCATGGTAAGTTAAATTAGGATGCTCCGTAGATGGTTCTCTCAATGCCCATTTCCAGACCGCGCAGCTCGGCCAACCCGCGCAACCGGCCAATGGCCGAGTAACCTGGGTTGGTGACTTTGTGCAGGTCATCCAGCATCTGGTGTCCGTGGTCTGGGCGGAACGGGATAGGCTCCTGCCGGGTACGGTTGATGGCTACCAGCTCTTTCATGACGCCGTACATGTCTACGTCACCGGCCAGGTGGTCAGACTCGTAGAAATTGCCGTCCTGGTCTTTCTTCACGTTGCGCAGGTGCGCGAAGTACACGCGATCCCCTACTGATTTCAGGATCTCCACCGGGTTATTGTGCCTGCCAGCGCCCAGGGAACCCGTGCAGAAACAGATGCCGTTGGGCGCGCGGTCTACCCGGTTCAAAATGAACTCCAGGTCCTCTTTGTTCGAGGCGATGCGCGGCAAGCCCAGAATAGGATAAGGCGGATCATCGGGGTGGATGGTCATTTTGAGGCCGTTTTCCTCACAAACATCCATAATGGACTCCAGGAAATACGCCAGGTTCTCGCGCAGTCCGGCGTGGCCGATGTTCTTGTAAATGCCAATGCTCTCGGTGAGGTGCTCTAGCGAGATGTAGCCTTCCATGGGCACGCCCATCCGGATGATCTCGCTCAGTTCCTCCAGTTTTTCTTTGGAGTAAGTCGCATGTCGGTCCTTGGCTTGCTGCACCACTTCGGGTTTGTAGTCCTGCTCAGCTCCCTCGCGTTTTAAGATAAACAGGTCAAAAACGGCCAGGTCGGCCCAGTCAAAGTAGAGGGCTTTGGCACCGTTCCAGAGTTCCAGCGCAAGGTTGGTCCTGGTCCAGTCCAGCACGGGCATGAAGTTGTAGCAAATGATTTTGAGGCCGGCCGCGGCCAGGTTGCGGAGCGATTGGCGGTAATTCTCTAAATACTGCTCATAATCTCCGGTGCGGGTTTTGATGGACTCATGCACCGGCACGCTTTCCACCACAGCCCAGGTCAGGCCGCTTTCCTCAATGATGCGCTTGCGTTCATGGATTTCCTCCAGCGGCCACACCGCGCCGTGGGGCACATGGTGTAAGGCACTTACAACGCCGGTGGCGCCGGCTTGTTTCACATCCTGTAGGGTCACGGGGTCATTGGGTCCGTACCATCTCCAGCTTTGTAATAGTGACATAAAAATGATTCTTTAATTATGACGTATCCTTACCTGTACCTGGTAAGCCTATGGGGTTTAAGCAATTTCTTTTTAGCCTGGGTTTTTAGGAAAATAGCCTTAAAACCCAGGCTTTCTTTTATTTGGCTTTCACCGTAGCGGAGGTTTCATAGATCGGGTCTTTGCCTTCGTAATGGAACCAATCAAAGGTGGCTTTTCCGGTGGAAGGTTTCCCTTGGGAGGTGGCGTACATGCCCAGCGTTACGCCCACAAAACCACCGGCCGTACGCGTGCTCAGGAAAGTCGCGTCCACATTGTCTTGCAACAGTTTCCACTCCCCTTCTTTGGTGCCGTAGTAGAAAGCGTACTTACTGCCTTTGAACTCCACTTTCAGGTAGAGCGGCTTTTTCTGGTCATTTGGGTTCAAGGGAGCCTCGGCCAGCAGTGTGGTCTCTAGGGTGCCGGGCTTGGTCGCGTCCTGTGACTTGCGCAGCTGCACTACTTCTTTGCCGTTGGCGATGGTTTTGCCTACCGCGTAATAATGCGTTTCACTTTGCAATGCCACCAAGCCGGCGAACTCATTTGAGGAGGAGGGTTTGAACTCCATTTTGATGCTGGCATTGCCGTGGTTGTGCTGTTGTCTTCTGGCGATGAACGAAGGGTTATCTGCGCCGGAAACCGTCTCTGGTCTCACATCTAGCGTCAAACTCCCGGCAGGTTTGCTCAAGCTGTACCACTGCGTACCCAGTGCCCGAAGCGTCAACCAATACAAAGGCAGTTTACTCTCCTTGAAATCTTCCCGAAAGGTGAAATTTCCGTTTACCGGAAGCTTTGGTTTCTTCCCTAAAGGTAATTTTGGCCGTGGGTACGAATACTGCACCTCCTCATGGCCGGGATTGATGATAGGCCAGCCGTCTTTCCACTCCACGGGCGCCAGGAAGGTTTCGCGGCCTATGTTGTAATGATCATCCGCATCGTACGGACGGGTAGCCAGGAAAACGGACCACCACTCTCCGTTCTGTGTCTGCACCAGATCAGCGTGGCCGGTGGCCGACACAGGGTTTTTCCGGTTAGCCGGCAGGTGGCGCTGCGTCAGGATGGGGTTGTTGGGGTTGGGCACATAGTCACCGTCCACTTTCTTGCTTCTCAGGATCACCTCAGAGTGGTTCACGCTGGTTCCGCCTTCTGCCGCCATCAGGTAGTAGTAACCATCTTTTTTGTAGATATGCGGACCTTCAATCCAGACCGGTTTTTTAGAGAAATCTACGCCTCCATTTACCAGGATGATGGGCGCGCTGGTAGTTTTCAGGTTCTTATAGTCAAACTCCTGCATTCTTATGGTGCGGTGGCCATCATACTGCGGCTTGTTGTCCGGCGCATCGCTGTTGTAAATGATGTAGGCTTTGCCGTTATCGTCAAAAAATAAAGAAGGGTCAATACCCTGCACATCTTTGAGCCAAACCGGGTTTGACCAGGGACCTGCCGGGTTGGTAGCCGTTACCACAAAATTCCCGCCTGTGTCTATCAGGGTGGTGACCATGTAGTAGACGCCATTATGGTAGGAAAGCGTGGGAGCAAAGATGCCTCTGGTGATCCGGTGCTTCGTTAAGTTCAGCTGCTCGGGCCGGTCCAGGATATTCCCGATCTGGTTCCAGTTCACCAGGTCCTTGCTGTGGAAGATAGGTACCCCAGGGAAATAGGCGAATGTGGAGAGAATAAGGTAATAGTCTTCCCCTACCCGGCAGATAGCAGGGTCTGGGTAAAAGCCTGCCAGAATGGGGTTGTTAAACTTCTGATTGTCCTGCGCAAAGCTGGTCTGCTGCAAAAGGCCGAAGCAACAGGTAAGTACTAAGATTGCCTTTTTAAGAAGAAGACTTTTCCTTTTCATGTGTGTTTTTATAGAAATGAGTCAAAAATAGCCTATTGGTTTTCCTTTGCTGAAGGTACTTTACTCTCTTTGCTGATCTGATTGGAGATGTGGAAATAATCAAAATCCACGTAACCGCCTGAGGCTTTGGTGGCATAGTTGAACAGCCCGAAACGGTATCCCATAAAGTGCGGAATGGTGTAGGCCATTTTCAACTCCTGGCCTAGCTTGGTCCAGGTTTTCCCGTTGAGGCTATAATAAAAGCTGGCTACGTCACGGCGGTTGTTGAAATCACATTCTGCTTTCAGGTACACCTTTTTCCCATTCAGGGGCACCCTGGCTTCCTCCACCGGACTCCCAGACTGGGCATTCACCATCACGAGATACTTACCGCCTTTCTCAGATTTAACCCCAATCAATCCATACCGCTGCTGCAAAAGGGCAAAACCGGCGAAATCCCCATCCTTCATGCGGGAGATATCAATTGCGGTGGCGCCGCTGCTTTCCGGCCCGATGGTGCGTTGGGTCAGCGTATTACGGGCCAGCAAAAAGTCATTGCCTTCAGCACCGGTGGTCAGCCTGAGGTACCCTTTCCGCTGCGAAACCGACCAAAGCTGGTTGTCCGGGTTGTGGTTCCACTGCCAGACCAGGGGCAGGTTAGGTTCGTTTTTCCCGCGGGTGAATTCATCAGAGGCTACAATCCCGGGGATCAGGCCTTTGCTGGCCGGCAGGTTCAGTTCATCCGGCACTTTGCCATCTGTTCCTAACACCGGCCAACCGTTTTCCCACTTCACCGGCACCAGATACGGAATCCGACCTACGGCACCATAATCCCGGAACAGGTAAGCAAACCATTCGCCGGTGGGCGTGTCAATCAGGCCGCCTTGGGCTACGCCTTTGTCCTGCAGCACTACCTTCCCTTCATAAGGTCCGGTAATCTTATCTGCCCGGTGAACAATTACGGTCCGCATGCCTTCTTTGGGCCAGGCGATGTTGAACAGGTAATACTTCCCGTTTACTTTAAAAAGCTGTGATCCTTCAGCCGGCAGCCCTACGTTGGGTCCGGCCGGGGCACTCGCGTTTTCAATCAACACCCGGTCGGTTTCTTCCTTCGCACCGGACAGGTCTTCCTTTAGCTCCACCAACCTTAGTTTCCCGCCGCCATACACCAGGTAGATGCGCCCGTCATCATCAAAGAACAGGGAATGGTCATGGTAAGACGGTTTAAAGGAAGACACTTTCCAGGGTCCTTTCTCCAGGTTTTTAGTCGTGTAGATGTAGGTTTTGCCCGTGGTCTGGGCGAAGGTGGTGACGTAGTAAGTACCGTTATGGAACCGCAGGCTGCTGGCCCAGGAACCTCTGCCGTAGGTGCTTTTCCCGTTCCTCAGATTCAGTTCATCCACATTGGCTAGGGTGTCATAGGCGTAATTTACCAGTTGCCAGTTCACCAGGTCTTCTGACTTCATAATGGGCAAGCCCGGGCTCATGTGCATGGTGGTACTGCTCATGTAATAGGTACCTCCTACCCGTATCACCGCAATGTCTGGCACATCGGCGTACACAATGGGGTTGGTCGCCTTCTGGCCTTTTGAGGGCAAGGGCATGAAGAGGTAAACCAAGACAAGAGAAACTATCTGCAGGAAGTGACTTTTCATTTTTAAGATCTTTTCTTAAAAATAGGGTTAAAGGCGAATAATAATCTATCTAAAATCTTCAGGTGAAGGAAGCAGGGTAGCTTCCTCACATTCCCCCCACCTTCTGGATGACAAATACAGGCAGGTTTAGCGCACAACTTAAGGGATTGTTTTACAGCTTGATTGAAGAAAACACCACCTAAACACGTTTGAGAAACGCAATAAAAAGATTGGCTGCTCCTGTCGGGCAGCCAATCTTTTATAAGGATGTTGCAAGATTATCTATAACCTATAACCTGGGTTTTGATAATTTGCTCTTTCTTCAGCGGTCATCTGCATGGCATCCAATTGGAACTGCGGAATAGGGCGCAGATAGTGTTCTGGTAGAATTGTGCGCGTTACGGTCATAGGCGTATGATCTCCGTAGTTACTTCCGCCAATTCTGTAGGTAGAAGCAAGTTCATTCCATTTTTGCGTACGTACCAGGTCAAACCAGCGGTACCCTTCTCCATAAAACTCACGTGAACGCTCGGCCAGGATATAGTTGATATCAATGGTGGTTGGGGTGGCCGCAATCATGGCTGCGCTGTTGTCTACCACCTTGGCGGTATTGCCGTTGTTGTCCCAACGCCACTTACCGGCCCGGGCCCGAATCACATTGATCAGGTCATAGGCTGTTTTGCCTGGTTGGGTAGCAGCTCCTTTCACCGCAGCCTCCGCAGCGACAAAGTACAGTTCAGAAAACTTGGCAATGTTGAACGGTCGGGTACTGCCAGCGTTTGGTTGGCCTAAGCCAGTGCCATTATCTGTCCGGTAGGTACCTAGTTTCCATAGCTTTGGATACACGATTCGGCTTATCCCGCTGGGAGATATTACGTAATCAGATCTTCCGGGCAGTTCTCCTGCCCCAACATTGCTTTTACCTGTTCCGGAAGGGTAAGTAATTGGGGTAGCTGGTTCTTCATCCAGGAAACTCAGGACTGGATCACCTGGGCGAATTGGAAGAAGGTTAGCATTATACACCGTCTGTGGAATGTTAGCACCTCCAGCCTTAGGCCAGTTCGCACGGTACACGGTGGTAAAGGTACCGTCATACCGTGAATCCAGCGTTTTGTCTGCGAAGGTGTTTGTAATCACGTCAATAGTTGGTGCCATACGGGTCCAGGGCCGCCCTTTGTCTTGTGAGGCCTCTCTCTGCACAGAATTTATTGTCCCTGTCCCATTTGGGTTAGTGAAGCTTGTGATGTTTGGATAGTTCCAGGTCATCATCCAACCGGCAAAGTTGTCCGGCGCCCCACCACTACCAAACGTAAGGCTACCGCCATTGTAAAACTCGCTTTTCTCCGTATGATCTGCATACAGCAGAATTTCAGAGTTGCGGTCATTTGACCCCACGTTCACATCATAGAAGGTAGGTTGCAACTGGAAGGGACCCGGATTATCAATAGCTGTAACCGCTACATCATACGCCTGCTGAAAATACCACTGAGCATCTTTCCCATCTGGATCGGTCCGTTGAGTGGCAGGATAGGTTGGGATGTTGTTCGGGTTCTGGAGCCACCAGCCGTATGTCAGGTACGCTTTCGCCAAATAAAGGCGGGCCAGGGTTTTAGTTGCCCCACCGGTTACACGGCCTCTTTCAGGAAGGTCGGTGATTGCCTGCAAAAGATCTGGAAAGATAGCTTTGGTATACACCTCAGGAACCGTGTTCCGCACCGAAGTCCTTACTGGATTTGTGTTGAACTTCAGTTCTCCTGCTCCCAAATCCAAAGGCACTCCCCCAAACGTCTGCACCAATTTAAAGTAATCAAAGGCGCGGAAGAACCTGGCCTCGGCAATGAGGGCTGGGGAAATTGTTCCTACGGCGGCGGCATTTTCAATGATACCGCTGGCGGTGTTGATGTTAGGGAAGGCAGCTCCCCAGAGTACATCGGCCCGGCTGTTTGTAGCAGAAAGAACCCCTTGGTTGGAAAGGTCCATCACCCTGAAGTTCTCGTCCGCATCTCTGGCATAAGTCACTTCATCGGTACCGGTAAGGGTGGCATTGTAATAGTAGGCTTGCCCGTAGATGTAGCGTAAGTGGGCATACATAGAGGTTAACCCCCCTTGAACACCTCTCTCTGTTTGGAAGAAATCGGGGGTATATGAGCTGCGTGGCTCCTCTTCCAATATATCAGAGCACCCTACCGTAAACATGGATATTACGGCTGCCCCAACAAATGCTTTCAGATTTATATATCGTTTCATGGAATTCTTTTTAGAAAGTAACATTTAAACCAATCAGGTAACCGCGTGTGGCAGGTGAGTTAGTACCTAAGGTAAGCAAACGTCTCAGGTTGTCTGACAAAGGCACTGCCGCGTTTTCGTTACCGAAAGAGTTGGTTTCTGGGTCCATGCCTGACTCCTTTTTGTATGGGGAGAAGAACACAAATGGATTCTGAGCCGTTGCGTAAACACGCAGTCTGTCAAAACCAGCGGTCTTCAACCAGGTGTTGTTATCAAAGCTATATCCCAGAGAAATGGTGCGTATTTTCAGATAAGAGGCGTCAAAGTAACCCAGGGTACTACCATAATTTGGGTTATCGCCGCTTCTTTTTCCTGCTGGGTTCGGATACTTGGCATCGGTGTTTTCTGGGGTCCAGTAGTCAACCTTCACGTTCCCCCGGCGGCCGCTCATCATATTGAGGTAACCCGACGATCCATACAGTGTGCTATTCAAAAGACCACCGCCCTGGAAGGCACCCACAGCGCTTAGATCAAATCCTTTATAAGAAACGCGGGTGTTGAAACCGCCCTGAAAATCTGGATTCACATCCATGATCTGCCGGTCATCTGGCCCGATTCTTCTTACAGGGGTTCCATCAGGATTGTACCCACCGGTATATTTCACCTTAATGGATCCAATTATCTGTTCGTCTGTGCCTGGCTCCAATATGCTTCTATAAGGGTCATCGGCTTGCCATAGGCCAACTTTCTCGTAATCGTAAATCACATTGATAGGATGACCTACAAACCACCAGTTACCTTCATCGCGCTGTTGTCCGCCAGCAAGCGCTACCAGTTTGTTACGGTTGGCATACATATTCACACCTGCTTCCCAGGTCCAGCCGTTGAGGTTGTCCAGGATGACACCGTTCAGGGAAAGCTCCACGCCTTTGTTTTGGGTTTTACCAATGTTGGCTACGTAGCTACCCACACCTGTTGTGGAAGGCAAACCTACTCTCAACAAGATATCGTTGGTTTTAGTAACATAATACTCTACTGTACCGGAAAGGCGGTTGTTCAAAATAGCGAAGTCTAACCCGTAGTTAAAGGTTTCTGAAAACTCCCAACCTAAGTCAGAGTTAGGCAATTCTGTAACATACAAACCTGTTTGGAAGTTATCTGGACCAAAGTTATATGGCCTGCTGCTCAGACGACCAAGGGTAGCATAAGGATCAATAGACTGGTTAGAGGTTTTCCCATATCCCGCCCGAAGTTTCAACATGTTCACCAGTTTCACATTCTCCATGAACGTTTCTCTGGCAATATTCCAACCAACCGAAATAGCTGGGTAAGTATGCCATTTGCGTCCGGGAGCCAATCTGGAAGACCCGTCTGACCGAACAGTAGCCGTCAACATATAACGGTCATCATAGGAATACATCACGCGGCCCATCCAGGACATTAAACCACTTTTCCAATACTGCTGGTCACCAGGGGCAACGGTGATCTCGCCGGCTGCCAAACCTAAGTTGTAGAATTGGAAGGCGTCTGCCGGAATATCTCTTGCCGCCACGCGGGATCTGCTGAATTTGCTATCTGACGCTGAGTATAAACCCACCACGTTAATCATGTGCTTCTCAGCAAATGTGCGGTCATATGTTACCAGGTTTTCAATGGTCCAGTCAGTTGTATGGGAGTTACTAACCGATGCAGTGGAGGGAGTGGTGGCATTGGCACTCCCTATCCCCTGGGCGGTAAAGGCACCACCATTGCTCTGGCGGTAATTTACGCCAAGGTTGGCACGGTATTTCAGGCCCTCAACTCCCGGGATTTGAATTTCACCGTACATGGTATTGTACGTCCCGAACGCTCTGGTTTCACTTAACCATTTGTCACTTAAATCCTCTACAATGTCTTTTGAATATACCCATTGCTCATCCAGAGGCATCTTGACCGTTCTTTTCCAGGTGCCATCCGGGTTATATGGGTTGGCGATAGGCGACATGCTCAGGATTCCGTAAAGGCCCACGTTATTACCTTCCGTAACGTTATAGTTATTGTAGGTAGTGAACCCTAAACGAAGGTATTTACCTACCCCTTGGTCAAGGGAACCACGCACAGAGTAGCGGGTGTATTGCTGCGTTGGAATTACCCCTTTTTCATTGTAGTAACCGGCATTGAAGTTGTAGCTACCCTTCTCGGTTCCACCAGCCAGGCCTAAGTCATGGCTGTTAACCATGCCTTTTTTGTAAAGCAGGTCTTGCCAATCAGTGTTCACATCATCTGCCTCATCCACGGCATTGTTGTAGGTTCGGGCAGCCTTGCGCAGGGCCACAAACTCAGGACCGCTCATCATGGGGTATTTGGCAAAAACATCTTTCACGCCAACAAAGCTGTTGTAGCTCAGTTTCGCTTCCTGTCCTTGCTTTCCCCGGTTGGTGGTCACTAAGATAACCCCGTTGGCACCCCTTGAACCGTAAATAGCAGTTGCAGAGGCATCTTTCAGGATGTCAACACTCACAATATCATTGGGGTTAATGTCCCCTATAGAACCGGCAAAAGGAATTCCATCCAGCACCACCAAGGGGTCATTGCTGGCATTCAGTGAGCGCGCGCCCCGAACCCTGATCTGCATGGAAGCACCAGGCTGGGAAGAGGATTGGGCAAACTCCACACCGGGCAAACGGCCTTGCAAAGCCTGCGAGATGTTGGCAGAGGGCACTTCGCGCAGAGCATCTCCTTTGATGGAAGCCACTGAGCCGGTCACCGCTTCCTCTCTTTGCACACCGTATCCCACTACCACCACTTCCTCAATGGTCTGCTGGTCGGTGGGCAAGGTCACGTTGATGGAGGTTCTGTTGTTGATGGCTACTTCCTGGGTAACGTACCCAATGAAAGAGTACACCAGGGTTCCGGTCCCATTGGGCACTGTGATAGTGTAGTTCCCTTCCACATCGGTGGGAGCGGCGGTGGTGGATCCTTTCAGCAGGACTGTCACGCCCGGCAAACCTCCCCCGGCATTGTCAGTTACCCGGCCTTTTACCGTTAAGCCGCCTTGGGCGAAGGAGGGCAAACTTGCCATGAGGGCAACCACCAGCAGGAACGCCAGTTTAAGGATTTCCAATTTCCGAAGGCGCAAAATGGAAGATCTGGGGTTTTGGGTAATATTACCTTTCATACATAAGATTGTTAAGTTGAATGTGCAGTTAAGGGTAAGGGAAAGTATATGTTCAAGTAAGAATTGGGTATTCACTATGCTGCAAGGCGGGCCAGGGATTACCTGGTACCAACCTTCTCTTTCCGGGCCTGAGCACATTCACTTGGATTTTTAGGCTTTCCTGTTGGCTTAAGCCATGTTTTACTGCTTACTGCTGTCACCTTTGGGGATCTGAAATCCCCATCCTCTCCTATGCTCTTCACAAACTTGAATATTATTTTCTAAGATTGCAACCGATTTCATAATTTTTTTCAAAATTCCTTTCATGATTTAGCCCTTGATTTTCAAAATATGGAAACAAAAGACTTATTGTTTCTTTTTTACCCGTGCCATTCAACCTTCAGAATAGTTTACAGCCGCATTTTTCTTCTTCATAAGCCAACTTTCCACCCTTACCTACCTCGCAATAGAGGTTTTAAAGCTACTTTTCAGGCTATGGCCTAAAAGAGGCAACCCCGATTCAGGCTTAAATCCCTATATTAAAATCTGATACTTTTAAATAATTGAAACCGATTTCATATATTTGTTATCGAACGAAGAGAATAACATGGAGAAGGAAATCACCATTTATGATATAGCGCGGGAATTAGACCTTTCTCCCACCACGGTAAGCAGGGCTTTGAATGACCATCCGGCGGTCAATCATAAGACCAAGCAGCGCATCTCAGAGGCGGCCACCCAGATGGGCTATCGTTCAAATATGTTCGCCAGCAACCTCCGGAAGCAGCGCACCAACACCATCGGCTTAATTGTCCCTAGACTGGATAGTCCTTTTCACTCTTCGGTGATTGCGGGAATGGAGAAAGTGGCCAACGAGGAAGGTTACAACCTCATTATCAGCCAGTCACTGGAGACCATGCAGAAAGAGAAGGCCAACGCCAATGCCATGTTCAACAGCCGCGTTGACGGACTACTGGTGTCCCTGTCTTTTGAGACCGAGAACCTAGACCATTTTGAGAGCTTTATCTCCAAAGGTATTCCGGTGATCTTCTATGACCGCGTGGCCGACCATAAAGACTGCACCAGCATTGTGATAGACAACCTGCAGGCGGCCTACAAAGCCACCTCACACCTCATTGAACAGGGCTGCACCAACATAGTGCATATCACGGGTAACCTCAAACGGAACGTTTACGCAGACCGCCTCAAAGGCTACAAATACGCGTTGGTGGACCATGACCTGCCTTTTACAGACAGCAACGTGATCATCAGCCAAATGACGGAAGAAGCAGGGAAAGAAGCGGCCCAGCAGATCCTCCGCATGGACCCGCTGCCTGATGGCATCTTCGTCTCCAATGATCTCTGTGCAGTGAGCTGCATCAAAGCCCTGAAAAAAGCCGGGGTTTCTATCCCCAAGGACATTGCGGTGATCGGGTTTAACAATGACGCCATCTCGCGGGTGATTGAGCCCAACCTGACCACCGTCAATTACCCAAGCCAGGAAATGGGCGAAACGGCCTTGAAGGTGCTGCTGGTACAGATGAACGGCACCGGCGAGCGGATTCCCGGCAACACCATCCACCTGCGGTCTGAACTGATCATCAGAGAGTCTTCCCTGAGGAGCAAAGCCAGTACCAAGAAAAAAGCGGTCATCTTGTAAGCATCCGGCGCCACCTCCTTCAAAACAGTGGTTTGCAAAGGAACGGCTCCGGATTTTTTTCATTAGATAATGATCTTACAAGCTGTTTTAAGCTTGATTTGCTTAAAACAGCCCAGAAACACCCCCTAAGCCAACCTAACAAACGCCCCCTTTGCCTATGAACCTAAGCAAAAAGTTTTTCAGTCTCGCCCTGCTGGTGGTCCTCTTTCTTTGCCAACTTTCCTCCCGGGCCGAGGATGGTTACCGCCTATGGCAACGCTATGACCTGGTGCAGAACAAAGGCCTCCTGAAACAATACCGCAAAAGCTTAGGCGAAGTGGTGGTACAGGGCTCTTCTCCTACCCTGACGGTGGTAAAAAACGAACTGGAGATGGGTTTAAGCGGACTTATGGGTTCAAAGGTGACCGTCTCTGACCAGGCCTCTAAAAAAGGTGGATTGGTAGTCGGCACGCCCGCCACCTCTTCCCTCATCAAAGAACTGGGACTGGACCAAAGATTGACGGAAGTGGGCCAGGAAGGTTTTCTGCTGCTTTCGCAAAAACACCAAGGAAAAGATTATACCGTCATCGCGGCCAACTCTGAGAAAGGGGTTCTTTACGGCACGTTCCATCTGCTGCGCCTGCTGCAGACCCAACAGCGCCTTGAGGCCCTTAACGTGAGCAGCAGCCCCAAAACCAAACTCCGCATCCTCAACCACTGGGACAACCTGGACCGCACCGTGGAGCGCGGCTACGCTGGATTCTCTATCTGGGACTGGCACAAACTCCCCGACTATATTGACCAGCGCTACATTGACTATGCCCGCGCCAACGCCTCCATCGGGATCAACGGTACCGTGCTCACCAACGTGAACGCCAATTCGCTAGTGCTCACGCCGGAGTACCTGGTTAAGGTAAAAGCGCTCGCCGATACTTTCCGGCCATACGGCATCAAAGTGTATCTGACCGCCCGCTTCAGCTCGCCCATTGAAATAGGAAAGCTCAAAACTGCCGATCCGCTGGACCCGGCGGTGAGAGCCTGGTGGAAAAGCAAGGTGGACGAGATCTATACCTACATCCCAGATTTCGGGGGATTCACCGTCAAGGCCAACTCTGAAGGACAGCCCGGCCCGCAGAACTACAAGCGCTCCCACGCCGACGGGGCCAACATGCTGGCCGAGGTACTCGCGCCCAAGGGTGGCATTGTTATGTGGCGCGCTTTTGTGTATGATAACAACGTACCCGATGACCGCCACAAACAGGCCTACACCGAGTTCAAGCCGCTGGACGGCACTTTCCAGGGCAACGTGCTGGTGCAGGTGAAGAACGGTGCCATTGATTTTCAGCCGCGTGAGCCGTTTCACCCGTTGTTCGGGGCCATGCCCAAAACGCCGCTCATGATGGAATTCCAGATCACACAGGAATACCTGGGCCAGGGCACGCACCTGGCCTACCTGGCGCCTATGTTCAAGGAAACCCTTGCCGCTGACACCTACGCCAAAGGCAAAGGCTCCACGGTGGGCAAGATAGTGGACGGCTCACTGGACAACCACCCCATCTCGGGCATGGCGGGGGTCTCCAACATTGGGAACGACAGAAACTGGACGAGCCATCCTTTTGGGCAAGCCAACTGGTACGCCTTCGGCCGCCTGGCCTGGGACCATGAACTGACCTCTGACGGCATCGCCGAGGAATGGATCAAGATGACTTTCTCCAACGCCCCGGCCCAAATTACCCCTATCAAGCAGATGATGATGGGTTCGCGCGAGGCGGTGGTGAACTACATGACGCCCATGGGCCTGCACCACCTCATGGGCTGGAGCCACCACTACGGACCCGGTCCCTGGATTAAAGACAAACCCCGCGCCGACTGGACATCGGTGTACTACCACCGCGCCGATGAGAAAGGCATTGGCTTTGACCGCACCAAAACCGGCAGCAACGCTTTGTCACAGTACGCCCCTGAGGTACAGGCCCAGTGGGGAAATCCCGCTAACTGCCCAGAGGAAGTGTTGCTGTGGTTCCACCACGTAGCCTGGGACGCGAAAACCAAATCAGGCCGGACGCTGTGGGACGAGTTATGCTACCGTTACTCTGGTGGTGTGGACTCGGTAAGAGCCATGCAGAAAACCTGGAATTCGCTGGCCGGACAAGTAGACAAGGAAAGATACGAGCAGGTGAAACAGTACCTGGCCATCCAGGAGAAGGACGCCCGCTGGTGGCGCGATGCCTGCCTTTTGTACTTCCAAACGTTCTCCAAAAGGCCTATTCCGCAGGAGCTTGAGAAACCACAGGGTACTTTAGAGGAATTTATGAAAATAGAGCCCAAATTCGCCCCGGGCATCTGATAAAGAACTTAACACAAGAAAACATGTACCACCACAACACCCCCCCAACCAAAACAGCCATTGTCACGGGCGGCGGCTCAGGCATTGGCCTGGCTATTGTAGAGAAATTCATCCAGGAGAACATCAAGACCATTGTCATTGGCCGCGATGAGCAGAAACTGGCCAGCGCCAGAGAGGCCTTCGGGGAACTGTGCGTGACCATTTCCCATGACCTGAGCGACCTGGCCGGCATCCCGGCGCTGGTGGAGCAGATCAGCCGGGAGCACGGCAGAATTGACATCCTGGTGAACAACGCGGGCATTAACCTGAAGAAGAATTTTGAGGAGGTGACCGATGAGGAGTTCCAGCGCATTCTGCTCACGAACGTGACGGCGGTGTTTGCCCTGAGCCGCGAGGTGGTGAAAACCATGTTGCCGCTGGGCGCCGGTGCCATCGTGAACATCAGCTCCATGGCCTCGCAGTACGGCCTGCCCAAAGTGATTGCCTACACCGCCTCTAAATCAGCGATTGAGGGCATGACGCGGGCCATGGCTACGGAATTGTCACCTAACGGCATCCGGGTGAACTGCGTTGCCCCCGGGTTCATTGCCACCGCCATGTCGGCTAAAGCCCTGAACAACGACCCTGAGCGCAAGAACAAGGTCATGGGCCGCACCCCCATGGGCAAACTGGGCACTCCCGCCGATGTAGCCGATGCCGTGTACTTCCTCTCTTCCGAGGGCGCCAAATACGTGACCGGCACCGTGCTTCCGGTGGATGGCGGCAATTCCATCGGGTTCTAAACCATAATTTCTTTAAAGCGATACCTTTTCCTCGTTTCAGGCCTGATTTCCCAAAATCGGCCTTAAAACGGGAAATATTCCTTTCCTTTTAAAGAATCTCACCTAATAATTTGCTTATGCCAACGTTGGCATTTATTATTACAGAATATCTAAGCTGATTGAATACTAAGTCCATGAGAAAGAACAGAATCATGTTTGCGGCCGGCGTCGCCTTTGCAGCCTTGGGCTGTGTGGCCGGCACGGTTAACCAGGGTGAGCCTTCACTCAAAGAAGTGTTCAAGGATGACTTCTACGTGGGCGCGGCCCTGAACTACCAGCAGGCCAGCGGCAAAGACCCTAAAGCCGAGGCCATCATCGCGAAGCACTTCAGCACCATCACCCCCGAGAACCTGCTCAAGTGGGGAAGCGTGCATCCGCAACCAGATAAGTACAACTTCAAACCCGCCGATGATTACGTGGCACTGGGCAAGAAGCACAAGCAGTTTATCGTGGGCCATACCCTTACCTGGCACCAGCAGACCCCAAACTGGGTGTTTGAAGCGGAGCCCGGCAAGCCCGCCACCAAAGAGCAGCTCCTGAAGCGCCAAACTGAGCATATCATGACCGTGGCCGGCCGTTACAAAGGTCAGATCAACGGCTGGGACGTGGTGAACGAGGCACTTAACGATGACGGCACCATGCGGCAAAGCAAGTGGTACCAGATCGCTGGGGAGGATTTCCTCTCTAACGCGTACGCCACCGCCCAGAAAGCCGATCCCAAAGCCGAACTGTACTACAATGACTACAACCTCTGGAAGCCTGCCAAAGCCGATGGCGCCGTGAAACTGGTGAAAAGCCTGCAGGCGAAAGGCCTGAAAGTAACCGGTATTGGCATGCAGGGTCACTACGGCCTGGAGCATCCATCTATCCAGCAGATTGAGGAAAGCATCATCAAGTTCTCCAAAGTAGGCAAAGTGATGTTCACCGAGCTAGACATAGACGTGCTCCCCAACCCATCTAACCGCCAGGGTGCTGATATTGATGCCACCTTTGAGTTTGATCAGAAATACAACATTTACACCAAGGGCCTGCCTGAGGAGGTACAGCAGAAACTGGCCAAACGCTACGCCGAGCTCTTCGCCCTCTTCCACAAGCACCGCGACAAAATCACCCGCGTCACCTTCTGGGGCGTCACCGATACGGATTCCTGGCTTAACGATTGGCCCATCAAAGGCCGCACCAGCTACCCGCTCATCTTCGACCGCAACTACCAGCCCAAGCCAGCCTTCCAAGCCATTGTCAACACAGTGAAGAAATCGTAAGGGAAAACCCAGGCAAGCATTTTAGCTTTATATATGAAACCCCTCTGTTTAGGGACTGTTTTAAGAGTAACAGCCCCTAAACAGAGGGGTTTTCTTTTGGTAGAGGCAATGTGGGTAGCGAGCTACATAACCTAAATATGCGTCTCTTCAACTCAAAGAGGGGTGTTTACATCTGCTGGTTCACGTTTGACTAAGAATGCTTTGGTTCATCTCTGAGAGGTTACTTCTTTGAAAGTACCTATGGAATGCGTGCTCACCTGTGTAAACACCCCTCTTCGCTCCCCTCAAGGGGAGAATCCGCGGTGATTAGGCGCAGGTGGCATTATTAAAATGTATCTTTCATGTCCTGAGGTGAAATGGCAGCTACAAGGCTCCTACTTGCGCCTCTTCCAATTGAATCAAGTCCCGCAGTAATTTCAGAGACATTTCACCCGGTTTTCTGTCTCCTACTGGTTTGCCGTCTACGGCCACAATGGGCAGGATGCGTTTAGTGGTGCTGGTCATGAACGCCTCTTTGGCTTGGGCGATATCCTCCAGCGTCACTGTGCCTTCCTCTACCTTGTATTTCCTAGTGGCGAGTTCCAGCACGTTTTTGCGGGTGATGCCTTTGAGAATTTCTTTAGTTGGGGTTACGAGGGTATTGTCTGCCCGAACGATGAAGAAGTTGCTGCGCGGGAATTCTGATACTACGCCGTTCTGGTGATAGAGCACGTCATCGGCGCCCTGGGCTTTTACTTTCTGGATGAGCCTGATGCCCATGGTGTAGTTGATGGTTTTGGCTTCGGCCAGTTCCCGCACGTATTCGTGGGTGATGATCTTGATGCCGGCGGCCTGTTGCGCTTCTGAGGGCAAGGTGAGCGGCTGCTCAATCATGATCAGATTGGGCGGGCCGGGGTTATAGCCGTTCTCTGAGTAACCGCCGGTCAGGATCATTTTCACGCCCGAGTCTCCCAGGCCGTTCATCTGGATCAGGCGGGTAATGGCGGCTTTCAAGTCCCCGGCGGAAAGCGGCACTTCCAAATTCATGAGCTGGGCAGAGTTGAAGAAGCGGTCCAGGTAATCGTCAAGGAAAAGCGGGTGGCCGTTCTGGGTTTTGAAGAAGTCGAAAATGCCGTAGCCGCGCTGGATGGCCAGGTCGCTTACGTGCAGATAGGTACTCTCCAGCGGCAGAAATTCCTCGTTTAGGTAGGCGTACAATCTATGGTCTGATGACATGGTGTTTCTTTAGGATATCAAGGGTTTTATCTAGCGGCAAGGCCTCTACTTTGGTTTTGTCTTTGCCTAGGGTGGTCTCGGCTTTGAAAAGGGAGTTGAGGATGGCTTCCTCGGTGGCTTCAATGGTGGCCATGAACAGTGGCGACATCTCATCGTTGCGCAGCAGGGCCGTGGTTTGAGTTTTCTCTTTCGCCTCATGCGGGATGCGCAAGGCTGGGTTCGCCGAAAAGGCCACCACGTAATCGCCGCTGCCGTTGGAGGCGATGCCGCCGGTTTTGCCCAGGCCCAACATGGCGCGTTTGGCCATCCGCTCCAGGTTCCGGGAATCTACGGGCGCATCGGTGGCCACGATGATCATGCAGGAACCATCGGCCTTCTCCAGAATCTGCTGCCGGAAAGAGAACTTCTCCAGTTCCTCGCCCACCGGGGCCCCGGCCACCTGCAGCACACCCCCGAAATTGGTTTGCACCAGCACGCCCACGGTGTAACCGCCCAAACTGGCCGGCAGCTTGCGGGAGGAAGTCCCGATGCCGCCTTTGAACCCGAAGCAAATGGTGCCGGTGCCCGCGCCTACGTTCCCCTCCTCCACCGCGTTGGGTCTGGCTTTCTGGATGGCTTCCAGCACGTGCTTCTCAGTGACATGCCGCCCCCGGATGTCGTTAAGCCCGCCGTCGTTCGTCTCGCCCACCACCGCGTTCACCGATTGCACCTTCTCGTTGCCCGGCTGTTGCAGCGTGTGCATAATCATGGCATTTATAGCCGTAGCCACACTCAGAGTATTGGTCAAAATAATGGGTGTTTCCAGGTTGCCCAATTCCAACACCTGCGTGGTGCCCGCCAGCTTCCCGAAGCCGTTGCCCACGAACACCGCCGCCGGCACTTTCTCCTGGAACAGGTTGCCGGTGTGCGGCAGAATGGCGGTGACACCCGTCCGGATGTCGTTGCCCTTGCTCAGGGTCACCTGCCCCACCTGTACGCCGGCCACATCGGTAATGGCGTTCTCTTTTCCGGTGGGCAGTACCCCGATTTTGATCCCGTATTCCCGGATCCGTTTGCGTTTCTGGGCCCAGGTTGAACTCGTGATTACCATCATCAGAAGCAATAACAGAACAGGTTTCATTTATAGAAGAGAGTTGCCGGGGTAAATCTATCGGTTCTGATGGAATAATACCTTCCTCTGCTTCAAAACAATCCCTGTTTAGGGTCCGATTTCCGGAAAAAGGCCCGAAAGAAGCTTTTCATTTTCCCGCCAGATGAAGTATCTTTCTACAAAATCCAAACGAATGAACAGACGAAATTTCTTAAGAACCGGTTCTTTGGCCGGGATCACCTTATCGGCCTTCGGGCTGGGCGCCTGCGCGGCTACGCCAACGGCCACTGCCGCTCCTGAAACTTCCACCAAAGAAAACAAAGGCGAAACCACCTCCGCGACCACCGCAACCACTGATCCTACTGATTTCCAACTGAACGAGGTCACCGTCCAGGAGCTGCAGCGCAAGATGCAATCCGGCGAACTGACCTCCAAAGCCATTACCCAGTTGTACCTGGACCGCATTCAGGCCGTGGACAAGAGCGGACCTAAAATCAACTCGGTCATAGAGGTGAACCCAGACGCCATCCAGATTGCCGAAGCCATGGACCAGGAGCGGAAGGCAGGCAAAGTACGCGGACCGCTGCACGGCATTCCGGTGATGGTGAAAGACAACGTGGATACCCATGATAAAATGTCTACCTCGGCCGGCGCCCTGGCCCTTGCCGATAACAAAGCCAACAAAGACGCTTTCATTGTGAGACAGTTGCGGGCAGCGGGCGCAGTGATCATCGGGAAAACAAACCTGAGCGAATGGGCCAACTTCCGCTCTACCAACTCTTCCAGCGGCTGGAGCGGGCGCGGCGGTCAAACCAAAAACGCATATGTCTTGGATCGCACGCCCTGTGGTTCCAGCTCCGGCTCTGGCGTGGCCGTGTCGGCTAACCTGTGCGCCGTAGCCGTAGGCACCGAGACCAATGGATCAATTGTTTGTCCGGCAGCCGTGAGCGGCGTGGTAGGCTTTAAACCCACTGTTGGCTTGGTGAGCCGCTCGGGGATTATCCCCATTTCGCACACCCAAGACACCGCCGGCCCTATTGCCAGAACCGTAACCGATGCCGCTATCCTTATGGGCGTACTGGCCGGAGTTGACCCCAACGATGCGGTCACCAAGGAAAGCACCGGTAAAGCGCACACAGATTACACCCAATTCCTGGACGCGAACGCCCTGCAAGGAAAGCGCATCGGGGTGGAGAAATCTTTCCTGGAAGGCCACGTGGCCATTGATGCGTTGCTGCGCCAGGCCCTAGAACAACTCAAAAGCAAAGGCGCTACCATTGTGGAAGTGGAAGCCATGAAAAGCATCAGAGATGTCTCCAGAGACAGCTTTAAGGTTCTGCAATACGAGTTCAAAGACGGCGTGAACAAGTACCTGGCCACCGCCAATGCTCCGGTGAAAACCCTCAAAGACGTGATTGAATACAACAAGCGGAACGAGAAAACCTCTATGCCGTTCTTCAAGCAGGAGATCCTGGAGATGTCTGACAAACTGGGCGACCTGAACACGAAGGAGTACAAAGACGCCGTGAAGAAACAGGTTAGCGGCTCCCGGGCAGCTATTGACAAGCTTATGAAAGACAACCAGCTGGATGCCATTGCCGGTCCTACCTACGGCCCTGGCTGGTGCATTGACCTGGTGAACGGTGATTCTTTCACCGGTTACGGCATGTCTACCCCGGCGGCAATCTCTGGGTACCCGCACGTGACGGTGCCATTAGGCCAGGTACAGGGTCTGCCGGTGGGTATTTCCTTCTTCGCGGGTGCCTATTCAGAGCCTAAACTATTCGGGATTGCCTATGCCTACGAGCAAATCTCCAAGCACCGGACCGCACCTAAATTCCTGAAGACCACTAATCCGTCGTAAGGCGTTTCAGGGTTGACCTAATTTAGCGCTTGATTTAGCGCAGGTTAGTTTAAGGCTTGTTTTTAAAAAACTGGTCTTAAACCAATCTGCGCTTTTTTCTTGAAAACCGACCAGGTACTTTTCCCTAACTAAATATCGCTACCCTCCTGTATACCTCATCCATTTGTCATCTTGGAAAGATCTTGTGAGCGTACTAATAAGGCTTATAGTAAGCATAATTACCGTTCGCCCACAAGATCCTTTCAGGATGACAGTGGAGGGTGGGTCAGGATGACAGTGGAGGGTAATTCAGATTGGTAGTGTAGGGTGGATCAGAATGGTAAGGGAGGTTGGTCAGGATGGTAATGGAGATTTGGTGAGGATGAAAACAAAGGGTTAATAAGGTTTCCCAGGAAAGGCAGTTCTATTAAGATGACTTTTGTAAAAAAAAACAAAACGGGCCTGAACATCATGTTCAAGCCCGTTTGCATTTGACGCTAAAACTAAACTTATCTTAAGAGGCACAAGACCTAATCTGATTGAATCTATTTTGAAGCTCTTTTAAAAAAATCAGCACCAAAACAAGTCAGAAGCATTATGCCCTGGTAACTGCGGCTCTGGGAGCTACCTGGCTACCTTTTGATTTCTTCTTCAGTTTATTCCACCAGATAAGCGTGCCGGTGATAGGCAAACTGGTAGCGATAAGGCAGACGATGAAATAGATGATCTTGGAGAATGTCCCGAAGATCTCGCCCACGTGCAGGCCCTTTACAGAGGCGGCTATTTTCTCGTTGAACTTCTTGTCTGCAAACTTCTCCACTTTCAGGGCCTGGCCGGTGTACTGGTCCAGCTGCACTTTATCAGAAGCCGAGAGGGTGAAGAAGCCGCTTTTGGATTTGTTCACTACCACAGCACCGGTAGAATCAGCAGGCAAAGAGATGCGGCAATTCCCCTCGTAAGGCAGAATGCCGTTGGTGATATTCAAAATATCTGAAATAGAGGGTTGCTGGGCGGTCTTACTGGCCAGTTCTGAGGTCATGGGTTTTTCTGTGCGCTGCTTAAAGATCTGGTCACCAATGACGGCGCTGGCGCCTTCACGATACCAGTCAAAAGACCAGCAAAGGCCGGTGAGGGCCATGATGAGCAAGAAGAACGAGGAATAGAATCCCAGCGAGTTGTGCAGGTCATGGTTGATGCGTTTCCAGTTGCCGCTGGTTTTGATCTTTAGACCCTGTTTCCAGTTCTTC
Source organism: Rufibacter aurantiacus (assembly GCF_017916345.1). Lineage (NCBI taxonomy): Bacteria > Pseudomonadati > Bacteroidota > Cytophagia > Cytophagales > Hymenobacteraceae > Rufibacter > Rufibacter aurantiacus. The sequence goes on from NZ_JAFMSV010000003.1 coordinate 1,008,417, forward strand.
AGTTTCTTAGGGAACCAGATCACCAGACCCGTCAGGATGATGAACACGAAGATGATGGTAGAGGCGCCTACTACTATTTTACCGGGGTTGAGCGCACCAGGCTCACCTTTCACCAGGAGGGAACGGTGAATGGCTTCGGCGGTTTCAAAGAACTCATGGGCCGGTCCATCGGTGGTGCCTTTCACCTCGCCGGTGTACTGATCCACGAGGTACGTTTTACCACGGCCTCCGCCGCCACCTGGTCCGCCGGGACCACCCTTGCCGCCTTTTTTGCCTTCGCCGGCACCAAGACCGGCTGCCATTGCTGGCTTAGTACCTTCGGCTTTGGCCTTCTCCCCTTCCTGTTTGCCGCCTTTGTCCTCTTCCTCTTTTTTAAGGGTAAAACGGTACGGCTTGGCTGGGTCCTGCGGAATCTGAAGGGCGGTCACTTTGCCTTTCTGGGCCTGCTGCAGTTTAATGATCAATTCATCCGGAGATAGAGCCACGGCATTGGCCGGTACCTGCACGCTGAATTTGCCGGGCTCTAGAGCTTCCTCAATCTCGGTGTGGAACGTGAAGATGGTACCGGTAAGACACACCAGAAACAGTACCAGCCCGCTGGCCAGCCCTAACCAAAGGTGAATGTCATTGAACAATTTGCGCCAGGTGAACCCTTTTTTCATGGATGCTTCTACTTTATGAATGTACTTGATTTCCGCTTTGGGGCTGTTTTTCAGGAATCGGGCTTTAAACCGGTACCTTGTTGAAAGGCTGGGAGGTATGAGAATCCTTGTCCTTTACACGATGGCAAACTAACCATCTATTTAGATTAATTCCAAACTGAATGAAAAAGAATCGGCACCAAATATTAGATTATCTAGATGGGATTAAAAAATGGTCTCCAGCGATGCTGGCGTCGTTGTTTGAAAGGCGCAATCGGCACGTGGAATTATATTCAATTTTTCCTATTTAAACTCATGGCTACGCCCACTTTCTTTAAGGAAAGAACTCAAGGGAAGGGGCATTTTGAGGAATTGGCAATCTGGTCCGATCCTCCAAACCAAAGGCCTCCATCTCCTCTGGAGAAACCCTAAAAAGGTTGCGACCGCGGGCTCCTTGCCTCTTTTATATCATGCAAGCTCTCCGTAACTTACTGCGCATTTCTACCCTTCTATGCTTAAAAGACTATTGTACACAGGGGCCTTGTTGGCCAGCACAGTAAGTGCGGCACAAGCCCAAAACGCACCCTCCTGGCTGCGTTACTCGTCTATCTCACCAGACGGCCAAACCATTGTCTTCACCTACAAAGGTGATTTGTACCGGGTACCGGCCAGCGGCGGTACCGCCCTGCCCCTCACCGTGCACGAGGCCCACGATTTCATGCCGGTTTGGAGCAAAGACGGCAAAACCATTGTGTTCGCCTCGGACCGCTACGGCAACTTTGACCTGTTCCAGATGCCGGCCACCGGCGGTGAGGCCAAGCGCATGACGTTCCACTCGGCCAATGAGTATCCGTATGAGTTCAGCCCCGATGGCAAGACCGTTTACTTCGGGTCTACCCGTATGGACATGGCCAGCAACCGCCAGTTCCCCACGTTTGCCTCCCCTGAGCTTTACAAAGTGGCGTTGGGCGGCGGCCGCGTGCAGCAGGTAATGACCACCCCCGCCGAGGAAGTGAAACTGAGCAAGGATGGCCTGACCATGCTGTACCAGGATAAAAAAGGCGGTGAGAACCAATGGCGCAAGCACCACGTCTCTTCGGTGGCCCGTGACTTGTGGAGCTTTGATACCAAAACCGGCAAGCACACCAAACTCACCACCTTCGCCGGCGAAGACCGCACCCCGGTGTTCACTGACAATGACAAAACCATCTATTACCTGAGCGAGGAAAGCGGCACCTTCAACGTGCACCGCATGGCCGCCGACAAGCCCGGCACCTCTACCAAGGTAACCAACTTCACCAAACATCCGGTACGCTTCCTCACGGCCTCTAACAACGGTCTGCTGTGCTTCGGGTTTGACGGAGACCTGTACACCATGCAGGGCAACGGCACGCCGCAGAAAGTGAACGTGACCATCGCCACGGATGTGAAATCCAACAACGAGCGCATTGTACCGGTAGCGGGCAACGGTGTGCAGGATCTGGCGGTATCGCCTAACGGCAAGGAAGTGGCCTTCATCTACCGCGGCGAGGTATTCGTATCGGCGGTGGAAGGATCTGCCACCAAGCGCATCACCAACACCCCGGAGCAGGAGCGCCACGTGAGCTTTTCGCCCGATGGAAAGACCCTGATCTACGCCACTGAACGCGGCAAAGGCTGGAAGATCTTCCAAACCCAGATCACCCGCAAGGAGGAGCCTTATTTCTACGCCTCTACCCTGCTGGACGAGACCCCGGTCATCAACAACGACAAGGAAAACTACGAGCCCCAGTTCTCGCCAGACGGCAAAGAGATTGCATTTGTGGAAGACCGCATGACCCTGAAGGTCTACAACATCAAATCCAAACAGGTACGAACGCTGCTCACCACCAACGAGCTGTTCTCCATGCGCGACAACGACCAGTACTTCACCTGGAGCCCCGACAGCAAGTGGATCGCGTTTGATTTCTCCGAGCCTGGTTTCGCCAATGGCGAGGTAGGCCTGATCTCGGCCGACGGTAAAAGCAAAAAGATCAACCTCACTGAGAGCGGCTACCAGGATGATTCTCCGCAATGGATGGCCGGCGGCAACATGCTTATCTGGAACAGCACCCGCGAGGGAATGCGCGCCCAAGCCAACAGCGGCGGTGCCCAGTCAGATATCTTCGCGATGTTCATGACCCAGGCGGCTTATGATAAATTCCGGTTGAGCAAAGAAGATTACGCTTTGGTGAAGGAAGCCGATGAAAAAGCTGCCAAGGAGAAGGAAAAAGACAAAAAGAAGAAAAAGGACGAGGAACTGACCATTGACTGGGAAGGCCTGAAAACCCGCAAAGCCCGCCTGACCCTGCATTCATCGCAACTAGGCGACGCCCTGGTGTCTAAAGACGGCGAGACGCTGTACTACCTGGCCCGTTTTGAGAGAGGCTACAACCTCTGGAGCACGAACCTGCGCACGAAGGAAACCAAAATGGCCGTGACCCTGAACGCGAACCGCGCCACCATGGATTGGGACAAAGATTTCAAAAACCTGTTCCTCCTGGCCGACGGACGTGTGATCAAGCTGGACCCTGCCGCGAACAAACAGGAGAACGTAGCCATCAGCGGCGATATGAACCTGAACGTAGCCGCCGAGCGCGCCTTCATGTTTGAGCACGTGTGGCGCCGCACGCAGAAGACCTTCTACACCGCCGGTTTCCACGGCGCCAACTGGAATGCACTGAAAGGCGATTACGAGAAATACCTGCCGCACATCAGCAACAACTACGAGTTCTCTGAGATGCTGAGCGAGCTGCTGGGTGAACTGAACGTTTCCCACTCGGGCTCCAGCTTCTCCAACGTGCCCGTGAACGCCGATGCCACCGCTTCCCTGGGTATTTTCTATGACCCAAGCTTCACCGGAGACGGTATTAAGATTGACGAGGTAATCCTGGAAGGACCGCTCCAGCGTGCTGGTTTTGATGTGAAGCCCGGCATGGTGATCGAGAAAATCGATGGCGAAACCGTAACCGCAGACCGCGACTACGCCCAGTTCCTGAACCGCAAAGCGGGCAAGAACACGTTGATCAGCATCTATGACCCAAGCTCCAAGAAGCGCCGCGATATCACCGTGAAGCCAATCTCCCAAGGTGAGGAAAGCAGCCTGCTCTATAAGCGTTGGGTGCGTCGCAACGCCGAGGAAGTGGATCGTTTGAGCAACGGCCAACTGGGTTACGTGCACATCCCGGGCATGAACGACCCAAGCTACCGTACCGTGTACGAGGAAGTGATGGGCAAATACGCCAACCGCAAAGGCATGGTGGTAGACACCCGCAACAACGGCGGAGGTGACTTGGTAGCCGACCTGGCCATGTTCCTGAGCGGCAAGATGTTCCTGAACTACACCACAGACAACCGCTCTACCGGCATTGAGCCATCGTTCCGCTGGAACAAACCCAGCATCGCGCTGGCCAACGAAGCCAACTACTCAGACGGTCACTGCTTCGCCTTCAGCTACCAGGACCTGAAACTGGGTAAACTAGTGGGCATGCCGGTACCGGGTACTTGTACCTTCGCAGGCTGGGAATCTCTCCAGGACAACAGCGTACGCTGGGGCGTGCCGCCGCTGGGCGTGAAAGACGTGCAGGGCCGCTACCTGGAGAACCTGCAGACCGAGCCAGATGTGAAAGTGATGAATGAGTTTGAACAGGTGAGCAAAGGCAAAGACCAGCAGTTGGAAGTAGCCGTACAGGAACTCCTGAAAGAAGTGAAATAACCAGCTTAACTACTACAAGAAAGCCCCAGCCCCACCGCTGGGGCTTTCTTTTTGCGTATTATTGAACCATGAATGACAAAGACATAAGCAAATTCCTGAGTCTGGTGCTTCGGCATGAGCCACAAAGGATAGGGATTACCCTGGACCAAAATGGCTGGGCGAATGTAGACGAGTTGGTGACTAAACTGCAGCACAAACGAATGAGCGTTGACCTGGAGAGGCTAAAACGGGTGGTGGAAACCAACAACAAACAACGGTTTTCCTTTAACCCAGACCAGACCAAAATCAGAGCCAACCAGGGACATTCTGTGCAGGTAGATGTAGGCCTGCCCCCCACTACTCCGCCTGAGATGCTGTACCACGGTACTTCCGTTACTACCGCAGAGATTATCCTAAAAGAAGGCATCAGGAAGCAATCCCGTTTACATGTACACCTGTCCTCTGATATTGCCACCGCTTTGCAGGTGGGTAGTCGGCACGGCAAGCCTTATGTTTTCACCGTACTCAGCGGCGAGATGCACCGCAGTGGAATTCCCTTTTACCTATCCGAAAACAAGGTATGGCTCACAGACTATGTAGCTCCTGCGTATCTATCAGAATATAAATTATCCTAACTGGTAAAGGACAAGACAATACCCAAGGCACATCCACAGTTTAATTTCAGAGGCACTTACAGCCAGACATTTACGGGTGTGCTTTCCGGAATCTTCCGTACAGCTACAAATTATCCTAAAAATACAATACCCCTTAGAAAGGATAACCGTATTATTAGCAACACTGGTTTTAATATACCCGGTGCATGCCCCTAGAGCGGGGGTTTGGGCCTTTCTTTTAAAAAGAAGCCCCTAAACACCCAATGCCAGCTTTTAACTTCTGAAAGAAAAATAACTGATTTATGCAGGTGAAGGAAAAACTAACGACATATTACCACCATTATCAGGAATTAAAAGAGAAAGGCGGCCCTGAGGAGAATACCGAATTATTTGAAGAGGTTATCCACCTGGAGGAGGAGATTATGGCCTCCTATGGCTTGCCCCCTTCCCACACCCACCTGCAGATCTTGTGGCAGTTCACAGAGAAGGCGCCCTTAAGCGAGGAAGTCATTCAGGGTACCCAGGAAAAACTGGAAACCGCGGCTACCGAACACCTCATGGCACCCGTGAAGACAAACCTGGAGGTTTTGCAGGAAGCAAAATCCGGGAAGATGAGCGCGTTCAACGTGCTGCCCGAGATTGGCCAGCCAACCCATGATTATCCTATTTTCCTGTTTGAGGAGATGCTGCTGAAAGACAAAGCCACCCCTGAGGCCGTGTTACAGGAGATGGAATCTGTGAAGGAGCTGGACTGCTACGGCGAGGTGGCCACTTTGCTTTACTACCACCGCAAGACTTTCAGGAGAACCAAAATCTATAAGGCCCTGAAACCGCACCTGCAGTTCCTGGACACCTACCTGCAACAACTGAAAGCCCTGGGCGACAGCACGGAGCACAGCATTTTCGTGTCCAGCCTCGCCAAAGAGGCCCAGCAACTTTCCCAGCCCACTACCCTGCCAGAGGACAAGATCATCTCCCTCATCGGGGTAGACCCGGCCACCTACACGCCAGAATCCATCCTGCTCACGGATATCTTTGAAATGGAGGAGATTGTCTACGATGTGGACACGGCCATCACGGTTACCGGCAAACTGAACAAAGGGGATTCTTCAAAGGCCGTTTCGCTAGGGTTTGACCTGGGCGAACTTTGCGGCCTGCTATCCCAATACCAGGAGCAGGGTCAGCAAATCCTGGCCTTTTTCCATAGAACCCCAGACCTCAACCTCCCAGACTCACCCATTGTCATCAACCTGAAGGACTGCACCGGCCGCACTTTCCTGGCCGATGCACATTATTTCAGGGTATACAAACCCTTGGTGTTGGGCGAAGACGGTACCCACCAGATGATGCAGGAGGAGTTTTACCTGGTAGAGGAGATTCTGGAAAGAGACACCTTTGATGCGGAACAGCTTAAAAGAACCTCAGAATCGCTCAATGGCTTGCTACAGCACCTCAAAGGCAGCTACCAGGAATATGTGGCTTACCTTCAGGAAGGCGAAACCGAAAAGAAAGCGCGCCAGAAGACCGGATTGGACCACCCCACCACCTTTGAACTGGCCCGTCACCTGTACAACTATGAAAAGCACGGCGGCAAAGCCAGCTTTGATTAGGTTTATCTGGTTGCCACTGCACAAGCGGGAAGAAGTTCAGGTACCAGAGGCAGCACACTACTGTTTTGATCCTGTTTTTGTATAAATAACCACACAACAGGTCATGTTAAAATGGTCTGTTCTATGGTGCCGCTCTCCCTCCATCCTTTGCGCATGTTAGTTTTTCTACAAGGTAAGAACACCAGCATATACCGTTTTTCGGCGTTTTAAGGCTGATTTAGAGAAAACGGTCAGGAAGCACGAAAATATTTTTAAAATTTAATCAGCTTGATTTTTCTTCAATATCAGACACTTAGAAGACAAAGGGGGAAAACTGAGCAAAAAACAACACTTTTTTTCTGAGAGATGTTTTGCAGATCAAAATCATCCCTCTATATTTGCACCATCAAAACCGAAAGATGGTCCGTTCGTCTAGGGGTTAGGACACCAGATTTTCATTCTGGTAACAGGGGTTCGATTCCCCTACGGACTACTCAAAAGCCTCTCAGTTCATTCTGAGAGGCTTTTTTGCTTTAAGGCTGTACACATGCACGTACAACTCTCTACTCCAACCTTTCTTTCTTTTGTAGACAGGTCCGAACGTACATTCACCTTCAAATTCTCCTGCTGCTCCTTGACCAATAGAATTTATAATAATCCAGATTTTGCTTGAAACCCAAATTGAAAAGGCCTTAGCTTTTAAATAGATAATGTATTTCAAATGCGCCTTTATTTGAGTAACTTAAAGATAATCAACAAATTATTCACAACACAAACTCTATGATTATGAAAAAGGTGTTTACCATTAGCTTTCCAGTCATGGTTTGTTTGATTACTTGCCTGACCTGGAGTTGTTCCACAAAAGAGACAGATCCCTCCCCTTCCTTTCTTTCCGTAAAGGAAGCCTCCACCAAAACGGCTGATTTGAACAAGAAGGAACCTATAGTTTTCAATACCATCGCCACCTCATCAGAAGGTTCCACTTATTTCGGAACGGTGGCGGTATCTGGTGGAATTAATGCAACGGGCACCTACGTGATGCCAACAGAAACGCTTGGGATGGCGCTGCACTGCACCCTTATCCTTACCCTACCACAGGGCTCTATTACTATCCGGATGAACTGTAACATGAAAACTTCAGAAGGCCAGTGGAAGATTTTAGCTGGTTCTGGCAGTTACCAAAACTTAGAAGGTGGTGGTAGCCTTGTTATGCCAGATGACATAAGAGAGATTTTAACGGGATCCATTTCCTGGAAATAAGACAGAATAAATTTGAGTTTGCTAAACAAGGAAGCCTTGAAGTACAAACCTTCAAGGCTTCCTTGTTTAGGAGCCACAGCCTCTTACTCCATTCAACAATTGATCTGAAAAAGCTTGGCAAATCCCTCCTGAAGTTACCTCCCACTGGTATTACAGTAACCCCCCAGCCGTCCATTCATCCTCTGAAGGCCTTCTCCTCCACCTATCTCATGTTCTGAAAAGGACACATGTTAATATCATATGATTATCGGCTAAAATAAGCTTATAGAAACACAGGTACTCTCTCTAGTTTTAGAGAAGTGTAAAAGCGGAATTACCTCACCCTGCACACCTTGATTTTCAGCAGGTTATCTTATAACCATCAGCCCTTAGGAGGAAAAAAACGGACACTATATATGAAAATGCACAAAGTATTCTTACAAGCCATTCTGTTTGTCTCTGTGTTAACCCAGTGTGTTTACACTTCCCAGGCACAGAACGGTGACCAGATTTTAGACGGTATTGGTGAAACAGGAATGATTGCCCGCTATGTGTTCAACGGAGACCTGAAAGACTGGTCTAGAAATACGCTGCATGGTAAAATCCAAGGTTCTCAGGCTTCCTTTGCCAATGACAACAAGTTTGGGAAGGTATTGTCACTTTCCGGCGATAACAATGCTTTTGTGACCATCCCGGTAGAAGCGTTAACAGACCTGGAATCATTGAGCATCTCAGGGTGGGTCTACTTGCGCTCAAAGCAAACCGGTCAACGGTTCTTTGATTTCGGGAAAGATGCAGGCAGGCATTTCTTTGCGGCTCCGGTAGGTACCAAAACCCAGGAAGGCTTCCAGGCGCTCATTACTGCCGACAAAGGAAGTAAAAAAGGAGCCGTCTCTCCAGCCATTGAAGTGAACAAGTGGGTGCACCTGGCCATAGTGGTAGATGTTCCGTCCAGGTCCTTGATTACCTATGTAGACGGTAAGCGTGCCGGTGAGGCCAGGGATATCCCGCGGGAGTTGACAGAGGTATTTGGCCAGCAACCCGGAGGAAATCTGCTGTACATCGGGAAATCCTTAACGCCGGGAGATCCCAACCTGAATGCCCTCCTCCACGATTTCCGAATTTACCGTATTCCCCTGACGGGCAAACAGGTCGCTGGAATCTACACCAATGCCCAGAAAGGTAAAGGCGTCAATGAAGGCATGGTGAATACTACGGGTAAGCAGGCCGAGGATGATCTGCCCCGTTTTTCGCCAAACCAGCCCCAGCTTTATAATGCCTATCTGGTTCAGGTGTCTGATGTGGAAGTAGAAACAGAGGTAGGAAACTTGCCCAGGTTGCCCAGTCATTTACAGGGAACCTATAAAAACGAAATGCAGGGGAAAGGCCCCAAAGTACGGGTAATCTGGCCGGCTGAAACTGACAATAGTCCTGTTCTGAAACCCGGGCGCTATACCATTACCGGCCGGGTACCCGGTACCGCTTTTCAACCAAAGGCCACTGTCACGGTAAAGGCGTCTCAGAAATCATCCAAACCAGATCTGAAGCTGGCCTCGTTTGATTTGGGGAAGGTTACCCTCAAAACCGATGCCCAGGGCCAGCAAACCCAATTCACCGAAAACCGCGATAAATTCATCAACACCTTAGCGCAAACAGACCCTAACTCCTTTCTCTACATGTTCCGCCATGCTTATGGCCAGAAACAGCCTGCCGGCGCAAAGCCTCTGGGCGTATGGGACAGCCAGGACACCAAACTGAGAGGCCACGCTACCGGTCACTACCTCACGGCCATCGCGCAGGCCTACGCCGGAACAGGGTATGACAAGGCGCTTCAGGCCAATTTCTCCAAAAAGATGGAGGAAATGGTAAACACCCTCTACGAGCTGTCCCTGTTATCCGGAACACCGAAATCAGAAGGTGGCCCCCAGGTGTCTGATCCGGCTGCGGTACCAATGGGTCCTGGTAAATCAGCGTACGACTCAGATCTGAGCGATGAGGGCATCCGGACTGATTATTGGAACTGGGGCGTAGGATACATCAGCGCTTATCCGCCGGACCAATTCATCATGCTGGAAAAAGGAGCCAAATACGGCGGGCAGAAAAACCAGGTCTGGGCGCCTTACTACACCCTTCATAAAATCCTGGCCGGCCTGATGGATGTGTACGAAGTGAGCGGCAATAAAAAGGCCCTAGCCACCGCCTCCGGCATGGGAGATTGGGTATATGCCCGCCTGAGCAAGGTGCCCACCGATACCCTGATTAAGATGTGGAACACCTACATCGCCGGGGAATTTGGCGGCATGAACGAGGCCATGGCCCGTATGTACCGGCTTACCGGTAAACCCAATCACCTCAAAACAGCTCAGTTGTTTGACAACATCAGGGTGTTCTTCGGCGACCCAAATCATTCGCATGGACTGGCCAAAAACGTTGACCTTTTCCGCGGATTGCATGCCAACCAGCATATTCCCCAAGTGGTAGGAAGCATTGAAACGTACCGGGTCACCAAAAATCCGGAGTATTACAACATAGCCGACAACTTCTGGTACAAGATGGTCAACGACTATATGTACAGCATAGGAGGCGTGGCCGGTGCGCGTAACCCCAATAACGCAGAGTGTTTCGTGGCCCAGCCCGGAACCCTGTACGAGAACGGCTTTGCGGCCGGCGGGCAGAATGAAACCTGCGCCACCTACAATATGCTCAAATTGACCAGCGACCTCTTTCTCTATGACCAGCGGGGAGAATACATGGACTATTACGAGCGGGCGCTGTACAACCATATTCTGGCCTCGGTGGCCGAAGACAGCCCTGCCAACACCTACCACGTACCGCTCAGACCAGGGTCTACAAAACAATTCGGCAACCCCAACATGACGGGCTTTACCTGTTGCAACGGTACCGCCATAGAAAGCAGCACCAAATTGCAGAACTCCATCTACTTCAAAAGCAAAGATAACCAGGCGCTTTACGTCAACCTGTTCTTGCCCTCTACCCTGGAGTGGACCGAACGCAAAGTAAAAGTGGAGCAGACCACAACTTTCCCCAAGGAAGATCAGACCCGCCTGACGATTAAGGGCAATGGGAAGTTTGATGTCAATGTGCGGGTGCCGGGCTGGGCTACCAAAGGATTCTTCGTGAAGATCAACAGCAAAGAGCAAAAGGTTGACGCCAAGCCGGGCAGTTACCTGACCATAAGCCGGAAATGGAAAAATGGAGATGTGATTGACTTGAAAATGCCTTTCCAGTTTCACCTGGATCCGGTGATGGACCAACCCAACATCGCCAGTCTGTTTTACGGTCCCATCCTGTTGGCCGCCCAGGAACCCGAAGCAAGAAAAGAATGGCGTAAAGTAACCCTTGATGCTGAGGATTTAAGTAAATCCATCAAAGGCGATCCCCAGCAGTTACAGTTCACAATTGATGGTGTGGTGTATAAACCCTTCTATGAATCATACGGCCGGCATTCCGTTTACCTGGATGTTAACTTAAAATAGGCTTAAAACCCAAAGGGGCTGATGGGACCGTTACTCACGTGAGCGATGCCCCCATCAGCCCCTTTAATTGTCATATCAGTTTATTTCCCAGCACCCATTTGCTTTAGCAGTTCTATTACGGCATTGCAGCACTACCTACTTTCCAGCTGGCGCCGTGAGGAATTCATCTTTGACACCTCTCTATAACTTTCTAAGTTAAAATAGACCATGTTGTTTACCCCAAAAACGCCTGTTGCCTCTAAAAGACTGTTTTTCCTAACTCTGCTTGGGTGGCAGCTTCTTTCCTGGCCGCTTTCCCTGTTTGCCCAATCATGGAAGGACCTTGCCCAACGCCCCTCCACCTTGGATATAGAGCAGGGTACTATTTCCTTTCAAACCCCCTCTTTTAAGGTGGAATTGGTAAAGGCCTCTCAAACCGTATCAGGGTTGCATCCTAAGGCAGAACCGACTTTTGATTATACCCCCGGTGATCGATTGAAAGTGCGTAGCAGTAACGGCATGTACCACCTGGGCGATTTGAATTTAAGAATCCGGGAAGGTCAGTCAAGCCAGTGGAAGTCTTTTTCAACGGCCTCCCAACGAAAGCCGGTTCTACCTTTGGCAGCAAAAGGTATTATTCTGGCTGCCGCTGATCTGGCCAATACTTTGCCGGCAGACATACCCCTTACCGTGAAACGTTTCTGGCAACTGGAGCAAGGGCAATTAGTGCTTCGGTTTGAATTGACCAACCGCACAGCAAACCCTATAGAAATTGGGGCCTTGGGCATTCCTATGATTTTCAACAACATTCTGGAAGGGAAAGACCTGGTACAGGCCCACGCGCAAAGCGTTCTGTATGATCCCTACATTGGTCAGGATGCTGGCTATTTACAGGTAACCCGTCTGCACGGAAAAGACTCTTCCTTGTTGGTGCTCCCCTACGGGAATTCTCCTTTTGAGGCCTATAACCCTTTGAATGATGATCCAACCCCCAGAGGAATTGCCTTTGAAGGCTTCCATGAGTGGATAGTGCACAGCAAGGCTTTCGCAGAAAACGAATGGAAAAAAGCAGAGCCCTGGAACAAACCAACCTCAGTCATCCTGAAACCAGGAGAATCAAAAAACTATGGGGTTCGCTTGGTGCTGGGTGGAACACCACAAAGCATTGAAAAGAAATTACTGCAGAACAATCGTCCCGTAGCCGTGGGTATCCCCGGGTATGTGTTGCCCCAGGACGTGAACGGCAAGCTGTTTATCAGCTATAAGAGCAAAGTCCGAAGCATAAAGATGGAACCCGAAGGCGCGTTGGTTTTTACCCCACGCCCCTCTACCAAAAACGGCTGGAAGGCCTATGCCGTCAAAGGCCAGAAATGGGGAAGAGCCAGGGTCACGGTTCAGTACGAAGATGGCCTGGTGCAGACGGTACATTACAAGGTGATCAAGCCTGAAAAGGAAGCCGTAGCCGATTTTGGAAACTTTCTAACCACAAAGCAATGGTTTGAAAAAGAAGGTGACCGCTTTGGCCGAAGCCCTTCGGTGATCAGTTACGACAATGAGAAAAAGCAGCAGGTGCTGGAGGATAACCGCGTCTGGATAGCTGGCCTCAGCGATGAAGCAGGAGCCGGTAGTTGGCTGGGGGCTATCATGAAGCAATCAGTTTTGCCTGATAAGAAAGAAATAGACAAACTCCAGCGGTTTGTAGGGGAAACCCTGTGGGGCCGCATACAGGTAGCAGAAGGCCCGGATAAATACGGGGTTCGCAAAAGCCTTTTCTATTATGCGCCTGATTCTTTGCCCGCTGGCACCTACAATATTCCTGCAAACCTGAAGGTATGGTCTTTATGGCCCAAAAAAGAAGCGTACTCTCTGGGGCGCTCCTATAACTACCCCCACGTAGCAGCAGCGCATTGGGTACTGTACCGCTTGGCCCGCCACCACAAAGGATTAGTTTCCACCCAATCATGGAACTGGTATTTGAACAACGCTTTTGAAACCGCCATGGCCATGGTTCGTCTGGCACCGCATTATGCAGAATTCGGGCAAATGGAAGGAACCATCTTTTACATCATTCTTAAAGATTTAAAGGCCGAGGGAATGAGTGAGATGGTCGGTAAATTGGAGGCAGAAATGAAAAAACGGGCCATTCACTGGGCCTCCCTTCCCTACCCTTTCGGAAGCGAAATGCCCTGGGATTCAACCGGGCAGGAAGAAGTGTACATCTGGTCGCTCTTTTTCGGTTACGATGATAAAGCCGATGTGACGCTAAACGCCATCCTTGCCTACATGCCCACCATACCCCATTGGGCCTACAACGGCAATGCCAGACGCTACTGGGATTTCTTATATGCCGGAGGTTTGCCCAGAGTAGAACGGATGATTCACCACTATGGCTCGGGCCTGAATGCCATTCCTGTGCTAACTGAATACCGCAGGCAACCTGATAATTTGTATTTACTGCGGGTTGGTTATGGCGGCGTTTTAGGTACGCTCTCCAATATCACTGAAGAAGGCTTTGCCCCCGCTGCTTTTCACAGTTACCCTGCTTCCCTGCACAACGACAGTTATTCCGGAGATTACGGTCCAGGGTTCTTTGGTTACGCCGTTAATTCCGCTACTTACCTAACGCAACATCCAGACTTCGGATGGCTGGTTTTTGGCGGTAATGAAAGCTTGAAGAACCAGTGGGTGGAAGTGCAGCCTACCACTGCTGGCAGATCTGCGGCGTTTATTGCACCTGCCGGTTTGTGGATTTCTTTACAGGCAGGAAAGATGAAAAAGATAGCCTACCATCCCTCTACCGGCCAGGTAAAATTAACCCTTGACGCAGCAGATACCTTTACCCCGGCAGCCTTTCTAACCTTAGAGCAGCCAGGCCGTGCAAAAGAAGGTCCCATTTATGGTTTAAAAACAAAAGGAACGAAGGAGAGAAATGGTTATGCCATCAACCTTTCCAGCAAAGAGACTGAGGTAATAATTGACCGGCAGAAAAAATAACAGCCCAGTAGAACACGAAAGCAGGAAGGGGCCATCACTTAAAGCATGATGGCCCCTTCATGCTTTTTCACCGCCTTGTAGCCCCTACCTTTCCATAGCCTTTTCTGCCGAATATAATCCCGGAGTATATACTGTTAAAAGTATTGCAAGCACCAGTTAACCTCATCAATCCCAAACCTCATTCATTTCCGTTAGGATGATGGGTTTCCCATCGGTGATCACAATGGTATGCTCATGTTGGGTCACAAAACCTCCCCTGTTGCCCACCAATGTCCAACCGTCTTTCATGGTGTTGGCGATGGTTGAATTGGTGGAAATAAAAGTTTCAATGGCCACTACCGAGTTCTTTCTAAATCTCTTTAAGTTCAACCTGTCATAGTAGTTGGCGATCTCACTGGGTTCTTCGTGCAATTGTCTCCCGATCCCATGACCAGTCAGGTTTTTGATCACCTTATACCCAGCTTTGTTTGCTTCATTCTCAATCAGCCGGCCTATTTCCGCAATCCGTACGCCTCCCTTTATGTGGTCAATAGCCTTTCTTAAGATCTTCTTGGAAGCATCTACCAGGGGTTGATGGTGATAGATATCCTGCCCTAAAACGAAGGAGCCTCCATTGTCTGCCCAGAAGCCATCCAATTCAGCAGAAACGTCAATATTGATCAGATCACCTTCCTGAAGCACCTTTTTATCTGAAGGGATGCCATGGGCGATTTCGTTGTTTAAACTGATACAGGTCCAACCAGGAAACCCATAAGACAAGGCAGGGGCTGATTTGGCACCGTATTGCTTCAGTAACGCGCCTCCAAAATTATCCAGGTCCTTTGTTGTCATACCCGGTTGAGCATAGTTCCTCATTTGCTTCAGGGTTAATGCTACAACCTCACTTATCCGCTGCATTCCAATAAGTTCAGATTCACTTGTGATTGACATAGGCTTCTTGTTTAGACTTCATTTACTATTAGACCTAACCGATGGTGGCAGGAATTGTTGCTTTTGGCAGGCGATATGCTGTCAGGCCGCTGCACTGGAAGCAAGTTAACACCTTTGACGAACCTTCAATCAGCCTTTCCCTCACATCGCAACTTAGCTAGTGAAAAGGTGGACTTAGTTCTAGGTGTTTTACCTCTAAGGTGAACCTACTGATTGACTCGGCGCTGCTTTTGGCAAAGTTTAAAAAAATAGCGCAAGAAATAAGCCGCAAACCGCTAAGCTTATTTCTTGCGCTAAACTGAATAGAGAAATCCGTTTACTTCACTAAATTCTTAAACGCCGATCCAAAAATCAGATAAGCGGTATTGCCACCAATGGTTCCTTCGTTCTGGCCCCACAGGAAAGGCCAATCGTCGTAGTTCTCAAAATGGTCAGGTTTTCTGAACAGGATACCGGGGGCAACGTTCCCTGGGATAAAGGAGAAATCGGCCCGGTTGTTCCCGTAGAAGACTGCTTTAGGGCGGGTGGCGCCCACGGTGGCCACTAATGAATAGTTATGGTAAGGATGGGCACCAAACAAATAGTTCGTGGCTTTGAAAGCATGCTGCCCCTCAATGATCTCAGGGAAATACTTGGCAGCAAAGCAAACGGTGGTGCCGAAGCTCATTACGTCCCCGCTGCCTGCCCAGTTTGTAAGGCCAATTGGTACGCCGTAGGGATTGTTCTTTTCAAGGCCGGTAATGTATTCTTTGTACTTCACCACGTACGGACGGAGCTTTTCTTTGTAGGAGGCGTCCAGGTGCGGGATGGCATCCAGGGCCGTTAATAGGTTTCCGCTCACGTTACGCTCCAGGGATGGCCATAGAAGCTCTTGGAACCTATCCAAATACTGCTTTTCGTTGGTGGCAATGTACAGCTGAAGGTTGGTGGCCATGTTGGCGGCATTGCCTCTGCCACTAGTATCCTGCTTCTGATTGGCCAACAAGGCAGTGGCCTCTTTCAACAGCCTTTTCGACTGTGTCAACGCTCTCGCCGAGAGGTCATCGTTGTATCCCTTTAAGGCCCGGCTGGCAGCGGCAAACATGGTGGCAGCCCTGAGGTCCAGTTCGGGTTCGCGGCTGGTGAAGGCCCACAGATCATCTTTCACGCCGCTGGAGCGACCGTCCTTGGCTACTTCATACGGACCGAGTTTGGGGTTGTAAGGAAGGCCATCTGTCAAGGAAGCGGCGTCACCCAGGTGGTGGTAATTGTCCAGCACTGAGTTGGAGAGCGTTTGGGCCATGTGACCGATGATCTCTGCCTGGGCCACCAGGTTGAGGGTGCCGTGCTCAATGAACTGCAACACATCCGGGATTCCATCGGGGCGGTGAAGGTCTACGTAGCGCTGCTTCTGGTCAATAAACGTCTGGTCGCGCTGAGGTTTGAAGCTTTCCCAGGTTTTGACAAAGTTCTGCACCACGCTGATGTTCGAGCCGGTCTCGATGTCAAAATCTCCGGCGTCGAAGAAACCTCCTACGTTCAGGCCCGGGATCAGGTCCAGCGCTTTGTATTTGGTATCGGTGGTTGGGCCCTGGGCATGAAGATCAAAGTGATCGGTGTTAGGCGGCGCCTGGCGGTACCCTTCCTTGAACGGCTCGCCGTGCCAAACCCGGTAGGCCTCGTTCACGAACATGTGGTTCATGTGGATGGGAATCCAGATGTCACTGGTGGCATCGGTGATCTTGCTGTATACCTGTTCCCCAATCAGGAAATTATTGGTCTTGGTATCTCCGTACTGAATGTAGTAGATGCCCGGAGTTTTTACAGAAGAGAAATCGAATTTCACATAGTGATACTTGAAGTAGTCACCCCAAGGGGCGATTTTGCCGGTGAATACTTTGGTGGCTTTACCATCGTCGCCTACTTTAAAGATGGACGCGCTTTTAGCGGGTTTATCTTTCTTATCTAGTTCAATAATAGAAACTTTAGGTTGTGCAGGAAGGTAGCCTACCTGAGAGAAGCCGATATTAGGATCTCTTACCCAACCTTTGATGGCGTTCGGCTCCACTGTCCAGGTCAACACCTTGCCTGTTTTACCGGCCGGAAGCAAGCTGCGCACCACAAACCAGCCGTTCTGGGCCAGCATACGGCCATCGAACAGCATCAGGTCGGCATCTTGAGAGGTGATTTTTACCATCCGTTCCTGGGCATCGGGCGCAAACAGGAAAGTACGACCGGTTTCCAGCGGAAGCGGATCTATGAATTTGCCGGTTCCCCGGTCATCGGAAGTGACGTAGCCTTTGTATTGCTTCGGTTTCTGGCTGTTTGGCTTGGAAACGGTGTTTCCTACCACATAGCGCGGGAAAAGATTGGGTCGCCCATCCACCAAATAGTTTTTGGCCCAATACTGGGAGGGCAGGAACTCCAAGTTAAACCCGGCGCTTCCTTCCAATTCCTTGGGAACGGGTTTGTCCAGGTAAACGGCTATCTCCACGCCTTTGCCCTTGGCCGTCACCACTACCCTGGAATCAAAGTTGTACTCTTTGTACCGGAGCGTAGCCTCTACCGTTTTGGCAGCCCGGTCTACCTTTCGGTTCAGGATGTCTGGAACAAGGTCCCACTGCTCCGGCGTGTTGGAGAGCCGCACCGCCCCGCCTTGCGCGGTTCTTACGCCATGGTGAATCAATTCTATCCCGGCGTTCTTCTCATCGTTGAAGCCTCCGGTAAACAGGTTGTTGTACACCAGCACATTGACGCCTTGCTGCTCAAAATACTCACGGTCATTGAGCTTCAGATCCTGGCCCGAAGCATACTGGTATGCCCCAAGTAGTAGCATGGCTGCTGGTAAAAGTATCCGTCTTTTCATATACATTAAATCCGTCTCTTCATGTTTAAAAATATGTAATCCTCGCTAGTCAGCCCTATTATAGCAAGTAATTGCAAGCTTCTTCCTTATTTCTCCATCTTCCTGGCCTATCCCCTGAAAAGCCAAGGCGTAATGGCCGGTTACTCTAGCTAGGTAACTTGCACCAGGTCTGTCGGGTGACAGACATGGGAAGTGGTCTTTTGCGTTTTAAGCCTGAAAATCAAAAAAGTAGTCTAAACCACCGCTCAGCTACTGGGGTGAATCACTGCTATCTGGTCTTCTTACTGCGGCTGTACATCATTGGCTGACGTAGCGTACAAGCCTATCAAAGTGCCGGTAAAACCTCCCGCCACATTGGTGGAGAGAATATCACCTGATACCGGGCTGCCCAGATCCACGAAGCTCCTCCCATCCGTTGAATAGCTGAACTGGTAGGCATCACCTTCTGCCTTTACCCGCAGTTGTATTGGCTTATTGACATCAACTTTTTGGCTGCCTATGACTTTAGAAGCGCCTTTCTCGGTTCTTTCCAGAACCAGGTAAGCGTCTTTACCTTTTCTGGTCAGGCCAAACACGTAGTTGAATTTCTCACTTTGCAGCAACGTAATACCCGCCAGATCTTTTTCTGAGGCAGGCTTGTAGTCTAAGGTGGTGGTATAAGTGAAACTGTTGTGTTGCTGGCGCAGGAAGAGCGTGGAGGTGGGCTTCACCTCCTTGATGTTCGCCGGGAACGGATTGATCTGCAAACCTTTCTTTGTCTGGGAAATAAACGCTTCGCGGGGGCCTCTCAAACCCACCCAACGGTAATCCAGGTTCTTGGAAGTAAAGTTGTCAGTGAAGGTGAAGTTGCCATTGGGGAAGAAGCTTTCTTTTCCGGTTTTGTTTTCCACGCCGGCAGGTGTTTTCAGCTTTGGCTCCATGGGTACAAGTCCATTGACAAAAACCGGAAATTGGCCGGACCAATCAACGGGCAGGATAAAGGTCTCGCGCCCGATATTGACACGGTTCTTCTCGTTCGGGCGGATACCCAGGAACACGCCATAGTGTTTCCCATCGGGGCCTTCTACTAAATCGGCGTGGCCGGCCCAATCTACTTTGTTTGGTCTGTTCTGGCTAAGGTGTCTTTGCGACAGGATGGGATTGTTGGGAGCAGGGGTAAAGGGGCCTTTAGGGCTATCGCTTATAAACACCACCTCGCTGTGGTTTCCGCCGGTACCGCCCTCGGCGCACATCAGGAAATACTTTCCGTTTCTTTTGTAGATGTGGGGAGCTTCAATCCAGATCGGTTTTTTGGCGAGGTCTACCCCACCGTTTACTATAATCTTGTCGGTTCCGGCAATGACCTGGTCTTTTTCAAGGTCATAGTCCCACACCTTGATCACCCGGTGCCCTTCATACAGTTCTGTCCCTTTATCCGGGGCATCGTTATGCACCACGTAGGCTTTCCCGTTGTCATCAAAGAAAAGAGAAGGGTCTATCCCCTGGAAATTCAGCTTGAACGGGTCACTCCAACCCTTGGCCGGGTCTTTTGATTTCACCACAATGTTCCCTGCGCCTCCGGCAAAAGCCGTCACGATCATATAGAAGGTGTCATTGTTGGGGTTGTACTCTATGTCCGGGGCATAGACGCCGGCGCTGATTCCCGTATCATGCACGTCCAACTGCGATACGCGGTCCAACGCGTGCCCGATCTGCGTCCAGTTCACCAGATCCTTTGAATGGAACACCGGTACCCCGGGGAAAATAGCGAAAGTGGAAGCTACCAGGTAGTAATCGCTGCCCTTGCGCGTGATAGCCGGGTCTGGATAGGCGCCTTGTAGAATAGGGTTGTAGAACTCATCCGGTTTTAGGGGATTATCACTGTAAACTTTGTCTTGGCCTTCGTAGACAGAACTGGAAAACACCGGGGCGTTTTTAGCCTTATTTTTTAAATTCTGGCTATTCCCAGGTAGGCCCATAAATGAAAATAAAGCCACCAAAACACAGAGCATAGCTACCCGTCTTTTCCCCTGAGGAGCAGACCCAAATTTGATTCTCTTCATCTTAGAATTTTATTACTGATTTTTTAGTATAGACTCCTGGCACTTCTGATTCATAAGAAGTGCCAGGAGAATGATGTTAGCGTTACTATTCGGTTTTCTTCCCTGAAACCATCTTACTAGAAAGAGGTCCCAGATAAATTATTTCTACCCAAGAGCATCTGTTTTTCTGCATTTGCGGACTTAGCGGCATTTGCCTTCTAAGCGGTTCGCCCCTTAGGTTAAATCACTTCCTTTACAAACTTTCAGATTATTTCTTAGCCTGGGGCTTGAGGAATTTATTAACCTCCAGCCAGTAGATAAAGGCATCGAACCAACGGTTGCTGGTTTTGTCTGGGTTGCCTAGTCCGAAGCCGTGGCCGCCGTTTTGGTAGAGGTGAAACTCCACGGGGATACCCGCCTTAAACCAGGAATCTACCACCCCGAACTGGCCGCGGAAAAGGAAATCATCGGAGGCGATGGCGTTGAACATGGGTGGTGCGTTCTTGGGTACCTCCACCGGGCCCATGCCGCCGTAGATCGGGCCGATGAAGGCCAATCTCATGGTCTTGGAATTGAGGGTGGAGTGCAGCGTGAGGCCGGCACCCGCCGAGAAGCCGATCATGCCTATTCGGTTTGTATCCACCCCCCACTCTTTGGAGCGCTTCAGGATCATGGCGTAAGCGGCCTCGGCATCTTCTAACTGGTTAGACAGGTCTAACTGCGGCATGCTGGGCGGAGTTGCAGTTGTACTGGCTGATGCGCTGGCGGAGGGAGCTGGGGCCGGGGCGTTGCGGGGCCGGTCCATCCAGGCCTTGAAATCCTCCAGCGTCTCCGGCGTGGGGTGCAGGCGGTATTTCAGCACGAAGGCAGCGATTCCTTTGTCCGCCAGGGCCTGGGCTACTTCCCAGCCCTCATTACCCATGGAGAGCCACCGGTAACCGCCGCCTGGTGCCACGATCACGGCCGTGCCGTTCGCCTTTCCCGGAGCAGGTAAGAAGGGTGTGAGGGTTGCAGTGGAGATGTTCCGCGCCATAGGGTCTCCCCACTGCTTGAACCAGGTCTCAGGGGCTTTCTGCCCCTCCACCCCACCGGTACCCAGCGGAATGGCTTTTGGCTCAGCCGGGGCCTTGAGTGGATAGATGGTACCATCCTGCGCCATGGCAGGTGCAGCAGAGACTAATAAGAGGACCAGAACGGATCTTTTAGCCAGTTTTATAAAATTGTAAGTCATGGAGAAATGATTTTAAATGTTCGTTAAAAGATTGGGTATGATTACAAGAGCATAGGAGTTTCCTTTTCTGCCTTGTGTGCGTTTTGCTAGCCAGGTCTTGCCCTATTTTTCAATGACTATTGGGAGAATTTCCAGTAATCGAAAAACAGGATATTGCTCTCTTCTTTTCCTTTGAAGACAAAATAGACATCATGGACGCCGGTTACTTTTTTAACAGCTGTAGATACCAGGGCCCATCTGTCATTCCCTCCGGTAAGGGGTGCTTTCACACTTCCCAGTAATTCGCCATCCACGCTCCCCAACCTGATTTCCAGGGTCACTTCGCTGTTATGCGTGGTACCCAGGCGGGCAGTAAACGCAGAGGCTCCTGTTTTCCGGAAATCCACGTCTTTAACTTTGGTGTAGGCGCCGCTTCGCAGGGCCGTCACGAACACGCCCACTTTTTCATTCTGCATGGATTTAACCCCTTCAGACCAGGCGATGGTCTCGGCCTCGTTCTTCACAAACGGGTTTAAAGGAGCAAGGCCTTTGGTTATTCCTTTCGTCATGTTCATGGGCTGCAGGGTGCCGTCTTTTTTGAACATCGCTTCTTCTACAGCAACAGAGCGGGTAAAGCCGCCTCCGCCAGGCAAGGCACCGTTGTGGTAGAAGAAATAGGTTTTCCCTTTAAAGTCAATGAGGCCCGGGTGGTTGGTGAAACTACCTCCCTGGGTGGGCATTAAAACGCCCTGGTATTTCCAGGGGCCGGTTGGGCTGGAACTGGTGGAATAGCCTATGTGCTCCGGAATAGGGCCAGCGGCAAAGAGCAAATAGTACAACCCCTTGCGTTTGTAGAGCCACGGACCTTCTTCATAGGTGGTGGGCCTTTCAGGGTTGCCCTCGCGCTTGCCAAAGGCTTCTATGGTATTGGGTACCGGCACTACTTCTCCCTGGTAAGAGATCATGTCCTCATTCAGTTTGACGTAGTAACATTTGGGGTTGCCCCAATAAAGGTAGGCCTGGCCGTCATCATCTATAAAAACCGAAGGGTCAATGTCTCCGGCTCCGCTTTGGATCAAGGGCTTGCCCAGTGGATCTTTGAAGGGCCCGTATGGGCTGTTGGCCACCGCTACCCCAATGGCCCCTTTGTTATCATGGGTGGTTAAGGGAACGTACATGTAAAATTTACCACCGCGTTCTATACATTGCGGGGCCCACGCATTTATTTTCGCCCAGCTGAAATCAGAATAGGAAAGTATGGTGCCATGATCCGTCCAGTTCACCATGTCATCAGTGGTATAGAGCTTCCAGTCATTCATGGTGAACCAGGTAGAGCCGTCTTCATCATGACTGGTGTACAGGTATAGTTTGTTATTGTACACCATGGGGGCAGGGTCTGCGGTATAGGCAGTCTGGATGATGGGGTTCTGGGCCTGAATTCCTTGCAGGGCACAACACATGAGAAGAAGAAACCCGGCAATTTTTACCTTTATCATGAGGTGAATTACTCCTTTACTAGTGATTTGAAAATGTACCGTTGTTGAGGACCAGCGTATTTCTTCCCTAAAGTCTTCTGTTACTCAGGCCGGGCATTTTTATACCCCAACAGAGACAGCATTTTGGCCCCGTAGCGTCTTCCGAGCTTTCTGTACCCTTCGGCGGTGAAATGCAGTTGGTCATCCAGGGCCGTACAACCTTCAGAGGAAATGACATGCGCGTTAGGTATCACCTGGGGCAGTTGGGCAATGATGGCGTTCATGCTGGCGCATTTACCTCCCTCCTCCTTACTTACCATTTCCCCAGCCAGCAAGGGCACTTTTTTGGGGTTGAGGTTCAGATCTTTCAACAGGTTGTCATATACTCCTTTCACCTTGGAGGGCCAGGTGGTATCACCGGTGTTTGACTCTCCCTGGTGCATTAAAATACCCTTGATCACCCCGTCTTTCTGCGCCAGTTTCGCCATCTCCACCAGGCGGCCATAAGGGTTCTTATCATACGGCTCAAGGGCCGCCGTCATCCAGTCTGGTGCTGCTGCCACATAAAATTGGTAAGTGCCTTTTTCAAACAGCTCAATTTTACAGCCGCCCACCGCTACATTGATTACGCCTACTTTTACATTGGCTGGAAGGGTGGCTACCAGGGTTCGGCCAAAATAATCAGCGGGGGTAAGGCCGGTGTTGCACCGGGTTAAAGGGGGCGTAGCGGGGTACCATTCGCCTTTCTTTCTTCCCAGGTTAGGGCAGTCTACTGCTTCCATGACCATGAACCGCTTATTGGCGGTGGTGTCCTGCGGCTCAAATTTGGTATGCCCCTCCATGTTGGATTGCCCGAAGCACAGGAAGATGTAAAAGTTAGGGTCCTGGGCAAATGCAGCCGTGTGCATCACAAACATCAAGGCCAAAAGGGAAAAACTCAGTTTATTTTTCATTCTTGCTCACGTTTAATTTTTTAAAATATAATTTGCTGCTGTTTAAGACACCTCAAAGCATTTAATGGCTGTTTTCTTTAAAACCTGCCAAAAATGGCAGAATAGCTTTTCCTGGTACTTTGTAAAGAAATAAAGATCTTTTGCAACAGCACTATTCCTTAGTTGGGCAAGGCTTTTTCTGCTCCAAACTTCTACCAATAGTTCTTTTGGCAAATTCTTCCCTTTAACTAATAAGCGAATTCAGCCAGCCGTTGTGAGCATTTGCACCTCTATAGGTAGTTTACCAAAAAAATCAATCAGAACTGCGTCAAATCCTTGGTCACCATGTAAGGTGGCTACCCTCTTTGCAGGAGCACCTCTACTTGAAGTTAGCTGTTCAGATTACCAGCAATACTTGCAAAGAGGCATGCCAACGTTGGCATTAAGGTATTAAAAAAAAACCACTCCTAGAAATTAACTTTCTATTCCTGCTAAATTTATTAGGGTTCTTCTGATCGGTTGGCTGCAGGATTATTGAGCAAAAGGAAGGCAAGCTTCTTGCTTCGCTCTTTTTCAGACAGAAGAAGTGTCTAAAATGACGCATAACAGCCTTGGGCATGAGGCGTGCCAACCCGTCGGCCGGGTCATGACCTATGCACCATGATGGAGGTCAGTTGATTTTCTTATTTACACTGTGAATTGACCTGGTTTCATAATAGAGGTAATTCTCAGTTGGATTATTTTCAAGCTTCCTGATAAAATACTTTTGGAAATATTCTTCTAGCATGGCAGGTTTCAACATCTTTATCCTACCCAAATCATCTTGGTCCACACTGTTGAATAGTCCACCTGTGACAAAGGCCGTGGTCACGCTGTCAAGCTTTATAGCCGTTCTGCCTGGGCCAAGCCTATAGATTTCTGCTGCTGCCTTCACATCTGCTTTCAAGTCTGGGATGTCAAAGTGAAGGTAATACAGAGAGTCTCCGCTATTACCCAGAAATGAGACAGTGTTGGTGTTAGCAGGGCTAAGTCTATTGAATACTTCCTCTTTGCTAAGGGTGAGGATGAATAATTTGTCGGTATTTACCAGTATTTCTACTTGCTGCCTTTTTAGAGTGGTTGCGCAAAATGAGAATAAAGAAATGAGCGCGAGAGTAGCGGTAATTAAAGGCTTCCTGTGGTTCTCATAACCACAGTTCCTATTCATGAAATAGCAGTAAGACAGGGGAAGTATACATATTGCCAGCAAGTCTGTATAGTCGACAGTACGGTTAGCAGCCACCCCTAAACTGTTGCAATACTCAATCAATGGCTGAGAGATGGGTGATTTCCAGATAAAGAATACTACTGCTGTCGCCAGGTATATTGCGTTCTTTGATTGAGGTCTAACTGCCGAGAAAAAGTAGGGGAATATGAACAGCCCTGCAAAGTCTGACAGCTTGCCCGTTAGCTCATTGTGGAACTCATACTTTAAGTAGAAGTCATTTACCAAAAGAATGACTAACCCCAAAAAGAACAACGGAGCTTTTATTTTCCCTATGTCAGACATTCATTGCATCCTTTCAATTACCACTACCACCAACGACATGGCTAAATAACAGGCGAGGCCGTTGGCAGATGTTGGTGTATAGCTGTGGTTGTGCAAAGTAGTTCTTTAACCATCTATCAAGACTCCATGCGGTTCTAATCCGATGAAGTCTACTGTTACCTGATGGTTTTCATCGTGAATTGTGTCAAATGACATATCCCATTCAAAAGGTGTGTTATCTTGTATGGGTATTGTAACTCCAACTAATATAAATTCTCTGTCGAAGTCTATAATTTTGAAATTGTCCTTCCAGTTTCCAAACTCGTCTTCCACTAATGGCGTGAACTTAGTTGTTAACTCTAAGTAATTTTCCTGAATCCATTTGTAAAACTCTTTCTGCTTCTGCTCTGGCCCACTTTCTTTACCTTCAATGATGTATCCGATTTCTTTTCCAGTTGGTTCGAACAAGCCTTTGCCTTCAAAATAACTTTTTCCAGGGTCTTTCATTTTCATAAACCTAAGTTTTCCAAAGAAGTCATCTTCTATTATGATAGGCTTTTTAAAGAAGTCGAATATTCCCATTTTATATTGTTTCTATTTTGCACAGCGTACTTGTGTAAAAGATGAGCAAGGCCGTCGGCCGTGGTATGGCTTTTACACAGTGTTGTGCCAAGTTATTTTTTAATCGATAACAGAGGAGGTTATTTTAACTTCATTTACTGCTCCGTCATTCAAGAATACCTCTAACAACTCCGTTAATGCTTCAACAGGGGCAGTTCCTAAATCAATGGCCGTAGTTATCCAGCCGTTATCTGCAGCTGGACTAGTCACATTGTGAATCAATCCAGAGAAGCCATTCTCATCCTGGGTATATTCATCATCTATGGCAATCCATTTTTTTATCCATTCATAGAACTCATCCCGGTCGTTAAGGTCGTTGTCGATAAATATCTCACAGTTATTCCACACAAATGGATTTATTTCAATTCTTGAATCTCCTATCTTGAACTCAAGCGGCTCATGGCTTAAGTATCCTTCTGTATTGAATTCTATGATTTTATTTTCACCATTGTCGTCCTTTTTGAGGTAGTCCAACCTGTAAAACCTGAACAGTTCATTTGGTTCTTCATTATTCAATAGCAAAAGAATTTCCGAAACCCCGTCCTGACTTGCTTTTAAAGCATTTCCAAAACGTTCTAAGTAATAGTCTCGGTGTTGCTGCAATATCTCTTTTATTGTCATTTTAATTTGGCACAACGGTTGGTATAAAAGACGGCAAGGCCGTCGGCCGTACCTGGCTTTTATACCAACCGTTGTACTACGTTATTTTTCCAGGCCCTACATATTTCCGTATTGCTGTACTATTTGTTAAAGCTCTCTAATAGTCGCATTTAAGTAAGATTGGTCAGAGTTAAATTCAAAGAGTAATTCATTTTTCAAGTCGCTAAGCGCATAGAAGTTGCCTTTGATATTTACCTGGCCCAGATTGTTGTAATTAGCAGTTAATCTCAGATTGTCCTCATAATTTGCGAAGTCAACATTGCCTTCCACCTCTTCATTGCAAGCTTTGAGTCTCTTGAAGAATTCGTAAAGTTCTCCTGTCGATGTCCAGAAGATTGAATGGGCAGTGAAACTTCCTGATTTTATTTCTACAGCAGCTCTAACTTCGTAGCCGCCCCAATGGCAGGTCGATTCTGGGAATCCGTAAACTTCTTGAAAAGTGACTTTTAGGTAATTTCCGTTTTCACCTACTATTGAGAATTCTTCCATAATTATAATGTAGTACGAGCCGCGTGTATGAAAAGGCCCCAGCGAAGCAAGGATTTTGTATACACGGTGTTCTCAGTTGTTTTTATTACTAGAAATGCGGATGATTAATTTGGGCCACGGGCTTTAAAGCGTCCAAAGTGGGTAACCAATGAGATAACAAGGTTTCCAGCTCTCTTTCATCCTTTATATTAAAATAGGTTTCCTTCTTTACATAAAACAAGGCATAGTCCAGCCCATAAATTTCTTCTGAATAGTTTTCATCTAATTCCAGATATTCAACTTCAAAGCAATAAAATTTATCAATTCCATTTGAATTTTTGGTTTTCCTCATAACTACTGTCAACCAAGCCTTGTTATTTGGATTTTTACCCGTAGGCTTAATCTGAGTCCCAATGCTTCCATCATTAGTTTTTCCAAATTTCAATTGATTTGAAAGTTTTAAGTCCACCTTATGTTCGTTTGCTTTTTAAATTTCTGAGAACGGACTAGTATAAAAGACGGCGGAGGCCGTCGGCCGATGCTGGCATTTGCACAATGTTAGGGGAAGGAGTTTTTAAATTTATTGATTTTTAAAATTCGTCCTGAAGCTCTGTAATTATAAATTCTGGATTTTCTACTGAGTATCGAAACCTTATTGAATCACCGTCTCCTAAATTATTCGGGTTATTTGTCCATCCACCTGAGTACTTATACTTTTTTCCTTTGATTGTATAAACTACGTCCATGCTATGGCCTTTATAGGACTTTACGTCAGTGATTATTCCTTTTGAATACTCATAACTTCTATTGACGGTATTAACAATATTCTTTTGGTTTTCGTCAGATTCTTTCACCAACCAGTATAAAGCCCCAATGATAACCGTGAAAATTATGAAGAGGGTTGATATCGTTTGTGCTTTCTGACCCATAAAGAAACTAATGGAATGGCTAATTTTGATAGTTTATATTCTGGTGGTTTTATCCTTCAGAATTTTTTTTCTTACCCCTAACGTTTAGGGCTAAAAAGCGCTTTAGTGCTTTTTAGGTTTAATTATGCGGTGAATTTTTCTAAGCTAGGTTTGAATTCTAACTTTAACTTTTTGAACAAGTGCCACTTTATTTTAACTGTTATAGTTTTCTGTTTTCCTGTTGCATCTAAAAAGTCAATGTATCTATAATGCTGAAGGCTAAAGTTCCCGCCTGGAAACACAGGTCTAATTACAAATAAAGATTTTTTAAAATCTCCAGTGCTAAATAAACCTGTTCTTCTTATCTTTAAAATAGGTAGTCTCATTTTTCCAAATTCCATTCTCACCATCTTTTCACCATTACTGATTATAAATCGGTAATGATTATAATTTATTAGTATAAACAAGCTTAAAGCTGGAATTACAAAATACCAAGGCATATACATTGTTGGTTTTACTTGTTATTAAAATATTGATTTACCGCATAACGGTTAGTATAAACAACGTGCAAGGCCGTCGGCCGTAGCATGATGTTTATACAATGTTGTAGGTAGTTTTTTTATTTCCTCAAGGCATATTCATCTATGTAACTGCTTATCTCAATTTCTTTTATCAGCTCATCAGATAGTTTGATTTCTTTACCGTCCTTGTCGTAGAATTTCCATTTTTCTGTAACGTAGCCAAAATGAATTTCGTCGCCTCCCTCACAAGTCGTGTCTATATTTTTTTTGCCAATCCTATAGGTTCCATTTGCCCTTACCTGACCGTTGTCGTGATAATAAATCCAGTCGCCTATTTTATAGCTGTAAAAAACAGGGCAGGTTCCACCAGTGCAGCAAGTTGTGTATGTGCTTAATCCGTATTTGCCACTTTCTTTCAATTGTCCGTTTTCAAAGAACTCTTTCCAGTTCCCTGTCCTTAATTCTGATTCCTTATAATATTCATTGGGAATATAAATTGTGCCAACTCTCTTTACATTTCCATTTTTATAGAGTTCTGTGAAAGGAGATTCTTTTAGAGAATCATAACCTTTAATGGCAGATTTACAGCTTAGAATACAAAGAAAGCATAAGAAATAAAGTAAGTTTTTCATATTTAAAATTACCTACAACGGCCTCGTGCATGAGGCGTGCAAGGCAGTTGGCCGTTGCATGCCTTATGCACAATGTTAGCTCCTGTTGTTTTTTCTTCGTTTATTTCTTTTTCTCTGTCTTTGCATCTCTTTCCACTGATGCCTTAGGTTGAAGAGGAAATTATTTATTTTCTCCATTGAGATTACTGCTCTTCCATGATTCCCCCACTTGAATTCTTCTGGGATTTCCCACTTCTGGTCAGGGTAGTTGTTCTCTATGTCTTGACCGTCCTCTTGAGGCAGGTATTTTATCCTTGCTTTCTTGTATTTACCATCCCTGTAGTTCCCCAGGATTTTTTGCAACAGTCTATAAGTATCTTTTTCATAACCTGCCTCTGATTTGTCCGCAAACTGGGTGTAAAAGTCTGGCTGCGCACGCCAGAAGATAAGAAGTGCTGTCCCGTAGTCGCAGAGTGGGCTATCCACAATCCATTCCAGTACATTCTTTTCTTCATCCCTATTAAAGAGGTCGGCAAGGTAGTGAAGCTGGGCTGATGAATTCAGCTTTTTGAAACTATCGAATAATTCTTTTTCATCCTCAAGCTGACTTTCGATGAAGTTGGTGTGAATTAAATCAGTTTTACTTTGAGGTATAAAGAACATTTATTTATCAATTGGAGCTAACGGTCTCGTGCATGAGGCGTGCGAGGCCGTCGGCCGTAGCATGGTGTTTATACAGTGTTAGCATTAGGTTTTTTTCTTTTTCATTTTTTGGAATTGCTTCCACCATTCTTCTCTAGCTGAAGGAAAGTTTGCAGAGCACATACTTGTAGTGTACTCTCCTTTCTGATTTATATACCCAAAGATTACATAGGTGTCGCCTTTCTTGAAGTATTGACTACAGTTCGACCAATTTGGCGTTATCTCTATTGTGTCGGCTTTTATTTTCCCTTTATAAACTTTACTGATTTTTAAAACGGGGTTGTATCCGCCGTGTCGCCAGTAGTCTTTTTCGCCAGCCATGATATTGTCGCCTTTTGTCAGGCTGTCTTTTACAGATTCTATCTTGGCTAATATGACGAAGTCGGAGGCTTCATATCTTTCCTTCAAGTGAGTTTCAATGGAAGAATAAATCTCACATCTGCACGCATAAGCGTCAATAGCCAGTATCAAGCTTATCGATAGTATCAGGAATAGCTTTTTCATATTTTAACTTAATGCTAACGTCTGGGCTAAACGGCGGCGAGAGCCGTCGGCCAAGCTGACGTTTAGCTGTTGTTACATGCAGTAATCTTTACTGCTCAACTACCTTGAAATCTTCTGCTATGACGTAGTTGTTGCCAATTAGGAGAAGCTTACTCTTTTTTATTTCATAATGCCTTGAATCCAGTGTACTAGTGACAATCGAGTGTTTGTGTAGTACCTCAACAACCTTTTTTGTTATTGTCGGGGGTGCGTCCAAGATTTTGCCGCTTCCAGTCTTCAGGTTATTCATGAATATCTGGTAGCCGTATTGAGCATTTCTATTGACGAAGAAAGTTGTCCAGGGACGCCAACCAAGAGTGACTTCTTCAATTGCTTTTTTAACTTCATCCGCTACTAACTCAGCGTCTTCTGCTTTTGAGCCAATGTAAGTTGATTCCAGAATTTCGTTGAAGTCGATGAGCAAAGGATGGTCTTCATAGAAAAGCAGTTCACCAACTGTTCCTTTCTTTAGTTCGAACTCTTTTTTGTTGATGAAGCTTATCTTATAGGATTTATTATCCGTTTTTACCTGAACGTAAGTGGTCTGAGTAACCCCAACTTCTACAATCTTGTCTTCCAGCTCTTTTAAAGTCAATTTCTTTATTTCTATTTATTGCATGTAACGGTATAGTGCATGAGGCGTGCGAGGCCGTCGGCCGTAGCATGGCTTATGCACCTTGTTACCTGCTGTTATTTTTCTGTTTTTCAGCAAATTCTAGTAAACTCTCCATTTCACGATACCACTCAGAGTAGGCACCGTCTGGTCTGAATTTGCTGGGGAATTCCCTGAAATACTGTTCCGATTTTTTGCTTCCAGAAACAGCGGCTATCATCAAGCGGTTGGCCAATCTCAATTTATCTTCGGTGTATTCTTCCGATGCTTCAATTTGTGTTTTCCACGCTGTTGCCACGTATTCCTGTAAGGTCTTATCAATTTCGTTAGTGCTGTATTTTATTTTAGGATTAAGCTTCTTAACTCTCTGAAGTTTGTTGTCCTGATAGAAGAAGGATTCTATGAGCGATGTATTTTCTATTAGTTCTCGGTTTTTGCCTACTGCAAGAAGTTCTTTCTTAAATAGCATTAAGGTATCTTTCAAATAATAAACTTCATACTTCTCAATCGCCCCCCAAAAACTAATTAAGTTATTGTTACCGCATTCAGAGATTACAAATTCAGAGTAGACTTTCTTTTTGTCCTGCACTTCTGACCCTCCGCAAATCAATAACCGTTGACCGCTAGAAAAATCGAAAACTGTATCTGGTTCAGTTTCAGCATACATTGATTCAACACAAGCTTTACACTTTGTTTCTAATTTTACTTCTGCTCCTGCCTCTTTTGTTTGTATTGCTTCGGGCTTTTTAATCGGTTGTTCTTTTTCAAGTCCTTTTTCTTGGGAACAGCCAACTATCAGTAAAACTAAAAATATGTATAAGTTCTTCATATTTATAATTGCAGGTAACGGCTTGGCTAAACGACGGCGAAGGCCGTCGGCCGAGATGAAGTTTAGCTCTTGTTGGCAGGCGTAATTTTATTTTAGGTTTATCAATTCTATTACTTCACACTCCCCAACTTTTCGGTTGCCTTCCATAAAGTAACCATGAGTTCCGATTTTTATCTTTCCTCTGTGGTAGTCAATAAACTTATTATTTATTACCCACATTCTTGCCATTCCATATCTTGGAATCGGGAGTTGAGAATCGGTGATTAGCTTACCGTTTGAATCTTCGAATTCAGGGTGAATAATGAATAGCTCTCCTTTTTTATGTTCAGGGTGCTCGTAGAGGAAATCCCATCTTATCCCTTGGAAAGTCCAGCCGTGCCGCCCGCCTTCTTCCTGAGAATAGATTTTGTATGTTACCCTGAAGTCGGGCTTTCTACCAAAGGTTTCTTCGTGAGATTTATACATTTATTATTCTTATGCCTGCCAACGGTTTCGTGTAAGCGGCGGCGAAGGCCGTGGGCCGAGATGACGTTTACATCATGTTGGCGGTAGTAGTTCTATATTTTAAATTGAAGAGATAGCCGTTGATTACTGTCCATAACAAAATTGCCAAGCCTATGGAGGGATAACCCCCGAGGAAAAACCAAGGAAGGAAAGCCAATCCGCTTAGGATACCTGTTATTAGAATTTCAGGGTTAGAGAAAGGGTACTTCAATAATAGCTTTGACATAATGAGGTAACCTACTGAACCCACAAACCCAGCAAGAATTGATAAAGGCTTGGTTGTTATATGGGCACTAAAAAGCCAGAAGCTTCCAAAGTATATAGCGACAGATAAGAATGTATGTAAAATCCTGCGGTTCGTTGTGTAGGCACCATCCTCAATGGGAAAGGTGGTGGTTAGAGGAAAACTCAAACCTGGCAGGAATGACATAGATACCATAAAGGAAGCGGCTAGCAAATCGCTAAAATCCAAAGACAAACAGAACAGACAATAAATTGTCCCCATCAGGAGCGAGTTTACAAGTATTATATTCCTATTGTACATTCAACTGAACTTTTATTACCGCCAACGAACTAGGCTAAACGACGGGCGAGGCCGTCGGCCGAAGGCTGACGTTTAGGTTTTGTTAGGCAAAGATGTTTTTAATAATAGACTTTTTTGGCATAACACCCCTTGTTCTCCCAATGTCCATTCTCTGCTTTTTTGAATAATTCTATACACGACCAACCACATAGATTGCCGCAATAGAAGGTGGTCTTCCTTAATGCGTAATTTCTGTCTTTGCTGAAGAGGGGTACTGAATAAATATAGTAATCTTCCTTTTTTAGTTCTGAATTGTTGGTTTTCTGGAATTCTTTTAACGTTTGCCATTCGTTAACCTTTAATCCTGAAATCTGCTCTTTGATGAATTCAAAGTCAGCTTTAGTTAAGAAATCAGCGAGAAGTGGGGCTTCACCATAGTTAAAGCTATAATTCCTTTTTTCACTAGGTGTTAAAGTTTTCCAGCTTTTTAGTTTTTTCAGAACTGAGTCAGGCTGGTATACTTCTTCCAATTTCCAATTATTTATATTCTGACTATATTTTTCTTTTGCCTGGTTTTCAATAAAGTTTATTATCTCTATGTCAGGAACTACAGAGGAATAAGTTTGGCCAAATGTCGATAGGCAGCTTATAAAAAGAAGAAGCGTAAATATCAGATTTTTCATTTTTACATTTTTGCCTAACGGTTAGTATAAAAGACGGCTAAGGCCGTCGGCCGATGCTGACTTTTATATAATGCTGAGTGGTGTTATTTTTCCTTTTTGTTTGACCATTCCCTGAATCTTTGGTCAATGCGTTTTCTTATCATCTCGTAGTTCTCCCTTGTGTCATCCACATGATAAATTGTGGGCAACTCCTCTGCAACCGTTGCCTCCAAATCAGAAAGGTATTGGCCTTTTTCGAAGTCGAAGTAGTCGGATGTGAAGTCTGCTCCAGTCTCGTTGAGTTCATCTGTTGAGAATATCCCATCCAAGTACTCAAAGTAGAAACTTGTCCCTGTAATGAATTTTTCCTTTACTCTTCTTATTTCGTCGGGGTACTCTTGCAGGAGCAAATCGCTGTAAAGGTCGTTGTCGATAAACCAGTTAATGTATAGACCTGTGTGGACGTAGCCTTGGTAATCATCTAATCCATTAGGAAAGTCACCGCCCAAGTGCCATTTGGCTTTGTCGTAAGAAACTGTTTCCCTGACGTCCTTTGGTAATTCCTTGCCTATTCTGTAACCCTTGCCTAAATACTGCTCGGCGGTTTGCTCCAATTCAGCTAATGCTTTTTCATCTGAGCCGCAGCCTCTGGTAATTTTAGCTACTCCCGTTTTACCAACCTTTCCTTTAGAAATATATAAAAGCTTACCCTCCGCCTCCAGCTTTACAAAGTCGGTGGTTTTTCTGTTTTCTTTTATGAGGTAAAGCTGATTCATATTTATAATACCACTCAACGGTCTCGTGCATGAGGCGTGCTGGGCCGTCGGCCGAAGCATGACTTATGCACCTTGTTAGGGCAAGTTATTTTTTTTTCATCACCAGCTTAGTCACTAGGTTTTTCTCTGGTGCATGGTTTACCTCTTCCTCAAAGGTTCTCCTTTTTACCAAAACTGTTGAATTGCCAGACCATTTTATGTCCGAAGGGCCCCAGTTATTCCCGATATCCAGCCTCCATTCCTCTGCCAGCGAATCGCCCTGCACCTTCAGGTACTCCATTCCGTTGAAGTTGTAGCCTGCCTCCAAATCATAGCTGGCTGTGATGGCCGACTGCCCGTCGGGGGAGAAGTAGGGCAGCCCGCATATGTATTTTTTGAAACCGTTCTTCTTGTTTACCAACAGCCAGGTGTTTCCCTCTGTGAACGGGACATGCACCAGGTAATAGTTCTGGCGCGGGAAGAAGTGTTCCAGATTGTGGCCCATTTCTTTCTCCTTGTCCCACTGGGGGAGGCTCACTGTTTTCCCGTTGTCCAGTTTCAGCACAAGCATGGAGTCCTTGACGCTGCAAAGGTCTGCCCACTTGGCTAGGAGCATCTTCTCTACCGCCTGAATTCCGTCATAATAGTCCATTCCCTTTGAGACGCGCTGTCTCTCCTTGAAGTCATCAAAGATTGAGGGGAAAGTCGTCTTCTGTGAAGGTGAGAAGTGGAGGATGTAACCCTTAAGGCTGATAGTATCAGTCTCTTTTACCGTGATTGACTTATCTGCTATTTCAGGTGAGGATGCTTCTAGGTCAGAAGAGGAGACGGCAATAGCGGACGGTGTGCCGATTACCTCAACAGGTGCTACCGCTTTGCCTTCTTCTGTTTTTTTGCCTTGGCAGGAAACAATGAAGGCACAAGCTGCCAATACAGGAATATATAATCGCATATTCATTCTTATTAATTTGCCCTAACAGTCTAGTATAAAAGACGGCGAGGCCGTCGGCCGTGGCTGACTTTTATACCTTGTTAGCCAAAGTTATTTTTATATGTCTGCAAGAATATTGATGTAGAAGGTTGCCGTAGATATTCCACATAAAACTACCACTAATAGATTTCGGACTCTTCTTCTTTTTTGAGATGTACTTTCTACAATTGAAACTGTTGTGAAAGCATAAACTAACATACAAACTGTAGAAAGAACGAAAGCAATAAAAGAGAAAAGGAAAATCCAGTCTTTGCCTACTTGGTCGTGAGTTCCACCAGCATACATTCTAATCAGTAAGTCATTGAGGAGAAGTATTCCATAGCCGCATAATACGGTGGCAAGGAAGTTAATTTTATAAAGTCGGAAGTTAACCACTCCAACAATGATAAATGGTAGAATCGCCGTTGCTAGTATTGAGAAAGGCCCTCTATAGTGACCAATCACGTTACTGACAATTATTAAAGTAAGTCCTAAAGTTATGGTAATGATGAATTTTACCATTTATTTTAATTTTGGCTAACGCCTTGGCTAAACGACGGCGGAGGCCGTCGGCCGATACTGGCGTTTAGCTGTTGTTGTGCGTAGTTGTTTTTTCCTTTTTCTTCTAGTTCTGTTTTTGACCTTATTTTAGTAAAACAAGCCGAAAACGGCATGTTTTTATTAATTCTGAAGTAGGTCAAAGTTTATGTCAGCACAGAAAGTTTTATCGTCGATTGCTCGAATTCGGTTTGTCTTCCTGTCTATTTTTATCTGCTTTGTTAGCAATTTATCAGCTTCTTCGGATTGACGATTCTCGCTACTTATGTGTTGTCCAGAGTTATAAATTAAATGAATCGTGTCGTTGCTAATCCTGTATTTCCCTTCTGCTTTGTTCACGCCGTTGTAGAGAATCTCAAAATCGTTGTTATTGGAATAAAGCTGGAGAGAATGCAGTTCGTCAGTCGCTGAGAAAAGGACGTCATCTCTTTTACTGCAAGAAGCCAGGATTATGAGCAAAAATATCTTCGGAATCCTTTTCATCAATAATTTCAATTACGCACAACGGACTAGTATAAACGGCGGCGGAGGCCGTCGGCCGAGGCTGGCGTTTATGCAATGTTAGGTAGCGTTATTTTTTACTTTTTTGCTGTAATTTTTAATCCATTTGTACAGTTCGTCGTGCAAGTCCAGCATTTCTTCTGTGTTTGTGATTTGCCACTCTTCCTTCAGGTTGTCGAACTTCTTTGGCGAAAGAGTAATATTAAGTTGTCCGTAGTCGAATTGGTCAAAGGATACAAGAGTACTGAAAAGTAATCCTGTTGCTGTTTCTGTGATAAGCTCTTTTATCTTTTCTTTTGTCTGGGAGTCCAGGTTATTAAATGTTTCTCTAAAAGCTTTGTCTTTTCTACTTGATTCATTCTCCCTTGGGAACGGCTCTTCGGGTTCAGGATTGCCAAGTAAGTCGAAAGCGGTTCCTAACCAGCCGTCAAGAATGTTTACAAGATTTTTACCGAAGACTTCTCTAGCCAACTGTTGCTTATCTTCATCAGTTTCGGGTGATTCTAAGTTTCCGAACCTATCCTGCGCATACTTATCGAGAAGCTCTTTCATTTTTAATTTTAATGCTACCTAACGTCTCGTGCATGAGGCGTGCAAGGCCGTCGGCCGTAGCATGGCTTATGCACCTTGTTATGGCGTGTTTTTTATTTTGGGAACCAGGTGGAGTCATATTGCTTTACTCCTGCCAGTAAATTACCTAAATCTACATTAACGTCGCCGTCCATTGATTCCCCCATATCAAAGCATAGGAATAATGCAAGAAGAAGTAACTTGTTTTCATCATTGTTGGCGACTATAAACCCAGAATCATAATCCCAAAAGTTAACTCTCCCTTTGTCAAACTTAGCAACTTGGTTTCCATTCCTAAACAAGGATTTCTTGTGTCCCCTATGAAAATAAAATTCGTAGCTGTCGGAAGCATACATGAATGTCCAATGTCCTTTCCAAGCATTTAGTGCTTTGATTATTATCTCCGTGTTCTCCTTGTGAAGAAGAATCTTGTATTCTGTTTTGTTGTAATTCCAAATAGAGGCTTCTTTGAATAGGTTGACAGTCACTAATTCTTCATTTTCTTTGGACAAGACTTTAGCAAATAGACCTATTTTCCTCTTCCTGTCCCAAAATCCAGTAAAGACCTCTTCTTTTTCGTCATTTTTAAAGAAGCGGTATATATGTCCCTTCTGTTTGATGTAGAGCCTCACTTTTTCTTATTTAAAATGCGCCATAACGGTTAGTATATGCAAAGCCCGCAGCGCAGCAAGGGTTTTGTATATGCATTGTTGGCAGAAGTAATTTTAAAATCCTTTGATGATTACTTTTTTATCCAATTTATCGAATAAGTCCTGTAATTCTTGTCGGTCAATGTAGTTAGATTCATAAAGCCAAATAAAATTGTTTCTTAGGCTTTCGTGAGGTAAGTATTCATCTATTTCCATGTATTTTTTCCTGATGTAATCCCTTTGCTTTGCCTTGAGTTCATTTATGAACA
Organism: Rufibacter aurantiacus; assembly: GCF_017916345.1. NCBI lineage: Bacteria > Pseudomonadati > Bacteroidota > Cytophagia > Cytophagales > Hymenobacteraceae > Rufibacter > Rufibacter aurantiacus. The sequence continues at coordinate 1,046,061 of NZ_JAFMSV010000003.1, forward strand.
AGTCAACCTGCTCTTGTTTCTTTCTAAAATAGTCAAATACAATAGCAACTTCTCCTTTTAATATTTTTTGTTTCTCAAACTTAAATATCGTTCTTCCCCAAATTGATAAGCAAACTATAATACCACCTGTCAATCCAGAACTTACACCTGAACTAATATTAAATTTTTTAGCGAAGTCGAGAAGGAAAACCAATAAAAATAGAAGGTTAAAGAAAACAGATAAAAAGAAACCTGTTGCGTATGGTCCAGGTTGATATTTTGTAATAATCTCATCAAAGCCTATTTCTTCAAATTTGATTAGTCTTGCAGTAAATCCTTCATTCGTTTTTACTTCAAGATAAAGCCCGTCTTCTCTTATAGTATATTTTCTATACTCTGGCCAATTCTTTTGTAATAGTTCTTTCATTTATTTTTTATTTCTGCCAACGGCCGCGTGTATGCAAAGCCCGCAGCGAAGCAAGGGTTTTGTATACACTGTGTTGGCTGACGAAATTATTTATTCAGTCTAC